>NZ_FOGC01000001.1:0-299946 GCF_900111105.1 Rosenbergiella nectarea | reverse complement strand
AGTACCGCTGCTACCAGTAAGGCTATCGAGGCGCTGACGCTAAACTCCGGCATGGATGCTTTCCGCAAAAATTATGACTCGCTACTTACCAGTAACCCCGTCAACAAAGCATTTGAGGCACTGACGCGGAATTCTAGCGTGGCCACTCTCTTCGAAAAGCAAAGAGAGTTATTTACCGGAGATTATTTTACTGCGCGTGTGACTCAACAGTTAGAGAAATTAAATCTAACTGAAATACAAACATTACAGGAAGCTGCCATTCTATTTTCGCGCTCACCTCAAGGTGCAGCCGTTATTGCAACTAATATTCATGCAGTAAAAGAAAAAGAACCTGACGCATTAACAAAATTAAAAAATTATATCGAAGAAAGCCCTATTACTACGAGTTTCAGGAAATTACCTTTATTATTACAAATTATCATAATTTATCTTGCAACCACCATTTATTCAGTTGGCATAGATAAAAATAAAGAAATAGCAATGAATTTAATAGAGCAAGCACAACAATATGTTAGCAAAACAGTATCACCAAGCTCCCATGTTAAAAAATTCACAAGACAGTTACCCAGTGAAATTGACACTAGTACATTAAAATACATAAGAATAATTACTGGAGAAAATGTCCGACTACGGGACACACCATCAATGCAAGGTGACGCATTAGTTACGTTGGAAAAATATACCCCCGTGATCGTCATCGATAAAAGTGATAGAAAATGGTTATATGTGCAACTATCCTTCGGCGATCAAAAGCTATATGGTTGGGTCAATCGTTCCTATACCAAAGCAATAAATCACTAGATGCTAAAATTAGCATTAGTTTTTATTCCTAACGTATAAGCGTAAAGAAATATTAGCCCCCCATCACTAAGTATAAGTCGGGGGGCTAGGCGATCATGTAAAAAGTTAGTTACGCTACTAGTACCTGCTCACGCAGCAACAGGTATTCAAACGCTTCCCGAGCGTAGCGAGCGGCACGAAACACAGCGCGATTGTCTTCTTTCAGCGTTTGCAGCCACGACGCAATATAGCTCTCATGTTGCAAGTCGCCGTTAATGCCAAGTTCAGCACACAGAAAGGCCGCTCCCATCTCCGCTATTAGCTCTTCAAATCCATAAACCGGATCGCCGAACTTCCGCGAGGTAGAAACAATGCCTTCACGCGCCAGTCGCGAAACGTGGCCGGTGGAATGCACCAGTTCATGCAACAGCGTACTGTAGTAGTCTTCCGCCGAATCAAACTGAGCAGCTTCCGGCATCATAATGTGGTCAACACCCGGGTGGTAATACGCGCGATCCTGATGACGATGTATCACAGACACGCCGCTACAGGCTGCTATCTGTTCTGCCCGGGCAATTCGTTCCACGTCGGGCAAAACCGGTATTTCCGGGTAAAGCTTATCGGGCAGGTTTTCACACTGCTCTACGTTGAAGAGGTGGAAACTGGTCATAAAACAGCGATCCCGCATAACCACCTCGCCGTTATCATCGAACACCGGCTGGCCGCTGTCATCCGTAGCCTCTTTCCGGAACGGTTTAAACAGCGTTACAAGCGTAGACTGTTCACCTTTCCGGACATTACCACCGGCATCCAGCGCCTGTTTGAACGTCAGCCAGCGATTGGAATAAAATCCCTTATCGGCAGCATCGATCCATAACAGCATTACGTTAATACCGCTGTAGTTCCGGCCAGTGATGGCATTAGCAGGCAAACCCACCTTTCCGGTTTGCCACGCTTTACGCCAGGGCGTCGTCCCGTTCTCCAGCGCCGTAATAATCTTGTCGGTTACGGTCTGGAACAAATCCTGCCGCAGGGCTGATTTGCGGTTGGTAGTTTTCTTCGTCATATGCCATTCCCATAAATAAAAAAACGGGGATGGCTCCCGAACGGGGAACAATCCCCGTTTGGGTTAAAGTAAAAAGTCAGTCTATCGCGGCCATAATTTCGACCGATTCAGAGTGATCCAACGCGTAATCGCGCAAAGCGTGGTAAAGCAGGATATCGCTATCCTCTTCCGTCATATTCGCAATCTGCCCGAGGGCAAACAAAGACAGCGTGATGCCAAAAGCCTCTGCCGTCATGATGCCTTCATAGCCATTTCCGGCCACGCTGACCCCATAAGTCAGACGAGAGTTTGGGACAAGATAGAATCCGTTGTTTGACAACGCCCGGCCTTCCCACCGATTGGTTTCATTATATTCATCACCCAGACGCTTAGCCCACGCTAAAAATGGAGCCACTCGACGTGGAGTTCGCAGATATTTCAGAAGAACCAGGCCAAAGGGAACGGGCTGCATGTCAATCATCGTTACGTTATCCATGACATACCTCCCCGGAAGCCAGCACGCTGTTAATGCGTTCCTGCAAACGCTTCCTGGCAGAAAGAAAATTCCGCAGGTCACGTTCGGTTGCACGCTTGCAGTTGATATCCGCTGTGATTTCCAGTGCCATAATAGACTGGCTACGCCAGGAAGCTTGTTCATCATTCCCCACGCAGGCACTGTAATGAACAATCGCCTGACGGAATAATCGCTCAGTCGTATTGCGATAATCCTCAACCGGAAGATAAGGGTATTTCGATGTCATATTGATATCCCTGTGAATAAAAGCAGGGATTGCTCCCTGACGGGAAATCAATCCCCGCAAGGGTCAAACTAAAGTTTAAGCGAGACAGCCGTACTGGTGCCTGAAGCCGTGTTCCGTCAACGTTCTTTCTAATTTCTGGACAGCATCAAGCATTTTATCGCATTCGCTGTTAGTCATGACAAAATCACGCATCGTGTTCCATGTCAGACTTTGAGTCAGATGCGACAATGCCAGCGCTTCGTCATTAGTCAGTTCAGGCTGAATTTTCATCTCTCATTCTCCCAGGGTTACAACCAGTGCATCGTCAACGTATCTGGCGACAAAGTTATGAGTCCGTTCGGTAGTTTCGCCTCCCAGACGGACAAACAACGTCAGCGAAAATGTCACCTGCTTAATGTCGGGATCTGAGTGATGGTTCCAGGCATCCTGCGCAGCTTTAATCAGCGCAAATTGCCGACGTTCCCACTGGGAAAAATCAAACACTTCAATAGCGTCTTCCCAGGCTGGGAGCGTGATAGAAACAGGCGTAAATGCCAGAGATAAGCGATGAGTCATCGGTGTATTCCTTACGTAAAAAAGGGAAAACCGATCCCCTGCGGGAAGCGTGTTCCCTTAGGGTGAGTGACTACATAGATAGCAGAAAATCCGCTGTGATGAGAAGTGTACCTTCATCGCATAAGCGACCGCTGTTTTCAAAGGCTAAACAACGTTACCGCCCAAAGGCATCGTCTCTCAGGTCACGACGATTTTGGCTGGCAATCACCCGAAGGCGTCCCTCTCAGATTGTCGGGACATTGACTGTTGTCGGTGACAACGAGGTAAGAGTGGGCATTGTTTGAAAAGAGTGAATCGATGTCAATACAAAAGGCACAACTACATGTCAAAGTTATGCCTAAACTTACCCGATTAATTGGATGTTTTAATAATCGTCGCACCCATTTTCTTCAACACAAACTTCAATTCCACCTGTTAATCCCCCAACATTTACATATCGTTCCTGCACCACAAATTGGTTATCAACGATTTCAAGTGATAACTCGATTTCCACAGAGACATTAATAGAATCTGTTTCTTCACGGCTAGTACTTCTAAAAGTATATGTACGACCGTCCTCTTTATCATAAATTCCATTATTATAATCTGGTCCTGTTACAGACACAGTGTAATCAACTTCTACGTTGAATGATAAAACACAACTTTCGTCATCAATTTGTATAATGGATGACTCAAAGTCGTGAACATCATTGACCGTCAATTCATCGACATCAGCATCTTCCCAACTGGATAAGTTATACGCATCTGCATCCTCAATACTCTCTTGTATTTCACTTTTTATTGCATCCACATTATCTACAATATACTGCTTAATATAATTAGCCCTTTCTTCATCATGAGAGTTATAGATATCAAGAACTTTATTCAAACTGTCAACCGATATAAATCGTGGATTAGTTTTACAGAATTCGATCAAATCGGTATCTTCAGATACGATATAAATACTCTCATCTGGTTGTAAATGACACTCCAAAGCCAAGAGTGTGAATGCATCCGGAAATTCATGTTTTTTCTTTCCATCCTGAAATGGAGGTAAGCAATCGAAATACATCCCTATAATTCTATCTGCCGGTACTTGACTCAGGTCAAGTATCGTGGAATTAGCATCAGCTAAAAAATCATCGAAAAGTTCTAACGCATGCTCAATAATTTCTTCTTGATTGAGTTCCACAAATAAAGCTTGAATTTCAGGTCTATTTGAATTTGCAAGGATTTTAGCTTTACGTCTAAAACCGGCCACACTCTTTATCGACTCTTGAATACTATCCCTGATTTTTCCCTTTACCTCCCTTTCAACTATCGAAGTCGTTATATGATTTAAGTCACCTTTCCCACATATATTCTCAAAAGATTGCAAAGTGCGCGATGAAAATTCCAAACCAGCCTTAACAAAGAACTCTGTATCAACAAAAACATTTCTTGTTTGAAGGGGCATAATATTTACTCACAATAAAATTACATCATCCCTAACAAAAAAGGCCCGATTCCATCCTGGTATCGAGCCTCTGAACCTGTACCATAGGTTCATCGTCAATGTCACTTCTCCGGGCCAGAGCCTTTTTTGGCCGACGTGTAATTTCACGGAGGGTCACGCCTTACAACCTCATCCAGGTAACAAAATGGGTTGCTATACTGTCCAATCCTCCGCCTGTAGGCACGAAAAATCGGATTACCGCAGTCGCGGGATACTTCAAAGCCATCAGCAAAATAGCAAATTCACGCCACGCTTCCAACCAAAAACATAAAGCCAGTCAGACACTTTTCTTTGCTGGGATTTTCCGCCGACGAGCGGACTTCTTCGCCCCGACATTCACAATCCCGTTGCAGTCAGGATAATTGATACATCCCCAGAATGAGCCTGATTTCCCCGTGCGCTGACGCGTTGTTCCACCGCAAACCGGACACGGCGGAGAAGGTGGTAACGTGATCTTAACGGTCTGTTGCTGCCCTTTTGTCACCAGTTGCATTGTCCAAGCTGACTGTTTCGCCATAAAGTCATCCAGCGACATTCTGCCTTCCGCGATATCATCCAGCGATTGCTCCCAGAGCGCCGTCATGCCCGGATCTTTGAGCTGTCCCGGTAACACATCAATCAGGTCACCGGCTATAGGTGTCACCAGCAGATGCTTACCTTTCTTCACCACAAATCCACGCTTCAGAAGCGTTTCAATTACGCCAGCACGGGTCGCTTCCGTTCCCAGCCCCGCGTTCTCTTTGAGGATCTTTTTAAGGCGCAGATCGGTGACAAACTGCGCCGCATTCTTCATCGCGGCAATTAGCGTCCCTTCCGTATAGTGCTCCGGTGGTTTTGTCTGCTGCGCCTTCGCTTCTGCACCAGTGACCTGGCATACGCTCCCTTTAGCCATTGCTGGTAACCGGGCCTTGTCACCGGTATCGCCTGTATCCTCTTCAGCATCTTTATCAAACAGACTCTTCCAGCCAGCAACGACCACAATCTTACCGCTGGCCTTAAATAACTGCCCACCACAATGCAGCGAAACCCGCGTGGTATCCACTTCATGATTCGGCAGAAACTGGGCCAGATAATGCTGCCGGATAAGCTGGTAAACGTTGCATTCCTGCTCACTCATTTTTGCCAGAGAGCAGGGCTGCTTTGTCGGGATAATGCCGTGGTGCGCGGTGATCTTTTTGTCATTCCAGATGCGGGAAACATGCTGCACATCAAGCCGCGAGATGATTGCAGATAAAGGAGGATCGCTTTGTTGTATCGCTGCTATAACCTGCCCAATCTCGCCACGCATTGATGTCGGCAGATAGCCACAGTCGGTGCGGGGGTACGTCGTCGCTTTGTGGGTTTCATACAAAGCTTGCGCAATATCCAGCACCTGCTGGGCACCATAGCCAAAACGGCGGGAACAGGCTTGTTGTAGCGTACCGAGATCAAAAGCCAGCGGAGCGGATTCGGTTTCCCTTTTGGTCTCAACCTCTGCCACCGTCGCCTGTCCGGTTTTCTGACAAAGCTGAACCACCTGCTGAGGCGCTGTCGGGTTGATACAGCGTTTTTCCTTATCACAATACGCCTCTGCTGGCACCCACTGCGCCTGAAATGCAACCCCTCCCGCCGCCAGCTGCACCACAACATTCCAGTAAGGTTTCGGGACAAATTGCGCAATATCGCGATCGCGTTCCACGATCAGGTTAAGCGTCGGCGTCTGCACCCGCCCCACGGATAAAACGTTACCGTAACCATTCTCCCGGGCCTTGACTGAATATAGCCGCGTCATTTTCATGCCGACCTGCCAGTCAGCCCGGGCACGGCCCAGACCCGCTAAATAATAGGGTAACGTCGCACTTCCGGGTTTTATCGCCGCCAACGCGGCACGGACGCTGGCCTCATCCAGTGCCGAGAGCCACAACCGCTCAACTTTTCCCTGATAGTGGCAGTAGTCGAGGATTTCACGGGCAATCACCTCTCCTTCCCGATCAGCATCAGTGGCAATCACTACCGTATCGGCCTGTTTCAGCAATTTCTGAATGACAGAGAACTGAGCCGACGCATCCGGTTTAACCCGCATTTGCCATGTTGTCGGTAATACCGGTAATACGTCAGTACGCCAGGGAACGCCGAACTGTTCACCGTAGGCATCCGGGCTGGCCTGTTCCAGCAGGTGACCAAAACCCCAGGTGACGCACACGCCGTTTCCGGTCTGATAACCAGGCATTTTCTTTGTCGCACCCAGCACGGCCGCAATATCGCGCCCCTGACTGGGCTTTTCACAGAGAAAGAGCTTCATCGGATCGTCCCTTCCGCCACGCTCTTCATATTCTCAAACAGCTTGCGGGTATAAGCCGCCGTGGCATGAGAGGCCAGCCCGGAACGAAAGGTGATATACATGCGGCTACCGGAACTGTTTTTCTCCAGCTCGACCTGAACGCTGTCGCTGGTATTCTCACTTCCCCAATCGCGCCCCATTTTGTAGTAACTACCGGGTTGCCCATCCCATACCCATGCCCCATCGGCTACTGAAGCGGCAGTCCACCCCCCACTTTGCTTACCGTTATTAAGTAGTTGCGCCACTTCTTCCGCTGAGATGAAGCGGTAGTAGCGTTTTACCCGCGCCGCTGCCGTATCAACATCAACGGGAACACGATATTCCTGCGCGATTTTGTGGCTGGCCTGCGGTACGCCTCTCGACAACACTACCGGATCACTGCGTGCCGGTACGGAACTGACTGAGAAGATCCCGCTGCTCATCTGGTTTATCGCACTGTTGACACTATCAACACTCACACAGCCACTCAGGCAGGTACTCAGAACGAACAATCCGGTAAAAACAGTCTTATTGCTGATCATCTTGCACCTCCTGCTTTGCCGCTTTCTCTTTGCGTGACTGACGTTTGAATGCGGCATTTAGCGACTTAATACTTTCGGCGCTTACTGGCGGAGAAAAGCGGGAACGACGGGTTCCCAGCAGGATCGCCCTGTCCAGTTCCCCAAATTGTTCAATAGACTGCCGAGCAATGTCGTTATCTGAGGCAATATCCTGGCGGGTAACGGGATGAGAACGGTAACGCAGGGCCACAGAGAAGATACGACGAATTTGATGGCTACCACGATGTAACCAGGCTTTACGCTCTTTCAGTGACATCAAACCGTAGTGATGCGCCTGGAAGACACGCAAAATTAGCTGATCAAATCCAACAAGGAGGTAAACGCAGCGGTATCCCAAAGGGGTATGGCTGTGAACGCCAATATTCAGCGGCGCGGTGGAGGTGCCCCCGGAAACAGAAGCGTTAGCAGGCAGCATCGCCATCAGGGCATCGATATCGTTCAACCATTTCTGGAGCTGTTGGCTGGCCGTCTCCAGTAATGATTCCACTTCCACCAGGACCAAATCCGCCCACGGATTATCGGCCAGTGAATCGCGATTAATCCGGGAAATGAGCCTAAAAAATAGCGGCATCCCGATGAGTGACGGCTTCCCACCCGAGGCTGGTCGCCCACTCCAGGTATTAATGGCATATTGGGTATGCAGTTCGATGCTCAGCTCAGAATGCAGCGCACCGGCTTTCTTTTCTGTCTTGTCTGACATGGGAATCCATCCGTTGATATTTAACGAGATGGAAATGGTTACGGATGACTATCAACGGGGACAATATGAAACTGTTTATTCAGATCCATAAATTTAGCTAAAAACGGATCAACATTTGATTCTCCTTCAAAAAAAAAGCCTACTATTACATAGAGATAAAACAACAATGGAAAAATAAAATTATGTCTACTATTCCAACAAAAACAATCGGTGATTCCTTTGAACAATGGTTATCTGAACGCCCTAAGTGGCTACAAACAGCAGCAAATCAAATAATTAATAACAAGCGACGTCTGACTCCCCAAGAACTCGACGTACTAGCTGAGCTTTGTTTAGGCGAAGCTACTTCATCTAAAGATATGGCTTTCGATCCATACGTGCCTGGCTCACTTACCCAAGCATCACAGAGGCTTCCTTTACGTCTGCTAAAACTAACTGATGTCATTGGTGTAAATGCTCTCACACCGCCTGCCAGTATTGATTTTGGTGATACACAACTAACCGTCATATATGGTCCAAATGGTGCCGGAAAATCCGGCTATTCAAGACTCCTCAAACAAATTTGTGGTTCACAATATAAAGAAGATATACACGGCAATGTGTTTGAGGTTCAGACAAATTCGATTAGTGCTACAGCACACTATCATGATGGCCAATCTAATTGTCAGACCACTTGGTGTCCCCAAAATGGACCAAGCAACGCGTTAAGAAATGTACAAATATTTGATACTCATGCCGCTAGCATTTATATCAAAGACAAAAAACCAGCAACATACGAACCGGGAAGAATTAAGTTTGTTAAAACTCTAATTTCAACATGCGATGAAATTTATACACGACTAAAGACTAAAAGTGCTCAACTAGTAGACCTACGCCCGCAGTTCCCTACAGAGCTCACTGGTAGTCCACTTTTCTCATGGCATCAAAAATTAAGCGCAAAAACCTCAATTAGCGACATTGAAAAAAACTGCAATTACACGAAAGAGATGGATGAGGAAAGGATTCAAGCTGAATCAGTTTTATTGCAAAAAGATATACCCGGTAGGTTAAAACAGATTGAGGTTGAGAAAAAATCACTTCAACAAATAAACAAATTTATTACAGAATTAAGCTCCCTTTACGGTAACGAGTCAGTTAAAGAATTAATCGACGCTCATAATGATGCTTTATCCAAAAGAAAGAATGCAAACGAAGCAGCTCAGCTAACATTTAAGAATTCTGCTTTAGAGGGTATTGGACAATCCACATGGTTAGCAATGTGGGAACAAGCCAGGAATTTTTCAACCTTACATGCATATCCAGATAACCACTTCCCTCACACAACAGATTTAGCTCGATGTGTTTTATGTCAACAAGCATTGTTGCCAGATGCAAAAGAAAGAATGAACACATTTGAATCATTTGTTAAGAATGGCTTAGAAAAAGAGGCAAAACAGGCAGAGACAACCTATAAAACCAAACAAGAGAAATACGGTAAACTCCCCGATCTAGTAGATTGGAATTCTCGATTAAACATACTAAAAATGGATGAAAAATTATCAAATAAAATATTAGATGATATATCTAATCGCAAATCATCACTGGGTACAGCTACGTCAATAGAGCAACTTACTATAATCGATTGGCAACCAATTAACGATGCATATAATAATTCATTCAATCTCTTAGACACTGAAGAAAAATCACTTCAAGCACTACAAAAAGATGGCGGGAGACTAGCACTACTAGCAAGAATAACCTTTTTAAAAGCAACTCAATGGCTATATCAAAACAAGCAATCTATAATTAATGAAGTAAAAAGGCTAAATAAAATAGCTGAAATAAGCAAGGCACAAACTCTTGCGAAAACAAATCAACTTTCAATCATGAGTAATGACCTTGCAAAAGAGTTAATAAGCAATGGTTATCGTGATAGATTTGCTTCCGAGCTAAAAAAATTAGGCAATAGACGTATCAGAGTTAAGCCAAAAGACATAAAACAAGGAAAAGGAAATATTTCCTTTGAATTAGAATTAGATGGTTCCACGCAGAAAATATCACCATCAGTTATTTTAAGTGAGGGTGAAGCAAGAATTGTAGCGCTGTCTGCATTTATTGCTGACATGACCGGAGAACAACAATCAACTCCGTTTGTTTTCGACGACCCAATATCGTCTTTAGATCAAGACTACGAAGAGCGAGTAGTTAGTAGGTTAATAGATTTATCTGAAACAAGGCAAGTTATTATCTTTACCCATCGCCTTTCCTTAGTTGCCTTGGTCGAAGCTGAAGCGAAAAACAGAAATTCTGGAAACCTCGGTAAACCAGTATCTTTAGAAGTGATCACACTCCAAAATTTTGCAGGAAGAGTTGGTCAAACAGTTCCTGGAAACATACGCAATCAGCAACCTAAAAAGGCACTAAACACCTTAAAAAATGGACCTCTTAGCTTACTTAAAAAAGCTTATAAAGATGGGGATCTAGATGCTTATGATCGTGAAGCTAAAAGCCTATGTAGTAATTTCCGCATTATTGTTGAGCGCTGCGTAGAAACCATTCTTTTAGATGAAGTAGTCTCAAGATTTCGCCGAAGCGTGATGACAGGAAATAAACTCATGAAGCTAGTTAAAATAACACCAGATGATTGTCAACTGATTGAAGATTTAATGGGTCGTTATTCTGTCTATGAACATTCCCAACCCAATGAGCTTCCCGACACACTTCCTGAACTCTCGGACATCGAAAAAGATTTAGATAGATTAACCACTTGGATCGACAAATTTACAACCAGAGCTATTCCTACAAAATAATTATCAAAATTTTCAATAAATCAATTTGATGCAACAGTGTTGACACTGTCAACACTGCTCATTTTATGACCCAAAGTAATTCCCTCGGATCTCAGCCATCACACCAGACACAAACTCTCTGCGAGCACGTTTGACCTCTGTTTTTCCGCCAGATAGTGGCGTTGCAACCGATTTGGGCTTTACAGGCGGATGCACCGCACCAACGTCACCAGTGTTAAACTGCCCTTCCCTTGCCCGCTTCAGATTCGCCAGCAGGTAGGCCGTGACATTCCTGACCTCTGTCGCTTTCATACGGCCAGCCAGATCGTCCAACATCCGCTGTCCCAGTCCGTTAGGTAACGCGCTAAGTTGTTGCTCCAGCATACCCCGGTCAGGCGTGTTCAACCGTTCGATTACCACCGTCGGCCATGACAACCGACTTTCGCCCCCTACGTACGTATCTTTTACACTCTGTGTAAAACTACGTACGTAACAGTTCGATTTTCGAACTAAGCCACTTTCCCTTGATTTCCGGCTTAGTTCGAAATCCGAACCCGGTAAAATATCCCCCTTTAGATAGCTAAGTTCGGATTCCGAACTTTGTGATTTTTGACCTGACTCGGTTTCAGAACCGGGGATTTTCTTCTGCCGTGATGACACCATTTCCTGCGGAGTTTGTGCAGCTGATAACCGGGCTTCTATCAGCGCAACGCGTGAATGCCGGTGACGCATACGGGTATCGGATTTGATATCATGCAAAACGGCCAGCGCCGTCAGGCGTATTGTTTTATTGGTGTGTCGGCAGGCATCGGCAACAGCATCAAGCCAGCCAGGATCGAAGTACTCCGCGTCAAACAGCCCCAGCGGCTCATCATGCTGGGCATAGATATTACCGCGAATACGCCCGGATTTATCTCTGACACGTTTGCACAGACTCAGCCACCCGGTCAGACGCAGCATTAACAGTGCCCTGCTGACCGTCTCCCGGGAAGCTTTATCCGAATGAGGTAACGCCAGCTGGCACTGCAATTCGTCGTAGGTTGGAAAAACTGCGCCCTCATTCTGCTGGGCATATAGTCGAATCATTACCCAGGCCATCTTATCCAGCGGCGATAACCGACTATCCAGAAATAAACGCCGGGGAACGGCGTCATGCGCGTTCCCCAGAAAGAGTAATCCGCTCTGCTCATTACTCTGCTCGCCGGACTGCGTCTTTTGCTCAATCCGGTGTTGCATCTTCGCCAGCGTACGTTGGATAACATCATCGACGGGAACAATAGCCATCAGGCGGCACTCCATCCTTTGGTTAACGTCCAGACTGCGGTTAACGAAATATTCTGCTGCTCAGCAATTAACATCATGGCTTCCAGCGCATCCAGTGATTCCATGTTGTCAACGTTCGATGCCTTCCACTGCTGCCACACCGCCACTTCCTGCTCTTCTGTGGGGATCTGGCTGCGCCCCTGCTTGGTCACAACGCCAACTAGGCGTCGCCGGGAACTGACTTCCGTCGCCGTCAGGCCGAAAAAATGCTGCATCAGCTCGATAGAGCCACCCAGTGTTAACGCTCTGTCGATACGCTGTGTCCGGGTCTGCTCACGACGGGCCTGCGCCAGCAAGGTGTTCAGGTTGGTATGGTTGATGCGGAAGGTCAGAAGCGATACCTGTGTATTTACCAGATAATGCAGATCCTCAACGGTCAGGCTGTTTAGTTCTTGGATCTCTTCCAGAGTTAACCCCATTGCCTCACAACGTCGGATATTGCCCGACTTCAGTTCCATAACTATCTGCGTTAACAGTGCATTCATTGCGCACGCCCTCCATAAATAATCGCAATATCAACAGCCCATGCCAGAAAACAAAGCAGAATAACGATCCATGATGTGGCTTCAGCTTTCATCGTATCCTCCATATCCAACACGCCGCCGAAACTCAGCAATAGTCTGGCATTCAACGCACAGCCTGACGCCCGGAACAGCTCTGCGACGGGCCTCCGGGATCTCATGTCCACAGAGTTCGCATTCAGCAGACGATATCGCCGGTGATATCAACGAAGAGCGAATCCGCTCGACCTGGCTATCGACCATCAGTTGGGTCACTTCCTGCGCCTCATCAACCCAGTCAGCTTTCATGCTGCGCCCTCCCTGAATGTCTGACGTTGCAGTTCGCGCAACCGGCGCACTACCCTGATTAAACGCAAGAATTTCACCGCATACACATCATTGAGCAAGGGTTCATCAAAGGGACTGGACGCACCGAGAAGAAACCCGCTTAGTGTCGATAACGGGGTATAAGATCCACCACCGCACAATGCGGCCAGCAGCTCACCGTTCGCATTTGGCGGGAGAGAATAGCCTACGCCCAGGAGAGATTTATCTTCCTGAATAATAGATTCAATCCCCATCACCTCCGCCAGTTCGAACGCTAGACGAAACGCGATGTCCTGTAGATGTTCAACATCATCCTGTAACGCCGGGATATGCCAGATATCGGTGACCGGCTCCAGCCCGTTCGCGGCACAAGTGATGGTATTTGCAGGCGGTTCCAGAAGCGGATCGTCACCATCAGCAGGCTCTGGCTCAGCGCCCGGAAGAATGTCGGGTAAGTCAGGTGTTGAATCAAGGGAGATATTCCCATCATAAAGATCCAACTGTTCTTCATCAGGCTGTTGGGCAACATGCTCAGAGGAGTCGCCCCCGATAGTGACTGGCTTTTTCCTCGTTGATCCGGAATCAGTGGCAACAGAGGGTGACTCCGCAACCGGTGGTGGTGAAGGTTCATCATGGGTTTTGTCTGCATCCAGAATATGCCGGGGAAGCGGCTCCGGCTCGCCAAACAGTTTGCGGCGGTTTTGTTCCTGCGGATCAAGCTCAATCAACCAGCTATCGTAGGTCAGTTGCGGATCGGGCATTGCCTTCAGCAGGGCCGCAATCAGCTCTTCTTTAAGGACGTCGGCTGAGTAGTGTTCCGGGTCGTCAAAAACTCGACAAACACCGCCAAAGACATCATTAAATTCCTGTTCCGGAGGTAATGCGACATTCTGGCTGAAGGCTTGCCAGGCTTTTTCCGCCGCAGTTCGTAGCGCGATAAGCTGGGTTATCTGGGGCCGTCCCAGCCCCGAATTAAGCAGGTTGGGCATCCACGGCCAGAGGTATTCGATTGTTGCCACCATACGGCTGATATTCGAATGATGAACCGGATAACCCGCCTCTTTCAGCAGATCGGCCAGCTCTCGCTGGCTAACTTCTCGCCCCAGTTGTTCCTCATAAATAGCTCGCGCCTTCTCAATACCAAAGGCTTTCTCAATAAATGACAGCTCGCCACGCACATCATTCTCGGCCAGATGACCGATAACACACTGCAAACGTCCAGGCCACGGTTTCACGATGCACTGAACACGGCGAAAACGCTCATCGCCTGTTTCTGCATACAGTTCCGCTAGGATGGAATAGCGAGTATTGCCGCCGTCACTGAAAATATAAACATCCTCGGTGCTTTCCGGATCTCTGGTGACTTTTGGCACCGAATCCAGCCCCCGGGCACGGATCGACGCTTTGATATCTTCATATTTCGGATTGCGGGACGTTCGGGGGTTATCCGGATTGGGACGCAGTTGCTCCAGCGCCAGAACCATCGGTATTTCATTCACCGGCAGCACTACGGCAGGGCTTTCATTATTCGGGGTACGGCCCCGCTGAAGTAGCTTTTCGCCCAGTTGGCTGGGTTTCTTAGAAGTCATAGCGACCTCCTTTAAAATCCTCAAAACGGGTAATTTCCGCCTGATACTGTACTTTTACGGTGCCAATTGGGCCGTTACGCTGCTTGCCAAGAATAATTTCAGCCACGCCCGGTTCATGCGTATCGGCGTCATACACTTCATCCCGGTAGACGAACATAATCAGATCGGCATCCTGCTCCAGCGCCCCGGAGTCACGCAGATCGCCATTATTCGGACGCTTATCCGACCTACTTTCCAGCGACCGGTTAAGCTGTGACAGCGCCACCACCGGACAACCAATTTCTTTCGCCAGCGCTTTGAGTGAACGGGATATTTCCGCAATCTCCTGCGTCCGGTTCTCATGCCCCGGGCAGCACATCAGTTGCAGGTAATCCAGCAGAATCAGGGATGGATGACCGTATTTACGGATGTTTTTTCTTACCCGGGAGCGCAGGATCGCCGGTGTCATATAGCTGGAATCATCAATCACCAGCCGACCTTGCCAGTCTTCAAGCAGGACTTTCATGGCTGCACTGACCCGCACCCAGTCTTCATCCTGCATATCCCCATTGCGCAGGTGTTGCAGAGGAACACGCCCTAACATGGAGGTAAAGCGCATCAGTAGCTGCTCGGTAGGCATTTCCAGGCTGTAGACCTGCACTGCCATATCCGGACGCTCATTCAACGCTCCATCGCAAAATGCCAACCCTAGCGCCGTTTTCCCCATAGATGGGCGACCAGCCAGCAGAATCAGATCACTGGACTGGAAGCCGCTGGTCATCGTATTTAGATGAGCAAAGCCTGTAGGCGTACCGGTAATGAGATCTTCGCTGCCGCAACGCTGCTCTAGCCGGTTAAGGAAGGTTTTCAGTGAAGCAGGCAAATCAACATCCCCATCCGGGGATGGCTGTTCGGCAATGGCGAAGATACGGCGCTCAGCTTCGTCCAGTAATACCATCAGGTCACTTCTGGCATCACTGGCCTGCCTGACCAGATCGTGCCCCAGTTCCAGCAACTGGCGCTTCTGGCCATAGCTGGCAACATACTCAGCATAAGCAACGATGTTGGCCGCACTGGGCGTATTTTTGGAGAGTTCCGCGAGATAGGCAAAACCGCCACATTGTTCCAGCGTTCCTTGCTGCTCCATTGATTCGGCGAGCGTGATCAGATCGATGGGCTTGTTCTGAAGTAGCAGTGTCTGCATCGCAGAGAGAATCACGCCATGCGGCCGCGAATAAAAGAGGTCAGCAGAAATAATCGTTGCAATATCATCCCAGCGATCGTTATCAAGCATCAAACCGCCAAGGACTGCTTGTTCGGCGCTGATTGAATGCGGAGGCGATATCTGTTTGGTGTTATTCATGCTGGCCTCCGGTACTACGACATTCGACCAGAGCTGTGTTCAAACGGGCCAGCCAGGACAGGGAGGCAAGAAACAATGACCAGCCATTACGTTTGACATCAAGATAAACGGTGGAACCAGCGGAGTAACCGACCTCAAAGAAACGCCACTCCCGGGGAGAATCAATCTCCATATCCATGCTGAGATCAACAAGCTGGTTATCTGGCACCAGATTCCATACTTTGAGCTGGGACTCGCAACAATCCCACATTGCCATCAGTAATCCTGGTATTTTTTCCAGCGCGTCAGAGTAGGTTTCGGCTTCAAAAAAGACCCACTGCTCATCAACGGTTACCCGACCATCGCGAGTTAAGAGGCTATACGTCGCACGATAGAGTTTCATTCTTTATCCCCCTTCGGCTGATTTTGCAGTACCGCATCAAAACGGTCGCGCCATTCGGGGAACAACTCACAGGCCAGATCGTGCATGGTCTGCGCGGCTGGCAGACTCTTGCGATCGGTCTGGTATTCAAGGCGATGAGCGGGTTGCCCCCGCGTATGGCCTAGCTTGTAGACTTCAAGATCGTAGATTTGGGTTTCAAGTAGAGTGACGGGTGGAATATCCGCTTTGCTATACGTTCCATCAGCAATAATCGTGGTTAATGCATTCAGCGCTTCTTCGGCCAGCAGGGTGTAATCCATGCAGTTAACCAGAACTTTCATCGGTGGCAGCGTAAGGCCGAACCCACGATAAGGAAGGAGTTCTTCCATCAGTGTTACCGTTCCTCGTAGGAACTCCCGGACATCCGGCACCACCGGCTTCACCATCGCTACTGCCGTATGCGACGTTGCCAGCAGCACCAGTTCCAGCATGATGGAACGAGCGCCCTGTGAATCAATGATGATGACATCGTAAGCAGCAAACAACGGATGCTGGAGTAAGTTACGCAGACGAATGCGGCCATCCGGTGCGTGCATCATGGACGTCTTGAGCTGCTCATGGGGATCATTAGAGATAATCAGATCAAGGTTATCAATACAGGTCTGGGAAATCAGTTGCTCGGGATGGTTGAGATCTACGGTCTGCATCAGCATCTCGTAAAGACCGCATGGTGCCTCATAGCGTAAGGAATAGTAACTGGAGGCGGTTGGCTGGGCATAGTCGCCGTCAATCAGGAGGGTTTTGAGACCAGCGTCGGCACAGAAGCCAGCCAGGTTGGCGGAGTGAGTAGATTTACCTTCACCGCCTTTGGTAGAAATTACTGAAATTACATGCATATAAATCACCTGTGTACTATTTACAGGTAACAAACGTTCTACACGTGTTTAAATCAGGGATTGAAAATCCCCGTGTCCTTGGTTCGATTCCGAGTCCGGGCACCAACATTCCAAACCCTCGCTTTATGCGGGGGTTTTTGCTTTCTTCTCAATAATTTGTTGATTTGTCAGTAGTTACCTCCTCATTTTCTCCATCGGCCTCGCTTCCCGGTGGTACAGAAAGGTGGTACAAAATGGGCATTATGATACAACCGACAAAGAACCGATTCGGCGTTTACCACGTTCGTAAAGCCGTACCCAAACACCTGATTGGCATCCTCGATAAACGTGAAATCAAGTTCACTCTTGATACGAAAGACGTGAATGAGGCCAGAACGCGTGCGCCCGCCAAAATCATCCAAATCGACATGATACTCCGACTAGCTGAAAAACAGCTTGAAGCAGAGCAATCGTTAACCGATGCGGATATCGAGCTGATTGCTGGCGTATGGGCCTCAAAGACAATGCAGCGTGACGAACTAATCCGGGAGCGGTACGTTGTTGAAGAGCAGTACGATGGTAAAACGGGGTTAACTCACTCGCCAGAAAATGGGCTGATTCACGACTGGCTGGAAGACCGCCAACGTAAGCCCGGCTATAAGTCACAGACATGGCAGGAAGAACGTAACGTATCCATCGGCAAACTGATGGCCGTTGAGCTGGAGGAAGCTCTCGAATACACGCCTACCGTCCTAACTCCACTCTGGAGAGACCGTCTGGCCTGGCGACTAGCTGAACGCCGTTGCGATCTGACGAATGCTTATCTTCTGAGTTTTCGCCCCCGGCTGTACGCTAAAAGTAAAGGCTTGGATTCATTGCCTGATGAAAAGCCTCAAAGCCTCACCTTCGCGGACCTGTTCTCACGCTATAAAGATCACGTTCAGCGTCATGAGCCATTGCGTGCAGAAAGGCGAATTATCGCCTATACGACATCGGCTAACCGCTTCATCGAGTTTATCGGCCAGAGGGCTGTCAAAGACATCACCGTAACAGACCTCGCAGACTTTCGTTCTCTGATTGAAAAGCTCCCTTCCCGTCCATCGAAGGCTATTCGCCAAATGCCACTGCATAGGCAGGTCAATGCCGAAGGTAGGAAAATCAGTCCCACCCGTGTCGAGAACATTCTGAAGGAGTTGTCGTCGATCTTCAGGGTCGCGGTTGAGGATGGCAAGCTCGCCGAGAACCCCCTTACTAACTTGAAAAAACGCAAAGTCGTCGCTGGCCCGGCGGTTGTCAGGTCTTTCAGTCAGAATGAAATTCACCGTATCTTCTCCCTGCCCGTCTTTAACGGAGAAGCGACACCGCACGGTGCAATGGCGTACTGGATACCGATAATTCTTTATTACAGCGGAGCACGCGTTGAAGAGATCGCTCAGCTTCGTAGGGGCGATATCGTGGAAGAGGACGGAATTCCCTGCTTCAGGCTGGCGATGGGTGAAGGTCAGTCGATCAAGATGGGTAACTTGCGACAATTCCCGATACACAGCCACCTGATTGAGATGGGCTTCCTTGATTTCGTCCAATCTCAAACATACCAATTGTTTGTCGATAAGTCGGAAGTGAACGGGAAATATTCATACAACTACGCCCGTTGGTGGGGTAACTACATCCGTGAACATGCCCTGACCAGAGAGGGTATCAAACCGACCCACAGCTTCCGTCACTCACTCGTTACCCTGTTCCGCGATCTGAACATCCGTGAAGAAATCCAAGACAGTATTCTCGGACATAACGAAAACTCACCCGATAGGGCAAAGGCGAGCCACGGCTACGGAGAGAAGTCTGTCGAGGCCCAACGTAATGCTATTGAACAAATCCCCAGATTGAACCTTGAGCGGCTGGAAAAGCGTTTCCCAGCGGTATAAGGCAAATAATTTAACTGGAGATCATCAATATGAAGCTTCCCGATTCTGCTTTTCGCATCGTCGCTGGAATCCCTCAGGTTTCTGTCGCTTTTTTGAGAAAAAAAGTGCCTGCATCTAAACGCTTTAGCCAGTGGATGCAACGTACTCATGCAAAGCTAAGCAAAGCACCGCCCGAAATCCTTAAGTGTTGCTCTGACGAGTTTATTAGTGGGCAGTTCCCCACATCAACCGGCTGGCTTTACGCAGGTGACGCTCTCGCTTTACTGACTTACAGCATATACAGCAGCCGAAACACGCATCTTGTCGCAGCTATTGAGGAAAAATCGGGGATAGCTTTACCCGTTGCCACTCATGAAAGCACTTTTGCTGGTCAATTTTTTGATGCATTAAAACCTGTGTTAACAAACTTCTGGATACATACACATAAGTATTATGAGATTGAGCGTGAGAAAATTATTGGCCCCTACAGAGTTGATTCATACATTCTGGAAAAATTCTCAGCTAAGGGCGGTTCAACGATAACTCGCCAGTACGTTATCGAATTTGACGAGAAAGCCCATAAACTAGAAAGGTATCGCATTAACGACCTGAAGAGAGACCGCTGGTTTCGTAAAAACTGCCCAGACATTAAGCTAATCAGAGTAAGGCATGAAGAGCAGGAACTTTGGTTTGAGGCTTTAGATCAGCTCAAGCGACTGATAAGTTTGGAGGATTGTTACGCTCATTGCCTGAGAACAGCGTGCGAATCACTCCAAGCATCAGAGCTTGAGATTACCAGCCAGTCGTCCCATTCTGCCTATGGGCGTGATCATAATATCTGCTGGTTTATGATGAGGCGTCCAAAGCAGCGGTTGAGAGAACTAAAGGTACTGCTGGAGCGACTTAGAATTCCTTGCCAAGACGGCAGAACTCTCAGATTTAGGCGTGCTTTTCTCCGACGATAAGTCTTATAAGCAGTCACGTATCAAAAACGTTCCAACAATATCAGCGTCGTAACAACGATAATGGCATTTTGGAACGTTTAAACGTCAAATACGTCCCCCAACACACCCTCTTATAGTCTATCTATACCTATACATACTTTTATACTCAAATTCATCTATGAAATTGCATGTTGGCTTACAAGATGGTTTAGATGACAGCGAATAATCCAAATCCCTTCATCCAGTGAAATTGCAAAAAAAACACATGCCTCCCGTAAGGAAAACCCAATAAATCAACAATATCAGCCCCGGCGGTATAAGGAAGTTGAATTAATCACAACGGAGGTAAACATGCAGTGCAAGTCATTCCCTTTCCAATTCAAAAAAATCGCTTACAGAGGCTCTGAGAACGTCTATGAGGCACTCGCTAAAGTACATTCAACACTTCGCAACTCTGGTTTGGGGGGACGGAAGGAATGAGCTACTGGCGAATGTTGAAAAAAGCGCTATTCACAGCATTCAGTGCCTTTCTGGATGCAATCATAGAAGAAATGGCATCCGCTTATTCAAAGGCTGGGGCTGCTTAAGCTAAGCCTTTACTTCACTATCCACCTCAATTGCCCCCTGCCAACAAGCATGCCCTAAAGATCTGCCACCAGTACAACGATGGAATGCCCGTTCAGGTCATGCCACAGGGTTGTTTTGGGGTTTTGGCAGGTCTTTGCAGCATAGCATGGTCTATTGGCAGGCTTAAGGAGTCCAAATGGCAACTGTCGGCTACGCCCGCGTATCCACTACCGGGCAAAGTCTTGATACGCAGTTCGATGCATTGTCCGACTGCGAGAAGATATTCAGGGAGAAAATCAGCGGGGCTAAAGATGACCGACCCGAGTTGCAAGCCATGCTTGAATTTGTTCGTGAAGGCGACTTTGTGCAGGTTACGAAACTTGACCGGCTCGCCCGTAACACTCGCCATCTGCTGGAGATATCTGAATATCTCCACAGCAAAGGCGTGGCACTTAACATTCTCAACATCGGCATAAACACCGCTACCCCGACAGGTAAGCTTATGCTCACTATGATAGGTGCGATTGCTACGTTTGAACGCGAGATGATGTTGGAGCGTCAAGCTGAAGGTATCGCACTGGCAAAGCTCAAAGGAAAATACAAAGGCAGAAAGGCAACCGCTCGAAGCAAATCTCAAGAGGTTATCGAACTGATTGAGCAAGGCATGACTAAACCGGAAGTTTCCCGACAGCTGGGGATTGGTATAACTAGCATTTATCGAATCATACGGGCAAATCGCCCGGATTTACTGGAGATAAAACAGTGCAGTATCTAAAAGGATGTTTACTTCTCGCTCTTCTCTACAACGCCAATAGTTTTGCAGAAACCGTCAACGTGCTACTACGATGTGAAAATGGCGTCCACGCAATGATGAAAGATCATAAGTTATCGGTCGAAGGAATGTTCAACCTGCCGTTTGAGCATGTTGAAAGCAATACTAGTGAGCAGACAACATTAGTGTTTGCGGATGCTCACGTTGAAGCAAAAATACTACTTCGCCATGCCGATACAAAATTCTTTCTACAAGATAGCGATGGCCGTTGGATTCACTGCAAAGCTAACCGCATTACCCCCTAAAAGAACGATCAATTCAGCAAAGGAAAAATAGGAATGACCACTAGCATAAAAATGCTGGCGTTTTCGGCGTGCTTGACAATAGTTTCACTTGCAGTCTCGTTAAGTCGTAGCAACCTGCTTTGGGTTAGTGATATCAACTATAGCTTCCTATTGCAGGTTGCTCTGCCGCACCTGGGCATAGCGGTTAGCAGTGTCATCGGCGGTTTTGGAGGAGCATTGCTACTGAATAGAGCTAGGGATAAAAGCTTGTATGAGGTGGCACTACCTTTGAGTTTCGTAGCATTGGGACTACTTATCGGTGGCTTATTTATCATCAACGGTCCATACGTTTTGATGTACACATTGGTATGTCCGCCACTTATCGGCTTTGGTGCAATAAGGCTATCAGAACTCCTGCCATTCATTAGAAAACGGGGCATTAACCTAACATTGATTGTGTTACTGCTGCTCCCCAACATCGCACTGTTTTGCGTTGGTATGACCTCGACAGATTGGGTGATGGTTATCGACTTTGGCACAGGGTTTAGAGTGCTATTTGGTGCTTTGACTGGAGGACTAGCAGTTAACATTATGCAGAAGCCTAGATAGGGATCAAAGGCCGACTTGTAAACCATGTTACCTTCAGTTTCCCCTCGCCGTAATCACCACTTTCAAAGGCTCTACGAATAATCTGGAGCCGCCTCGCAAATCAATAAATACTGGGTATCCATACATATAAATATACTTGCCATAAAGCCCATGGCTGGTATCCTTCTGTCTATCGAAATAAGGATCATAAAACATGTACACTTCACTTGAACTTTGTGCTGGCGCTGGCGGGCAAGCACTCGGTTTACATCAAGCGGGCTTCAAGCACATAGCATTGATTGATAATGATGCTCCTGCATGTGCGACTCTTCGTCTGAACAATTCAGAACATTGTTTGGGATGGGGAGATATTGTTGAAGATGACTTGAATTCCTTTGCGGTAAAAGATGCCTCTAACTATGCAGGACTGATTGATTTAGTGGCTGGAGGTGTACCTTGTCCACCATTCTCAAAAGCGGGTAAACAGCTAGGACAGGATGACGAGCGAGACTTGTTCCCGGCAGCTCTTGAAATTGTATCAAAAACAAAGCCAAAAGCAGTATTAATTGAAAACGTGTCAGGCCTGCTCGATGCCAAATTTGCAGAATATCGTAAGTCGATAGACCAGCACTTCAACGAACTTGGTTATAAGACAACGTGGAATTTGTTGAATGCCAGTGATTATGGAGTTCCCCAGCTTCGTCCACGAGTCAATCTTGTTGCTCTACTACCAGAGTATTTTGATGAATTTAAATGGCCGCAACCAAGCCAAACGCCGGCACCAACAGTCGGTGAGGTCTTGTATGACTTAATGGCTGCTGATGGATGGGAGGGGGCAGATGAATGGAAAGATAAAGCGAACAGCATTGCACCAACATTGGTCGGTGGTTCAAAGAAACATGGCGGACCAGATCTCGGCCCCACAAGAGCAAAACGCCAGTGGCAAGCACTATATGTAAATGGGCACCTTATCGGCAATGCACCTCCTTCGAGAGGGTTTGCAGGGGTAAGAGATGGGTACGAAAATATGCCCCACCTTACAGTGAGAATGGCAGCTCGTATTCAAGGATTTCCAGACTGGTGGCAGTTCTCAGGTAAGAAAACTTCGTCCTATCGTCAGGTAGGAAATGCCTTCCCTCCACCGGTGGCAAAAGCCGTGGGTGAGCAAATCTATAAAGCTTTGTTAACTGTTGATCAGATGAAAGACACTTCAAAGGTAGCGTAACGCTGCCTTTTTTTATATTGTTATCCACAAAAAGAGGATGGCAATGTGAATTTTGAAGAATTTCGTATAATTGTTAATGCACGGCAAGCTGAATTAAAAGCAAAGGGGCTGCGTTCAAACATTAGCCCAGCTCAATGGGAAATGTTGAAGTTCCTTTTTAATCAAGGTGATACCTTCCCAAGAAATTGGGTCCCTCGTGAAACCTTACATAATCTTGTACAGCAAAGTGATTATCGTAGACGCCTGACCGAATTAGGTGATGAGATCGGTTTAAACATCGAACGGCAAGCAGGCAGTAATGCATACAGGTTAAGCTCACTTAATCTTAAAGTTGCAAACCCTCGGACTTACCTCACTAAGACACAAAAAGACTCACTCCTTTTCAATCATCATTACACTTGCCAGGTATGTTCACTGCAAGACTTTGGCAACAGCACCGGCACTTTGCAAGCAGACCATAAAATACCATTGGCACGCGGTGGTGGTCATAACTCGGATAACTGGCAGACACTTTGCCATGTGTGCAATGTTGGAAAACGTAATGCTTGCCAAGACTGCACAAGAGATTGCCTGCAATGCCCTTGGGCCTTCCCAGAACTCCACGGAATCAGAGTGATGATTTCCCTCACACCTGCCGATTTTCACAAGGACATTGCCCTAGGTGTGAATAAAGAGTATATCTCCGATTGGTTTGTTAATCTCGCTCGTAGCAAGTTTGATAAAGAGTAACAATAGTGGTTGGATGGTGGTACTGGACAATGGTACATTAGGAATTGAAGCGAATAACTAACTGCCTAACAATCATCAAGTTAGCAAGCTAGGAATCGTGTCCTTGGTTCGATTCCGAGTTCGGGCACCAAATTCATATCAACGGACCTCCACGGAGGTCCGTTTTTGTTTAGTTCCCCCTCTAGAATCAACGAATCTCCTCTAACTCAATTCCACCGAACTCAATCAATATCTACCCACATCAAGCCGCTAGTGCGGGTACAACTGAGGGTATAGTCTGATTCGATAATATTTATACCCCTTTATACTATCAGGAGACCTCTCCGTGGCACTCACTGACGCTAAAATCCGTGCAGCTAAACCGGATGAAAAACCATATAAACTTGCCGACTCCGGCAACATGTTTTTGCTCGTTCACCCGAATGGCTCCCGTTACTGGCGACTCCGCTATCGATTTCTGGGTAGGGAGAAAACTTTCGCTCTGGGTGTCTACCCCGAGGTTTCATTATCTGAAGCACGTGAAAAGCGTGATGAAGCCAGAAAGCTGATTGCAACAAGCGTTGATCCCTGCGAACAAAAACGGGTTAAGAAATCCGTATCAGATGTCGCTCATACTTTTGAAGCGATAGCTCGACAATGGCACGGCAACAATAAAAAGTGGTCTGAGTCACATAGCGAGAAAACCCTCAAAAGTCTTGAAACCCACGTATTTCCATTTATTGGCTCACGAGATATCACCACGCTGAAAACACCCGATCTTTTGGTTCCTGTTAAAGCGGCCGAAGCAAAAGAGATTTACGAAATTGCCTCCCGCCTGCAACAACGTATCACGGCAATCATGCGATATGCAGCCCAGTCAGGTATCATCAGCTCCAACCCGGCGATTAATATGGTTGGTGCATTAACAACCGTTAAAAGACAACACCGCCCTGCCCTTGCCCTTAACCGCACCACTGAGCTTATCACCCGCATTGACTCCTACAAAGGTCAGCTCATGACCAGACTAGCCACAAAACTAACGCTGCTGATTTTTATTCGCTCCAGTGAACTACGTTTTGCAAGGTGGTCTGAAATTGATTTTGAAAAATTAATGTGGACCATCCCTCCTGAACGCGAACCTCTCACTGGTGTTAAACACTCACACAGGGGATCTAAAATGCGTACCCCTCATCTTGTCCCTCTGTCCAGGCAGGCGCTGGATATTTTGCAGCAAATACGCAGTATCAGTGGCGAGCATACGTTGATCTTTACGGGTGACCATAATCCCTGGAAACCGATGAGTGAAAATACTGTCAATAACGCCCTGCGTCTCATGGGGTACGATACGAAAGTGGACGTTTGCGGTCACGGCTTCAGGGCAATGGCCTGCAGCTCATTGATTGAGTCAGGCCTATGGTCGAGGGATGCGGTTGAACGTCAGATGAGTCATCAGGTGCGGAACGGTGTACGGGCAGCTTAGATCCATAAAGCGGAATTTCTGGATGAGCGCAGGCTGATGCTGCAATGGTGGGCTGATTTTCTGGATGCAAATGGGAAGAAGTCAGTGAGCCCGTTTGATTTTGCAAAACTCCGGTCCGGGTAGCAGTTCGCACCAAAACCAATCAGGATAGTTAACGTTAAGCACCTCCATTTCGGAGGTGCTTAACAGAGGGAGTTTTTATTTTTTTGCCCTAAGATTGGATTCATAATTTGTTCAGTCATGTAGCCTCTTCTACAACGGATTAGAAAGGTCCGCTTAGTGCCAGAAGCGGACGTTCCGATTTTTCACAATGCTTCCTTAGCACGCCATTTTGCACTTAGATTACAAAAATGTTTTACCTGAATACAAAAAAATGAATTTTTTCCTGCATTGACATCAGACTGGCAGGGCACGATCTTTTACCACCGTTTTCATTATCAGCGTTGAAGTAAGCCGCTGCACTCCCGCCAGACCAGAAAGTTTTTCATCGTAAAGCCTCTGAAAAGCTGGCAGATCATGTGTGATCACATAAAGCAGATAATCCGGATCGCCAAACAAACGCTGCGCCTGAATAATTTGCGGTATTTCTTTTATTGCTGTCTCGAAGGAATTGACTGCCTGCCGATCTCCCTCGCGCAGAGTGACGAAAACTATGGCTGAAAAGTTTAGCCCGAATTTGGACGGATCGAGATTCGCCCGGTAGCCGCTGATCACACCTTCCTGTTCAAGCGCTCTGACACGACGCTGGCAGGATGACAGGCTGATCCCAACCCGTTCTGCCAAGTCAGTGAGCGAAATTCTCCCGTCCTGCTGGAGCTCCGCAAGAATATTGCAGTCTGCCCTATCCATTACTTAAAACCTCCCGTCTTTTTACGTTTATGAATTGAATATGAAAGCATATCCCGCATAAAAAGCGATATTATTTCTTTAATTTCAAACAAATATGCAGGTAAAGGTTTCTCTAAATGCAGGTATCAGACGTTTATAAAGGGTCGGTCAGAGATCGGGTCAACAAGGATAACTGCGCATGTCACTGAGTATGTTCGCCGCGTTCTGGGCTGTTTCCGCGCTTTTTGTTATCACGCCCGGTGCTGACTGGGCTTACGCCATTTCAGCTGGCATCAAGGGACGCCGTGTTGTACCAGCAGTTGCCGGTATGCTGAGCGGCCATCTTGTTGCAACACTCATAGTGGCAGCGGGAGTCGGCTCGGTCATTGCGGGAGCGCCGAGCGTGCTGACCGTTCTGACCGTGGCCGGGGCTGGCTATCTGCTCTTGCTCGGCATAGGCATGCTCCGCCACCCGTCCGCGCCGGCGGCTGGGCAGAGTGACGATGCCGGTTCGCGACTGAAGTGGGCGCTCAAGGGCTTTTGCATCAGCGGGCTTAATCCAAAGGTCTTTCTGCTGTTTCTGGCTCTGCTGCCACAGTTCACCGACGTCCACGCCGCCTGGCCGCTTTCGCTGCAGATGATAGCGCTGGGGCTGGTACATATGATCAGTTGCGGCGTGGTCTACCTGCTTGTGGGCTATGGCTCCGGCACGGTGCTTCGGACGCGCCCGCGCGCGGCGCAGAATGTCAGCCGGATTTCGGGCGGCCTTATGATTCTCATTGCAGTTCTGCTACTAGCAGATCAGTTTATCTGAGACGTAGCCCATTGGTATGCGGACTTACAGGCTGGCTGAATTATTGTCCCTAATATTCTTGATTAACATAACTATTTATCTGAGAACACCATGCCCTCAATCACTTTGTCTCACCTGAAAAACCTCAAGCAGCGCGGTGAAAAGATCACCATGCTTACCTGCTACGACGCCACGTTTGCCCACGAGCTGAGCACGGCGGGTGTTGAGATGCTCCTCATCGGCGATACGTTAGGGATGATTTTGCAGGGCCATGACAGCACCCTGCCGGTCAGACTGGAAGATATGGTTTATCACACGACCTGCGTAAAGCGTGGAAACAACGGTGGCTTCATCATCGCCGACCTTTCTTTCATGACCTGCTCCTCACCAGAGCAAGCCCTGCACAGCTCGGCGCAACTGATGCAGGCAGGTGCGCAGATGGTCAAGATTGAGGGCGGGGAGTGGTTGTGTGACACGGTGCATCAACTGACGCGCAACGGCATACCTGTGTGTGCTCACATCGGACTCACTCCGCAGTCGGTTAACGTCTTTGGTGGATTTAAGGTTCAGGGTCGTGACAGCAAGCAAGCAGAAGCGTTGATCGAAACCGCGAAAAAGTTTGAGCAGTCGGGTGCGGCGATGGTTCTGGTCGAGGCAGTACCTGCTTCGCTGGGAAAAGCGCTGAGCGAGGCGGTTTCAATACCGGTCATCGGCATCGGCGCCGGCCCGGACACCGACGGGCAGGTACTGGTTCTTCACGATATGCTTGGCCTGAGCATTACCGGCAAGGCACCAAAATTCGTGAAAAATTTCATGAGGGGAGAGGAAAACATCCAGGGCGCGGTTAAAAGCTACATTGCCGCTGTCAAAGGCGGTAGCTTCCCGGCACAGGAACACTGCTACTCTGAATGATTTATATCAAAAAGCCGCTTATTATTAGCGGCTTTTTTAACGCTGCTAAACCAACTCATCAAAAAATAATGTCCGCAGATCGCTCACAGCGGACCTTCGTGTCAGAAGCGGACGTAACTTTATAATTCCAAGAACATTGTTATCCAGATGATTTCATTAAAATGTGGTCTGTTCCTTAGTAAGTTGGTAAACATCATACTTGGATGAACTTTTCATCGGTTTAACCGCCCAATGAAAACGCACCCCTTTGCCAATCATGATAGCACTACGAATCTCGCGAGTTGGCTGAAACTCGTGATTCGACTTCTGGAATTCCATTTGCCTATTGCGCAATGGTGCCGCACCGTAAATGTCTCGAAACTCATGAATTAGCATCGCTTCGAATTCAGAATAAACCTTTGAGGCGTTTTTCGCCCGAGGGAAACAGTAACCAATGAGGAACTCATACTCGCCTTGCAGCTCCGCGAGATCCATCAGCCAGTTCTTATGCTGAGTAATGCGTTGTTCAAAGTTTCCTTCGCCGATGTAGACCGTGGGAGAAATGCCCCGTGGATACTCAATAGCGAACAGACCATTGAGCCTGATGACATACACACACCTTTTAAAGTCCTCCTGACTAACACCTCTGCTTTGCAATACTGAAAGGACATCTTTTTTCCAAGTCTGACGGCAGTTCCACTGCAGCCAGTCCTACTTAATTTGTACAACTGCCACTCACTCACTCCTTATCAGGGTTGTTATGCTCGCGTTGCATCGGCCAGTTGAATTTACGGCTTAGATTTATCTGGCAATAGTCAGAGAAGTTGCAAATGGATTACCAGGTGAATGCAAATGCTCATTTTTCACCCTGAATAAATATCCATGCTATATCGGCAAAAAAACTACTTTCATGAGCAGTTTTTTAAGCTATGTGGGGCGCCTAATCAGATTTCCGGCATAAGGTTTTGCCATCCGCACCCACAGATAGAGGTAGCCCGGCTCTGCGTCTTCACGGCTGAAATCCAGCTTCACCCGGTAACGCCCCAGCCGGTCCAGATGGGCGTAGGTGTCGTGCGGCTCGCGGCTTTCAATGCGCGCCGGCAGCGAGCCGTATATGACGGGGCGGGAAATGTCCGGCGGCCGGAAACAGAACTGTTCGCTGTACGGCATGCCCCACACCGACACCTGCAGGCGCGAATCACGTGATGCCCGGTAAGTGGTCAGCGTAATGAGCATCCCCTCTTTGAGCGCCGTCAGTGGGCTGTCCGGCGTTTCCAGCACCTGACCGGGGGAAAGGTGTGACGCATTGCTAAACAGGTGCAGGCGGACCGACTTATTCAGTTCGCGCTCATGGTGAAGCCGGGCATAAAATGCCCCGCTTTCGGTTTC
This sequence comes from Rosenbergiella nectarea, assembly GCF_900111105.1. Lineage (GTDB taxonomy): Bacteria > Pseudomonadota > Gammaproteobacteria > Enterobacterales > Enterobacteriaceae > Rosenbergiella > Rosenbergiella nectarea. The sequence goes on along the minus strand of NZ_FOGC01000001.1, from coordinate 270,293 downwards.
AGGTTCTGAGGTGGTGTCATCCCCCGCGTCAAGGTACGGGCCGATATAACGGTAATGCTCACCCGTGGTGACGGCGTTAATACGGCATTTATACTCTCACACTTCAAAATTTCTAAAAGTTAACTAAAATAGAAAGATCGTTTGGTTCTCTCAGGATATCTATCAAAGAGCACCTTATCTTTTTTATAATCTCTATTTTTAATCTCAATAAATGCAACATCACCATTTTGATCATAAAGAACATGAAGACCTTCCTCGATATAATTCCCTTTTACATAAACATAATTAATCTCTTCACTAAGGCGGCCTTTCTCGATACCTGATTCATAGTATCTTCGGCATTGCATAGTCTTACCATCAAGCGAGCACACTCCAAATTTAGCAAATGTAAAGCCATACTTTTCAAATGTATAAATGGTGGTTACATCTCCTTTATAGAAGAAAAATTTATTTTCTAAACGTGGTGTGTCATCATAATCCAAATATAATTTATTGCCTTTATCACCATCTATATTTTCTGGAGGTATACCTTGACCAGTCCGACCAATTTCTGAAACATAAGTTCTACCTATCTCTTTCTGCCTTGAACACACTTTCTCATTTACAAATTCAATTCTTGTTATCCCGCGAATATATTCTTCATTCTCAGATTTATAAGACATACATGCACATGAATATTTTTTCGACATTAACCGCTGATCTTTCTTTTTCGTTTCAAACTCTTTGACACCATTCTTATCGTAAAATAAAAATGTATCACCTCCCTAGTTGATCAGTACTCCGCATGATTTTTTCAACGAGCTTGCTGCATAAGTTGGCAAAGAAATAACCACGAAAAAAAGTAAGATTAATTTTTTAAAATTCACCCCCCCAGGAAGACCATTAAAAACACTCCAACTCAGACAGTTATGGATTGTAAGTGCTAGTTAATCAATCAGGAAATTGTTCAAATATTTATGTTGTACATTGGATTTTTTCAGAGAATAGAGATTGATAATCCATAGCTTACACCTCATGAAAAAGTAAGATTAGGATCAATTACTGATGACTCACAATAAAATTGATGCGCTGATAATAAATTGCCATTTGAAATTATCATTTCATATTGATAAGCTCCCCACCCAACTCATCAAGTGTTTTATCACCCGAAAAAAGCTTTTTGCATTTACTGTCAATCACAGCATCATCTTTATCTTCTGGGAATACAACCTTCATTTTCTTTGCTACATCCCACACACCTGGAAATGAATCATCCGCACAATCCAAATCGTTCGGTGCAACATATTCTCCATTGACAGATATTTTCCCTAGATATATTGAACCACCAGGGTAAAACAAGCTATTTTCATCTGGCTCAGATGGGGAATTACTCCAAAAACCCTTGCCAGACAAAAGGTTTTCATTCCCATTAAACCTAGAGACTATCGCCTGATATGATCTAAAGTGAGCATCAATCACAACCAATGCTAGAACTAATTTTTTCTCAAAATTCACATCTATAACAGAAGAAATTGCATTGTTAAAGAATGGAATCGAATGAATGCTGATCGACTGCCCTTTACAATCTATAAGCTCCTTAACATCAAGATATTTATTTCCTGATGCTATAAGCACGCCTACATGGTCACTAGTTAGAGAAATACCTCCAGCACCAGAGAGTAAAGAATCATTCCAATTCTCTAATTTGCATGAGTAATCCGTATTTAATTTTTCATCGTGAACACTTACCGATCCAGCTTTATCCATATCAAAATGAATACTCATACCATCAATATCAATTTGGTTGTAATAGCCCGCCCAAGAACTAAAAGCAGTAGTGCCAAGCATCATAAACAAAAATAAATTGATTTCTAACTTCATCATCAATCACCTCTTTAGCTTTTTTAGTAGCTATTTTCCTTTCTGCAATCCCTTTATCTCCGCCATTTATACCTTTAGTTACTTTTAAAATAATGCTGTCATCATCAGATTTCCCAAATTTGTCCTCATCCATAATTTTGAGAACTTTAGATTTGAAACCGGCTATAAAAAAACCACCCGTATCAATACAGTTATATGCACTCTCTGTCACTTTCTGAGGGTTCTCTATTTTTGGTGGCTTTTTCTTCATGCCGGCTGCATTTTTTTCTTGTACTCCGGGTCATCCCACCAATATTTATCGAAGTCAGTTTTTGACAACCAACCTCGATATACCCAATAGCTTGAATATGTGTCAAGGCCAGTTAGCATTTTAAACCCTCTACCTCTGAATTTTTGTGTATCAACATCTCCACAGTTACCGTTAATCCAGCTATAGGAACCTCAGGGACTTTCTTTAGCGACCTGAGTTTCATTATTTTCTTAAAAAAGGCGATTATAACTCTACGCTAGTTGATGATTTCAGCATGCTTGACCTACTCCCTGACATATTAAAACAGCCAGAAAAAAAAGTTATTTTTATTCATATGATAGGATCTCACCCAGATCCTTGTAGGAGATTAATGGGGTATCCACAGCGTTTTATCTTTTCCGAAAAAGAACCTATTAATTGCTATGTGTCGTCTATCAATAAATTAGATGACTTTCTTCATCGCACTTACAATATATCGAAAGAAAATAAAAAGTCTTTTGTAATGATGTATTTTTCTGATCATGGAATGACTGTTGACAACAGTGATAGACCCGTAAGACACGGGAATACAGAAAAACAGAATTATCATGTGCCATTTTTTGTTCTGGCAGATGACTTAACAGAACACACACAAATTGACACGCCGATCAGTGCTTTTCAGTTTATAAATATATTCGGATACTATGCAGGAATTACCTCTCAACAGATTAATCCAATCAATGTATTGGATACAAAACCAAAAAACATTCAAGTGTTCAACGGTACAGAGATGGTAGATTATCAAGGCTTATCGAATAGCACGCCTTTATATTGATTTTTATAAGGCAATGATGGATTTTTATTCTTTCAGGAACCTCCCGAAAGGTAAACCATTATTGCCGCCTTCCCGTGCAGTAAGTCCATTTCAGAGAGTACTTCTCGCTGGCATAGCGTGAAACCCTCGTGGAATTAATGGAAAGGTATAACGAGGATCGTTTAGAAGTCAATTTTCGATTTCCAACTTAAAAAATAGTTAAAGTAAGTGTACAGAAATTGTCTGCGATCCCTCGCGCCCTTCTTTGATACGATGACTCAAGAGTACCACTCCCCAACATCTGCGTCTCGCTACCTTGCCCCTAGTAGGCCAGCCATCATCATTCGACTGGAAATTTGGCCACACACAGTGACCGACATCATAAATAACAACCGATTGCCGTAAAATTTCTAGCCTCACGCTATATTAACTTCTTACGATATTGTGTATTACTCACCGCCATCGAGTAAAGGCTAAACTTATAATGAGGTTTTTATGAAATTTGTCCTAGCCCCCGACTCCTTCAAAGAGAGCATGACAGCATTACACGTTGCAAACAGCATGGAGAGAGGTCTAAGACGTGTCTTTCCCGATTGCGAAATTGTAAAAGTTCCAATGGCAGATGGCGGTGAAGGCACGGTTCAATCTTTAGTCGATGCCACTGGCGGTAGAATTATCAATGTTGAGGTGATGGGCCCCCTCCAGACTAGCGTTCAAGCAGAATTCGGCCTGCTCGGTGATGGGAAAACAGCCGTCATAGAGATGGCATCAGCCAGTGGCATTGCGCACACTTCGTTGAAAAATCGTAACCCACTGTTCACCACCACTTACGGGACGGGTGAACTGATCAAGCACGCTCTCGACCTAGGGGTGTTGAAGATTATCATTGGCTTGGGCGGGAGTGCGACCAATGATGGTGGACAAGGGATGGCCTGTGCATTGGGCGTTAAATTTACGGATCCAAACGGCGATATGGTGGGTTTAGGGGGAGGACATTTACATACGATCGCCGATATCGATACGAGGGGTATCGACCCACGCATAGCCAAAACCGAATTTATTGTTGCCTGTGATGTGACCAATCCACTGATTGGTCCTGATGGCGCGTCGACTGTGTTTGGGCCACAAAAAGGGGCCACTCCTGAGATGGTAGAAATGCTAGACCGCAATCTTAATATTTATGCGGAAAAAATTAATGCCTGTTTAGGGATTTCAGTTGCAGCTGTTCCTGGTGCAGGTGCCGCGGGGGGTTTAGGTGCAGGTCTGTTAGCCTTCACATCGGCACAATTACAAAGAGGGATTGATATCGTTATCAACTTTACAGGGTTATCTGAGAAGATCATCGGTGCCGATGCGGTATTTACTGGGGAAGGCGGTATCGATTATCAGACAAAGTTTGGTAAGACGCCCTATGGAGTGGCCCAGGTGACAAAAAAAGTCTCTCCGCATATTCCTGTGATTGCCTTAGCCGGTGCTATAGGCGAAGGTATAGAGAGCCTTTATGATGAGAATTTTACTGCCATATTCGGTATTATGCGTCAAGCCTGTCCCCTCAATCAGGCCCTGAAAGAGGGAGAAAACAACGTCGCGTTTACGATAGAGAATATTGCTCGCCTATTCGCTCTCGGTATCAATAATACCTGACAAGGTAAATAGCGCTGAGGGGGGGCGATGTTATTCCGTGTGGGTTATGCAACCTATAGTGAACTTGACAATAGCGAGCAATATTACCTAATAACGGTTTAAAAAAGGGTGAAAGGTGCGCTCACGATAAATTTCACATCTCGTTCGTCTTGGAAAATATTCCCGTACCCTCCTCCCCAGCTAGGAATATCGGAATGATTTTCGTAACGAGTAAAATGTAATGAAAGCGTAGTTCCTTTAGCTCGCCCTTCTTGTACCGTATAACGTGCGTCAAGGCTGTAGGCTGACTCTTTCAAACGATTGCTCGGATTATAATAGGCATCGGGCGAAGACATCCTGCCAGGTTTGGCATCCCAAGCATAAACGTAGGAAGCGCCAACAGACCAACCGGGTAGATTCCAATTTTTCAGATCATACATGGTACCAATAAATAGCGCTTTCTCACCGTTCGCATTGAAATCAGAACGATTATCCCACCAGATATCCAAGCGACCGTTAGAAGTGGCATAAGTTGGGGTCATACGTTGTAAAAAATAGCCCTGCTGCCCTTCGGCCTTCACCCAAGTCCCTTCCAAACGCAGATCGAGCACGTCTGCAACCTTGTAGCCAAAGGTTAACGCCTGCAACCACGCGGTACCGTCATAAATATCGTTAACACCCCCTCGCTCTGCTTTATCCCGTGCCCCATAGAGCTGATAACTGGTGCGCAGGGGGGAAGACGCGATATCGAATTGATAGCTAGCTTTCGCAAAATATTGGTCGATATATCCTTCGGCCTGCCCTATCGCAGCTTCTAAAACAAGGCCATTTTTAACATCATATTTAGCGCCTACAGAGTGCAGATACTTCACCTTAGATTGCTTATCATTTTGGTAAAAATGATCCATTTTAAGGTGCCATGGCGACTTATACTCATTTGCCCAGAAATAAGAGAAACTCAGGGCCCCAGCCTCACCATAATCGATATTTGCCCCTGCTTCGGCGCCCTGATAGGTACCTGGCAACAAACTCCAATTAGGGGCCAATAACGTTTGACCGGCAGGTTGAATATAGCCGGCTTGTGCCCAAACTGGCCCATATTTAAACTTCGCGGCCGCCTTATAGAGATCTACACCACTTTTATCACCACTATAATCTTCATTATAAGCTTTGTTACTCGATGAAAAAGCGATTTCATTGGGGTGACCACTGTCAGAATTCTCTGCCATTTCTATTGCGGTAAAAGCAGCAATATCAATCCCAAAGAAACCGCCCGCATAGCCGGATTGAAAATCTAAATGACCATTCCACGTGGAATGTGAAAGATCCGTTTTATACTTCCTATTATCATTTACATCCTTACGAACACGTTCACGCTGCCAATAATAGATCCCTCCGGTTAATTCTGAATCGTCAATAAATCCTGCTGCGCTCACTTCCGATGAGATTATGCCCCCTGAAAAAATAGTGCCGCTTGATAAACATAAACATAACGTACGAGATAATCCTTTAAATGTACGCATAAATAGCACTCCTAATAGAGTAATAATTTTTAACTGCCTTTATATCCAGGCATACAAAATGAAACTGATCGTTGAGTGAATATCAAAACAAGGATTTAAAAGCAGCAATAAGTAAAAGTAAACTTAGCTAAATTGAGATCTCATTTTTTATTGCTTAGATCATTCTAAAATTAGTAAGGCGATAACCGCGTTTAGCCACCTCCTGCTGTAACGAAGAAGAGGTTAAAATCTCTAATTCCAGTAGTCGAGGATAACAGTAGGCGCTCTTTCTAATCGTGTTATCAACAAAGGCTGGGTGACACATCACTTCTAAGGACGACTCCCCTCGTTGCAGAGAATCATCGAGTATTTGTAAAAAAAGATCCTCAGAGATTGACTCACCATAGAATGCATTCGAGAACCCCTCACAACGACGAGTCTTACTCTGCTCTACCTCTCCCCGCTGTGCTCCTGGTCGATCGATACGTAGAGGAATACCTTCTTTACAGGCGAAATCTTCTACGATGGTGTAAATATCCGGGATCAGATGCACATGATGGTGGCTATCGATATGTGTCGGTGGGTAACCAAATAGCTCAATGAAACGCTGATATTGGCTAGTGAGTTCCTGAGTGATTTCGTGAAGAGGCAGTCGGCCTTCTTCGGCCATCTGCCACACCCACTTACCTAGCTGCCCCCCTCTAGTGAGGGTCGGCATTGCCGATAATGGCTCACCCAAGGTCAGTACAAAATGCATACCGACCCCAAGTTCAGGCATACGTCGACTTAACTCAGCAGCGTGGGCGATAGCCTCCCCATTAACCATTGCAGTGGTTGAGGTCACTATGCCATGTTGATGCGCCTCAATAATCCCGTAATTCTGCCCCTTACTCAGCCCAAAATCATCAGCATTGACAATTAATAAAGGCGCCATTTATTTCTCCCCTGATACATTGAGATCCTTAAGGGTGGCAGCAAAATTTGGTAACCACTTTTCATGGGCTAGAAGCATTTCACGAGCGAGCAGCTCAGCATCGTTATCGGAGTGAATGAGAGGACTAAGATTTAGCGCTAGCTGCACATCATTGAAATTACCACTGATTGCGGCTTGACTCGCCGCCACCTCGAAACCTTTTATAGTATAAATGAGCCCGAGTACTTGCTCATCGAAATGGGTGATACGTGGTGTAGGCTGTGCGCCGTCATGACCTAAAGTACAGGTTATCTCAATACACCAATCAGAAGGGATATTATCGATATGACCGGTATGAGGAATGTTAACGTAATGCTCGGTGTGCTTATTATTATGAATGGCGTTGATTACCTCGCAGGCCGCATCCGAATAATAAGCCCCGCCACGTAATTCTAATTCTTTTGGCTTTACATTGAGATCTGGATTCTTATAGAGCTCGAAAAGCTGCTGCTCAACTTTTTGAACCACTTGGGCACGGGTCCCTCCTTTATAGTATTCACCCATTTCAATCGCCAGCATCTCTTTAGGCTTGAAGTAATAAAGGAGATAAGAACAGGGTATTAAGCGTAATGACCGTATGAGTCCTTCGTTGAAAGCTAAGTCAGTAATATTTCTGACAGAGTTAGCGCTTAACGTCCCTGAAGCGATCCCCTCTAACAACTCATCAAAGCGCGACTCACCGTTCACCACAACATCACGGATAAACACCAGGTGGTTGAGCCCGAAGAGGTCAACCTTTAATTCATCTTGTGGTGTGAGCTGTAATACATCAGTAATGAACATCTTCATACCGATAGGAATATTACAGACACCGATAAAGCGTTTAAAATTGGTATGACGATAGATGGCTTCTGTCACCATTCCCGCGGGATTAGTGAAGTTGATAATCCAGGCATTTGGGCAGATTTCTTGCACATCGTTGACGATATCAAGAATAACAGGAATAGTACGTAACCCTTTAAATAATCCACCCGCCCCATTGGTCTCTTGGCCTAAATAGCCATGGCTAAGAGGAATACGTTCATCTTTTTCACGCGCTTTCAACTGCCCGACACGCAATTGGGTGGTAACAAAATCCGCTCCTTGTAACGCGGCACGACGATCCAAGGTCTTAAACACCTGCATCGGTACACCTGCTTTTTTTATCATCCTTTCGCACAATGCATGGATAATATCGAGCTTTTCTTGACCCTCCTCTACGTCAACTAACCAAAGTTCGGTGACAGGCAGTTCACGATAACGCTTCAGAAATCCTTCCAGTAATTCTGGGGTATAGCTGCTTCCGCCCCCGATGGTGACAATTTTTAATTTTGAACCCATTTTCTTCTCCTTATTTATCAATTTTTTTATGACTCTCTTGTGCTGAAAATATAACCTCCCTCAAAAATGCTTATTAACTGACTAATCATCACAACTATTTATCATTTTCCGATAATGACTCGGTGTAAAAGAAGTTAACTTTTTAAATGTCTTAATAAATAAACTTGGACTACTGTATCCAGATTCGTATGCAATATCAGTCACCGAGCAATTAGTGATCTCAAGCTGTTTTTTTGCAAAATTAATCCGGATATTATTTATAATTTGCATCGGTGTTTTACTATAATAACGCTGAGTTGCCCGGGTTAAGTATTCCTGACTTTTTCCTGAGATTTGTACCATACGTTCCAGCGCCGCATCGCCGAATTTCAGCTTATCGTGCATCGCTTCAACCGTATTTCTCAGCCAGAGTGGGACGCTATCTTTGATCGGTTCATCGCGGTAATGTCGCAAGCGATTGCTGATATAAAAACAGACTAACTCAATAAATTCATCAAACTGATTTTCACGAAAATGGTGCGAAGTGATAATCGACTCAATATAAGCAAGAAAGCTATTTTCTATGGCATATGCTCGCGATGCAGCGAAGTCTATGGGAAGCAGCGGTAAAAAATGTTTATCAAAAAAACGTTTACTAATCCCAACATTAAGAATACGCGTCGCCCCGGCTATATAGAAACTTTGATGCTGTGAGCCTACTGGAATAAAGACAAAATCCCCACGTTCTAAAAGCACCCGTTGCCCATCAATCTCTTGATAATAACGTCCCGTTAGAACGAGTGTGAACTCGTAATAATCATGTTGATGAAGTCCACTCACGCTCTCCGTTTTAGTGTAAATAAAGACATGAAAATTGTGTCCATTGAAAAGCTGATGCTCTCGAGCTGTAGGGATCGTTGTCATGATCATTTTCGATTACCTAATCGAGGGTGAACGAGTTCATGTTTTCATACAGTTCAATCATTTCAGTAATGAGTTCACGAGCCAGCATTGCGTTCATTAAATGGTCCTGAGCATGAACTAATACCAGGCTTACTTTCACTTTTCCTTCCCCTGCATCGCTTTCAATCAACTGAGTTTGTACACGATGTGCTTCGCTCAACGCTTGCCGGGAATTCTCCATCATCTCTTTTGCGACGATAAACTTTCCTTGTTTCGCTTCTTTTAACGCTGCATAAGCAAGGCTCCGTGCCTGACCGGCATTAATAATTAACCCCATAACAATTTCTTCAAGATCATTAACGTCTGTGTTGTCAGGTTCTACCGCATTCAAATCAAACATAATCTTTCCTCATCACTTTGGAGCGAACAACAGTCGGCGTCCTATCGGTATTAAAATTTTAAAGAGCTCGCGATATCTTCTTCGGTTTCTTCTTGTTCAAGGGCGGCTTGTGCTTTGTTAGAAATCATCACAAAGGGCAGATAAACCAGCGTTGCAAACCCTAAGTTAACGATGGCTAATAGAAAGGCAGCCACACTCCCATTAGTATTGAAGAAGGCGCTTAAACCGGTCGGCATCGTCCAAGGTGCTATATTGGTCATCGGAGGGATAATGCCAAAGTAGTAGGCTGTCACAGTAATACCCGCTAACAGCGGTGAGATCAGGATAAAAGGAATAAACATAATCGGGTTCATAATAATCGGTAAGCCAAAAAGGATTGGCTCGTTTATCTGAAATATCCCTGAAGGTAATGCTAATTTAGCCATCTGGCGGTGATCCGCACGACGTGAGGCAATAAAAATAGCGAGAATCAACCCCAGTGTTGCCCCGGATCCCCCTAAAAAAATGTAGGAGTCCAGCATGGGTTTAGCCCAAAGATGAAAGGTTTTACCTGCTTCGAGCGCTGCTTCGACAGAACCGTATTGCTGATAAGTGGCGACATTTTCTAAGGCCCAAGGGGTCATAATTGCACTATCCAGCGCCGATAGTGCGAGCGCACCGTGAACACCAAAAAACCATAAAAGCGGGACCAGTAAGACATAGGCCCAACCGACTACAGCCCCCAGCGATGCCAGCGGAGTAGAAATCATGTCCATAATAATCTGATGAAAATTAGTTCCCAAGTGGGTTAACCCAAAAGAAATTATTCCCATTATCGATAAAATAATAAACCCTGGAATAACGGCAGAAAAAGAACGCGAAACAGAGGTGGGAACACTCTCCGGTAACCGTATCACCCAATTACGCCGCACAATAAAAGTAAACATCTCAGCCACGACTATCCCAATAATCATTCCCGAGATAACGTTAGCACCACCTAACCAGTTAGCGCCCACCGCGTAAGCTTCCCCTACGCTATACGGCGTAGCAGTCATAAAGGCCGCTATTGCCAGTAATCCTGCCGCCATTGTGTCGACTTTACGTTCTTCCGCTAAAGCTGCCCCAATAAAAAAGGGAGCCATTAACGACATAATACCTAACGTGCCATTGTAAACACTGCCGCCAATGGCCTTAACACTCTCTAATATTTCAATGGTAGTCGGTTCTAACCGTATCCCGAGTGAATAAAAAAAGGAGCCCTCCCCAAAACTAAGAAACACGTTATTAATTAGTACAAACATAGCCCCAGCAAGGGTGAGTGGCATTAATTTAATAAACCCATTTTTGATGGCATTAATATGGGGTTGCCGACCTATCTTCACAGCGAAAGGAAGCAGTATCGTTTCAAGACAATTGATGATCTTACTCATAACTCACACCCTTAAAAAATACTTTTATCGTTTTATAGTTAATGGTCGACTAGGGGAAATTAATTTAAATAGATAACTATAATTAACCATATTATTATTTTTAATATTTTATGAGGTTTTTTATGCAATTTGCTGCAACGATTTCTTTATCAATCCTACAGCCACTTTTAATACACCCAACCCATCGACTTTTCCATAGAGAATTGAATCGATAACTTCAATAGGCTTTTCGGGAAATGTCGTTTTAAATTCAGGTAACATGTAGGCGATTTGAGGTCCTAACAAAATGATATCAGCTTGTTCACCTTTTTCTGCCAAGAGGGTTTCTGGGAAGGCCTCAATAATAACGGGAACATTATATTTGTTGGCTTGCTCACGCATTTTGGTGACAAGCAGTGAGGTAGACATACCAGCAGAGCAAAAAAGAAAGATAAATTTATTTTCCATAATTGTAGCCTCGTTTTAAGGTATTTGATTATTTGCAATAGCTGAATAGAATCAACAATAACATTTCAATACATTATATTAGATCAACCCAAATCAAAATAATCGAGCACTGATAAAATAGTCTCTCATTGACCTATCAAGTGTATTAAGGATAATATTACATGAAATTTAATATCATCCAAACATTACAAATCCATAATTAATACCACTATTTTGTAAATTAGTGGGTTATTATGCTAACTTTAGGGTCATTATTGGATATTAATGCATAAGCAGATTTTGTGACGTGGGTTGTAAGATATAAATATTACAGGCCGCCCTCTCCCCTCTATTACTGAAAAAATTACAGCTATTATTAAAAAATATCACCTCAATCGATTAAATAAATCGTTCATTAGGGTTCTATTAAAATAGTTAAGTTTTTTTAATTTTTTATTTCTCACCAAACACTACTACGTGCTTGAAGAGAAACGTTGTATCGTCTTTTATTTATCGAGGAGAGTAGTAGAGGGATTTAATGCATCGTACCACCAGTAATTTGCTCATCAAATTCGACTCTTAAGGCAGTACGAATAGCAATTTCCAGTCCTTGCTTAACGGTTTCCGCCGCCATACTGGCGCTACCTGGATGCTTCGCGGCTTGCTGAGGTAGGTAAGGAATATGCATAAAACCCGCTTTAACCTCAGGTTTGTCGCCTAAAGCATGCAGTAAGCCATACATAACATGATTACATACATAGGTTCCGGCAGTCTGGGAGACCGAGGCGGGTATTCCCTCTTGTTGCAGTGCGTTAACTATCGCTTTAATAGGGAGCGTGCTAAACCATGCTGCAGGGCCATTCTCGACCACTGGTTTATCAATAGGTTGATAGCCCTGATTGTCGGGGATCCGCGCATCGTCGATATTGATTGCGATACGCTCGAGTGAGATATCCGTTCGTCCTCCTGCTTGCCCTACGGCGATAACCAAAGTAGGGGAATAGCGAGCGATCGCCGCCAATAATACCTGTAGCGATTCGCCAAACACGCACGGGAGCTGAACACAAACAATACACTCCTCTGCATCAGTCACGCCCTCAAGACGGGATACGACTTCCCACGAAGGATTAATCGACTCATCACCAAAGGGTTCAAATCCGGTTAATAGGACGGTTTTCATCAAGACTCCTTTATAAAAACATCAGGTAATAGAGCAGAATGATATTAATCCCCAACAATATGACCCCCGTTGGGATCTGCGCTTTAATCACAGCATTTTTATCAGGCAAGCCCAATAAGGCGGCAGGGACAATATTAAAATTGGCAGCCATCGGTGTCATTAAGGTACCGCAGTAACCGGAAAACATCCCAATTGCCGCCATCACGGCCGGATTTCCCCCCTGTTGTAACACTAGAATAGGGATCCCGACACCCGCAGTCACGATTGGGAATGCAGCAAAAGCATTACCCATAATCATCGTTAATAATGCCATGCCCATTACATAAACTATTACGGCTACCAGTCTGTTATCGACAGCTAAATACTGCTCGGTTAGCCAAGAAAGGCTATTGCCCACGCCAGCAGCTGTAAAGAGTAAGCCGAGCATGGCCAATATTTGCGGTAATAAAAAAGCGCAGCCTACCGAATCGAGCAAACGCCGGGCTTCTTGAAGTGGCTGGGAAATCCTCTCCCCCGTAAGTGTCAATGCCAAAATTAAGGCGAAGAGCATCCCAAAGGTCATGGAAAAGAGCGTCACTAAGGTTGCATGATTACCCGCCCCAAACAACTGCTGCTGGATCGGTGGATTGAAAGTGAAAAAGGCGACGCCGATGACGGTGACTAGTGGTATAGCCAACGCCGGAATAAAAAGGCGGCTTGCCAGACGTTTTGCGCTAGCTTCTCGTTGTTGCGGAGTACGTTGTGAGTAGTGACCTAACCTTACCCCGCCAAATCCGGCTAATAAGGCCATGCCGACCACCGCAATACCTACGCAGATATTTACTAGACGGTGGTCACCAACGAGTTGATAACTCCAATCACCAATAAAAAAGAGTAGCCCGTAAATACCCCAGAACAAGCCGGTGGTCACTCGTCGCGGGTTATACTTATCTCGCCACGACATCACCGCGATGATTAATAATGTTGCCCCCGCCAGCCAATAGAGCATCTCTTGCTTAACTATCATTGCACACCTCCTTGGTGATCCCTCGCGGTATTCGCCAACTCACGGCGCAAGTGGTGATCAAGTCGTGCAAGGCGAACGCTGTGAACGATAAAGGCAAAACAGGCAGTCGGTATTCCCCATAACGCAATATGCAAGGGTTCAGTTTGTAGTCCAGCAGACTCAACCATAAAGTTATGCATGAAAAGTACGGCTCCGAATGCGACAAAGATATCTTCGCCAAAGAAGAGTCCGACATTATCTGTTGCAGCGGCCATCGCTTGGATTCGGTAACGTACGGCTGGAGGTAAAGGTCCGTAATTCTTTTCAGCGCTGCCTTCAGCCATAGGCGCTAGTAATGGACGCACCATTTGTGGATGGCCCCCTAAGCTAGTTAGTCCTAGTGCGGCAGTTAATTCGCGAATAAGCAAGTATACCATCAGCAAACGGCCGGTAGTGGAACGCTCTATTTTGGTAATCCACTTTTGTGCGGCTTCTTTCAAACCATTGCGTTCGAGCAGTCCAATGACCGCCAAGGGTAACAATAAAATAAAGGGTAAGTTTCGTGTACTGAGAAATCCGGCGCCCATTTTCTCAAGAATAGTCAGTAACGGCATTTGCGCGGCTAAGCCCGTAACAATACCGGCACAGATAACTACCAGTACAGGATTAAAGCGTAGGATAAAACCTAGCACGATCACGGCTATCCCTATTAATGGCCACAAGCTGATACTCTCTGTCATACCGAACGGCCCTCACTGTTAATATCGTTATCGTTATCGTTAAGCGACAACCTGAATGTTGCGCGCTGCAAATTCCTGCCGTAATCGGCGGGCAAAAGCCAGGGCGTGCTTCCCATCACCATGCAGACACAAGGTTTGTGCGGTGACGTTAACCCGCTCCCCCGTGATGGCTTGCACCTCACCCGACTCAATCATTAGCAAACTCTGTGCCAAAGCCTGCTCTTCATCGTCGATCATCGCCCCTATTTGCGCGCGGGGAACCAGCGTTCCATCCGCTTGGTAGCCGCGATCAGCGAAGACTTCTTGACGCGTTGATAAGCCATGATATTCTGCTGCACGGATCAGTTCGCTCCCTGCCAATCCCACGAGAATTAGCGCCGGGTCCAACGCAAAAACCGCTTTAGCAATAGCATCGGCCATTAGGGGATCGCGGGCGGCTTGGTTATAGAGCATGCCGTGCGGTTTTACATGATGCAGCAGCACCCCATGTGCCTGAGTCATCGCCCTTAAGGCCCCCACCTGATAGAGCGTTTGGGCGTAAAGAGTTTCAGGGGGCAGCGTCATGGCAGTGCGACCAAAATTTTCACGGTCTGGAAAACTAGGATGGGCACCGACGGCAACCTTGTTACGTATTGCCTCACGTACACTGGCCAGCATGGTGTCTGCGTCCCCGGCATGGTATCCACACGCAATATTCGCGGAGGATACTAACGTTAATAATTCAGCGTCGTGAGGGCTTCCTTCTCCTAAATCTGCATTCAAATCAATGTGTCGCATTTTGCTTCCTCGGTTTTTCTATTCTTAATGATTTACCATAAAGAGTCGTCCCACGCCTTAAAGAATTTCGACGTATGTTGTAAGACGGTGCTCCCTGTAACGAGGTAGACTCTGCTAATATTCAAAGGCTCTCACATATCTGGTAACACAATTTGTTAACAGCGAAAACAGTGATCACTGCGAGGTTTTAGCGTCCCCGCGACTGCTAGGTTATCACTCATCCTTTTGCTATTACGCGTTCCGGGGTCACCATGTCCAACACTCTACAGAAACTTAGTCAACGCCGGTGGTGGTATTTAATGCCGATCATTTTTATCACTTATAGCCTCGCCTACTTAGATCGAGCCAATTATGGTTTTGCGGCAGCCTCCGGTATTGAGCAAGACCTCAATATTTCTAAAAGCACTTCTTCGCTGATTGGTGCCCTATTTTTCTTGGCCTACTTTTCTTTTAGGTTCCGGGGTCAATTTATGCGGTAAAACGCAGTGTAAGGAAGTTAATTTTCATTTGCTTATTGCTCTGGGGACTCTGCGCCATGGCTACTGGCCTAGTCAGCAATATTCCTGCGTTAATGGTTATTCGTTTTACCTTGGGCATTGTTGAGGCCGCGGTCATGCCTTCGATGCTAATTTACATCAGCACCTGGTTTACTAAAGAGGAGCGCTCGCGGGCCAATACCTTCTTGGTACTCGGTAACTCAGTTACCGTACTGTGGATGTCGGTGTTATCCGGCTATTTGATCCATGCCTTTGGATGGCGTGAAATGTTTATTATTGAGGGGATCCCTGCAGTATTGTGGGCTGGCATATGGTGGCTTGTAGTGCGGGATAAACCTTCTGAAGTGGACTGGTTATCGCAAAAAGAGAAACATGATCTGCAACTGGCCATGGAGAAAGAACAACAGGCGATCGCACCCGTGCGGAATTATGGCGAAGCCCTGCGCTCCTCTACTTTCGTGCTGCTTTCGTCGGCCCATGCATTATGGAGTATCGGCGTGTATGGTTTTATGATATGGCTACCTTCAATCATTAAGCCCGCCTCATCAATGGATATTGTTTCGGTAGGCTGGCTATCGGCACCGCCTTATTTAGCCGCTATTTGTTCGATGTTGGGGGTCTTCTGGCTATCCGATAAAGTACAGAACCGTAAGTTATTTATCTGGCCACTGTTAGCGATCGCTGGCCTGGCCTTCACTGACTCGTTTTTTGTCGGTATTAGTCATTTCTGGTTATCCTATAGTTTGCTCACCGTGGCAGCGGCCTGCACGTATGCGCCGTATGGACCGTTTTTTGCGTTGATCCCAGAATTGATGCCGAAGAATGTTTCAGGCGTAGCAATTGGCTTGATTAATAGCTTTGGAGCGTTAGGGGCATTCTTGGGGGCTTATCTCGTCGGTTTCTTAAATGGCTTGACCGGTAGTCCCAATGCCTCTTACTGCTTTATGGCGATAGCACTGCTCACCTCGGTAATCTGTATTTATAAAGTAAAAACAACGACTAGTACGTCTTCGGTTTCAACCAAGATTTTTATCCGTAAAGCCTTATAACACTTCCCCCCACGAGCATAACCGCTCGCGGGGGCGAGTTATAATCTATTAGAAGGTAATTTTTACCCCCCCAGTTACCGCCCAATCATTGGTACCTTCACGTTGTAAACGTTGTTGATATTGGGCTTGTGTCGTCAAGGTGACATGCTGAGTAAGTTTCAAGTCGGCACCACTCTTCACTAAAAGATGATCCCCACCTCTTCCACTATTGAAGGTCGTTTTATCCCCTCCCCCCCTTATGGTCGTTTGGGCATTTTTACGCGTCGTGATCCGCCAGCCTAATTCATGGGTGAACGCTAATTTTGGGACGGAATCGGTATTCACTTTCCATTGATAACGCAGAGTCGGTTGAATATCGGGGGCATTGTGCGGCGCATAGCAGACTTTTGCCCCATCACTATCCGTAAATTTCTTAATCGACAAGTGCTGATACTCCACGGCAAGTAACGGCATTAAACGCTGATTTTCCCATTGCCAAGCCTTTCCTAATTCTACACCTGCGTGAAGCAGCGTGGCGTGTGGCGAAGCGACATTACCCCGTAAATCGGTAGTCACAGCCCCTTTAATGCGGGTATAACCAAGTTGGGTCGTTAACTGCCAGCCTTGCTCATTCTGCCAGCGGGTAAGGCCTGTAATCCCTTGGGTAGAGAAATAGCTTCGGCTTAAGCCATCGACGGCTTGAGGTTTCATCGATAAATTTCCCCGGTGCGCAACGATACTAGCGGAAATACGCTGAGGACTGTCAGGGTCGGAGAGCCAACGCCCCCCCATTAACCAACCTTGATATTTCGACGTAAAGTTATAGCCATAATCACTAAATCCCCCCTTGGCATGAAAATGATCCCCACCGTCATAACCGCTAATAAAAAAATGACTATGATTATCGTTCACGGTATCTGCAATGAGCCCCGTTAACGTGCGATTAAAATTGAGCATCATCGCGGGTAGAGAGAGGTAAGCAGGTACCTGCGGCGTTACCGCGCGACGTACAGGTTCAGGTTGGGGCGCCGGTGTGGGTTCAGGAACGGGGGCCGGAACGGGATCGGGGCTAGGGGCTGGCTCCGGTGTCGGCTCTGGAGCTGGCTCCGGTGTCGGCTCTGGAGTTGGCTGCGGTGTCGGCTCCGGGGTTGGCTGCGGTGTCGGCTCCGGGGTTGGTTCCGGTGTCGGCTCCGGGGTTGGCTCAACCGGAGTACTAATCCCATTAGCATCTAGCATGATGTTTTGTAATCGATAATCCCAATACTGATTACCATTCCCCGTGACCTTTCGTTCATCGCTCGAGGAGTGCCCTGGGGCAAAAGCGTAGAGTCCATAGGCAAATGCCCCACGAGCTATATAAGAACCCGCTAGTTTGACGCTGTCGGCGGTACTCTGCCCGCCCACTTGGACGAGTGACAGCCCCTCTTGATTATCCGCAGCGCCGTTCTGATTAGTATCGCTATCTTGCCAGGTTCCCAATGGATTGACCGTGACGTTGAGCGGCTTATCCGCGGCTGTAACGAGGTCCCCATCAATCAATATTCGATCGGTCGTTGCTTGAGTGAAGCCCGAGTGCAGAATAGCGTTACCACCTTTTATTAACTGGAGCTGTCCAATTCGTAGTTGAGAGGCTTGCTGACCTTGTTCAGAGGGAGATAATGTTGCCACATCGTACATCGTCAGTGAATTAACTGTACCACTTCCCGATAATACCGTGCCGCTCTCCATCACCATATCTGTCGAGAGGTGGCCATCCAGTTTTATTGCCCCCTCTTTAACTATAACGCCTTGAGTATTAGTAAGGTTTCCAGATAGCGTTAATTTACCCTCACCCCTTTTTTCAACGAGTCCCTCCCCTGAAATATCTGCTGAGATCGAGGATTCAAGCGCTCCCAATTGACTATTATGAGGTGAAATATCAGCTATTAATTGACTGCTCGATTCAGCAAGCGTGATATGGCCCGCCAATGAGGCGCGGTCCCACAGAGACAACGTTGCATCGCCTGCAACCTGAGTCGAGGCATTGACATTAGCGTGTTAGCTAATCCTCAGCTGCGACTGAGGCGCAACATTAATCTGCGTAAAGTCGTAATCCTTCTCATCCCAATCATTCGAAAAATAGACGCCACCAGCATGTAAAACCTGCTCACCGCCTAAAGTGACTCGGCCTTTATCAATATCGAGTTGGTGGGCAATCGCCCCACCTCGCAAAGTCCACTCCCCTTGCTGATTATCTGGCGTATAAGCTAATGACAGTTGTGATTGAGAGGCTTGTTCACCAAAAGAGCCAACGAATTGGGTGTTATTCCCGGTTACCGTCACAACCGCTGCACGAGACATATCGCGGTTAACGATATGGGCACCACTATCGTTGTGGTTAATATTGGTAAAAGAGAGATCATTACCCTGAACATCTAGGGTGCCGCCCCGATAACCGAAGCGAATATTGTCAGGAGTAACCTGATTCGCATTATTAAGTTGAACCGTTGGTCTACCACTCATTATGGTCACTGTGGAAAAGGCTTGTGACGCTCCACTGCTATCAGGCTGTTGGTCGAGTATAACCAGCCCATCACCTACATTTAATGCCCCCTGATTGACACCTACCCCTTGTATCTCGAGTGTCCCGGCGCCAATTTTATGTAAAGCATCATTTTGCAGTCCGTTCACTTTCCATAATACACTTTTCCCTTCATCAACCTCGATCCCTCCGCCAACCCACGTCGCTTGCTTTCCCTGCTCTGATTCGACGGTATAGTTACCGGAAAACTGAAGTTTCCCCGCCCCCATATTCACAGAATCAGTCAGCAACAGGGTATTTCCCTCGCCACTAAAAGTAAGATCTTTAGTTGCATCCAACTCCGACTGAGAGGCCAACGAAGGGGCCAAGTCACGGTATTTTTGGTTAAGGCCCTGCCAGCTCCAACTGTGATCAGTTTGGGTTATCGCTTCCGGTCGCCAATAGAGCACCCCGTCACTGGCATTATCGGTTACTGGCACAGAGCTATTCATAGCTAACACTCTATCCAGATAACCATCCGGGATATACTCTTCACCACTGACCCGATTATAGATACCACCGTTGCTAATCGCAGCATGGTGAACCCCTGCTAACCGCCATATTTTATCTACCGTATCGTAGACAAAAACAGGACTGCCACTGTCTCCCGGACGGGTCGCGTTACTAAAAGGTGAAGAGTTGGGATCATCCGGGCCGACATTTTTCCAACGCAGGGTGCCGTTCGGAAACGAAACCGTTGCATTAGCCATAGTTCCCCCCGTTTTCCAACGATACGCATCGGTGATCGACGTTTCTGATTTTTGATCGTCACTAACTTGAAGTTGGTAACCTGCCCCCACCCGTGTATACCAAGTGTACCGGTTGCGATCTCCTTGGCGTATTGTGCTTTTATCGACCGTGGCGACAGGCGCGGCATCGGTCACGACTTTATTTAAACGAGGTAAATTAAAATCAACGCTTGAAACGGTGCTGGCATTACGGTTGATCAGATAATAAGAGGGGGCAAACTTCGCTTTATTCCCGAACTTTATCGCGCCATCAATAGAGTAACTGTTGTGGCGGACACTGGCCATGTAGGAAGATCCTACTAAAGTGATATTGCCTTTATCTGCCACCATACCAAAGTCAGGAATAGGAAATGCTAAGTAGTCGT
Organism: Rosenbergiella nectarea; assembly: GCF_900111105.1. Taxonomy (GTDB): domain Bacteria; phylum Pseudomonadota; class Gammaproteobacteria; order Enterobacterales; family Enterobacteriaceae; genus Rosenbergiella; species Rosenbergiella nectarea. The sequence continues at coordinate 249,974 of NZ_FOGC01000001.1, read as the reverse complement.
CTAATTGCCCATCTTTTCGATAAACTGGGACGTGGGTGGCGCCCACTTTATATTTACCGAGGTTTTCACCAAAGTCTCGGTAGTCTTGTACAGCAATATCATGACGCATAACGGATGCGGAAGAATAAGCGGTATAGAGTGCTGAACAAATAAGAGCAGCTAATTGTTTTTTTCTTATCAAGAGTATAAATCCCAGTGGTAAATATAAGTATTATTCACGTCAGTACCCTGCGTTTACCTCTTAGACTTATGAATTCTTAGCGCCACATTTATTAGCGATCATAAAGTTATGAATTGATCGCTAAGAAAGGCCATTGACTTAGATAACGTCATCTATTTTGGGAAAATTTAGCCGGTACTCACAATATGAGAAGCGACTATTTTGAGTGATAGTGATGAAGTATTTTTTGATTAATAACATTAAAATTTTAAAAATACCTGCTTATTGTTCAATTGATTTTTTAAAAATGAGAACCGTTATACAAAAAAAGATAAAAAACCCTCCCTTTATAAGATTACTATTAAATTTTAATTGGTTAATTCACTGTCGGTCCCTCAGCCGGTAATTAGGCTATGTATACATACGGTTGAACTTTACCCCAGCAAAATAGAGAAAATTTCAGATTATCAGTAAAAAGCTGATTGTCATCGTAATCATGCGCCTTGGTCCATTGTATAAAATCCTTGAATGGGTGTTACTGATGAAAATTCATTATCTCGTGACAAGTTTAGAGACGGGCGGCGCTGAGTTCGCTATCCCCGATATTGTGACGACCTTAAAAAATCTGGGACACGATGTCTCGATTATTGCCTGCGAACCCCGCGATAGGGGTGCTGTCCCTCGTCTTGTTGCGGCAGGATTAAGCTATCGTTTACTGGCATCACGCCGTCGCTTCCTCCCGATTATCTTAGCCAGTTATCTATCGATAATCCGTCAGGATCGGCCAGATATTATCTGGACCTCATTAAGTTTTGGTAATTTAGTCGGTCAGTGTGCAGGCAAACTCTTAAATATTCCCGTTGTGAGTTTTAAACACAGTGCTAGCGTGCGTCGTTATACCTACCGTTTACGCAATAGCTCCGCCTTGTGGATTGGCGACTCACAGACTGTTGTGGATTATCTTCAGCAACAGATGGGAATTCCAGCCGATAAAGTAATGGCATGGCCTTTATTTCAATACGACCAACACGCCCCTCAAGCTCGCTATTGGGATGGCGAATCTCGATTACAGATTGGCAGTGTTGGGCGCCTACATGAAGTCAAACAATATGCGGCGTTGATCGATGCATTAGGTACGTTTTTGGCGCGCTATCCCACTTTACGTAATCGCTTACAGCTAACGATTTTGGGCGATGGTCCCGAACGGGAGCGGTTAGAAGATAAAGTCATTCAATGGAATCTACAGGATATTGTCTTACTGCCCGGCTTTTCTGATCAGGTTCACTCCTTTATGGCTGGGCTGCATCTTTACGTCCAACCTTCACGCTATGAAGGGATGTGTTTAGCATTACATGAAGCGATGAATGTCGGTCTTCCGGTCATGGCGACACCCGTTGGTGAGATGCGTGATGCGGTACAAGCAGGTAAAACCGGTTTTGTCCTTGCGGGCGAACTGGACGTGGCCTTGGCCTCAGCACTGCAACAAATATTTGCTACGCCTAGCGTATTACAAGAGTATGGTAGGCAAGCTCGTCGCTATGTAGCCACTAAATTTAGCCATCAGCAATTTGTGCAGGCTGCTGAGCAGATTGTGGCGAGACTACCAACCACAACACATTAGCCTAGATAGGATATGATGAGCCTATTACAGACCGAAATTTGGCGAGTCGGCGTAATCAATGCGTCGATTCAAGATGTCGCTCAGGCCGCTTCACTGGCGCACTTTCCCATTACATGGATAGGGGCCGACAAATCTCTCTGCTTCTTAGCCGATCCGTTTGGCCTATGGCGGGAGGGTAAACTATATCTCTTTGCTGAAGCCTATGATTATCGTACCAGGTGGGGTCATATCGAGGCCTTTGTATTGGATAAAGACTTCACTGTATTGGAAAAACGAGTCGTGCTTAAAGAAGATTGGCACCTCTCGTACCCTTATGTGTTTGAGGCGGAGGGTGAGATATGGATGCTACCTGAAGGATATAAATCGGGCCGCTTAACCCTTTATAAAGCGGTAGAGTTTCCTTGGCGCTGGCAAGCTGAGCCGCGTTTTTCCTTTCCCGACGCTGCGATTGATGCCACCCCTTACTTCCATGACGGGCGTTGGTGGATGTTTTATACCCCTCCCGCCCCCAAAGCGGCACGCACCAATACGTTAAAACTGGCAACGGCTGATCACCTCTTTGGGCCATGGAACGACGTGTCCGTCCAAACGCTCCGCGAAGATATCCATGGCGCGAGAATGGGCGGCACGCCTTTTATCCTCGACGGGAAGCTTGTTCTACCGACACAAGACTGTAGCCGGACTTATGGCGGAGCCTTACAACTGCTCAGTTTGCCCGACCCGAGCTTAGCGCATCCCTCTCTTTGCCAAGCTAGACGTATCGAAGCACCAAGCAGCCATGCTCCCTTTAATAACGGATTACATACCTTGGCACAAGCTGGGCCGGTAACGTTGATTGATACTAAACGCACGATTACAGGCTCCCCCCATCGTTTGGCCATTGAGCTTATTCGCTTAGGGAAACGGGGGGAAAAAAAGTAAACACTTAACCGAATGATGGCGCTATCTTGGCAAGTCGAGATCAGCGTCCAATGAGATAACCCTATTTATAGATAACTTTTGCTAATTTTTTTACTTCACACTGGCCCGAAAAATCGCCACACTGGTGATCTATCTCACATAAATAAGGCTAACTAATGCAAATTTTATTAATAGGGGGGAGCCCAGCCCAACGGTCACGGACTCAAATTCTATTAGACCATTCGGCAGATTGGTTAAGCCATCGTGGTGCTCAAACCTTAACTTGGCGTGCGACCGATATTCCGGCTGAAGTCTTACTTCATGCCCAGTTCTCGCATCCCTCTATCGCTCAATTACGAGAGGATGTCGCGCAAGCCGATGGGATTATCATCGCTTCTCCCGTCTATAAAGCCGCCTATACTGGGGTGCTGAAGGCGATGATCGATCTCTTACCAGAACGCGGGTTCGAACATAAAGTTGTTTTACCATTGATGACGGCAGGTAGCGCTAATCACTTGTTAGCACTCGATTTTAGCTTGAAGCCTCTCGTCGCGGCGTTGAAAGCGGAAGAGATTATCAGTGGCGTTTACGCCAGCGATCAACAAATTCACTATCCTGATGCCGATCACCCGGCAAGGATTGATGAGGACGTTAAACGCCGTTTACAGGATAACCTTGAAGCTTTTTATCAAGCCTTGCAACGTCGCCCATCACAACAGCAGGCAGTTGCCTAATCCTAATCTTGCTTTCTAGAACAATGCACTAGGAAGGAAGAATATTAATGAGTCCGATTCACAAGGCCTAGCAAGGATTGCTGAGTATTATTGCTAGCTAATCAGGTAAAGTAGCCTCCTACTCTTCACTGACAAACGGCGACTCATGAGACCACCCTATCATCGTCCAGTCTCGACTGAGGGACTGCCTTTTATTCTTATCCTCAGCGCTTTAATGGCGTTTACGTCGCTCTCCGTGGATATTTATCTTCCCGCGATGCCAATGATGAGTGCAAGCCTGCACGGGAATACTGAATTAACGATTACTGGCTTTTTGATCGGTTTTTGTCTCGCTCAATTGGTGTGGGGGACACTATGCTGGTTACCCGAAACCTTACCCCCGCAGCGGCGGGTGCAGGCATCTTTACTGCAAGTCTTTGGTAATTACCGCGACCTACTGGGCCATCGCCAGTTTATGCGCTTTACTCTAGCCCTGACCTTTTACTATGTGTCTGCCTATACTTTTATCACGGCCTCACCCTTTGTTTACATCAATTATTTTCATGTTTCTCCACAACATTTCGGCTATTTTTTCGCGGTCAATATCCTAGGCGTGATGGGTATGAACATGATCAATCGACGCCTAGTACACCGTTTTGCCTTAGAGCGATTATTAAAAATAGCCGTAACCTTGTCAGCCAGTGCGATGGGGCTGTTAGCGGTAACGACTTATCTGTCGGTGGGCGGCCTAGGCCTAATGATGGGGTTAGTCTTTATTTTCTTCGCCATGAATGGGGTCATCGCTTCGGTGACTACGGCTGCGGCACTGGATACCGTACCACAAGTCACGGGGGCCGCTTCGGCACTCATGGGGTCCCTGCAATACGGCAGCGGTATTCTCTCTTCTGCCTTGTTGGCGCTCTTCAACAGTGGCACCCCGTTTACCATGGCTCTGATGATGGCGAGCTTTACGCTAGCCAGTTTTGTCATGAGTTATTTAGCAAAAGAGTGACAAGCAGACTGGGCCCTTGAAGGGCCCAGTCTACGGTCTACTCTTCACCTTCTTTGGGCTTTCCAGGAAAACGTCGACGGATCACCACGAAGAAAATCGGTACAGAATAGATAGCAAGTAAGGTTGCCGCGATCATCCCACCTATCACGCCAGTCCCCACGGCATTTTGCGCACCCGAGCCTGCACCCGACCCGAGTGCCAGCGGTAACACCCCGAGAATAAAGGCCATGGAAGTCATCAAAATTGGCCTTAACCGCATACGTACTGCCGAGAGCGCCGCCTCGATCAGCCCTTTATCGGCAAGTTCGATCTCATCCTTAGCAAACTCGACAATCAAGATGGCATTCTTAGCCGACAGACCAATAGTCGTCAGGAAGCCCACGACAAAATAGACGCCTGAAGTGCCCAATGAGAGCATCGCTTGGCCTGACTGCCACACACCAACCCCTACCGCCCCTGCCGCGTAATCGCCGCCGCCCGCCACGATAGGAATAGCCGAAGAGAAGCCCCAGCGCTGCTGGTATTCTTCTCGTAAGTAGCCACTTACTTGGGGGCCTTCAAGCAGAAGGGGAACCTGTTGCAGTGTTAAACCGCAAGCGTCGAGTAACGTCTCATCCCACTGACGGGTCGCCACATTCAGCCAAAGAGTTCCTGAGGCATCCGACATGTCGGTGGCATAACAGCCGGAGAGTTTCCAACGCAGGTAGTCTTTCGGTAATAAAACTTGGGCGATTTGACGAAAAATATCCGGTTCATGTTCAGCGATCCAGAGCATTTTCGGGGCAGTCATCCCCGTCATGACCTGATTCCCGGTGATGCGCTCAATGGTAGGGGCTCGCTGATTAAGCAGTGTACACTGTGATGCACAGCGCCCATCGTTCCACAATATTGCTGGCCGTAGAGGCTGCCCATCGCTATCGACTAATACTGCCCCATGCATCTGCCCTGTCACCCCAATAGCCTTGACTGCCTGCAGTGGTACACGCTTGGCGAGCTGGTCGAGCGCTTGCTCGGTCGCTTGCCACCACTGTTCCGGCGCTTGTTCTGACCAGAGAGGGTGAGGATGGTCGCAGGTTAATGAGACAGATTGACTGGATTGGACCTTAAATTGTTCATCCATCAATACCACTTTAACGCCAGAAGTTCCTAAATCGATACCAAGATACATGGGCCATTCTCCTGACTAAGGCAGCTTCCACCCTAAGCATTATTGATAAATAATTCTACTGATTTAGATCGAGAACGTGACATTGGAAGTGGTGCTGTGAGGAACAAATAATCTGGTTATGACGAGTGATCATTACCGCTTCGATCTCTGGATGATGGGCAAGCCAGGCGAGGCTCTGTTCAACCCCCATGCCGTACAACAACGTGCTGTAGACATCACCGATCAACGAGGACTCACTAACCACCGTTACGCTCAGCAAGTCGTTATCCAAGGGGTATCCCGTCCGGCTATCCAGAATATGGTGATAGCAGCGCTGTTGATGGAGGAAGTATCGCTCGTAAATCCCTGAGGTCACCACCGATCGTCCACTTACCGCCAAGCGAGCACTCAGAGTGTGTGGAGAGCTAAAAGGCTTACGTAAGCCAATCTGCCAAGGATGATCTACGGGCCGTGAGAGGGTATGAATATTCCCACCTAAATTGATCAACGCATAGGGTTCTTGCTGTGACTGTAAATATTGGCAGACTTTATCGGCAATATAGCCTTTGGCGATTGCCCCTAAATCAATTTCCATCCCAGGTTTGCGTAGAAAAATAGAGTGGGTGTCGGGATCCAGCTGAATATCGTGTGGGTCGACCAACGCCAAGGCCTTATCGATCTGGCGGCTAGGCGGGGGACACTGCCCACTAAAGCCAATACGCCAAGCTTTGACCAACGGGCCGATCGCTAAATTGAACAAGCTTCCCGGCAAGAGGCTGACTTGCCGAGCGAGTGATACAAGTTGGAAAATAGCATTAGGTACCACGACAGGGTGCCGACCGGCGGCACGGTTAACCGTCATCAACAATGAATCCGCTCGATTAACCGTTAGCAGCGCCTCTTGCTGCTTAATAAGTTGAAAAACTTCACGCGCACGCTGCGGGTTTTCTTGGGAGAGCGATAAGCGAATCGGCGACCCCATCATTACCGCCTGATAATCTGCCATACCGCCTCCCTTATTACGAAGTTAAACCGTTTTAACCCAATTAGCCGCCTGCTCACCGGCTAATAACCCGAAGATAATGATATCGGCCACCGCATTACCCCCTATACGATTAGCCCCATGGATCCCCCCGACCACTTCTCCAGCGGCCCAGATCCCCTGTAACGGATGATTGTGAGTATCCAACACTTGTGCCTGAGTCGAAATGGCAATACCGCCCATAGTATGGTGGACACCGGGGGCTATCTTAATCGCATAAAAAGGTCCCTTATCCAACGGATGCCGTAATGCCGTTGTACGTCCAAACTGAAGATCTTGTTGCTGACGGACGGCTTGGTTGAAGGTGTCAAGGGTCTGTGTCAACACACTTGGATCCATGCCGATCTGTGTCGCGAGATCGTCGATACTCTCACCTTGGACCACAAAACCTTTCGCGATGTATTCATCTGCGGCTTTGTTTTGCGATCTGACTTGCTCGTCAAAGACGATCCACGCACTCTTCTCCGCTAAGCCAATGATCTGCGCAGAGACCTTGTCACGGGTTTCCATTTCGTTACAGAAACGAACGCCGGCTTGTGAGACCAATATCGCCCCACCGCCACGAATCGATTCAGAGATAAGATAGGCACTTTTTTGCTCGACGGTAGGGTGTATTTGAATTTCCGCCATATCGACGGTCGCCGCACCGAGGTTTTGCAATAAGGTAATACCACTACCCGTGGCACCTTTATGATTTGTGGTGACAAATCCTGTTAATTCAGGACGATAATGTTCAACCATTTTAGTGTTGGCGCTAAAACCGCCAGTGGCGACGATGACCGCTTTGGTCTGCAAGACGCGGCTTTCACCATACTCATCGATAACCCTCACCCCAGAGACTTTCCCTTGATGAAACTCAATATTATCGGCCTTAGTGTCGAGCAGGACTTCGATATGACGCTGAGTAAGGTTTTTCACTAAACCACTAATTAAAAACCCCCCCACCGCAGAACGATCGGCAGGACGGTGGGTTCGGTCAATACTCATCCCACCGGTGATCGTAATATCGCTCAACACGATGTCCTGTTGAGCGAGCCAATTTATGGCGTCCGGCGCCCTTTCGACAAATTGCTGCAGTAAATCGGGATTATTTTTAAATTTTCCGCCCTTTAAGGTTTCTTCATAGAAGCAGGCTTTAGTATCCTCAATCCCTTTTTTCTGTTGATAAAAAGTTTGTGCCGCATTCATCCCTACGGAGGCTTTGAGGGTATTTCCCCCTATCGTCGGCATACGCTCAACCACCACGACTTTCGCCCCCAAATCGTGGGCGTTGATGGCGGCCGCTAATCCCGCACCGCCGCTACCAATCACAATCACGTCGTAGTGTTCTAAACTGGCTGGGTCGACCCCACAATCTTCTGCCCAATGTTTAGTAGAGGTAGAGAGGGCGCGAGATACCGCTTTTTTGAGCGCCTCGCTCTGGGTAGTTGCCCCAGCAATCGCATCAACATAAGGACTATTTGCCACTAACATCCGGGTGCGTAGCTGTTCAAAGGTCTGGGTAAAGTCGACATCCAAACTACTGTCCGGTTGCAAGCGAATATCCGTGATCCGATCGGTATCGAGCTGAACATCAATGATCAGTTTGAGCGCTTCTGCTTCCACTTTTTCATGGTAGACCCCGGCTTTAAACTTCTTACCGACATTTTGGACATCGCGGATCATTGCATCGACCAAGGAGAAGTACCACAGTGGTTCAGGAATAGAGAGTGCTTCGCGTTGCGTACTCTCCATCTCCAACGTTAAGGTCTGACCTGAATGGAGACGCTGGCACCAATCCGGATAAACAATACAGGCTTTACCCACCGCTAAAAGATCGTAGCCCGCAGCGAGGGCTTGATCGACATCCGATCGATTAACAATACCGCCTACACCGATCACCGGGACTTTTGCCAAGCTTGAGGAGGGCGAGATCGCTTGCCGATATCGGGTGATCAGCGGCGTATGATCCGTCAGATCAATAATCGATGATCGCGACCAATGTCCTACCGAGAAATGAACATAGTCAAGACCGCGTTGGGCCAGTTTTTCGAGAAGATAAAGGCTATCTTGGAAGGTAATCCCCGGTTTTTCCATCTCTTCGGGAGAAAAGCGGTAACCGATAATAAAATCATTGGCTTCTGCACGATCAGCCATCTGATGGGCAATATCAAGGACGGCTAACGGAAAACGGCTGCGCTTTTCTCGATCGCCCCCCCAATGATCTTCCCGTCGATTAGAATGCGGGGAAAAAAATTGCTGGATTAAATAAGTGTTTGCCCCGTGGATTTCTACCCCATCGAAACCGGCTTTAATCGCCCGGTTGACTGCATCACCAAACTTAGTGATCAGTACGTCGATCTCTTGGCAACTGAGTTCACGGGGAGTTGTTGCCCCTTCACGAGCCGCCGCCACAGCGCTCGGCGCAACCGGGGTTTTACCACCGATCAACTCAGGTTCAACCATCCGTCCACCGTGGTAGATCTGTAAGATCGCGAGCGCATCCTGTTGTTTAATGGCGCTCGCAATGCGGGCCAGGCCGGGGATCTTTTTATCGCTATCAATACCCAATGCTCCCGGAAAAGCCGGTCCCAGAGGCTCGATAAAACAGCACTCGACAATCACGGCACCCAGTCCTTGGGCACGTTTACCGTAATACTCGACTAAGTCTTGCGGAACACTCCCGTCGTAAAACCCACTGCAGGTTGTCATAGGGGCCATAAGAAGTCTGTTTTTGACGGTTTTACCTTTTGGGAAACACAATGCGGTATTCAAGACGTTATTAAGATCCATTAGCGCTCCAGAGGCTATCATTGCATGGCTAGAGAGAGATATTTCTCTCACTATAAGCCGATGTGATTTCCCCTCCCCTTCGTCTAGATCAAAGAACGGTTATAAATTGAGAAATGAGTACGTATTGGAAATAAGTTAAATACAAATTTAAACACCCCTTAACAAATATTTAACCATATGATTTTTAAATCATTTCTACAAAATGACGCCAAATTTGTTTAGGATCAAAAAATTAATAAACTTTATGCGAGCTTGCCAGGCACCCCTTTATCTTTTGATAGAAATCAACACCTCACTGCGTAAAAAATCGATGATGGTGAAGATAAATTCGACTGCATTCTCTCCTCCATCGATAGATTACTGAGTGATTATTCATGATTAAGGACAGTGAACAAAACGTTTCTCCTGCTCCCCCCCCGACATCAGGGCGAGCAAAAAAAACCATTATTTTTCTTCTTCCCGCCTTGATAGCTTTACTCTTATTAGTTACTCCAGTGCCAGAGGGATTATCCCCCCATGCTTGGCACTTTTTTGCTATCTTCGCTGCGGTGATTGTTGGCTTGATCTTTGAGCCGCTACCGGGTGCTGTGATTGGCCTAACGGGGATCGTGGTGGTCGCGATCTTCAATCAATGGCTATTGTTTAGCCCTGAACAATTGGCCGATCCACAATTTAAGACCGCAAATCAAGCCTTTAAATGGGCGGTAAGCGGCTTTAGTAACTCAACAGTCTGGTTAATTTTTGGCGCATTTATGTTTGCCGCAGGCTATGATAAAACCAACTTAGGTCGACGCTTAGCCTTGATTCTAGTAAAGTTTCTCGGCCGTCGCAGTTTAACCTTAGGCTATGCGATTACCTTCGCCGACCTATTATTAGCGCCGTTCACTCCCTCTAATACGGCACGTAGCGGCGGAACCATCTATCCAATTATCGCGAATCTCCCTCCGCTTTATGGCTCGAAACCCAATGACCCGAGCGCCCGTAAGATCGGCTCTTATTTAATGTGGGTCGCCATCACGGCAGCCTGTATCACCAGCTCAATGTTTTTATCTGCGCTGGCACCCAATCTGCTTGCGTTAGCGCTAGTGAAGAGCGTGGTCGGTATTGATATTACGTGGGGGAAATGGTTTTTAGCTTTTCTTCCCGTGGGGATTTTACTGATTGTCACCATGCCGCTCCTGGCTTATTGGCTATACCCTCCGCAAGTCAAAGTTAATGAGCAGGTGCCGAAGTGGGCAGCCAGCGAATTAAAGAAACTCGGTAGGATGTCGCGTAATGAAATTTTACTGCTGTGCTTTGTCTGCTGTGCTTTACTGATGTGGATCTTTGCTGCCGCATGGATAGAACCGGCGATGGCGGCATTATTGGTCGTGGTGTTGATGTTATGGACGGGGGTACTTTCTTGGAACGATATCACCAGCAATAAACCGGCCTGGAATACCTTTGCATGGTTTGCCACATTGGTAGCCTTGGCTGATGGCTTAGCGAGAGTCGGCTTTATTCGCTGGTTAGGTCAAGAGGCAGGACTGATGTTAACCGGAATTAGCCCAACCGTTGCAACGGTTATGCTCTTTTTAGCCTTCTACTTACTCCACTATCTCTTTGCCAGCTCAACCGCGCATACCACTGCACTGCTTCCCGCTATACTCACTATAGGTGCCGCGATCCCTGGTATCGATATGCCGATTTTCTGTTTGTTACTCGTGACCTCTCTAGGCATTATGGGGATCATCACCCCCTATGGTACCGGACCGAGTCCTATTTATTATGGTAGCGGCTATTTACCGACCAAAGACTACTGGCGACTAGGTTCGATCTTCGGTGTGATTTTCTTACTCGCCTTACTGTTTATTGGTTATCCTTGGATGAAGATGATTTTCTAAAACTCTGAAACACCATCTCGTCATACCCGTAAAAAAAAGAGAGGCATCCTTGGATGCCTCTTTCTTGTTTTACGCTTTTAAACTCGCGCCGTGCGTACGAATCACTTCTTGATACCAGTAAAAACTTTTCTTCCGTGTTCTTGCCAAGGTGCCAGACCCATCGTCTTGACGATCCACGTAAATAAATCCATAGCGTTTACTGATCTCGCCTTTTGAAGCACTGATAAGATCAATTGGCCCCCAGGAGGTATAGCCAAGTACATCGACACCGTCTTCCATTGCTTCGCGTACCTGGACAAGATGGTCATTCATATAGCTAATGCGATAGTCATCTTGGATTTGTCCCTGCTCATCAGGCTGATCTTTAGCACCCAATCCATTTTCCACGATAAAGAGAGGCTTTTGATAACGATCCCACAACTCATTGAGTAATGTACGTAATCCTACTGGATCGATCTGCCATCCCCATTCAGACGCTTGGAGATGGGGGTTCGGCACCATGTTAAGAATGTTGCCGCGGATTTTCTTACTCAATGCTTTATCGGCGGTGACGCAACCCGACATGTAATAGCTGAATGAGATAAAGTCGACCGTTTGTTTGAGAATGTGTTTATCCTCTTCCGTAATCACGACATCAATGCCTTTATCGCGGAAGTAGCGCAGCATATAGCCTGGGTACGTCCCCCGGCATTGTACGTCGCCAAAGAACAGCCATTTACGATTTTCTTGTAGGGTTTCAAATACATCGTTGGGTTGGCAAGTCAGTGGATAGACCAGCCCTCCCAGCAGCATATTGCCAATTTTTGCGTCCGGAATCAGCAGATGGCAGGCGCGAACGACTAAGGCACTGGCCACTAACTGGTGATGGATAGCTTTGTAGACATCACTTTCACTGCAGCCGTCTTGCAGTCCCACACCGGTCAGCGGCCCATGTAGGGACATATTGATTTCGTTGAAGGTCAGCCACCATTTCACTTTCTCAGCGTAACGCTTAAACACCACCTTGGCGTAACGCTCAAAAAACGTGATCACTTCCCGGTTTGACCAACCGCCATATTCCGTAACCAAATGCCAAGGCATTTCATAATGCGAGAGAGTGACCATCGCTTTAATACCGTGTTTTGCCAGCTCATCAAACAATTTATCGTAATAAGCCAGACCCGCTTCACAAGGGGTCAGTTCGTCGCCTTTCGGGAAAATCCGTGTCCAAGCAATGGAGACACGAAGTATGCCAAACCCCATCTCACTAAAGAGCGCAATATCCTCTGGATAACGATGATAAAAATCGATTGCGGTATCTTTCAGGCTAAAAGTATGACCTTTACGGTCGCTCACATCGCCAAAGATGCCCTTAGGTTGGACATCTGAGGTCGAGAGTCCTTTACCTCCTTCTTGCCAAGCACCTTCTACTTGATTCGCCGCCACGGCTCCGCCCCACAGAAAATCGGTTGGAAACTGTTTCATTGTCATCTCCTTAACTTAGGCTGTAATAATTAATAAAGGCTGTTGCACGATTACTTCGCTGTCTGCTACACACTCCACGGCACTAAAATCATCGCTATTAGTGACCAAGATCGGGGTAACCAAAGAGAGCCCAGCATCAGTAATAGCTTGGCAGTCAAAGGTCAGGAGTAACTCTCCTGCAGTGATAGGATCGCCCTCCGCCACATGCAGGGTGAACGGCTCACCTGCCAACTTAACGGTATCAATACCGACATGAATCAATACCTCGACCCCCTGTTCACTGCGTAATCCCAGCGCATGTTTAGTCACAAAAAGTGATTCAACCGTGCCAGAAAAGGGAGCACGGACTTCCCCCTTATTAGGTAGAATAGCGATACCTTGACCAAGCAACCCTCTGGCAAAGGTAGGATCGGGAATATCGGCCATCGCTATGACCTGCCCAGTCATTGGGGTAAGAAGCACCAGGGTCTTCGCTGTAGGAATATTACCGGAATGCGGCGATGGCTTAGTATCAGGTGCCGCTGGGTGTACCGATGCCCCGGTTACGGAGGCAATGCTAAGCAACTGGGTATGACGGCCCCAGACATAAGTTCCTAAGCAACTCACACTAAGCGCGACCGCAGTACCGATAAATGCTCCCCATACTGTGCTATCGATACCAGTAGGGGGGATAATTTGAATAAGTGTAAATATACCCGCGATCCCAAAAGAGAAAGAAGAAGTGCCGGCAACGCCGACGATGGCTCCCCCAATTGATCCAGCAATACATCCGATCATAAAGGGTCGGCGGAGTGGCAGGGTTACCCCATAGATCGCAGGTTCAGTCACCCCGAAGATCCCAGCAGAAAATGACGATCCTGCTAAGGCTTTTTGACGAGGATCTTTGCTATAAAGGAAGACGCCAAGAACAGCGCCAACTTGTCCCATCACCGCCGGCAAGAGCAATGGCATCATCGAATCTTGTCCGAACACCGCAAGATTATTAAAGATCAGCGGGACTAATCCCCAGTGAAGGCCAAAAATTACGCAAATCTGCCATACCGCCCCCAATGCTGCGCCGGCTAACCAAGGTGCGAAGCGATAAATCACTTCATAGCCTTCCGCCAGCAGATGGCTTAGCCAAGTGGCCAAAGGGCCAATCCCTAAGAAGGTTAAGGGAACGACAGTCGCTAAACAAATAACCGGCGTAAAAAAACTGCGAACCGCCAGAGGCAATAGCGGTTTGATGCGTTTTTCGAGCGCACAGCTTACCCACGACGCTAAAATAATCGGGATGACCGAAGAGCTGTAATTGATAAAAACGATCGGGATCCCGAGAAAATGTTCTGTTAATTGCCCAGTTTGGCCCGCTTCAAATGCTTTGATCATTAAGGGATGGGTAAGCGCCCCACCAATCACCATGGTGATAAATGGGCTACCGCCAAATTTTTGCCCTGCGGTATAGCCTATAAATAACGGAAAGAAGAAAAAGAGTGCATCACTGGCTGCAAACCAGATTTGATAGGTCCCACCTTCGGTGGTTAACACCCCACATGCCACTGCTAACGTAAGCAGCCCTTTCATGATCCCGGATGCAGCCATCACACCAATGAAGGGGGTAAAGATCCCTGATACGATGTCGATCAATCGCGCTAAGAGCGTCGATTTTTTCTCAGCGGTGTCTAGTTTTGCCTCGTTCGGATCCTTAGCACCTAACCCAATGTTTGAAACTGACATAATTGCTTGATAGACATCTCCCACCTGATTACCAATCACCACCTGGAATTGTCCACCACTGTTCACCACAGCAATCACTTCGTCCAGACTCTTGAGACGTTCTGTGTCGGCGAGTGTTGGTTGTACTAATTTAAAGCGTAGGCGTGTTGCGCAGTGAACGAGACTCGTAATATTCTCCTTACCGCCCACGCCTTCAATAATCTTTTCCGCGAGTGATTGATAATCCATTTGCCCTCCAGTGATCGGTGATAACGTTTAATTCCCTTTAAAAACGAAAAAACCCAGGACCCGCCGTGTTCAGACGAGACCCAGGTTTTGCCTACCTAAGTAGTAACAATCCTGTCAATTTACTGTGATAACTCTGCTTCTTTACGTAACTTCTCTATATGTAGCGTTAAAAATAATAACTCTTCTGGTTGAATTTGATGCTGATAATGCTGCGACAGATGTTTACCGACTAACTCAGCCGCTGACCACGCTAGCTGATACTGATTATGAACAGTTTCTGTTAATTCACTCTCTTCACTATTAACCTGTGTGTGCGTCAAACAACGCTGCGCAAAGAACTTTAAGTGCGTGACAAACCGGTGGTAACTAAAACTTTTATCGTCATAATTAATACATAAATGGTATTTCACCAGATTTAACATTTCTTGCATTAGGCGAG
Organism: Rosenbergiella nectarea; assembly: GCF_900111105.1. GTDB lineage: Bacteria > Pseudomonadota > Gammaproteobacteria > Enterobacterales > Enterobacteriaceae > Rosenbergiella > Rosenbergiella nectarea. The sequence goes on along the minus strand of NZ_FOGC01000001.1, from coordinate 234,877 downwards.
TCACTTGGGTGACTTCTTGCATGTCACCTTTCAGCTGGGCGGTGACAAAATGTAGCGTGATAAAACCGGCTTCATCTAACTGCAGCGTAACCCCTAGTCTTCGTTCGATAATTTGTAACGCCACCACCGCTACTTGGTACTCGTTCGGATAAAGATGTTGAGTTTCCCATAACAGACGATTATGCAGGACGATACCATTACGTTTTCGCTCTAATGCGCCGAAGCAGTGATCGGCCAGTGAGATAAATAAGCTCTCTTGCAAGGAACCCAGCTGCTGGCGAGCGTAAGTGACGATACGATCACAGGTCAGTAACACATTGAGGGGGATCTGTTGAATGAGATCGGCAAAATGATCAAACAGTGGATTATTCTGTCGCGCAAAAATCTTCTCAATTTTACTGTGATCGATGCTGTCGCCACAACGTTTCTGATAGGCGATACCGCGACCCATAATAATCTGCTCATCCTTTGAGCCTTGTTGAACAACCACAACGTTGTTGTTCAATATTTTGACGATCTTCATCTCACCCCTTCACCCTATTTCAGGCAATTTGTCAGACTCGCCAGTGTGCCTCAAGATGATTATCGGTAAAACGTGAGATAGATCGCCAGAATCCCCTCTTTTAAGTGAATGCCTTGTCTTAAGACAATAAAAGACCTGAACGCTGTAAAGCGTAAAGCAGATGCTCGGCTAAAGGATGTTGTGCGGGAATATGGGGGTGGTTAAAGGTGCGCTGCCGAGTCATATTCAGTCGCTGCATCAAGCGTTCAGACCGATAATTATGCACAGAAGTGAAGGCAACGACTTGCTGTAAGCTGAGATTTTCGAAAGCGAATTGCAATACTCTCTCGGCGGCTTCTGTTGCCAAGCCTTGGGACCAGAAGGACGATGAGAAACGCCAGCCAATTTCAACGCAAGGCGAGAAGGTGAATTTATCAGGTTGCTCATGCAGGCCGCAGAAACCAATAAATTGGGCAGTCGATTTTAGCTCCACCGCCCAAAAACCCCAGCCTTTACGCTGAATGATAAGCCGAAAGGTTTTGGCCAGCTCATCGCTCTGCGTGGCGTCGAGAGGGTTCATAAAAAAACGCATTACCTCCGGATCTTGATTCATTTCCCGAAAAGGGATCAGATCGGAAGTCTGCCACTGCCGTAATCGCAAACGTTCTGTTTCAAGTTCCATTAGCATCCCCTTAACATCGATCGTCTTCTAAGTGTAGAAAATGAATGAATCAAAGATAATCAATACCTTAAAATTCAGAAAATTCATACTACTGGCTTAACGTTTACGATTGAAGTTCACCTCAAAGGTATAGGCAATCTTATTAAAAGTCCGTTGCGTAATAAGCGACAGATTTAAGAAGCGCATCGAGATGCGGTGAGTCAGTTCAGGGTGGTCCACTAAAGGCTCGTCGAGGGGAGCTAGAGAGATCACCTCAACATTAACTTTATATTGGCCGTACTCTCCTAAGTTCAGATCAACCTTCTTGAAGATTGCCCCTTGTTTAAACGCTAGATTTGGGATTCCTCGGCTGAAAAGCCCGATTCCCCCCGTAGAGAAATTGTCGACAAAAAAACGATGTAACTCAACATGGCCTGGCAGGTGAATAGCAATCGAAAAGGCTTCTCTCAACGGCACGGGAACACGTAAATTGAGACGGCGTTGAATATAGGAGAAGGTGGGAACAAGTTCCCCTAGCCATTGCTGCTGCCCCTGTTGTTCGACAATCACCATATTGGTGATGCTAAAGATAATTTTAGCCTCACTTCCCTCAGCCACTAGTGTCAACGGCGAGGTTAAGAGGGGACCACCATGAGGAAGCAATCGGATACGACTCCCTTCCATTCTCACCAAGGTAAAGTTTTGGTTATCGTCATCTAAAGCAGCTAACACTAAGGTCTGTTGCTGCTTTTGAAATGTTCGCAATATTGACGCGAGTTCAAATCTGTCTTCGCGTAATGAAGACGATTCAGATTCTGAATTCATCATAAATGGCATCCTTTAAAGCAAACATACGGCCTAATGTGACGTAATCAAGCACTTATCTAGGAAAGGGGTTAGCAATCAACCGATTAATTGTTCATTTTTTCAAATATTAGCATGGCTTTACCCTACAATCGACGAGTATCCCCAATCGCCCCACGCCCACTGTCTAATTATTCATCTGTTAGTCAATAATTGATAAATAGTTCAATAGCATGCTCATAATATGTGATCTCAATCACATTATAATTTTTTTATAGTGCCGCAAAAGCACACCTTTAAGGGTAAAATCTCTGCCGACAAACAGGATATGCACTTTTTTACTGACCGTTACGATCTTGTGGGACCCATTTTTCGCGTTTTACATCCTCGATGAGCAAATAATAATGAAATATAAATCACTGATAGCCGCCACAGTATTAGCCTCAACCGCTGCAACATCCGCTTGGGCAGATGACTCTTCCGAATACCTTTCTGATTGGTGGCACCAAAGTGTCAACGTTGTCGGCAGTTACCACACACGTTTTGGTCCTCATCCAAATAACGATATCTATTTAGAATATGAGGCCTTTGCGCATAAAGATTGGTTCGATTTTTACGGTTACGTCGACGTACCTAAATTTTTTGGCGTAGGTAACGCAAACGATGTCGGAATTTGGGATAAGGGTAAAGGCTCGCCATTATTCATGGAAATCGAACCGCGTTTCTCGATTGATAAGCTTACCAATACTGACCTCAGTATCGGTCCTATCAAACAGTGGTATTTCGCGAATAACTATATCTACGATATGGGACCTAACGATAAAAATCGTCAAAATACGTGGTATATGGGGTTAGGGACTGATATTGACACCGGCACTAAACTCTCACTGTCCTTAAACGTCTATGCCAAGTACCAGTGGGAAAACTACGGTGCGGCCAACGAAGATAGCTGGGATGGTTATCGCTTCAAAGTGAAGTATATGTACCCGATTACCACCCTGTGGGGGGGTAACTTAGCGTATATTGGTTTCACCAATTTTGATTGGGGGTCTGACCTCGGGAATAACAGCACCGTGCGGACGAAAAACTCCATCGCTTCTAGCCATATCTTGGCCCTGAGCTACGCGCATTGGCATTACTCTTTCGTGGCCCGTTATTTCCATAACGGCGGCCAATGGGAAGGCAGTGCGGATCTGGGTGGCTCGCGCACCAATAATACTGGCTGGGGGTATTACCTGGTCGCGGGATACAGTTTCTAATTTCAGAATCCGATTGGAAAGCTACCCTTTTTAGGGTGGCTTTTTTTTATCTTAATCCTGCACAAATTTCTGATCCTGGCTGTTAACTTGCTTTATGCTGGATAGACGTGGGGCTCATCCCACTTAATAAAAAAAAATAATATCCTCAATGCAAACAGAATGTGAATGGAAACCTGCTAATGAGTGTTGATAATACTGCATCACCGCCCACCTCGCTTGCCGCACGAATTGATGCGCTGCCCGCTACGCGTCCTTTGTGGATCTTTATTAGCCTGTTGGCGCTCGGCGGTTTTTTTGAACTGTTTGATCTGTTTGAAACGGGTTATATCAGTAGCGGTCTAGTCGCGGATCATATTTTTCATGTTGGGCAAGCCGGGCTTTTAGGGATCTCTGATCAGGCCGCTTTTGCCTCGGTAACCTTTCTTGGTCTATTTGTTGGCGCAAGTCTGCTCGCTCCCTTCGCCGACCGTTATGGAAGACGGTTAACCTTTATTTTCGCGCTAGGCTGGTACGGTTTTTTCTCGCTGCTTATGGCATTTCAGCAAAGTAGCGAAGGTATTTTACTGTGTCGTTTTTTGGTCGGGATAGGGCTTGGCGTTGAGCTAGTGACAATTGACACTTATCTCGCAGAGTGGACCCCTACCCGCCTGCGAAGCAAAGCGTTTGCCTTCGCTTTCTTTGTACAATTTCTATCAGTACCTGCCGTTGCCCTGCTTTCATGGTGGCTGATCCCTCAACAATGGCTTGGCTTAGCTGGCTGGCGCTGGGTGATTATTATCGGCGCGCTGTGCTCACTGATTATTTGGCTTATCAGACGACAACTTCCTGAATCGCCGCGTTGGCTGATGGAGAAAAATCAGGTCCACGCTGCCCACCTTATCATGATGGATATGGAGAAGCGCTGTGGCGCTCCGATTAATACCGCCCTGCCTCTTCCGTCTTCTCAGCGCAAAGCGAGAGGTAAATTTCGCGATATTTGGTCACCGAAATGGCGTAAACGTACCGTCATGTTAATGGTGATGAACTTCTTTCAAGCCATCGGCTTTTTTGGCTTTGGTAACTGGTTACCTACGCTGTTATCGGGCAAGGGTGCCTCGCTGTCACACAGTTTAGGGTATGCATTCTTAATTACTCTAGCCTATCCGCTAGGCTCACTACTTTGCACACTCTATGCCGATAAATTTGAAAATAAATGGCAGATTGTCGGGGCTTCGTTGATGACGGTGGTATGTGGGACAGGTTTCGCGCTCACTCAGCAACCTTGGATGATGATCGTCTGTGGTTTCCTCATCACCTATTCCAACGCATGGTTGACCTATAGCTATCACGCCTATCAAACAGAGATCTTTCCGACGGCGATTCGCGCTCGCGCAGTCGGTTTTTGCTACTCCTTTAGCCGCCTTTCTACCGCCCTCAGTAGCATACTTATTGGCGTTATTCTGACGTCTGCCGGAAGTCGCGCCGTGGTCCTATTTATCGTCTTTAGTATGTTAATGGTCGTGCTATCTGTCGCGATTTGCGGCCCCACCACCCGCGGTAAAGACCTCGAAGATATTTAAAAAAAACGCGGTAACCCTTAGGATTACCGCGCTGTTCTGATAAGAAAAACGATTACTGACGTTTTTCTAGCGTTTCAATGCTATGACTACCTTGCTGACCTTTAACGTCGTCCTGTTCGCGAATTTTCGCGACATCACTGGCCGATACCGTCGAAGACTGGGTATTCCCCCAACTGCTGCGCACAAAATTAACCAGGTCCGCGACCTGCTGATCATTCATCCGCCAACCAAAGGCAGGCATAGTGATCGCAGTAGGTGCCCCAGCCACGGCCGGTAAACGTGCACCCGTTAAGATGATGTGAATCAGCGAGGTAGGATCGTCGGCCAAGACGACTGGGTTACCTTTTAACTGCGGGAAGAAACGCTTGTAGCCAGTTCCATCCGTCTTGTGGCAAGCCGCACAGCTGTCAACATATTCACTTGCACCCGCTTGCTGGTCGTCCCCTTTCCACAGAGCCTTCGCGACAGTATCGTTGGCAGTGAACGGCGGTTGATGGGGATCTTGTGGGGCCAGAGTTTTCAAATAGCGTGCAATCGCCGTGATATCAGCATCGGTCAGGTATTGCAGACTATGCTCGACCACATCAGTCATGCCACCGAAGACGGCGGTTTGGTCATTGCGGCCATAACGCAAGAACTGCTCAAGTTCTTGCTGGCTCCAACGGCCTAAGCCATCGCGATTATCGCCACGCAGGTTACTGGCGGTCCATCCATCAATCGGTGAGCTGCTGCCTGCAAGATAAGTTGTATTATCTTGCCCATTAAGGACTTTCTCTTGCATGGTAATGCTACGTGGTGTGTGGCAAGCGCCACAGTGTGCTAACCCTTCAACCAAATAACGCCCACGGTTAACACTTTCGTCATCCTGAGTGGTGGGTTCAAAAGGTTTTACCTCTGGTGCAAACATTTTACGCCAGATCGCCAGCGGCCAGCGCATTGACAACGGCCATGGGATATCGGTCGCTTTATTCTCTTGATTGATTGCCGGAACACCCTGCATAAAGTAGGCATACAGCGCATGCATATCTTCATCGCTCACGACTGCATAGGAAGGATAAGGCATAGCCGGATAGAGCGTATCGCCGGTTTTCGCAATTCCCTGGCGCACGGCCTTTTGGAAATCATCGTAGCTATAATCACCAATCCCAGTCTGCTTATCAGGCGTAATATTGGTACTGTAAATCGTGCCAATCGGTGTTGCCATCGCTAAACCACCGGCAAAAGGTTTACCCCCTTTCGCGGTATGGCAGGCGACACAGTCCCCTGCGCGCGCTAAGTACTCGCCACGTTTGACCAGCTCCCCCGAGGTTTCGGCTAATGCACCAAAAGAGACCAACGCTAACACTAGGGTTAAAAAAGTCTTTTTCATTCGCCTCTCCTTATGCCTGAACCAGTGGGCCTGGGTTCTTGAGGTACACCTCACGGATGGTTTTAGCCGACCAATACGTCAGGGCCGCCACCAGTCCGGTCGGGTTATAGCCAAGCCCCTGTGGGAACGCTGACGCTCCCGGCACGAAGACGTTATGCACGTCCCAACTTTGCAGATAACGGTTAATAGCACTGGTCGACGGGTTTTCACCCATGATTGCGCCGCCGTTCATATGGGTTGTCTGATAAGAGGTGGTATCGAAATGCGCGCCCTCTTTTTTTGCTGCCCCTAAAATCGCTTTAGGATTCATCGCTTCGGCAATTTTATGCATCTTAGACACCATAAACTGTGCCATTTTAATGTCGTTCTCTTGCCAATCGAATGTCATCCGGAGCAGCGGCTGCCCATGAATGTCTTTGTAGTTGGGATCGAGATCTAAATAGTTATTACGGTATGACTGATGGGCGCCATGAGCATCCATCGAGACATGATGGGTATAAGTGTCTGCAACGGCGGCTTTCCACTCACTTCCCCACGCTGGCGTGCCAGCAGGCACAGGAAGCCCAGAAATGGGTTTCACGCCTGCTTGGTTTACCCAGAGGGGTGACCCACCGACAAAACCATGCGGACCATGGTCAAAGTTGTCCGCGTTAAAGTCATCCACGGCAACACCGGCTCCGCCGGCTCCGATAAACGGGTTGGTGGTGGTATTTTTATCGAACAAGGCTTTAAGGGTCGACATGTTCTGGTAGGCAAAGTTACGACCGACCACCCCTTCATTGGTAATCGGGTTGTACGGCTTACCGATTCCAGATAACAACATTAGGTGGACGTTATGGAATTGGAATGCCGAGAGGATCACTAAATCTGCTGGTTGGATCTGTTCCCGACCTTGTGCATCCACGTAGGTGACACCTGTTGCGCGCTTTTTATCGTCCGTCAGGTTTACTTTCAGCACATAGGAATCGTTTCGCAGTTCAAATTTAGGCTCTTGGCGAAGCGCCGGTAGAATATTAACGTTCGGCGAAGCCTTAGAATACATGTAACAGGCGTAACCACTGCAATAACCGCAGAAGTTACACGGCCCCATTTGCGCCCCATAAGTATTGGTATAAGGTCCAGAGGTATTAGCTGAAGGCAGATCGTAGGGATGATAACCAACCGCTTGTGCGGCCTTATAGAACAATTGTGCAGAATAGGTTCTTTTCTGGGCAGGGAGCGGAAAGTCTTGCGAGCGATCACCCGCATAAGGGTTACCCCCTTTATCTTTACCCACAACATTGCCTTTGATCGACCAGGCGGTGCCTGAGGTACCAAACACTTTTTCTGATTGATCAAAGAACGGTTCGAGTTCGTCGTAAGTTACGCCGAAATCTTGGATCGTCATCCCTTCTGGAATAAAGTTTTTCCCATAACGCTCTTCGTAATGGCTACGCAGACGCAATTCAGCTGGGTCAACGCGCAAGTGGACGCCCGACCAGTGTAATCCTGCGCCACCTGTACCCGTACCCGGTAAGAATGCGGCAAGCTGGCGGTAAGGGACGGCAGTTTGCGCAGGGTTGTGTCGAATGGTTACGGTACTTTTAGACAGATCTTGGAAAAGTTTTTTTCGAACGTTATACGTTAATTCGTCGATCGATTGTGGGTAGGCCCCATCGGGGTATGTATCACGATGGGGACCACGCTCTAGCGCGACCACTGTCAGGCCCGCTTCGGTTAACTCTTTTGCCATAATCGCACCCGCCCAACCGAAGCCGACGATTACCGCATCTACTTTTTTCTGTTCATTAGCCATAATTAGCTTCTCTCACCCCGAATCGATACTGGTGGTAATGGGTAACGTTCACCACGCTCCACCCAATCCATAAAGTCTGCACGCGCGCCTGGGAAATTAATCAATTTCCACCCCACTAATCCTTGGTTACCACCGTGGATAGGGTCGCTAAAGAAGCCTTCGCGAGTATTTTGCAGGAGGAATGAGAAGAAGGTTTTTGACGGCAGCTGTTGGAAATTCACTTTGCCGCTTTCCAAGGACTTAAGAAATTCAACTTGTTGTGCCGCGTTAAGATCCGCAAAAATCTTACCGTATTGCTGCTGACTTTGATGATTCGCCTCGGCAATTCCCAATCGATAAATTTGCTGCGGGACTAATGGCAGCTGATAACCAAACGCTTTATCAACATCAGGCGTGAATGGCCCCTGCATATACCAGTTTGCACCGGTCGCATAAGGCGTATTCATTTGACGGTCTATATACTCAGGAACCCCCGCCTCCAGTGCACCTGGGCCACGCTCATCTTTCGGGATCAGTTGCGTTACGGCGGCAGTAATGAATGCAAATTCTTCAGCCGTAAACCAAGAGGGTTGGTAATCTCTCGCCTGAGAATGGGCAGAACGGGTGCTGTCTGCGGCCAAGACACTTCGACTCTCTAGCGCCCCTATCCCTGCCGTCCCAACAGCCATGGCTGGCGCGATGGCGATAGTTTTCAGCAGAAAATCACGGCGTGACTGGCCGTTTTTTTGTTCTGACATGACATTGCCTTAACACTGCAAATAATGCAGCATGAATAATTGAAAGATAGCGTGACAGTGTTGTTCGGTAACGCTGTCGTATTTTTATAGGCCTGTTACCGGTAACAATTAAATTGTAACACAGTTGAGTAACATCAAAAATCATATCTACTTATTTTTTGTGACGAGATTTAACATCTTTTCATCAGAATATGTTTTTTAATCGCCAGTAAAATCCTTCTCCAGCCGGTTAATTTAGTATAGTCACCGCCGAAGTTAATTTTTCAGGGAGTTATCATGTTTAAGTGCTATTTCCCACGCCCACTGCTCTTTTTCATTAGTGCAGCCGTTTGGAGTTTGGTCGTGGTCCTTTTTTGGTTCGGTGTCGCCGCACAGCTGCCGGCCCATTTTCCGTCACTCGCCAAGACTTTTCTGGCACCGCTACCAACAACCGTCGCGCGGTTTTGGCAACTCAGTTATCTCTGGTTCTACCTCTATTTCTGGGCCGCCGTGACGATCTTCGCCGTCGTGTGGCGTTTGATTGATCACCATCCTTGGCAACGCTGGTCTGTCTGGGGATTGGCCCTCATCATTTTTTCAACGTGGTTTGGCGTTCAAGTTGGCGTCGCGATAAATGCCTGGTATGCGCCCTTTGGCGACCTTATCCAAAAAGCCCTCGGCAAAGCAGGATCGGTAAAAATCGAAGATTTTTATCAACAAATCTACGCGTTTCTCGGCATTGCTTTAGTCGCCGTAGTAGTGGGTGTGTTAAATAATTTCTTCGTCAGCCACTGGGTATTTCGTTGGCGTACGGCGATGAATAACTTCTTTATGGCGAATTGGGGACAGTTACGTCATGTCGAAGGGGCCTCTCAGCGGGTGCAAGAAGATACGATGCGCTTCGCCGATACCTTGGAAAGCTGGGGCGTTAGCTTGCTGCAAGCGATTATGACGTTGATCGCGTTTCTACCGATCTTGGCACAGCTTTCCGTACACGTAAAATCGGTGCCGATTATTGGCGATATCCCTTATGCTCTGGTTATCATTGCCATTGTCTGGTCACTATTTGGGACGGCTTTGTTAGCGGTTGTTGGGATTAAACTACCGGGTCTATCCTTTAAAAATCAACGGGTAGAGGCAGCCTATCGTAAAGAGTTAGTCTATGGTGAGGATGATGCAAATCGGGCTGCGCCACCGACCGTGAAAGCGCTCTATAACCAAGTGCGCTATAACTATTTTCGTCTCTACTTCCATTATCTCTACTTTAATATTACACGTATTCTGTATCTGCAAGTCGATAATATCTTTGGGTTATTTGTTCTCTTCCCAGCCATCGTCGCAGGAACCATTACCTTAGGATTAATGAATCAAATCTCCAACGTATTTGATCAAGTGCGCTCATCGTTCCAATATTTGATCAATTCATGGTCCACGTTAGTTGAATTGATGTCAATCTATAAGCGTCTTCATAGTTTTGAGATGATCCTCAAGGATAAGTCCCACCACGACTTAATCAATGATGCCTCAGACTGATGAATGATAGAGGAAAGGTGAGGCAACTCACCTTTTTTTATCCCCCATTATGAGGAAGAAGATAATGAAACGCGTTACCCCGGTTCTACTTGCTTCGTTAATCACAGCGGGCTTATCGTGCAGCCCCCTCTCTTTCGCCCAGACGGTTAAAACACTCAATGTCAGCGAGATCCGCCCCACTCAACCGGCGATTGGTGCCGATGAAGTTAACTATAAAGTGGCTACATTACAAGGCGATCGACAGGAGCTGTTTGACGATTTCTGTGAAGATATTGGAGCGAAAGGGGTAAAAACATTCGATAGCCAATCCTCTCTCGCACAGCCCACCAGTTTTACCTGTCTTGCTGCGGTTGGGACTGAGCCGGACGACGTGAAAAGTGCAGTCATTGCGCCGGACCATCATATCTATCTTACCGATGGCCACCACACGGTATCGACCTATCGGGCGCTAGCCAATAATCAGGATTTTCCCTTTGCGGTACGCATCACCAATGATTTCAGCCAGCTCGCTTCAATGGATCAGTTCTGGAGTACCATGCAACAACAGCATTTAACCTGGCTGGAAGATCCACAAGGTAAACCGGTTAGCCCTGCGCAGTTACCCCAGCAAGTGAGTCTGCAGACCATGCAGAACGATCCTTATCGCTCAATTGTCTATTTCTTACGGGGCATCGCCTACGATAAGCCAGACCAAGCACCGCCGTTCTTAGAGTTTTACCTAGGTAGCTGGCTGCGCACCCAACAGCCCGTAAACGCTCAGCAGCTCTCGACCAAAGCAGGCTATATGGCCTATCTACAGCAGGCAGCTGCAACCTTGGTCGCCGCACAAGGTAGCCAACATTCCACTGATAAAGCCGACTCCCCGACCTTATCGCAATTGGGGCAACGTAAAACCGTCAATGAGAAGAAGCTAGCCAAATTAGCCGAACCGGGCGGGAAATTATCAATCTTGTTTAAAGAGTGATAACGGAAAAAGGCCTCATAATGAGGCCTTTTTTTATTATAAGGTGATGCGTAAGACAGTGTCTGGCTGGGTCGCTTCTTTCTCACGAGAAGAAGGTTGCTTAACGCTGACATACAGCACATCCCCCTTATCGGATAACGCTAGGCTATTCGGCATACCGTCCGTTTTAACCGTACGTTTTACCTGATAGGTTTTCGTATCGACAATACTGACTGTACCGGCCTTACGATGCGTCACATAAAGCTCTTGGCGCTGCGCATTGAACAGTACTCCTAGCGATTCCGGAACCTTAATGCTCGTCAAAACTTTGTTTGTTTGGGTATCAATAACCACAACTTGCGGCTGTTTAAAATCAGCAATAAAGGCACGATGACCCGCCGTATCCAAGCTGATGTTTAACAGCATATGGTCACCCGGTAAATCCAGTTTTGTCCGTTTGACAATGCTATGAGTTTGCGTGTCAATGTTAATCCATTCTGCATCAGCATTGGAGAGATAGAGCGCATGCTGCTTAGCATCTATCGCAAGTCCCGTCGCCATTTTACCCACGCCAGAAATGGTTTTGATCACTTTCAGTGATTTACCGTCCAATACCCACACCACGCTATCAGCCCCTACCCCGGTGGCATAAACCTGATGCGTAGTGGGATCGACCGCAATTTCACGAACTTGTGGTGGTCTAAAAGACTCGGTACGTTGACGTGTTTCAACCACCTGTTGAGCGATGACTTTTTGGGTTTGTAAGTCAATCGCAGTAATCGAGCCATCGCGCGTATTACCGGTATAAAGAATGTGCTGGGTATTATCGATGGCAACGCCGAAAGGCTTAAGCGGTTCTTTAATGACTTGCTCGGTTTTCAAGCTTTGTGGGTTAAGCACATACACCGCGCCGCCGGTTTCTTGTCGGCTACCCGCACTCGCGACATATAATTGCTGAGAAGATTGGCCATACGCCAGTTCGTAAAGTCCTTTCGAAACGGGTTGAGTCAGCGTTTGTGCTTCCTCGGCAAATACACTCGCTGAAAATAGCGCTGTCACCAGTAACAATGGACGGAAAAGAGAATTGCGTTGCATAGTCATTACCTCTGTCATTGCGCAGTGGACCGTCAAACAGAGCCCTTAGCGCTGATCATGTTGAGAAACGCTAAGAGTGTAATGGATTTTTCAAATGATAAATATAATCATTTCGTTATTTATTCCCGGATGCTATCAGCGCGGAACGAATAAACCCTTTGTGTTCGATTAACAGCGCTTGAGCCTGCTCAGCCGTTAACTCCGCCAAGAGCATGAGTATTGCGGTTTTACACTGTCCATTACAGGCCTTAAGGGCCAGTTCGGCCTCCTCCGTGGAGCAGCCAGTGGCATCGATAACGATATTTTTCTGGCGTTGAATGAGCTTCTGATTGGTGGCTTCAACATCCACCATCAAATTCCCAAACACTTTGCCGCTGCGGATCATTGCCCCCGTCGTCAACATATTCAGAATCATCTTTTGGGCGGTCCCCGCCTTTAGCCGAGATGAGCCCGTTACGACTTCTGGCCCCACTACCGCACTGAGCGCAATATCGGCACACTCCGCCATCGGACTTTGCGCATTGCAACTGATTGCTATAGTGACCGCACCACGCTGTTTAGCCCATCCCAAGGCTCCCAAGACATAAGGAGTACGACCGCTGGCGGCGATACCCACTAAAATATCTTGTGCGCTAAAGTCAATAATCTGTAAGTCTCTAGCCCCTTGCTCTGCATTATCTTCTGCATTCTCAACAGCTTGTAAAATCGCCTTATGCCCGCCGGCAATCAGTCCAATCACCTGCTCAGGCGAAGTCCCAAACGTTGGTGGGCATTCACTAGCATCCAGAACACCTAGCCGACCTGAAGTCCCCGCGCCGCTATAGATTAACCGCCCACCTTGTGCGAAAGCCGCGGTGATCGCCTCTACTGCCTGAGTGATTTCCGGTAAAATCGCCTCAACTGCAAGGGCAACTTTTTTATCCTCATCATTAATAACTTTCAACATCTCAGCCGTCGATAACTGATCGATATTTTCACTGGCGATATTGCGACCTTCGGTCACGAGACGATGGAGAGTAAGGGACATAATCAAGCCTTATTTTGGACAAAAAAAACGGGAGTGATGAACGGTATTGACCCGTATCATGCACTCCCGACTGATTAATGATCAATAGTCAGTTATTTAGCACGCGACGTCCCCAACATTTGTTGTTCGTAAGCCCGCGCTTTATTCACATCAAACTGTTTTTCCCAGCAAGAGATAACCAGTACAGCTAAGGCATTACCCACCACATTTAATGCAGTACGTGCCATATCCATAATACGGTCGACCCCGGCGATAAAGGCCAAACCTTCTAGTGGGATCCCTACGCTACCCAGCGTTGCCAGTAGTACCACGAAGGAGACACCTGGAACCCCTGCGATACCTTTGGACGTCACCATCAAGGTGAGGACTAAAACGATCTGATGCGTCAAGGTAAGCTCGATACCGTAAAGTTGAGCAATGAAAATTGCCGCAATACTTTGATAGAGGGTGGAGCCATCTAAGTTAAACGAATAACCCGTCGGTACCACGAAGCTAGTGATAGACTTTGGTGCACCATAAGCTTCCATCTTTTCCATGATACGTGGAAGAACGGTCTCTGAACTGGAGGTGGAATAGGAGAGGATCAGCTCGTCTTTGAGTAAGCGTATCAGTGTCCAGATATTTAAACCACATAGCTTCGCGACACCACCCAAGATAACGAAAGCAAACAGTAGGATAGCGGCATAGACCAAGATGACTAACTTCGCCAGTGGGTAAAGCGAAGCAAAACCAAAGTTCGCCACGGTCACGGTTAACAGTGCAAACACCCCGACTGGCGCATAACGCATGATCATGTTGGTCACTTTGAACATGGTTTCCGCCGTCGAGCGGAAAACAGAGACCAGCGGATCGCGGTGTTCGGCGGGCAGCGAGGATAAGCCTAAACCAAATAATACTGAGAAGAAGATAATCGCCAACATGTCACCATTCGCAAAGGACACAAAGATGTTTTGCGGAATGACCGACAGGATAGTGGCCACTAAACTGTGTGGTCCATTCTGTACCTGTTGCGTGGTGGCTTCGTATTTTGAAATATCGGTAGTGGTTAACACAGACATATCAATACCGGTTCCTGGATGGAACACGTTGGCTAATGTCAGGCCAACCACGATAGCAATGGTGGTGATCACCTCAAAATAAATGATTGTTTTAAGGCCGATACGCCCCAATTTCTTCGCGTCACCGACACCGGCAATACCGACAATCAACGACGAGACAACAATCGGAATGACAATCATTTTGATCAAATGAATAAAGATGTCACCCGCAGGTTTTAAAATGTTGACCACCAGCCAATCGCGGCTATCTGGTGCATTGTGAAGGATGCTTCCGGCAACAATACCTAAAATCAGTGCAATTAGGATTTGCCAAGCGAGAGTGATTTTGAAGCCTTTCATAGAATAGTGGTTTCCTCAGTCAAACTGCCTTTCACTCTTCAGTGACAAGAGAAGTACGCAGAAATAAAAATGCCAAAAATAAAACGGGCAAGTCTTTTGATGTTTGTGTGCTAAAACCGCCTCCTGCGATTTTGTGTGCTATGTATTACCATTTTCTGTCTGCCGAGCGCAAGCTTTGATAAACATCGGATAATTCCCTTTCAATAATCAATTATCTTATATAGAGGCTCGTTTTTTATAACCCTATCTTCTAAAAGAATAAATTTCACTGCAAAAAAAGCGCACGTTTTGAAAAAAAATTTTTCTAGACCCTGCTAGCAGCTAGGCAATCATGGCTGATTTTGCCAGAATGGCTGAGGATACCGATAAATTCGACTCGTCGGTAAATAACGATGCAATCCCGTGATCTCTGGCACATAACCTAAACAAATCACCGGCTCGGTCTTTTATCATTCACCATTTCACATAAAATCAACAAAAAAGGAGACCTGTCATGAGCCAACCCATTACCCACCCCATTATGGATGCCATTGCTGCCAACACACTGATAAACGAAGAGCAGTATGCTGCGCTCTATCAACAATCCGTAGACGACCCCACTGCATTCTGGCAGGAACACGCACAGATCATTGATTGGATTACCCCTTTTAATACTGTTAAAAACACCCGATTTGAACCAGGTAACATCGACATTCGTTGGTTCGAAGATGGCCAGCTTAACTTAGCCGCTAACTGTTTAGACCGCCATCTGGCCCAACATGCCGATAAAAAGGCGATTATCTGGGAAAGCGATGACGGTACCGAAAGTCGAACCCTGACCTACCGAGAATTACATCAACAAGTTTGTCAGTTCGCGAATGTGCTGACGTCAATGGGGATTAAACCTCAAGACGTCGTCGCTCTCTACATGCCAATGGTCCCCGAAGCCGCGGTCGCAATGCTGGCCTGTGCACGAATTGGTGCCATTCACTCAGTGATTTTTGGTGGCTTCTCACCGGATGCCGTAGCGGGGCGGATTATCGATAGCCAAGCCAAGTTAGTGGTCACCGCCGACCAAGGCTTACGTGCCGGACGACCGATTCCGTTGAAGAAGAATGTCGATGATGCCTTAGCCAATCCTGCCGTGACCAGCGTGAAAAACGTCATCGTCTATTCCCGTACCGGTCAATCACCTAGTTGGCATGCGCCCCGCGATTGCTGGTGGCATGAACTGATGGCCGACGCCCCGATTGAACACCAACCCGTGTCGATGAACGCCGAAGATCCTTTATTTATTCTTTATACCTCTGGGTCTACCGGACAGCCAAAGGGGGTGTTACACACCACGGGCGGTTATTTAGTTTATGCCGCAACCACCTTCAAATATGTCTTTGATTATCAGCCAGATGATATCTATTGGTGTACCGCGGATGTCGGCTGGATCACAGGACACAGCTATTTGCTTTATGGACCACTGGCGTGCGGCGCGACAACCGTTATGTTCGAAGGCGTTCCAAACTGGCCAACCGCCTCGCGGATGGCAGAAGTGGTCGACAAATATCAGGTCACCATCCTCTATACTGCGCCAACAGCCATCCGTGCGTTGATGGCAGAAGGCGATAAAGCGATCCAAGGTACCGATCGCAGTTCACTGCGTGTGCTGGGATCGGTCGGTGAGCCGATCAACCCTGAAGCGTGGGAGTGGTTTTTCAGCAAAATGGGCAATAGTCGCTGTCCCATTGTCGACACTTGGTGGCAAACCGAGACTGGCGGTTTTATGATTGCCCCCTTACCGGGAGCAACACCTTTGAAACCTGGTTCGGCAACCCGTCCTTTCTTCGGGGTGAAACCCGCCTTAGTCGATAATGAAGGGGTCATTCAAGAAGGCGTTTGCGAAGGTAATTTAGTGATCACCGACTCATGGCCGGGCCAAGCACGTACGCTGTTTGGGGATCATCAACGTTTTGAACAAACCTACTTCTCCACCTTCCAAAACAGCTATTTTAGCGGTGATGGCGCTCGTCGTGATGCAGATGGCTACTATTGGATCACCGGCCGGGTAGATGATGTGTTAAACGTTTCAGGCCACCGTTTAGGCACCGCCGAAATCGAGTCCGCATTAGTCTCACATCCTAAAATCGCTGAAGCGGCAGTGGTCGGTATTCCGCACTCCATTAAAGGCCAAGCTATCTACGCTTATGTCACGCTTAATAGCGGTGAAGAGCCGAGTAGCGAGCTATATAGCGAGGTTCGTCAATGGGTACGTAAAGAAATAGGCCCCATCGCGACCCCTGACGTTCTGCACTGGGCAGAGATGCTACCTAAGACACGTTCCGGTAAGATTATGCGCCGTATTTTGCGAAAAATCGCGGCAGGCGATACCTCTAACTTTGGCGATACGTCGACATTAGCGGATCCGGGTGTGGTTGAGAAATTATTAGAAGAAAAGCAGAGTATTAAGCAGCCTTAAGCCTCAAGGGTCACTGCCATGCAGTGACCCGCTTCTTAAAAAAGTAAGCGAATAAAAGGCGCTAACAGCACCGTCATTATGCCCGCCAGCATCATCACTAAACTGGACACCACCCCCTCTTCTGGCCCCAATTGATAGGCTTTCGCGGTACCAGCTCCATGAGAAGCCGCGCCCAAGCTCGCGCCTTTCGCAATGCTCTGTTTAATCATTAATCGCAGGAAAAGAAAGTCTCCAATGGCCATACCAAAGACCCCAGTAATCACTACAAATAAAGCGACTAAATCGGGTTGCCCCCCTACTTGTTTAGCCGCAGCCAACGCAAAAGGAGTTGTGATGGATCGTACCGAGAGACTGCGCTCAACCATTTCTGGTAACGAGAATAGACGGGCCAGCCAGACAGAGCTTAACACGGCCACCACTACCGCCGTCAGCACTCCTGCCCCGAGAGACATCCAATGTCTTCGAATCAGGCCAAGGTTTTCATAGACCGGAATCGCAAAGGCCAGTGTCGCCGGACCTAGCAACCAGATCAACCAATGGTTGTCGCCGATATAGTTTTCCCAAGAGATATGGGTGGTTAGCAGTAAAATAATTAATACTAATGGTGTGAAGACCAAGGGCATCAGCAGTAGTAAGCGCCAACGTCGATAAAGACGTTTATTAAGATAGTAGACAACGACGGTCAGCACTAAGCAGCTAAGATTCGCGAGCATATTACTCATCATTAGCCCCTAACTTACGTTGGGCTCGAGCTATTTCGTAACGGAATACTCGTTCGACCACCAAACCGGTAGCGCCTAGTACCAATAGGGTACTCAACCCTATCACTGCCACAATTTTCCACCCTTCACTGCGCAATAGCGGGCCATAATTGACCACCGCTACGACGGCGGGAATAAAGAAAAGTAGCATCTCTGCTAATAGCCAGTTTCCACCCGCGCGGATCCACTTAACCGGAACGATACGCAACATAATGAGCAGCAGCAAAATACTTAAACCGATAACATTTGCTGGGAGGGGGAGATGGAAAAGAGTCACCAATAAGCCGGCTAACAGGTATAACCAGATATAGATACAGAGCTGCAGCGGGACTTGCCACAGAGAATCGGTTACCAACTTCTGGCGTATGCTGCGCCATAAAGTGGACATACGGGTGCCTCGTAATTGTCTCAATAAGGATTAAGTATATAGCGAGGCGATCCGACAGTGAAATGAATAAAAATTATCGACCTATGCTAAGGTGACTGGCCCCATCCTTGCAGGATGGGGCCAAGAACTACTCTTCTTTTTCGATAAGCAGTGCTTCAAGAAGGTCTAAATCACGAAGGAGCTTACGCATTGATTCATCAGAGATCTGTTTGGTCGCCCGTAAGTGGTAAACCTCTGCTCGTTCGGCACGCAATGCATTGAGCCGCAACCGTCTCTCCAGATTCTCCATAAACATGGCTTGTTCGACATCGTCTTTATCGTCGAGCCGCCGACGTAACTGCCCGATAACCCGAGAACTGACCTCCTTCAATATTTCCGGATCGATATTCTCATTGGTATCTTTTGCCAAGCGCTCTTCCATTTTATACAAGCTATCAATACCCGATTTCGCCATGATAGAGCGGGCATTACGTAGTTCTCGTCCTGTCTCGCCTTTGTCGATCCCGGAAACGCCTTTAAGTAATACCGGCAAAATGACGACACCCGCCAATAGCGAAAAGAGGATAACCCCAGTGGCTAAAAATACCAATTCGTAACGCGCCGGGAAATTTTCCCCATTCGGTAAAAATAAAGGGATTGATAAGACGCCCGCCAGTGTTACCGCACCACGAACGCCCGCAAAGGTCGCCACTAACAACTCGCGTAGAGAGTAGTTGCTGAACTCCATTGGACGCTTCTTAAGTAAGCGTTTACTAATCCTTTGCATCAGCAATAACCAGCCAAAACGTACCACGATTAACGCCAAATAGATCATCGCCACCGCGAACAATAGGATCCAAATATTAACGTTGTTATCAACTTCTGCTTCGGTGAGAGTGGTTTCTAATATCCCTGGTAACTGTAAACCCAGCATTAAGAACACCATACCGTTAAACACGAATTCAAGCATTTGCCAGACACTATTAGCCCGTAGACGCATCGCCAGCGGCGCTTGGCGAATAATACCGGAACGACTAATGGTCATCCCTGCGGCGACAGCGGCCAAGATGCCTGAGGTACCGAGGTGCTCAGCGATAAGATAAGAGGCGAAAGGGAGTAACATTAACAGTACGGTTTGTGTAGCGGGATCGTCACCACTCCAGCGACTGAACAAACGAAGCGATTTACCGTAGAGCCAACAAATCACTACACCGGCCAGTAAGCCCCCCAATGAGACTTTTAAGAATTCCAGCGAGGCGCCTGACCAAGTAAACACCATGGACCCCATGGCAACCGCGATGGCGAAATTCAGGGAGACTAGACCGGATGCATCGTTCATCAAGGCTTCGCCTTGAACAATCGACATGATTTTTTTCGGAATACGCCCCTCACCCACGATACCGGATAGCGCAACGGCATCCGTGGGTGAGAGTACTGCGGCTAAGGCAAAAGCTGGGATTAACGGTACACCGGGTATCGTCCAGTGGATCAGATAACCAATACCCACCACCGTGATCAGCACTAGCACCAGCGCTAAACCAATGATTTCCCGGCCATGATGCAGGAATTCATTGATCGGTGTTTTCCAACCATCTGAAAACAGTAACGGTGGGATAAACAGTACTAAGAATAGTTCAGGGTCAAAATTGACATGTAATCCAAAACTTGGCCAACCCAACAACGCACCGGCAATGATTTGCACAAGCGGTAAGGGAATTTGAAAGGGAATAATTCGCGCAGCAACGCCGGATAGTGATACCACCAGCGTCATGATCAATATGGTGAAAAAAATTTCCATGCTTTCCTTGTAACCTTTCCAGAAGACAATAAAACCTATTGGCTGCAACAGGCTCACTCATTTAACTAAAATACACCGAACACCTTCAATGCGGCGTAAAAAACGTGCTCAATTAGTAGGGTCTGTATGATTTCTTATTATTATCGGTCACAACTTGGTTGAGCCTAACAGCTCATCAGACAAAACCCCAGCTGAAAGCTCTGGATCGTTCGAATCTTGTTCCAATAAGACCGCGCCTTTACCTTGCTCAGCCAAGTGGTCGTCCGCATTACGTAGAGGGCAATCACGCATAGAGAGGCATCCACAACCGATGCAACCATTGAGGTCGTCCCGTAAGCGGATCAAGGTTTCGATACGTTTATCCAACTCATCGCGCCACTGCGCAGTGAGTTGCTCCCACTCCTTTACTGAAATACGTTTATCCGGTGGGTAACTTGCCAGATGCTCGCTGAGGGTCGCCAAGGGTAAGCCAATACGCTGCGCAATTTTAATGATCGCCACGCGCCGTAGCACGTCACGACTATAGCGCCTTTGGTTGGCGGCATTACGGCTGCTAGCAATTAGCCCTTTTGACTCGTAAAAGTGCAGCGCAGAGACTGCAACCCCGCTTCGCTTCGCGACCTCCCCTGGGGAAAGTCTTGATTTTAATTGAGATCGTTCTTTTTTCATTTTTAAGCTTTACCTCAAGTTAACTTGAGGAATTATACTTTAAAAACTTGTTCGAGATCACATTATGTGATGACTAAACAGAGGAATGACATCAGATGCAAAAAGAAATCATCATTTCACTCACTGAGTGGATCGATCAAAATCTCGGGAATAACCTTTCGATTGATGAAGTTGCCGCCAAATCCGGATATTCCAAGTGGCACTTACAAAGAATGTTCCGTGCAATGACGCGCCAAACACTCGGCGACTACATCCGTGACCGACGCTTAGCAAAAGCAGCAGAAGCCTTATGCGTCAGTCAACGCCCAGTCTTTGACATCGCGTTACAATATGGCTACGAATCTCAGCAGACTTTCTCTCGCGTGTTCCGCCGCAAGTTTGACCTGACCCCCACGGCTTATCGCCACTCCCAACGCTGTCGCCCCGTGCCCGCATTCAGTAATGTTGGGTCACTGTCCTAGTGTTAATAAGACTTATTTGCCCCATTTTCTGCTAAGGCTCGTTAACAATGGCGAGCCAAAAAATACAAATTATTTAACATACTCTTCAAATTCCGGCCACCTTTGTCTATAATGCGAGCTAAATCACACTTTATGATATCTTCTCATTGTTCGTTAACTCAACAATGTGTAAACCTTTGGTCAAAAAATGAGGATTGAAGATGAGCGCTCTCGCAACAAGCTTGATCGTTATGCGTTGGGGTTTGTTAAGTGCAGGACTGATGTACATGGCAAGCATGATGAAAATTAAGTGCCAACAAAATAGCCTTAAAACGGCAAGTGCCGTCTTTATAGGACTTGGGCTTTTCACCTCTTGCTGGTTTGTGACTGGACTTCTTGGAATCGATTTCAGTTCGCAAAATTGGCAATCTATGGCAGATATCGCGACCGATGCCTTCAACTATGCGTTACAACAATCCCCTGATATTTTTGTTCCAAACAGTTTTTAAGCTTTGCTGATGAGCATGGGAAGCAACACCTTATCTTTGTTTGGGTAACGCTCCCCCGGTGCCTCCCCTCTTACCTTTTATTCACCCTCATAAAAAAACCCCGAATAAATCCCTTTATTCGAGGCTTTTTATAGTAAGTAGACATCACCACAAGCTGGGTGATGCCAACCTATTACTTCGTGTCAGGAAGTTTATACGCAATGATGTAATCGCCCATGGTCGATCCGAATGAACCATGACCACCAGCATTAATCACCACATATTGCTTGCCATCCACTTCATACGTCATCGGGGTCGCTTGTCCACCAGCAGGTAGACGCGCTTGCCATAACAATTTACCGTCATGCACGCTATAAGCACGCAGGTAGTTATCTAATGTTGCGGCAATGAAGAAGACGTTACCGGCTGTAGTAATCGGTGCACCCAACATTGGGGTACCCACTTTCAGCGGCAGAGGAATCGGCGAGCTATCACGGATGGTGCCAATACGTTTCTTCCAGATAATTTCTTGGTTTTGCAGATTAACCGCAGAAACGAAGCCCCATGAAGGTTCCATACATGGCAGACCAAATGGTGACAGGAACGGATTGAGCTCTACGCCAAACTTCGCGCCGTATTGGTGTTGCAGACCCGCTTCGCTACCTGACCCTTTAGCGCCATTCTCATCCGGCTCCATTGGGTTGTTAGGACCACGAGGGATCAGTTTAGAGACAAACGGCAGTTGCATTGGGTTAGTAATAGCAAACTGTTTATCAGTGTTAACGGAGATACCACCCCATTCAAACATCCCTAAGTTACCTGGGAATACTAAGGTACCTTGAACGGAAGGAGGGGTAAATGGACCTTCATAACGCAGACGGTGGAACATGATACGACAGATCATCTGGTCGAACATGGTCGCGCCCCACATCTTCTTATCTGTCAGGTGCGCGGTTGGCCGATAGCTGAATTCAGAGTAAGGTTGGGTCGGCGAAAGGTGGTCACCTTCTGCTGCACCTTGTGGTACCGGATGTTCATTTGCCGGCACAACAGGTTTACCTGTGACGCGGTTCAGAACAAAAATATCACCCGTTTTCGCTGGCGCATAGATAACCGGTACAGTATTACCTTGTTGATCTTTGATATCCGCTAAGGTGGGTTGTGCCGGAACGTCCATATCCCACAGATCGTGGTGTACCGTTTGGTAGAACCAAGCCAGTTTACCCGTTGACGCATGCAGCGCAAGAATACCGTTCGCAAACTTCTCTTGATCTGGCGTACGGTTACCGCCCCAAATATCTGGCGTACTCACACCCATTGGGATGTAAACGATATCTAATTTCGCGTCATAAGCTGATGGCGCCCATGAGTTCGGTGAGTTAGGCGTGTAGCTTTCACCGTCTGCAGGAATAGCGTTAGGATCTTTAGCACCTGGATCGAAGGCCCAAAGCAGTTGCCCCGTATTGACATCATATCCACGAATCACCCCTGAAGGTTCTTTCATTGATAAGTTATCAGTGACTGCTCCCGCAATAATAATCACCTTATCGGTGATGATTGGCGGAGAGGTTGGCTCATAGCCACCTGGGAAAGCATGAGGTTGCTTATGTTGTAAGTCGATTTCGCCATTGTTCGCGAAGTCTTTACAGACTTGACCGTTTTCTGCGTCAACCGCAAACAGACGGCCATCGTTTACCGGTAATAAAATACGGCGTGAACACGCAGCAGGTTGGCTACCGTTGGTAGGCGTAGCGGACACTTCGTGGTAGGAAACGCCACGACACGTCATATGCTGGAAAGTCGAATCGTATTTGAGTTTTGGATCAAAACGCCACTTTTCTTTACCCGTTGCGGCATCCAGAGCGATAAGGATCTGGTGCGCAGTACAGGTATAGAGCATGTTGCCGACTTTAATCGGGGTAGATTCGTTGGTGATCTCACCTGGATCATCAGCACGCTTAAGGTCACCTGTACGGAATGTCCAAGCAACCTGTAAGTCTTTGACGTTCTGCTCATTAATTTGCGTTAATGGCGAGTAACGTACACCGTCTTGCGTCCGAGCGTATGCTGGCCAGTCTTGCGCCGCTACACTTGGCGCCGCTGGCGCTTCGTTATTAACGTGTAATGTGCCATCGATTTCTTGCGGGTCTTTGACCACAAAACTCGCACCGACCATCAGCAGGTTAACGATAACACCGACTGCCATCGCAGTACGTGGCGTGTTACCTGCGTTAGGACGAGAAATTTGGCGATAAACTGGCGGGAGTAGCATCCAGATACCGAACAATGTCCAGATACCTAAACGTGGCGCTAGTGCCCAGAAGTCAATACCACACTCAACGTAGGACCAAATCGCGGTCGCGATAAGGATTAAGGCGTAGACGAAAAACGCGCCGCCTTTACGTTTAGCCAGTTGCGCGGTGAAAAGCGCCATGACGAGACCGGTAATCAGATAGTAGCTGCTACCACCGATTGCCAACAAGTATCCGCCACCAATGACTAACCATAAGCAGCAGAAGAGAGAGAATAATAACGTAATGAGACGTAAGCCTCTGCGTTCCCTAGACATCGAAATCTACCTTAAATAAACCGCTGTTTTAAAATGTAAAAATCGGAGCAATAAGACCGCCCTAAAGCAGGAAATTTATAATTTTAATTACTCACGTCGGATGAAGCTTGCCGCACCAATCTCCGATTTTCTACATTCGCCTGAGATGAAAAATTCGCCAACATGTAACCAGTTTTTACGAATATTCCATAACGATAGTTAGTATGGCTTATAAATAAAAAATTTCTATACAAAATATGACTAATTGCACAGTTCGTTGACAATTTTTATGAAGCTACCACTGTATATTTAACAATAACTCTACAAACAGGGAGGTAAAGTATGAAAAAACCGCTTTTTATAGCGCTAAGTTCTAAAGGACTCAGGTTACTCGCCATGAGCTTCGTGTTATCGGGTTGCCAGTCTTTCGCCATTTCGTTAACGCATGGTGCGATGGAAAATGAAACCACGAGAAAGAATGTTCAAGCATTAGCTGCCTATGCAGATAAAAATGTTCAGAATGACTTGAGGATCACCACCGATTATCGTTATGGTGAGTTACCGAGTTCAAGAATGGATATTGTGACCCCTAGTATCCGGCCCGAACAACACTATCCAGTCATCGTATTAGTGCACGGCGGTGGCTGGGTGGCGGGTAATAAAGAGAGTATGTTGGCCTATGCAAGGCTCTTAGCCGACCGAGGATTTGCGGTAGTCAATGTTGAGTATAGTCTGGTACCTACCGGAGCCTTCCCAACCCAACTCAAGCAGCTTAACCGAGCCTTACAGGCACTCGGTACCTTGCACGATTTGCCGCTAGACCTTAATCGCCTCTTTCTCAGTGGTGACTCTGCCGGTGCGAATATTGTCAGTAACTATGCCGCTCTACTTAACTCCCCCATCTTACAACAACAGCTGGCGATTACACCTGCGATTCAACCTCAACAGCTCAAAGGCCTAGTCGTGCACAGCGGCGTCTACGATATCGCGAGTTTATATCAAAGTGGCCAGAAACTTCCTTGGACTACGCGCTGGATCATGCAAGAGGTGTTAGGAGCTTATAGCGGAGAAAAACCCCCTAGCCTGAGAAAACTTTATGCTATGTCTGCAACACCTTGGCTGACGACCCACTATCCTCCTGTTTGGATCAGCGCGAGCGATAATGATTTACTGACCCGAGGACAATCACGTCCCTTTATCGAGCGCTTAAAAACACTCAATGTTCCTGTTGAGGCACATATCTATCCTAAGCAATGGCCTGAGCCACTTAACCACGACTTTGAGTTCAGTATGCAGTATCGTGCCAGTCAGCAAGTGTTCGATAATTCAGTCGACTTTATCCGCCGATACTCAGGAGAGTAGTAAATACTAACTAACTCTCTATACCAACTGGAGCAAGCTAAGCAGCTGCTCCAGTGATTGGACTGGCTCATGGTAAGATTGAATCTCAGAGGAACAAGAGGGTGAGGCCGAGCGTTGCAGACAGAAATCAGCAACACATCGATAATGCTCTACCCCTTCCACTAGACCCAAGGGAACCCAAAAGTAAGGAACTTGCGCTAACAGGTTAGGCACTGTACTCCCGCAATGCTGACAAAAATCATTACGATAACCCGACTCTTTCCTCCAAGAGTGAATACTTGCTTCGCCTTCAGACCAGTTAAAATGCAGACTATGGACTAGCGTCGCATAATTGGATTCGGTACCTGTTTGACGACGACACAAGGAGCAATGGCAACGATCGAAAGTGGTTGGGCTATAGGGTAAGGTGAATTTAACTGAAGCACATAAACAGGAGCCTTGCATAGTCTGCTCATCGTGAAGGGTTAAGGGTTAAGGGTTAAGGGTTAAGGGTTAAGGGTTAAGGGTTAAGGGTTAAGGGTTAGCAATATACCTAAAAAAATGTGTAGATCCAGTATGGAGATTGTGTGGAGCCAATACTCATAGAGAGTCTATTGGTAGCGAGTACTAACGTACATTTCCCTGCGGAATGTGTAAAACTCTGACTGACGTATAACAGGCTAAGGATTAATCATGACCTCACCACGTGCCACCTTACTGGGTATCTCAGCGATTTTACTGTGGAGCACCATCGTAGGCCTTATGCGTCAGGTAACGTTTTACTTCGGCCCTATAGGAGGCTCAGCACTTGTCTATTCAGCTGCAAGCCTATTGTTAGTACTTACTATCGGATTCCCTAAATTAAAAACTTTCCCCAAGGCTTATCTGTATCTAGGCACCCTACTATTCGTCGCCTACGAGATCTGTTTATCGCTGTCGTTGGGTTTCTCTACCTCAAATATCCAGGCGATACAGATTGGCCTAATTAACTATCTCTGGCCAAGTATGACCCTACTTCTGGCAGTGCTACTAAATGGACAGCGCCCCAGATTTTTAATGTTACTCGGTATAGCAATTAGCATGCTAGGCATTAGCCAAGTACTCGGACAAGGACAGGGGAATTTATGGCAATCGATGCTAGCCAATCTTACTGCAAATCCATTGAGCTTCACCCTCGCCTTCTCCGGCGCAATAATCTGGAGTCTGTACTGTGTGTTAACCAAAAGACTTGCTAACGGCTGCAACGGTATCACCCTTTACTTTATACTTACCGCCATCGCCCTATGGAGTGGCTTCTTACTCACGACCCAACCCAGTCTACACGTTACCGCGACAGGCTTCGGTGCACTATGCTTACTCGCTTGTGCGATGGGTCTGGGTTACGCGGCGTGGAATATGGGTATCTTGCACGGCAATATCACCCTCCTTGCCACCCTTAGCTACTTTATCCCCGTAGTGTCGAGCCTATTTTCAAGTATTTGGTTAGGGCAACCGTTGACTGGGATATTTTGGATCGGGGCGCTGTTGGTCTGTGGAGGATCGTTGGTGTGCTGGGTGGGGGGATTTGATTTCCGATAAAGGCACTACGCACTATATGAGCTAAGAGTTTCTCGCTAACTGCTCAAGGGTTATTCTCTTTAATACCACTCAACCTAAATTATTAATCACCACAACTTACAAATCTCCCCTAGAACTGAGTTTTAGCTATTTTATCAAAGATTACTCAAGCTTAAAGTGTAAGCAGAACTTCAGGATGTCAAATGAATACAGATAGTTAATTTATTTAATAACTAAAATCTCGTCGTAAGATACTGAAATTATTTTATTAGTAATAATTAAAAACATTAACAACAATGGTTATTTGAGAGAGAATTTTATAACTATTTTAGCGTAGAATTATATTTAAATAGCGAACCTCCCAGGGAAATTATAATGTAACGCCAAAAAAAACGACAAAGATCAAATTTCATGTATAGTTTTTAGTATTTAATAACTACAATTTGAATTAATTTTCAATATAAAAGACATAACCATAAAAAATTCTTTATAAAAAAACGGGCTTAAAAGCCCGTTAATTATACTATTTAAGTAAATTCTTTAACTTCCTAATTATTTTAGAGAAAGCCCCACTATTGTTTTGCTCTGTACTATTCAATTTATTAAATAACACTTCGAATCTATCGTGAGCCCATCCTTCTCGTTGCTGAGAGGTTAGATGATCCAATTGCTCAGACAATATAGTAAAGCGATCGTGTGCCCACCCCTCTCTTTGTTGAGAAATCAATAAATCAACTTTACTACTAATAGTATTAATCTGGTTACTGAGAGAACCCATTCCATTCACATTTTTTAAACGCTGGTTCTCTTCTTCAAGTGTATGGATTTTTTCCAAATATGACGGAATCAGGCTTGTACCATAATTATAGTTTACTCGTTGCGCGAGAAATGGACGTAAACTTCTATAATTATTTTTTTTCTTATTACCCGTTAATAACATTCCAGTATTGGCAACTCTATACCAGAATAATGATTCTGGTACAACTTGTAATTTATACCCTGCCAGTGAAGCTTTAAGAAAAAATTCCCAATCTTCATGACCCAGGCCATAATCCTCAGTAAACCCACCAACTATATCGAAGACGGATTTTTTGACCATTGCATTAGCATCACCAAAACAATTATTAAAACCGGCAATATTCAAATCTGGGCCAAGCGGAAGCCAGCAGTTAGTCATTTTTCTGAATGGAGACGGGAACTCTTCGCCAAATATTAAATCGCTTGGCGTAGTAAGTATATCTGCACCAGAATTTAATGCAGCAATGACAAATGTTTCAATTTCAAAAGGTTTAGCAACATTGTCATCATCCATGAAGAGTAAAAAATCACCACTCGCATGTCTAGCTGCTAAATTTCTTGCCGCACCGAGATAATTATTTGAACTCTTTATGATTTTCCAGTTTCTTAACAAGAAATCATTTTCAATTAAATCAAGATACTGTTTCGATTCTAGAGCTGAGCTCCCATCATCTACAAGGATGACTTCAACGTTTTTATAACTTTGTGTTTTTAATGAAGCAATTGCTTGTTGCAATAAATGATGCCGGTCATGATGCACGAGGCATACACTGACTAAGGGTTGTTGTGACGAATCTATTTTTATAAATCGAGTTGTAGACTTTGCTTCAACAGAATTTTTCCATGAAGCCGTAATCGTATCTTGTTCTGAAATTAACCCAGGCTTACAGCTAAGATTATTGAGACGAGAATGAATTTTACCATGTAGTTCAACAGGATTTGGTGAGAATAAAATATCAACATGTGTCTCTTTAGGTATCAGCTCTGGAATACCACCAACATTAGATGAAATAAAATCTATATCATTAATTAAACATTCATAGACTGTATAAGGTGAGTTTTCTACTAGAGAGGGTATCACAACTAATACATTTTCTTTTTTTAGATAAGCATTCGAACTTGTTCTATCGAGGCCATTGATTATTTTTATTACAGTATTAATTTTTCTTGTACTGCTTTTTATTAATGTACTCGAGTTGGTACCACATAAATTAACATCTTTACCTATAAAGGTTATTCCAGTTAACTTTTCAATATCATTTTCATTAAGTTTATTGATTGATTTGAGGAAGATATCTAGACCTTTTCTTGTCTCCAAACGACCAAAGAAAACAAGCTCAATCCCACTGACATCGGCACCACTATTTGAAACTTTATTTTTTTGGGGTTTAAAACCATTAAACGGAGCGCAATTAAGAATAACCTTACTATTCTCAGGTAGTTGCCATCCTTTTTCTTGCATCCAATCAAGAAGGTATTGAGATGGACTAACCACTTCGTCTGCCATTTCAACGACGGACTTTTCCATATAATAAAGTTCTAGGTGATTTTGATCATCTGGAAGGTGATAGTTTCCTTCATCAGCCCACAAAGTCGAGCCATGCGTATTTACAATGAATTTTATATTTTCAAAATTAGTTCCATTACTTTTACTCAATAAAGAGTAATATAAATCGGCTTGCCACTCACAAGCTATTACTGTGTCATAATCTTGATTTTGTATCAGCCAATTAAAAAGTGCATAACTTTTTTTTCTAAAATAAGGAGCATCAATATTAAATTCTAATTTTAAATATAATTGGAGTAGTCTAACGCCGAATGTGCTATAAAGATTACTCCACTCCGAAAATGATTCGGAGGACTCAGAGTAATCACCACTAGTGTAAAGTATATCCACCTCAATGGATTTACTCGCCAAAGCTGTTGCAAGTGCAGTGAACGCCGTTCCGATTCCGCCGTTTCTTACAGGGCCTTCAATATCCGGAGTGATTATGAGAACTTTCTTCATTGTATTTATTCCTTAACAGCATAAAGTGTGACATAGCAACTTAAAAGATACGAGCACTGATCTTCACTGAGCTAGGCGGACAATATGAGTAATAACGGTTTCGACTTGAGAATTTTACTTGAATCTTATCATTCAAGCCATAAACTTGTCTATAAAGCTAATCCGGGAAACGCTGGTGACGGTGTAATAGCATCTGCGTCTTATGATTTTTTCGATAGGAATGATCTACTTCTTTCAAAATACAATAAAGATGAAGTGTACTCATCCGATCAACACGTTTTAATTTTTGGTGGAGGTGGAAATCTGATTGAAGGACTTTACAGTGAGGGAAAAGAGTTTATTGAGAATAATATTAATAAATTCCATAGAGTAATTATTATGCCCTCAACAATAAAGGGATATGAATATTTTTTCAGGGAAAATATTGATAAGTTGATTGTTTTGTGTAGAGAAAGTATTAGCTTAGAATATTTTAAATCAATTGGATACAATGAAGGCAATAATTTATCACTTACTGATGATATGGCTTTTTATCTTGAAATTAGTAACTATATGTCTTTTGTTGATCCCATAAAGGATACAGCAAATTGTTTTAGAAAAGATTCTGAGTCCTTAAATGGCGAATATAAAGAAAATAATCATGATATTTCTTTAACATGGAATGGTAATTTTTGGGATAATATCTTTCTATCTCGTAATTCTACAAGATGTATGATCAACTTCCTTGAAGAGTACACTATAGTAAATACCGACAGGCTTCATGTAGCAATATTGGCATCACTATTAGGTAAAGAAGTTAATTTCTACCCAAACTCATACTATAAGAATGAAGCAGTTTATAATTACTCACTATTTGATCATTATCCAAAAACAACATTCATTAAAAGTTAATCACTAAGCAGCGCAAAGCGCTGCTTAGTATTCATAAAACTTGCAGAGCTTCTTTAATGACGTTATCCCAACCATTTTTGGAGAGATCATCCGCCTTATGGTATTCTGCAAATCTATCTATATAAGTAACATATAGATTTTCGGTTATTCTCTCTATTCCTTTATTATAGGTAACATCATCACTCTTAACATAGATAAGTTTAGCATCACCATATTTTATTATCTCTTTAGATAGCGCAAGTGCAAAATCATCTAAATTGTTTTCATTATTTTTTATTAT
Source organism: Rosenbergiella nectarea (assembly GCF_900111105.1). Lineage (GTDB taxonomy): Bacteria > Pseudomonadota > Gammaproteobacteria > Enterobacterales > Enterobacteriaceae > Rosenbergiella > Rosenbergiella nectarea. Next base: position 203,822 of record NZ_FOGC01000001.1, on the reverse strand, counting down.
GAATATCTTATCTTTATTAGCTAAGCTTAACTTGAATTTTTTTATTAGATAATTAATTTTACCCTTTTCTTCAGCATATATTTCACTAAGCTCGCTCTGCGTTTTAGTCCAGACCCATTTTTCATCAATAAGTTCGCTGTACATTTTCGTATGAAAGCCAAGGTCAAATTTTGTATCAATTACCATATCCTGCCACGATGGCTGTAAATTCTCGAATTCGTATAGACATTGAAAGTCTGTTTCTAATAGTTTTAAGAGTGACCAATAGTTCTTAATTAGTGTCCAGCGGAACAAACTCCCTACATCCATCCCTGATGAACGTAAGTAAAATGCAAATTCACAGTTATCACCAAGACTCTCAAAGCGGCCTATTTCATCATTCATAAATTTCACCTTAATATATTAACTATAAATCCTTAACTTAGCTTTAGGATTCTACATTACCTACCATTGTTTCAGATATATTAAATAATATGCAAGTCGATATACTTATAATAACAAAAAAAGAGTAGAATCCTTATTAAGACCCAAAGTAAGAATTGACTATGTTAAGATATTATCTAAACTGAGTCAACTATGCAGTAATTCAATAAGTAAAAAATATCCCCTTAAACCACAATACGTTTATCCACTACTATTCATCTGCAGAAAAAAAACCATATTAAATTAATAATAACAATATACTCCTATCAATTTATATTGAACTAGTGGCAGATAATTTCATATGAAATAAAACTCAAAACCATATTAGGAAGAACAACCCTTAAATATAATAACTAATATATCGAAATTATGAATTATGAATTATGAATTATGAATTATGAATTATGAATTATGAATTATGAGTTATTAGTTATTTACCTACCATTTCTTAGTAAAATCTTATACATCATAATAAACAGATGAAATAACGTGAAGCTTTGATCACCTTATAAGGATTGAGATTAACTCATTATTTTCACCAAGTATTGATAAAGTTAAAACGTTATCAGTAAATGGTAGAGTGCCTAGGTTAATGTTACTAAAAAGGAAAAAAATTGAGGGGATACCTATGAAAATATTTTTATATAACCGCTAGTTATCTTTTTGGATAAAAAAGTATGTAATGAAATTCTAGCGGTGCGTGATACAGGAATTAGCCTAGAGTTAGCGTAAAGATTATTTTAAAAAATTATTTTTTATTAAAAACCCACCGATAAAATTACGATAAGAATTATAATAACTGATTGTAAATTTCCAGAGTTTTATTAATTACTTTATTGGATGAAAATCTATCAATGACCAGTTTTCTGCCATTAATCCCCATATTGACTCTTAGCTCGTAACTGTTGATAAGACTAATCATTTTTTCTTTGAGTAAAGCGTAGTTATTTTTTTCAACTAAATACCCTGTCACGCGGTCCTTAACAATACTTTTACAACCACCACTATCGTAAGCTATACATGCTCTACCTATAGCGCTCGCTTCAATCAATATTCTCGGAACACCTTCAGGATAAGTGGTCGGTAAAGCGATAATATTACTCTCAGCAATCAATTGATGGATATCTTTCCGCATCCCCAGCCATACTATATCGCCATTTTCACACCATTCTTTTAACAAATGCGATGGAATAGCCTGAGGATCATCATTGACTTCAATTCCAGCCACGACTAGGTTAAAGTTAACATTGTCTTTCTTTAGTTCTCTTCTTAATTTTACTAATGTATTTAATCCTTTATTCTTTAGCATTCTCCCTGCAAAGAATACCACTGGTACAATATTTTTATTTTCACATTGATAGCTGAATAGTGTTGTGTCCACTCCAGCACCATCAATAACAACAAACTGATCATTTTTAAATTTAAGATATTCTTTTAGAATATTTTTATCTTCTTCATGCTCAAAAATAAACCTTGAGTTATTATTAGATAGAATAAATTTATAAATGCCAAGTGTTATTTTTTTAAGAATACTAAAAATGATTCCCTTAGAATCGAATACTCTTCCTAAGCCAACGATATTGGCAACAAAGGAACAGGATGAATTTTTTGCGTAAATCCCTCCCAATAGAATTGGCTTTATAGTTATACTATGGAGAATGTCTGGTTTAATCTGGTTAAGGATTTGAAAAATACTTACAGAACTACTTAAAAATCCAAAAGGGTTCATTGCACGTTCTTTTAACGATATAGGATGGCAGATAAACCCTAGCTTAGAAAATTTATCTAAAAAATCCTGTTCAGTAAACCTTGCAATGATATGTACTTGATAATTATGCCTTTTTGAAGCAAGAGCTCTTTCTAACCAATGAAGGTCAAAATACCAATCCGAGTTAATAAAATAACAAATTATCTTCATAATGTCTTATTATTTAAGGGAGTACGATTATCAAGCAACCCATCCTTAATTGCTTTAAATAATAAACTAATTGAATAGATTGTATTGGGGTTTTTTAAAGCTATAAATAAATACTTTGCTATTCTAAAAAATATAGCACTGGTGCTAAAAAAAGAATTATTTTTGAAAATGATTCTTGAAAGCAACATATTACGTACTAGATAATAGCTTTTCCAAGCGGGAAAATTTCCTGTTGAACGTCCACCAATATCATGGATCATCACCAATTCTGGTTGATAATGGAGTGAAAATCCTTGGAGATAGAGGTAATAACCATAATACACATCATCAAAATAGATGAATAATTCACGATGAATATGGTCATAGGTTTTACTGAGAATCGTTGCATGGACCACACATCCTACGAAAGAGCAGCTGATCACAGCACAAGAATTCAGAGCATCAACCGTAAATTTTTCTGGATGACGAATATATTCTAGATTATCTCTAAAGGTGATAGTTCGTTGTCGCCAAGGAAGATTCATCTGGCATAGGTTACCCTGACAATCAATCACTCTCGCACATACTACTGCGGGCTCAGCAAGTCCCAGCAGACTAAACTTTTCAATGAAATTACTTTCAGGCCACGCGTCGTCGTCATAAAACACGACCCATTCCGTATCAATATTTTTAGCAATATATTCGCTTCCTAGGTAAAACCCCTCAGCTCCTCCTAAGTTACTAGTAGCACGGACTATATGTAGCCGAGGGTCAGTCAAGCTCTTCAACCAACTATCGGTTCCGTCAGAAGAGCCATTATCAACAATAATAACGTGTTGAAAAGGCAACGCTAGGGTTGCCTTCAAAGACTGTTGAAGCTGAGTTAGACGGTTCCACGTCACGATCAGCGCTGTAATATTCATCGAACATTTACCGTAAATACTGGCATTTCTGATTCATTAGCAACAGAAGTAAGATAAGTACGAGCCATTACTAAAGCTTCAGCGATAGTGACATCCATATCTAAATAACGATAGGTACCAAGACGGCCAGCAAAACTAATATGCTTTTCTTGTTCCGCTAGGCTCAAATACTTATTGAGAAGCTCCATCTCACCCATTTGTCGAATAGGATAATAAGGTGTGTCTTCCGGCGTGCAAGTACGGCTAAATTCTCGGTAGCACACTGACCCTTCATGTTGCTCCCAAGGTGCGAAATATTTATGATCAGTTATACGAGTAAAAGGGACTTTCTCTTCGCCGTAATTCATCACAGCAGTGCCTTGGAAATCTTCTTGCGTATGGAACTTCTCAAAATCTAAGGTTCTGTATCCCAGCCGTCCAAATCTATAGTCGTACCAGGAATCTATTGGACCAGTGAAAAAAAGATGGTCAATACCTTGACTGTCATCCTCTTGATACGGGTGTTCTAACTCCACTCTAATATTTGGATGATTGAGGATATTTTCTACGATGGGTGTATAGCCATCTTTTGGCATACCTTGGTACTTATGACTGAAGTAATTATCATCATAATTAAATCGCACCGGTAAGCGCTTAAGAATAGAAGCGGGAAGTTCGCTCGGAGACATCCCCCACTGCTTGATGGTATAACCTTTAAAAAAGGCTTCATACAGTTCTTTTCCAACAAAACGTAATGCCTGTTCTTCAAAAGTTTTTGGGTGCGTTATACTCTGATCGCTTTTACTCTCAATTAAAGTGCAAGCCTCACTCGGAGAACAGGTAGTATCGAAAAACTGGTTGATCGTATGCAGATTAATAGGCAATGAGAAGACTTTCCCATTGACTGTCGTTTTGACTCGATTTACATAGGGCATCATTTCTGTGAAGCGATTTAGGTATTCCCATACTTCTTGATTATCTGTATGAAAAATGTGTGGCCCATAGGTATGAACCATAATTCCGGTCTCTTCATCGCGTTCACTGTAGCAGTTACCTGCTACATGAGAACGGCTATCAATAATACGTACTTGATGTCCTTGCTCTGCAAGTTCGCGGCCAATAACTGCTCCAGTAAATCCAGCACCTACAATGAGAATATTTTTTGAATTATCCACAGACTTTTATCCCAAAATCTTACGTCTAACAATATAGTAGTATTTAATTAAAAAATTACGACGCGGAGACCCTGTAGGCGCAAAGCGGTCTATCATCGGCATTAGTCGTGTTTTTATCCGCGTTTGTAATAATTTTGTTTGTGCGACAGATCTCACTGATGCCACTGAACCTACAACGCTACCCGATAAGTTTTGATACAGTTGATATTGCCAAGGCGTATTGACTAAATTTTTAGCAAAATTATCGAAAAAATCGACTCGGCTAGTATTCCAAGGCTTATTTTCTCCGGCATAATGAATCATCTTCGGTTTTAACCGAGCGCATAAAAATTCGGTATAGGTTGATAAAATCAGATTTGGGAAAAAATCATCGGTATTCCCGTTACCATGGTAAACATTCCATTCAAGCGGCAAATCATAGACTCGATCGTAAAAAACTTTATTCATAATATCTTGATCAAGGAACCAGTACTGGCCACTTTTCATTTCAACCATGAGTTGCTGATATATACCTTCTTTGTTCATTTGTGCAATATTGAATACAATAATACCCGCTTGGAAATATTTTTCAGGTTTATTCATTGCTAGTACTTTATGTAAATATTGCTTCGCTGGCATTATGCCAAAAGAGCTACTCGACATAGCACCGAATTTAACAAAACCTTCCATCACAATATCGCGGACTGCAGCAACCAAATTAGTGCCTAATTCGAACTCATAAAGTTGTGCAATATCATGCTCAACAACAGTGTCTGCATCAATAAAAATTACCTTTGAGTAATCCTTCAATAACCTAGGGATAAAGAGTCGTGCGTAAGTGGCAGCCGTAAAGTGCCCTCTAACGTGAACATCATTAAGTTCTGTAAAAGTATTAACATCAAAAAATCTCAGCGAGAAGTTTTTCTTACCAGAAAATAAATTGATTAATCTTGATTTATTTAATGTGGATATTCTATTTTCAAAAACTATCAGATCATAATTAAAATCATCTTGAGAATTTTTTATTATAGAATTAATTAACGCAGCACCAGAGATAGTATAGTTATCGTCAAAACAAATAACCACAGGGATACTATCATTTTTAAACGCGGGCATTAATTTGCCATTAAATGTTTCTTTTTTAATAAATGTACGCTGTACTTCTTTTATTTTTATTTCAGGATTAACTTCTAGCTCGTGTAAGATAAAAATGTTTAGCAAACGCTCAGAGATATGACCAATAACTCTTTTCTCTTGTGAGTTATAATTGTCAAATGAAATCTTTGACTCAAGTTTCTCGCTGATATCAAATAACCATTGAGAATAACGATCAAATAAATTATATTTCATTACAAACATATTCGTATAATATCCCTCAGAAGAAGCATTGAACTTTTCTGCGGCAGAGATATATTCCGGATAGTCGTTAGCGATGATATTCAACGCTTCATCATAATGCTCAATATGCAAGTATTCACTACGCATGTAATGGCTATAATTAGACCTATTGCCTGCTTGTGTGACAGACCATTTTTTGGGTAAAATTAAATCACAATTTTCTAATGCTGAATTGATCTGCTCAGATGTCAGACCAAATTCTGTCTCGTAGGAAGCATCAAGTTCCTCCGCATTTATTACACCCCAATTATCTTCAGCAACTAACTGATTATCAGAAAAATTGAGATGTCTGCGATAATGCATGAAACCAACAAAATCTGTTGGTTTTTGATTTTTCCACACCCAATAATGGGCAGTAAGCTCACAGTAAAATGGATTTTTGAAAGAGATATTATCACCAGTATCATCACCGATGCAGCCGATATCATTTAAATTTAGAGCTTTTCCCACATGAATTGGCTCAATTAAACTCGATGATAAAAAGGCGCTAGCCTTATGATGACAAGTATATATTTTTACAGTGCTCATAATAATCTCTATACCATCTGTGCACGATACTTGGGGATAACCTGACTGGCAGGACCAATTTCTTTTAAGTTATGATTTTCAATCCAGATAACTTTGTCACAAATTTTTTCTACATCAGATGTGTTATGGCTTACAAAAAGAATAGTCACCCCATTCTCTTTGAATGCACGTATTGTATCGATACATTTTTTTTGGAAGGCTATATCCCCAACGGCTAATACTTCGTCGATGATAAGGATATCCGGTTCCACTTGACTGATAACTGAAAAGCCAAGTTTAGCTAACATTCCGCTTGAGTAAACGCGAATAGGCTCGTCAATAAAATCGCCTAACTCAGAAAACTCAATAATAGCGTCGAGCTTTTCCATCACTAGTTTTTTACGCAATCCCATTAAGGTTGCATTCATGATGATATTTTCGCGACCTGTTAACTCCGAATGAAACCCACCGCCTAGTTCCAACATTGATGCAATTCGTCCAACAGTGGTTACTTTTCCTTGACTTGGCTTAATGACTCCTGTCACCAAGCCAAGAGAAGTACTTTTACCTGCTCCGTTACGACCAATTAAGGCTGCTGCTTCACCCTTTTCAATAGTAAAGCTAATATTTTCAATCGCTTTATACTGCTTACCCTTGAGTAACTTCATCGCTCTATAAGGGTGAAAAATAAGGTCCTTTACCCCTGAGCCAATGTGATGATAGAGAGGATAAGATTTCGTAACGTTTATAAATTCGATAACAGTCATCACAGAATCTCCGCAAAACGGAATTTTAGTTTGTTAAAAATAAAGGTCCCTAAAAGTAAAACTGGAATGGCAATGGCATACATCGTCAACAAGTCAGTAGTTCGTAACACTCCATGCATAAAGAGATCACGCCAAGCTAAAATAATGACTGACATCGGGTTACCAGTAATGAGCCAATGGTACTCTTTAGGGATCAAGTCCGCCGAATAGAGAATTGGTGTACAATAAAACATCAACATTAAAATGAGCGGCACAAAACGCTCCAGATCTCGGAAAAAAAGATTTAGCGATGAAAGCATCAATGATAATCCGAAAATGAGAATCATTTGCGCCATACCGATCAATGGGATACCCCATAACCAGCTCCAGGAGGGCGACATACCATAGATATAAAGAAAAACCACAATGACCGGTATGGTACAAAGGAAATGCAGAAATTCCATAAACGTATTACAAAAGGGGATAATCGAACGTGGAAAAGTGGTTTTTTTTATTATCTGCGCATTCGCAATGTAGGAAAACAATGAGTTGCCTACTGCACTCGTAAACCATTGCCATGGGAACAGGGCAGTTATCAGGAAAAGCGTATAGTTCGGAATTTGAACCCGCATCACCAACTTAAATATGAAGTAGTAGATCATTGCAAAAAGCAATGGATTGGCCATCGACCAGAGGTAACCGAGGAAACTACTTTTATACCTGACCTTCAACTCTTTCTCAGTAATAACTGATATTAAATCAATAAGATACCCTAAAGTTAACTTCATTACTCACTCATCTTAACCGTGAAAATTATTCGCCAGTATAACTACCGACACTTGTTCGCCATCATATCACGTATTGAAAAAAAAAAAGATGGGGTACAAACAATTCAAGAAAAAATCTTATAGAAATGACCGTTTTTGAGGTAGTGTCAATGTCAAGATTTCCTTCCTCTGGATATTCACATTCAGAAAGAAATCTTCCATCTCGAATTTTTATCCAAGTTTTATTTATCAAAAAATTTAATTATTTTTATTTTTTATCAATAACATAATCCCCAACTTTTTCCCCTAGGAATGAAACACCCCCTCTCAAGCTAAAACAGCATGAATATCAATTTTCTATAAAACTAACCGAAATTTATAACCTAGCCCCTTTGATAGGGAACGGCATATCAAATAACCTCTTTAAAATATAAAAATATATTTATCCTTATCGATGAGAAAATCTGTACGCCGTACTATTATCGAGGTTATTACTGCCTATTTTTATTAATAGTTCATAATTTAACTCATTGATAAGTAGTGATTGATTATCATTAATATTTACTACAATAGTATATAAGGATTTAAGCCTATTTTTTCTTACCATCTTTCTAGACTGCCTAGCAGTAACACTCTATTTATCTCGTGGTGCGCTGTTCCATTGACCCGTAAACCATCGCGAGAAGCCAGCCACGCCTCGCGATGTCTCTTTTCTATGTCACAATGACTTCAAGAATTAACACGCCCGCTAACCCAACAACTGAGATAATAGTTTCCATCACTGTCCATGTTTTCAGGGTTTCCACTACACTCAGGTTAAAATACCCTTTGAATAGCCAAAATCCTGGATCGTTAACATGCGATGCGATGACGCTGCCAGCACCGACTGCGAGTACCATTAAGGCTGGATCGGTATGGGTTACCGCAATAATCGGGGTCACAATTCCCGCTGTCGTAATGGCAGCAACGGTGGCGGATCCCAGAGCAATACGTAACATAGCCGCGACGGTCCAACACATCAGTAGTGGTGAAAGCGAAGAATTACGCATCATCTGCGCGATATATTCACCCACCCCGCTATCGACCAATACCTGTTTGAATGCCCCACCCCCCGCGATAATGAACACGATCATGGCGATCGCCGCAATCGACGAGCCGCACATCTCCATCACCTCGTCAATCTTACGTCCATTGCGTAGGCCAAGTGTCACCACGGCAATAATGACCGAGATAAATAATGCCACGGCAGGATTGCCAATAAATTCAAAAAACTGACGAACCGGATTCTCTTTAGCCACCGTCAACTCGAATACGGCGGCCAAGGCCATAAGTACAACAGGGATCACCGCAGCAAAAATACTGGTCCAGAATCCTGGCATCTCAACATCGGTAAATATCTTGGTATTATAGAGCCCCTCTGGTGGTGACTTTTCAAATTTCTTAAGAAATTTAGAGAAGACCGGTCCAGCAATGATGACGGTAGGAAGCGTTAAAATTATGCCATAGAGTAACGTTATGCCTAGATTAGCACCAAAAATGGTGGCTATCGCAGTCGGGCCGGGATGGGGGGGAAGAAAACAGTGTGTCACGGATAAAGCCGCGACCATAGGAACGCCAACGTACAGGAGTGGGATACCTGCTGCTACCACCACGGTATAAACCAGCGGCAGCAATAAAACGAAACCTATTTCATAAAACATTGCCAGACCGACAATAAGTCCCGTCACCATCATCGCCCACTGAACGCGCTGTTTACCAAAGGCATCGATCAAGGTCATCGCAACACGTTGCGCAGCACCGGTATCAGAAACCAATTTACCCAGCATGGCGCCGAAGCCTAAAATCATCGCTAATCCACCCAAGGTACTGCCTACGCCTTTTTGAATAGAAGCAATGACTTGCAGTGGCGTCATCCCTTCAGCGATCCCGACGACGGCAGAGACAAAGATTAACGCAAGAAAACCATTCACCTTAAAGACAATCATTAATACGAGTAACAGTAAAACACCCAGGGCAATGATGGTAATAGGCATATAACCTACCTTATTAAATTATTATTTTGGTGGAATGCGGGGGCGCGATGGCCTTTAGCTTAAGCCTTTAGTCGTCCCGACACGGTGTTAACATCAGAAAACTAACTGGACCTTCGATGCGCGTTGTTTATCCCCGGCGAATTGCAGGGCTTCGTCGACCTCTCGATAGCTATACTCACCGCTAAACAGGGCTAGGGGATTAATTGTGCCACTCGCCAGCCATTCAACTGCCGTGGTAAATTCATGTGTAAAACGAAAGGTCCCGACGATACGCAACGCTTTAGCGATAACTGTCATCATCGGAAATTGTGGGATATCGCCACCCATACCGACTTGGACAATACAACCTTTTGCCCGGGTCACATCGATACAGCGAGTTAAAGCACTGGGATGGCCTGACGCTTCAAAGCTCACGTCGAAGAACCCTTTTTGAGCACGATAAAACATCATCTCATCGTCAGCCAATAAGGTTACAGATGCCCCCAAATTTTCAGCTAACGCCAGCGCACGAGCACTAATATCGCTGCAGATAATCTCTTTAGCACCACTCGCCTTCGCCGCCGCGACCAGTAAACATCCAATTGGCCCCACACCGGATACAAAAACACGCTTATCCGCAACGCCACCGGCCTGATTCAGTGCATGCAGGCAAACTGCTAAAGGCTCAGCGAACACCATGATCCGGTCGTCGAGCGAAGACTCGAAGGGAACACACTGCGCGCTGTCGACAATTTTATATTGGGTGCCCCCCCCATCGACATCTGGACACATCATTGCACTTCCGAAAAAGCGCATCGCTAGGCACTGATTCGTGTCATCGGCTAAACAGTATTGGCATTCACCACAGGCTTTTGACGGATTGATCGCGACTTTTTGTCCAAGCTTAAGTACAGAGATGTTGGTTTTCTCTACCGTTCCGATCACTTCATGGCCAAGGATCATCGGCATCTGAATGGCATAGTTGCCGACCTTCCCATGCTGATAATAGTGCAGATCTGAACCACAAATTACACCACGCGAAATTTTTACCAAGGTTCCTTCTCCTTGATAAGTCACTCTCTGACTAATAACTTCGACCTCATGTTTTCCTTTCACTACGCAGGAGTGAGTAGACAGCGTCATGCTTGCCACCTTATTGAAATGAATAAGGGAGTTATCAAATAGGGAATTTCCATTTTAATCTGTCGATTAGCGCACTAAACCGAAATATCGATGATGAAGATTCTTCACACTGTGACTAAGCCAGAATTTTAACGAGCCGCCAAATCTTGCTACCGACCTCTTAAAACTGATTTTTTTAATTGAACGATTAATCAAATAAACCCATAATCGCCGAAAGTTAAATTAATGTTTCATTTTTGTTTAAAAATTGACTCAGGAAAATGTATGGCGCGACTCAATCCCCCTGTTAAATCGACCTCCCCCGTACGCGTGAATCTCCCTGTATTCTTGTGTTCATCGCTACTGATCCTACTAATGGGGCTCGTTACCATCCTCTACCCTACCGCGAGCCAATTATGGTTAGCTCGGGCACAAACGTCGGTCACTGCCGTCAGGAGTAACGTTTTAGCTTTATGAATAATGATGCCCCTAACTTAATAACCGACAGTAAAACGTTGACGCGAATGTGCTGGGTGTTCAATTTCATCGACGAGAGCGGTTGCATAATCTTCGTACGAGATACGACTACCCTGTTCATTACTTAATAATGTATCCCGGCCTAAACGGAAGTTGCCCGTTCTCTCCCCCGCCTCGAACAACGCCGACGGCGAGATAAAAGTCCAATCCAATGTTTTTTCTTCACGTAAACGATTCAAAAAATCGAGTCCGGCGCGGGCTTCCTGCCGATAGGCTTCGGGGAAATTAGGTTGGTCGATAAGCAACTGGCCTGGTGCCACTTCGAGACTTCCGGCACCGCCGACCACCAGATAACGCGATACACCAGAGGCTTTTACCGCATCGATCAGCGTTTCCGGTGACACCTGGGCAAACTTCACTGCACTGACCACAACCTCATGCCCCGCTAACGTGTCAATAAAGACTTGGGTATCAGTAATATCTCCTTTTACCACCGAGACGTTCGGCAAGTTTGGAATAGACTCAGGCTGACGAGCGATTGCCGTCACCTTGTGGCCGCGTTGTGATAATTCTTTAACAATACGTGAACCTACCTGACCTGACGCCCCAACGACTGCTACAGAAACCATGATAACCCCCTTGATAGAATGAAGACCAGGTCTTAATTGTAGACCAGATAAATTAATGCTACTGTGCCGCTGAAATCTTTGCAAGAGGTTGCCCTCTTGACCCTAAGTCAGGGTAAACTGACTGCCTCAGCAGAAGGAAGGTAGTGTTATGGCAAATAAGTATGCGGAATTTGGACATCCTTGCCCGATTCGTGATGTATTAGATCGTATTGGTGACCAGTGGAGTTTACTGATCTTGGAATCCTTGGCGAATGAAACGTATCGCTTTAATGCGCTGCATCGCGAAATTGGCGATATCTCACGGCAGATGCTGACGGTAACCTTAAAAAGGTTAGAGTTTGACGGCTACATTTCCCGCACCGTTTTCGCAGAGGTGCCGACACGGGTCGAGTATCGGCTCACTGCACTGGGTGAATCTTTCCTACAGCCTCTGCGACAACTGGTTGAATGGGCAGATACCCATCACGAAGCGATTTGCTTCGCGCGAAAAACCAATGGCGATAGCTCACTCACGGGTTAATTGCGGCACGACGCTGAGTTTCGATTAACTCGCCAAGCTTCTGTCGCTGTTGCCCTTGCTTATCTAAATTTTCTGGTGCCAGCCACTGCTGGTAAGCCACCTGTAAGGCGGGAAAATCGCTATCGATAATAGAATACCAAGTGGTATCACGGTTGTGGCCCCGTGCCACCATGGCTTGTCGAAAAAGCCCTTCGTAACTAAAGCCTAATCGCAATGCTGCAGCACGTGACGGATGGTTATGAGCGTTACATTTCCATTCCACACGCCGGTAACCGAGTTCGCCCAAGGTGTAATGCAACAATAGGCTGATAGCCTCTGTCGCTAATCGCGTACGTTTAAGCTGCGGTGAATATGTAACATGACCAATTTCAATCACACCTTGCTGAGCATCAATACGCATCAGCGCAATACTTCCCACCGCTTGTTGCGTACTTAAATCGACAATCGCGTAATGCAAAGGGTCATTGAGTGTTTCCAAACGAGCCAGATAGGTTTGATACTCCGCCAGATCACGAAAAGGTCCAGAGAGTAAATAGGTCCAATCCCGTTCATCCTCTGCTTGCCTCAATGCGTCGAACAGTTCTTGGCTATGTGCGGCGACACTAATCGGTTCGAGCCGACAGTAGTGGCCATCGATCACTGTCTTACTCGGGAGTTGCGCCCCTTGCCAATTCTCTACCGGTTCACCAATCGGTTGCTGAAATACGTTAACTCGCGTCATGTTGGTCCTTAACATTAACTATTTTGATGGAGATAACACTCATTGCGCGGGGTCACTGATGAGGTCACTCGTCACACCTGCGATTTCGTTACGGCCACATTATGAATGTCTACTACGCTATGCTTTCGCTGCTATTGAGGGCTTACCCTACTCACACTATTGATAACACATTAAAAGTTATCAGTGCATCTGTGAGTAACCGCTCAGCGGCAATAGCCAGATGCAGTTCTCGCCGGAATTCAGCCATCCGTTGATGCTAAAAATAAAACTGTGAACACCCTCTGAATTAGACAGTAACCACTTTGCTAGACGCTCAGACAATCTTGATCCTACACATAAAATCAGTCAAAACACTTTTTATACACACATATGTGTGTATACTCATTAAGAGTAGGGAGAAGAAATGAAATCCGCTGAGCTAATAAAGGAATTAATGACAGTGGGGTGTAAGCTGAAACGACATAACGGTGGAAGTCATCAGATTTGGTGGTCTCCGATAACCGGGAAAACGTTCCCAGTGCCGCATCCAAAGAAAAATCTCCCGCCAGGAACAATCAACTCAATCAGAAGAATGGCAGGCATTTAATCCCTGTAATCAATGGAGGTAAAAGATGTTTTTTACAGTCGGTATCGAAACACCTCACGAAGCAAATACTGCATATGGCCTGTCTATTCCCACTTTCGATAAGTACGGCTACGGTTGCGTCTCTGCTGCCGATGAACAAGCGGATATTCCGGTTATGGCAAGAGAAGCTATCCTGACTATTATCGAAGAAATAATGCTAGCAGGCACCTATTCCATCGAGGAGATTACCGATGATGGCGTAGCATCTTATTCAAAATCTGTCGATTACCGTCACTGCGAGACATGGTTTATGCTCGACATCGACTTATCTCTTTTCGAAGGCAAGCAGCAGCGACTTAATATTACGCTACCCGATATTCTCGTAAAACGTATCGACGGTTTTGTTGCCGGACATCGTTTAGATTATAAAGATAGAAGCCATTTTCTTGCTCAAGCAGCAAGACGTGAGTTGGCTAACCGCATAGTGAAAGCATAGAACCCTCGCACCGCCAGAAATACACTGCCCACTTAACCATCTCTATCGCGAGGTATTCTGGCTTATTCTCAACATGAAGCGTCGTCATGATACTTTTTTACAGAAACCGGCCCGGGTAGAGGCTGTTGCGATGAGCTGAGTAGTCGGACCGCCTAGGGTGGTGGCTGACGCATGAACTATTCTCATACGGTAAAAAAACCATAATAAACTTTAAGAACAGAGAGTTATATCAGTTCAACACACCACAATCCTCTTATCCCCTTCTAAACATGCAACAACATGAAGATGACTCATACAGAAGTGAAATTAAGTCACTTCCCCTGTCGTCTCGACTCTGGCATAAATAAGTCATTGGCGACAGACAGTATGTTTCACTGAACTCAACGCGCTTAGAAAATAATTATAGTCAGCGTGCGAATCAGGCATCACAACAGAATTAGGATACCAATAATAATGAATAACGCATTTTCCTTCAGTATCAGTAGCCTTAAGTTAGATGAGCATTACAATCCCTCAGCAAGTACGCGTATCACCACCAATTTCGCTAACCTTGCCCGCGGCGAAAAACGCCAGCAGAATCTTCGTAATGCATTAACGATGATTAATAACCGTTTTAATTCATTGGCGACATGGGATAACCCAAAGTCAGACCGTTACACGGTTGAGCTGGAAATTGTTTCAGTCGGCATGAAAATCAATGCCAGCAGTCAAGAGAGTTTCCCGGTGATCGAGATTTTAAAAACCACAGTTGTGGACACCGAAACCGGACAGCGTATTGAAGGCATTGTAGGGAATAACTTCTCTTCCTATGTGCGCGACTACGATTTTAGCGTCGTACTGCCAGAATTTAATAAAGACAAAGCCCAGTTCTCAATTCCCGAGAATTACGGTGTGTTGCACGGTAATATTTTTAAAGCATTCGTTAATTCTGACACCTATTCGCAGCATTTTAGTAAACAACCCGTTATCTGTTTAAGTGTTTCCAGTAAGAATGTTTATCACCGTACCGGTAATATTCACCCCATACTAGGAATCGAGTACCAACAAGATAACCCGTCGTTAACCGATGATTACTTCGGCAAGATGGGGCTGAAGGTGCGTTATTTTATGCCTGCCAACAGCGTTGCGCCACTGGCTTTCTATTTCCACGGTGACTTACTCAGCGATTACAGCAACGTTGAGCTTATTAGTACCATTAGCACCATGGAAACGTTCCAGAAAATTTATCGCCCAGAAATTTATAATGCCAATTCACCGGCAGGGTTATGCTATCAACCGGCATTGAATCATCAAGATCACTCATTAACGGTGATTGAATATGACCGTGAAGAACGTACGCGTTTGGCGACCGAGCAAGGTAAATTTACTGAAGAACATTTTATTAAACCTAACCAAGCACAACTCGAACAATGGTCAGCTCAGCAAGCTTACTAATAAATCAAAACGATAAGGTCACCTGTTATGAAAATTTTATTACCTACCTCCACAGCGGGCAGCTTACCAAAACCGTCTTGGATTGCTGAGCCAGAAAAATTATGGTCGCCTTGGAAGCTAGAAGGCCAAGAGCTGGTTGATGGTAAAAATGATGCGTTACGCCTGTGTTTAGATGACCAAGTGCGCGCTGGTATTGATATTGTCAGTGATGGCGAACAAACGCGCCAACACTTCGTGACGACCTTTATCGAACACTTAGACGGCGTTGATTTTGAAAAACGCGAAATCGTCAAAATCCGTAACCGCTACGAAGCGAGCGTTCCTTCCGTGGTCGGCCCCGTTTCTCGTCCTAAATCGGTATTTGTTGAAGATGCGAAACGCTTACGTCAGCTGACTGATAAGCCGATTAAATGGGCACTCCCTGGTCCAATGACCATGATTGATACCCTCTATGATGGGCATTACAAGAGCCGTGAAAAATTGGCATGGGAATTCGCAAAGATTCTGAATCAAGAAGCGAAAGAACTGGAAGCGGCGGGTATCGATATCATCCAGTTCGATGAACCTGCGTTTAACGTGTTCTTCGATGAAGTCAACGAGTGGGGTATTGCCGCGTTGGAGAAAGCGATCGAAGGCTTACAATGCGAGACGGCGGTCCACATTTGCTATGGCTACGGTATTAAGGCAAATACCGATTGGAAAAAGACTCTCGGTGAAGAATGGCGTCAATACGAAGAGATTTTTCCAAAGTTACAACAATCGAATATCGATATCGTCTCTCTGGAATGTCAGAACTCCCGAGTACCGATGGAGTTAATCGAATTAATTCGTGGTAAGAAAGTAATGGTCGGCGCCATTGATGTCGCGACTAATACTATCGAGACGCCAGAAGAAGTGGCCGAAACACTGCGTAAAGCCCTACAATTTGTTGATGCAGATAAGCTTTACCCTAGCACCAACTGCGGAATGACGCCTCTGTCTCGTGACGTCGCCAATGCGAAGTTACGTGCGTTAAGTGCCGGTGCGGCTATTGTGCGTAATGAGTTATTGAATAAATAAGTTACCCACTTATCGCCCAGTGAAGTCAGTCATCATGGCTTATATTTACTGGGCGATACTTCACCCACAATCTTTACCCCTTCCCTGATCGTTTTATCCAAAAAATTTATCTTATCGATAAACGTCCTATCGATAAATTCTTCATTACTCTCTATAGTGAACGAAGTCAGGGGATTATGATGAAGCAATTCTCTTTTTTTCAGCCAGCAATGTTGCCCATTGAAGGAGCAGGTTATTTGCAGGGTGGATACTCAGTTACTATTAATATTGAAGAAAAAAACATAGATACTGGGAAGAACATATACTTGTCAGCAGTAGGTTAAATAACGAAAGAAGCTCAAGATATCATCGAATGGATAAACAGGATTTTTTGAAGACTTTCTATCCTTGATCTATATAGATAACTATCTCACTTACACTACTTTCCGAGATTAATAGCAATAACATTTTAGCTATTAAGATTAAGTCCAATAAATAATCGTACTTCGAAAATATTCAAATATACAATAGTACATCTACGCTATATAACACCCTGATGATACCCCAAATGATAGGGATAACGTTATGGCATGGTTATATCGAGTCAGTACTAAGCAGTTTTTTCTTAATGGATATTACCGGTTTTCAGCAAGATATTCAGGCCGTCCCGGCTACCAAGATAATAGTGACAACCAATGTGTGAAAGCAAAAGGCCCCATTCCTAAAGGCACTTATACCATTGGTAAACCTTTCCATCACCCCAAAACAGGCCGTTTGACGTTGAGACTGACGCCTTCACCCTCCAATCAGATGTGTGGTCGAAGCGGTTTTATGATTCACGGTGACAGTCAAAAACATCCTGGCGAAGCTTCGGAGGGGTGTATTATTTTGGATTTTGCTTTTAGAAAATTATTAACTGACAGTAATGATAATTTATTAGAGGTTGAGTAATGAATAAATTTATTGGGCTGCTTTTAGTAATGTTATCCACCCAATCAGTCGCCAGTAACAATGTTGGCTGCGCTAAAATCGGTGCCTCGATGTATATAGGGTTAACCGACGCAATCGTTGAGGATATGAATATTAGTAGAGATCAGATTATCCAGAAAAATGTCAGCGTTGAGGTTATTTCAGTATCACCTATCACGAAAATTTATGCTGAGCAACTGGCCAAAGAGGACTATAAAAAACTGAACACTCATATACTCAGTCTTAATAATTATATCGAAGGTTACTCTACAGACAATACCGAAGTAATCATTGCAAAATATATCTATAGAAATGAAAAAAATCAAAAAAACACTTTCATTACTTCTAGCCTACAAAATAAATATGAGTGCTCTGTAAGGTTCAATGGGTACTTGATTGTTGAGAGAGAGTTTTGAGGGATTGTTTAAACTTATCAATATCATCGTTATTATTAATAAGTAAACTGTCCTATACGTCGCTCACTACTGAAAAAAGGATTACTCACTGGTATCTATCAACGATAGCATTGAGTGATTAAACTATAAAAAGACGACATTTTCACTATTGTGTTATTCCATGAGTTTTTCAAGTTGACTACCTTGCTCTTTTGCTCTGGGAGATTTGCAATTGTCTCTTGTATTTTTTTCTTCTAACAGGCGTTTAGAATCTTTAGCTTCCTTAATGTATTTTTGGTTTATTCCTGCCAATTGACTTAATTCAGGATCAGTAAAAGCGCGTTAACCAATTTTGTTAATAGTAAAATTTTGTCACGAGCCTTTGGTAACGACGAGTTACCAAACGACCCTGCGTTTACCTTAGTAGGCCACTACCCTGAGTCAGCTTCTCATTATGACTTTCATAAAGGGGGAACACCTGCTGCAAGAAGTAGAATCAAGACTCGCAGAGCAATGAAGAAGCAAGGAGGCAAATAATGGCGATAAAGTGCCCTTTTTGTTTACAGATGGCGCATTGCCGTTCAAGCCAGTATCTATCTGATTCAGTGAAGCGGATTTATTACTAATGCACAAATTTCGATTGTTCTTGCACGTTTAAGGCTTTGGAAAATGTAGAGAAAATTATCAGCAAGCCTGAACGGCTAACGGAGGAGAAAACAGTCGAGGAAACGAAAATGCAGATGCGCAAAGGCCAATCATTAGGCCGTTACGGGTCATCATTCAATTTACCTGACCGACACGCTCAAACCTAATCTAATGGGTATCAATTCTGACTCTCATTCTCTCCTCAAGCCCAAATAAATTGGGCTTTTTTACACCTCCTTTCTCTGGCTAGCATTTTTTTCGTGAGTGCATGTCTACGCTGCATGAAAACGCATGAGTCTCATGCACTCAAATTCTCTCTATAACCCTTGGTATATGGGCTTTAGCATAAAAACGCATTATTAAGTGAAGTGCGCAGGCGGGCGGGCGCAGAGGGGTAAAGCGCCGGATTTGACGCTCCGCAGAAAACGCAGGTGTAAGGCCATATTATAGTTTGATATTTTGTTGTCATACAGTTATGGAATCAGCGGCTACTCAGTTGGATATATAACGATTCATGGCATCAGAATTCATCTAAGTCATTTTTAGCGGTTTTAAGAGCGGAAGACGTATAGTTATAATGGATTACGCATATAATCTTTTATAAAGCATTTGGGCGGTACTTGTAATATATTTAAATGGCCTTCCAGATATCTTAGGTATTTAAACAGTTTTCCTGTTATTCATCTAATCCCCCACACTCGAATTTAGATTAAAAGAAATGCCGTTACCAACTATGATTTGTCTGTTTAGTTTTAAAACCACCTATCCTGATAGTGTATCCAATCTGATGATGTCCATTTATCGAAGCTCGATAACCTTTTCCATCGAAAACCTAACAATAACCTATTACACCCTGACAGCATTGAGAAAGTAAGTGGTATTTTTACAAAAATCATGAGATGTTTTTCACGCACCTCACATTGTCAATTAATAATTCAAACCGTCAAAGAAATCCGCTTCTAATTTGTATTCAGAGTATAAACATAAGTTTTCCTCTGCTATTTCTGCGTCTGTATTTATTGACTCAAATATTGAAAGCTTACATTTTTTATTAATGGTTTCGCTCCATGATTTATTCAGGTCAATTATTTTATTCTTTTGTTCTGGGAGGTTTTTTATTGTTTTTATTATGATCAATTCGAGATTTTTTTTCTCCCTTTTTGTTTTTTCAATGGAATTTTTATTTATCTCTGCTAATTGACTCATTTCTGGTTCTGTAAAAGCTGCACAAACATTAAACGAATATATTAACAAAAAGAGAATCGCATTATTCATTTTCATAAAAATCAATCCTTCTTTTGAACCTGTCATACGGAACTTCAACCCAAACTTTCCTATCTGAGATCACTTTCCCGAATCCTTTTATGTCTCCATCGTATGCCAATTTTTGTATGTACTTTCTGGTTCTTTTGCTGTAGTCACCACGGAAGCGTAAGTCTACTAGTACTTCTTTTATTTTATCTGGGATGTTACCCCAGGCTTCAGCTGGTGATGTATTAGGTTTTGAGTGGTACTTTTGTATTGTGAATATACTTTTACATATTCTCTCAACGTCTTTTCTTGATTCATTGTAGTTTATAATTAATAAATTTAATTGCTGCCTTTCCGTAATTTCATTAATAGCATTCCTTTGGTTAGCAACAAAGTTATTAGCTAAACATCCTTTTAATTTCGCACCTTCAGCTATGAATTCTGCTTTTTCTTTTTCTATCCCCGCTTTTTTTAAAATTATTAATGCCTCTACCTTTGTTCTATCACCAAGATCAAACCCTCTACCAATAGTGACCCCTGAGTTATTCTTTTTGCATGATAATGAGCTTCCAGGCCAGTGTATGATTCTTGAATAATCCCTACTTGATTTTAAATTATTGCCTTCAGCCTTGAATGTCAGCATTCCTTTTTCTGGTCCTAGCATTTTTTCATCCTTTATCTATTCAGAGTCAAACATACTACGAACTTTTTTTGGCACTTCATTGATTTTGATCGGGAATTTGAAGGTTTTTTTTAAAAAAATTAATAGGCATCTTGAAATCTTTTTTCTAGGCATAATCTCCTTTCATGTGAAAAAATTCTAAAGGCTGGTTAGTTAGTCCGATTAAAATATTACGTTTACTTGAATCGGTGAGCTGTGATGCACGGCGCTGCGGAATGTGCGGGCTAACCAGTCAAAACTGATAGGTGGCTCATACCAATGCTCATATCGCCCGCATTCGACGTAATCAAGTAACTCTCTTCTGTCGAGTACTGGAATGGGATCACCAAATGTAAAGCACTCCGTAGCGCTAACACCCTCGACAAGGGCGGAAGCGTCAGGAACGCCATTGAGGGTTTTGCTCATATAATTTCTCACTGTGAATAAGAATAAGCGTTAATTGTGCCGCGGTCAGGACAAAACTAACGCCTTTACTTACCTAATTCATGCCCTAGGGCTTGTAGGATTATCTACACAATAATAAACTGAAAAGGACGGTACAAAACCAGTTACGCGCTTTTTTTTGCAAATTCGTAAGGCGTTAAGTATTTATTTGTAATACTGGATAAATAATCAGCCCACCACTGCACCATTAAACGCGTTCTTCTAAATGCTCAGAAGTATGAATATAAGCCGCTCTAACATTATTGCGTTCCGTATGGCTGAGTTGCCTCTCTATAGCGTCACCAGTCCATAAACCTGATTCCCCTATAGCTCCTCTCGCCATAGTTCTAAAACCGTGTCCGCAAACTTCGGTTTTGGTGTCGTAACCCATTGTATGAGGCGCAGTATTAACCGTATTTTCGCTCATCACTTTTCTTGCATCATGATCCCCCGAAAATAAACGAGGGTTATCACCACTAATCTGTCTAAGCTCATAGAGTATAGCGAGGGCCTGTGTGCTAAGAGGGACTATATGCTCTTCCTTCATTTTCATCCCACGGTGAGAATGGCGAATACCCTCCACTTCTTCACGCTTTGCAGGAATGCGCCATAACGCACGCTCTAAATCGAATTCAGACCAACAAGCAAATCTAAGCTCGCTAGACCTTACAAAGGTTAGAAGTGATAGCTGAACTGCAATACGAGTTATCTTGCGACCTCTGTATCGGGCAAGCCTCTCTAAAAACTCTGGGAATCTGTGGAAGGGTAAAGCTGGATAGTGGCGAGCCTTGGTTGTAGTCAATGCGCCAGCCATGTCCATTGCAGGGTTTGAATCGATATAGTCATTCTGTACTGCATAGCGCATTATTGCCGTCACTCTTTGCTGTAAACGCTGTGCGACATCATGTTTACCACTGGCATCAACTTTTTTATTGGCGCTAATAAATGGCTTGTCTTGAGTAGGCGTACATCTTCATTGCCGATAAACGGAAAAATGTATAACTCTAAATATCGCAAAACGCGGGCGCTATGGCCACTGCTCCATCACTTATTATTGGCATGCCACTCTCGGGCAATAGTCTCAAACTTATACGCACCAGAGTTTTCAGATTGAGCCTCTTTCTGTTCTGCTTGGGGATCAATACCCTGACTGATTAATTTTTTAGCTTCATCTCGTTTCGCTCGTGCTTGCGCGAACGTAATAACAGGCCACACCCCAAAAGCTAAGCGATCTTCTTTTTTATCAGTTGGGCGGCGATACTTCATACACCAATATTTAGAACCTTTCGCTGATACCTCAAGATATAGCCCTCCACCATCAGCTAATTTATAAACCTTATCTTTTGGCTTTGCAGTCTCTACCTGTCTGGCGTTCAGCTTCATTTGGGGGCACATTTGCCATCGAAGTTAATATGCCCCCAGAAGGGTCTGGATTGCAACGGAACTTCTCGGACATACTCAGGCGAGGAACTGATGATAATATATGATTTAAAATGATTTTTTTGACTTTCTCGGACGTTGCCGGAAGAGTGATTGGTGCGAAGGCCGGACTCATAAAACAGGTTAAGTATATGTATTTAACCGATTTTAATTTCTTTTTATTTTTATATGCCCCTTAATGTGCCCCCTGCAATTTTCTTATAACAAATGTGACCTATTAGCTTGAATCCCATTTGAGAAGACAATTTCAAATACCGGATATGTGTTTTGATAGAAAAAATAAAAAAATTAGTTTTTTTTATGAAAAATCCTACACACTGTTCACCTTTGGTGATTTATTCATATTTTTCATGACGTTAAAGGGTGAACAATGAGGTGAAGAGTGAACAATCATCCTACACCTTTTAAAGCAGGTAAAAAAAACCGGCTTTCGCCGGTTCAGATACTACAACATGGGTTCATCGCATTTCGGCAGCCAATCGCCGTTGCTCTCTTCTTTCAGGTCTAAATTCGTCTGTATACCGTTCTTTGTCCGGCGACTAACATACTTAAACCCATATTCGCGCAAGATACTCTCTAATGCTTGGCTAAAACTCTTCATACTTAACGGATTACGAAAGTTATTCGCTTCCATAAAGGTTAAGTAAGCGTGATAGAGGTAGCGTCTTGGCTGCATCGGTCTAATACTCGCATTGCCCATATAAAGCCCAGTTGCTTCCGGCGTAGAAAAGAGGTAGCCGCAAAAATCAGCCATTGGATCGGCTTCACGCTTAATGCCTATCGCCTCCGGTGAGTTTTGGTGATTCTGTAACAGGGTTTTTGCTTGATTGGGATCAGCAAAACGTTTCATTAGCTGGCGAACGATGATAGGTAGCTCTTCACGGATTTTGTCGGCGAGTTGGTGATCGCGTTCGCGGGCAGGAATTATCTGTGCGAAATGTAATATCACTCGACGGCGTGAAATACCTCCGCTGCGATCGGTAAATCGCATCGGGTTATTATTACTGGCGATGATAACCGCTGGAATGTGAGCGGAATACGCATCTTTATATTTAGGGTCAACCGACACGGCATCGCCCCCTGTTATCGCTTTAATCCCTGCGCCATCACCTGACCATTTCTCTTGGTCAGGTAACAGTATGAGTGAACGCCCCACGATTGGCGCACGTTCGCGCGATAGCTCCAAGTTTTCGATTTTTGCTGAGAAGGTGTTGTCATTACCTGCCAGCATAGTGGCTATTTCACTTAACAGGCTTTTACCCGTGCCGCCTGGTCCCGTTATCTCAAGGAATAACTGCCAATCATAGCGGTTAGCGAGCACCATAAATAAGGCCGCTAAAATAACATCACGCTTAACTGTGTTGTTTGCGGCGGCGAAGTTTAACCATTTCCAAAAATGAGGCGCATTACTTTCTATCGACTCTTCGGGTAATGGCGTGGTGTAGGCGACATTATTGACGGTACGCAACCAGTTTTGACGCTGATGCGGTTTGAATGTGCCGGATTGGGTATCAAGGACACCATTAAGAAAGCCAATCAGTTGGCGTGAAGGGGCTTTCTGCTGAGGTAGAATGAGTTTTAGCGTACTAATCAACGCAGAAATTTTACCTGCTGAGAACGATGCGCCAATCGCTTGATAGAGTTGCACAACATCGCGTTCAAATTGATTTCCGGTAATCACTTTCCATGCGCCCCCTTCATAGCGGCTGAGTATCTCGCCACTTTCATCAATCGCAAGGTTATTGTGGTAATGCTCTGCAATGGCTGTGGCTTTCGCATCAACACTCATCGCAGTAAACTCCGAAGAACTCATGACTTCAAAAGGGCTTTGCTTTTGAGTGAGAATAGCCTGACGTAATGCCTGTGTCGTCCTCTCAGCACCGTTCTCAATATAGGCATCATTCCAATCACCAAATAACGGTGGCAATGCCAGCATAGCGTTAAACTCGTCCGCCACCTTTTGAGCCTTCTGCTGTCCTACCTCGTTCAAGTCTCTGTCAGCGGCAATAATCAGCGGTAGCGTTGGGTGCTTTTCTTTAATGCAGCTAGCCAGAGAAAGGAAGTTGGCAGACGAGAACGCGACCCACACTTGTTCGCCTGTGAGCTTGTGCACGGTTAACGCCGTTGCATAGCCCTCAGCCAGCCAAATACGTTTTGCGGGCTTGTCGGCACCTAAGATGTGGCTTGCGGCTTTAATTTGACCGCCTTTTAAGGTGCGTTTTTCACCTTCAGTGTTAATCAACTGAACATTAACTAGCTCACCGTCCATATTGTGCAGAGGGATAATCAAATCCCCTCGACGATACTGGGTGAGGGCGATTTTTTGCGCTTTAGTCAATGTTAAACTGACGACTGATTGCCAGCCTTTGCGCGTTAAATAAGCGCTATTCTCCGACTCAATAGCACTACTCACAATCTCCTGCGCTATCGTTGCCGCTTGCGCCTGTAATTGCGCTTTATCGTGAGTAGGTGTGGGCATTATGGTTGTAGGATTAGCTTCACACTCACCAATAACCTCTCTCACTCGGCGGGCAGCTTCGGTAATATTAACACTCAGGTATTTAGAGGCTAATTCCAGCCCATCGCCCGCACCGCACTGATTACAAATCCACGTTCCACGCTCGCCTTCATCATCAAAACGAAAGCGGTCTTTACCGCCACATAACGGGCATTCAGTATGGCGATTTTTAATAAGATTTAAGCCCAACGCAGGGAAAACCTGCGCCCAGCTACCCCGTGCCGCACTCGCGGTTTCCGATACAAAGTTTTTCATCTGTCTTCTCCTTAGTGAACGGTCACAGGTGCAGGGTTAATGCGGCTGCTTAACTCATCCATCACAACATTGCCAAGAAAACTCAGGCAGGGCGTAGCGTTAACAGGCGTTGTCACCAGTAAATCATTCAAGAACGCACAGGCAATCTCTTGGCCTTGTTCCACGCCGTATTGACGCAGATAGAAGTTCTCGAGTTCCATTTCAATGTAAGACTCAAGACGCACAAGGGTAAGGCGAAGATAGCGCTGTTGTTCATGACAAACAGTTAACCACGCACAGGCCACGGCACGACGGGTTAACGCCAGTTGTAATGCTGTATTAGGAGATTGTGCTTTCATGATTTCACCTCTTCATTCATCCAATTATCATGGCAGCGCGTCACCACGCCATTTAACTGTTCAGTCATAAGGAAAATGAGCGAGGCCAGTTGGCTACGCTGTAACGGGGAAGAGATTTGCTGGGCTTCTTGCTCGACGATACTTTCGTTAATAAAGCGCCCTGCATTGCGGATATGCTCAAGGCACACTAAATCACGAGTAGAGAGGATGTGCTGACTCATGCGATACCTCCCGATAAAGGCAAACGGGCGGCCAACGACAGAACGTATTCACGCACAAGCTGCATACGGGCGCTACGTTCATCACAGGCAGTAATGCGAAGCATACAGACGCGAGCTTGGGTATCGATTCGACGAATAGCGGCAAAGACAAAGATAAAATTCGGGTGTGATAATACGGAAGGGTTAGCCATAGCGACAATCTCCATTGAGTAGCGATTATTGCCACCACCGGAGTTCCTACGCTCATTGGTGGTGACTCGAACGGGGGTAGGAATACCGGCCTCAATGGATACCGGCCAGTCCGAAGACTGCCCCGCCCGAGCCACCATAATTTTGCTCAGACAGCAGTTTACTTGCGGTCTAAAAATAAGGTGCGCTAAGGCATAGACACAAAAAAAGACGCATGGCGCGTCTGGTGTCACCAATGAGTTACACGGGTTCCTACGCCCGACTATCGATTTTGCGACAGTGAAAATACTGTAGCAGAGAACATCCTCGGCGTGCAAGCCGAGGAATGAAATCAATGAGGTCATTGCTACCTCAACAGTTCGTTAAGTCAGTTGAGTCCGGCATTGCGGATGCCTCGACATCCTTAGAGCGTTTGACGGAAAAACGGTGTGATTGAGTATTAAAGGTTTGAACGCCGCCAGTACCATCTACCTCATGGGCAATTGATAAGGCGAGATTTTTTGCTTCTTCAAGCGACAATTTGTGTGTCTGGTTATCAATAAATAACGTAATCATTGCGTGCCTCCTTGAGTGCGTGCAGCCATACGCGTTTTTACCCACGCATTGATTTCGCTTTCAGGCCAAGCAACATTGCGACCGCCGAGCGATACGTTTTGCGGGAAAGCGTCTTTGCGCATTAACTCGTAAATCGTGGCACGAGAAAGGCCGCTGACACGGATAACTTCGGGTAAACGCATGAAGCGTTCTTGCACGGGTGAAGGCAAGGGAATTGCAGGTAATGGAGTTGAAAATGACGGCGATGATTGTCCTAACATGAGCTACCTCGTAATCGTCTAGTAAGTGCTAAGGACATCTCCCTAGCATCTGGTAGCTCTTTATTTTCAGCATATTTAAAGGGAAAGCAACAAGGTCGGATTGTGTGAGTCACTAGAAAAAAACACTTGAAAAAAACTGATTTTGGCCTGAGGTTTTATGAGGTTTCCAAAGGTTTGACAGTGTTTGCCAAATCGCTGACATTACGGAAAAATCTAATGATATAAAGTGATTAATATTGATTTTTATATAAGAAAAAAGATTAAAAATAATTCCTTTACCCAAAGCAATGAAAATAATTGAGGGTGAAGAGTGGTGAACAATGGGTGAAGGATTATTTTTAATTGTTCACCCTATAACTATATGTATTTAATATCTTTTCTTTAAAGGTGAACAATGGTGAACAATTATAGTTAAACTTTAAATTGATTAAGCCCTTGAGCACCTTCTTTTGGCTAGCCAGAAAGGGAATTGTTTTATCGATGATACAATTTCATCTGCTCGAACCTTTGTGCCTGCTCCAGCACAATTAACTTACACAAAGTAAACTGACTGGAGCATGACCATGAGCACCCCACAAAACGACCTCATTAATTATTTACCCGCCGCGACACAAAACGCCATTGCAGATGTTGAAAAGACAAAGAGCGCATGGTTAGCCGCCCGAGCAATTGAAAGTAAAGCGACTGCCCGCGTGGACACAATTAAAGCCCGTCGTAATGAGGCGGCTGCGAATGCTGAGGCGCAAAACAAACGCTGGCATGAGTTGTTCCGCGCCAACGAAGGTGAAATGACAAAAGAAATGCGAGCACTCCGCTCGGAGGTAGCCTTAGATCGCGAATCGTTAGAGGTATTTGACGAACTTATTTCAACTACTGAGGAAGAAATCGAGACTATCCCTTGGGATACTGCCGATAGAGCATTCGAATATATTGGTGCACACAGACATTTTAAACGAATTCGGGCCAACCAGCTCTGGGCCGAGTTTATGAGTCAGCATGGGGCGCAATTAACACAGCTACTCACTCTAATGAATGAGACGTTACGGGATTCGACTGAAAACCATTATGACGAGAAAACCGCATTGACTAATTTCGTCAAAAATGAAGTTTTATCACGAGTATTTAGTAATGACGAGTTACCAAATGACCCTGCGTTTACCTTAGTAGGTCATTACCCCGCATCCGCTTCGCATTATGACTATCGTAAGGGCGGAACGCCTGCGGCAAGAAGTAAAATCAGAGCTCGTAGAGAAGCGAAGAAGCAAGGTGGCAAATAATGGCGATAAAGTGCCCCTTTTGTTTACAAATATCGCATTGCCGATCAAGTCAGTATCTATCTGATTCGGTGAAGCGGATTTATTACCAATGCAAAAACCTCGATTGCTCCTGCACATTTACGGCTTTAGAAAATGTAGAGAAAATTATCAGCAAACCAGAACGGCTAATAGAGGAGCAAACAGTCGAGGAAACAAAAATGCAGATGCGTAAAGGTCAATCATTACGCCGTTATGGCTCATCATTCACGTTGCCCGACCGACACGCTCAAACCTAATTAATGAGCCTCCAGCCTGCCTCTCACTATCTTCCACGCCCAATTAAGTTGGGCTTTTTTACACCTCCTTTTTCTGGCTAGCGTTCTTTTTCTTGAGTGCATGTCTATGCTGCATGAAAATGCATGAGTCTCATGCACTCAAATTCTCTCTATAGCCCTTGATATATGGGCTTTAGCATAAAATCACAGGTGCATGAAAAATGCATTGTTAAGTGAAGTGCGCAGGCGGGCGGGCGTGTGCACTGCACACTCTTAATCTCAACATGCAACGAATAGTCAATTTGATATGTATGTTATTCAATTGACAAATGGAGCACATTTCTTTCACTTGGAAAGATGGTATGGTCATATAGATGATGCGATAAAGAAAATTTGCTTTCAAAAAAAGCTGCACCATAGAATGAACTTAAAATAAACTTCATAAATGTCACAGGACATAAAGGAGAAGTCATCGGTATCCTACAATTTTTATACTGTCCTAAAGTAAGATGTGAAATAGGATGAATTATCTCCTTACCATCATCAGGTGCAAAATCTACTCTAATAGGTACTGGTAAAATCGATCTATTGACAACATCAGCATACATATTTCCTTCATCAAGATATAACTCTGGATCATTCTGAAATGGTTCAAAGTTAGGCGCAGGAAAGTAGCATAGGCGTTGTTTAGAAAAACCTGTTGATTTATCGAAAGTGTAGAGTAAATGAACTAATGCACCATCAATTAGCTTGAAATTATATTGATTATTCTCGTCTAAATAATCATATATTTCAGTATAATCAATATTTTTTAAAGACTTTGAAATATCTGAAAACCCCGAGTAATCAACATAAAAATTCCTATTATCTTCTAAAAGCCGAGGGTAATTCTGGCTATCACTAAAACCTTCCCTAATCAAATAAGATGAAATTTTATTGATAGACATCACAGTTTCTCTAGGTGTCATACATTATCCACCAGTTAGCTTTCTAATTAAGGCGTTCCTCAAGTCTTCAGGAATGTCTTCAATTTTGACTTGCCCATCAAGTAAGTTACTAAGATTTTGAGCATTCAACTTAGCTGCACTTACCCTTTTCCTTTCATGAACAGTCATATCCCTATTAACGACTTTCATTTTATCGCGTTCTTCTGCAGTTGGATAACGAAAGTCCAATGAGAAGTTTTTATTTCTAACCGTCTCGAATTCTGTTACCAAACCATCGAAAAATTGACCTATTCCACAGACTCTCAACCATGCCTTTGTTCTAGTCATCGCCGTGAAAAGGATATTTCTTCTCTTTGATAGTTCATAGTCAACGTTACAATAATCAGCATCCATTATATAAACCATAGCTGCTTCATTACCTTTAGCTCTAAATATTGAAGTAAATGTTACAGAGTTATCAGAGAAAAACTCATCAGGTGAGCTAGTTATACCTGCAATAGAGTTATTAATACCATTATTAAAAAGGAGATCTCTTAAATAACCAACTTCCTTACGCATCCGCATAGTATCGGGGTGAATAACGACAATATCACTTGGTAAGAGCTCTTCTTCTTTTATATTTTTTATAATTTGCTGAGCAATCCAATTAGATTGATCAATTTTATTAACAAACTTATTAAAATTAATCATTTCATCAATTGAATTATGCGAACTTAATAAAGATGGGCTTGATTCTTGAGTTCTTGAAAGAATTACATCCTTGCCCTCAACCAATTCACCATCAATTTTTTGATAACCTATTTCTGTCCACAACCCCTCAAAATCAAACATTTGGATCATAGGAGTATGGTAGATACCAAATCCTAAGGCATGAGCTGTAGTAAGAATAGGTCCAGGATTTCGGTAACAAATATCTAAAGTTATGTCTTGTTCTTCAGAAGTGAATGAGACTACTGGTGTACCATCTTCTTTCTTACCCCATATTTGTTCAGGAGATGGCATGGATTGGTCACCTAAGTTTTGTAATTCATCATAAGCATAGACTAATCTTTTTTCATCTTTTAAAAGGCTGTAACAGATTCTTAGGAATTCTACAGAAAAATCTTGTGCCTCATCCACTAATATAAAATCATATAATGGTATATCTTCTTTTTTAGCTTCTAGAAAATTCCTGCAAACAGCTTGAAATGGAGTATCACCTTCTTCCATTAAACTTTTAGATTCGCCAAAATCATAAAAAGGTACATTATGCAGAAGGCATGCTTTATAATACATACCATGTATTTTTGTTCCTCCCCAAGCATGTATTATCTCAACGTTATCCCAATCAACTCCATCTTCACCTGAAAATGCTGTTATCAAAAATTTTAATTGTTCTTTTAGCGATCTACTGTTGAACGTTACAGCTATTTTCCAATCAGGATTTTGTGAATGGATATGTGCTATTTTTCTAGCTAGAACAATTGTTTTTCCTGAACCCGCCAGCCCTCTAATTCTCTGGACACCATCTATATTAACAAGAACAGCAGTTGTTTGACTGGAGTCCAGTGTTGCAAGGGAACTATCTAACCTTTTTAACACACTTCCCTTCGAATCATTTTTCTTGACATAAAACCGTTTTTTCTTAGACTTCAACTTAGATAATGATTGGATGTTGGATAATAAGGTTTCTAATAACCCACCATCCCCCCAATTAATTGAACTCATAAATTCTGAAATAACTTCTGCTCTATCTGATAAAAAAAGTCCTTCATCAAAATCGATATTTTCGTGGTTACTAGAGTTAGGGCAAAAAACTATACTGTTTAAAGGAAGGTTCAACATTCTATTTTTTGTTAATGATTTTACTTCTGAAATCTTAGATATAAATTTCATATGAATTTCATCGATAGACTCAATGTAATCATCAGTTATTTCACTTTCCTCTGTGAAATGAAATATAATTAACCCATGTTTTTCGGAGCATAATATTCCATCTAAAGATATTCCGCTATCAGAGAGGGATATAACAGGAAACCCCCTATAGTAATATCCTTTGGTACCCTCTATTTTACTTATCTCTTCCTCAATCATATTACCTAAGTAATGATTCCTAGGTTTCATTCCCAATATTTCGATCATAGATACTTTCCTAATTTTAAAAATTTTCAATTAATATTTTAATTATCAATATTTTTTCTATGGATGAGAGAATTCATACGGACTTATATACTCATCAATATTCTTATCTAAATAATTGGCCCACCACTGTACCATTAGACGGCGTTCTTCTAAATGTTCAGATGTATGAATATAGGCCGCTCTAACGTTATTACGTTCCGTATGACTAAGTTGTCTCTCTATAGCGTCATCACTCCATAGGCTCGACTCACCTAAAGCCCCTCTGGCCATAGTTCTAAAACCGTGTCCACAAACTTCGGTTTTGGTATCGTAACCCATTTTTCTTAGAGCAGCATTCACCGTATTTTCGCTCATCACTTTTCTTGCATCATGATCCCCCGGAAATAAACGATGGTTATCACCACTAATCTGTCTAAGCTCATAGAGTATGGCGAGTGCCTGTGAACTAAGAGGGACTATATGCTCTTCCTTCATTTTCATTCCTCTGTGGGAATGGCGAATACCCTCCACTTCTTTACGCTTAGCAGGAATACGCCATAATGCACGTTCTAAATCGAATTCAGACCAACAAGCAAATCTAAGCTCGCTAGACCTTACAAAGGTTAAAAGTGATAGCTGAACTGCAATACGAGTTATCTTGCGACCTCTGTATCGGGCAAGCCTCTCTAAAAACTCTGGGAATCTGTGAAAGGGTAAAGCTGGATAGTGGCGAGCCTTGGTCGTAGTCAATGCGCCAGCCATATCCATTGCGGGGTTCGAATCGATATAATCATTCTGTACTGCATAGCGCATTATTGCCGTCACTCTTTGCTGTAAACGCTGTGCGACATCATGCTTACCACTGGCATCAACTTTTTTTATTGGCGCTAGTAAGTTACTTGTCTTGAGTAGACGTATATCTTCACCACCGATAAACGGAAAAATATATAACTCTAAATATCGCAGAACGCGGGCGCTATGGTCACTGCTCCATCGCTTATTATTGGCATGCCACTCTCGAGCAATGGTCTCAAACTTATAGGCACCGGAGTTTTCAGATTGAGCCTCTCTCTGCTCTGCTTTGGGATCAATACCCTGACTAATTAATTTTTTAGCTTCGTCTCGTCTCGCTCGTGCTTGCGCCAACGTAACAATAGGCCACACCCCAAAAGCTAAGCGATCTTCTTTCTTATCAGTTGGGCGGCGATACTTCATTCGCCAATATTTAGATCCTTTCGCTGATACCTCAAGATATAGCCCTCCACCATCAGCTAATTTATAAGTCTTATCTTTTGGCTTCGCAGTCTCTACCTGTCTGGCGTTCAGCTTCATTTGGGGGCACATTTTCCATCGAAGTTAATATGCCCCCAATTATGCCCCCAGAAGGGTCTGGATTGCAACGGAACTTCTCGGACGTCCTCGGACGCTAAAATGATGGTAATGTATGATTTAAAAGGATTTTTCAGACTTTCTCGGACGTTGCCGGAAGAGTGATTGGTGCCGAAGGCCGGACTTGAACCGGCACACCCAAAGGGCGGTTGATTTTGAATCAACTGCGTCTACCGATTTCGCCACTTCGGCACTGAAGGGGATGTGTAAACGTGGCCGATTATACCCGCCTTACTCGCAGGCGCAAGGGGATTCACACTAAGTCGTGTTTGATTGCTGAAAAAAACGGCGAATCGTTTTTAACGCACTCTGGGTAGAAGGATGGTTAGACAGATAAATCCGATAGGACTAGGCTTAGGTTAGAAATTCTGAACTTAATTTGCTACAACGGCCCTAATCACTATTGGACTTACTCTCTACTGCAATGAGGCAACATTATGCGTTCTCCATCTAAAACTCTTCTCGCCCTAGGCTTTGCTGCTGCTGCCTTCACCTCTTTCGCGCAAGCGTCAAGCTGGCAAGATAAGCTTAGCAGTACCGCTTCAGACCTGATGAATAACTCAGGGAATAGCCAAACCAGCACATCGGGTACGGCAGCAAATGGTGGCCTATCGCTCGGCTCGATCACTCAGCTGCTAGGTGGTGGAAATAGTGCGGTCAGCGCCAACAGCATGTCGAACGTTACTGGGATCCTGCAATATTGTGCGAAAAACAATATCGTTGATAACAATGTCAGCTCGGTAACGGATCAACTAAAAAGTAAATTGGGCTTGACGGATACCGCCAGCCAATCAACGCAAACAGCAGGCTCGCAGCAAGAAAACGGCTACCTGCAAGGGCTACAAGGATTACTGACCACCGGTAATAACCAGAAAATCGACCTAAAATCCTTGAGTAATACCCAAATGGGTAAAAAGCTTAAAACTAAAGCCTGTAACGTGGTGCTAGACCAAGGTAAGAAATACCTCGGGATGTAAAGACTGGGTGGCGAGCGCCCGCTCGCCACACTAAACCGCCGTTTTGTGCCTAATCTTTTTACCCCTTATTGTAACTGCCCTCCTGGCGTTCTAGGCTTACTTAACCTGTTCTCTCGTTAAGGATTGACTATGATGACGCTGCTCGATGCTATCGGCTGGGGACTCCTGATCCTTTTGCCGCTGGCTAACCCATTGACTGCGGTGGCGATGTTTCTCAGTCTCGCCGATGACATGAATTTCCAACAACGTAATCGTCAGGCCTTACAGTCGGCAATCTATGTTTTCCTCATTATGCTTATCACCTGGTTTGCGGGCAGTGCGGTATTGAATACCTTTGGTATCTCGATTCCTGGGTTACGTATTGCTGGCGGGATGATTGTGGCCTTTATTGGTTTTCGTATGCTGTTTCCGGTACAGCAAGTACATGAAGCGCCTGAAGTCCAGCATAAACAAGACGAATTGGATGCTACGCCGCATAGCCCTCAGACCGTCAATATCGCCTTTGTGCCGATCGCCATGCCGGGCACTGCGGGTCCGGGGACCATCGCGGTGATTATCAGTACCGCGGCGTCGGTAAAATCGGGAATCGACTATCCAGCCTGGATCCTGATGGTCGCGCCCGTCATCTGTTTCCTCCTGGTGGCCATCATGCTCTGGTTAGCGCTGCGCTGTTCCGGTTCGATCATGCGATTAGTAGGTAAAGGCGGGATCGAAGCGCTCTCTCGCTTAATGGGATTTTTGTTGGTCTGTATGGGCATACAATTTGTGATCAATGGCATCGTCGACGTTGCCACTCATTTACATTGATAAGTCTTGGTTACAGATCCTACTGATTGACACCTACCTCGAGATCATTGCATGCTTAGGATTTGTCCATGGATGAGATCCTAATTATGACAGAACCGCTACGTATTGCATGCACCAACACGCTATCGCTCGACTTACTGCCAGCCCTTGCCAACCGCCACGGACTTATTACTGGCGCGACGGGGACAGGCAAAACCGTTACCCTGCAAAAATTAGCTGAGTCCTTTTCATCAATTGGTGTTCCCGTCTTTATGGCTGATGTGAAAGGCGATCTAAGCGGGGTGGCAACAGCAGGCAAAGCTTCAGAAAAACTCACCAAACGGTTAGAGGCGATTGGGGTCACTGACTGGCAGCCCGTTACTAATCCGGCCGTTTTTTGGGATATCTTCGGTGAGAAGGGTCACCCCGTTCGTGCAACGGTCACCGACTTAGGCCCTTTACTGCTTGCTCGCTTGCTTAACCTTAACGAGATCCAAACCGGTGTCCTTAATATCATCTTCCGTATTGCCGATGAGCAAGGACTATTACTGCTCGATTTTAAAGATCTGCGTGCGTTAACACAGTACGTTGGGGATAACGCGAAATCGTTTACGACTGAATACGGCAATATCAATAGTGCGTCGGTCGGAGCCATCCAGCGAGGATTATTAAGTTTAGAGCAACAAGGCGCTGAATACTTTTTTGGCGAGCCTATGCTGGACATTAAAGATTGGATGCGGACCGACGATCGAGGCAAAGGTGTCATCAATATTCTTGCCTCAGAAAAGCTCTATCAAATGCCTAAACTCTACGCCACCAGCTTGTTGTGGATGCTCTCTGAACTCTATGAGCAGCTGCCTGAAGTGGGTGATGTCGAGAAGCCGAAACTCGTATTCTTCTTCGATGAAGCACACCTACTCTTCAATGGTGCCCCAGACGTCCTGCTTGAGAAGATTGAGCAAGTGATGCGCTTGATCCGTTCAAAAGGCGTCGGGGTCTACTTTGTCAGCCAAAGCCCGTCCGATATTCCCGATAATATCTTAGGACAACTCGGTAATCGGGTGCAGCATGCCCTACGTGCCTTCACCCCTCGCGATCAGAAAGCCGTTAAAGCGGCGGCCAACACTATGCGGGCGAACCCTGAGTTTAATACTGA
The DNA here is from genome assembly GCF_900111105.1 of Rosenbergiella nectarea. Taxonomy (GTDB): domain Bacteria; phylum Pseudomonadota; class Gammaproteobacteria; order Enterobacterales; family Enterobacteriaceae; genus Rosenbergiella; species Rosenbergiella nectarea. Next base: position 167,987 of record NZ_FOGC01000001.1, on the reverse strand, counting down.
AGAAGCGATTCAATCCCTCGCGACAGGTGAAGCGCTTATTTCATTTCTTGATGAAAAAGGTAGTCCAAGCGTCGTGCAGCGCGCCATGGTGATTGCGCCGGGTTCACGTATGGGACCACTGACCAGTGATGAACGTAATGACCTGATTAATCATTCGCCGCTGTACGGTAAATATGATGAGGCGGTCGATCGAGAATCAGCCTTCGAAATGCTCCAAAAAGGCGTTGCGAACAGTGATGCCCAGCAGTCGTCTAGTGCATCAGCGCCACGGTCTGAAGTCAAAGAAGAAGGCGGTATCATGGATGAAGTGAAAAAAGTCGTGTTCGGTTACACCGGGCCGCGTGGCGGACGCCATGACGGTGTCGTTCAAGGGATGGCAAAAAGTGCAGGCCGACAAGTCGCGAACCAGATCCTTCGTGGAGTGTTAGGGAGTCTGTTCGGAGGTCGTAAGTAGGTTATTTTTCAGGTGGCAGCCGGCCGGTTGCCACCGCTCATCGACTAAGCAGGTGCTATGCAAAAATCTCATGCACTCCGTCGTACTAAGCGAATCGCCCTATCCCTTCTGCTTTGTGCGACAGGACTCTTTATTCTCAGTCTATTCCTGCCCCCCACATTGGGTTCGCAAGCCCTTAAGTCCGTCGCTGAGGCGGCCATGGTGGGTGGCTTAGCCGACTGGTTTGCGGTCAGTGCGTTGTTTCGACGCATCCCTATTCCGTTTATTAGTCGGCATACCGCCATTGTGCCGCGTAATAAGCAGCGTATTGCCGATAACTTAGGCGTATTTGTTGAAGAGCGTTTCCTCAATGCAGAGGCTCTTTCTCGCTTGGTGAAACAGCACGATCTTTCACAAAAAATGGCCGATTGGCTGACGTTACCTGCAAACCAGCAACGTTTCGCCCAAGCCCTAAAGGCCGTCCTACGCGGGTTACTGACCGCCAGTAATGACGATGCAATCAACCGATTTATTCGTCAAGCGGTGAATCGCGCCATTGATCAGGTCGATTTTCGTCATAGCGCAATTATCTTACTGGAGAGCCTAACCCGTGAGAATCGCCACCAAGCGGTCCTCGATACCGTCATCAGACAGGTGGTTAAGCTACTTGAAAAACCCAAGACCCGCCAATTTGTTGCTAGCCAGATAGCGGCTTGGTTTCAACGAGAATACCCAACTATTTCGCGAGTTGTCTCCAGCGAATGGCTAGGCGAAAAAGGGGCTGTCAAAGTCGCCAAACTCACCGATCAGATTTTACTAGACGTTGCCCGTGATCCAGATCACCAGCTACGCAGGACGTTTAATCGTGCCGTACAGCTGTTCATTCACAACCTGCAGCATGACCCGAAGATGACCGAGCGTATGGTGCGTATGAAGACATGGTTGAAAGAAGATGAGCACTTCGCCCTTTATATTGGTCAGATTTGGCAAGATCTTCGTAGCTGGTTAACTAACGATTTAGATCAAGAAGATTCACGTATCGGCGTACAGCTACAACGCGCTGCTGGATGGATGGGGGAGACGCTCAGCCGTGATCCGCAGCTACGTCAGGCGTTTAATCAACATATCGAACAGACTGTACGCACGGTCGGTCCAGAAAGCGCCCGTTTCTTAACCCGCCATATCAGCGACACGATTAAAGGCTGGGACGATAAATTACTAGTGGAACAGATCGAGATGAATATCGGTAAGGATCTACAGTTTATTCGTATCAACGGAACGGTGGTGGGTGGGTTAATTGGATTAGTACTTTTTGCTCTATCGCAGTTACCTTGGTTAATTCAACTACTCTAGTTTCTTATCCCTCAATGTAAAAAGCCCCGACGACGGGGCTTTTTTTCTATTTCCGTTTAATGAGTAACACTAAACTCAATGCAAGAAACACTGCACTCGGCACAATCGCGCCAAGCATTGGCGGTAAGCCTTTTACTAAGCTTAATTGGCCGAAAATTTTATCCAATACATAAAAGACAAAACCAAAGCTTATCCCTGTTACTACTCGCTGACCCATGGAGACACTGCGTAACGGCCCAAAGATAAAGGAGAGCGCCATCAGCATCATCACGGCAACCGATAAGGGTTGTACAATCTTACTCCACATATTCAGGCGATAAATATCTGATTTCTGTCCGGTCTGGTCGAGATATTGAATGTAGTCATGTAACCCGCGAATCGATAGCGAGTCCGGATCGAGCGCCACGACTTGTAACTTATCCGGGGTGAGCGCCGTTTTCCAAATACTACTGACTTGTTGGCTACCCGTAATTTGCTCTGGATTGGAGAGATTCGACTCATCGATTTGCGATAAATTCCACTCTTTACGACGCTTATCCCATTGAGCACTCGCTGCATAGCGTACGCTCTCAAGTCGACGTTGATCATTGAAATGGTAGACTGTTACACCGTTTAAATGACGCTCATCTTGTAATTTTTGGATAAAGATAAAATCATTACCGTCCTTCGCCCATAAGCCACCTTGCGCTGCCAGAAGCGAACTGCCATCGATCTGTTCTGAACGGTAATTATGCGCCAGTTGATCACCGGCAGGAGCTAAGAACTCACCGACCGCCATTGATAAAAAGACTAAAGGAATAGCGGTTTTCATCACCGATGCCGCGACTTGTAAACGCGTAAAACCTGCTGCTTGCATTACAACAAGCTCACTGCGCTGGGCTAAGTTACCGAGGCCTAATAATGCACCAAGTAATGCCGCCATCGGGAAAAACAGCTCTAAGTCAGTCGGAACACTGAGAAGTGTGAAATAGCCCGCATCCCAGACGCTATAAGCCCCTTTCCCCGTCTTTCTTAACTGTTCAACGAATTTAATAATGCCGGATAACGACACGAGTAAAAACAGTGTCGTCATGATGGTATTGAAGATGGTTTTACCAATGTAGCGGTCTAATACGCCAAACATTACGCGACTCCTTTTCGGCTAATTTTCGCGCGTAGCCGACGGACAGGTAAGGTATCCCATGCGTTTAAGACTACCGCTAGGCCCAAATAGAGAATATTCACGCTCCACATCCATATCGCTGGATCTAACCTTCCTTTACTGGCATTGGTTCTAAACGAACTCTGTATCAGGAAGAAAATGAGATAGAGTAAAATCGCCGGTAGCATCGACAGTACTCGCCCTTGACGAGGGTTCACCTCGCTTAGCGGTACGACCATCAGCGCCATGGCTAACACCGAGAAAATTAACGTTAAACGCCAATGTAATTCAGCTCTAAACTGCGGCGTATTGCTGTGCCACAGCGTGGTAAATGTGGCTTCGTCCGCATCATTGGGATCAAGTACGGACTCTTTATAACCGACGTAAGCGCGATATTGGGTAAAGTCGGTGATCCTGAAATCACGCAACATGGCAGTCCCTTCGAAGCGAGTGCCGTTATCGAGGGTAATGACTTGGCTACCGTCTTTATGCTGCGACATATGCCCACGGTCCGCGACCACGACTGAAGGACGGGTGTTATTACGTGGATGAAGTTGCGCCAAGAAGACGTCGCTAAAATGGTTACCCCGTGCGTTATCAATAAACAGCACGAAACTCCCATCACTGGATGGACGGAACTGCCCTGCCGCTAGCGCTGCACTTCCAGGGTTGGCCTGCGCATTCTGTATAATTTGATCTTGATAGCGTGCCGACCAAGGGCCAGCCCAAATCACATTTATCGCGGCAACCGCAGAAGTAAAGAGGATTAAGACCAGAGCCGCTTTCACCAACACGCTCTTTCCTAAGCCGCAGGCGTGCATCACGGCGATTTCACTGTCCGTGTACAGTTTGCCCAACGTCATTAAAATGGCGAGGAAAAGGCTTAACGGTAGAATGAGCTGTGCCATTTCTGGTACACCCAAACCTAAAAGCGTTAGAATCAAGTTTGCAGGGGTATCGCCGTCGACGGCAGCCCCTAAAATACGTACTAACTTCTGGCAAAAGAAGATTAGTAACAGGATAAAGAGAATCGCTAATTGACTCTTAAGCGTCTCACGAACCAAATATCTGATTATTATCACGCTAAATACGCCTGTGAAAACTTGTCTTTTTGCAGGAAAGTCGATAATTTCAACGCTTATTTGCTGGTTTTCTTCATCAACACATTTTTGCTGTTACAGTGTATCATACACCTTATGCATCAGTGGTGAGGGCTTCTGCTCACTCACCCTTCAATATAAACGACAATAGCATAAAGTTGAGTATTGACGGTCATTATACACTTAAGCCGTTATGTATGTTAATTAAGTGTCACGGTCGTTGTCTTTAAGATTCAGGAGAATACATGGAGTTCAGTGTAAAAAGCGGTAGCCCAGAGAAACAACGCAGTGCCTGCATCGTTGTTGGGGTGTTCGAACCTCGTCGGTTATCCCCGATCGCGGAACAACTAGATAAAATCAGCGACGGATACATCAGCGCTCTACTGCGTCGTGGTGAGCTTGAAGGGAAAGTCGGTCAAACGCTGCTGCTTCATCACGTGCCTAATGTACTTTCCGAGCGTATCTTGCTGATCGGTTGCGGCAAAGAACGTGAACTTGACGAACGTCAATACAAGCAAATTATTCAAAAAACCATTAGCACCTTGAATGAAACGGGTTCAATGGAAGCCGTGTGCTTCTTGACCGAATTACACGTTAAAGGCCGGAACAATTATTGGAAAGTGCGTCAGGCCGTTGAGACGGCGAAAGAGTCACTGTACTCTTTTGACCAGTTAAAAAGTAACCGTGTCGAGCCACGTCGCCCGCTGCGTAAACTGGTGTTCAACGTCCCAACTCGCCGTGAATTAACCAGTGGCGAGCGCGCAATCCAGCATGGATTAGCCATTGCCGCGGGTGTTCAAGCCGCGAAAGACCTCGGCAATATGCCACCTAATATCTGTAACCCAGCCTACCTTGCCTCACAAGCCCGTCAATTGGCGGATGCGAACAGCACCCACATCACCACCCGGGTAATCGGCGAGCAGCAGATGAAAGAGTTAGGCATGAATGCCTACCTCGCGGTAGGGGCGGGATCGCATTTTGAATCCTTAATGTCGGTCATTGAGTACAAAGGCCACCCAGACGCAGAGAGCCGCCCGATTGTCTTAGTCGGTAAAGGGTTAACCTTTGACTCCGGCGGTATTTCCATTAAGCCTGGCGAAGCCATGGATGAAATGAAATACGACATGTGTGGTGCGGCCACGGTTTACGGCGTAATGCGTATGGTTGCTGAGCTTAAGCTACCTCTGAACGTAGTCGGGATCCTTGCGGGGTGTGAAAACATGCCGGACGGACGCTCACTCCGCCCAGGAGATATCCTGACCACCATGTCAGGCCAAACCGTTGAGGTATTAAATACCGATGCGGAAGGCCGCTTGGTGCTCTGTGATGCCCTAACCTATGTCGAACGTTTCGACCCTGAACTGGTTATCGACGTTGCGACCTTAACCGGCGCTTGCGTGGTGGCACTGGGTCATCATATTAGTGGGTTACTCTCTAACCATAACCCGCTGGCGCATGAATTAGTCAGTGCATCGGAACAAGCGGGCGACCGCGCGTGGCGTTTACCACTCGCCGATGAGTACCAAGAACAGCTGGAATCTAATTTCGCCGATATCGCTAACATTGGTGGACGAGCTGGCGGCGCGATTACGGCGGGCTGTTATCTGTCACGCTTTACCCGCAAATATAATTGGGCGCATCTGGATATCGCGGGTACGGCATGGCGTTCAGGTAAGGCGAAAGGCGCAACCGGTCGACCGGTTCCACTTCTTTCTCAGTTCTTACTGAATCGCGCAGGCTTGACCCCAGAAGAGTAATCTGGTCCCACTTCATTCAGGAGCTCTTCGCTGGGTTCCTTTTCTTATTCTTAGGGTTCACACGCTAATATGAAAAATGCGACGTTTTACCTGCTTCCTGCAAACGCTGCTGATCAGCCGCTTAGCGCAGCTGAGAGTGCGACCTGCGACCTCGCCGCGCAGTTTTGGCGTGAAGGTAAACGTATCCTTATCGCCTGTCAGGATGAAGCGCAAGCCTTACGACTGGACGAAGCACTCTGGCAACGTCCAGCAGAAGCTTTCGTTCCGCATAATTTAGCGGGTGAAGGACCGCGTCAAGGTGCGCCGGTTGAACTCGCTTGGCCACAGAAGCGTGGAAGCAGCGCCCGTGACTTACTGATTAGTTTACTTCCCCACTTCGCAGACTTTGCCACCGGATTCTATGAAGTGGTAGACTTCGTCCCCGAAGATAACACCTTAAAACAACTGGCCCGTGATCGTTATAAAGCGTATCGCAGTGCTGGATTTCAATTGAATACTGTAACGGCAGCATCGGCGTAATTCCTATGGAAAAAACATATAACCCGCAAGAGATCGAACAGCCGCTTTATGAGCACTGGGAAAAGCAAGGCTACTTCAAACCACATGGCGATCTAAGTAAAGAGAGCTATTGCATTATGATCCCACCGCCGAATGTTACCGGCAGCTTACATATGGGACATGCTTTCCAACAGACCATCATGGATACCTTGGTGCGTTACCAGCGCATGCAAGGCAAAAATACCCTGTGGCAAGCCGGTACCGACCATGCCGGTATCGCCACCCAAATGGTTGTTGAGCGCAAGATCGCTGCGGAAGAAGGTAAAACCCGTCAAAATTATGGCCGTGATGCGTTCATTGATAAAATTTGGCAATGGAAAGCGGAATCAGGAGGCAACATTACCAATCAGATGCGCCGTCTCGGTAACTCTGTTGATTGGGAACGTGAACGCTTCACCATGGATGATGGGCTTTCCAATGCAGTAAAAGAAGTCTTTGTCCGCCTGTACAATGAGAACCTGATCTACCGCGGTAAGCGCCTAGTTAACTGGGATCCTAAACTTCGTACTGCGATTTCTGATCTGGAAGTCGAAAACCGTGAATCGAAAGGGTCGATGTGGCATATCCGCTATCCACTCGCCGATGGCGTTAAGACGGCTGACGGTAAAGACTACATCATCGTCGCCACGACGCGTCCCGAAACCTTACTGGGCGATACCGGTGTTGCCGTTAACCCTGAAGATCCCCGTTATGCCGACTTAATCGGGAAAGAACTCGTCCTGCCCCTCATCAACCGTCGCATCCCTATTCTAGGTGATGAGCACGCTGACATGACTAAAGGGACGGGCTGCGTGAAGATCACGCCAGCGCATGACTTCAATGACTATGAAGTTGGACGCCGCCATAAACTGCCAATGATCAATATCTTGACCTTTGATGGCGATATCCGCCAACAGGCACAAGTGTTTGATACTAATGGCGAAGAGTCTACTGCCTACTCGAGCGATATTCCTGCAGCCTTTGCGGGGCTAGAGCGTTTCGCTGCGCGGAAAGCCATCGTTGCCGCGGTTGAAGAGTTAGGGTTATTAGAAGAAATTAAGCCACACGACTTAACCGTGCCATACGGTGACCGGGGTGGCGTCGTCATTGAACCCATGCTGACTGACCAATGGTATGTCCGTACAGCCCCGCTGGCTAAAGTCGCGGTTGAAGCGGTTGAAAATGGCGATATCCAGTTCGTCCCGAAACAGTACGAAAATATGTACTACTCGTGGATGCGCGATATTCAAGACTGGTGTATCTCTCGTCAGCTATGGTGGGGACACCGTATCCCAGCATGGTACGACGAAAGTGGCCGTGTCTATGTTGGACGTAATGAAGAAGAAGTTCGTCGCGAACATAACCTTGCCGATAATATTGTCCTGACCCAGGACGAAGACGTTCTCGATACTTGGTTCTCTTCTGGGCTATGGACCTTCTCGACATTAGGTTGGCCAGAAAATACTGACGCGCTACGCACTTTCCACCCGACCAATGTTATCGTCAGTGGCTTCGACATTATCTTCTTCTGGATTGCTCGCATGATCATGCTGACCATGCACTTCATGAAAGACGAGCAAGGTAAGCCGCAAGTGCCTTTCAAAACCGTCTACATGACCGGTCTGATCCGTGATGAAGAAGGCCAGAAGATGTCGAAATCTAAAGGGAATGTGATCGATCCTTTAGATATGGTCGATGGGATTTCCTTAGATGCGCTACTTGAGAAGCGTACCGGCAATATGATGCAGCCTCAGTTGGCTGAGAAAATCCGTAAACGCACTGAAAAACAATTTCCGAACGGTATTGAGCCTTCAGGAACGGATGCCCTGCGCTTTACCTTAGCGGCGTTAGCCTCGACGGGTCGCGATATCAACTGGGATATGAAACGACTCGAAGGTTATCGTAACTTCTGTAATAAGTTATGGAATGCCAGCCGCTTTGTGCTGATGAATACCGAAGAGCAAGATTGTGGTTTCCAAGGTGGCGAACAAGTTCTCTCCTTGGCGGATCGCTGGATCCGCAGTGAGTTCAACCGTACCGTCAAAGCTTACCGCGAAGCCTTAGATACTTATCGTTTCGATATCGCCGCTAACTTGCTGTACGATTTTACGTGGAACCAATTCTGTGACTGGTATTTAGAATTAACCAAACCTGTCATGAATAACGGAAGTGAAGCGGAACTGCGCGGTACCCGTAACACCCTTGTCACCGTACTTGAAGCGTTATTACGCTTAGCGCACCCGATCATTCCATTTATTACGGAAACCATCTGGCAGCGTGTCAAAGTATTGAAAGGGATCACTGATGATACGCTGATGCTGCAAGCCTTCCCAGAATGGTCTGCGGAGAAAGAAGACGCGCAGGCGCAGAGTGATATCGAGTGGATCAAGCAAGCGATCATTGCTGTACGTAACATCCGTGCTGAAATGAATATCTCGCCAAGTAAGCCACTGGAATTATTACTGCGTGGTGCAACCTCTGACGTGGAACGTCGTGTCTGGGCAAACTTAACCTTCTTGAAGCGTTTAGCGAAGCTGGAAACGATCACTCTGCTTAACGCTGAAGAGAAAGCACCAGTCTCGGTCACCAAACTGGTAGAAGGCGCCGAACTTCTCATCCCAATGGCTGGCCTAATCAATAAGGACGTTGAATTAGAGCGTCTAGCGAAAGAGTTAGGGAAGGTTGATGTCGAGATTGAGAAAATCGCAACTAAGCTTGGCAACGAAGGATTTGTCGCACGAGCGCCTGAAGCCGTTGTCGCGAAAGAGCGCGAACGTCTTGCCGACCTAGAACACTCTAAAGCAAAAATTATCGAGCAACAGGGCGTGATTGCCGCGCTGTAATCGATGATTAATTAATAAATAGCCGGGCATCGTCCCGGCTTTTCTTTGCTCTACCGCGATGTTACAGAGGCTAATGTATGGACCTTCGCAAACTCATCATTGATCACTACCCTGCTCTCACCCCTGAACTCCAGCGAGCAGCAGCTTTTGTCCTAGAAAATATTAATGATGTCGCGTTAATCTCGATGCGAACCATTGCGCATAATGCCGATCTCAAACCCGCGACGCTTTCGCGCTTAGCCAAAAAATTGGGTTATGAGGGCTGGGAGGCCTTAAAAGCGGAATTTATCTATTCGTTAAAATTAACGCGTAGCAGCTATGCCAGCCGAGCGGTACGCTTACAACAAAACTTGCAACAAGAGTCAGCCTATGACGCTGTGTTCTCGACGTTGAGCCAGTCGTTGGAAGATACCCAAGCCTTAAATCAAGACTCTCTACAGCGCGCGGTCACCTTATTGGACGACGCCAAGCAAGTTTATGTCTGCGGCTTTCGCGCCAGTTTCTCGATCGCTTGGTCGATTTATTATGTTTATCGGCTCTTCCAACAGCGGGTAACCTTGATCGATAACCTCGCTAATAGCCAGCAAATATTCACTCGTGAATTAACCGACCAAGATAGTGTGTTACTGGTCAGCTTCTCTCCTTATTCACGAGAAACGCTACAGATCCTAGAGACTGCCCAACAGGTGGGGGCCAAAATTGTTGCCATCACAGACTCTCCCTCCTCACCTCTGGCACAAGTCGCTGACTGTACGCTGCTCTTTTCGATCGACAGTGCTTCGTTCTTCCCCTCAGTCGTTTCAGGTATGGCCATTGCCGAAGCACTGCTGGCAAGCTTAGTCGCCAAACATGGCGAACCCGCGGTCCAGAGTATTGAGAAGTCAGAAAAATATTTATTCGATTCTGGAAGCTATATCGCTAATCGTTAGAATACTCTTTGGGTCATGGGCTGTTACCGCGAAGAGAATCTATGATGGCTATAGCGTCACGCTTATACATACCCCCTGCTTAGCGCGACTTGCCCTAAAACGAGGAAAAGATAAGTGGGCCTGCACCATTTTGGAATGGCGACTCGTTGGCCGTTTTTCCCGAGGAAAAAGAATACCACCCACCTACTTTTCTCTGATAATTCTCATTATTAGCCGTAACGCAGTTAAGGTAAATACCACTCTTCCTCCCAAATTTATGCGTAATGCTTGTTTATAGATGACTTTCCGCCACCTCTGCCGTGCCATTTATTCACTTTGGCATAGCTTTTGCTTTAAGGAAGTTAGCTCTCGTTAACACCTTAAAGGAAATAAACATGTTCACGACCATCAAGAAAATAAGTGTAGGCTTCACATTACTTTCAACGTTATTCAGTGCCAGCGTGTTAGCGAAGGAGACCCTCAATGTCGGCGTCGATACCGCATTTGTCCCTTTCGAATTTAAACAAGCAGATAAATATGTCGGCTTTGATGTCGATCTTTGGGACGCCATTGCTAAAAAAATGGGCGTCGATTACCGATTACAACCGATGGACTTTTCAGGGCTAATTCCCGGTCTTCAGTCCCGTAATTTGGATGTCGCCATGGCAGGGATCACTATTACGCCAGTGCGTGCTCAAGCCGTTGATTTTAGCGCGCCTTATTATGATGCAGATTTACTGATGGCGGTTAAAAGCAGTGCAAACGGTATTACAAAGTTCAGTGATTTAGCCGGAAAAAAAGTGGGGCTTAAACAGGGAACCTCTGGGGCGACCTATATGAAAGCTCACGTTAAAGCGGATTACGTTGAATTCCCGAATATTGATAACGCCTATTTGGATTTACAGGCGGGTAATATCGATGCCGTGGTTCATGACTCCCCTAACGTCATGTATTACATCAAGGTTTCAGGGAATGGAAAAATTAAAGCTACTGGCCAAAATGATAGCGTCTTACCTCAACAATATGGTTTCGCCTTACAGAAAAATAGCCCTTACACCGCGCAAGTCAATAAAGCGCTTGCCGCGCTTAAAGCGGATGGCACTTACGCGAAAATTTATAAAAAGTGGTTCGATAAAGCGCCTAAGTAGTCTTGTTGGCCAGCGCTGCTGGCCAACCTTTTTGTTATTGTTGACGGACACCGCTTATGAATTTTGATTTTACCTACGTGTGGCAAGCTATTCCTATACTGTTACAGGGGCTTAAACTCACTCTTTTTATCTCTTTGGTTGGCTTGTGTGGTGGGTTTTTTATCGGTTTAATTGCCGGGATTGCTCGCGCATTAGGTGGCCGTATAAGTAAAACGATTTCGCTGATTTTTGTCGAATTGATCCGCGGCACCCCTATCATGGTGCAGGTCATGTTTATCTATTTCGCCCTGCCACTACTACTGCCCATTAGAATTGAACCGATCACCGCCGCGGTCGTCACCATTATGATTAATTCGGGTGCCTATATTGCCGAAATTACCCGTGGAGCAATCCTGTCGATTAATAAAGGCTTTAAAGAGGCAGGCTTAGCCATGGGCCTTTCTTCCCGAGCTACGCTATGGCACATCATCATGCCGCTGGCGCTACGAAGGATGATCCCGGCGTTAGGTAACCAATGGATTATCAGTATCAAAGATACTTCACTGTTTATTGTTATTGGTGTGGCGGAACTGACCCGAGAAGGGCAAGAAATCATCGCCGGTAACTTTCGTGCCTTAGAAGTGTGGACGGCCGTTGCCGCACTCTACTTGGTGGTAACACTCTGCTTAAGCTTCTTACTGAAAGTGCTAGAGAAAAGGATGCATATCTTATGAATATGGTGGAATTTCAAAACGTCTCTAAACATTTTGGTAAAACAGAAGTGTTGCACGATATCTCCCTGCAGGTAGAAAGCGGCGAGGTTGTGGTGATTATTGGCCCTTCCGGTTCCGGTAAGTCGACACTGCTACGCTGTATCAACAAGCTGGAAGAGATCAGTTCTGGTACCCTTGTCGTTGCGGGGATGCATATGACAGACCCACACCTCAACGAGTGCGACATTCGCCGAGAAGCAGGCATGGTCTTTCAGCAATTTCATTTATTCCCTCACCTGACCGCGCTAGAGAATGTCATGTTTGGCCCGTTACGAGTCCGCCATAGTAGTAAAAGTGACGCTAAACGCATAGCACTAGAATTACTCGAACGAGTGGGATTGAGCAGTCGCGCGGATCACTATCCTGCTGAATTATCAGGCGGGCAACAGCAACGTGTCGCCATCGCGCGAGCTTTAGCGATAAAACCCAAAATGATGTTGTTTGATGAGCCAACTTCCGCGCTCGATCCAGAATTACGGCATGAAGTTTTGCAAGTCATGCAGTCTCTTGCCGAAGAAGGGATGACCATGGTAATCGTGACTCACGAAATAGGTTTTGCACGCGATGTGGCTTCTCGCTTAATTTTTATTGATGGCGGAACCATTGCCGAAGATGGCTCCCCCCAAAAACTACTGAGTGAAGGGCAAGGTTGTGAACGGCTGCAGACATTTTTACGGCATGTCTCTTGAGCCCGATAGTAACGACTCCGGCGAGTCGTTACTATCCGTTCACAATAAATGGATAGGGCACCCACTGTGAAAGCGTAGCTCAGGATCAGGCGAGCTAATCAGCTGTGCTTCGGCACGCCCAATCGCCTGTACTCGAGCGGTAATATCAAACTCGGCAATTTGCTGGGCTAAGTGCAGATAGTCTTGATAATGGCGTGCTTCAGAGCGGAGTAGCGAGGTATAAAACTTTTCTAACTCCGGGTCTAAATAAGGAGCCAACGCTGCAAAGCGTTCGCATGACCGCGCTTCAATGTAGGCACCACAAATGAGTTTATCCACCAGCGTCATCGGCTCGTGAGTGGTCACCTCACGCATGAGCGATTTTGCATAGCGACTGGCGGTCATCTTTTGGTAGGCGATCCCCCGCTGCTGCATAATTTCCCATACTTGGTAAAAGTGATGGAGCTCTTCTTTGATCAATAACATCATCTTTTCCACCAGCTCCCCTGCCCACGCGTAGTCAGTGGCGGTGGTGACCGGGCGACTCAGCCCCTTGTGCGCACGGATAAAATCAGGATCGGGCATCTCACGGTAAACGAACGCTTCATAGGGTTTGAGCCAATCGAGAATCGCTTCGCCACTGGGTTTATCCGCCACATATTTGCGAACAAGCCATGTCGCAGTGAGCGCTGCTTTCAATTCACAAACCAGGTGATCCGTTAAAAGTAGCGGTAAATTTTCCGGTTTACGCGCTTCGTTAATCCAAGCTTCTGGGGTCTGGCAGTGGAGGAATTGTTGAATGGGTTGCAGTAACGTTTGGGTATTCATAGCATCGTGTTGGCTGAGAAAAACACAGCAGACTTTGCTGCTGTGTGCGAAATATTAATGGCGAACACCATTATCGTCTTCATCGATAGCGTCGTCTTCGTCATCCTCTTCGTCTTGCGCGTCCGGATCTTCGAAGTAAGTGCCCCAACCGTCATAATCAACGTTATGTTTACTGGCGATAGAGACAAGTTGAGCAACTTGCACATCGATTAATTCAGGGTTTAGTGCGGATTCGCTAATGATGTCCACGCACATCACGGTGGTACCATCTTCAAGTTCTAATTCTTCCGGCTCCGTTACTTCATAACCCGCTTTAAAGGCATCGACTGCGGCTTTTTCAAGTGCGTCAAAGCTATCACAAGAAAAATGATGTTCAATTGTGTAAAGCGCATCTGGATCGCTGCCGTCTTCCAGTAACTCTTCGATAATCGCTAACGTTTCTTCACGTTGCTCGGCTAATAATTCTTCACTGGACATACAATACCTCTTTCGCTACACGCTGGAATATTGGGGCTATTTTCCCACACACCGCGCCTTGGCACTACTCCCTAAATCGATAATCATCGAAATAAGTTGAAAGTGAATTATTAGTCATATAAATTGAATATCAATTCAATATTAGGGAGTGCGTCATGTCTTCACTGTACCAGCGGTCGATTCTACGATTACTCGATTGTTCCCAGCAAGAGTTAACCCATCTTCTCACCCTTGCCGCAGACTTAAAACGTGCAAAAAAACAGGGAACCGAGCACCGTTATCTCGCAGGTAAAAATATCGCGCTGATCTTTGAGAAAGACTCGACGCGTACCCGCTGCTCTTTTGAAGTCGCCGCCTACGATCAAGGGGCCGGAGTTACGTATTTGGGGGCAAGCGGTAGTCAAATTGGCCATAAAGAATCAATCAAAGACTCGGCGCGGGTGCTGGGCAGAATGTATGACGGTATTCAGTATCGGGGATATGGCCAATCGATTGTTGAAACCTTGGCAAAGTATGCACAAGTGCCGGTATGGAATGGCTTAACCACCGAGTTTCACCCGACGCAGTTACTGGCCGATTTACTCACTATGCAAGAACATCTCCCTGACACACCGTGGAATAAGATTAAGCTGGCCTATCTAGGGGATGCGCAAAACAATATGGGTAATACCTTATTGGAAGCCGCTGCACTGACCGGATTACAGCTAGTGATGGTGGCACCACAAGCCTGTTGGCCCGCCGCTGAGTTAGTGGCGGAGTGTCAGGCATTGGCTTCACAACACGGCGGAACAATCACCTTAACCGAAAATGTGGAAGAAGGGGTTAACGGGGCTGATTTCCTCTATACCGATGTCTGGGTGTCTATGGGCGAACCGAAAGAAGTGTGGGAAGAGCGTATAGCACTATTGCGCGATTATCAGGTGAACCAACAGGTGATCACTGCTACAGGTAATCCGCAGGTTAAGTTCCTACACTGCTTACCCGCCTTCCATGACACCGAGACCGTAGTCGGTAAGCAGATTGCGGAACAATACGATTTACCGCAAGGCATCGAAGTCACGGATGAGGTTTTCGAATCGTCACACAGTATTGTCTTTGATCAAGCCGAAAACCGGATGCACAGCATCAAAGCCTTAATGGTGGCAACTTTAAGCGCTCAGCTCTAAACACTAATGTCGAAAAAGAATAGCCTTATAGGAGGCTATTCTTACGCGAATCTCTATTCAACTATTTCCCCTCTGCTAACGCTGAAGGGTCTACGCTGAAATCCATAAGAAATTTTATGCGAATAAAATCATTATCTGATGGAACGGTATAGATGAGATCGTCGATAACGTATTTATTTGCCAAACTATTTATAAATACCTAATCCCTCATCACAAAAATATAATCTTATATAATCTTAATATTCTGCGTAAATTTTCATTTTATGGATCAGTGTCTCTCCGCTTACAGAAAATCCCTTAAACTCCTACCTGAATAGCGCTATGTACCCATCAATACCCACTGGATTCAACGGGTGTCTTCCTGAGAATAAAATCTTTTTTATTAAATAGTTACCCATTTTATAATTAAAAAAAATAGCTACTTTTCTGACTTAAATCAGACCCGGTTCAGATAGCGAACAAGGCCCATTTTAATGTGATCCACCTCTCTTTTTCTCACCTGCGTGAATCGCATACTCCGCGATATCGCTCTTATCCCATGCGGGGATCACCCGCCTTATCTTGAGAAGAAGGAATTTCTATGGAACGTCATTATGTAGGTTCGGAAATTGGTCAACTGAGAACAGTCATGCTGCATCGACCTCTTTTAAGTTTGCAGCGTCTCACCCCGTCAAACTGCCAGGAATTACTGTTCGATGATGTACTTTGTGTTGAACGTGCCGTGGAGGAACATAATCAATTCGCCCAACTCCTCCGCGATCAAAATATCAACGTCTTACTCCTTGGCGAACTCTTAGCCGAAACGTTACAAAACACTGAAGCGCGTGACTGGCTGCTGTCAGCCCAACTCTCTGATTACCGATTAGGGCCAACCTTGGCATCCCCCCTTAGAGAGTGGTTAGCGGATCTCCCTGCCGATCAACTCTCACGTTATCTGACGGGTGGACTCACTTGGCAGGAAATCCCCGAAACACTTCTTAAATCACGCACTATCTCGCCCATGCAATCGCCGTTTATCACTCGGCCGCTCCCTAACCACTTATTCACTCGCGATACTTCATGTTGGATCTATCAAGGTGTCAGTATCAATCCTATGGCAAAACCAGCTCGGCAACGAGAAACCGATAATTTGCGGGCGATTTACCGCTGGCACCCACTTTTCCAAGATAATCAGTATATCAATTACTACGGTAATGAAGAGCGGCGCTACGATCATGCCACCCTTGAAGGAGGAGATGTCTTAGTTATTGGCCATGGCACAGTATTGATTGGCTTATCCGAACGAACCACGATTCAAGGCGTTGAATTCCTCGCAACCTCGCTTTTCCACCACCAACAAGCGAATAAAGTCATTTTAGTTGAGCTGCCAAAACATCGTGCTTGTATGCACCTCGATACGGTTATGACTCATCTCGATATTGACACCTTTTCGATCTATCCTGAGATTATTCAAGCCGATATGCCATGTTGGATGCTGACTCCAGATGGAAAAGGTGGAATTAAGCACCATTCCCCCCGTCCTCTCGTTGCCCTTCTTGAGGAAGCTCTTGCCGTGACTGAAATCCGTTTTATCACCACGGGTGGCGATATTTTTGAGTCAGAACGTGAACAGTGGAACGATGCTAATAATGTGCTCACCCTCAGACCGGGTGTGGTAGTCGGCTATGATCGGAATTTACGCACCAATGAAAAATACGATAAGGCCGGAATAAAGATCTTAACCATTCGTGGGGATGAGCTAGGGAGAGGGCGTGGTGGAGCGAGGTGTATGAGTTGCCCACTAGAACGTGATGATTTAGAGGGAGTCCGCTCATGAGTACAAAACCCACGCTGGTTGTTGCCCTTGGCGGTAACGCACTATTGAAGAGAGGTCAGCCTTTAGAGGCTGATCTACAGCAGAAAAATATTGAATTGGCGGCTCAACAACTTGCGGTACTCAGCCGAGATTGGCGTATTGTGTTGGTTCATGGTAATGGCCCACAGGTCGGGTTATTAGCCTTACAAAATGAAGCTTACCAAGCTACATCGCCCTACCCCCTTGATATATTAGTGGCTGAAACTCAAGGGATGATTGGCTATCTATTACAACAAGCCTTGCACAATTATCTTCCAAACTGTTCCGCAGTTTGTGTGATAACACAAGTATTAACTGACAGTGATGATCCCGCTTATCACTCCCCCAACAAATATATCGGCCCCAGTTATCAGCAGGAGCAGCTTCCCTATTTAGATACTACTTGGCAGATTAAGCCTGATGGCGACACTTTCCGCCGAGTCGTCGCGTCACCGCGCCCGAAAAAAATCCTCGAGACTCCGGCGATTGCCCGCCTACTTGAAGACGACCATTTAGTGATCTGTTGTGGAGGCGGTGGCGTACCGGTGATCGAACAAGGGGCCCGTTTACAAGGTACGCCTGCGGTAGTGGATAAAGATCTCGCCGCAGCACTGTTGGCTGAGGAGTTAGACGCAGATGCACTGCTTATCCTCACCGATGCAAAAGCAGTGTATCTCGATTGGAACACGCCTCAACAATCTGCGATCAGCGATATTACTTGCCAAGAATTAAATACTATAACGTTTGATCAGGGGTCAATGGGTCCGAAAGTACAAGCCTGTTGTGCATTTGTCGAAAAGACCCAAGGAATTGCCGCAATCGGTGCGCTAGATGATGCACTCGATATTTTAAACGGTAAGCAAGGGACACGTATTTATCCATCCCATTCATCATAAGGAAATGACCATGACACACTCACTCAAAAATCGACATTTTTTAAAACTTCTCGACTTTAATGCAGATGAAATAACCCAGTTAATTGACTTAGCGCTAGAGCTCAAAGCAGACAAAAAATCCGGTCACGAAAAACAGCGGCTTTTACATAAAAATATCGCCCTTATCTTCGAGAAAACCTCGACGCGGACACGCTGCGCATTTGAGGTCGCCGCTTTCGACCAAGGCGCACAAATCACTTATCTGGGGCCTTCGGGCTCTCAAATTGGCCATAAAGAGACGATGAAAGATACTGCCCGAGTACTTGGCCGGATGTATGACGGCATTGAATACCGTGGTTATGGTCAGGAAATCGTGGAGGAACTTGCACAATTTGCTGGCGTTCCTGTTTGGAATGGCCTGACCGACCAATTTCATCCCACTCAAATTTTAGCTGATCTGATGACCATGCTGGAACATTCACCAGGTAAAGCCCTAGCAGATATCCGTTTCGCCTACCTTGGCGATGCGAGAAATAATATGGGTAACTCTCTTCTGGTCGGTGCTGCGATAATGGGGATGGATATTCGTCTGGTGGCCCCCACAGCCTTTTGGCCAGAAGAAGGTCTCGTCAACACTTGCCGGGTCATAGCCGAAAAGAGTGGTGCAAAAATAACGCTTACCGATCAAGTCGAAGACGGTGTTGATGGGGTCGATTTCCTTTATACCGATGTTTGGGTCTCCATGGGAGAAGCCGAAGAAGCTTGGCAGCAACGTTTATCGATAATGCAACCTTATCAGGTCAATCAGAAAGTAGTAGAAGCGACTCAAAATCCGCAAGTTAAATTTATGCACTGCCTACCCGCCTTCCATAATGCAGACACCGCAATAGGACAAAAAATAGCCCAACAGTTTGGGTTAACCGGATTAGAAGTGACTGAAGAGGTTTTCGAATCTTCACACTCTATCGTGTTTGATCAAGCTGAAAATCGGATGCATACCATTAAAGCGGTTATGGTTGCGACGCTCGCTGACTAAATTAAAACGGTAGGGTGAAATACCCTACCGTGGAGCTCAGTTATGAAAAGTTTTAAATTCCCTTCTGCTTACTCGATACTCTTCATATTAATTATTATTGTCGCGATACTAACGTGGATCATTCCCGCGGGTCATTATCAGCTCGAATTAAACCCCCTTCTAGGGTCTGAAGTACCGGTCGCCGGGACCTATTCGGTGACGCAAGCTAATCCGCAGGGTATTACCGATATCTTATTGGCTCCGATAGACGGCTTATGGAACCATCGAACTGGACAAGCGGCAGCTATCGATGTCGCGCTCTTCATACTTATTATTGGCGGGTTCTTAGGGATCACCACCAAAACCGGTGCGATTGATGCCGGGATCCAGCGGGTAACAGGGAGGCTAGCAGGGAAAGAAGAGTTAATGATCCCCATTTTAATGGGATTATTTGCGTTAGGTGGAACCATCTATGGTATGGCAGAAGAATCGCTCCCCTTCTATTCGCTACTGGTTCCTGTCATGGTCGCTGCCCGTTTCGATCGTCTCGTTGCCGCAGCGACTGTTTTGTTAGGTGCAGGGATCGGTACCTTAGGATCGACAATTAACCCTTTCGCGACCGTGATTGCGGCGAATGCAGCAGGTATCCCTTTCACACAAGGCATGGGGCTGCGTATTGTACTGTTGCTCCTATGCTGGTGTCTCGCCGTCGCGTGGGTACTCCGTTATGCCATTGCGGTAAGAAAAGATCCCAAAGCTTCCTGCTTGGCGAACCTCGCTGGAGAAAAGGGTAGTGAAACTCTTGCTCCTGTCCATATCGCGTTCACTCGAACACATAAGGTTATCCTCACTCTATTTACCTGCGCTTTTGCCATCATGATCTACGGCGTGTCTGCTAGGGGATGGTGGATGGGTGAAATTTCTGCCATGTTTTTAGGCTTTTCGCTCCTGATAGGGATAGTCGCACGAATGAGTGAGAGTCTTTTTATCGAGACCTTTATCGAAGGAGCAAAAGAGTTACTGGGCGTTGCATTAATCATTGGTATCGCGCGAGGCATAGTGGTAATGATGGATAATGGCATGATCACTCATACATTACTGTATGCTGCAGAAAGTATAGTAACTGGACTCCCCGCACTCATTTTCGTCTTTGTCAGCTGGGGATTGGAAGCGCTTCTCTCTATTCTTATTCCCTCCTCTTCCGGCTTAGCGGTGATGAGTATGCCTATTATGGCACCACTCGCCGACTTCGCAGGTTTACCTCGTAATTTGATGGTCACTATCTATCAATCCGCCTCGGGTATTGTCAACCTGGTTACCCCCACCTCGGGAGTTGTAATGGGGGGGTTAGCCATCGCTAAAGTCCCTTATGGTCAATATCTTCGTTGGGTCGCACCACTACTACTCGCCCTGATAATAGTTAACCTATTTATCTTGAGCCTCAGTGCGCTGCTCTAAGCGTGAACTTATTATGGAGAGAGCATGAAATGGAACGTAAAAGTGTGACCGAAAAAGGCCTAGTCGCCCTTTGTCAGCAGCTGATTGTCAGAGGCGCCTATACCCATCAGACGGCTTTACAAAAAGATCTTGAAAAGATCGTAGGCCGTATTAGTTTAGCGACCATTTCTCGATTATTGCATCAACTCGGCGTAACCAAAATTCAGAATGCTCGAGGAGAACGTATCTATGCTATCGATAGCTTGCACCAGCCCAGGCTCACCCCGCAGCATCCTTTAGCCGAGATGGTCATCGATATCGTCAATAACGAGAGTTTTGTGTTGATTCATACAGCCCCCGGTTACAGTCAAGCGATTGCTAGGCTCATCGACTGCCAACATGCTGATAACATCTTAGGCATTGTGGCAGGTAACGATAATGTCTGGATTGCCCCGAAGGATTGTCAGTCAACAGCACAGCTATGTCATGGGCTACGCGATTGGTTGCGAGTGGGGAGCAAAAATTGAAGATTAACTATTCTCCAACCTCGGCTCTCTGCGTATAATGCCGAACATCAAGCTTAGAGAACTTTGTTATGCCAACGACGATTCGAACACATCACACGCTCAACCTGCCTGTCAGCGGGAATACGTGCTGTGGTTTTCTAAGCCCCATTATTCAGAAGAAAAGCTCCTATTTTAGGGGCTTTTTTTTTGCCATCACACCCCCAGTTGAGGATATCTCCCATGGCAAACCCCCTATATGGAAAACATATCATTTCAATCAATGATTTCAGTCGTAGCGAGCTGGAACTGGTTTTAGAAACGGCAGCCTATCTAAAAGCAAATCCACAGCCAGAACGATTGAAGCATAAGGTGATTGGAAGCTGTTTTTTTGAGGCCTCAACCCGTACACGCCTCTCCTTTGAGACCGCGATCCAGCGGTTAGGGGCTTCAGCCGTTGGCTTTGCCGATGGCGGTAATACTTCCTTAGGTAAGAAAGGTGAAACACTTGCCGACACCATCTCGGTGATTAGTCACTATGTCGATGCTATCGTTATGCGTCATCCGCAAGAAGGTGCCGCACGGCTAGCCACTGAATTTTCGGGTAATGTTCCCATCTTAAATGCCGGTGACGGGGCTAACCAGCACCCAACGCAAACCTTATTGGATCTCTTCACCATTCAAGAGACCCAGCAGTGCCTCGATAACCTGCATATTGCGATGGTCGGTGATTTAAAATATGGCCGAACCGTTCATTCTTTGGCACAAGCCTTATCTAAATTTACCGGTAATCACTTCTATTTTATCTCTCCTAATGCCCTCGCAATGCCGACGTATATTACGGATATGTTAGATGAGAGCGGTTGTCCTTGGTCACAGCATGACAGCATCGAAGAAATTATTCCGCAGGTTGATATCCTCTATATGACGCGGGTGCAGAAAGAGCGCTTAGATCCCTCTGAATACGCTAACATGAAGGCCCAATTTATTTTACAGGCCTCACATTTAGCCGCCGCGAAACCGAACATGAAAGTGCTCCACCCTCTACCCAGAGTGGATGAAATTGCGACAGATGTCGATGAGACCCCCCATGCATGGTACTTCCAACAAGCTGGGAACGGGATCTATGCTCGACAAGCACTGTTGTCTTTAGTATTAAATAATACGTTAGTAGGAGAGGCGTCATGAATCAGGATAAATTACAGGTTGAAGCAATTAATAACGGTAGTGTAATCGACCACATACCTGCTCGACTCGGCTTTCGCCTTCTGACCCTATTTCGCCTCACCGAAACGGATCAGCGAGTCACCATCGGTTTAAATTTACCTTCTGGCGAAGGTCGTACTAAAGATCTGATCAAGATTGAAAACACTTTCCTGACGGCGGATCAGATCAACCAATTAGCGATCTACGCCCCCAATGCTACGATCAATAATATTGAGAATTTCAAAGTGGTGGCTAAGCTGCGCCCAACGCTACCGGATGAGATCCGCACAGTGTTGGTCTGCCCAAATGCTAACTGTATTAGCCATAATGAGCCTGTGGATTCACGCTTTGCCGTTAAAACGCGCCGTAATGATCTCTATTTACGTTGCCATTATTGCGAAAAAGAGTTTTCTCGTCAGGCCGTGATTGGACACTGGTAATCAACAGCCTGCTCCCTATAATGAATCTTACGCTATTCGTTATCGTCATGAGGAAGAAGTATGTCACGTGAAATTAATACCGACCATGCACCCGCCGCCATTGGCCCCTATGTACAAGCTGTCGATCTCGGTCAGCTTGTTCTGACCTCTGGCCAAATCCCTGTCGACCCGAAAACGGGTGAAGTTCCTGCAGATATTGCGGCACAGACTCGCCAATCGTTGAATAACGTGAAAGCGATTATCGAACAAGCGGGTTTGAGCGTGAAAAATATCGTGAAAACCACCGTCTTCGTTAAAGATCTCAACGATTTTGCGACAGTTAACGCAACTTACGAGCAGTTTTTTACTGAGCACCAGGCTCCCTTCCCTGCGCGCTCTTGTGTAGAAGTCGCCCGCCTACCGAAAGATGTCGGTATCGAAATCGAAGCCATCGCATTACGCAGTTAATGCAAGCCTGGGCAGAGGCACTGTTATGGCCTCTGCCAACGTAGTTTTGTTCCAAACCCCAGTTGGTTATCAGTCATCTTCAATCGTTCGATCTTTAACTGCCACAGCGGTGCCGATTTCTGTTTAGCGATGGGAAAGCGTTGCTGGTATGCCTCAAGGCCCCGTTGACCAACATCACCTTCTGCTAGGGTGATGACTCCCTGAAACTGTACACCTTGTAATTGGGAAACCGAGGCTGTTTGCGCGCTGACGGTACCAACCACCAGTGGGGAGGCGACCATTAACCGTCCATGCTGCGTACTCGGTTCTGTCATAAGCCAAAAACTGATATTCTCACTATCCAGTGCATAGAAACAGTTAGCCGCCCAGAACTCATCACCATGTTGTGTGCATAGCGTCAGCACATGCTGGCCAGCTAAATAGTTAAGGCAGTGCGCTAATTCATCCACGAGGATCTCCTGACAATGCATCAAGACAGGGCCGTAGAACAGGCCGACTGCCAGTGGTATCTTTACCTAATTCAAACAGCGAGCGGGGTACTCTATACGGGGATCACCACCGATGTCCCTCGCCGCTTAGCGGAACATAGCTGTGGTCGCGGTGCGAAAGCGTTACGCGGTCGAGGCCCGCTGACCGTTGTCTTTCAAAGTCCGGCAGGCGATCGTGCTAGCGCACTCCGTGTTGAATACCGTGTTAAGCAGCTAAGCCGCTTAAAAAAATTGGCTATCGTCAAGCAACAGCCATCCAGTATTAATGATTGGTTAATTCAGTCAGATCGACACTAGGTAAGGTTAATACTGCTTGATGTTGCGCAGCATCTTGCTCTTCAAGAGGGTAAATTACGACCTCTTGTTCGCCCAATGACTCCAGAGATAATCCTGATGCGGGTTGAAAACCCTGATCCTCTAACCAGCGTAATGCCTGATAACCTACCACCGCCCGGTAACCAAACTCATTTAAACTGTCTAATCCTTCGAACAGTAGGTCCTTCGCCAATGACGTCGAACTATGCTGAGGGTCAATAACCGCTGCACTAATCACAACCCAGTTTACGTCTTCACCATTCACTTGAATCGGGCTAAAGGCCTGATAGCCTAGTACTTTTCCTTCATCATCAGTCGCCACCACGCCAAGCGTAATGAGCCCCGCTTCACGCAGTGCCTGAATATGCTCCGCCAATTGCGGATCTTGAGCACCGTGTCGAATAAGCGTATCAATCCCTGCTGCGTCGAGACCAATTTCAGTACGAAGAAGCATAGTTTTTCCTCTGCTAAGCGTGAAAATGTAGGCAACGGGTAAAAGGAAGGGCTCAGACAAACTTCGATTTACCTTGATGAAAGTCAGCATAGCACACTCCATCTCATCTCGGTAACTGCGCAGAACACCGCTACGCTATGTCGTGAAACCTGCGCCAAATCAATACCTCAGAACCCCAGTTCGCACAAACTGCGAGTCACTTTTTCTTGGCAATGCGTAGAGTGTAGGCATATCAGCCCCCTTTTATATGAAGGTATCCTATGTCTGAAAATCGCCCATTTAAACTATCGGTGCTAGATCTCGCTCCCATTCCGCAATCTTGTGACGCGAGAGATGCTTTCAAACGTTCCTTAGCATTAGCTCGCTTCGCAGAGCAAGCGGGATATCATCGTTATTGGTTAGCCGAACATCACAACATGCCGGGTATTGCCAGCGCAGCAACGAGTGTACTGATCGGTTATTTGGCTGCTAACACCCGCCATATACGCTTAGGATCAGGGGGGGTGATGTTACCTAATCACTCCCCCTTAGTCATTGCTGAACAATTTGGGACCTTGGAATCTCTCTACCCTGGGCGAATCGATCTCGGCATCGGTCGCGCGCCGGGTAGCGACCCCACCACCATGCAAGCTTTGCGTCGTCATAGCACGCCACAGAGTGAAGAGCGTTTCCCAGAAGACGTTCGGCAGCTGATTACCTGGTTTGATACGCAAGACAATAACACTTTCACAGTCCGACCAGTGCCGGGGGTTGGCTTGAATATCCCCATCTGGCTACTGGGCTCTAGCATGTACAGTGCTCAACTCGCAGCAAAGTTAGGATTACCCTTCGCTTTCGCATCGCATTTCGCCCCAGATGTCATTAGCCAGGCGATAAACCTTTATCGTAACGAGTTCGTGCCATCGGCCCGGCTGTCGCAGCCCTATGTGATGATAGGCGTGAATATCATCGCGGCAGAAAGCCGTGCGCGGGCACGATTTCTCTTCACCTCGCAACAACAGCAATTTATTCATTTACGTCGTGGCGTGCCGGGAAAACTTCCCGAACCGGTGGAAACAATGGATAAAATCTGGACGCCGGCCGAGAAGTTTGGCGTAGAGCGAGCGTTAAGCCTCTCATTAGTCGGGGATCTTGCGGGAGTGACTCATGGACTGCGCGCTATTCAGCAGCAATATCAAGTGGATGAGGTGATGGTTAATGGTCAGATTTACGATAATGACGCCCGGATCTATTCTTACCAACTTGCGATGGAAGCCCATCACGCCATTAATTCACTTTCAGCATAAAAAAAGGGAGCCAATTGGCTCCCTTAGTCGTTATAACAGCGTTAATTAACGGCGTGATTCTTCACGGCGTCCACGATGACCTTCACCGCGGTTACCTTCGTTACGGTTACCGCCGCCGAAACGACGTCCACCTTCACGACCACCACGGCCTGCGCCAGCGCCAGCACCGTCACGGCTTCCGCCATCACGACCGCCACGACCACGACGTGGTTCGCCTGGCTGTGCATCACCCATTAACTGCATGTTCATAGGTTTGTTCAGAATGCGAGTTTTAGTGAAGTGTTGTAACACTTCGCCCGGCATACCTTTTGGTAACTCGATCGTCGAGTGACCATCAAACAATTTGATGTTACCGATGTAACGGCTGCTGATATCACCTTCGTTTGCAATAGCACCAACGATATGACGCACTTCAACACCATCATTACGGCCAACTTCAATGCGGTAAAGCTGCATATCACCGACATCACGACGTTCACGACGTGGACGATCTTCACGAGAACCTGCGTCGCGGTTACCACGACGGTCATCGCTACGGCGGTCATCACGCTCACGGAATTCACGACGTGGAGGACGTGGTGCTTCAGCAGGAACGATTAATGAACGCTCACCTTGTGCCATTTTCAGCAGGGCTGCCGCCAGTGTTTCCATATCAAGATCTTCTTGAGGAGACAGCTTAGTCAACAGACCACGGTACAGGTCAAGATCGCTACTTTCTAGTTGCTGTTGTACACGCGCAGCAAATTTTTCTTGGCGACGAGTACTCAACAGTTCTGCATTCGGCAGTTCAACTTCAGGGATCGTCAGCTTCATGGTGCGTTCGATGTTACGCAGTAAGCGACGCTCACGGTTTTCAACGAACAGTAAAGCGCGACCTGCACGTCCTGCACGGCCAGTACGGCCAATACGGTGAACGTAAGACTCTGCATCCAATGGAATATCGTAGTTAACGACTAAGCTAATACGCTCAACGTCTAGACCACGCGCCGCAACATCCGTCGCGATCAGAATATCTAAACGACCATCTTTTAGACGCTCAAGCGTTTGCTCACGTAACGCTTGGTTCATGTCGCCATTTAACGCTGCGCTGTTATAACCGCTACGCTCTAACGTTTCTGCCACTTCTAAGGTTGCATTTTTAGTCCGCACGAAAATAATCGCTGCGTCAAAATCTTCCGCTTCTAAGAAACGGACTAATGCATCACTTTTACGACCGTAAGCAGTCCAATAAGATTGGCTGATGTCTGGGCGCGTTGTTAAGCTCGATTGAATACGAACTTCTTGTGGGTTGTTCATAAAACGACGCGTAATGCGACGGATCGCTTCTGGCATCGTTGCCGAGAACAGCGCCGTCTGATGACCTTCTGGGATTTGCGCCATGATGGTTTCAACGTCTTCGATGAAGCCCATACGAAGCATTTCATCAGCTTCGTCCAGCACTAAACCACGCAGATTTGACAGGTCAAGGGTGCCGCGTTTTAAGTGATCAAGTAAACGTCCAGGGGTTCCCACAACAATCTGTGGACCTTGACGTAATGCGCGCAGCTGTACGTCGTAACGTTGGCCACCGTAAAGTGCCAGAACGTTAACGCCACGCATATGTTTTGAGAATTCGTTACATGCTTCACCTACTTGTACCGCCAACTCACGCGTTGGTGCTAGCACCAGAATTTGTGGCGCTTTTAAAGTAGGGTCGATGTTATTTAATAATGGCAGTGAGAATGCTGCCGTTTTACCACTTCCGGTTTGGGCCATACCCAATACATCACGGCCAGCTAGCAGGTGAGGAATACACTCCGCTTGAATAGGTGATGGTTTTACGTAGCCCAGGTCGTTCAATGCAGAAAGAATGGATTCGTTAAGGCCTAGATCGGAAAAAGTGGTTTGAATATCAGTCATGTAGTACAAGTGCCTCGTAGATTGCGGCGGCCAGTCTACATAACTCGTCATGAAAACTTTCAGGTCTTTTCATTGATAAGTGTGAACCGGCTCAAATTAGAAGTTTTTGACAAAAAAACACCCTCATCCCAAAAGGATGATGGAAAGTTAATTCCTAGATGAAAAGTTTTTTGTCAGCTATTGCTGGTCAGATTCTGATAAGTCGTCTTGTGCTTGGCCGAGTAGCGCCAGCTCCAACAATGCATATCGGTGCTCAACAAAGTTATTCACGTTGTTAGCGACCGTCAGTTTGAATAACGCTTCTGCGTTATCCTTCTCCCCCAGACTTAGGTAATGTTTACCTAAATAGAAGTTGGTTTCACTGAGATGTTCAGCGAGCGAGGTGTTATCCGTAGCATCTTCCTGAAGACTCTGCATCAGCTGCTTTTCGCTGATTTTGCCCAGGTAGAATTCGACTATTTTCCATCCCCATTGATCTCTTTTCGCTGCATTATAACGTTGCTGCAACGCAGTAGTTGCTTTGTTGGCATCAATATTCTTTTCCGCCAAGTAAAGCCATAAACTCCGAAAAGGGTCATTAGGATCGTCGTGATAAAACGCCAGCAGATCATCTTGCGCTAACTTATACCGGCCACCATAGTAAAACGCGATGCCACGGTTAAGATGCGCATAATTGTAAGTTGGATCAAGTTCCAGTACAGAATCAAACGCTTCATAGGCAGCATCATAGTTGCCTGCCTGCGTAAGATAAATACCTAAATAATTGAAGACTTCAGGCATATCTGGTCTTATGGACAATGCTTGGGAAAAATCGTTCCGCGCTAATGCCCGCAAACCTAAACTATCATACAACACTCCGCGCTCATATAACAACTGTGCGCGTTCATCTTCTGTCAGTGAACGACTGGCAAGTATTTGTTCCATACGTGCAAGCATCACTTCTTGTTGCAAGGTTGGCTGTAAAGGAACGGCTAATACTTCGTCCTTACGCCAATTTGCGTTGCTACATCCAGCCAGCAACAAAGCTGTCGCAATAAAACCCCAGCGTAAATAAGGCTTCATTCTTCCACTCCCAGGTACCAGCATGCGGATGCAGTCAACATTAAGGCGTCTCAATACTTTGACACCTTAAGAAATAAATCCTGCTTCACTATTGAAGCAGGAAAGGAAGACAACGATTACTCGGCGTCAGTCGCTGGTGTGTCGGTCGCTTCAGAGGCTTCAGCTTGTGGTTTTTCCACCGCTTCTTTCATGCTTAAGCGTACACGGCCTTGGCGATCAATCTCTAATACCTTAACTGGCACTTCTTGCGCCATTTGCAGGTAATCAGAGACTTTCTCTACGCGCTTGTCGGCGATTTGAGAAATATGTACCAGACCTTCTTTACCGCCACCGATCGAAACGAATGCACCGAAGTCAACAATGCGGGTCACTTTACCGTTGTAGATACGACCTACTTCGATGTCTGCCGTGATCTCTTCGATGCGACGAATCGCTTCTTTCGCTTTATCGCCATCTGTCGCGGCGATTTTGACGGTACCATCGTCTTCGATTTCGATAGTGGTGCCCGTTTCTTCTGTTAACGCACGGATAACTGAACCACCTTTACCGATAACGTCCTTAATTTTATCAGGACTGATACGGATGGTATGGATACGTGGAGCGAACTCAGAGATATCACCACGGTGAGTACCGATCGCTTCTTCCATCACACTCAGAATATGTAAACGAGCGCCTTTCGCTTGGCTAAGGGCTGCTTGCATGATTTCGCGAGTGATACCTTCAATTTTGATATCCATTTGCAGTGCAGTGATACCTTCTCGGCTTCCCGCAACTTTAAAGTCCATATCACCAAGGTGATCTTCATCACCTAAGATGTCAGACAGTACGACAAAACGCTCGTCTTCTTTCACCAGACCCATAGCAATACCGGCTACCGCTGCTTTAATCGGTACGCCTGCATCCATCAGCGCTAACGATGCGCCACAGACAGAAGCCATTGATGAAGAACCGTTTGATTCAGTAATCTCAGAGACCACACGAACGGTATACGGGAATTCATCTTGCTTAGGCATAACGGCTAATACGCCACGTTTCGCCAAACGACCGTGACCGATTTCACGACGCTTAGGTGAACCGACCATCCCTGTCTCACCGACTGAGTACGGAGGGAAGTTGTAGTGGAACAAGAATGAATCTGATTTTTCGCCCATCAGCTCATCCAGGCTCTGCGCATCACGTGCAGTCCCTAAGGTCGCCGTGACTAATGCCTGGGTCTCACCACGAGTGAACAGTGATGAACCATGAGTACGCGGTAAAACGCCAGTGCGAACATCTAAGCCACGAACCATATCTTTTTCACGACCATCAATACGTGGTTCACCGTTTAAGACACGGCTACGTACGACGTTTTTCTCGATCGCGTGCAGAATATCGCTGATTTCACCTTCGTCTAAGCTTTCGTCTTCTGCTAATAACGTTGCGGTCGTTTCGCTTTTAATAGCATCAATCTGCGCATAACGCTGTTGCTTTTCAGTAATACGGTAAGCTTCGCTTAAACGGCTCTCTGCCAGCGCTGCGATACGGCTGTTAAGACTTTCGTTGACGGCTTCTGGCTGCCAATCCCAACGTGGTTTACCCGCTTTCTCAACGAGTTGCTTGATGTTCTCGATAACAACTTGTTGTTGGTCGTGACCGAAGACAACCGCACCCAACATTTGGTCTTCTGACAGGATTTCGGCTTCAGATTCAACCATCAATACTGCATTTTCAGTGCCCGCTACGACTAAATCTAAGCGGCTTGTCGCCAGCTCATCAGCCGTCGGGTTTAAAACATATTGATCATTGATGTAACCAACACGTGCTGAACCAATTGGGCCGTTGAACGGAATGCCTGATAGCGATAGCGCCGCTGAAGCACCGATCATCGCAACGATGTCAGGGTGGACTTGTGGGTTAACAGAGACGACGGTTGCAATAACCTGTACTTCGTTAACGAAGCCTTCTGGGAATAATGGACGCACTGGACGGTCGATAAGGCGAGCAATTAACGTTTCGCCTTCGCTTGGACGGCCTTCACGACGGAAGAAGCTTCCCGGAATACGGCCAGCGGCGTAAGTACGCTCTTGGTAGTTGACCGTCAGTGGGAAAAAGTCTTGACCTGCTTTCGCTTTTTTCTGGCCTACAACAGTAACGAATACACAAGTATCGTCCATGCTTACCATGACCGCTGCGGTCGCTTGGCGAGCCATCATGCCGGTTTCGATGGTTACGGTATGTTGACCGTATTGGAATTTTTGGATTGTCGGATTAAGCAAAATCGTTTCCTTTATCGAGGAGTGTAACGCAATAAGTCATCATTAATGTGATCGGTTTGCATCCTCGCGACTAATGATAAGGCTCAATAAACGCCATAAGCCCTATCATTAGCCGCGCGAATCGTGCAACTTTCTTTCACTGAATAACAGTATAACACTGTCGTGCCTGTTACAAAATGGACAACTACTATTCAAAAAAAGGGGCCTTGCAGGCCCCTTACACACAAAGTGCGTTGTAATCTTAACATTGATTCTGCAATTTGTATAAATACAAGGCAGTTTCGCGTAAAGACTTTTTAACTTAGCGACGCAGACCTAGGCTTGCGATTAGGTCAGTGTAACGCTTAACATCTTTACGCTTCAGGTAATCCAGTAGCTTACGACGTTGTGAAACCATACGCAGCAGACCACGACGGCTGTGGTGATCTTTCTTGTGCTCAGAGAAGTGACCTTGCAGGTGAGTGATTTGAGCAGTTAATAGCGCAACTTGTACTTCAGTTGAACCACTGTCGTTAGCATCACGACCATATTTAGCAACGATCTCAGCTTTAGCTTCTACGCTTAGAGACATAATATACTCCAATAAAATTAAATGAATTCGAACCGCCGATCTCTAATTCAGCGACCCACTTTTAGCGCAGTCATTCTACTCTGCGCTAGGCCAGAGTGCAAACGCCTCAGAGAGGAAATTCCACCACCAAGCGTTTTGGAGCAACCCGACCTTGGTCATCGATCTGCGCCATACCGAGAAACTTATCTGTATCCATTTCGTATACACGCACCAGACCCTTGCTGGGAGCACCAGCGACCTGAACGGCTTGACCTAATGTAAACCAATGACTGCTGACTTGCGGCAAACTCACCGTCGGGTAAGCCGCGGCAGGGGTATCCATAGGTAAAAGTAACGGATCCAATTGCTCAGCAGCAGAAGTGCCAGCAGCGTCAGCGTCGGCAACCCACTGTTGGAGTTGTGCCAGCGTGACCATTTTCTCCGCTGGGTAACGATCAACCTGTAGACGACGCAACATACTCACATGCGCCCCACAGCCCAATCGCTCACCCAAGTCATCAATGATGGTACGAATGTAGGTACCTTTCGAGCAATGAATTTCCAGCTCTAACTCATCCCCTTCCCACCGAATAAATAGTAATTCATACACAGTGATAGGACGGGCTTCGCGAGGCACGGTGATCCCTTGCCGCGCGTATTCGTAGAGTGGTCGCCCTTGATATTTTAACGCAGAAAACATCGTCGGCACTTGCTGAGTATCACCCCGAAAATGTTCTAAGGCTTGCTCGAGCTGCTGTTGGGTAAACTGGATCTGCCGCTCTTCAACAATATTACCGTCGGCGTCAGAGGTATCGGTGCGCTGCCCTAACCGAGCAATCACACGATATCGCTTATCCGCATCAAGCAGATATTGTGAGAATTTTGTCGCTTCACCTAAGCAAATCGGTAGCATTCCAGTTGCCAAAGGATCTAAGGCGCCAGTGTGACCGGCTTTATTCGCGTTATAGAGTCTTTTGACCTTCTGAAGGACATCATTCGATGACATACCTTGTGGTTTATCCAGCAACAGCACACCATGAATGTCGCGCCCGCGACGACGTGGACGACCCATTAGTCCTCCTTATCCTCGCTCTTCTCATCAACGTGACGTTCGTTGTCTTTGTTCACGACGCTGGTCACCAGATTCGACATACGCATTCCTTCAACTAATGAGTTGTCGTAGAAGAATGTCAGTTCAGGAACGATACGCAGACGCATCGCTTTACCCAGTAGAGTGCGGATAAAGCCCGAAGCATCTTGCAGCGCTTTTACGCCTTGCTTCACGGCATCTTCATCTTTGTCGTTTAAAAAGGTCACGAATACTTTTGCATAGGCGAGGTCACGAGAGACCTCAACACCCGATACTGTCACCATCATACCCACTCGTGGATCTTTAATTTCACGTTGGATGATAACTGCCAGCTCTTTTTGTAATTCTTGAGCGACGCGCTGGGAGCGTCCAAATTCTTTTGCCATTTTTTATTCCTTTCAAACAATTCGGGAGGCCAAAGGCCTCCCAAATACTGCTAGCTTCGCCAACAATTAATCGATAGTACGTTTGATTTCAATGATTTCAAACACTTCGATTTGGTCACCGGCACGGACATCGTTGTAGTTCTTCACGCCAACACCACACTCCATACCGTTACGAACTTCATTCACATCATCTTTGAAACGACGTAAGGATTCCAGTTCGCCTTCGTAGATAACAATGTTATCACGCAGAACGCGGATAGGGTTGTGGCGCTTGATGATCCCTTCAGTCACCATACAACCGGCAATCGCACCGAATTTCGGTGATTTGAAGACATCACGAACTTGTGCCAGACCGATGATTTGTTGTTTGTACTCAGGCGCCAACATACCGCTCATTGCCGCTTTCACTTCATCGATCAGGTTATAGATAACCGAGTAGTAACGTAGGTCTAAGCTTTCGGCATCGATCACGCGGCGCGCTGAAGCATCCGCACGAACGTTAAATCCGACCAAAATTGCGTTAGAAGCTGCCGCTAGGGTGGCATCCGTTTCGGTAATTCCCCCCACACCTGACCCGACGATTTTCACTTTAACTTCATCAGTAGACAGTTTCAGTAGTGAATCGCTGATTGCTTCAACAGAACCTTGAACGTCTGCTTTCATTACGATATTCAGCTCAGAGACATCGCCTTCAGTCATGTTAGCAAACATATTTTCCAGCTTAGATTTCTGCTGGCGAGCTAACTTAACTTCACGGAATTTACCTTGGCGATATAACGCAACTTCACGTGCTTTCTTCTCGTCACGTACGACAGTCGCTTCATCACCTGCTGCCGGAACACCTGACATACCAAGGATTTCCACAGGAATCGAAGGACCCGCAGTCATCACTTCGCGGCCTAGCTCGTCACGCATCGCACGAACGCGTCCGTATTCGAAGCCACACAGTACGATGTCACCTTTGTTTAAGGTTCCCGCACGAACCAGTACGGTTGCAACCGGGCCACGACCTTTATCTAGGAAAGATTCGATTACGACACCACTTGCCATGCCATTACGGTTAGCCGTCAGTTCTAATACTTCGGCTTGTAATAAGATTGCTTGCAGTAAATCATCGATCCCTGTACCCGCTTTCGCAGAGACGTTAACGAACATGTTTTCGCCGCCCCACTCTTCCGGCACGATACCGAATTGAGTCAGTTCGTTTTTAACACGATCTGGATCAGCTTCTGGCTTATCACATTTGTTCACTGCAACGATAACAGGAACGCCAGCTGCTTTCGCATGCTGAACCGCTTCGATCGTTTGTGGCATCACGCCATCGTCAGCCGCAACAACAAGGATTACGATATCAGTCGCTTGAGCACCCCGTGCACGCATTGCGGTAAACGCGGCGTGTCCAGGAGTATCTAAGAAAGTGACCATGCCGTTATCTGTTTCAACGTGGTAAGCACCGATATGCTGTGTGATCCCGCCGGCTTCACCAGAGGCAACACGCGTTGAACGGATGTAATCCAGTAACGAGGTTTTACCGTGGTCAACGTGACCCATGATCGTTACCACCGGTGCACGTGGCTCTAATTCAGCCGTTGTGCCGGTATCACGGTCACTCATTACCGCTTCTTCTAATTCGTTCTCACGACGTAAGAAAACTTTGTGGCCCATCTCTTCCGCCACAAGCTGTGCAGTCTCTTGATCGATAACTTGGTTAATGGTCGCCATTGCGCCCATTTTCATCATCACTTTGATCACTTGCGAGCCTTTAACGGCCATTTTATTCGCCAGTTCAGCAACAGTAATGGTTTCACCAATTTGTACATCACGGTTTACGGCTTGCGCAGGCTTGTTAAAACCTTGCTGCAGTGAACTCTTACCGCGTTGTTTACCCTTACCGCCGCGTCCCGCTGCACGCGCTTCTTCACGATCAGTCTTCGCTTCAGAATGCTTGTTGCCTTTCTTAGCGCGAGGCGCTTTCGCCGTACGAGTACGACCACGACCGCCTTCGACTTCACGATCATTTTCGTCTTCAGCTTGGCGAGCGTGTTGCGAAGTGGTGACGTGATAGTCAGTATCCTCTTCGGTTTTCTGACTGGCTTTTTCCCACTCTTCGCCTTTCTCTTCAGCAAGACGACGCGCTTCTTCTGCTACACGTTGCGCTTCCGCTTCAATTTTACGGCGCGCTTCTTCTTCGGCTTTACGCTTCAACTCAGCATTTTCAGCTTCGCGGCGTGCTTTTTCTGACTGTGCGTCTTTATTCATAGTTTGATTCTGTTGGGTCACTTTATTTGATTCCACCGCCTGACGCTTAGCGGCTTCTTCCGCCTCACGTTTAGCTTTTTCTTCCGCTTTACGCTTCGCTTCTTCTGCTGCCTGCTTAGCTTTTTCTTCCGCTTCACGCTGTGCTTGCGCTTCCGCTTCCGCTTGAGCTTTACGCTCCGCTTCAGCGTCTTCTTTCACATAGGTACGTTTTTTGCGGACTTCAATCTGCACCGATTTACTTTTTCCACCGGTGCTTGGAACGTTAAGCGTACTACGAGTTTTACGTTGAAGCGTCAATTTACTCGACGCTGTATTTTTCTGATGAGCACGCAAGGTGTCTTGCTCTTCTTGCGTCACAGAATCGTTATCGGATTTACGAATACCCGCATCAGCCAATTGCTGAACTAAGCGATCGACCGGAGTATTCAGTTGTGTTGCCAGCGCTTTTACTGTTACATCAGTCATGCTTTTCCTTCCTGTGTGTTATGCGTCGTCGCCAAACCAGCAGATATTACGAGCCGCCATAATCAGCGTACCGGCTTTTTCTTCGTCCAGTTGTTCGATATCTGCTAGATCGTCAACACCTTGCTCCGCAAGATCTTCCAGGGTGGAAACACCAATAGCCGCTAAACGATTCGCTAAATCCGGAGTCATGCCTTCTAAGCCCAGCAGATCTTCTGCAGGGGGTTTGATGGCTCCGCCAGTAGCAGAATCTTGGGCAAAGGTGGTCAACGCAGTCTTAGCGCGTTCACGCAAAGCTTCTACCATCTCTTCGTCAAGGCCATCAATTTCCAGCAATTCATCAACCGGAATATAAGCCAATTCCTCGAGAGAAGAGAACCCTTCTTCGACTAGCACAGTGGCGAATTCTTCATCAATATCGAGATATTTGGTGAAGGTCGCAATAGCGGCATGTGCTTCCGCTTGGTGCTTAGCCTGTAAATCTTCTACCGTCATCACATTCAGATCCCAACCACTCAGTTGAGACGCTAAACGGACGTTTTGGCCATTACGACCAATAGCTTGCGCTAAGGTGCTCGCTTCAACGGCGATATCCATGGTATGGTTGTCTTCATCAACAACAATTGAAGAGACATCCGCTGGAGCCATTGCATTGATGACGAACTGCGCTGGATTATCATCCCACAGCACGATATCAATACGTTCACCGCCCAATTCACTTGAAACGGCCTGCACGCGTGCACCGCGCATTCCTACGCAAGCACCAACCGGGTCGATACGCTTATCGTTGGTTTTCACCGCAATCTTCGCACGCGAACCTGGATCACGGGCCGCGCCTTTGATTTCGATAACTTCTTCACCGATTTCTGGCACTTCGATACGGAACAGCTCGACCAGCATTTCTGGTTTAGAACGTGTCACGAAAAGTTGAGCGCCACGCGCTTCTGGGCGTACTGCATACAATACACCGCGAATTCTATCGCCAGCGCGGAAGTTTTCACGTGGCAGCATGTCTTCACGTAGGATCACCGCTTCGGCGTTGTTCCCGAGGTCAAGAATGATGTTATCGCGATTCACTTTCTTGACGATAGCAGTAATGATTTCGCCTTGCTGCTCGCGGAATTGGTCAACCACTAACGCACGCTCTGCTTCACGGACTTTCTGAACGATAACTTGTTTCGCCGTTTGCGTCGTGATGCGGTCAAAGGTCACCGATTCGATTTGATCTTCAACATATTCACCAAGCTGGAAACTTTCATCTTCGAAGCGTGCTGCGTCCAGCGTGATTTCTCGGGTTGGCATCGTCACTTCATCAACGATCACCCAACGGCGGAACGTATCAAAATCACCGCTTCTACGGTCGATTTCTACGCGAACTTCGATTTCTTGTTCATATTTTTTCTTGGTCGCTGTCGCCAGCGCACTCTCTAACGCTTCAAAAATTTTCTCACGCGGCAGGGCTTTTTCATTCGAAACGGCTTCAACAACCGCTAAAATTTCTTTATTCATCCTGGTTAGCCTCAATCAGAACGTTTAAAAACGAGGGATAATGTTTGCTTTCTGAATATTGCTCAGTGCAAACACTTCGTCTTTGCCATCAACGGACAATGTGACCATCTCACCTTCTACGGATTTGATAGTCCCCTGCCATTTGCGACGATTTTGTACAGCGATACGTAATACCACACTGACATCTTGGCCAGCGAAACGTTCATAATGCGCTGCGGTAAATAATGGTCGATCCAGCCCCGGGGAAGACACTTCAAGGTGATACGCCACAGTAATGGGATCTTCTACATCCATGACAGCACTAACTTGATGACTGACATCGGCACAGTCGTCAACATTGATACCATTTTCGCTATCAATATAGATACGAAGCGTAGAGGTGCGAGCCCGCACGAACTCTATCCCCACTAACTCATAACCCAGTGCTTCAACTGGCGCTGTAATCAACTCTGTTAACTTCTGTTCTAACGTGGACAAAGCCACCCCCAAGACATAAAAAAAGGGCTAACGCCCAGTATGACAACGCTTTTCTGATAATAAAAAACCCCGAAAAATCGGGGTTTTAATCAGAATCCTGTATGGGCCTGTCGAAGGACAGGAGCCATTTTCGATAGACATTTTTCTAAAACCCGTCGTCCTGACGACGTCGATTTGGAAAAAGAACTAGGAAAATGGTTGCGGGGGCCGGATTTGAACCGACGACCTTCGGGTTATGAGCCCGACGAGCTACCAGGCTGCTCCACCCCGCGTCCGAGAACGACTTTCATACTGTATTGGTTGCGGGGGCCGGATTTGAACCGACGACCTTCGGGTTATGAGCCCGACGAGCTACCAGGCTGCTCCACCCCGCGTCCGAAAAACATCTCAATATTACGCCTAGACGAGCATAAATGCAAATCTAACTGTTCAGCCATTCAAGGATATTGCTGAGGTGTCGATATAAATATTAACAAGGAGCTACCCGCTATTATTCACAGCGAGTTAACTTCAAGCTAAAGGTAACTTAAAAATAGTAAATTTAATTTATTAATTATGGTAACGCACTTTCTTTCATTCCCTTCCCCAATAACCCTGTGGAAAAGTAAAAAGATAATAATTATCAAGTTATTATTTTTATTGCTACAAAAAATTACCTAACACTTTCTCGTCGTTTATTTAGCGTTTAAATGCGAACAAACACTCTATCATCGCTAATTCACTCTCACACTGAATATATTGCGAGTATGAATAACCACTTCTACTCCCTAAGGAAGAACTATGCGTGATTTTTTACCGTTCGCTAAGCCTGCGTTCGATGAAAAGGAATTACTTGCTGTTAAAGAAGTTCTCGATTCAGGTTGGATTACTACCGGTCCGAAAAATACTGAACTGGAGCTGTGCTTCCGCCACTTTACGGGTAATAAACAAGCTATTGCCGTCAGCTCTGCCACTGCTGCACTGCATATCAGCTTATTAGCCCTAGGCATAAAGGAGGGTGATGAAGTCATTACTCCCTCTTTTACTTGGGTATCCACACTCAATATGATCGAGCTGCTGGGCGCTAAGCCGGTCATGATAGATGTCGATCGCGAGACCTTGATGGTGACACCACAAGCCATCGAAGCCGCAGTGACTCTCAGGACAAAAGCGATTATCCCTGTACATTTTGCCGGAGTCCCCGTTAACCTTCCCGCTATTTACGAGATCGGTTTACGATACCAGATCCCTATTATTGAGGACGCAGCGCATGCTTTAGGCACTTGCTACCATCAGCAAGTGATTGGTAGGCAAGGTACCGCGATATTCTCTTTTCACGCCATCAAAAATATTACTTGCGGCGAAGGCGGTATGATTGTTACCGATGATGAGGATTTTGCCCAGCGTGTGAAAAGCCTAAAGTTTCACGGCTTACAACTTGAAAGTGCCTCAAGAAAACAACCAGGGCGCTCTCCCCACGCGGAGGTGATACAGCCTGGATATAAGTACAATCTCCCCGATATTAATGCTGCAATTGCGCGAGTACAGATGCAAAAATTGGCAATGTTTAACCAACAACGACAGCATCTTGCTGAACAATACTTATCCTTATTAGACGACCTGCCGTTACTTCCTTTACAACGCCCTGACTGGCTACATACCCATGCGTGGCATCTTTTTATCGTACGCGTCGATAAGTCACTTTGTGGTATGGATCGCGATACCTTTATGAGTAAACTCCATGAACGGGGGATTGGAAGTGGTCTACACTTTCGGGCTGCACATACCCACGCTTACTACCGCCAAAAATACCCACACCTCTCCTTACCGAATAGCGAATGGAACAGTAATACGGTCTGTTCTCTCCCCCTTTTCCCCGGTATGACAGAAGAGAATATCCTAACGGTTAGCCGTGTAATCCACGATATTTTGAGGTAATAACATGTCAATCAACTCACCACTGACCCTTGTATCGATTGTTATCCCTGTGTTCAATGAGGAACAATGCCTGCCCGAGCTAATCTCTCGTACCTTAACGGTGTGCCAAAACTTGGCTTACCCCTTTGAAATTATTATGGTCGATGATGGTAGCCGGGATGGTTCTGGCCCAATTTTAAGTGATGCCGTCCATAAAATAGATAAGGCGATTAGTGCTGTTTTCTTGAATCGTAACTATGGACAACACTCCGCGCTAATGGCCGGCTTTAGTCAAGCGAAAGGCGATTTGATCATTACGTTAGACGCTGACTTACAAAACCCTCCCGAAGAAATTCCCCGTTTGGTCAACAAAGCGGCTGAGGGATATGACGTAGTCGGTACCATTAGAATAAATCGACAGGATAACGTTTTTCGAAAAATAGCGTCACGCGCAATTAATCAATTAATTCGACGGTCAACGGGCCAAGAAATTGGAGATTACGGGTGTATGTTGCGCGCTTATCGTCGTCACGTCATCGATGCCATGCTGACCTGTCATGAGCGGAGCACCTTTATCCCGCTGCTCGCGAACACCTTCGCTCACAAAGTCATCGATATCCCGGTTAATCATGCGGAAAGAGAGTTTGGCCAATCAAAGTACACAACAATGCGGCTTATCAATCTAATGTATGATCTGGTCACTTGCATGACGACGACACCGCTCAGGTTACTGAGTATATTTGGTAGCGTGATTGCCCTAATCGGTTTCCTATTTTCTATTTTTTTGATCACCATGAGAATTATTATGGGCCCACAGTGGTCAGCCGAAGGAGTATTTATTCTTTTTGCTTTATTATTTATTTTTATTGGTGCGCAATTTATTGGCATGGGATTGCTCGGCGAATATATTGGCCGGATTTATCATGATGTAAGGGCTCGACCTCGCTATTTTATTCAACGGATCGAAACAACGGATAAAAATTAATTAATAAAGGAATAATATTAATGAAAGCTATCGTTTTTGCCTATCACGATATCGGCTACACGGGGATAATTTCTTTACTCTCAGCCGGAATAACTATCGAAGCTATATTTACACATACTGATAAACCTGATGAAGTCATCTTTTATCGTTCCGTAGCAAAATTAGCGGCGGAGAAAGGCATTCCAATTTATGCACCAGAAAATGTTA
Organism: Rosenbergiella nectarea; assembly: GCF_900111105.1. Classification (GTDB taxonomy): domain Bacteria; phylum Pseudomonadota; class Gammaproteobacteria; order Enterobacterales; family Enterobacteriaceae; genus Rosenbergiella; species Rosenbergiella nectarea. The sequence goes on along the minus strand of NZ_FOGC01000001.1, from coordinate 127,539 downwards.
ACCACCCCTTATGGGTTGAAAAAATAAAAAAAATTGACGCTGATATTATTTTTTCATTTTATTACCGCCAACTTATTAGTAAGTCGATTATCGATAGTGTGCCGGCCGGTGCATTGAACCTGCACGGGTCATTGCTGCCAAAATATCGAGGCTGTGCCCCGCTGAATTGGGCGATAGCAAACGGTGAGACAGAGACAGGCATGACACTTCATCGTATGGTAGAGCGGGCTGATGCTGGAGATATCATTGCTCAACATCGCATACCGATTGATGAGAATGACACTGCCCTGACGCTCCATCATAAATTATGTTTGTTGGCACAAACACTTTTACAGCAAGTCTTACCCTCCCTTATTCAAGGGACTATAGCTTCAACCCCACAAGATGAGTCGCTGGCGACGTATTACCGCCGAAGAAACAAACAGGATGGACGACTTAACTGGTACAGCTCTGCCGATGAATTGCATAATTTAGTGAGAGCGGTGACGCAACCATGGCCCGGTGCATGGAGTTATTCAGGAAACCAACCCTTTGTTATTTGGCAGTCTAAGGTCTGTCAGATGACTCATCAATCAACGCCCGGTACCGTACTATCCCTCTCACCGCTTCGCATTGCCTGCCAACAAAATGCCCTTGATATTATTACTGGTCAGACACCGCAAGGGCTTTATATGCAAGGCCCTCAGTTAGCCGAACATCTAGGTTTAGTCGTGGGTGCTCGTTTACACCTTGCCCCACCTGAAAAAAAGAAGGGGCTTACGAAAGTCCTGATTTTGGGTGTGAATGGTTTTATTGGTAATCATCTTACAGAGCGCCTATTGGCAGAGAGTCACTATGAAGTATACGGCTTAGATATCGGTTCTGAAGCAATCGAACGTTTTCTTGACTCCCCTCGCTTCCATTTTGTTGAAGGCGATATCAGTATCCACTCTGAGTGGATTGAATACCATATAAAGAAATGCGATATCATTTTACCCTTAGTCGCTATCGCGACGCCCATTGAATATACCCGTAATCCGCTGCGTGTCTTTGAGCTCGATTTTGAAGAAAACTTGAAGATTATTCGCCATTGCGTCAAATATCAAAAACGCGTTATCTTCCCATCGACCTCGGAAGTCTACGGTATGTGTACTGATGAGGAATTCAACGAAAACCATTCTCCGCTAGTGGTTGGACCCATTAATAAACAACGTTGGATCTATTCAGTCTCAAAACAGCTATTGGATAGAGTGATCTGGGCTTATGGTGATAAACATGGATTGCAATTTACACTATTTCGACCCTTTAACTGGATGGGGCCTCGCCTAGATAGCCTCGATGCAGCGCGTATTGGAAGTTCACGGGCCATCACTCAATTGATTCTCAATCTGGTCGAAGGAACCCCGATAAAGCTTATCGAGGGTGGAAACCAAAAACGCTGTTTCACGGATATCGACGATGGAATTTCTGCCTTATTTCGGATTATTGAGAATAAAGATAAGGCGTGTGATAGAAAAATTATTAATATCGGTAATCCACATAATGAGGCCAGCATACGCCAGCTGGCACAGATGCTATTAACCTCCTTCGAAAAACATCCTTTACGCCGCCATTTCCCACCTTTTGCAGGGTTTAAAGCGGTTGAAAGCCGGCAATATTATGGCGACGGTTATCAAGATGTTGAACACCGAAAGCCAAGCATTGCTAACGCGCAACGTTATCTTGACTGGCAACCTTCTATTCCCTTAACACAAACGATCGAACGCACGCTGGACTTTTTTCTCCGCTCCGTGGTCACCGGCGAAGGCGAGGAATGAGATGAAACGTGTCGGACTACGCATCGATGTCGATACACTCCGCGGCACACAACACGGAGTACCTTCTCTCCTTAATAACTTGGCTCAACATCACTGTACCGCGAGTTTCTTTTTTAGTGTCGGTCCGGACAACATGGGCCGACATCTGTGGCGGCTCATCAAACCGGCTTTTTTAGTGAAAATGATCCGTTCTCGCGCCGCGACACTCTATGGTTGGGACATTCTCTTAGCAGGAACTTGCTGGCCGGGAAAAAAAATTGGCCGACGGTGCGAAACGATTATTCAAGATGCAGCAAGGGATCATGAGATCGGCTTACACGCTTGGGATCACTATGCTTGGCAAACGCAGGTCGAAACGTGGAGTGAAGACCAATTATGTGAACAATTCGCCACAGGCTTAAACGAACTTTCTCGCATCATTGGCCGGCCCGTTGATTGTTCTGCCGCACCGGGCTGGCGGGCAGATCAACGCGTTATTGAGTTCCAACAACGGTTTGGATTGCGCTACCACAGTGATTGCCGAGGAACGGAGATTTTTCTCCCCAAACTTTCTTCATCCGCGTTAGCAACGGTACAAATTCCTGTGACATTACCGACATGGGATGAAGTCGTCGGACCGCGAGTCCCTGCAAAAACCTTTAATCGCTATTTGCTTGATGCTCTTCATCAGGCTAAAGGCGATCCGGTCTACACTATCCACGCTGAAGTGGAGGGTCTTGTCGCAGCAAATACCTTCGCGCAACTCTTACAAATGGCTGCTGATGAAGGTATTCAGTTCTGCCCTCTTGGTGAATTACTCGCCCATAAACCAGCTCCTCTGCCGATAGGATCCATTATCCGCCAGACAATCCCAGGACGAGAAGGCTGGGTTGGCCATCAACACTTTACGGATCAGACATTATGAGTCGCCGTCATTCTTCACTGCTATTCCTCTTAGCGATGGTCGTTCTCTATTACATCCTACCCATTAATGGCCGCTTACTTTGGCAGCCTGATGAAACACGTTACGCCGAGATAAGTCGTGAAATGTTGGCGACAGGGCGCTGGGCGGTACCGTATTTTCTTGATATCCGTTATTTCGAGAAGCCGGTTTTAGGATATTGGGTAAATAATATCGGCCAATGGGTGTTCGGTGAGAGCCCTTTTGCCGTGAGGTTCGGGTCTATCGCCTCAACATTACTTACCAGCTTGCTTCTCGCACGCTTTGCTTGGTCTTTATGGCGCAGTCGCCTAGCCGCCTATTTAACGGCATTAATCCATCTGACGTTTTTCATTGTCTACGGGATCGGTACCTACGCCGTACTCGACCCGATTGTTTCCCTTTGCCTCGTTGCCGCAATGGTGAGCTGTTGGCACGCTTACCAAGCACCCAACCACAGCAAGAAAATCTTTTACTATGCCCTATTAGGCGTCTGTTGTGGATTAGGCGTCATGACCAAAGGATTTATTGCCCTCGCGGTGCCTGGGGTCAGCGTTGTTGTTTGGTTACTGTTTGCCCAGCGTCGGGCCGAGGTCATACTCTATAGTTTTCTCGCTATGTTAGGTTGTTTGCTGACGTTATTGCCTTGGGCCATCACTATTGCTCAGCGAGAACCTGACTTTTGGCACTACTTCTTTTGGGTCGAGCATATTCAACGCTTCGCTCAGAGCAACGCCCAACATAATGCTCCTTTCTGGTATTACTTTCCGTGGCTTATTGCCGGCTCGCTACCCTGGCTAGGTCTACTACCCGGTGCTTTAGTACATGGGTGGCAGCATCGACGCCATGAGGCCGGATATCTCTTAGCCTGGACGCTTATGCCATTACTCTTTTTTAGCCTAGCGAATGGGAAGCTACTCACCTATATACTGCCCTGTTTCGCTCCCTTGGCACTCTTAATGGCGCGCTATCTTCAGGAAAGTATTGAGAGTGGGCGGGCGAGTATCAGAGCCACTGCATGGATTAATATTCTGTTTGCAAGCTTAGTCATTATTGCAATCATGGTTGCCTCACCTTGGGGGCTGCTCAAAAAACCCTTTTGGACAGATTCTGAGTCTTTAAAATGCCAAATTGCTCTACTCGCTTTTACTGTCTGGCTCCTCTGTGCTTGCTTGTCCCTGAAATACTTACGCATTTGTTGGACACTCATCGCCTGCTGTCCATTGGGTGTGGCGCTCACCTTTGGGATGATCATTCCAACCTCTATCTCACTCACCAAAACACCACAACTCTTTCTGCAACAGCATATCGATGCACTCCAATCGAGCCAATTTATTTTGAGTAACGATGTCGGGATTGCCGCCGGAATTGCCTGGCAGTTGAAACGCAGTGATGTGATGATGTTAAAAAATCGTGGAGAGTTGGCTTACGGCCTCAGTTACCCTGATGCACAGCATAAATTTGTTTCATTAGCCGATTTTCCAGCTTGGCTCGCGGCGCATCGTACCGCTGGAACAGTTTCACTTTTCCTTAAAGTTGAAAATAATCAGCCTCATCAATCCTTACCTGCTGCCGACCAGGTTATACAGCAAGGAAGGATAATGTTAATACAGTATCTTCCGCAATGACGGTCTGGTGGCAACTACTCATAACCAGCCTACTAAGCGGCATCGCGCAGTTATGCCAAAAACAAGCGGCATTAAGTGAACATCGTCGCAATTTTTACTTATGGATGCTAATCGCGTTAGGGCTATTAGCCCTCGCGATGCTGTGCTGGCTACAGGTATTACGAACCTTACCCGTTGGGATTGCTTACCCTTTGTTGAGTCTTAATTATTTATGGGTCGCGATACTTTCACGCTTACTTTGGGGTGAGCCTATTCTTCAACAACAATACCTAGGGATCTTTTCAATCATTTTAGGAACCTTGTTATTAGGGGGGGCATATTGAAAAAGTACCAATGGGTGATAGCCAGTATTGTATTCGTCACTGTGGCTCAACTACTCTTGCGCTTAGCCATGCAGGGTGATTCAACTCTGTTTTCTTTCACATGGCTTACCAGTGGCGCGGTTGAAATATACTATCTGTTACTGGGTTTAATCAGTTATGTTTTATCGTTGTTCAGTTGGGTCCAAGCATTACGCCATCTCTCTCTTTCCCATGCTTATCCACTGCTCAGTATCAGCTATATCTTGGTATGGGCTTCCTCGTTTTTTCTTCCCAGCGAACAACAGCTATTAAGTTGGCAAGCGGTGTTAGGACTTGGGTTTATTGTGAGTGGAGTATGTTTAATTGTCTCAGTAAGACCTAAATAAAGTCCGCTGGATAATGAAGGGAACGGGCGTCAGTAAGGGCTGCGGCAGTCGGCCCTTAAAAGTAAACACTCAGATTTAGAATGTAAATACGGAGAGTAGCTGTCGGCCAGAAACAAAAAAAGACGCTATTAAGCGTCTTTTTTCTCAAGATTGGTACCGAGGACGGGACTTGAACCCGTAAGCCCTATTGGGCACTACCACCTCAAGGTAGCGTGTCTACCAATTCCACCACCACGGCACTGCTGATACTTGCAATCAGTTGGCGTTACTGCGGGATATCACTTGCTGGCGAAGAGGTTTTCGCTGGCTGTTGAGTTTGCTCAGACTTAGCTGGGGCACTCAGATTATCCCACTCACTGCCTTTATGTGTTTTATTACTGTTTAGATTACCAAGCACCAGGCTAATAATGAAAAACAGCGCAGCAAGAATACCGGTCATACGAGTCAGGAAATTACCTGAACCGCTTGAACCAAATAATGTTCCAGAGGCACCTGCACCGAAAGATGCTCCCATATCAGCGCCTTTACCTTGCTGTAACATCACCATAGCGATTAATGCAATAGCGACTAGCAGGAAAATAACTAAAAGAGCTTCGTACATAATTAACCTGTTTCCTTGTACATAATCGTACATTTAAAACGCATCTACCTTCGTGAGGAAAGAACTCCCCAGAAGTGGATGTGAATACTAACCAAAGGTAACGCACTCTGCAAGTGCAATTTTCGTTGCTGGCTTTGATCGCGGAAAAAAGCAGCAACCCCGATTTAAGGCTGTCCAAATTAAGCGGCAAAAGCCTCTCTACATATTGGAATACCGGACCATCGACCGCTTTCCGCGATAAGAACACGCGTTATAAACGCTTTACGATCTCCGCGATAGACTGGGCCAATTCTGTCACTTCCCCTTTGTTCTCCCCTTCAACCATCACGCGAATTAAAGGTTCAGTGCCAGATTTGCGTAATAAAACCCGACCACGGCCAGCCAGTTGCTGCTCAGCCTGGTGCAACGCCGCTAACACATCAGGATGTTGAAGCGGATCACTGTCCGCTGAGAAACGTACATTGACCAAGACTTGTGGCAACAGCTTCATTCCGCTGCATAAATCGTGAAGAGATAGCTTGTTCCCCACCACCGCCGTTAACACTTGTAAACCTGCGATAATACCGTCACCGGTAGTCGTTTTGTCGAGTAGAATAACATGCCCAGAATTCTCGGCCCCGACGAACCACCCGCGTTCTTTTAGTTTTTCCAACACATAGCGGTCACCGACTTTCGCGCGCTCAAAGGGGATGCCTAACTGCTTCAGCGCTAACTCCAGCCCCATATTACTCATCAGTGTGCCAACGACCCCACCGCGTAGATTCCCTTGTCGTAAACGCTCGCGCGCGATGATATAGAGAATTTGATCGCCATCAACCGCCTGACCAAGATGGTCAACCATCATGATACGATCACCGTCGCCGTCGAGAGCAATACCGAGATCGGCCTTTTCAGCTAACACTCGCTTTTGAAGTTGACCTAAATCGGTCGCCCCGCACTCTTTATTGATGTTCATTCCATTTGGCGAGGCACCAATCGTAATCACCTCAGCACCAAGCTCTCGAAGGACATCCGGCGCAATGTGGTAAGTCGCACCGTTCGCACAGTCGACAACGATTTTTAAGCGATTTAAGCTAAGCTCGCTGGGAAAAGTCCCCTTACAGAATTCGATATACCGTCCTGCTGCATCAACAATTCGGCTCGCTCTTCCCAGTTCGGCAGAGGGTACACAGGTGATTTCTTTCTCAATTTCCGCTTCGATCGCAGCTTCAACATCGTCTGGGAGCTTCGTACCCTCGGTCGAAAAGAATTTTATCCCATTATCATCAAATGGGTTATGAGAGGCTGATATCACCACACCTGCTTCAGCGCGGAATGTTCGCGTTAAATAGGCAATCGCTGGGGTCGGCATGGGGCCCGTGAAGGCAGCCGATAATCCGGCAGCGGCCAAGCCGGCTTCTAAAGCCGATTCGAGCATATAACCCGATATACGGGTATCTTTCCCGATAATAACTTTTTTGGAACCTTGCCCGGCAAGCACTTTACCTGCAGCCCAGCCTAATTTTAAGACAAAATCAGGCGTTATCGGCGATTCGCCAACCTTTCCGCGAATACCATCGGTACCAAAATATTTACGTTCACTCATGGATTATCCTTTTGCTCTAAGAGTCGCTTCGACCACGCGTATCGCTTCAACGCTTTCTTTAACATCATGCACTCGAATGATTTGTGCTCCCTGCATCGCGGCGATGACTGCACAGGCCAGACTACCACTCAATCGCTGAGTTGGCCCGACATTAAGGAGTTGACCAATCATAGACTTTCGAGACATTCCCACTAATAACGGCAGATCAAAATGATGAAAATGGCCTAGATTAGCCAATAGCTCATAATTATGTTGGAGATTTTTACCAAATCCGAAACCTGGATCGAGCAGAATATTTTCCCGACGTATTCCCGTAGCCACACAGCGCTCGATTTCGGTGGCTAAGAAGCCATCAACTTCGGTCATAATCTGCTGATAGCTCGGGCTATTCTGCATCGATTTCGGCTCGCCCTGCATATGCATTAGGCAGACAGGTAGATCAACTTCAGCTGCGGCTTCACGCGCACCGGGTTCATTTAATGAGCGGATATCGTTGATCAAGTGGGCACCTGCTGAGGCAGCGGCACGAATGACCTCCGATTTAGAGGTATCCACCGAAATCCACACTTCGAATCGTTGAGATAATGCTTCCACTACAGGGATAACGCGCGCTAGTTCGTCTTCTACCGACACTTCGTCGGCACCAGGTCGAGTAGATTCGCCACCAATATCGAGGATAGTTGCACCGGCAATCACCATTTCATTAGCATGAGTAATCGCATCGATCAGCGTTTTATGGCGGCCACCATCGGAAAAGGAGTCTGGGGTCATATTTAAGATTCCCATGATATGGGGAAAAGAGAGATCTAACTCACTCCCTCTGGCGCGCAATTTCATTCGGTATCCTCTTTTACGCTCTATCGATATGGTACAAAAAAAAAGCCCCGCATTAGCGGGGCTTTATTGTAGCGCGAACTGGCACTATTTATCGAATGATTCAGACATTACATTGGGTTGCCTGGATCATTATTCTCTGGTGCATCGACAGGGCGAGCTGCTTGCGGCGGCGCGACAGACTCTTCTTCTTTCACTGCCGGTTCAGTCCAACCTGCTGGAGCACGAACTTCTCTACGCGCCATCAAATCATCAATTTGTGGGGCATCGATGGTTTCATACTTCATCAGAGCATCTTTCATCGTATGTAGGATGTCGATGTTCTCATTTAACAGCTGGCGAGCGCGTTGGTAGTTACTATCGATCAAGTGTTTGATTTCTTGGTCAATGATACGCGCGGTTTCGTCGGACATATGTTTTGCTTTGGCTACAGAACGACCTAGGAACACTTCACCTTCTTCTTCCGCGTACAGCAGAGGACCTAACTTCTCAGAGAAGCCCCACTGGGTAACCATATTACGTGCGAGGTTAGTCGCCACTTTAATATCGTTAGAAGCGCCAGTAGACACTTTTTCTGGGCCGTAGATAATCTCTTCAGCTAAACGTCCGCCGTATAGCGTCGAAATTTGACTTTCTAATTTCTGACGGCTTGCACTGATTGCATCACCTTCAGGTAAGAAGAATGTCACCCCCAACGCACGTCCACGCGGGATAATTGTCACCTTATGGACTGGATCATGTTCCGGTACTAAGCGACCAATAATCGCGTGTCCTGCTTCGTGGTAAGCCGTTGACTCTTTTTGCGCTTCCGTCATGACCATTGAACGGCGCTCTGCACCCATCATGATCTTGTCTTTAGCCTTCTCGAACTCAACCATCGAGACAACACGTTGGTTGCTACGCGCAGCAAACAGTGCCGCTTCATTGACGAGGTTTGCTAAATCTGCACCGGAGAAGCCTGGCGTACCACGAGCGATGATCGCTGAATCAATATCTGTCGCCAAAGGAACGCGACGCATATGCACTTTCAGGATTTGCTCACGGCCACGGACGTCTGGTAACCCGACGACAACTTGACGGTCAAAACGGCCTGGGCGAAGCAACGCAGGGTCAAGAACGTCAGGGCGGTTAGTCGCCGCAATAACGATGATCCCTTCATTACCTTCAAAACCATCCATCTCAACAAGCATTTGGTTCAACGTTTGCTCACGTTCATCATGACCACCGCCTAACCCAGCGCCACGTTGACGGCCAACCGCATCAATCTCATCAATGAAGATGATACAAGGCGCAGACTTCTTCGCTTGTTCGAACATGTCACGGACACGTGATGCGCCGACACCGACAAACATTTCAACGAAGTCTGAACCGGAAATAGTAAAGAATGGGACTTTCGCTTCACCCGCAATGGCTTTAGCCAGTAGCGTTTTACCGGTACCAGGAGGGCCTACCATCAAGACGCCCTTAGGAATTTTTCCGCCTAGCTTTTGGAAACGCGAAGGTTCACGGAGGTATTCCACCAGCTCGCTGACTTCTTCTTTCGCTTCGTCACAGCCAGCGACATCGGCAAAAGTAGTTTTAATCTGATCTTCCGTCAACATACGAGCTTTGCTCTTACCGAAAGACATGGCACCTTTGCCGCCGCCCCCCTGCATTTGACGCATAAAGAAGATCCATACGCCGATCAGCAGCAACATTGGGAACCAAGAAATAAAGATAGAGGTCAGCAGACTTTGACCTTCTGGTGGTTCACCAACAACTTTTACCTTCTTAGATAAAAGGTTTTGCAGTAATTGCGGGTCATTGACAGGAATATACGTAGTGTATTTATTGCTATCGTTAGTGGTTACGTTAATCTCACGCCCATTAATACGCGCCTCGCGAATCTGGTTTTGATTCACTTCTGTCACGAAAGTTGAATAATCGACTTTCTTGCCATTTGACTCGCTGGGCCCAAAGCTTTGGAATACAGTCATCAGCACAACGGCAATGACTAACCAAAGAATTAGGTTTTTCGCCATGTCACTCAAGGGATTAACCTCTTATTTACAACGATGTTAACAGAAAGCGTAGGGAGCTATACTTTGCGCCCAGTCGCTACAATGTACACTTCGCGAGAACGTGAACGCGAAGCGTCTGGCTTACGAACTTTTACTTTCGTAAATAAGGAGCGGATTTCGCGTAGGTAATCATCAAAACCATCTCCCTGGAACACCTTTACTACAAAACTACCACCTGGTGCCAACACATCGCGACACATTTCAAGTGCGAGTTCTACGAGATACATCGCGCGAGGAATATCCACCGCGGGAGTGCCACTCATATTTGGTGCCATATCTGACATTACTACCTGCACCTTACCGTCACCGACACGATCGAGCAACGCTTTTAGTACAGCTTCTTCTCTGAAGTCACCTTGAAGAAAGTCTACACCAACAATTGGATCCATTGGCAAAAGATCACATGCGATAATTCGGCCGCTTGCTCCGATCTGCTCAACCACATACTGTGACCAACCACCCGGTGCTGCACCTAAGTCGACTACCGTCATGCCGGGTTTGAACAGACGATCACCTTGTTGGATCTCATCCAGTTTAAACCATGCTCGTGAACGTAGACCTTTTTTTTGTGCTTGTTGCACGTATTTATCGCTAAAGTGTTCCTGTAACCAGCGGCTTGAGCTGGCTGAACGCTTCTTTCCCGTCATACTTTTTCCAACATTTTTGTATCGCAGCGATAAATCATTACGCAAAATGCTGCGTTGATTTGGCGATATACTAGAGATGGCGGTACAATGACCTGTTTTCAATCCCTGAGTAAGTAAATAATACGATGAATCTAAGTACTAAACAAAAACAGCACCTAAAAGGTCTCGCTCATCCACTGAAGCCAGTCGTGATGTTAGGCAACAATGGATTAACCGAAGGTGTTCTCGCTGAACTTGATCAAGCTTTAGAGCATCATGAACTGATCAAAGTAAAAATCGCGACTGAAGACCGTGAAACCAAAGCTTTGATTGTGGCAGCAATTGTTCGTGAAACTTCAGCGGCTGAAGTCCAGGTTATCGGTAAAACACTGGTGCTCTATCGTCCTTCTAAAGAAAAGAAAATTTCTTTACCGCGTTAATTCTGGAAGAAAATATCACTATTTTACCTCCAGTTAAAAGGCTGTTTTACAGCCTTTTTCTTTTCTTAAGATATATTAGCACGGTTAATCCGACTTGCGGCACCGAAATGGCGAAAAGCCCATTCCTTGAGTAACATATCGTCGTATTCTGATGATTAGAAGTACTCGACCTTAATCACTTCATATTCAACATCACCCCCTGGTGTTTTCACGACGGTGACATCATCGACTTCCTTCCCAATTAATCCCCGCGCCATCGGCGAGTTTACCGAGATCAGATTTTGCTTAAAATCAGCTTCGTCATCACCCACTATGCGATAGGTTGCTTCTTCTTCCGAATGGGTATTATAAACGGTCACTGTGGCCCCAAAAATGACGCGACCCGTCGCCGCCATTTTGGTCACATCAATGATCTGCGCATTAGATAATTTTGCTTCAATCTCTTGAATACGCCCTTCACAAAAACCTTGCTCTTCGCGTGCAGCGTGATATTCGGCATTTTCCTTTAAATCCCCGTGCTCTCTCGCATCCGCGATAGAGGCGATGATACGAGGACGCTTAACATTTTTAAGCTCATTAAGCTCTTCACGCAGCTGTTCTGCGCCGCGAAGTGTCATAGGAATCTGGCTCATTGTGTACTCCTCATTAATCTGTTATTCAGTCAATCATCCTGATTCGATACCAGCTTAATCGAATAAGCTGCACTTAAATTTGAAACAAAACAACCCCGCCTCAGATAGTTTGCTATCCAAGACGAGTGAATTTTTCAGTTTGATACATATTTTACCCGAGAGTTCCGCCCGGATCATCGTTTACTTTGCCCCTCAAGGGGACGTAGTATTGCGGACTCCACTGTTAACGACGCCGAGATTATGCGACTTTCAAGACTTATTACAGCACTTACCCTTGCGGTAACGCTTCAAGCCTCCGCAACGCCTGTCGAGGATTATACCCAATACCTTCCTGATGGTACCAATCTCGCGTTCATGGCGCAAAGGGTAGGCGATACTACACCGATAGTCGATTATCACGGAAAACAAATGGCACTGCCTGCCAGCACGATGAAAGTGTTCACTGCACTGGCAGCACTGTTAGAGCTTGGCAAAGATTTTCGCTTCCAGACAACCTTTGAAAGTCACCAAAAAATCGCCGGTGATACCTTACAAGGTGATTTAATCGCACGCTTTGGTGGCGATCCCACTTTTACGCGTCAGGACTTACGTAATATGGTCGCACAGCTCAAACAAAAGGGCGTTACCCATATTCAAGGTAACTTAGTCATCGATACCTCGGTCTTCGCGAGCCACGATATGGCACCCGGCTGGCCATGGAATGATTTAACGCAATGCTTTAGCGCGCCACCGGCAGCGGCTATTGTCGATAAAAATTGTTTCTCCATCTCCCTTTATAGTGCGAAAACGCCAGGAGAAAATGCGTTTATCCGTATCGCGTCTTACTATCCTGCCCATATGTATAGTGAGGTGAAAACGCTAGGCCCTAACTCAGGCGAAGCGCAATATTGTGAGCTTGACGTAAATCCTGGGGAATTAAATCGCTATACCTTGACTGGGTGCCTACGTCAGCGCAATGATCCTTTGCCTCTTGCCTTCGCCGTACAAGATGGCGCCGCGTGGGCTGGGGAGATTTTACGTGATGAGTTACGCAAAGCCGATATCGACTATCGCGGCCATTTAGTCCGACAAACGCAACCCAGTGAACCCGGTACTGTATTGGCGATCGAACAATCCGCCCCACTCCATAGCCTATTACATACGATGTTGAAGAAGTCAGATAATATGATCGCCGATACCGTTTTCCGAACTATCGGCCACCATTATTTCAACGTGCCGGGTACATTCCGCGCAGGATCGGATGCCGTACGCCGTATCCTTCGTGAGAAAGCGGGCGTGGATATGGGAAATACGATTCAAGTTGATGGTTCAGGATTGTCACGCCACGATTTGGTTACACCAGACACCATGATGCAAGCCCTACAGTTTATTGCTAAGAATGACAGCAGCCTCGATTTTATAAGCATGCTTCCTTTAGCGGGTTATGATGGCACCTTACAATATCGTGGGGGATTGCACGAAGCGGGGGTCGATGGAAAGCTTTCCGCGAAAACCGGATCGCTGCAGGGAGTGTATAACTTGGCGGGCTTCTTAACGACGTCACGCGGAACGCGTATCGCCTTCGTACAATATCTTTCAGGGTATGCGGTGCCGCCTGAAGACCAGCGGACTCGACGCGTACCCCTCGTCCGGTTTGAGAGTCGGCTTTATAGTGATTTGTATCGCAATTACTAACCAAAAAAACCCGCTTGCGCGGGTTTTTTATTAGAAGTGCGTATTCAGACTCATGTAGAAGGTTCGGCCTGACTCGTTGTAAGTGTATGCACCGGCACCGTATAGGTAGCTTGTGACTCCTGTTTTAGAATTCAGTGTTCCGGTAGTTTGTGCGTTACCTTCACGGAAGTGACGTTTATCAAAGAGGTTATCAATCCCTGCCGTGACACTGACATTCTTAGTCGCATCCCACGTCGCGCTGGCACCAAAGATACTGTACGGGCTGACTTCTCGGGTATCAGGATAGCTAACTTTATTACCTTGATAATTACGGCTCTTCGGTTTCTGCTTGCCGTACCAGGTCCACGTCGCTTGTACCGACAGATCCTGACGAATCTGCCACTCGACATTGGAGTTCAACGTAAATTGAGGAATGACGGAGAGACGATCATGATTCGTCTTATCCTTACTTTGCAGCATCCACGTCATATTGTTATTCCAAGTAACGGTATCGGTGACTGGAACATTGAAGGTTCCCTCTAAGCCCTCTACTACCGCGCGCGGTACATTCTCCCATTGATAAATACGGGTACCACTACTATTAGTTGAGGTAACATCATTACCCGATTCAATTTTATTATGGTAGTCATTCCGGAAGTAAGTCAGCCCAGCCTGAAGCCCAGCAAGGTCTTTATACTCCAAGCCAATCTCTTTGTTGACACTAGTTTCTGCTTTAAGGTCGCTATTACCTTGCAAGTAACATCCCGTACTCGAGCTGCCGTAACACCCTTGTCCTTTACTATAGAGAATATAGTTTGGATTGGTTTGATATAGATTTGGCGCTTTATAGGCACGAGCAATCCCCATCTTTAACGTCCACTCATTGGTGAGCTGCTGAGTTAAGTTAAGTGATGGGCTCCAGTTAGTGCCGACAACAGAGTGGTGATCAAAACGGATGGCCGGGGTTAATACCGTAGAATCCGTAATATCCATATTGTCTTCAGCAAACATAGAGAAGATCTGTGCTTGAGAGTACGGTGATCGCGTGCCAGTACCCACACCATCGATCGCCCCGCCGGTATTGCTACCGGTAAGCGCTTGGCCGGTCGAGGTACCATCTTTCATCTTCTGCTGGTTCCACTCAGTCCCCAAGGTAAGGTTCTGGTCTACCCAAGCAGTAAACGGAATACTGACTTCACTATGCAGCAGCACATCGCTCAGATCGATATCAGAGAACCCGGCATTATTATTGAAGATCCCCTCGGTTCCCCCGGCTAATCCTTCCGTGATCCTTGAGTTGCGCGTTCTTTCATATTGCGCATAGGTATTGGTGCTAACACCATTGTCCCAGACGCCTGTCCAGGTTAAGGCATAATCTTGGCGATAAATACGGTTAGTCTCATCACCATATTTGCTTTTCACATAAGCTGTGGTGTTGGTATTCTGCGTATCGCCAGCATAAATATTGCCTTGGCGACTGGTACCGGCTTCGAATTCAAGGTGCTGATTAGGCGCAAACTCCCAGTTTAGTTTGCCGTGAAGGTCTTTATCTCTAACCCCCTCTCGGCCAGCAGGATAGCTCCCTGCATAGGTACCGGTTCGCGACGCTGAATGGTTTTGGTTAATATCGTAAGCATCCGCCTGTGTCTTGTCGATATTTCCCCAGATACTTAAGGTTAGGCTATCGGTTGCCGGGCCCATCAAGCTGAAGTTGGTTCGTTTGGTCGACCCTTCAGATTTATGTTGTGGAACGTTGTAATACGCGTTCCATGAGCCATGCCACGCTTTATTCGCTTGCTTGGTGATGATATTGACCACCCCACCCATCGCCCCGCTACCATAACGTGCCGCAGCAGGTCCGCGGATGACTTCAATGTGATCAATCATTTCAGGTGGCACCCAGTTGGTATCACCACGTGAATCTCGCTCACCCCGCCATCCGTAACGCACTGAGTTTTTACTACTTACCGGACGGCCATCGATCAAGATCAAGGTATTTTCCGGTCCCATGCCTCGAATATCAATTTGGCGGTTATTGCCCCGCTGACCACTGGTCGAGTTACCCGTCAAGTTAACCCCAGGCATGGTACGAATAATTTCCGAAACATCACGAGCCGGGGGATGTTTACGAATCGCCTCGGATGAGATCGTCGACACGCCTGGCGCTTGAAGCGTTTGCTGACGTGCCGTGACGACGATGGAATTGTGTGAACTTTCCTCTGTAGACAACGCTTTGTCTTCAGAGGTTTTGGCTGAGGTTTCATCTGATACCGGAGTGTTTACGGTGACATCCGTTTGTGCCGCTGAAACCGGCGCGCAATAAATAAAAAATGAGCTACCGAGCTCAAGACAAACTGCAGCAGAAAGAAATGATAATTTTTTCATTTTTATAATCCCAGTTCCCTAGGCCAATGCTATGTGTGTTAGTTCAAGAAGCTCTTTAGTACTTGGTCATACTTTGCGAGTAACAGAGCAATAAATGACAAACTACGTAAAGAGAGATTGCAATCTATTGCAGATGAAAATAATTATCAATACTATTATCAACAAATCTCGATTCTGATCGCTATCTGCGGATAGCTTCTATAAAAGATAATTTGCACATGCTTATTCCTGAATGGTTTACCTCTGATACCGGTTCTGATCTGTGGTGGCAAGCACAACAACAGCAGGGTATCCCGCGTATTGAGCGAAGTTCTTCTCAGCAATGTCGAGTCACTTTTCTGTGGCGCCAACCTGCTGAGGCTAACGATTCTCAACAAGTGCAAGCGGTGTGGCTCAACATTACAGGGATCACTGATCACCACCAGCCCAATCCCCCAGTATCCTTAGTGCATTATCCCGCTAGTGATGTTTGGTATCTGTCACTCACACTCCCCACGCATTGGCGAGGAAGCTACTGCTTGATTCCTGATTCAACGAACGATGTAGGAGTATTGAACCAAGATATTTTCCAGCGTCGTGAATGGTGGCGAGAACAGTTTCAGCATGCCCAACACGACAGCCTCAACGCATTACGATCCTGGTCTGCTGGCCGAGGAATGTCTGTCTCTCCCCTTCACCTCCCTGATGCGCCTCCCCAAACTGAATGGCAAGCATGGGATCGAGGAGAACAACCAACGTTGCCCCTCAAGGTCATTGTCTGGAAGAGTGCTCGGCTGGGGAATGAACGTCGCGTTTGGTGCTACGGTACGGCGAAAGGTGAGGCTGCGTCATATCAGCATTTAGCCTTACTACTCGATGGTCAGTTCTGGGCCAATACCCTACCTATCGCCAGTCCTCTGCAACAATTAACCGATAAGGGGAAGCTACCTGCTGCGCTCTACATCATGCCTGAAATCATCGATCGTCAGCATCGCGGACGGGAATATCCCTGTAATGCCGATTTTTGGCAGGCTATTAACGAAGAGTTACTCCCGCTAATCAAACAGACGTTTAATTGGCAACAAGACCCCGCTCGCACCCTTGTCACCGGACAAAGCTTTGGCGGACTGGCCTCGGTCTATGCTTGCCTTAATTGGCCGGAATTTTATGGCAAAGCCCTCAGTCTCTCTGGGTCATTTTGGTGGCCAAATAGAGGCCAAGCCGCAGGTTATTTGATTCAACAGTTACAACAACAAGCCCCATCCATTGCTCCTCGACAAATTCTATTAGAGGCGGGTTGTCGCGAGGTATTAATTTGCGAGGCCAATCGGGAACTGGATAAGTGGTTAAGTCACTACCATATTCCACATCGTTTACACTATGTCGAAGGTGGACACGATGCACTGTGGTGGCGAGGAAGTTTATTAGGCGGATTACAAGCATTATGGCAGGACGAATAATATGATGAATATCGATGACAGCGTAGCACAACACCCTCTCACCGATGAGCGCAATGCAGCCTCATCTCCAGTGAAGACTCGTCGGTTACCGTTGGTTGCCGCACAACCCGGGATCTGGGTTGCCGACCAACTCTCCCCTTTTAACAATGCCTTTGCCGTGGCACACGCCATAACCCTACCGGGAACGCTTAACCTTGAACTGATGCAACAGGCTATTCAGCAAGGGTTAGCGGAAGCCGATACCGTTAATTTTCGGTTTGGGGAGCACGACGGTGAAGCTTTCCAATATCGTGATGCCAATACCGCTTTTACGGTGGAGTCTATTGATCTACGTGATGATCCTCAGGCGTTGGCGACGGCGCATGCCTTGATGGAAGCCGATCTGCATAGCCCTTTACGCATCACCGATAAAGGTGCCAACGTCAGACAAATGCTAATGCGTATCAGCCACGAACAGTGGATATGGTATCAACGTTACCACCATCTGATGGTCGACGGCTTCAGCTTTATTGCTCTGACCAAACGGATCAGCGAAATTTATGCTCATTTACGTCAACAGCAACCCCTATCGGCCTCGCCTTTTACTGCGTTCGATGAGGTTGTTGAAGAGTACCTTAATTACCAACATAGCGCGACGTACCAAAAAGATAAGCGTTATTGGCAAGAAAAAGTCCCGCAACTGCCTGATCCGCTAAGCCTTGCACAATCGCCGCTGAATGGTGAAACAGCCAGCCCGCAGGTAATACGTCACACGACACATTTTTCCGTTCAACAGCTTGCTCCCTTGCACCAACACCTCGCTGAAGCTGGCCTGACGCCTGTCGATGCTGCCGTAACGCTAGTAAATACCTGGCTCGCACACCTGACGGGTCAGCAGCCCTTTAGCGCGGGCTTTATTTTTATGCGGCGGATGGGATCGGCAGCCCTCAGCGCAGTCGGCCCTGTCATTAATGTGTTACCCATGAGTGTTGGGTATCAACCCACCTATACCTTCATGGAATTTGCGGGTCTACTAAGTAAAGAGATTAAGAAAAATCGACGTCATCAGCGTTACGATGCGGAGCAAATTAGCCGCGATTTAGGCTTAGCCGGGGATAGCGCCCCCCTGTTCGGGCCAGTATTGAACGTCAAACTTTTCGATTATCAACTAGAGTTTGAAGGTCAAAGCGTTCACACCACACACTTGGCCTCAGGACCGGTACGCGATATTGAAATAGCGTTAATCCTCGATAATCAAGGTGCCTTAACCCTGGAGTTCCTCGCCAATAGAAATCGCTACGATGAACGAGCGTTGTTGACCCATATTCAACGCCTGCCGCTGATTATCGATCAGTTAACCGCTCAGCCGACGTTAGCACTATCAGAACTGAGTCTTCTGAGCGAGCAAGAGCGACATCAACTAACAGAGGTTAATGCTACTGAAATTGCACTGCAGGACGATACGCTATGGTCGATGATCGCGACACAGTGTCAACTCACCCCAAGCAATGTCGCGCTGGCTGATACGCACGTTGCGCTGACCTACGCACAGATGGAACAGCAGGTCATTGCCTTGGCTGCCACCCTTCAGCAACACGGGGTGCAAGCTGGCGATATCGTTGCCGTTGCGCTTCCTCGCTCTATTTATCTATCTCTAGCCTTGCAAGCCATCGTACGGCTGGGCGCAATTTGGCTGCCGCTTGATACCGGCTATCCCGATGACCGTTTAGCCATCATGTTGGAGGATTCAACCCCGCGTTTAGTGATCACCGAGCAGGCGTTAAGCGACAGATTTACACAGATCAGCGACACACCACACTATTACTATCAATCGCTATTCAACGAACATCCTTCACTGTCGGCAGCCGTCCCCGCTCCGACACAAGGGGCGTACTTAATTTATACCTCAGGCTCGACAGGCAGACCTAAGGGCGTTCTGGTCAGTCACCAAGCCATTGTAAATCGCTTAAAATGGATGCAAAACCACTACCCACTTCACCATCACGATGTCGTTATTCAGAAAACCCCGAGTAGTTTTGATGTGTCAGTATGGGAGTTTTTCTGGCCATTACTAACTGGGGCGAAACTGTTTATGGCTCCCCCCGACAGTCATCGCGATCCTGAGTGGTTACAACAAGTCATGGTGGAACAACACGTAAGCGTGACTCACTTTGTGCCGTCAATGTTAGCCGCCTTCTTAGAAAGTCTCACTGAAGCCACTGCCGCGGCACTACGACAGCGGTTACGTCTCGTCTTTTGTAGTGGCGAAGCCCTACCCACCGCACTCGCCCGTCAGTGGGAACAGAGCGTAGCGATCCCTTGCCATAATTTATATGGCCCCACTGAGGCCGCGGTTGACGTCAGCTGGTTCCCGGCATTTGGCCCAGAGCTCACCGCGGTAAAAGGCCATAGCGTCCCGATTGGCTGGCCGGTGTGGAACACTCAGCTTCATATTCTCGATAGCCAGCTCAAACCTGTCCCCTATGGTATCGCGGGTGAATTGTGGCTGGGGGGGGGGCAACTGGCAGAAGGCTATTTAGGTCGACCAGAACTGACCGCCGAACGTTTTGTTCCCGCGCCTTGGGACGCAACGCAACGCTTATACCGCAGCGGTGATGTCGCCCGCCGCCTCGACAACGGTGAAATTGAGTACTTGGGACGTAACGATGACCAACTCAAAATCCGCGGTCAGCGGATAGAACTCTCTGAGATTGATGCCGTTCTGCTTTCGTTACCCGGTATTAAGCAAGCGGCCTCCGTTGCCGTGAGTTTAAACCAACAATTAGCTGGGCTGGCTGACGACCGACAATTGGTAAGCTATATCATCGCTGAAACACCACAACAGAGTGATCTTATCCGTCAACAATTGGCCGAACGGTTACCGGCTCATATGGTCCCCGTGATCATTATTCCAGTAGAGGTCTTCCCTCTCAGCAGTAACGGTAAGTTAGACCGCAAAGCCTTACCCGTCCCGAAACTTGATGATCACCACACTACGCGTGAGCCTCAAGGCGCGTTAGAAGTTCAATTAGCCGCGCTATTTGCTGATCTATTACAGTTACCACAGGTCGCTGCAAATCAGGACTTCTTCGCGTTGGGTGGGCACTCGCTCTTAGCAATGCGTTTAGCTGCGCAAATCCGTAAACAGATGGATTACCCGCTTACCGTTGGCCACGTTATGGTCAATGCAACGGTTGAAAAACTCGCCCAAATTATTCAACAGAGTCCTGAACATGCGGACAGTGGGTTACAGACGTTACTCCCTTTGCGACAGACGCAAGGACCTCGTCTCTATTGCTTCCACCCGGCGTCCGGATTCGCTTGGCAATTTAGCGTATTACAACGTTATCTTGACCCGACATGGTCAATTATTGGTATCCAATCGCCAGATGAGCAAGGCGCTCTCGGTAATGCACACCATATTGATGATGTATGTGATCGGCATCTCGAGACGCTTCTGGCAGACCAACCCTCTGGCCCCTATTACTTTATTGGCTACTCGCTGGGCGGAACCTTGGCCCAAGGTATCGCCTCACGGCTTGAAGCGCGAGGAGAAGAGGTCGCGTTTTTAGGCCTGCTTGATACCTGGCCACCTGAAACCCAGAATTGGGATGAGAAGCAGGGGAAAAATGTCTTGGATGAGCAAGTGATCGAAGAAGTGAATCGTGAACGTGAGCAATTTGTTCAAAGCCAACGGGCCCAAGCAGGCGAAGAGCTTTCCCACCTTTTTGATCAGGTTGAAGCTAATTACGCCCACTCCGTGCGTTTATTAACGACCGCACGGAGCCGTAAGACGCAAGGACACGCGACGCTCTTCTCCGCATTGGAAACACAACAGCCTGCCTTGAATGCGCAACAGGCTTGGGCGCCTTTTATCCAAACCTTGGATATTGTGCCCATCGACTGCGCCCATGTGGAGATCATCTCACCCGCGATGTTTGAAATTATCGGCCCCGAGATCAATCGCCGTTTAACGCGGTTACTCTCTTAATACTTGAGGGGGCTATGCCCCCTCACCTTCCAATAGGGACGATCATTGGCGTGCCGGCAATCGGATCGGGAATAATGACGGCTTTTAACCCATAGACCTGCTCAATCAACTCTGCGGTGATAATCTCACTTGGCTTACCTTCCGCAATAATCTCCCCTGCACGCATCGCAATAAGATGACTGGCATAGCGACAGGCTTGGTTTAACTCATGCAGTACCACGACTAATGTACGGCCATGGCGTTGATTAAGTTCACGCAAGAGTTCCATTAGCTCGATTTGATGCGTGATGTCCAACCACGTAGTCGGTTCATCGAGCAGCAAGAGCGGGGTTTGTTGTGCCAATACCATGGCGATCCAGACACGCTGCCGCTGCCCACCAGAAAGCTGCTCAACGGGACAATCCGCCAGGTGTTCGATATTGGTCGCCGCCATCGCTTCCGCCACGGCTTGGCTATCTTCGGTACGCCATCCACCGAATAGCGACTGGTGCGGATACCGTCCACGTCCAACTAAATCAGCAACGGTGATCCCTGCTGGGGTATGACTGTTTTGTGGAAGCAAACCGAGTTGCCGTGCAACCTCTTTCGCCGGTAATTGGTGGATTGCCTGTCCATCCAGAATAACTTGACCCGCCACCGGTTTTATCACTCGACTGAGCGCTTTTAACAGCGTCGACTTACCACAGGCATTAGGGCCGATAATAACGGTGAATTCCCCATCGGGGATCGCTACCGATAACTGCTCTACGACCGTTTTCTTGTCATAAGCCAATGTAAGGTCACTGGCTGCAAGACGAGAAGAAGATAAACTCATGAACGTCTGGCCTCTCTAACCAAAAGTGACAGTAGATAGATGCCGCCAACACTGACGGTGATCACCCCAACCGGGAGTTGATAGGGCAGGAAAGCGTGTTGGGCCAGATAATCCGCGGCCAACAGTAATAGACTGCCACATAATGCCGTATTCCATAAAACACCAGAAGGACTGTGAGCCAGACGCCTTGCAATTTGTGGTGCTACCAGTGCCACGAAGGAAACCGGGCCTATCACCGCCGTTGGCACGGCGGTCAGTACTGTGGCCAGTAACAAAAGTCCTAGTCGGGTTCGCTCGGTTCGGATGCCCAGCGCACAGGCTAAATCGTCACCCATCTCCATCAGTCGCATCCGTTTGGCTAACATCGCAACCCCAAATAATGCAATCACTATGGCCGGAAAAACCATTGATACACTTTGCCAATTTACCCCATTTAATGACCCGGCACTCCATAATCCGGCACTCATCGCGGTACTCAAGGCGGTTGACGTCATCACCCAGCCGTTAAACGACATGAGTAGTGCACGGATACCAATTCCTATCAAAATTAATCGATAAGGGGTGATACCTTGACGCCAAGCTAATAGATAAATAATTGCCCCGGTCAATGCGGCGCTGATTAGTGAGGCCAAGGTCATGGCAAACAGGTTACCGGGCCATAGTAACATGACAACTAGGACGCCCGAAAAGGCACCAGCATTAAGACCCAGCACATCGGGACTACCCAAAGGGTTACGTAAAATTGATTGGAAAATCGCACCACTTATCCCAAGTGCCGCTCCGCACAATAACGCGATAAGGACACGCGGTAGCCGCCACTCGACCACGACTAACCGCAAGGCCGCCGGCCCGTTTCCCTTGAGGATATGCCACAGCTCTTGTAGCGACAGCGGGAGTGCCCCTCGACATAGTGCGCCTAGCATCACTGTAACGACAGCAAGCAGCAATAAGCAAAAAATAATCAGTGGACGTTTCTTCATTACATACCACGCCCTATCCGATGACGAACGAGAAAAATTAAGGCTGGAGCGCCAATCAGTGCAGTAATAATCGAGACTCTAATCTCACCCGGAGCAATGCTACGGCCAATAATATCGGCAAGCAGTAAAACGGCCGGAGTAATCAGAACCGTACCCGGTAAATAATAACGATGGTCACTCCCCAATACGCCACGAGCGAGATGTGGGGCAACCAGCCCAATAAAAGCGATGGGGCCGGTCAGAGCCGTTGCACAGGCTGATAATAACGCGATAAGCAGTAACCCAGACAGCTGCACCAGCCCGACTCGTGTCCCTAAGGTCCGAGCAAGATCCTCGCCCATACTGATCGCATTTAAGGAACGGCTCAGCACCAAAGTACAGAGGCTAGCGATCGCCACCACAGGGCCGAGTAACGTGAAGATAGTGAGTTGTCGTACATCTAACGACCCGGTTTGCCAGAAGCGTAGGTGGTCGTATATATCTGGATTTAATAGAGAAACACCACTGGTCAACCCTTCCAAGATAGCCGCTAACGAAACCCCTGCTAACGTCAGACGGATTGGATTCAATCGGCCGCCCCGCCCTGCGCCGGTAATCGCCACGATGATGGCCGCCAGGAGTGCCCCTAAGAATGCTAAAGAAAAACTCTGCCAGAAAGAGAACGTTCCCCAGAAACTTAGTCCCATTACGGTGACAAAACTGGCTCCCGAGTTAACGCCCAAGAGGCCCGGATCGGCGAGCGGATTACGCGTAAGGGATTGCATCAGTGCACCCGCTAGCCCCAGCGCACAGCCTGCTACCAAGCCAGCCAAGGTCCGCGGGAGCCGTGAAAACCGGATAATATCGCAATTCTCACTGTGACAGGATTGCCACAGTGACAAGCTAGACCAGCTTTCTGATAGGGAAATCGTTTTGGCTCCGGTCAGTGAACTCGCGATCACTAAGCCAAATAAAACGATCAGCAACCCGGAGAACAGGCCAAAGGGTTTACACCACGGAGAAAATTGAGCGTTTTTCACCTTAATGCACAAAAAGTTTTTCTAGTATCGCCAAGGTATGTGTCGCACTGTAGTAATCTAAACGAAAATTATCGTTACCCAGCGGGTAGACATGTCCTTCCTTAACAGCGGGAGCTTGTTGTAAGAAACGATCACTATTCACTTGTTTAACCGTCTCGCCATCGGCCACGAACATTAACCAGCTCTTACCACTCAGCCCTTCACTCATTTTTTCACCTGAAAGCTGAATAATGTCTTTTCGCTGGCCCATACTATGGCTAGTCGCCAATTCTTTCGGGGTTGGCGCTAGCGTGAACCCTAGCTGTTGCAGTAGTTTTCCTTGGGCGGAGTCAGCCGTCCAGAGATTGACTTCTTTCCCTCCGCCATTCCAAACAAATGCCGAAACAGGCTGAGGAGGTAATTTCAGGGTCGGTTTTAATGCGGCAACACGCTGGTCAAACTGGTGAATTAAGATGTTTGCTTGATCTTCATGGCCAGTAGCTTGACCTAGGAGGGTCACTATCTGTTGCCAGCTCTTATTGTCGTAATTCACGACAATCACCGGCGCAATGCTAGAAAGTTGATTCACTAACCGTAGCGCGCTGTCGTGCCCCGTGGCACTGACAACAATAAGATCCGGGGCTTGTGCAGCCACCATTTCGGCATTGGCTTCACCAATATATAAGCGCTGTACATGCTTTTGCTTCGCCACGGCACCCCATTGGCTAAAAAATCCTTGGCTATCGGTAAAACGGCTATTAGGAACCCCCGCACCACTGGCAATCACTGGCGCATCAATCGCGAGTAACGATCCGGTTAGCGTAACACTGGTGGAAACGATTCTTTTCGGGGCACTTTTCAGTGTTACCGTTCCATTATTCGTCACCACTTGCCTTGGCCAACTTGCAGCTTGACTCAGTCCTGCTAAAGGTAATAACACACTGACTAAGAGAATATTGAGCAGTCTTGAGCGTCGGATCATAATGACTTTCCTATATGAGCATCTAGTGCGTAATCGTATGGTCTACGTGAGAAGTCAACCTAAAGCTGGCTTCATCAGTTGACAGGTAAGGGAGTTAAGCGTAGCTTACCGACAAAATTCAAATGATAATCATTATTAACTATCTTATCATTTAATGGTGCTATTATGGTCGAAATCACTGCCGTTGAAAATATTCTTCACCGTAAAATTCAGCAACAGAGCGCATTAAAAGAACGTTTTCTGTTTACCTCTCAAGAAACTAGCCTACTTAGCGATGGCTGCTTTAAACGTATCACTCAACCCCTGCTCGATAGCGAGGGAAGCCAAGACGCCTTCCAACGCACGCTTCGGGAACAATTTCGCTTGGCTCGTGCAGCAGGGATAAAAGATCCGTTAGTCGTGGGGGCAATCCCCTTTGATTCTCATCAACCGACAGCACTGTTTATTCCCCAGCACGTCACCCGTACTGACCGTAATCAGTTGATGACCCAGCTCAAGCCCTATCAGCAGCAGCCCTTGGCGCCAATTACCCGTCAGCAGGCTTATCCTGATAAACCACACTTTATGAAGATGGTGAGCGATGCCGTTGCGGCGATGAATCGAGGCGAGATGGATAAAGTCGTCCTTTCAAGGCTGCTAAAATTAACCACTGAAGACAGTATTGATAGCACTACGCTGATGAGCCTAATCATGGCGCAAAACCCGGATAACTATCATTTCCATGTTCCTCTTGCGAATAACGAGGTATTGCTGGGGGCAAGCCCTGAGCTCCTCCTGCGTAAGCAAAAAGACCAATTTAGCTCTCGTCCTTTAGCCGGTTCAGCAAAGCGTCAACTAGACCGAGAGGACGATCATCGTGTAGGTCAGACGCTACTTGCGTCGAGCAAAGACCGCCATGAGCACCAGTTAGTGATAGATGCGATGGCCAAGGTATTAGCCCCTGTCGCTGAACAGTTACAGGTGCCGCAAGTCCCAGAACTGGTCACCACGTCGCAACTTTGGCACCTTGCGACCACCGTACAAGGGATAACACATAATGCTGAAGAAAATGCCTTAGTGCTAGCAGGATTACTCCATCCCACCCCTGCACTGAGCGGCTACCCACATCAGTTAGCTTGCCGTCTTATTCAGCACTTAGAGCCTTTCCCGAGAGAACTGTTTGGTGGCATGGTAGGCTGGTGCGATGACGAGGGTAATGGAGAGTGGGTCGTGACGATACGTTGCGCGCAACTGAACCAACAACAGGTCACCCTCTTTGCCGGTGCGGGCATCGTCCCCGCCTCCGATCCCCTTTCGGAGTGGCAAGAGACCGGTACCAAACTCAGTACCATGCTAAAAGCCTTTGGTTTACATTAATTTTAGGTAATCATTCATGAGCATTTCTTTTACGCCTTGGCCCGCAGAGCTGGCGGCACGTTATCGTGAAAAAGGCTATTGGTTAGATATTCCCCTAACTGATATTAGCAATCGTCATCGTGATAGCGATCGCCCGGCCATTATCGATCCGGTACAGACGCTCAGCTATCGTCAGCTGGCGCAATACAGTGACCAACTGGCTGCACAGCTACAAAAACGCGGTATTAAACGAGGAGATACGGCCTTAGTTCAGCTGGGTAATCGCTGTGAATTTTATATTGTTTTCTTCGCCCTATTAAAATTGGGCGTGGCACCCGTCAATGCCCTTTTCAGCCACCAGCGCAGTGAATTAAGTGCTTACGCTACACAGATCAAGCCACGATTATTAATTGCCGACCGACAACATCCAGTCTTTACCGATAATCGCTACGTTGACGAACTCAGTGCACAGTATCCAGAGCTTCAACATCAACTATGGCACAATGCTTTTGACGATGAGAGTAGTTTGTTATCGCGCTATACACAGGAAGCCGAATCGTTCACCCCGACGCCAAGTGCCCCGGATGAGGTCGCCTTTTTCCAATTGTCGGGTGGCAGTACCGGAACGCCTAAACTGATCCCTCGTACCCATAACGATTATTATTACAGCATTATTGGCAGTGTCGATATTTGCCAATTTACTGAGCAAACTCGTTATTTATGCGCGCTACCGATTGCCCATAATTACCCCATGAGCTCACCCGGTATTCTTGGGGTGTTATACAGCGGCGGACTTAGCGTGTTGGCGCCCGACCCAAGCCCGACTACCTGCTTTAGTTTAATCGCCGACCACCTTATCAATGTCACTGCTTTGGTACCGCCTGCAGTAAGCCTCTGGTTACAGTCGATGCAAGAGTGGAACTGTGCGCACCAGCTCAGCTCACTGCGTTTACTACAAGTCGGCGGCGCCAAACTGAGCGAGAGTTTAGCCGCGCGAATTCCTGCTGAAATAGGCTGCCAATTACAGCAAGTATTTGGCATGGCGGAGGGCTTGGTAAACTATACGCGTCTCAATGACGATCAACAGACTATCCTTACCACTCAAGGCTGTCCTATTTCACCCGATGATGAAGTCTGGGTTGCGGATGAAGCAGGTCAACCACTCCCGGTCAATACTACCGGTCGTTTAATGACGCGTGGCCCTTATACCTTCCGCGGGTATTACAAGAGTCCTGAACATAATGCGGCTTGCTTCGATCAACAGGGATTTTATTGCTCCGGCGATCTCATTTCAATTGATGAACGCGGCTATATTACCGTTCAAGGCCGTGAAAAAGATCAGATCAATCGTGGCGGCGAAAAGATTGCTGCTGAAGAAATTGAGAATCTTTTACAACGACACCCAGACATTATTCATGCTGCGCTCGTATCGATGAGTGATGAGTTATTAGGTGAAAAAAGTTGTGCCTATATTGTCGCGAAACAAGCGGTAAAAGCTGTGCAGCTGCGTCGACATTTACGTGACCAAGGGATAGCCGAATTTAAATTACCCGATCGATTTGTCTTCAGCGACGTCCTACCGCTGACCCCCGTCGGCAAAGTGGATAAAAAATTATTGCGTCAGCAACTGATTGAAGAAAATAAGAAAAAATCTTGATTCCCCCTATTATAGTGTATCGATTTTTGGAGTTGTAATGAGTATCCCTAAATTAACGGCCTATGCCTTGCCTACAGCCGATGAGCTACCGAATAACAAAGTGAACTGGACCTTTGAGCCACAACGCGCTGCGTTATTAATTCACGATATGCAAAATTACTTCCTTAATTTTTGGGGAGAAAAGAGTGAATTTGTCGAGACTGTGGTAAACCATATCGCGGCATTACGCCAACAGTGTAAGGCGTTAGGTATTCCGGTGTTCTATACCGCTCAACCCAATGAGCAAAGCGATGAAGACCGTGCATTACTTAACGATATGTGGGGGCCGGGATTAAACCGTCATCCTGAGCAACAAAAAGTGACCGCAGCCTTGGCTCCGGATGAACAAGATATTGTGCTCACCAAGTGGCGTTATAGTGCTTTTCAGCGCTCGCCTCTTGAACAGCAGCTCAAGGCGATGGGTCGTGATCAATTGATCATCACCGGTGTCTATGCCCATATTGGCTGCCTGACCACCGCGACAGATGCCTTTATGCGGGATATCAAACCCTTTATGGTTGCGGATGCCTTAGCCGATTTCAGCCGAGAAGAACATCTTATGGCGCTAACCTACACAGCTGGTCGCAGTGGAAAAGTGGTCATGACAGACGATCTGTTATTACTGCCTGCCTCAAAACAAGCTTTGCGTGACGTAATTTTACCGTTGCTTGAAGATGACGATATTCCCGAGGATGATGAAAACCTGATCGATTATGGCTTAGACTCAGTACGTATGATGGCGCTGGCTTCACGCTGGCGTCAGGCTATTCCTAGTATGGACTTCGTTACCCTCGCGAAAACCCCTACTTTCGACGCCTGGTGGGCGCGACTTTCCGGGGATAAATAACTGACGATGACTATGGATTTTCGCGATAAATATGTCTGGGTGACCGGTGCTGGCCAAGGGATAGGTTATGATGCAGCCTGTGCTTTCCATCAGGCCGGGGCAGTCGTTATCGGCTTCGATAAGCAGTTTTCCAGCGAGCACTATCCTTTTCGCTGTTTAGTCATGAATGTAGCGGATCCCCAACAGGTCGCCAACGTCTGCCAAGCGCAATTGGCGCAGCAACCCCGACTCGATGTGTTAGTCAATGCCGCTGGCATCTTGCGTATCGGCGCGACTGATGCCTTAAGTTTTGAGGATTGGCAAGCCTGCTTTAACGTTAATGCCGGTGGGGCGTTTAACCTCTTTTCGCAAACCCTTCCGCTATTTCGTGAGCAAGGCTTTGGCGCTATTGTGAGTGTCGCTTCCAATTCCGCCCATGCCCCACGTCTTGGCATGTCTGCGTATGGTGCATCCAAAGCGGCATTACGCAGTCTTTGCCAAACAGTTGGTTTAGAAATGGCACCCTATGGTGTGCGCTGTAATATCGTTTCCCCAGGTTCGACAGATACCGCGATGCAACGAAGCTTATGGCATACCCCTGAAGCCGAGCAGGAAATGATTAATGGTTTTCCTGATCAGTTTAAGCTAGGTATTCCCCTGAAGAAGATCGCTACCCCCCGTGAGATCACCAATGCGATCCTATTCCTTGCATCCGATCTCGCGAGCCATATCGTATTACAAGATATCGTCATTGACGGCGGGGCAACCTTAGGCGCATAGCGGATGCAGACGATTTGGAAAAAAACCATCGATCTTGACGCCCTCAATGATATGGGGAAAAACTGTCTGATCGAGCACCTCGGCATTGTCTTTACTGCCCTACATCCCACGCACCTCGAAGCGGAAATGCCCGTTGACAGCCGTACTTGTCAGCCCTTTGGTTTACTCCATGGCGGTGCGAGTGTGGTGTTGGCTGAATCGATGGGATCGATGGCCGGTTGGCTGACCTGTCGCGAGGAGCAAAATGTGGTCGGTATTGAGGTGAATGCTAGCCATCATCGCGCGGTCGCGAGCGGCAAAGTCACGGCGGTATGCCAGCCTCTGCATCTTGGTGGTCAGATACAAGTTTGGCAAATAGAGATTAAAAACCTGCGGGGTAAACTCTGTTGTAGCGCTCGACTGACGGTAACCGTATTGGGATAAAATAAAAAGGGGCAACACTTGGTTGCCCCTTGTTTTTAGCGTTGATAAATAATTTCAACGCCTTCTTCGTCTTCGTCGTCCCAGTCATCCCAGTCTTCATCTTCTTCTTCTTCGACGGTATGCTGCTCGAGTGTTTCACGGTGGTAATCGTCCCACATAAACTCGACTTTCTCTGCGGCTTTCTCTGCCTTGACTTCTTCTTTAGGCTGAGAATTAATAAACTTCATCACATCCCAGCAGAGATCTTTTACACCCTGTTGGCTTGCTGCAGAGATCAGGTAGTAATCACCTTCCCACCCCAGATCGTCAGCGATCTGTTTTGCACGTTCAGCCGCTTCTTCTGGATCAAGTAAATCCACTTTATTGAACACTAACCAACGCGGCTTTTGGTAGAGCTTATCGCTATATTTTTCCAGTTCACCGAGAATGATCCGAGCATTATCCACTGGATTACTTTCATCGATCGGCGCCAGATCGATAAGGTGAAGCAATACACGACAACGCTCGAGGTGTTTCAGGAAGCGGATACCCAGGCCTGCACCATCCGCAGCACCTTCGATCAAACCAGGGATATCAGCGACGACAAAACTCTGCTCGTTATCCATACGGACTACACCTAAGCTTGGGACTAAGGTGGTGAAGGGATAGTCTGCTACTTTAGGTTTCGCAGCGGATACGGCACGGATAAACGTCGATTTTCCGGCATTAGGAAGTCCTAACATTCCCACATCAGCCAGGAGCATTAACTCCAGCTGAAGATCACGTTCTTCACCCGGCGTACCGTTAGTTTTCTGGCGTGGCGTACGGTTAACGGAAGATTTAAAACGAGTATTTCCAAGCCCATGCCAGCCGCCTTTAGCGACCATCAAGGTTTGTCCATGCTCGGTCATATCCCCTAGCGTTTCGCCGGTGCCTTGATCGATGACTCGGGTTCCCATCGGGACCTTTACCGTCACGTCTTTACCGCGTTTACCGGTACAGTCACGGCTTTGGCCATTTTGACCACGTTCCGCGCGGAAGGCTTTCTCAAAACGGTAGTCAATTAGGGTATTAAGGTTTTCATCGGCAACGAGCCAGACGTCACCGCCATCGCCGCCGTCACCGCCATCGGGGCCACCTTTAGGGATATATTTTTCGCGGCGGAAGCTAATACAGCCATTCCCACCGTCGCCAGCAACGACAAGGATCGTGGCTTCATCAACAAATTTCATTTCTTCTCTCCGTCATGCATACGCCGTCCAGAGTCAGGTCGGCGGGTCCGCCAGGGTCATATCAGCTGACCGGCAGCGGATCGTAATGTTTGATCTCAATAATAGTGAGCAGGAATAGGCGATCAAACAAGGGCTTCGTTCGTGTACTCAACGATCTTTTACAACAGAATGTAAAAAGCCCCGCAAAGCTGCGGGGCTTTAATTCTTCAGTCCTACAGGAAAACCTGCAGAGAGAACCGATTACTCAGCAACGATGCTGACGTATTTACGGTTTTCTGGACCTTTAACTTCGAATTTGATTTGACCTGTTGCGGTAGCAAACAGAGTGTGGTCACGACCACAACCAACATTGTTACCTGCGTGGAATTTAGTTCCACGTTGACGAACAATGATGCTACCTGCTAGTACAGTTTCTCCGCCAAAGCGTTTTACGCCAAGACGTTTAGCGTTTGAGTCACGACCGTTACGAGTCGAACCACCAGCTTTCTTGTGTGCCATTTGTTAAATCTCCTCTTAAGCGCTGATGCCAGTAATTTTCACATCAGTGAACCACTGACGGTGGCCTTGCTGCTTACGATGGTGTTTACGACGACGAAACTTAACAATTTTAATTTTCTCGCCACGACCATGAGCTACGACTTCAGCTTTGATAACACCACCAGAAACTAACGGTGCACCAATAGTCACTTCTTCGCCATTAGCAATCATCAGAACCTGATCAAACTCAACAGTTTCACCGGTTGCAATGTCTAATTTTTCCAAGCGAACGGTCTGACCTTCGCTTACTCGGTGTTGTTTACCACCACTTTGGAAAACCGCGTACATATAAACTCCGCTTCTGCGCTAGCCTTTTAGGTTAAATAGGCGGCGCGATAAAATATTCACATAGGGCGCGAATTCTACGCAACTATCCTGCAGAAAACAAGTGAACTTTTCAGGTATTGCAGAAAAAAAAGCCAAGTCACGCTCCAAGGTTTCGCAATACGAAATTTCTAGTACAATAAGTTTATTCTTAGTGATCATTATTGATAAATTAACGCTCGATGAGAGTGTTACACTAACTCTTTGCCGTGGTTCTGGACACCAGCAGAATTTCCGCGACTTTTACCCGAAATGCCGTTAAAGATGGCTCACAGAGATAAACTGACTAATTGTATGAATTTAGAGCAGATAACAGAACTTACCGCCCTAGATATGGCAGCGGTAAATCAAAATATTCTCAAGCAGCTTGATTCAGATGTCGTACTCATCAGTCAGCTAGGCCATTACATCGTTAGCGGTGGCGGTAAACGAATTCGACCCATGATTGCGGTACTTGCTGCACGCGCACTGAATTACGAGGGTGAGAAACACATCCTCAATGCCGCCCTGATCGAATTTATCCATACCGCAACCCTACTTCACGATGACGTTGTCGATGAATCTGATATGCGTCGGGGCAAAGCCACCGCTAACGCAGCCTTTGGTAATGCGGCAAGCGTCTTGGTCGGTGACTTTATTTATACTCGTGCCTTTCAGATGATGACTCAATTAGGATCCTTGAAGATCCTTGAATTAATGTCGGAAGCGGTAAATGTGATCTCTGAAGGCGAGGTCTTGCAGTTGATGAACTGTAATGATCCGGATATCACCGAAGAGAGTTACTTACGTGTTATCTATAGTAAGACGGCACGTTTATTTGAGGCCGCTGCACAAACTTCAGCCATGCTCGCCGATGCCACGCCCGAGCAAGAACAAGCACTGAAAGATTACGGTCGTTATATTGGTACCGCCTTTCAGCTGATCGACGATCTGCTTGACTACAGCGCCGATAACGAAGCGCTAGGCAAAAATGTCGGTGACGATCTGAGTGAAGGTAAACCCACCCTTCCTCTGCTCCATGCGATGCGTAATGGTACCTCAGAACAAGCCGCGATGATCCGCCGCGCGATCGAGGAAGGGAATGGCCGTCATCTATTGGATCAAGTGCTTGAAACCATGCAGCAGTGTGGCTCCCTTGCCTGGACACAGCAGAGAGCGGAAGAAGAAGCTAACAAGGCAATTCAAGCCTTGGCGATACTTCCGGCCACTCCTTGGCGTGAAGCGCTCGAGGCCCTTGCGCAAATGTCGGTACAACGCGACCGCTAATCGACTACGAGCTACAAGCTTAATCCACTTGTAGCTCAGCCATTACCTTACCTTCTAGCATCAATCTCAGTTTATCTCCCGTTTCCAGCTTTCCCACGCCCTTCGGTGTTCCAGTGAAAATAATATCTCCTGGCTGCAGGGCGATATAGCGACTGATGAACGCAATAATGTGCTTAATACTGAATACCATTTCACTGCTCACGCCTTGCTGAACGGTCTGACCATTGATATCCAACGCAAAGTGGATCGGTTCTTGTACCGTCTGTTTCGGAACAAAATCACTGACATAGCAGGAGCCATTGAATCCTTTAGCCAGTAACCACGGTAATTTTTTGCTCTTTAAGTCGGCTTGTAGATCACGGGCAGTAAGATCTAACCCTATGGCAATAGTGTCGTAGTACGCATCAGCGTGATCGAACTCGATCTGAAAAGCGGTTGCAGAGATCCTCACAACAAGCTCTGTTTCGTAATGGACATCTTGGGAAAAAGTCGGCAACACGATGGTGTTGCCCACAATCAATGAGCTATTGGGCTTACTAAATACCACCGGATCTTCTTCAACACGATTACCTAGTTCTTGGGCATGTTCAGCATAATTACGGCCAATACAGTAGATGTTATTGATCATTATCGACTCCAGTTAAAGTTAACCAATAGGTTATCGTTATTGTGATCCTCTCTACGCTTGAACATAGCAGGGCTGCGTGCTCTTTTCCTCATAAATACTCTGCGCCCTAACACGTAATAACCCATTTTTTGGAATTAATAGGAGCTTTAACGTCTTGCATTAATTACGATAATTTTGCGATATATCCTGCATCCAAAATTAAACTAATGATATTTATATGGAAACTTTAGGTAATTTTCTGCTATAAATTCTATAGCATAAGAATTAAATGGATAATTCACATAGCATGGAGAAAGACATGGAAAAGTTAAAAAATGACTGGCACAGCGCAGATATCATTGCAGCATTACGTAAGAAGGGGACGTCGCTAGCCGCGGTCTCAAGAAATGCAGGTCTCAGCTCTTCAACCCTTGCCAATGCCCTTTCACGCCCTTGGCCAAAAGGCGAGCTATTAATTGCACAAGCCATTAATATTCACCCCGCCGAAATTTGGCCCAGTCGATACTACGATCCGATTACCCACGAATTATTGGATAGATCACAATTGATTCGATCAAAAAGAAAGAAAAAGCATAGCGAACCAGATGTGGGCTCTTAATCCCAACACTCACTACAAGTAAAAAAAAGCCCCGATACTAAGCAGTATTCGGGGCTTCTTCTAGCATTACAGCGTTATTCGCTGTCGCCAGGGACTCGATCAATGGTAGCACCGAGTCCACGGAGTTTATTTTCAATATGCTCGTAACCGCGATCGATATGATAGATACGCTCTACATAGGTTGTCCCTTCGGCGATACATCCCGCTAAGACTAAGCTTGCCGAGGCGCGTAAATCGGTCGCCATTACCTGAGCGGCAGACAGCTTTTCGACACCATAGCAAATCGCGGTATTACTCTCGATCTCAGCGTGCGCTCCCATACGAATGAGTTCTGGGATATGCATAAAACGGTTTTCGAAGATCGTTTCAGTAATGATCCCAGTGCCTTCTGCCACTAGGTTCAGTAGCGTGAATTGCGCTTGCATATCGGTAGGAAAGCCTGGATGAGGAGCGGTACGTATGTTCACAGCCTTTGGTCTACGCCCATGCATGTCCAATTTAATCCAATCTTCGCCCGTCTCAATCGTTGCACCAGCGTCACGAAGTTTCGCCAGTACAGCATCCATGGTATCGGGACGTGCTTTCTTACACAGAATGTTTCCGCCGGAAATCGCCGCTGCGATGAGGAAAGTTCCTGCCTCGATACGGTCAGCCACTACGGTGTAGGTGCCTCCGCCCAGACGTTCAACCCCTTCGATGGTAATTTTATCAGTACCTGCTCCGCTAATTTTCGCACCCAGCGTTTTTAAAAATTCAGCTGTGTCGACAATCTCTGGTTCACGAGCGGCGTTTTCGATAATTGTCGTGCCTTCTGCCACCGTTGCTGCGCTCATTATCGTAACGGTTGCCCCCACACTGACTTTATCCATGACGATGTGCGCACCCTTTAAGCGCCCATCGACCGTTGCTTTCACGTAGCCTTCTTCAAGCTTGATCTGTGCACCCAGCTGCTCAAGACCCGTAATGTGTAAGTCAACAGGACGCGCACCAATCGCACAGCCGCCAGGAAGAGAAACCTGCCCGTGGCCAAAACGCGCGACTAAGGGGCCAAGTGACCAAATGGATGCACGCATGGTTTTTACCAATTCGTACGGGGCGCAAAAGATATTTACTTGACTGGCATCAACCAGAACCGCACCATTTTTGCGCTCGACTTTAGCCCCTAATTGGGTCAACAACTTCATGGTCGTATCGATATCACGCAGTTCAGGAACATTTTGGAGTATTACAGGTTCCTCAGCGAGCAAAGCGGAAAATAGAATGGGTAGCGCCGCATTTTTTGCGCCAGAAATAGTGACTTCACCGCTTAAACGTGAAGGCCCCTGTACTCGAAATTTATCCATTGATACGGTTCTCAATTAACACTCAATATGCAGGATAGTGACCGCGGATGATCCGCCATCACTATAGTTTAGAAGCCATTTAATTTACGATCACGCGCCCATTCGGCGGGAGTATAGGCTTTAATGGAGACAGCGTGAATACGGTTATCCGCAATATATTGCATTAAGGGCGCGTAAACAGCCTGCTGCTTCTTAACACGGCTAAGTTCAGTAAACATCTCACCTACCGCTATCACTTGGAAGTGACTGCCATCGCCGGTGACATGGACTTCATCTAGCGTCAGTGCCTGTTCTAGCACCGCTTGGATTTCATTGGTTTCCATTGCGCTTTCCTACTCCTCAATTTAGGGCCGTTATCTTAGTCCAATTTGCCCTCATCATAAACAAGGAAAGCTCCTGAATCTATCAGCCAAATTTAATTGTTTACCCACTGACCTCATAAGGCAAAACACCTTGTAGATTATAAAGTGCAATCAGTGAACGTAGTGCGGGCTGCACACCTTGCAATAACAGTGGGTCTTTCGCGTCAACAGACGATGAAAAATGCACCAATAAGGCGAGGCCCGCAGAATCGACGCGTGAAAGCTGTGAAAGGTCGATAGCGCGGATGCCTGTTAATACCTGATGCCGCTGCTGCCATAGGCCTGCCAACGAGTCGTGCACTAATTCGCCCTGTAAGGAGAGTATACTCTCCTCACATTGCCAATGGAGTGTCTGGCTCATTTAGCGCCCTGGCCTAAGGTAATCGGTTGGTTGGCATAGACTTTTAATTGCGCAGTCAGCCCATCAATCCCCTTAGTACGCAGTAGATCTGCCCACTCGTTTTGCTTAGTAGTGATCATACTAATCCCTTCCGCAACCATATCGTAAGCTTGCCATTTTCCGCTTTGTGTATTCTTACGCCATTGAAAATCTAAGCGAACTGGCGGCCGCCCATCAGGATCGATAATGGAGACACGGATTGCTAGCATTTTTGCGTCACCCACCGGTTGTGCCGGTGCAACTTGATAAGTTTGCCCATGATAAAGCGCTAACGCTTGACCATAAGCTTGCGCGAGGTAATCCCCGAAAGCGTTAAAGTAGGCTTCTTTTTGTGCCGGCGTCGCTTGACTGTAGTAGCGACCGAGTACCAATGCCCCAGCGTATTTTATTTGTACGTAAGGCAGTAACTCTTGGCGCACAACATCGCGCAGATAGTTTGGATTTTGCTTAATTTTAGGCTGTTCATTTTTTAAACGGTTAAAAGTTTTTTCCGCAGCCTGATTCATCAAGGTATAAGGATTAGTTTGATCCACTTGCCCTTCAGTGGGCGCCGCCGCATACGCTGCGCCTATTGTCATCGGCATTACAGCCAGTACGCCTGCGAGAAGTAGTGATTTAGACATCTTATTTCCTCTTAGTGAGCGACAGGAGTCGGTTGGGGAGCAGCATTGTCTGACGCATCGTTGTCAGAAGATTTGCTATCGTTACTCTTATACAAGAATTGACCAATCAGATCTTCAAGCACCATCGCCGATTTGGTATCGGTAATTTTCCCGCCATTCTGTAACATGCTGGTTCCCAATTCAGGATCGCTAAAACCTAAGTTTAGCGCGAGATATTGCTCCCCTAATAAACCTTGGGTGCGAATAGCCAAACTACTGCTGTCTGGGATCTTGTTCAGGTATTGATCGTCAATCGCTAGGGAAACGGTTGGGGTCAAGGTGGCATTGGCAAGAGAAATATGGGTAACCCGGCCAATCACAACCCCGCCAATTTTGACCGGTGACCCTGCTTTCAATCCACCTATATTGTCAAATTCAGCGCTCAATGACCATGTTGGAGCACTGCGCCAAGCGGTGATATTTGCAACGCGTAAGCAGAGAAATAATCCTGCAAGTATCGCCAACAATAGAAATAACCCTACCCAGATTTCACTTTTTTTATTTTGCATAACCTTAATTCCCAAACATCAGTGCAGTAAGCACAAAATCTAATCCAAGGATCGCTAATGAAGCATGGACGACCGTTCGTGTTGTGGCACGGCTAATCCCTTCAGACGTCGGTGTCGCATCGAAACCATTGAACAGAGCTATCCAGGTCACCGTGATCGAGAAGACGATACTTTTGATCACACAGTTAACGAGATCAGTCTGAAAATCGACACTACTCTGCATCGCTCCCCAGAAGAACCCTGCATCGATTCCTTTCCAGAGAACCCCCACCAGCGCTCCTCCAAGTATGCCTACGGCAGTAAATATGATGGAGAGAAGCGGCATACTAATGACACCCGCCCAAAAACGTGGCGCCACGACTCTGCGCAGTGGGTCCACCGCCATCATTTCCATACTGGATAGTTGCTCGGTCGCTCTCATTAAGCCAACTTCAGCGGTTAACGCAGACCCCGCACGGCCAGCAAAGAGTAGTGCAGTGACCACCGGCCCTAATTCTCGGAGTAGAGAAAGGGCTACCACCATCCCTAAACTGGTTTCGGCACCATAGGTTTTTAATACCATGTAACCTTGAAGGCCAAGCACCATACCAATAAAAATACCGGAAACTAGAATTATCAGTAATGATAAAACCCCTAGACTATAGAGCTGTTGCAGGAGTAAACGCCCTTGTTGTAAGGGTTCAGGTTTACCGATGAGGGCGTGGAACAGCATCAATCCGGCGCGTCCCAGCGCTTGGCAGCGTGTAATTCCCCAGCGGCCAAGCTTCGCAAATACAGTTAACACCATGGTTTAGACACTCCTCGTCCCAACTAAATCTGTCAGATAATCTCCGGCAGGATAGCGGAAAGGTACCGGCCCATCAGCTTCTCCATTAATAAACTGCCGTACTTGCGGATTATCGTTCGCGCGTAAATCAGCTGGCTTTCCTTGGGCAACAATCCGTGCCCCCGCCACAATATAAGCATAGTCGGCAATACTTAACACCTCAGGCACATCGTGCGAAACCACGATACAGGTCACCCCCAAGGCTTGATTGAGCTCATCAATCAACTTCACTAACACGCTCATCGTAATGGGGTCCTGTCCAACGAACGGTTCATCGAACATGATCAAATCAGGCTCTAAGGCAATGGCCCGCGCGAGCGCGACACGCCGAGCCATACCGCCAGATAACTCTGCGGGCATCAACTTTTCTGCTCCGCGTAAGCCGACTGCCTCGAGTTTCATCATGACTGTGGTATGCAATAGGGCGGGAGGTAATTGCGTATGTTCCCGTAACGGCCATGCCACGTTGTCGTAAACGGTTAAGTCGGTAAAGAGTGCCCCCGATTGGAAGAGCATACTCATTTTTTTTCGAGCTTGATAAAGCTTACTTCTCGATAATGTTGGGATATTCTGGTTTTGAAACAATATTTCTCCAGAATCAGGGGTTAACTGCCCACCAATTAAACGTAATAAGGTGGTTTTACCAATACCGGATGGCCCCATAATCGCGGTAACTTTCCCTTTAGGAACCGTTAACGAAATATTGTCGAAAATAGTCCGGTTTTCCCTCTTAAACGACATATTACGAATATCCACAATGGGAGTTTGCGACTGCACCATAACGACCTCATTTCATGGATAGTGGTGATTAAGACTAGCGTAAATTTACCTAGGTAAACGAATTCTACCGAAAGGAGAAAATTTTTTTTAATTAATTACGGCTTAAAATTTACTTTTAGACAAAGTACCTTCAAAATTCTTAAAATTAAGCGGCTAATCGCCCCATAACCCTCTCGTTTGTTTGCGCTTACCAAGGAATATTGATGTTAATCTCAGCCATGCTGTTTATTGTTGGCTTATTTTTGCTCGCCTATGGCAGTGATCGGCTGGTCTTTAGCGCAGCGGTATTGAGTCGTATGCTGGGAATTTCTCCACTGATCATTGGCGGTGTCATTGTCGGGTTAGGAACCTCGCTTCCGGAGATTATTCTCTCTTTCTCAGCCTCCCAGCAAGGATTACGGGAACTCGCTGTCGGGCTCGCGTTGGGTTCGAACATTACCAATGTGTTATTCATTCTAGGTATTGCGCTCGTCCTGCGCCCGATCTCCTTACACTCGGCGCTGTTACGTCATGAATTGCCGTTAATGTTATTGGTAACCCTCCTTGCTGGATTGGTACTGGTAAATCAGCAATTAACCCTTTGGGATGGTTTTGCGCTGCTGTTTGTCGCGCTAGTGTACCTTTACGGTATGCTGCGTCTGATTAAACGTACCTCGAGCGACGCACCTGATCAGCTCACTCAAGAACAGTTATCAGTCTTACCCGATCAGCAAATCTCTTTTGCCGTCGCACTATTATGGTTGGGTGTGGCACTCATTCTATTACCGATTGCTACCCGTATGATCCTTGATAATACTTTGGTCGTAGCCGATTTTTTTGGATTAAGTCAACGTGTTGTCGGTCTCCTGTTTTTATCCGTCGGCACCAGCCTGCCCGAATTGGCGACTGTTATCGCGGGTATAACCCGTGGACAACAACATCTAGCGATAGGGAATTTAGTTGGCGCACATATTTATAATCTTGCTATCGCGCTAGGATTACCGGCACTCATTGATCCGGGCAAAATTTCCGAAAAAACAGTCAATCACGATTTTTGGCTAGTATTTGTCGCCAGTTCACTATTAACTTTACTTTGTCTGAAACAAAATAAGGTTAATGGGCGTAGTATAGGGTTACTATTGCTAACTGGATTTTTAATCTGGGCAATTTGGCTGTGCTGTCCATTCAGGCCAACGATGACATCTTAAGGATAATACTATGGGTTTTCAGCCTGAACCAAAAAACATCAATTTTATTGATGCGGGCAAGAAAGTGCTGCGTATTGAACGAGAGTGCTTAGAGCAATTAGAAGAATTTATTAATCAAGAGTTCGCCATCGCCTGTGAAATGATGTTCCATTGCTCAGGAAAAGTTGTTGTGATGGGAATGGGAAAATCGGGTCATATTGGCCGTAAAATTGCTGCGACGCTAGCCAGTACCGGCACGCCTGCTTTTTTTGTTCATCCTGGAGAAGCCAGTCATGGCGATTTAGGGATGATCAGCCCGAACGATATCGTCTTAGCGATCTCGAACAGTGGAGAGTCCCAAGAAATCCTTTCTCTAATCCCTGTGATTAAGCGATTAGCGATCCCATTACTCTGTATGACAGGAAGACCTGAAAGTACCATGGCGCGGGCTGCACAAGTCCATCTTTGTATTAAGGTTCCGTTTGAAGCTTGCCCACTCGGCTTAGCACCAACCAGCAGTACGACGGCGACCCTAGTAATGGGCGACGCCCTGGCAGTCGCCCTATTAGAAGCGAAAGGATTCACGCAAGAAGATTTCGCGTTGTCGCATCCTGGCGGAGCCCTAGGTCGAAAACTACTGCTTCATGTTAGTGATATAATGCACTCGGGCGGCGAAGTCCCTACCGTAACGGAGCATGCCTCGTTACGTGATGCGCTTTTTGAGATCACACGGAAAAAAATGGGGATGACCGTCATTGTCCAGGCTGAAGGCCAAATTGCGGGAATTTTTACGGACGGCGATTTACGCAGGGTGATCGATATGAATATCGACCTACAATCGACCCCTATCGCTCAAGTTATGACGCATGGAGGTATTCGCGTACCTCCGCAAATCTTGGCTGTGGATGCGCTGAATATTATGCAACAAAAAAATATTACCTCTCTCCTGGTTGAAGAGCAGGGGAAGTTGATAGGTGTTGTACACTTGCACGATATGCTACGTGCTGGCGTCGTATAAACAGGACAGATTATTTAATGAATGTAGAAAGCCACTTCGACTCATGTTATGGCCCCATTCCACACGAAGTGATGGAACGCGCAGCGGAGATAACACTCCTTATCTGTGATGTGGACGGCGTAATGTCCGATGGTAACGTCTATCAAGGGAATTCTGGTGAAGAACTCAAAGCCTTTAATGTTAGGGACGGCTATGGGATCCGCTGCTTGTTAACGAGTGAGATTGAGGTCGCGATTATTACCGGGCGAAAAGCAAAACTACTTGAAGATCGTTGCACTACCCTCGGTATCCAGCATTTGTACCAAGGGCAATCTAATAAAGTCATTGCCTATCAGCAGTTACTCGACAATCTCCGATGTGCTCCGCACCAAGTCGCCTACATTGGCGATGACTTGATCGATTGGCCAGTCATGAAGCAGGTTGGATTAAGTGTCGCAGTCGCCGATGCTCACCCGCTTATTCAACAACGTGCACATTACACAACAGGTATTGCGGGCGGACGAGGCGCAGTCAGAGAACTTTGTGATATTATCCTTATGGCACAAAAAAAATTTGAACAAGCCGAAGGGTTATCAATATGAATAACGCGCGTAAATGGATAACGGGTCTTCTCGCGGTGGTCGCGCTGGTGCTGATCGGCTGGAACATTACCTCATCGGATAATAAAAACGCATCGCCAGCCTCTAACGCTCAATCTCCTACCTATACCAGCGAGACATCGAAAACGGCTGTCTATAACCCGCAAGGGTCGTTGGCCTATCGGCTAGTGTCA
The DNA here is from genome assembly GCF_900111105.1 of Rosenbergiella nectarea. Classification (GTDB taxonomy): domain Bacteria; phylum Pseudomonadota; class Gammaproteobacteria; order Enterobacterales; family Enterobacteriaceae; genus Rosenbergiella; species Rosenbergiella nectarea. The sequence goes on along the minus strand of NZ_FOGC01000001.1, from coordinate 85,047 downwards.
GAACAAGTCGAATATTATAATCAGCAACAATTGACTTGGTTTATTCAACCCGTATTAACGACTTATGACGATTCAAAACGTGCAACTTGGGTATTAACTGCCGATAAGGCAAAACTCACGCAAGACAGAATGCTCTACCTTTATGGGCATGTCGTCGTGCAATCTCAACTTTCAGACTCGCGCTTACAACGTCTCACTACTGATTCCGCAGAAGTTAATTTAGTAACACAAGATGTCACCTCTAGTGATAAAGTGAAGCTTCAAGGCATTGGATTTGAGTCTAACGGAATGAAATTACGCGGTAACTTACGCGCGAAAACAGCCGATCTACTTGAAAAGGTAAATACTTCTTATGAAATTCAAAAATAAATCTTCTTTACATCTGCTGCTAGCAAGCGGATTACTTGCGCTAAGTCTCCCTGCATTAGCCGTTACAGGCGACTCAGATCAGCCTGTCCGTGTTAATTCGATCAACCAATCTTTGGATATGGACGGTAATATTGCCACCTTCACTGGTAATGTCATTATTACGCAAGGGACGATTAAAATCCAAGCGGACAAAGTCGTCGTCACCCGCCCTGGGGGGGATAGTAAAAAAACCTTAGTCGATGCTTACGGTAATCCAGCGACCTTTTACCAAATGCAAGACAATGGTAAACCCGTGAAAGGCAGCGCCAGCAAACTTCACTATAACTTAGCCGCAGATTCCATCGAACTGACCGGTAAAGCCCACGTCCAACAACTTGATAGTAATATCAACGGTGACCGCATCACTTATCTGGTTAAAGCACAGAAAATGCAAGCTTACAGCCAAGGTCAGTCAAAGCGTGTTACAACGGTATTGATGCCGTCTCAGCTACAGGATGACAAAAAATCCTCCCCCCCTAAAACCAGAGGTCAATAAGTCCTATGGCAACGTTAACGGCAAAAAACTTAGCGAAGTCTTATAAAGGCAGACAAGTGGTGGGCGATGTCAGCCTAGACGTTAAATCCGGTGAGATAGTCGGCTTATTAGGGCCCAACGGTGCAGGAAAAACCACCACCTTTTACATGGTTGTCGGCATCGTTCAACGTGACGCCGGGCGAATCATTATTGATGATGAAGATATTAGCTTGCTACCCTTACATGCGCGTGCACGTCGCGGTATAGGTTACCTTCCTCAAGAAGCCTCTATCTTCAGACGGTTAAGCGTCTACGATAACTTAATGGCGGTGTTACAGATCCGCGACGATCTGAACAACGAACAGCGTAAAGCGCGGGCCGACGAACTTCTGAAAGAGTTTCATATTGAACACTTAAGAAAAAGTTTAGGCCAATCGTTGTCCGGTGGCGAGCGCCGCCGTGTAGAAATCGCACGTGCTTTAGCGGCTAATCCTAAATTTATTTTATTGGATGAACCCTTTGCAGGTGTTGACCCGATCTCGGTGATTGATATAAAAAAGATTATCGAACATTTACGCGACAGTGGCCTAGGTGTGTTGATCACAGACCATAATGTGCGAGAAACCCTCGCGGTGTGTGAACGTGCCTATATAGTAAGCCAAGGACAACTGATTGCTCACGGGACTCCAGAAGAGATCCTCGAGGATGAGCAAGTGAAACGGGTGTATTTAGGAGAGGAATTCCGACTGTAGTCTCAGGCTGTTTTTTTACTTTCTGGCAATTGGGTCTATGATGATGAAACAAAGTCTGCAATTCAGACTCAGCCAGCAGCTGGCAATGACTCCACAGTTGCAGCAGGCGATTCGCTTGCTGCAACTTTCTACTCTTGAACTGCAGCAAGAACTGCAACTCGCCTTAGAGAGTAATCCATTACTGGAACAAACCGACTCTCTCTCTGAAATTGATGCGGTGGAAGATACAGAAAGTGCCTCGCTTGATACGCGTGAAGCTCTAGAACAGCATGATATGCCGTCTGAGCTTCCTCTTGATACCGAATGGGACTCTATCTATACCGCAGGCACGCCGTCCGGTACTGGCAGCGATTATCATCAAGATGAACTGCCTGTTTATCAGGGAGAAACGACGCAATCTCTGCAAGATTACCTAACATGGCAAGCGGATCTAACGCCCTTTTCGGAAACGGACCGTGCGATCGCCACCTCTATTATTGATGCAATTGACCCCACTGGATATCTCACTGTCCCGCTTGACGATATCTTAGAAAGCGTGGGTATCGACGATTGCGATATCGAGGAGGTCGAGGCGGTATTGAAACGTATCCAACACTTTGACCCTATTGGTGTTGCCGCTCGGGATCTACAAGAGACTCTGCTGATACAGCTCTCGCAATTCGCGGTGGATACCCCATACCTGCCTGAGGCGCGGAGTATCATTCAACAACATCTCGACCTCCTCGCTAACCACGACTTTAGAGGGTTGATGCGGGTCACTCGGTTAAAAGAGGATGTGTTAAAAGCCGCTATACAGCTGATTCAAACATTGGATCCTCGACCTGGTCAGTCGGTCAACACGGGCGATTCAGACTATGTTATCCCTGATGTGTTGGTCAAAAAAATCGGCAAAAAATGGGGAGTTGAGCTCAACTCAGATAGTCTACCCCGCTTGGGCATTAATCAGCATTACGCTGCGATGAGCGGCGGTTCGACCAACGAAAGTGATAATCAATTTATTCGTAGCCACTTGCAAGAAGCCCGTTGGTTAATCAAAAGCGTGGAAAGTCGTAATGAGACCCTGCTTAAAGTTTCTCGGTGTATTGTCGAACAGCAACAGGCTTTCTTCGAGCTAGGAGAAGAGCATATGCGTCCGATGGTCCTGGCGGATATTGCCGACGTGATAGAGATGCATGAATCAACGATCTCGCGGGTCACGACACAGAAGTTTTTACACAGTCCGCGAGGCATCTTCGAGCTTAAATATTTCTTCTCAAGCCACGTCAACACGGACAATGGTGGCGAGGCATCCTCGACAGCCATTCGAGCGCTCGTTAAACGCTTTATTGCCGCCGAAAATCCCGCTAAGCCACTGAGCGATAGTCGATTGACCACCTTACTGTCTGAGCAAGGAATTATTGTCGCCCGTCGGACTGTTGCCAAGTACCGTGAGTCCCTGGCCATCCCTCCCTCTAATCAGCGAAAACGGCTCGTCTAAGCATATTGCGCAACGTTAATAAAAAGCGCATAGTGATTTCAGCTATGTAAATTATTTGCCTGCATAAAGTGTTCTGTTACCATGCAGGCCAATCAATGATCGTCCTTAACCACGGTGTATGTGTCTGACTCAACCTCAAACCGTCAGCAAGTGAATACTATGAATAGCGACCTCCCTTTAGAATTAGGTAATGTGCTCACGCTTGATTGCACACGCAGTAATGTTAACTGCCAAAGTAAAAAACGAGCGTTAGAGATAATTAGCGAAATTGCGGCGGGCCAGCTTAATCTGCCTCATCAACTTATATTTGAAACGATTCTCAATCGTGAAAAGATGGGGAGCACTGGTATTGGCGGCGGGATAGCCATTCCTCACGGTAAGCTTGAGCAAGATACGTTACGCTCAGTCGGCGTTTTTATTAAGCTCGAACACCCTATTGCTTTTGATGCTGTAGATAACCAACCCGTCGATCTGCTTTTTGCGTTATTGGTGCCTGCTGGGCAATGCAAAATACATCGTCATACCCTATCGTTAATCGCTAAACGCTTAGCGAATAAAGCCGTCTGCCGACAACTTCGCCAAGCCGACAGCGACGAGATGCTCTATCAAATTTTGATGGGCGATGAAGATGATGAAGAGTGATAACCCTTAACCCAGACTGACTCGTAAGGTTCGCAGGAGAAAATAAAGTCATGGCACTGATGATCGTCAGCGGTCGTTCCGGCTCCGGTAAATCGGTCGCGCTGCGCGCGCTAGAGGATATGGGGTTCTATTGTGTCGATAACCTCCCCGTTGAGCTATTACCGGAACTTGCGGCTACCTTAGCCAAGAGAGAGATATCAGCGGCGGTAAGTATCGACATCAGAAATATGCCCGAGTCCCCGCAGCTTTTTGAAGCCATATTGGACCGGCTTGATGTCGAATTCTCCCCTCAACTTCTATTCTTTGATGCCAATACCAACACGTTAATCCGTCGCTATAGTGACACCCGCCGACTACATCCATTGAGCGCAAGAAATCTTTCGCTAGAAGATGCTATCCAACACGAGTCTGAACTACTCGAACCCTTGCGTTCCCGCGCCGATCTGGTGATCGACACCTCGGAAATGTCCGTGCATGAACTGGCGGAGATGTTACGTACTCGGCTCTCGGGTAAGCCAGAGCGAGAGCTTACCATTGTCTTCGAATCCTTTGGATTCAAGTATGGTTTACCCGTCGATGCAGACTATGTGTTTGATGTAAGGTTTCTACCCAATCCACACTGGGATGCAAAGCTCCGCCCGATGACCGGGAGGGATCGCCCGGTCTGTCAGTTTTTGGAACGTCATACCGATGTTCACCAGTTCATCTATCAAACGCGCAGCTATCTTGAATTATGGTTGCCGATGCTGGAACGTAATAATCGTAGCTACCTTACCGTGGCAATCGGCTGTACCGGAGGAAAGCATCGTTCCGTCTATATTGCTGAGCAATTAGCAGATTACTTTGCTTCTCGCGGTAAGAATGTTCAACGTCGACATCGTACCTTGGAAAAGAAGAATCATGACCGTTAAACAAACTGTTTCTATCCAAAATAAGTTGGGAATGCATGCACGCCCTGCAATGAAGCTGTTTGAATTAGTTCAGAGCTTCGATGCTGAAGTTCTACTCAGAAATGAGGCGGGAACCGAGGCTGAAGCGAACAGCGTTATTGCCTTACTGATGTTAGACTCAGCCCAAGGTGGCAAGATTGAGGTGGAAGCAAGCGGCCTGCAAGAAGTTGAAGCCTTACAGGCCGTTGTCGAACTTTTCGCCTCAAGGTTTGACGAAGAGTAATGGGTTAGTAGAGGTGATGCTGTGTTAAAAAAGGCTGCCCGCCCAGTTGGCGCATTTGACGCATTATCCATTGCTGTCTCATTTGGATATAGCGCGAAGGAGCCTGCGCTTTGTAGCGTAGTGGTGAAGGTAATACCGCTGCAAGTAATGCTGCCTGCCCTTCAGTTAGTTGCTTAGCAGGCTTATGGAAATAGGCTTGCGAAGCGGCTTCCACCCCGAAGATCCCTGGCCCAAACTCCGCCACGTTAAGATAGACAGTCAGGATGCGTTTTTTACGCCAAATCGCTTCAATACCAAGCGTCATTACCGCTTCAATTGCCTTACGTACCCAACTGCGCCCATCCCATAAGAACATATTTTTGGCTGTTTGCTGTGACAACGTCGAAGCCCCGCGTAAATGAGTCTCTCCTTGCTGCGTGAGGGCCGTGCTCACAGCGCCAAAATCGATTCCCCAATGCTCAGGAAAACGTTGATCCTCCGACGCAATCACGGCGAGAGGCATCCACGGAGAGATCTCGTCCATAGCGACCCAATCAGAATGTGCACGGTATGAGAAGTTACCTGACGCCCAGGCACCGATTTGCCGCTCAACCATTACCGCAGAATAAGGGACTGGAAGAAAAGTCCACAATAAGACAGCGAGAAACCAGAGGCCTATGCAGGCTAAAAGAATCTTTGAGAGGCCTTTCTTTATCGATCCGAGCCTTGTTGTGCGTTTTGATTTCATTGTCACCGTTCACCCTAACAGGAGATCTTCACTTTCTAATCGTCCTATTATAAAGATTCACGCCTTTAAGAGGTATCCATCTCAACAACTTTCACAACAAGGTTAAAAGGAAACGGTTCCAGTCTTTCATCTTGAATCGGTCTGCAGGATAGTGACTCCGTGAATTATGAATAAAATTTAATCATATTGAATTAGACATCGCCAATATCGCTCTCATTTGCTAAACTATAACTTAACAGAATGATAACTTACTGGTAAAAATACCGCGCTAAATTTTCTTTAGCGATTACTCATCGGTCGCATAGATGAGGAAGATTAAACTGTATTTTAGTAATTTAACCTTTTAATCTCCTAAAGCATTAGCAAAACCCATCATTTACTGAAGATTAAAAGGTCTACCCCGATAAAAATAAGCTAATCTTTTGGGAAAATGGTTGCCTACCCTGTATATCCCTTGATAGTATAAGGTTATTAGGCATTAGCAAGGCTTGAGTATCAACTTAACAGGCGTTATCGGCGTTTTTTTGGTCGCTTTGATATTAAATGCATTACTTATGCTAATGTCTTCTAGAAATCGGTACCATTTATTTGTTACAGTAGTGGCAGTACCCAATACCACTGAATAGCAACGCGATTACTCTCAAAAAAAGAATGATTTTTTTCGCTATTCGGTTCAGTTTCCCTGGTGTTGGCGCAATCTTCGCGCACCCCGGTTTATCCGGGGTAATTTTTCTCTACGACTTTCTACTCACCCACTCTTTCAACACAGCAATATCGTTCTGCCAAGTGCTATGTAGCTCGTCTACCCAATCTTGAACATTGTCCCACCATGCCGGTAATTCAGGTGACTGTATCTGTTGAGCAATCTTTTGCAGATGTTTAAGACCGATAGCTCCTGCCGCTCCCTTAATCTTATGTCCCTGCTCAGCAATCTCGGTTTGGTCTCGTGCTAACATATTCGAATCCAGCGCCTCAAGATAGCCCGGCATCATTTTCTCGAACATAGTGAGTCCATCGTGAATGAGCGAAGGTCCGACTAAACTCAAATACTGCTCTAGCATTTCGGTATCCAGCCTACCCGAATGGTCAGGCGTTAGCGGCACGATGAGGTCCGCAGCCTCTGTCGCTTGAGGATCCCAAAACTGTTTAATGGTTGCCGTTAAGGCGGGAACCGAAAGGGGCTTGCTTAATACCCCATCGAGTCCAGCGTTGAGATACTCGCTCTTGTTCTTTAACACATTCGCGGTCAACGCAACTAAGGGAGGAAGCTGTTGTGCAGTAAAGCGTTCTTTTAATGCTCTTGCGACGTCTAATCCCGTCATATCCGGTAATTGAATATCAAGTAACACCATATCAAACTCATCAGGCTCGAACAGATCTAACGCCTCTTGTCCGGTCATTGCAACATCGATCGAACAGCCTAAGTTTTCAAGCACTGAGCGGGCGACCACAACATTTAGCTCAATATCCTCGACAAGTAATATATGCAAAGCCGGTAGGAGCCACTCTTCTTCCTCCTGCGTCTCGGAAGCTTCGGTAACCACCTCAGGGGCACAGACATCGAGCGTAAAGCATGCTCCGTGATGAGGTTCACTCTCCACACTGAGACTCCCTCCCATGGCTTCGGCGATACGAGCCGACACAGCCAGGCCTATCCCGGTTCCGGTTGCAGGTTTACCACCGTGCTCATCTTCTACTTGATAATACATGGCAAAGATTTTGTCCTGTTCAGACTGTGGGATACCTATACCCGAGTCTTGAACCGCAAACGTAAGATGTTGTGACTGATAACTGACATGGATGGAGATTTCCCCTTCTTTTGTGAACTTGACCGCATTGCTGATCAAATTCCATAAAATTTGGCGAAGACGCGTCCCATCCGTCAGGACGGTTTGCGGTAGTGGGGCATCAGCCTGCATCGAGAATAGCAGTCCTTTGGGTTGGACCAATAGCCCAGTCAGATTTTCAAGATCAGCGATAAAATCTGTAAAATTGGTCGATTGGCGATCCAGTTTAATATTCTGACGTTCGATTTTGTCCATCTCGATAACGTCGTTAAAAATATTCCCTAAAGTAATGGCAGAAACATGGATGGTTTTTAAGTAATTCAACTGCTCAGAGTCTAATTGAGTATCTAACAGGATCCGACTTAATCCAACAATGCCATTCAAGGGAGTGCGCAGCTCATGGCTGATGGTCGAGATGAAGGTCGTTTTATCACGACTCGCATTTTCTAACGCTTCTTGGTAACGCTTACGCTCAGTAATGTCTCGGCCAAAGCCCATCAAGCCATTACGCTTCCCTATACGGTCGTAGTAAGGCACCTTACGCACCTCAAAGCAGGCTTTTTTACCATCAGGGTAATGTAACCATTGCTCATAGGTGAGTGCGATATTGTGGCGAAAAACCTTTTCATCGGTGGCGAGGATTTTCTCCGCCGCTTCCGCCTCGTAGACATCTTGTGGTGTTAACCCCACAAGCTGCTGTTCGCTTTTTCCGGTTAACAGCTCTAATGCACGGTTGCACCCAGAAAATTGGCGATCGATATTGCGGTAAAATACCAGGTCTGGTGAGGCATCTAAAAAAGATCGCAGAAATGAGGATTGCTGCTCCAACTCAGTTTGCGCCTTGATCCGCCCTTCCATCTCTTCTTCGAGTTTAAGGATCGCTCGTTCACGTGCTTGCTCAGCATTGCAGCGCTCAGCAATTTCTTGGTTGAGCTGCGTAATGGTTTGTTGCATCTGTTGATTAAGCTGTAAGTCACGGTCACGCATCTCTTCTAATTTATCGACTAACCTCGCCAAGCGCTGACGAGACTCTTCAAGTTGATCAACGACTACGGACAGAAAATAGACAGCCCAAGGGGTGATCAATAACCCAAAGAATATGGAGCGCACGACATCAATCGATTCGACATGACCGTGTAGCAGAAGCGTTACCGCCATTTGCACGATCATCGCCAATACCACTAACGCAGACGCCAGGAGAAGGGAAAAGCGAACGAGGCCAAGTTTGACCATTAAATCAACGTAATACTGCGCTAGTAGGCGGATATGTTTCATAATCACTCCATCGTCGAGAAGTGAACATGATAGCGTAAAAATAAAGCGGTAAGCAGAAGATTAGCACATGGATTTAAATGCTAATCATTTGAATTTACATTCATCTTTTTTTACTCCACCGCGCAATTCGTGCAAGGAGAAAAATAAAAAAAATTGTATTGATAAAAATAGTTAAAAAATTCATTTATCACTACCTAGACGATATATATCACTGTCATTACTCCCTCTAACAGAATCCAACGCTTGAAATCGGGCTGCACCATAGTGATACAGCTCACATAAAACGACTGCACCATAACAATGCAAACGAATAAAAATAAGATAAAAAACAAATATAATCATGATGATACAATAAAATCAGCAATGAAACATTTGTTACCTTACCAATTTGACCTCGGTCATAATTCCCGATAAGTTGGAATTCAACTGGTAGCTATCTGTGCGGAAGGCAGTATCCCCGCTTAATTTTTCAGTAATTAAACGTTCCCTGCTGACATCATCATCTTGGTCCGCCAAGGTCACAGGCGCTAACGCGAATTTACGCTCCTAACCATTACCCTAGCCCATGCAGCGTTACCTGTAGAAAGTGCTGGAAGAAAAGGGCCGCAGAGCCCGTGGAGGTTGACTCAATGTTGTATGATAAATCCTTTGAGAAGGATAACTGTGGCTTCGGACTTATTGCCCATATAGAGGGTGAACCCAGCCATAAAGTTGTCAGAACGGCAATCCATGGTCTCGCACGTATGCAACACCGTGGCGCAATTCTTGCGGATGGCAAAACGGGTGATGGTTGCGGACTCTTGCTGCAAAAACCCGATCGCTTCTTTAGATATATTGCGGAAACGCAAGGGTGGGGCCTGGCGCGTAACTACAGCGTTGGGATGCTGTTCCTGAATAACGATCCTGAAAAAGCGGCGATTTCGCGTAAAATCATCGAAGAAGAAGTCTTACGTGAAACGCTCTCTGTCGTCGGTTGGCGCGAAGTGCCGATCAATCGCGATGTACTCGGCGAAGTCGCTCTATCGTCCCTCCCCGTTATTGAGCAACTTTTTATTAATGCTCCTGCGGGTTGGCGTCCACGTGATATGGAACGTCGCCTATATATGGCACGCCGTCGTATCGAAAAACGTGTCGAGGCGTTAGGTGACACTGAATTCTATATTTGTAGCTTCTCTAATCAAGTTAACATCTATAAAGGCTTATGCATGCCTGCCGACTTACCGAGATTCTATCTCGATTTGGCTGACTTGCGCTTAGAATCCTCTATCTGTCTGTTTCACCAACGTTTCTCGACCAATACCGTTCCACGCTGGCCGCTGGCTCAGCCTTTTCGTTATATGGCCCATAACGGTGAAATTAATACCATTGCGGGTAACCGCCAGTGGGCAAGAGCCCGTGCTTACAAATTTAATACGCCATTGATCCCTGATCTGCAGACTATTGCTCCGTTTGTGAATGAAACCGGCTCAGATTCAAGTTCAATGGATAATATGCTAGAGCTATTCTTAAACGGCGGGATGGACTTGGTCCGTGCCATGCGTTTACTGGTTCCGCCAGCCTGGCAGAATAACCCCGATATGGACCCCGATTTACGTGCCTTCTTCGATTTCAACTCTATGCATATGGAGCCTTGGGATGGACCGGCGGGGATTGTGATGTCAGATGGTCGCTATGCTGCCTGTAACCTTGATCGTAACGGGTTGCGTCCGGCACGCTACGTAATCACTAAGGATAAGTTAATCACCTGCGCCTCCGAAGTCGGTATTTGGGATTATCAACCCGATGAAGTGGTCGAGAAAGGCCGGGTTGGTCCAGGCGAGTTAATGGTGATTGATACCCGTAATGGCCGTATCCTCCACTCAGCAGAAACCGATAATGACCTGAAAAGTCGCCATCCTTACAAAACGTGGATGGAGAAAAACGTTAAACGCTTGGTTCCTTTTGAAGAGCTTCCTGAAGACCAAGTGGGGAAACGTCAGCTTGATGATACGCAGCTCGCCACATGGCAAAAACAGTTCGGCTACAGCAGTGAAGAGTTGGATACCGTCATTCGTGTGCTGGGTGAAAATGGACAAGAAGCTGTCGGATCAATGGGTGACGATACTCCCTTTGCCGTACTGAGCAGTCGTCCACGTATTATTTATGACTACTTCCGCCAGCAATTCGCGCAGGTGACTAACCCACCTATCGACCCCTTACGTGAAAATCATGTAATGTCGTTGGCCACCTGTATCGGACAAGAGATGAACGTGTTCTGCGAGGCAGAAGGACAAGCACACCGTGTAAGTTTCAAGTCACCCATCTTACTCTATTCAGATTTCTCACAGCTGACGCAATTAGACACTCAGTACTACCGTGCTGATACGATCGATTGTACCTTTAATCCGGCTGAAGAGACGTTAGAAGCCGCTATCTATCGCTTAAACGACCAAGCAGAGGAAAGGGTTCGCAGCGGCACCGTATTACTCGTCCTGTCAGATAGGCATATTACGGCAGAAAGGCTCCCCGTCCCGGCGCCAATGATCGTCGGTGCGGTACAAGCGCGTCTCGTAGAGAAAAGTCTTCGCTGTGATGCCAATATTATTGTTGAAACGGCTTCGGCCCGCGACCCACATCATTTTGCTGTTCTCCTGGGCTTTGGCGCAACCGCGATCTATCCCTGGTTAGCCTATGAAACCTTAGCGAAAATGGCGGACTGTGGCATCATCGATCATGATTATCGTAAAGCAATGTTGAATTACCGTAACGGTATCAACAAAGGCTTGTACAAAATTATGTCGAAAATGGGAATTTCAACGGTTGCCTCCTACCGTTGTTCGAAGCTATTTGAAGCCGTGGGACTGCATACTGATATTACTAAGCTTTGCTTCCAAAACGTGACCAGCCGTATCGGCGGTGCGAATTTTAGCGACTTCGAACAAGACCTCGTGAATCTGTCTAAACGTGCATGGTTAGCCCGTAAGCCTCTCGATCAAGGTGGATTATTGAAGTATGTCCATGGCGGCGAATATCACGCTTATAATCCGGATATTGTTAACAGCTTGCAGCGTGCGGTAGAAAGTGGTGACTATGCGGATTATCTCAACTACGCCCAACATGTGAATAACCGCCCTGTGGCGACGTTACGCGATTTACTGGCGCTGAAACCAAGCGAAAAAGTCATCAATATTGATGAAGTTGAACCGGCAACCGAACTCTTCAAACGCTTCGATACCGCTGCAATGTCGATTGGCGCACTGAGCCCAGAGGCCCACGAAGCGCTGGCTGAAGCGATGAACAGCATCGGTGGTTTCTCGAACTCCGGTGAAGGGGGAGAGGATCCCGCGCGCTACGGCACGAATAAGGTGTCGCGGATTAAGCAAGTGGCTTCGGGACGTTTCGGTGTGACACCCGCCTACTTAGTTAACGCTGATGTGATTCAGATTAAGGTTGCACAAGGGGCTAAGCCAGGTGAAGGCGGTCAATTACCGGGCGATAAAGTCACGCCTTATATTGCACGGTTACGCTATTCTGTTCCGGGTGTTACCTTGATCTCACCTCCGCCACACCACGACATCTATTCGATTGAGGATTTGGCGCAGCTTATTTTTGACCTCAAGCAAGTTAACCCTAAGGCGATGATTTCCGTCAAGCTGGTATCAGAGCCAGGCGTAGGAACCATCGCGACCGGGGTTGCAAAAGCCTACGCCGATTTAATTACCGTTGCAGGGTACGATGGCGGCACGGGGGCAAGCCCGCTGACCTCAGTGAAGTATGCCGGTTGTCCTTGGGAACTAGGCTTAGTGGAAACACAACAAGCGTTGGTTGCTAACGGACTACGTCACAAAATCCGTTTACAGATTGATGGTGGATTAAAAACCGGCCTCGATATCATCAAGGCTGCCATTCTTGGTGCAGAAAGCTTCGGTTTCGGTACGGGCCCAATGGTCGCTTTGGGCTGTAAATACCTGCGTATTTGTCACCTTAATAACTGTGCGACAGGCGTTGCAACACAAGATGAGAAATTACGTAAGAACCACTATCACGGTCTTCCTTTCAAAGTGACAAACTACTTTGAATTCATTGCCCGTGAGACACGTGAAATCATGGCTTCTTTAGGTGTAAGTCGCCTAACCGACTTGATAGGGCGAACAGATCTATTGACCGCATTGGAAGGTTTCACGGCAAAACAGCAAAAGCTGAATCTAGGTCCGTTACTCGAGACAGCAACCCCGGTTGCAGGCAAGGCATTGTATTGTACGGAATCGAACCCGCCTTTCGATAAGGGAACGCTGAATAAGGCGCTATTGGAACAGGCACTGCCCTACATTGAGACAAAACAGAGCAAACATTTTTACTTTGATGTCAAAAATACTGACCGCTCAATTGGCGCAACCTTATCCGGTGCGATCGCTCAACGTTACGGTGACCAAGGACTGGCAAGTGATCCTGTTCAGGTTCATTTAACCGGTACAGCAGGACAAAGCTTCGGTGTCTGGAATGCCGGAGGACTTGAAATGATCCTGACGGGTGATGCCAATGACTATGTTGGAAAAGGGATGGCTGGCGGCCTCTTGGCGATTCGCCCACCTATCGGCTCAGCCTTCCGTAGCCACGAAGCCACCATTGCGGGGAACACCTGCTTATATGGTGCGACAGGCGGCAAACTGTTTGCAGCGGGCCGTGCAGGTGAACGTTTTGCGGTACGTAACTCCGGTGCTATTACGGTTGTCGAGGGAATTGGCGACAATGGCTGTGAGTACATGACAGGAGGCGTGGTGTGCGTGATCGGTCGTACTGGCGTCAATTTCGGTGCGGGCATGACCGGTGGCTTTGCGTACGTTCTTGATGAGGACGGCGAATTCCGTAAACGTGTCAACAGCGAGTTGGTCGAGGTCTTAGACGTCGCCACCCTGCCTATTCATGAAGAGCATCTGCGAGGCTTAATCACCGAGCACGTGCAATATACACAATCCAGTCGTGGTGAAGAGATCCTTGCACAATGGTCGAACTGGTCAGAGAAATTTATGCTGATCAAACCCAAATCGAGCGATGTGAAAGCACTGCTAGGACACCGCAGCCGGTCAGCGGCAGAATTACGAGTACAGGCGCAGTAAGGAGCGACAATGAGCCAAAATGTGTATCAATTTATTGACTTACAGCGCGTTGATCCTCCAAAGAAACCGCTGCAACTTCGTAAAATAGAATTTGTTGAAATCTACGAGCCCTTCTCTGAAGGGCAAGTCAAGGCGCAAGCCGACCGCTGCTTAGATTGTGGTAACCCCTATTGTGAATGGAAATGTCCGGTACATAACTACATTCCAAACTGGTTAAAGTTAGCCAATGAAGGGCGGATCATCGAAGCGGCAGAACTCTCACATCAGACCAACAGCCTGCCCGAGGTCTGTGGCCGTGTTTGCCCACAGGATCGTCTCTGTGAAGGTTCTTGTACGCTAAATAATGATTTCGGTGCCGTGACCATTGGCAACATCGAACGCTACATCAACGATAAAGCAATGGAAATGGGTTGGCGCCCAGACATGTCGCACGTTAAGTCAGTAAATAAACGTGTTGCAGTCATTGGTGCCGGTCCTGCCGGGCTTGCCTGTGCCGACGTACTGACACGTAATGGTGTGAGCGTGACCGTCTTTGATCGCCACCCAGAGATTGGCGGGCTTTTAACCTTTGGTATCCCTTCTTTCAAACTTGAAAAAGACGTGATGATCAAACGTCGGGAACTGTTCGAAGGGATGGGGATTGAGTTCCGGTTAAACGTCGAGGTTGGCCAAGATATTACGATGCAAAGCCTGGTTGATGAGTATGACTCCGTCTTCTTAGGGGTTGGCACCTATCAATCAATGCGAGGTGGACTCAGCAATGAAGATGCAGAAGGTGTTTACGACGCCTTACCTTTCCTTATCGCGAATACCCGCAAAACCATGGGTTTCGATGCGCTGGCTGAGCAACCTTACTTAGATATGAACGCGAAGCGCGTTGTGGTACTCGGTGGGGGTGATACCGCAATGGACTGTGTCAGAACCTCGATTCGTCAAGGTGCGACCAACGTCATTTGTGCGTATCGTCGCGATGAGGTCAACATGCCTGGTTCACGTCGGGAAGTGAAAAATGCACGCGAAGAAGGCGTCGATTTCCAATTTAACCTACAACCATTAGGCGTCGAGATCGACGGCAGCGGGAAAGTGATTGCTGTTAAAATGGTTAGGACCGAGATGGGCCCCGCTGATGCCGCCGGTCGCCAACAAGCTCAACCTGTAGCAGGATCAGAGCATGTTATCGCAGCCGATGCAGTGATTCTTGCTTTTGGGTTCCGTCCACACAGCATGCCTTGGCTCGATGAGTTCAACGTTGAATTTGATGCGACCGGACGAATTGTGGCACCTGAAACGGCTGACATTGCATTCCAAACTAGTCACCCCAAGATCTTTGCAGGCGGTGATGCGGTAAGAGGATCTGACCTCGTCGTGACCGCGATAGCGGAAGGCAGAAAAGCGGCAGAAGGTATTCTCGATTATCTTGAAGTGTAGAAAATGAAAAAGAGCGCTGATAGCGCTCTTTTTTTTAGCCAATATTATTTTACGACACGTAACGCTGGGCGACCACCTTTAGGAGGAGGGGTATCATCATCGCCATCGGTATGCTCAGTCTCACCATCGCCATCTATTAATGACATTTTAGGCTCATGAGTCACCTCGATGTCGACATTCGCCTCAACATCATCATACTGCGGCTCAGGTTCGAACGTGGTGCCAGCACCATTTTCACGGGCATAAAGTGCCATAACGGCAGCGAGAGGGACGAATACTTGACGCGGAACGCCCCCAAAGCGCGCATTGAAACTGACGAACTCATTGCCCAGTTCCAAGTTCCCCACGGCACGCGGAGCAATGTTAAGGACAATTTGTCCATCACGTGCAAATTCCAAAGGCACTTCCACACCAGGAAGATTAATATCAACCACCAGATGTGGCGTTAGCTCGTTATCTAACAACCAATCATAGAATGCCCGCAGTAGATACGGACGACGTGCCGTTAAATTTGTCATATCCATAAGTATAAGCCTCGATTAGAGACGCATTTCACGCTCAACTTCTGTAAGAGAAGCGAGGAACGAATCACGTTCAAAGACACGATTCATATAGCCTTTAAGATCTTTAGAGCCAGCTCCAGATAAATCAACGCCTAAAGAAGGTAAACGCCATAGCAGTGGAGCAAGATAACAATCGACCAAGCTGAATTCTTCGCTCAAGAAGTAAGGCGTGCGTGCGAATAATGGTGCGATTGCTAATAACTGCTCACGTAATTGTTTACGCGCATCATCCGCTTCTTCATTTGAACCCTGTTCAATCTTGAACAGCAGGCTATACCAATCTTGCTCAATACGATGCATCATCAAGCGGCTTTCACCGCGTGCAACGGGATAGACTGGCATTAATGGCGGATGCGGAAAACGCTCGTCCAAATATTCCATAATGATTTGTGATTGATATAACGTCAGCTCACGATCCACTAAGGTTGGAACAGTGCAATACGGATTTAGATCGATCAAGTCTTGTGGAAGATTTGACTTATCCACCTGTTCAATTTCTACACTCACACCTTTCTCAGCCAGTACAATACGTACCTGATGGCTATAGATATCAGTGGGTCCAGAAAACAGTGTCATTACCGAACGTTTGTTGGCAGCGACAGCCATGAAAACCTCCACATATACTTATAAGAGCTGCGATTAACCATCTCAATGACCGATGGCAGATAATAGACCATAAACTGCGCGATAGTTTACCAGAAATTGAAGCCTTTGTGGGCAACCTTTCGATTTTGCTGCGAATTCTGGTTACTTGAAGAGTTTTTGAGAGGAAAAAGTAACAATTGTCGCTAAACGGGTAAGCGTGATGACATGCTCAGCGCCCGCTTATCGGCAATAAAAAACCCGCCGGAGCGGGTTTTTTCGAAAAGACATCGCTGCAGAGCAGCCATGAATTAACGCTTAGAGAACTGTGGACGACGACGTGCTTTACGCAGACCGACTTTCTTACGTTCAACTTCACGCGCATCACGAGTAACAAAGCCCGCTTTACGTAGTTCAGAACGCAGAGATTCGTCATATTCCATCAGAGCGCGAGTGATACCGTGACGGATCGCTCCTGCTTGACCAGAAATACCACCACCTTTAACAGTGATGTACAGATCTAATTTACCAATCAAATCAACCAGTTCCAGAGGTTGACGCACGACCATGCGTGCAGTCTCACGACCGAAATATTGCTCTAAAGAGCGTTGGTTGATTACGATGTTTCCGCTACCCGGCTTGATAAAGACGCGTGCGGAAGAGCTTTTGCGGCGACCTGTGCCGTAGTTTTGAGTTTCAGCCATTGCCATTGATCCCGATTAAATGTCCAGAACTTGCGGTTGCTGTGCCGCATGGTTGTGCTCGTTGCCCGCGTAAACTTTCAGTTTACGGAACATTGCACGGCCCAGAGGGCCTTTCGGCAGCATGCCTTTTACCGCGGTTTCAATGACACGCTCAGGAGCACGAGCAATCATTTCTTCAAAGGTCGCTTGCTTGATACCACCGATGTGACCAGTGTGGCGATAGTAGATCTTGTCGCTACGTTTGTTACCTGTTACAGCAACTTTGTCAGCGTTAAGAACGATGATGTAATCACCAGTATCTACGTGCGGAGTGTATTCCGCTTTATGTTTACCACGCAGACGACGAGCCAGTTCAGTCGCTAAACGACCTAAGGTTTTGTCAGTTGCGTCAACAACATACCAGTCGCGTTTGACGGTTTCTGGTTTAGCTGTAAAAGTTTTCATCTAAAAGCTTACCCAAATATAAGTTACACGTTGGTGAAATCCCAAACGCTATTAACGGTTGAGGCTCACACGACCATTTTGCCAGTAAGCCTACCCCTTCGGATAGAACTACCGGAACACAAAGGTTTTTGGGAATAAAACCATTTGTTGTAACGTGGGGTCGCAAGATTATAAAGAAGTCGACATCAAAAATCGACCTCTTTTATCATTAATTCGCAACTCCACGAATATTTCTGCCTTACGGCAAATGAGGAAGACGCAAATACTCTTCGCTTTGCATCTCCTGAAGACGAGATAAGCAACGTTGGTATTCAAATTTCAATTGATTACCTTGATAGATAGCTTCCAACGCCACTTCCGCAGAAACGACAAGTTTAACATGTCTTTCGTAGAATTCATCTACCATTGCAAGAAATCGACGCGCATGGTCTTCAGTCTGGCTGGTTAAGGGTGGGACATCGAGCAATAGTACCGTATGAAACTGCTGAGAAAGCGCGATATAGTCATGTTGACTACGGTTTTCACCACACAACACGCTAAAACGAATCGCGAGAACACCCTCTGCTACGTGTTCCGTCTTCATCGCCCGGTGATTGATCTCCAATACCGGCGAAGGGGCCTGCACGAAATCAGTGCCTGATAGATTTTTAAATAATGCGCTAATGGCCGCATGCGTCTCGTCGTTGAGCGGCGATTTCCAAAGGTGAGCCGCTGTCAGGGCGCGTAAACGGTAATCTACCCCGGCATCAACATGCATCACTTGGCAATGTGTTTTTATTTGCTCAATCGCGGGTAAGAAGCGCGCTCGCTGTAATCCATTGCGATAAAGGTGATCAGGGGGGATATTCGAGGTCGCCACCAAGGTGATCCCTCGCTGAAACAGTGCTTCCATTAACGTACCCAGTAGCATCGCGTCGGTGATATCTGAAACAAAAAACTCATCAAAACAGAGCAGATCAGTCTGCTCACGAAAGCGTTCGGCAATAATAAGGAGTGGATCGCTATGCCCTTGAAGTTGGCTCAATTCCTCATGGACCCGCAACATAAAACGGTGGAAATGTAACCGTAACTTACGGTCGCCTGGAACGGATTGGTAAAACATATCCATAATCCAGGTTTTGCCGCGCCCTACTCCGCCCCACATATACAAGCCTTGAACCGGTTGTTCGCTGCTCTCACTGCGCTGGAAAATTTTTGAAAAGCGACCTAAAAGTCCTTTTTTATCCGTCGAGGTAGTGGTCGTTTGCTGACGGGCGATTAACGCTTTTTGGATCTTATCAAGCTCCGTTACCGCGGCTTTTTGTACATCGTCAGGCTGATAATCGCCTTGTTCAAGTGCTTGTAGGTAACGTGTCAGTGGAGAAATGGTTTGCATAGTGGGTACCGTTAAGATAGTCGAAGACGACAAACACAACATTGAAAACCGCTATACAGTACGCCAGGTTAACTCAGGATTCCACATCCTGAGCATTAACAGGTATAGTGAGGGAAACTATTTTCGACTAGCATCTTACTTAAAATGAGTAATTGCTTATCGTCTTCCCCTTAGAACAACGGATATTATGGGAGTCATTATGACCTGGGAATATGGGCTTATCGGATTAATTGTCGGCGTAATCGTTGGGGTTGTTATCACACGTTTTGGTAGCCGTAAACTGCGTGATCAACACGCGCTGCAGTACGAATTAGAAAAAACCAAAGATGAACTCAAAGAGTTAAAACAAGAACTAAATGGTCACTTTGTTCGCAGCGCTGAACTGCTTGAAAATATGTCACAAAATTATCAAGAGCTTTATCAACATATGTCGAGCACGACTAAAGAGCTGCTGCCTGAGCAAGCGGCACAGAGTAATCCGTTCATCTGGCAACAGAGTGCAAAAGATGCTGAATCTGAGAATGGATTAGCTGAAATGCCCCGGGATTATTCTGAAAAATCATCAGGCTTATTAAGAAGTTCTAACACCGAAAAATAATCGTTGAGGGTCAATGATGAAAAAAAATCGTACACCCTTGGCGCTAGCAATAGCGCTAAGTATGAGTTTGGGTATGGCCTATTTACCTGCTTCGTATGCGACGCTACCTGCTCAAGTGGGTGATCAACCTTTACCTTCGCTTGCGCCAATGCTTGCTAAAACGCTGCCTTCTGTCGTCAGCGTAAAAGTCAGCGGAACGACGACGGAAAGTCAAGATCAGCAACTTCCTGAACCGTTAAAACGCTTTCTTGGCCAGGCTCCGCAACCGCAACAGCCAACGCCGTTTCAAGGGTTAGGGTCAGGTGTCATCATTGACGCTAAAAACGGTTACATTCTTACC
Organism: Rosenbergiella nectarea; assembly: GCF_900111105.1. Taxonomy (GTDB): domain Bacteria; phylum Pseudomonadota; class Gammaproteobacteria; order Enterobacterales; family Enterobacteriaceae; genus Rosenbergiella; species Rosenbergiella nectarea. The sequence goes on along the minus strand of NZ_FOGC01000001.1, from coordinate 65,201 downwards.
AACAACCATGTGGTTAACGGTGCAGATAAAATAACGGTTCAGCTAGGCGATGGGAATGAATACCCTGCGAAACTGGTTGGTCATGATAGCCAAACAGACATCGCCCTTATCCAAGTTAAGAATGCGAAAAATTTAGTCCAAATTAATATTGCGGATTCCGATACCTTACAAGTCGGTGATTTCGCGGTTGCTATCGGTAATCCTTACGGGCTAGGGCAGACAGCCACCTCTGGCATCATCTCTGCGCTAGGCCGCAGCGGCTTAAATATTGAAGGGTTAGAGAACTTTATTCAAACCGATGCAGCGATTAACCGCGGGAACTCGGGCGGTGCCTTAGTCAACCTGAGAGGTGAATTGGTGGGGATCAATACCGCTATTTTAGCCGCCAGTGGCGGAAATATTGGTATCGGCTTCGCTATCCCCTCCAATATGGCGATGAACCTTGCCCATCAGCTGATTAAGAACGGTAAAATTACTCGCGGCCAGCTTGGTCTGAAAGGCACTGAGATGTCCTCTGATATGGCGAAAGCTTTCCATGTCGACGTGCAGCGTGGAGCATTCGTTGCAGAAGTATTACCGAATTCTGCCGCAGCAAAAGCGGGGATCAAGGCTGGCGACATCATTACTGGCTTAAACGGTAAACCTATCACCAGTTTCGCCGAGCTTCGCGTGAAAGTCGGTACCAGCGCGCCAGGCGATAAAGTCATGTTGACCTTATTGCGCGACGGTAAATCGATCAATGCCGAAGTCACTTTAGAGCAAAGTGCCCCCGAAGTCGTCCCTACCACCATTGATCTCCCAGCTTTACAAGGTGCAGCGTTCAGCGATGGAACGACACTGAGTAAAGCGAAAGGCGTCAAAGTAGACAGCGTTACCCCGTCTAGCCCTGCTCAGCAAATCGGTTTGCACGCTGGGGACGTCATCACGGCCATTAACCGCCAACGGGTTGATTCTCTCGATGCGATGAGTAAGATTTTAGCGACCAAACCTCCGGTTATCGCCATGAGTGTTATGCGTGGTAAAGACAATCTGTTTTTACTTCTTCGCTAACCCCAATAAGGATAGGTACAGAGGTGCGTACCTATCCTTCTCATGGTATTCTGCAGCAACCTCTCCCTTGGCAACTAAATTAGCATGTTATTTAAATTACTTCGTTCAGCGCTTATCGGCCTTGTTGTCGCCATAATTCTACTTCTCGGTATGCATTTTATGCGTAACGGTGGCGCACTATTTTCGAATAACGAGGCACCTGCTAATACCCAAGAATCTGTGTTCAGTTTCAGCCAAGGAGTGCGTCGAGCCGCTCCAGCGGTGGTCAATGTCTACAACCGCAATTCACAGACGCAAGGTAAAAGAGACTTCACTACCTTAGGGTCGGGAGTGATAATGAACCAACGTGGCTATATTCTGACGAATCGCCACGTTATCAGTAATGCCGATCAGATTATCGTGGCTTTACAAGATGGACGTTTTTACGAAGCAACTTTAGTCGGTTCTGATGCGATGACCGATCTCGCTGTACTTAAAATCTCTGCGCCGAGCTTGCCCATTATCCCGATTAATGACGAACGTAATCCGCATATTGGTGATGTCGTCATGGCGATAGGTAATCCCTATAATCTCGGACAGACCGTAACCCAAGGGATCATTAGCGCCACAGGCCGTGTTGGCCTGAGTTCTTCCGGACGCCAAAACTTCCTGCAAACCGATGCCTCGATTAACCAAGGTAACTCGGGGGGAGCATTGATAAACTCATTGGGTGAACTGATGGGAATCAATACACTTACCTTCGATAAGAGCAATGATGGTGAAACACCTGAAGGAATTGGTTTTGCCATCCCAACCCCGCTAGCGATTAAGATCATGAATAAACTTATTCGTGATGGTCGGGTTATCCGCGGCTTTATCGGGATTACTGGTCGTGAAATTCCCCCGATGCATGAACAAGGGAATAGCTATGAAAAATTACAAGGCATTATTGTTACCAAAGTGACAGGTCCGGCCGAGTTAGCGGGAATTAAGCCGAATGATCTTCTGCTGAGTGTGAATAACAAGCCCGCCGTTTCCGCACAGGAGACCATGGACCAAGTAGCAGAAATTCGCCCCGGTTCCGTTATTGACGTACAAATCCTTAGACAAGGTCAGAAAAAAATCCTGCCCGTGACGATTCAAGAGTTTCCTCAGGATAGTAATTAATTATCGCCCTCAGTCATCGCGCGTTTTATGAATAATCAGTCGGTTTACTGAGGGCGCTGATTTGAACGGCTACCGTGCTTTCACATGTAAAGCGATCGGTCACTGTAGTATTCAACCCTATTTTTATTTATAGAGAGAATATAATCCGTAGGTATTATCATTTATTAAGATTAATTCTCTATAAGCTATTTTTCACTGCACAGAGATTATTGAATAAAAATGCAGCAAGATGCATAATAATCTCACTTCCCCTATTTCAAAGGTTTTTTATGCGAACCCCTTCTAAACAAGATGATCTGGTACGAGCCTTTAAGGCGCTTCTTAAAGAAGAAAAATTTAGCTCTCAAAGTGAAATTGTTCATGCCCTGCAAGAAGATGGTTTTCAGAATATCAACCAATCGAAAGTGTCACGTATGCTGACGAAATTTGGTGCGGTAAGAACCCGTAATGCCAAGATGGAAATGGTTTACTGCTTACCCGCTGAATTAGGCGTTCCGACCACTAGCAGCCCACTGAAAAACTTAGTGACAGATATTGACTACAATGACGCATTAGTCGTCATTCGTACCAGCCCGGGGGCCGCGCAGCTGATTGCTCGTTTATTAGATTCGTTAGGTAAGTCAGAGGGGATCCTAGGGACGATTGCCGGTGATGATACGATTTTTATTACGCCTTCCCGCGGCTTTACCGTGAAAAAACTCCATACCGTGGTACTGACTCTTTTCGAACAAGAGCTTTAACCTGTGTGGGAGTTGCGAAACTGGCAGACAACCTTAGGCGACTGCCAGTTGTTGGGTTAGATGTTGATCATCGTGGATTGGTAACGGGTTAAAATATCCGTTAAGCGGCGAACCGACTCTTGCATAGAAATAGAAGCCTGATACTCACTCAGTAATTGTTCGTAATCCGTTAACTCTTTGAGCAACCTTGTATAGTAATACTCTTTCTTTTCGACACTGTGCGCGGCTATCACCTCATCGCCCGTTAACCTGAGTTGCTGATGGAAATGAGATAATACGGGATTAGGTGGTATCGCGAAGCTGCGCAGCCGCTGCTGGCTAATAATCAGTGTTAGCGCTAATCGGTATTTATTCAGATCCCCTGGAAACATATTGAGCAACATAAACAGCTGTTGATAGAGTGCTGGCAGATGGTTTTCTCTACGACGAGAAGGATTGGTCGTCAATGACGCAACGGCGGCATACATCAAACGGTTAAGTATTTTTCGTCCCGTCTTCGCTTTTGATTTATCCCTAATCAGTAGTATCACCATCAAGGATAAGAAACACCCAATCACTTGGCCCAAAGCGTTTTCCAAAAAGGACTCAATCGGAAAGGTAATAGGGTTACTCAACACAATAACATTCAGAGTACCAATGAATCCCCCCAATGCTCCAACTTGGCGACGCTGGATCAGCACACCCGCAACAAAAGCTAAGGCACCGATGATGAGACAGAGTAAGAAAATACTCTGTTGAGTATTGGGCATTAAATAAGCGTAATATAGTAAACCAATGGGGAACGCTGCGGTCATCCCGTAGAGGAAATCTTTTGCCATCATCAAGGGGTTGGGAATTCGCATCGCTAACGCAGTAACCACTGCCAACATAATCATACAACCACTTCCCGCGTTCCAGCCGGAGTAGAGCCAGAATAACACCCCAGAAAACGTTGCAACGAAGGTACGAATACCGTTAATCATCGCATGATGGGTTTCTGCTGACTTTGGTGCCACGATGACCTCGCGGCGAAGGATGGCCTCTTCAGTACCATTGATTTTAACGTTACTACGGATCCCTTTCGATAATAAGAGGTATTCCGATGCGGCACTCACCCAGGTCGAGAGCGCTAAAGGAACGGACTCCGCCGGATACTCATTGAAAAGCTTACGTAACTCACGGACTTTAGTCCGCAAGTCGCCAATCGTCTCAACTTTCTGCTCGATCACTTCTACAAAAGCACTGGAAAGATATTCAGGGTGCGCCTGAAGATTTAAATAGGTTTCCGTGGAATGGGTAATCATCGTTAAGGAGAGGGTGTTTAGCATTTTTAGCCGACGGCTACTATTTTGCCAATGCGACGATTCCATTTTTAACTGGCTACGCATTCCGCTAAAGGCGCTACTGCGTGCCACCAAGCTACTCCAAGCTTTATCAACGTCTTCTTTCTCGCCTAGCCCCACACACAATTGTAGGAGTTGATATTGCGCTAACAGCAGTTGGTCAACTTCTTGGTCGATCACCCGTTTGATAGAACGCGGAGAGAAAAAGGTGTCTGCTAAAATCGCACAGATAATGCCGATAAAAATCTCGCTACAGCGTTCAACCGCTAACCGAGGCATTAGCTCCATGGAACCTGAAGCGTTCGAAGAAATAATGATAATTAACGCGGTATAGCCAGCCAAGCCAAAAGCGTACGAGTTATCCACTTTGACCAGCGACGAGATCCATACACAAAAGCCTGCCCAGAGACAGCTAAGAAACAGCATAATCATCGGCGCTCTAATCGTCGTCATCACGATTGCCAACGCCGCGATACAGCCTAAGAAGGTACCGATTATACGTAATAATCCACGGTAACGTAGTGCGCCGGAATAAGGATCCCCCCCGGCAGCAAACGCTTGCCCACCGGCAACAATACCGGCGGTCATTACCGCCCAACGTGGGGTTTCTAAATTAAAATAGAACCCCAGCAACATCGCTAATAGAACAGCAAAGGTTAATTTAACTGGGAAGCGTAAGAACTGAATCATACCGCCTCCAGATTATCCAAATTCGCGAAGTCGATTAGTCAACTTTTCCAAAGGAGAAGGTTCACGATCTTGACGATCTTTTTCGCCTGTAATGATCACTGTTGCCGTCGTTCCTGCTGGAAAACGATTACCGACTTGTTCATCAAGATGGATGCGGACCGGTACACGCTGTGCTAGACGGACCCATTCCAAGTTAGAATCAATATTAGCCATCCCTTTACTATCATTACTGCTACTACTATTGGTGACGCCAGCGGCGACACTTTCCACCGTACCCCGCAGTGTTAAATTACTTCCCAGTGGGGTAATTTCTGCACGTAGGCCCCGGCGTACCGCATGAAGCTTCGTCTCTTCAAGATAGGCCGTGACATAGAAGGTGTGATCTTTCACTAATGCTACCGCAACTGAACCACGGTTAATAAATTCGCCACCATAAACATTTAAGTTAGTGACCCAGCCATCGGCAGGGGCTTTAACCGTTGCACGCACCAGGTCGAGCTGAGCGAGATCCCGTGCTGCAGTAGCTTTCGCTAGCTGATGTTCACTGGTTTGCAGATCATTATTCGCTTGCTCAACGGCTTCGCGTGATAACGCCACGGTACTCAGTTGATTACGCCGTGCCGCTTCACGTCGTTTTTCGGCGACGACCGCTTGGTAGTAATCGACGTCGGCTTGTGCTTCATCTAAGGCTTCTTTAAAGCGCGGTCGGTCGATTTCAAACAGTATCTCGCCTTGCTTAACATACTGGTTATCATGAACATTCACTTGTGTGATCAGACCCGTAACGTCGGGCGCAATAGCGACCACATCAGCGGAAAATTTTGCGTCACGTGTCCAAGGGGATTCGGTGTAATACACCCATGTACGAAAAACAATCACAATGGCAATAATCACTAGCACAAAGGTAATCGCGTAGCGGGCCACTTTTTTTATTAACGTTTTCACTGAAACCTCAGACTATTAAACTCGAAACGAGATAAAACACACAGCAGTAAAGGGCGGTATTAACCAATGCGGGGTGCCAAACCAGATCGTAGATACCCGTTGGTGTAAGCACTTTTTTCACTAGCCAAAACACAATGAGAGATAAGATAAGCTCAACAAAAATGGGTGGAAATGAGAGCCCAAATATCACCAAAACTGGATGCACACTCATGTAAAATCCTTTAACACATTAGCCAGCGAGCCACTCGGCATGGGTTACTGGAAAGCTTTAAGATCCATAATGGCGACTTACTTGGTTAAAAGGTAACGTAAACTGTACCATTGCCCCTCGGGGACCGAACCAAAAAATCACTAAAGATAGAGACGACGATGCGAGAATAGAGAAATAAACTCCTATTTATAGCGCTATAGTAACGTGTCTTTGCGATCATTTTCTATATTTTGTGAACTAAATCACTTTTAACTCAGAGTTAATAATGGAACGATTAAAACGAATGGCTGTGTTTGCCAAAGTTGTTGAACAAGGCTCATTTACCGCCGTTGCACAGCAAATGCAGGTCAGCGTTTCTTCAATCTCACAGACCATTTCCCGATTAGAAGATGAGCTGAATATTAAGCTACTCAATCGCAGTACGCGGCGTATCGGCATGACCGAAGCGGGAAAAATTTATTACTTGGGTTGTCAACGAATGCTTAACGAGGCCACCCGCGTTCACGAGCAGCTCTTTGAGTTTAACAATACGCCAGTGGGCACATTACGTATTGGCTCGAGTACCACGATGGCACAAAATGTTCTCGCGCCTATCGCGATGAAATTATTAGCCGATTACCCTGGGCTGGAGATCGATCTGATCACCGATAACCCTACCCCCGATTTGATTACTCATGGACTGGATCTGGTACTAAGAACCGGACACCTAGAAAATTCTACGCTTTTCTCTCGTCAGATCGGCGCGATGCCGATGGTGATTTGCGCCAGTAAAGAGTATCTCAGCCAAGTATCGCTCCCCACCCATCATAGTGAGCTGGCATCACTGTGCTGGCTAGAGTACACCTTGTCGCCTTATAATGAGATGGAGCTCACCGCTCCAGATGGCGAACAGATTCATCTTTCTCTCCGCGGGCGTTTCGCCACCAATGATCCACAAACCTTGGTGCATTGGCTTAAATCAGGAGCCGGCATCGCTTATATGCCGATGATGTGGATAATGGATGAGGTTAAACAGGGGAACATCAGTATATTACTGCCCGACTACAGTTCGAAGCCACGTCCTGTCCATGCGCTGTACACAGAAAAAGACAAATTACCGCTAAAAGTCCAAATCTGCTTATCTTTACTCGCTGACTATTTTAAAGAAATGGAAACGCGCTACGAACTCTTTTTAAGTAAAAGGTAGCTTTAGGCTACCTTTTAAATTGCTTAGGCCGTGCCACCCACCGTCAAACGGTCGAGTTTCAAGGTCGGTTGGCCGACGCCGACTGGGACACTTTGTCCCTCTTTACCACAGACGCCAACGCCTTTATCAAGAGCAAGATCGTTACCGACCATCGAGATTTGCTGCATCGCTTCAATCCCTGAACCAATCAAGGTAGCCCCTTTAACTGGAGAGGTTATCTTCCCTTTTTCGATTAGGTACGCTTCTGACGTCGAGAATACGAATTTGCCCGATGTAATATCGACTTGACCGCCACCAAAATTAGGCGCGTAAATACCGTAGTCGACACTTTCAATAATCTCTTGCGGAGTCGATTTACCCGCTAACATATAGGTATTGGTCATTCTTGGCATAGGAAGATGCGCATAAGACTCTCGACGACCATTCCCGGTCGGTGGAAGCCCCATCAGGCGCGCATTCAGTTTATCTTGAATGAAGCCTTTCAAGATGCCCTTTTCAATCAGTACATTGTATTGGCCGGGAACCCCTTCGTCATCGATAGCGATCGAGCCACGTAAGCCATCCAAGGTACCATCATCCACGACGGTACACAGTTCTGACGCTACCGACTGCCCCATTTGGCCGCTGAACATCGACGTACCACGACGGTTAAAATCCCCTTCTAAACCATGACCTACGGCTTCGTGGAGTAACACACCCGGCCAGCCAGCACCGAGAACCACTGGCAGCGTACCTGCCGGCGCTGCGACAGCAGAAAGATTGACCAATGCCATCCTTACCGCTTCCTTCGCCCAGCCGTCACAGCGCGTCTCGCCCTGTTCATCAAGTAAGAAGAACTCATAGCCCGTCCGTCCACCCCCGCCACATGAACCATGTTCGCGCTTCCCTTGATCCTCAACCTGTACGCTAATCGATAAGCGTACTAGGGGCCGAATATCTGCTGCAAACGTACCGTCTGTCGCGGCGATCAGGACTTCTTCGTAAACGCCAGATAAGTGAGCGCTTACCTCTTGAACTCGTGGGTCTGCATCACGCGCAACGCGGTTTACTCGGTGTAACAGGGCGATTTTATCTTCACGAGTTAAGCTGTCTAATGGGTTAATCGCAGCATATAACGCCTTGTGTTCAACCGCAGCTAAGGTCCGTACTTTGCCATCACCTTGCTCTTGAACGATACTGCGTGCGGCGCCGGCACTTTGCTCAAGGGCCTTTAACGTCAGTTGGTCCGCGTAAGCAAAACCGGTCTTCTCGCCGCTAACGGCACGGATCCCTACGCCTTGGTCAATATGCCAAGACCCTTCTTTAATAATGTTATCTTCAAGTCCCCACGATTCATGCATGCTGGACTGAAAATAGAGATCACCGTAGTCCAAATGGCGCTCTGAAAGCTGGCTGAGTACGCGTGAAAGATCATCGTGCGTAATTGTATTTTGAGTTAGTAAATGCTCGCTAACCAGGTTCAGTTTCATAAGTTCTCACTTTTAATTTGCGCCATCGAGGTAATTACTCATTATGGCTTTTTTCATTCTTTACTTACGCAGGACTTCTTTGACGTCCGGTTTGTCTATGGGTCCAGTGATACTGTAACGTAATAAGGATATTTTACTCCAGATCGGGGACAATACTTTACTTGCCACAACGACTGAAGCGCCCACAATAGGATTGATTGCGAAGGCCGCCGCAACGCCAACCGGCACTGAAATTTCAGGCGCAACCGTTGCTAAGAGATCGAACTGACGGTTAGTGAAATTCACCTCCCCACGCATACCAATATCCGCTTCTAATCCATCAATATTGAGATTTTCAGTATGTAAAATCCCCTTATCCAACCAAGCTGTTCCTGTAATGCTGTCATAATAGAAGCCGCTATCTAATGTGCCTCTAAAATCCAAACTGACTTTGCGTAGTAGCGCATCGAGGCTTAGTAAACGTAATACTTGCCCAGCCGTGCCAGTCTCTATATGGCGGAACGACCCCTTACCTGCATTCAGTGTCAGTAATCCGCTCAACGTCTTAATAGAGGGCCGCCAAGGAACATCTTTCCAATGCAAATCGTAACCAAGATGCAGCGGGGTATCACTCACGGGAACCTCGACACCAAACCAATGGGCGGCATCCTCAACGTTATCGGTACGTAAGTGACCTTTAAGGGCCGTGCGTTCTTGTCCAGGAACATTACTCCACTCACCCATCACGGATAATCGACTACGCCCCGTGTCGACCGTCCCCTCGCGTAGGGTTAGGGTTTGCTGGTTAACGCTAAATTTACCCTTAATTTGGCCAAAGTTCTGCCCCGCAAACCAACAGGAGGAACAGGTCGCATCCAGTTTTGGCCATTGGCTGAAATCAATATGATTATCTTGTATCGATTCTGCAACCTGTTGTCCCGTGCGGCTAGCGGAGAACTGTGGATTATAATAGAGGTAATCCATATTAAGCAGCCAAGGCTGCCCCGGCCTAATCTGGAGGTTACCTCTCGCCTCATCACTGTTCAGCGATAGAAGGGGTTGTGATAGCAACTGTTGACCCTTAAGGCTGAGGTTACGCCATTGCTGCCCATAAAGGGTTAACGCTGGGGTTGTTACCTGCAGTGTTGTAGGCAGCTCAACGGGAATCGCCGTTCGCCAATCTTGTGCTGCCGGGGGATGCTGCGCCGTTTTTTTCGCTGAGCTTGACGTGGCCGAAGGGAGATTCTGTAATGTCGCCATCAGCTTATCACCCTCGAGGGCCGGTAACCGAATATCCATCATCGACTGCATGGGTAATGATGGATGCTCATCGGCCTGACTGGTCCACTGTCCTTTTTCGAGCGCCAATTTAGGTGACAGCTTCCACTGCGTGGTAAACCGTTGCTGGTTATCAATCACGCCCGACACTTGCAGTGTTGATAAATTACCTGTGGCATCAACAGAGAGTGGAAAAGGTTTATTTTGGACGCCTAATGCATCGGGCAGTTTACCGCTGACCTGTGTTGCGTCACTGACCACCTTAACCCGATAAGTGGCCCCACCCTGGTGAGGAAGTGCTATCGCAACTTGGCTATGCCAAGGTAACCGCCCGATTAACTGCTGATGCAACGTTTTTGGGAAGGCATTAATTTTCTCTAAAGCCCAATCTCCACTGGCCTGAACATCAATCGCAAACTGTTGTGCTTGTTCTTCCGTAGAGAAATTCACCTTGATCGGCTGCCCAAACCATCGGGCCGATATCGGGGTACTCTGCAAGCGCCCATTATTGTAAGTAAACCGACCCGTCACGCCTTTCATTTGCGTTTGCAGTGGCACAATGGTTAATTGATTATTTTTTAAGTTAACATCCCCCTTCGCGATGACTTCTTTGCCATCCAAAGGAATCGTTAACCCTAAATGCCCGTATACTTCCCCATCAACCTTAAGTTGGTCTAATGCACTGCCAACACTCTTCGCTAAAGGCGTCTGTTTCATATAACGGTGAATATCGTCCCCTTGCCCCCGAATATCACCCTCTATTAGCAGTTGTTCTTTATGATAATCGGGGATATCGGCCGTTACCTGTGTGACGGGAACATTCCCTAAACGGATTGCATCGGCCTTCATCCATAGTCCGTTATTGACAAAGTTAAGATCAATATCGAGAGGCGACAACGCAGGCCATCCAGGCTGAAAAGCAAATTTCGCTTGTTTCAACGGCACGGTGACTTGGAATGTCCCTTCGTTATGAGTAAACGGAAACTGATGAGGATTCCCCGCGAAGACCAAAGTAGCATCCTTTGCCTTGCCGCCTTGAATTGCGGTACTCAGATAATGCACTAAGCCTTTCGGCATGATTTTTATGGGGAAATAGCGCCAAGCATCGGCGCCATCTGTTGCGTTAATCCCCGCTAGAATCTGTAGATTTGGCGGACGGTGTTCCGACTGTTGATAGGAAAAATCACCCTTAGCGGCGACAGATTTCGCGCTGACGTCGATATCCTGTCCTGAAAGGGCAAGATTATCATTATCCCGCTTCCACGAAAAAATACCGGCAAAATGGTTAAGTTCGAGGGGAGCCTGCAATTGCCCCTGAGACGCTAAGGTTTGTGGGCCTAATTCGAGTACTGATTCACCTTGTGCCATCCCCCCGGTCAACGAGCCAGAAAATCCGATGACCGCAGGCAGCTTCTGAAAGGCTTGCCAACTCAACTGCTGCCACTGCGCAGCAATACGGGTCTGCTTCATATCTTGTAGGGGGATATCGGCAGCAAGGCGGGTAACACGCCCTTGGGGATTGGCCTGCTGCCAAAATTTGGCATAAGTAGACTGTAAGGGAGAGAGCAAGGGCACCAGCGGGGTAAGCCGTGCGAGTTCGATATTGGCTGCACGAACGCGGATCGCTGAATTTTCTGCCGGCAACCAAGGCTGTTTACTGTCAGCTTGCCAATTTAGGGCTAAGCTGCCTCGTGGCCAGCGCGTATTGTCGATAGTGATCCCCGTATCGGGAAGCGTTAATACAAAACCTTTACCGACGCGTGATAACTTAGCCGACAGCTGCGTCAGCGTTAACTGATGAGCTGCTTGATTGGCTTCTTGCCACTCAGCATCACCACGATTAATGATCACCTCGCCAGAGGATAGCGACCCCTCTGCCATGTTCAGCCAAACCATCAAACTAAGGTGGGCTTTTTTTAAGTTGGTATTCTTATTGACCCAATTGCCTAACCAAGGTTTGGCGTCAATATCATCCACTTTGATCCAGATAGTGCCTTTATCCAGTAACTGCTGTTTATCCTGCAAGTTGACCCGTAATTGAGCGGTACCATGTTGGCCGGTAAAGCTGCTCAGGTTCACTAAACCTTCTGCTCGGTGTAATTTCCCCTCATTAAACCAGGTCAATGTTGGGATATTCAGCGTCACACGCTGTCCTGAAGGAGAAGGGAAATCGATCGTACTTTCGCGAAGAATAAAATGGTCGAAGCGCTGCAAAAAGAGATTCTTCACTTTATTACTGTCGTAACCGTTATGCGGTGAGGACCCTTTTTCTGGGAACTGCTGCACAAAGAAATGGAGCTGCCAGAAGGTCAGGTCACGAAATTGCAAGTTAGCATGAAGCAGTGACTGCCAGATATCTAAGGCTAGTGTGACTCTCTTTATCTGTAATTTACCGCCATCGGCTAACTCAGCAGAAAAATTATCGACATTGAGTGTGGGGCCAAAACTCTTCCACTCACCTTGGAGTTTATCGGCTGAGAAGTGAATACCTGTTGCGGCAGAAGCCGCACTGAGCAGTTGTGAACGATAAGGGTCCATGTAAGGCATAGCTAAGCGTAAGGCCGTCACAAAAAGTGCAGCAATTACAATCAGCGCGGTAATTATCCGTAATGTCCATTGCGATAGCCTACTCACTGTCCCCTCACTCCACGATCCATCGACTGCAATTACATGAGTACTACATCAAACTGCTCTTGAGTATAGAGGGGTTCGACTTGTACTTTGACCTGTTTACCTAAAAATATTTCGACTTCCGCCAAAGCGTGGGCTTCTTCATTCTTCAACGCCTCGCAGACTATCGGCGACGCATAGACTAAATAGCTGTCCGAATCGTAACTGTGATGTACACGCACAATCTCGCGCATGATCTCATAGCAAACCGTATCGGCGGTTTTGACACTGCCGCGTCCTTGGCAGGTCGGGCATTTGCCACACAAAATATGTTCCAGGCTTTCGCGGGTACGCTTACGCGTCATCTCCACCAGCCCTAATGATGAGAAACCGTTGATACTGCTTTTGACTCTATCCTTACTCATCGCGATTTCTAACGTTTGCAACACTCGGCGACGATGCTCTTCATTACTCATATCAATAAAATCGATGATGATAATGCCGCCTAAATTCCGCAATCGAAGTTGTCGGGCAATGACTTGTGTGGCTTCAATATTCGTGTTGAAAATCGTTTCTTCCAAATTACGATGCCCTACAAACGCCCCAGTATTAATATCGACCGTAGTCATGGCCTCTGTCTGGTCGATAATAAGATAGCCGCCAGACTTCAACGCTACTTTTCGTTCCATAGCTCGGTGAATTTCGTTCTCGACATCAAACAGATCGAAAATAGACTGCTTACCGCTATAGTGCTCAAGTTTTTCGGTCAGTTCAGGCACATATTCGGCGGTAAATTCTAACAACTTTTCATAGGTGGCTTTAGAATCGACACGAATATGATCGAGAGGGGCCTCAACGAAATCGCGCAATACTCGCGCCGCTAACGCAATCTCACCATAAAGCTTGATCCGTGTCTGATTTCGCTTCTTACGCTTGCATACCTTAGCCCACAGACGCTTTAGAAATGCGGCATCTCGCGCCAGCTCAGTATCACTGATCCCTTCTGCTGCGGTACGGATAATAAATCCACCTTGTTCATCACAATATTGATGAACCGCCTGCTTGAGGCGCGCACGTTCCGACTCACTCTCAATACGTTGTGAAACCCCTACATGGGATGCCCCAGGCATAAAAACCAGATAGCGGGAAGGCAGCGTGATATCTGTCGTCAGCCTAGCCCCTTTGGTTCCTAGAGGATCTTTAACCACTTGTACCATCAAATCTTGGCCTGGCCGAACTAATTCAGAAATATTTTTAACATGAAATTTCTTCTGCTCTTCTCCCGCCACACATTCAGTATGTGGCACGATATCGGAAGCATGAAGAAACGCAGATTTATCTAAGCCAATATCGACAAAGGCCGCTTGCATTCCAGGCAGTACACGGCTCACGCGACCTTTGTAGATATTTCCGACGATCCCTCTTTTCGCTTCTCGCTCAATATGAATTTCTTGCAAAATCCCGTTATCAAGGTAAGCAACACGTGTTTCAGAAGGCGTAACATTGATGAGCAGCTCAGCAGTCATTAACACTCCTTATGACTAGGATTGAAAGTCAGTCAGTAGTTCAAAGGTTTCCACCAGCGGTAATCCGACCACTGCAGAATAACTGCCCTGAATCTCACGGACAAAATTTCCACCCAGCCCTTGGATACCATAAGCCCCCGCTTTATCCATGGGTTCCTGAGTCTCGATGTATTGGCTAATTCGCTCGGGCGACAAATGACAAAAAGTCACCGTCGTCTGTACACTTCGCGTTGTTATTCTGAGTGAATCCGCGAGGGTAACGGCAGTGATCACTTGGTGAGAACGGCCTGATAGTTGGGTCAGTATCTCAAAGGCATGCCTGGGTGATAACGGTTTTTCGAGCACAAGATCACCGATAACAACAATCGTATCTGCACCCAGCACGGGTCGGTTATCTGGGGCAATCTTTACTCCTGCCAAGGCTTTATCTTGCGATAGCCTTGTCACGTAGTCGAGCGGTGACTCATTCGGTTTTTGTTGCTCGACAACCTCAGTGGCTAAGCGAGTAAAGGGTACGCCTAATTGTGTTAACAGCTCGGCACGACGAGGCGAAGCAGAAGCAAGATAAATGGGGGACATAAACAGCCTTACTGAATCGAGAATTGATAACGTATCTTACGCATCAATAAAAATAGCCAAGGCCACAATAATCCATCGACCAATGCACCCATAAAAATTTCTGGACGGAAGGTGATATCGGTCACCATAAACTGTACCCAGAAAACCATGACGTCACTGACCAGCGAGAACAGCACAACAACACCAGCTTGTTGCCATAGCGCCAAATTGCGAAATAGCTGAAAACGGTAAACAATCAGGTAAGCGATAATGCTGAACGTTAAGGCCCGAATTCCTAGGGTTGACCCATAAACTAAGTCCATCACTGTGCCAATGAAGAAACCTGTGCCGATATTCACGCGATGGGGTAATGCCAAAATCCAGTATAAGAGCAGCAGTAACATCCATGACGGCCGAAACATGTAATACTGTTCCGGCCACGGCATCACTTGTAAAACTAAGGCAATGACAAATGAAAGCCAGATGACCCAACCCCCTTGGCTACGATAGCGACTCAAGGACGCCCTCCAGACGGAAGAGGTTGTCCCGTGGCCGATGGAACAGTCGCTGCAGGCGTTGTTCCACTAGCCGAAGGGGCCGTTGACGTAGGAGGCGTTGCCGCAGGCGATGTCCCAACTGGGGTCGGTATTTGCGGCATCATCTGCTGTAAACGCTCGTTCGCCACTTGGTTCACCTCTTGAGGGGTTGCCGATACGCCGGATTTACTATCATTGTTCCACAATAATAATAGATAGCGTAAACGTTGCAAGTCCGCCGCAGGCCGTACTTCAATCACTGTTGTCGCACGCTTCATATCCGGCGTGACAGAAGAGACTACACCAACAGGATACCCCTCAGGGAAGCGTCCACCTAAACCGGACGTGACTAACACATCCCCAACTTTCACATCGGCATTCCCAGTCAGGTGCTCAAGTTGTAGATTCTCGGTACAGCCATTACCCGTTGCAATGGCCCGCAGATCATTTCGCAGTACTTGAACGGGTAGAGCATGTGAACCATCACAGATCAGTAATACGCGGCTGGAGAATTGGGCGACCGCTATCACCTGTCCAACCACGCCTTTATCGCTGATCACTGGCTGACCTTCATACACGCCACTGCGCGAACCTTTGTCGATCACCACTTGATGACTATAAGGATCGGTGGCTTCCGAAATCACTTGAGTCACCATTTTATGTTCGTCTTGACGAAGTGGAGAACCCAGAAGTTCCCTTAGGCGTACATTCTCTTGACGATATTGGCCCAATAGCAGCAATTGACTATTTTTTAGTCGCAACTCTCGCTGAAGCACTTGGTTTTCTTGTTCAAGGGTCTGACGGGAGGTGAGAGCATCTGCTGTACTGTCGAGGAAACGACGAGGGCCATCAGCCATAAAGTAAAACGGGCTGACTGAGGTGTCGAGGTAGTCGCGTATCCCTCGAAAGGAACTCACATGACTATCGGTTATGATCACTGCAATAGCCGCCAATACAGCTAATACTAAGCGTACCTGCAGAGAAGAGCCTCTACTAAAAATCGGCTTCATAAAATCCTGCGTGTTTTTCACAAAAAACAGGGGAGCGCGTTTCTATGCACTCCCCAAGGCCGGAAAGGTAATTCTGCTGAAATAAGCGTAGTGCAAGATCCCTTATTCAGCGAACAAACCGCTACTCTTCGCTAAAGAGATCGCCGCCGTGAATATCAATCATCTCAAGTGCTTTACCTCCCCCACGCGCAACGCATGTCAGGGGATCTTCAGCAATGACGACAGGGATACCGGTTTCTTCAATCAATAAACGGTCAAGGTTACGTAATAATGCACCGCCACCTGTCAGGACCATACCACGCTCTGAAATATCTGATGCGAGCTCAGGTGGGCACTGCTCTAAAGCGACCATGACCGCGCTCACAATACCCGTTAGCGGTTCTTGTAGCGCTTCGAGGATTTCATTCGAGTTCAGGGTAAAGCCACGCGGGACACCTTCAGCAAGGTTGCGCCCACGCACTTCAATTTCTAACACTTCATCACCCGGGTAAGCCGATCCGATTTCGTGTTTAATCCGCTCGGCGGTCGCTTCACCGATTAACGCGCCGTAATTACGACGTACATAGTTGATAATCGCTTCATCAAAGCGGTCACCGCCTACGCGTACTGAGGCAGAGTACACCACACCGTTAAGTGAGATCACGGCAACTTCTGTCGTACCGCCACCAATATCCACAACCATAGAGCCTGTTGCCTCGGAAACAGGTAAACCTGCACCAATTGCTGCGGCCATAGGTTCTTCGATCAGAAACACCTCGCGCGCACCTGCGCCCAATGCCGATTCACGAATCGCCTTACGTTCAACTTGGGTCGCGCCTACTGGCACACAAACCAATACGCGAGGGCTTGGACGCATGAAGCTGTTGCTGTGAACTTGCTTGATAAAGTGCTGAAGCATTTTCTCTGTAACGAAGAAGTCTGCGATCACACCGTCTTTCATTGGACGAATTGCCGCGATGTTACTAGGCGTACGACCAAGCATTTGCTTAGCCCCATGCCCCACCGCTGCAACGCTTTTTGGCGAGCCCGCGCGATCTTGGCGAATAGCTACAACGGAAGGCTCATTCAGAACGATGCCTTGCCCTTTTACATAAATCAGGGTATTGGCTGTACCCAGGTCAATGGACAGGTCATTAGAAAACATGCCACGAAATTTTTTAAACATACTAGGGGGTAATCCTGCAAGCTGGGGGCGAAAATAAAATCCACCTACTCTACCAACCACTCGAAGCAGCGACAAGGCGCAAAATCTGGCGCTTCGGTGAAAATTTTAAGTTAATTGACATTCAGTACTCGTTAACCATTAATGATTGAACAAATACCTTTAAAAACAATTCGTTACCCAAATATTTAGAATCTGCAAAAACGTATCGAGAAACAAAATCTAACACTTAACCTTCATTTCTTCGTCCGCCTTCATAGTAGAGAAATTCAACAACGCTTTGCTATGGACAAACGCTGGGGCATTCTACCCTTATTTGGTGATATTTGCTCAACTTTTAGCGTAATTATTCAACATAATATTGACACTAAACACTAGCTTTCATTCAATTGAAGTTTTTCTAGGCAGAATCTTTCGGAACATTCTTTACGGTGAAGCGCGATTAAGTGACAATTAATTGGAAATCTCCCACCAATATATCCTCAATCCTTAGCGGCTTTAGGGGCTAAAATCGCCAAAACTGCACGACTCAATCACTAAATGACGTTAAATTCGGCTTTTTTTTGGCGTAACGAGTGACAAATAGATTCGGGCAGAGTATTTTACGCAGTGCTTAACTATTGCAGGAGATACCCGCAAGATGGCTAATAAATTTCACATTTTGCTCTTGAACGGTCCAAACCTTAACTTATTGGGGACCCGGGAGCCAGAAAAATATGGTCATGACACGTTGGACGATATCGTGTCATCACTGCAGATTCAGGCCCAGGATTTGAATGTGCAATTAAGTCATTACCAATCGAATGCGGAATCTGCGTTGATCGATCAAATCCATCTTGCCCGAGGCAACGTGGATTATATCATCATCAATCCTGCAGCCTTTACGCACACCAGTGTAGCAATACGTGATGCGTTTTTAGCGGTCAGCGTTCCTTTTATCGAAGTGCACCTCTCTAATGTGCATGCGCGTGAACCTTTCCGCCACCATTCATATCTTTCAGATATATCATCCGGCGTGATCTGCGGCCTCGGGGCTGACGGATATCGTTGGGCTTTACATACAGCGGTAAAACGCCTGTTAAATTCAAATTAATATAGAGTACGGAACCCACCATGGATATTCGTAAGATTAAAAAATTAATCGAACTGGTTGAAGAATCAGGCATTGCTGAGCTAGAAATTTCAGAAGGTGAAGAGTCAGTACGTATTAGCCGTTCTCCGGCAAATACCGGTTATCCGATGATGCAACACGCCTATGCTGCACCGATGCAACATGCACCAGCCTTGGCTGCTGCGGTCGCGCCAGCAGCAACCGAAGCGGCTGCAGCGCCAGTTGCTGCGGCACCAGAAGTGACCGGTCACACTGTTCGCTCACCGATGGTCGGGACGTTCTACCGTACACCAAGCCCAGATGCTAAGCCTTACATCGAAGTTGGCCAAAAAGTTAACGTTGGCGACACCCTCTGCATCGTTGAAGCGATGAAGATGATGAACCAAATCGAAGCGGATAAAGCCGGTGTGGTAAAAGCGATCCTCATCGAGAGCGGTCAACCGGTGGAATTCGACGAGCCAATGGTCATCATCGAATAACGAGGTCCCTATGCTGGAAAAAATTGTTATCGCAAACCGCGGTGAAATTGCACTGCGTATTTTACGTGCATGTAAAGAGCTCGGTATCAAAACGGTGGCGGTTCACTCCACCGCTGACCGCGAGCTAAAGCACGTGCTGATGGCTGACGAGACTGTCTGTATTGGTCCAGCCCCATCAGTTAAAAGCTATCTGAATATCCCTGCACTGATCTCCGCTGCTGAGATCACGGGTGCAGATGCGATTCACCCTGGCTATGGATTTTTATCTGAGAACGCCGATTTTGCTGAACAAGTAGAACGTTCAGGATTCGTGTTTATTGGTCCAAAAGCTGAGACGATTCGCCTGATGGGCGACAAAGTGTCCGCGATCAATGCCATGAAAAAAACCGGTGTTCCTTGCGTACCGGGATCCGATGGATCACTGGGCGATGATATGGATAAAAACCGTCAAATTGCTAACCGTATCGGTTACCCGATTATCGTCAAAGCCTCCGGCGGCGGCGGCGGTCGCGGTATGCGCGTGGTGCGTAGCGACAAAGATCTGGAAACTTCCATTAAAATGACCCGTGCTGAAGCCAAAGCGGCCTTCAATAACGATATGGTCTATATGGAAAAATATCTCGAAAATCCACGTCATATCGAGATCCAAGTTCTTGCTGATGGCCAAGGCCAAGCCATCTACCTTGCAGAACGTGACTGTTCAATGCAGCGTCGCCACCAAAAAGTGGTCGAGGAAGCGCCAGCACCAGGGATCACGCCAGAACTCCGTAAGTTTATCGGCGATCGCTGTGCGAAAGCGTGTATCGATATTAACTATCGCGGTGCAGGAACCTTTGAGTTTCTTTTTGAAAACGGCGAGTTCTATTTCATCGAAATGAATACCCGTATTCAGGTAGAACACCCAGTGACCGAAATGATCACCGGTGTCGATCTGATCAAAGAACAACTGCGCATTGCCGCAGGGTTACCTTTAAGTATTAAGCAAGAAGATGTTGAAGTAGTGGGCCATGCCATTGAATGTCGTATCAATGCTGAAGACGCTAATACCTTTTTACCAAGCCCCGGTAAAATTACCCGTTTCCACTCTCCGGGTGGCTTTGGCATTCGCTGGGAATCGCATATCTATTCTGGCTATACCGTTCCCCCTCACTATGACTCCATGATCGGTAAACTGATCACTTATGGAGAAACTCGTGCGGTTGCGATTGCGCGGATGAAGAATGCCCTGGCAGAGTTGATCATCGACGGGATTAAAACCAACGTTGATCTGCAACTTCGCATTATGAACGATGAGAACTTCGAAAAAGGTGGTACTAACATCCACTATTTAGAGAAGAAACTCGGTCTGCAAGAGAAGTAATTGCCTAGCAACCTTTTATTAAGGCCGGTCTGACCGGCCTTTTTCTTTGGTCTACCGTGAGGGCAAAGATGGATCCTCGTTTTATACAAGCACATAAAGAAGCACGCTGGTCTCTGTTACTCAGCATAGGTTGGGTCGTAGTCTGGATCACAACCGCTTATACCGGCGGTCAGGAGTTAGGTCTGTTTGGCTTCCCCCGCTGGTTTGAATGGTCATGTTTGTTCGCTCCTGCCCTATTTATTTTCCTCTGCTGGATGATGGTTCGATATCTCTTTGCAGACCTCCCCTTAGAGGACTAACGCAATGAACACGCATGTGCTCATTCCACTCATTATCTATCTATTACTGGTCGTCATGATCTCAATCGTGGCCATGGTGCAGCAGAAACGCGCTAAAGGTCCTTTCCTCACGGAATATTTCCTAGGGGGACGAACGATGAGCGGCTTTCTGCTTGCCATGACACTCACCACCGCTTATATCAGTGCCAGTTCATTTATCGGTGGCCCGGGTGCCGCCTATCAATATGGCTTAGGCTGGGTGATGATTGCGATGGCGCAAGTGCCGACAGTATGGCTTTCTCTGGGGGTTTTGGGGAAAAAATTTGCCATCCTCGCCCGACGTTATCAAGCGATCACATTGAACGATATGTTGTACGCCCATTACCGTAGCCAGTGGGTCGTGTGGATAGCCAGCATCACCTTGCTCGTCGCATTTATCGCAGTCATGACGGTACAGTTTATCGGCGGGGCACGGTTACTGGAAACCGTTGTCGGCATTCCCTATACCCAAGGATTATTGATCTTTGGGGTAATCATCGCGTTATACACCTCACTGGGCGGCTTTAGAGCGAGCGTTCTCAATGATGTGTTGCAAGGTGTGGTGATGTTGGTCGGGACTTTTCTGCTGCTTTATGCCGTCATTCATGCGGCAGGGGGCACGGCACAAGCCGTTCATCAACTGAAACAGATTAATCCACAGCTGATCGAATTACGCGGTGCGGGGCATATCATTACACCTAGCCTGGTTATTTCCTTTACGGTACTGGTCTGCTTCGGTGTGCTCGGCTTACCCAACACAGCGATACGTTCCATCTCCTATAAAGATAGCCGCTCCCTACATCGCGGTATCTTGTTAGGGACTGCACTATTGACCGTCTTAATGCTCGGGATGCATCTCTCCGGCGCGTTAGGTCGAGCTATTCTGCCTAATCTCACCGTTCCCGATCAAGTCATCCCCACACTGATGATGAAAGTATTACCGCCTTTTGCCGCAGGTATCTTTCTCGCCGCGCCGATGGCAGCCATGATGTCGAACATCAATGCTCATCTCTTGCAAGCCTCGGCAACGCTGGTAAAAGATCTTTATTTACGGCTACGCCCGGCTGCGGCAACGCAAGAGAAGCATCTGCGTCGCCTCTCCGTTAGCTTTACTTTCGTGTTGGGCGTTGCGGTGATCCTTGCGGCGTGGCATCCACCACAAATGATTATTTGGCTAAACTTACTCGCCTTCGGTGCGTTAGAAGCCGTATTCTTATGGCCGTTGGTGCTAGGACTTTACTGGCGAAATGCGAACGCCTATGGTGCAATAAGTGGCATGTTGGTCGGTGCCGTGCTTTATAGCCTTCTCGCCAGTTTTTCAATACGCCTTGTAGGCTTACACCCCATCGTTCCGGCGTTAATCGCGAGCTTCCTCGCATTTGTTATCGCGAACCGTGTGGGACAGCAGGTCGCACCTGCCACCCCTAATTAATAATGGAAATGCTATGCCTTGGATTCAAATTAAGATCAATACCACTGGAAGTCATGCGGAACAGCTCGCGGAGGCCTTGGAGGAGACAGGTGCCGTGTCTGTTACCTTTCAAGATACCCATGATAATCCGGTCTACGAACCGCTACCGGGTGAAACGCGCCTATGGGGCGATACCGACATCATCGGCCTGTTCGATGCTGAAACGGATATGGCAACAGTCGTGACGATGATGGCGGCTCACCCACTGTTAGGTGAAGGATTTCACCACAAAATAGAACAGATCGAAGATAAAGATTGGGAACGCGAATGGATGGATAATTTCCATCCTATGCGTTTTGGTGAGCGTCTGTGGATTTGTCCTAGCTGGCGCGATGTTCCCGATGCGAATGCGGTCAATGTTATGCTCGATCCTGGATTAGCCTTTGGCACTGGAACGCATCCAACCACCTCACTGTGCTTAACCTGGTTAGATGGATTGGATCTTGAAGGAAAAACCGTGATCGATTTCGGCTGCGGTTCTGGGATCTTGGCGATCGCTGCCCTGAAATTAGGGGCTTCACGTGCCATCGGGATTGATATCGATCCTCAAGCCATTCAAGCAAGCCGTGATAACGCTGCACGTAATGGCGTTGCAGATAAACTTGAGCTCTATTTGCCCCACGAGCAACCGGAAAATCTGCAAGCGGATGTGGTAGTGGCTAATATTCTCGCGGGGCCATTACGCGAGCTAGCACCGTTAATCCGCGTATTACCGGTAGCCGGGGGTGAACTCGGTTTATCCGGTATCTTAGCGAGCCAAGCAGAAAGTGTTTGCGAAGCCTATGCGCAACATTTCGTGTTAGACCCGGTCGCCGAGAAAGAAGAGTGGTGTCGTATTACCGGTAAGCGTCATCACCCTTAATAAGCCTAAAGCTTTACATATTCTTTGCTTAACCGAGCAATAAGCTTACCCAGAGTATGCTTAGATCATCGCGGCACTAATAGTGGTGCTGCGATAATACAGGAACGCCCATGAAAGGATTTTTCCCCCTATTTTTTACCTTCGCCTTAATCGCCCCCTCAGCCCATGCCATTCCGTGGTCCTACGAAGGAAATAATTCCCCAGAGAACTGGGGGACGCTCAGCAGTGAATACCAGATGTGTAAAGAGGGTGCTTATCAATCCCCTATTGATATAAAAGGGACAATTGATGCAAAACTCCCTCCCCTAGCACTTCACTTCCGCACCCATACCACCTCCATCATCAACAATGGTCATACTCTGCAATTGAACGTAGATGACGAAGACAATTTCGCCTTAGATGGTATCAACTTCAAACTTAAACAATTTCACTTTCATGCGCCGAGTGAGAATACTATCAATGGAAAATCTTTCCCTTTAGAGGCTCATTTTGTCCATAGCGACGCTGAGGGTAACTTGGCGGTATTGGCAGTGATGTTTGAAGTGGGTGATAAAAACCCAGCGTTACAGCAGATTATCGATCAAGCCCCAGTGCGTAAATATGAAACGCAGCCTCTCGATAAAACCATTGATATTACGTCACTCTTTCCAGCCTCCACTCACTATTATCGATTTAGTGGCTCGCTTACCACACCACCCTGTACCGAAGGGGTTCGTTGGCTAGTGATGAAAGAGAGTGTTTCTCTCTCTGCCCAACAGCTTGAAAGTATTAAGTCGTTGCTGGGTATGACCAATAATCGCCCAATACAACCGTTGAATGGACGAATGGTCGTGCAATAATGACGTAAATGATGCGGGGGGGATAACTTTTTTAACGCCTTTCACCCCCCTTACCAGTGATATTTTAAGCCAAAATAATCAACTAAGTAACTGTTTACACTAGCTATTAGCCACCTCTCCTTAGGACTAACTCAAACAAAAGTGGGCTTTAAAACAAATTGTTCAAAGTTTGGCCTTTCATCTTCCATAAAAAATGCGTAATATACGCCGCCTTGCGAACATTTAAGGCCACTTTCTACCCTATGCGCATTGGACAATACCAGCTTCGAAATCGCCTGATTGCCGCGCCGATGGCCGGGATCACTGATCGTCCTTTTCGTACGCTTTGTTATGAAAATGGGGCTGGATTGACCGTGTCAGAGATGTTGTCGTCGAACCCACAGGTGTGGGCGAGTGATAAATCTCGACTACGTATGGTACATAGTGACGAGCCGGGTATCCGCTCGGTACAGATAGCAGGGTGTGATCCTGATGAGATGGCCGCCGCAGCAAGAATCAATGTAGATTCTGGTGCGCAAGTTATCGATATCAATATGGGTTGCCCAGCAAAAAAAGTGAATCGTAAGATGGCGGGTTCTGCCCTACTCCAACATCCCGATATTGTAGAATCGATTCTACGTGCCGTGGTAAATGGGGTTGACGTACCTGTTACGCTAAAGATCCGTACCGGATGGGATACCGATAATCGCAATTGTGTTGAAATTGCCCAATTGGCTGAGCGCTGTGGTATTCAAGCATTAACCATACATGGCCGGACTCGTGCCTGCTTGTTTAATGGGGAAGCTGAATACGACAGTATTCGGACAGTTAAGCAGAATGTTTCTATTCCTGTTATTGCGAATGGAGACATCACTGACCCGCATAAAGCCAGAGCAGTTCTGGACTACACTGGGGCTGACGCCCTAATGATAGGCCGTGCCGCTCAGGGAAGACCATGGATCTTCCGGGAAATCCAGCATTACCTGGACACAGGGGAGCTACTTGCACCGAAACCACTCGTTGAGGTGAAGTCAATGCTAATCGGACATATACGGGAGTTGCACGGCTTTTATGGCCATGCCAAGGGATACCGTATTGCCCGCAAACATGTCTCTTGGTACCTACAAGAACATGCCCCTGATGACCAGTTTCGGCGCTCATTCAACGCTATAGAGGATGCCAGTGAACAACTGGAAGCGTTGGAAGCATACTTCGAAAACCTGGCGTAAACGAAAAAAAGAGCTTAAAGAACTATGTTCGAACAACGCGTAAATTCTGACGTACTGACCGTTTCAACTGTTAACTCACAAGACCAAGTCACCCAAAAACCATTGCGTGACAATGTAAAACAAGCTTTGAAAAACTATTTTTCACAGTTAAATGGTCAAGATGTTAATGAACTCTATGAACTGGTCCTGGCTGAAGTAGAACAGCCCCTGTTGGACATGGTAATGCAGTACACCCGTGGTAACCAGACTCGTGCAGCACTGATGATGGGCATCAACCGTGGTACCCTGCGCAAGAAATTGAAAAAATACGGCATGAACTAAGTTTCTTTAGTAACTGATTCAAAGGAAAGGCATTATTCTTAATTGAATGGTGCCTTTTTAAGTTTTGTGCCCCACCTAGTACCCCACCGTATTCTGCACAGCCAGCAAAACACCAGAACAACTTATAGGGCGATACCCAATATTTGGGTTACGGTTCAGATAGGTAAACTGCGGTGATCCCCGTAGTTATCGTTTAGGCTGTGGTTTTTTCCATTCAAACTGCCCCTTACTGTGTACACTCCTTAAGAACCTCTTCCTATCTGCATCTCCTTGGGCTACACCATTACGGACCATAAGCCGTTGTTGTCCATTCATCGGCTCACCACCAGCAAGAACCATTGCTGATAATGTGTCATTAATAGCTTTATTCGATTTCATAGAACCTCTATTAAATGTGGCACTAAACGCGCTATATGCGGCAGTTTGTGTGAATTTTATGCGGATGCCGCACTTAGCCTGTATATATGCGAGCTAAGTGCGGCACATTAAACAAAGCCAGTAATACCAAGGGTTACAGCGATATTCGTAAAAACAAAGTGCGGCACCCCGCGCGCGCTTTCTTCGCGCGGCACTAAGTGCGGCAAGTTTCCGTTATTCAAACGCCAGATATGGCGTTAGATGATTCAGACGCCTGTAAAATTGCGGAGCCTTTCTTTATGTTGGCCACCCATATCGAAACTAAATTCCTCGTGCTCTGCCTGCCAAGTGCCGAAGGCCATCAATGACGCGATCACTGGGTCTATCTTATTGGCTGACTTTTTCTTATTAGGCTTAATGTTGGCATTGGCATCGGACTCCATCACTACGTTACTAATCGCCCATGCTAGGACCGGGTCCCCGTTATGCCGGATAACTTTGCGGTTAACGAAGACCTCGAAAGATTTCGATACAGGGCTAAATTTCATGTAGGTTTGAGGAAATGGCTCAACATCGAGCCCAGCGCCTTGAAGTTGAGTCCTAAGGTGCGTGGCGTTCCATATATCAAAGCCCACCAGTTTTATTGAGAAGGCGTTAGCATCTTCGATTATGTCGTCTCGGATGCGATCGTAGTCAATACAATCCCCTGGTGTTGTCCTAATCCATCCCGCTTGCACCCACTGGCGATAGATTGCGCGGTTTTTATTGGCTACGTTCTGTAGTTGGAATTCAGGCAGATAATGACGAGTGACTAATCTTATTTCGTCGCCGTATGGAAAGGCATAACACACGCTAGTAATATCGCCAGTCGATGATAGATCAAGCCCCGCATAACACTCTTTGCCGTATAAGTCCCGTTCCTCGTAACTATCTGCGCATCGCTCCCAGGCACCGGCACCCATCCAAGGTGTTGAACCCTGACACCAAATATTAAAACGCTTTGTCATCATCTCTACCCATTGGGAAGGGATGCCGCGGGCTTTTTGGATGGTCGAGTCTAATTTAGCTTCATCAACGGAAACATTGAGGTTTGGGTTGGCTTTGATCCATAGCTCTGGCTGGTCTATCTCGCTCTCATCATCAAGCTCATAAATTAGAATGAATAGCGATTCATTCACTTCTTCCCCCGCGAGGATCTGGCAACAATAGTCGTAATGTTGCTTACAAGCTGAGACTACGTTGCTGCCGGCCGTGGTGATTGCAAATAATATGGCCTCAGGGCGGGCACCCATCCCGAGTTCTAGCGCTGAGTAAACGCTGTTATCAGGGTGAAGGTGATACTCATCGACAATTGCGAGGCTTGGGTTGGTCCCTTCAATGGTTGCCGCTTTAGCCGCTAAGGGTTTCAGTATGCTGTTAGACTTTGGGTAAATCATGCGGTGCTGCATGACGTTAAGACGTTTTTTTAGCGGCTTTGAGAGTAGGCACATTTGCCGCGCATCATCGAACACGATACGGGCCTGATCACGGCTCACTGCGGCGGTGTAAATATCTTGTTGCCCCGGCTCCATGACAAGAAACCAATTAGCTAGCATTGCGGCCACAGTGGACTTTGCATTCTTACGCGGCACTTCAATAAAGGCACTACTGTACTTTCTTCGCCCTGTAGCGATCACCTTGAAACCAAGAAGGCACGCAAAGGCGAATTGCTGCCACGGTTCCAAGACGATTGGCTGGCCTCTTAGCGGCCCTTTAACGTGCGGACAAAGAAGAGAAAAGCTAATAAATCGCTCTACTGTGGCCTGATCAAACTCATAAAGAGGGTTGTTCAGGTCTGAAAAGTAGCGTTCAACGGCTTGTTTTACACGCGTACAGGCGGGAATTTCACCCGATTTTATCGCGTTTGCGTAGTTATCCCAGACGGTCAAGGTCGTCTTCCTCTTCAGTTTCAACCGGATTTTTACGGCGGCTAACAGGATCAAAACCAAGGAGTGAGGACATTTTTATCATGATTTTTTCTGCGTCAGCTTTAGCGCTTAACGCTGGGTTTCGACTCTCACCGCCCTGACTGTTGATAATGCTAAACCCACGAGTGGCAAGGTCTGCAACCGCTTTGCGGTACATCGAATAATTTACACAATACAATTCGAGATTGTTCCAATCGGCGGGAGTCAGATCCCCACGCTCGGAAAGCTGCTTTGCTTTTTGTTTCCATTGTTGAGCCGCCAGCTCATCAAGATAGCTCGGCGGCTTTGGCGGTCTGGCCATAAAATTTTTTTCCTTCCACGCGGCTTATTTCCCAAAAAATCACCGCGCGTAAAAATCTGATGGGGGGCGCGGTGACTGGCGAACGGCCTTTTGTCCTGAAAACTCCCCCCACCCGTGTTGTGCGGCCTGTCAGCGGTTGCGAAAGCACTCGTTGAGCTCTCGGTCACGCTGGCTCTTGCGCCGCACAGAGTTACTCTCAGTCACTCTGTTGCGGCCTGACATGAAAGCTTCACGGCTGCGAGTCAGTGATCCGTATAGCTGCAAGGTTTCTTGTTCACTCATAGAACACGACTCCTCTTACGGCTTTAATCTCCAGCTCACGAAACTCACCAGCTTCGCGGCGAGCCTTGGTGATAGGGTCTTGCTTCACTGTCTTCTGGTTATGGTGAGTTTGGCATAGCGGTTGATGGTTCCACTCAGGCCAGAACAGGACATCATCACCACCACTGATGGGGATGATATGGTCCACTATCTTGGCTGGAATGAGTAACCCCTGTTGCTGGCACTCAACACAGAGAGGGTGTGCTTTCAGATACTGGAGTCGATACTTATCCCAAGCATTGGTATAGCCACGCTCGCGCCTGTTACCACGCCGCTTGTCTTCTGCCCGCCAGTACACACGCTGATGCTCTTCACACTTACCGGATGTAACACGCTTATTGCAGCCAGGCTCTGTGCATCGACTTAATGGTTTCCACGGCATCACATCACCCCTAAGTCACGGTAGACGGACCATAGCGATTCAATAGCAAAAGGAACGCGCTTAGCCTCAACATCACTGATTGATGTGCGATACTCATAGAGCATTGAGATAAACATCAGGCAACCGGCTTTAATGCCCGGCGTGAAGGGTTGCTGTCCGGCTTCATCACCAATCGCTTTACCTATGTGCTTACTACACGCCTCAAGCGAGGCGGCGATGTAAACCGTAATCAGCGGATCATCTTC
Organism: Rosenbergiella nectarea; assembly: GCF_900111105.1. Classification (GTDB taxonomy): domain Bacteria; phylum Pseudomonadota; class Gammaproteobacteria; order Enterobacterales; family Enterobacteriaceae; genus Rosenbergiella; species Rosenbergiella nectarea. The sequence continues at coordinate 36,242 of NZ_FOGC01000001.1, read as the reverse complement.
ACTGGAATCAATACGGCAATGTAGCTTTGCCTCATCAAGCGTAATTAACTCAGCCATCGTTTACCCCGCCTTTGCTCAATATCTCTAACCGTGTACGCTTTCCGTCTGGGATGATTGAAGTAATGTCATACACCAACGCTGAAACGCCCGGCTCTTGGTAGAGGATCCTGTCTTCAGTCGTGAGCCCTTTCTGGTAGCGAATCCAAAACCTCACAGTGACTTCACTTTGTTCTGTTTGGGCGGCAATGAGCTCACGCCCTGAAATAAAGCTAATATCAGCCCACACCGTAGAGAGATCAGTCCACTGCTTGCTAATTGATCCCGTCATTGGGTTTTGAGTTTCAGTAAATCGCTGGATAGTTATGCGTCGATTCATGCGTCCGGGTATCATTTATCATCACTCCCGTTATTGCTGATTTTTACTTCTTGCTTCCATGCCTGGCTGAATTCATCACCGCCTTCACGAGGTGGCAACCCTTCAGTTGCTCGCGCATCATTCGGGCTTAGAATGCCGTTCTTGATACCTTTTTCGTAAACTGAATAGCGGTCAGCCGGAGTTGCTCGGAGTAAGTCTGAGGAATCGAATTCGACCTGATAGCGGGTGCCAGGTGACGGTGGCGCCATAACCAGTGCCGACTTAATCTGTTGTTCGAAATTTGCCAGCCAAGGGCGCATGGTCATTGTGAGAAAGGCACGACTGGCCTCACTAAAGTTACTGTAGGTGCTGTTTGAGTAGTCCTGCAGGAAGATAGGCGAGACATTAAACATGCGGGCAATATCTTCAATCGTGAACCGTCGGGAGGCGAGCCACTCGGCATCCTGATTGCTCATACCGTATTGCTCAAATGTCATGCCCCCCTCAAGGATAGGCGTTTTACCTGCATTCCTAGCGCCTTTGTAACGCTCAAGAGACTCGAGAGCCTTTTGCCCTTTGACACTATCGAACCAATCAGGCGTTTTAATCACTGAGGACGCCATTAAGCCATTTTTCATCACGCTGGCACCGTGGCGCTGCTGTGCTAAACCGAGCCCTAACGTTTCACGGCAAATAGTGATCGGCGACTTACCCATAAAACCATCATCAGTGGAGTAGCGAAGGTGCAATATTTCTTCCTGAAGGTAGGTTCTTACGGCTCCGGTGAATGGCTCAGTGATAGTGTAATTATAACGATGCTCAGAAATACGCCGAGGGACGACCGCCCCGGAAGGATAGGCTCGTATGCTCTGGGGTTGCCCCTCATTGTCCCAAGTGATCACCGCGTAGGCATTACCATTCAATAAGCAATGGCGCATCATCGTGCGCTTAAACTGGTAAGGAGTTTGGTTATCGTTTGGGTTTTCATTGAGAAGATAATCAACCGGATGGCTACTTAACCACTCTCGGGTTTCTTTTCCGTTAATGTGACGCAGCTTGTAGAGGTAGCAGGGCATTGTGGCCACTGCTTCCGCTATAACGGTGATCGCGTTCAATACTGCCGGCAATGATTCTGCGGTACCGGATGAAACGTATTCACCAGATCCCGTATTATGTATACCTGACAATGCGAGGAAATCGTCTATCGTCATGCTACGTTGTTCAGAAGCTCGGCGTTTAAATGGCCACATATCACAACCCCGCGAGATCAGCCCAGTAACGGCGATTATCAGCCTTTAACTGGTTTAATTGCGGATGCTGAGCAAATAACGAGCGCTGTGCAATCGCTACACCGCTTTCGGGATAAGCTGGTAAGCTAGTTACCGTAATTTCGCTAAGGTCTGCCTGACTGACAGTGCGTAAGTAAGGTGCCTGACTAATATCCCAGGTATCTTTTAACGCGCGGAAACCAAAGCTCATGCCTGATAAATCGCCGCGCTCAACTTGCTTTAGAACGTCATTGCCGAGCTGTGTATCCGGTGGCGAGAGTTCAAAGCGTAGCCCTATATCATCTTCAGCTAGAACCAGTGTGCCTGATTTGGTTCTGCCTAATAGCTGAGTCGGGTTGTGCTCGAATAGAGCTCGGACATCTGCGCCACCAGCAAGACTATTAGCAAAAGCGCCAGGCGAGAATTGCTCGATAAATTCATCCCAGATCACTTCTGACTTACTATTCCAACGCACAACATAGCCAATCAACTTACGTTCGCTGGTGGTTATCTCAGAGGTGCGGATCTCAAAATCATTCTTTTTCAATGTGGACTCCTTAAAGACCAAAAAGGGGCCGAAGCCCCTAACTGAATTAAGATGCTGCTGCCATCTCAAGAACCTTGATAGCATTGGAGTCCACGACACCCCCGCCCAGATACTTATCAGTGTGAACCTTATAGAAACCAGGCTCTGTGATATTGTCTGGTTTGGTACGCACACCGGTAGTGTGATCGACAATGAAATAGCCGCGCTTGAAATCACCTACGGCCAGAAATGCTTTGCCAGCCTCTGCGTCAGGCATTGTCTCAACGAATTTGACCGGAAGGCCTAATAGGGTATTTGGTGATCCCGCCACTAGACCGTCACGCCAGATATAATCACCATTGCCGTTTTTGAGTTTCTGTAAAATAGCGCCAGTATTGGAGTTCATTGCCCACGATGAATTTTTACGATACTTCGACTTTAGCTTGTACAGAATGTCGATCAGACCATCAGCAGTAACGCCGGAAGTTACGACTTTCTCTAGCGTACCGAATGGGCGAGTTTTATCCCCAGTTTCCGCGCGAGGGTAAGTGAGGAAGCCTTTAGCTTTTTTGGTGCCATCACCATTAACAAAGTCATCTTCTTCGGTATTAGTGAACGTGTCGGCAATTTCAGAGGTCAGCCAGCCCAAAATATCCACTTCTGAGAAGTCGAGGATCTCTTGAGTCGTTCGAGGGTAGGCATAGATTGGGAAGAGCTTAATGCTAACCTCTTCCAGCTTAGGCGTACTGGTTTCTGTCCGGGTTTCACCTTCGGTACCACGATTCACCGTAGCACCGCCGACAGAGACCAGTTTCTGATATTCGTTGGTCTTGGTAGTTTTTACCGTAGCTAATTGACGCATGACGCTATCATCTTGTAGCTGGCGCATTACCTCAGTGTCCAACTCAGGGATCACCGTGTAACCACCATCAGTACCTGTTGCCGTTGAGAGTCCGCGGGTTTCGCCAGTCAAAATATAAGAACGTAATTCTGCGTTAGTATTTTTACTACGCTCGTCTTGGCTAGCTGGTTGTCCCGGTGCTTGACGTTCCTGATCGGCTAAATCCTCGAAACGTTTAATTTCAGCATTAAGGCTGTCTACTTGCGTTTTGATAGCATCAAACTGTTTTGCTTCATCTTCGGAAAGACTGCGTTTCTCTTGTTCTGATTTATCCAGCATCGAACGCATTTGGGAAGTGAGATCGGCTTTCTTCTGGCGTAATTCTAAAAGTTTCTTCATTGATGTGGTTTCCGTAATAGTAACGTGAAGACGTGAAACCAGCTCTGGAGGGGTGCCCGCTTGGAAGGATCCGTCTGACAGGGGCAAAAACAAGCGGGCAGTGGCGGCTCACGTCTGAGTGCCACTCTTAAAAATATACACATTTCAAATAAAGAAAACCCCCTCTAAATCAAGGGGTAAACATGGGTAAACATGAGTACAATATATTTACAAATCTGATATATTTTTTATCTCTAATATGAAAAGTTAAGGTGATTTATGAGTCTTAGAAACAGTATTAATGCTTACCCTCAAATTTTTATCATCGATGGAAAAGAAATGCATGGTTCTAGGAATACAGCGAAGGGAACTGTGCTCGTGCCTTACACATTGATACCTAAAATTCGGATTGGCGATAGTATCTTATATAAAACTGGAGGAGGGGAGATAAGCCTCACTGTCACTGATTTGGAGGAGGTTGAAGATGGGACACTAGGTGTCGGCACTATCCATCCACATCTTTTAACTTTGTACGTAGAAAATAAAAGCTCCAGTGCCTATAAAAATCAGCCATCCACCACAACATTTAATATCCAATCTGTGTCTGGTCAACAAGTTCAGGTAGGTGAAAGCAATAATCTTGTTGTGAATATCACGTTACAAGAATTGGTTGAGAAAATTTCAAAATCTGATGATCCTGAAGCTAAATCATTGCTAAACAAGTTGCTAAATAACTCTACTGTATCTGGTGTTGTTGGTGCTGGTGCATCAGCGTTATTTTCGTATCTATCTAAATAATCGATAAAAAAAGATGTAATTATTTAGGCAACGATAATTACATCTTTATCTGATAAAGCATCAATATTATTAACTCGAACTACAATAAAGCGCCTTCATCTGATTGCTGGTAATTGCTGATCCAGTAAGAAACCGTTGATTGGGTGTTATAAACTTTATTCAGTAATTCTTCATTGGGCTCCATATCGTGAATATCGGTAGCCCAAGCATCGTTTAACGCCGGTAGAACATGAGCCTGTTCTTCTTCGGTCATTTCACTTTCAGACAGTCTGTCGATCTCCGTCTTAACGTATACTTTTAGTTCTTCTAGCTGCTTGCTTACTTTCCCATCCTTTGCGTAGATACCGGCCGAACCTTCTTGTTCCAAGATTGCGGACTCTAGCCACTCTAAACGGTTTTTTAATTCTTCAACTCTTTTCATGTTTAATACCTTCTGTTGGTTTACTGAGTAAAAATAATTGCTCTGTTGAGTGCCGCGCTTGCCGCACTTACTGCCGCGCGAAGAAAGCGCGCGCGGGGTGCCGCACTTTGTTTTTACGAATATCGCTGTAGCCCTTGGTATCACTGACTTTATTTAATGTGCCGCACTTAGCTCGCATATATACAGGCTAAGTGCGGCAATAGTACATAAATCACACAAATTGCCGCACTTGCCGCGTTTAGTGCCGCGCGTGTTGCACTAGAGGTGTAAGATATTCTCCTTCAACACGGATAATGTTTTCACTCTCCAACTTATCCAGCCATCGGTGAAAAGACTTCCTGACCTTCTCGATACCTAACGTGGCTTTCAAGTCGTCTTTAATGACAGGAATAGTGCACGGATCACCCTTAGCTGTCCGACTTCTCACTGCTTGCCATAATGCTTGGTGATTGTCAGTCAGTCGAGAGACACTGGCTAGTTCAGCCTCAACCTCGTTAGGTTCACGGGGCTTGTCGTATACCACCAGAGAGCACACCATTTCCCCGTCTTCGTCTTCATACAGTTCGGCGGTTCTGAGGTCATAGGCTTTACGCTCCGGCTCTTCTGCATCCTTCATCTTGGTGCATGACAGGATGAGTGCTTTACCTTCTCCTTCACGCTTAACGTTAAACTCAACATCAAGCGCCGCCCGTAATGAACTAGATCCCCTAGCGCCTTTCGCTTCGTCTTTACCTGAGTGATGGACCACCAGCACAGTAGCGCCTGTTTTCTGCTTGATAGTGTCGCACCCTTCGATAAATGCCCCCATATCACGCGCATCGTTCTCGTCATTACCGCCAAAGCATCGCGCTAGCGTATCAATCACCACCAGCCCAACGGGGATCCCGCTTTTTTCCTCGACCTCTTTTACTGCTAGCAATACCTCATCAACTTCTGACGGTCTTACCGGAAATACCGGGCGATTGACTAGCCAGAGATTATCCGCCGTTCTACCAGTAGCCTGTTCCCAGGCTCTAATTCTGCGCGGGACACCTACACCACCTTCCCCCACGACATACAGTACCGAGCTGTGGGTGACTTTCTTATCTGCCCATGCTTGGCCACTAGCAATATGACAAGCCCAAGACACCGCTAAGAAACTTTTGTAAGAGCCGCTTGGTCCATAGATACCGCAGAATGACTGCGCCGGTAAAAAGTGCTTGATGATATAACTCTGCCGCACGTTAAAACCGTCTGAGCCACGAGATAACGGTAATTTAGTTTTTTTCGTAGTGATAGCCCCTTCGGGAAATAAACGCGCAATACGATTAACGTCCGTTAGCCATGATTTAAGCTCTTCTCGACCCGCCAGAGATTCCAGCTCCTCACGACGGAAAGCGATAGCCTTATCAGCGTCAGTATTTACGTACCCTTCATCACAAAGCTGCTCGTAAGTCTTCTCGCCAATCTCTTTCAGTCGAGCTGCTAGGCGACCGTAACGCGTGGTTGAATCCCTATGTGCCAGCAGGGCTTTATCAATATCGCTCTTCGTGTAAGGGCGACCATGAGACCAGTTATACACACAGGCAAATAATTGATCTGAGACAGTCTCAATAGTGGTTAATTGTGGTTTCACTTCGGTAGCCCTCCACTCATTTGAAACTTACCTAGTAATGGATGGTACCAATACGCGGATCCTATCTTTCGTTTAGCAGAACGTAATACCAGCCTTGCAGCCTCCCTGAATTTCTCATCAGGTACGATATAACCCCCTGACTTCTGCTTAACCAGCAACACACCGCTATTTTTTGCCAGCTCTTCCCCTTTCTTGGTAGAGATACCGAACTCAGCCGCTAAGGTAGTCAGTGGAGTCATGCCCGCAGGGATATTCCCACCATCACGATCACTCAATGAACGGACGATAACTTCCAGTTCAGCTATACGGCCTTCCATTACCACGACCTTATTAGCCAACTCATTAAATTTAACGTTGCTTATCATTGGCTAACTCCTTTACGGCGTTTAAGTTCGAAATCAATCTCTCTAGCATTGAAATTTAAGGCTTGGGCTAAGCGGGGTAGGCTTCGCAATACTCGACCAACCTCACTGAGATCACGGCGTGATTCCTCATTGGAATAACAATCGCTTTGCTCAGCTTCCAGAATGAGATTACCGATCAGCTTTAAAGCGCTAGTGACTGCGATCTCTGCATCATCGAAACAGTCTCTGTGCTTCATCAGGGTTTCGTCATGCTCATTAGATAAGTGGTAAGCATTAGTGGCGATTGCGTTATAAATATCAGTCACGGCTCACCCCCTGACATTCAAGTTTTTGATGGAGATTACGACAACGCAGCAGAACAGCGTCGATGATTTCTAGTGCCACTGTACTTTCATCCTCTTTTCGGTAATCCATTTCCTTTACTGCACAAAGGAGAACGCTGAGAGAACGGAATTCATCACTGATGTCTAAAGCAGTTAACTTATCCATGACGAACTCCCTCATTAAAACGCCCAGCGAAAATGATCACATGGCCAGCAGGGGATAACGCGCGGGCTTCTTCTTCCGTTCCCGCTTCAATGTGAACAATATCAAGACCATCAGCGCTTAAAGCCATAAAACGCCATGTAAATTTGGGGTGAGTTTGGGTATGCTGTATTACAGCCATATCTGTTACCTCGTATAACTGATTGTGGTTAGACGCCTCAGTACTGCTCCCACAGTCTGGGGCGTTGTCTTTTACATCCCTTGATATACTCAAGGTGCTAACCACCTTACACAAAGGTGCTAACCACCTCAATAGTTTTTTTATTCTTTTTTTCGTGTATAGTGCTAACCACCTAATTAATGGAGGATTAAGCATGGCAACGGGTAGAACCAATAATAAATCAACACAAATAGCCTCTCGGGTTCCACATGATGTAATTGATAAAATGGAAGAAGTGAAAGAGGAATCAGAGAGCACAGCGCAATTCATAGTTGCAGCACTACGTGGGGAGATCCAGCGCAGACAACGTAAGCTCGCTAAGAAATCATCTGAGGAATAACTATCCAGCCCTGTTTGTGCGTTACCCACGGTAACTCTCAAGATTTGTGAGTCAGTATTGCTGACCTGCAACCCACAATTTTTCGCGGGTGATTGGTTGACCAGGCTGATCAGTATGGTATCTTTACACCGTTCTTCTGTTACGATGCTAGGGCGGCTCTGCAAAGCCGCTGTAGTTTTACTTATCATCGCCAGACTCCTTCCCAAAACTCAGCTTCAATTGCCCAAGACTCTCTACCAGATACTCAGCCTTATTAAGCAGTGGTAAATCGTCCTGTCTCTTTCTCAATCGACGACCTGCATCGCTAGAGTCCTCATCTGAGTGCTTTCTTGCAGCCGTAACGATTTGCTGCAGTTCGCTGATAGTATGGGAAAGGTATCCCCCCCTTTGACGGTCCAGCTCTTCCATGTAGTCATAGATAGCGGCCTGTAATTCATAGCTATAACTCATGGCCATAAGACAGGCTTCACGCTTAGGGAAGTTATATATTTCACGCTTAACCTTACCGCCGGTTCCATTGACGTATGTATCAGTTGCAAAATATTTTGCAGCTGCATCCCCCAAGACCTTTGTAACTTTACTCATAAAGCTACGGTGCTCTAGCTTGCGGTATTTTTTGCAAGGGAACTCAAGACCTTCTTCAGTTGCTTTGGATTGGCGATCGCTATTTATATACGAAACCATATCTAAGCTGCTCATAGTCACTTCTTGATTTTGGGCGTAAGGACGCCCCTGACCGATTAAGGTCATTTTATTAATAGTCATATTTAAAGCCCCGAATTGAGTTATTTAGAGCCGCCGCGACAGCAACCCAGATACTGCAAGATTAGTTATGCAAGTTCCCGCAAAATCGATCTCATTGGTGATAAATAATATTTTGCGTTTAATTGCAGTGTTCCTGTGTTAAGTGGGCTTTCGGCTGTGCGGGTTGTTTACGTTCTCAACTACGGGAGGATTTCTAACCCACCAGAGAACTTCAGAAAGAAGCCAGGCACAACTGTTTCGACCAAAGTGGCAACGATTAGGGAAGCGCCCCTCATTTTCCATGTTGAAACGAGCTGACCGTGAGACGCTAGTGATTTCATAGCACTCCTCCTCACGAATACGGCGATCATATTTGAAGCCATATTCTTCGAGAATTGTTCTACGTTGTTCAGGGGTTGGGTGATTGTATTGGTGCTTACTCATAATAACTCCACTGTTTCTGTGTTTTGTGGAGTTATTATTAATCATGTTTAAGATGTATGTAATTGGCGATATTTCAGCTTTTTTATGTTGAAAACCACCATTGGCGTAAAACGCAGTCTGACACCTTATTTTACGCCAATGTCATCTAATCGTAGAACGGACTTCCTCTATCGATATATCTTCATCGAGAAATACAGAACAAATGGCAGCAGTGATACTGTGGAGTGGTGTATCAAAATATTCTTGGAAGAAGGCCGATAATTTCCTTATAAAATAAGATCTTCGAACTTGACTCTTTCTTTTTATCACTGACTCATAATTAGAGTTTTTTGCTTTTGAATATATATCTTGAAGCAACGAGCTAACACTAGGCCCCATTACGCCAATATCAGCCCAAGAGTTAGCTACAGCATTTTCTAAATTTTCTTGCTTTTTAATATAAAAGTTGCCTTCTAACTTACAAAAAGCACTCAAACTAAAATCAATTTTTTCCCTATACTTATTGCTCATACAGCGTTGTTTAAAATTATCAAAATACATTTTATGATTAGCATATTCCATTACATTACTATCGAGAGGTGTATTAGCTATCTCTTGACATAAAGATAATGCAAGCTTACTAATTTTATCCAACTTTCTCTTTTTTTCATTGGGTGTCAGTAAACTCCAGTCGTCAGGGCCTGGGTATATTTCAGATATTTCGATGCACAGAGCCATATAGAATAATGACCTTATCGGGCACTCGCTTGCTCTCTTTGTTAGAGCAGGCCAAGCCATCTCCATTCGCTTATCAGTAAGCATTTTATACATTACTTCTCTGACTGATATTTGCTCTCCCCAATCACGAGAATCTAATATGCATCCCATAGAATATAGCGAGTTCTTATCTTGATCCTGTATCTTTTTTTTATAATCGGGCAAGAGTCCTGAATCGTATAATGTAATAGCCACTTCATCTATTTGATTAGAATACTTATTCATTTTGACATCCCTTAAACAAAATCACTTTTGAATTATTATCTCCAATAATATTAAGTCGATCACACCATTTATTAAGGGCATCGAGTTTTTCTGGTAGATATACACTTCGGTTATAGATTGCCATAACACCTGGCATTGAGTGACCCAGCAATTGCTCTACCACGTGTGGAGCAATCCCCATGTTATTGAGGTGTGTTGCTAGGGTGCGCCGTAGATCGTGTAGAGTCCAAGGCTCAGCATGGTCAAATCTCTTATAGAGCGTCCTCCCCCACTGGCTAACCGCCTCACTCCCTTTTAGCTCCCCAAGAAATAAGCCTGTTGATTTATTCTCTTCATGCAATTTTTGGATAAAAGGCCTCATGGCTTCAGGAACAGGGCGAATGATTTTCTCTCCACCCTTACTGTGCGCTTTCGGTACGGTCCACACCCAAGCGCCCATATCCCACTCATTCAACTCTGAGAGCCTAATTTCCTGCGTTCTACAACCGAAGACCATAGCGACCTTGAGAAGATTGGTATAGTAGGGCATGAAGCGGGTACCGTCGATTATGGCCGACCAGAGATCACCGGCTTCTTTATCGCTAAGTACCCTATCCCTTTTCGCCTGTTTTTTACCAACATCAGGGATGGACAAATCTTCAAGAGCCAAGCTAACGGCATACCGGCGAACGCGACAAAATTTTAAGGCTTGCTTGCACATTTGGAACACATAACCAGCAGCTACAGGGGTCTGCTTCTTCATTCTGTCAAAACAGCCTAGCCAGTACCGAGTCTCACAGTCTGATAAGGCCATTTTGCCGATGTAAGGGTATATGTGTTTCCTTAGCTCAGCTTTATGCCTCTCGACATTCGCCCTGTTATCTTCGGCGTACTCCCTTATCCAGTATTCAATCGCCTCTTGAACTGTCACTGGTTTAAGGCTTTCTTCCATAGTGAGATTGAGCTGCAAGCGGGGATCTTTACCATCGGCGAGCCAATTACGGCATTTATCGCGGGAGTCTCTGGCTTGTTTAAGTCCCATATCTGGATATTTACCTAGTGTAAGGATGATCGCTTCACTTTCTCGACCGCCTAAGCGGTATTTAAAAGCCCAGCTAATCGATCCCTTTGCTGACACGCGGATAAGTAAACCAGCCCCGTCAGAGAGTTTATAGGGCTTCTGACAGGCTACTCCATGAATAGCTTTTAGCTTTCTATCAGTCAGTTTATTAAGACCACCAGCCATAATTAGTTCATCCCAGTTTTTGTACCCCACCGAGTACCCCACGGTTTATTGCATAACAGGATAAACAAGAGAAAGCACTGGAACAATGTACAGTATGAAAAATATACTAAGTGACTGATTATATTGATTATTTAATATAACATGAGAAAGCATGAGGACGTGTAATATGACAGTACGGCATGAACTAATCTTCATTCGTAACTGATTCAAAAGAAAGGCATTATCTGCAAGGAGAGTGCCTTTTTTTATGGGGGTGACTTTAGGGTATTTTATAACGTCCTCCCTAACACTCAGACATCCTCTAACCCTACTTATTATTCCTTCCCCCTGTTGTATTTATTCCCATTTCCCCAAACACATGAGCGACAACTATCTTACGGATACTATCATCCGCATAAAACAGCCATCTAGGTGGAGATTTAGCCCTTATAGGTATCATAAACTAAATCAATAATTATTAGCATTATCGATTTTCACTTCCGGTCTATGAGCTGTACCTTGCCGCGTTTATCGATAAGAAAAATAATCGTCTTTTGTATTATTTCCTACGATATTGATACTCAATCAAGGTTAATCGCTTGATTAAAAACAGCACAGCGTTATGATTTTGAGATATATTTCCCATAATCGAACGTTTCAGCCGTTGCATAGCAGCAAAAAGTGACGGGTGATTGCGAGAGGAGCCTGATGTTGACCACCTCGATCCCCCCTTTATCAGCGAACTTTGCTTTTCTGGAAGAATATGATCCGCTGTTTGTACAGATAACCGCAACGGCTGAGCGGCTATTTGCCAGTGACCCGAATACCACGCTGATGAAATTACGCCAATTTGGTGAGGTTCTTGCTCAGAATATTGCTGTGCGGTTAAATATCAATCTGGAAGATAACCCCAGTCAACAAGAACTGCTTTATCGATTGGACAGAGAGCTACAGCTCGACCCCGCCATTCGCCAGTTATTTCATACCTTACGTATTGAAGGGAATAAAGCGACCCATCAGTTTCAGACCAAACACCGGGAAGCTATGGATGCCTTACGCATCGCCCGTGCCTTAGCGATTTGGTTTCATCAAACCTTTGGCAATGCTGGAAGTGGGTTTAATCCCGGCCCCTTTACCGCGCCCCATGACCCTAGTACTCAGTTAACCCAGTCTCAGCTCGCCATTGAAAAGCTGAAACAGACATTGCTGGCCACCAATCAAAAGCTGGAAAGCAGCGAACAACTACAGGCGTTACTCAAACAACAAAAAGAAGAGTATGCCCAACTGGCCGAGGCGATGGATCAAGAGGCACGCGAACAACAAACCCTGCTGGAAATCAATCAGCAAGATTTGCTGCGCTTGCAAAAGGAGTATGATGCTAAGTTAAAGGCCCTTCAGGAGCAGCTTGCTCAACAGGCGCAACAGGTAGTCACTGCCCAGCGTAAAGCGTTTAATCGTAAGTCCAGTTCAGCTCGCAAGCAGGTAATGACCGAAGAGCTGACACGTATTCTGATTGACCAGCAGTTGAATGAATGGGGCTGGCTGGCAGATACTCAAGAACTGACCTACCAAAAAGGCGCTCGACCAGAAAAAGGGATCAATAAAGCCATTGCTGAATGGCCTACCTCCCTGAATGGTGAACGTGGCAGAGCCGACTACGTTTTATTCTGCGGGCTAATCCCTGTTGCGACGGTTGAAGCGAAAAAGAAAAATGAAAATGTTGCCGGAAAGATCCCTCAAGCTGAGCGTTATAGCAAAAGCTTTCAGTTTGATGCCTCATTAACGCCTGCCTGGAAACAAGAGGGGTTAACGGCAGGCTGGGATGACGGTACCGGAGAGGTGTTCCAAATCCCCTTTGTATTCTCCTGCAATGGACGCCCCTATATTAAGCAGTCGGCAGAGTTTTCCGGGACTTGGTTCCGGGATGTTCGCTCTCCGGATAATACCCGCTACCCGTTAGAAAATTTTATTACCCCTGAAGGGCTGATAGACCGCCTCCATCGCAGCCGAGCCGAAGCTGAAGCCAAACTACATAATGAACCTTTTGGCTACCTTGGCTTACGCGATTATCAGGAAAAAGCGGTTAAAGCGGTGGAAACAGCTCTGGAAGACGAGGCACGAGAAGTCCTACTGGCGATGGCCACTGGCACCGGTAAAACCCGGACTATTATCGGCCTGATCTATCGCTTTTTAAAAGCTGACCGTTTTAAACGTATTCTGTTTCTGGTTGACCGTTCAGCCCTCGGGGAACAGGCTCAAGATGCTTTTAAAGAGACTTCATTAGAGCAGAACCAGACGTTATCCCAGATCTACAATATTGCTGAACTGGGGGATATGGCGGCAGAGGCGGAAACCCGTGTTCAGGTGGCCACGGTGCAGGCGATGGTCAGTCGTATCTATCGTTCAGGCAATCCGCCCGCGGTGGATACCTTTGACTGCATTATTATTGATGAGGCGCACCGGGGATATACCCTCGATCAGGAGATGACCGAGGGCGAACTGGCTATCCGTGATAATGCCCAGTATCTTTCCAGCTATCGTCGGGTGCTGGACTACTTTGATGCGATAAAAATTGGCTTAACAGCTACCCCAGCCAAGCATACCAGCGAGATTTTTGGTCATCCGGTCTATACCTATTCTTATCGCGAAGCGGTGGCGGAAGACTGGCTTATCGATCATGAACCGCCGATTCGCTATACCACAGTGCTGAGTAAGCATGGTATTCACTTTGAGAAAGGGGATGAGGTCAGTGCGATTGACACCGAAACCGGTGAAGTGGATATCAGTGAACTGGAAGATGAACTCGATTTTGATATCGAGGCCTTTAACCGCCGAGTGATTACCGAAGAGTTTAACCGAGTGATTTGTGAAGAGCTGGCGAAAGAGATCGATCCTGCTGGGAATGAAAAGACCTTAATTTTCTGCGCCACCGATACCCATGCGGATATGGTTAAGCGTTTATTAGATAAAGCCATGGGGGATGTTAATCCCGATTTTAACCAGGCTTCGATACAAAAAATTACCGGTAAAAGCGATCAGGTAAGCAAGCTGATTAAACGCTTTAAAAATGAACGCTATCCAAGTATTGCCATTACGGTTGACCTTTTGACTACTGGGATTGATGTCCCGCCTATCACGCATTTGGTATTCCTACGGCGCGTGAAGTCCCGCATTCTCTATGAGCAGATGATTGGCCGGGCAACACGGCGCTGTGATGAAATCGGTAAAACCGTATTCTGGATCCACGACCCAGTGGATCTCTATGCCACGCTAAAAGATGTCAACACCATGAAACCGCTGGTCAAAAATGCCGGGATCAGTATTGAACAGCTGGTTGCAGAGCTCGCCGATGATGATGTGCTAGCCACCGCCCTCAACACGCCGGGGGACAGCGCCATCGAAACGCAAGCAGATAGCCTTCTTAATCAACTGAGTCAGAAAGTGATGCGTGTGCTGCGTAAAGCCGAAAGCAAAGCCGACAGGCAGCCAGAGGTGCGTGAAAAGTTAAATGAGTTGGAAGCCTTATGGGGTGTTGAGCCGAAAAATCTGCATCAGCATCTGCATAAAATCGGCCCGCAGCAAGCCTCTGTGTTTCTAAAACAGCACCGTAATCTGATTACACAGCTGGAAGATGTAGGGGCCCTGCTGGGGAGTGAATACCGCCCGGTGATCTCTGACCATAAAGATGAGCTGCTCAGTAAAGAGCAAAACTACGGGCGCTATCAAAAACCGGCGGATTATCTACAGAGCTTTAGCGAGTTTATCAAAAATAACCTCAACCAGTCCGCAGCCCTATCGGTAGTGATAAATCGTCCGAAGGACCTGACGCGAGAGCAGCTTAAAGAGATCCGCTTACTACTGGATGAGGCGGGCTACAGTGAGGCTAGCCTGCGCTCTGCCATTCGCACGGAGAGCAATCAGGATATTGCCGCTACCATTATCGGCCATATTCGCCAGGCGGCTTTGGGGGAATCACTAATGCCGTTTGAAGAGCGCGTTAAGCAGGCACTGGATGGCATTTATGCCCGGCATCGCTGGACCACTGTGCAGAAAAAGTGGCTGGAGCGTCTGGCTAAACAGCTGGTACATGAAGTGGTATTGGATAAACACTTTGTGAATCAGTGCTTTTCTGATGCCGGTGGCGCGAAGAGGATCAATGTGTTACTGGATGACCAGTTAGACAGTATTCTCGAGCAGATGAGCGACACCTTATGGTCTCCAAAAACTGCCTGATTGTGCTACCCTTCCCCATAATTTTTCAGCAAACAGGCCGGGTTACCGGCCTTCTTCGGAAGACCTATGAGTAATAATAACGAAATCGTCCAGAAACTCTGGAACCTGTGTGATGTGCTGCGTGATGACGGCATTAATTACAGCGACTATGTCACTGAGCTGGTATTGCTGCTGTTTATCAAGATGGTACATGAGAACACCGAAGCTGAGACACTGGATAAACACACTCTGCCAGAAGGTTGCCGCTGGACCGATTTAAACGCGAAATCCGGTATTAACCTGCTGAATGATTACAAACAGATTTTGCTGAAACTCTCTACCGGTAAAGATGCTGAAGGTAACGTGGTGCATGCCGACCCGCTGATTACTGCTATCTATGCCGATGCCCAAACCCGCCTGCGTGAACCACGCCACCTGGAACAACTGATCCGCTCGCTGGACCACATTGATTGGTTCAGTGTTCAGAAAGATGGGCTGGGTGATTTATATGAAGGTTTGCTGGAAAAGAACGCCGGTGAAACCAAGTCCGGCGCCGGGCAGTATTTTACCCCGCGGGTACTGATTAACAGCATGGTTAACTGCATCAAACCCCAGGCGGGGGAAGTGGTGCAAGACCCGGCGGCAGGCACCGCCGGTTTCTTAATTGCTGCCGATCAGTATATTAAGTCTCATACCGATGATCTCTATGATTTGACCGCCAAAGAACAGCAATTTCAGAAAAACAAAGCCTTTGTCGGTATTGAATTGGTACCCTCAACCCGCCGTCTGGCGCTGATGAACTGCCTGCTGCACGGCATGGAAGGGGATGATGAAGGGGTAGTGCATCAGGGTAATGCTTTGGGGATGGCCGGGCAGGCGCTGGCGAAAGCCGATATTATTCTGGCTAACCCGCCTTTTGGTACCGCGAAAGGGGGCGAAGCCAGTATTACTCGGGATGACCTTACCTACCCGACTAGTAATAAGCAGTTGGCCTTTTTACAGCATATCTACCGTAATCTAAAACCAGGCGGCCGCGCGGCCGTGGTTTTACCAGATAACGTATTGTTTGAGGCCGGAGTCGGCACCGATGTGCGCCGGGACCTAATGAATAAATGTAATCTGCATACCATTCTGCGCTTACCTACCGGGATTTTTTACGCCCAAGGCGTGAAAACCAATGTGCTATTTTTCACCAAAGGTACTGAGGCAGATAACTACCAGGAAGAGAACTGTACACAAAATATCTGGGTCTATGACCTGCGCACCAATATGCCGAGCTTTGGCAAGCGCACCCCCTTCAATGAGAACCATTTAAAACCTTTTGAAAATATATTTGGTGACTCGCCGAACGGTAACAGCCCTCGCCAGGAAGGGGATTGGAGCTTTAACGCTGAAGACATTGAGGCCCCTGATACGGCTGAAAATGACAATGTGGCTGAGCGCATCACAACTAGCCGCTGGCGGGTCTTTACCCGGGAGTGGATTCGCGACACCAAAGGCGATTCGCTGGATATCTCCTGGCTACGAGATAATAGCAGCGTGGATGCAGCCAGCCTGCCAGAACCCGCCGTATTAGCCGGAGAAGCCATGAGTGAACTGGTACAGGCTCTCGGTGAGTTGGATGCATTGATGCGGGAGCTGGGCGCTAGCGATGAAGCCGATATGCAGAAGACGTTGCTGAATGAGATATTAGGTGGGGTTAAGTGATGGATTCAACATCCTTTATATCTGTGAATCTTCTAGACATATGTAATGTTAAAACCGGGAAGGTTGACGCTAACCATGCATCAATTGATGGTGCTTACAAATTTTTTACTTGTGCTTTAGAACCGCTAAAAGCTGATACATATAGTTTTGAAGGTGAACTCATTATACTTCCCGGTAATGGTGCTAATGTCGGCCATGTTGCTTACTTTAAAGGGCGGGCTGAAGCGTACCAAAGAACCTATATTCTTTATGATTTTCGATGTGAGCCGAAATTCATTTACTTTAACCTTTTATCCAATTGGGAAAAGAACAGTAAAGAAAAACAGTATGGCTCTGCTACCAATTATATAAAGATGGGAAATTTTGAAGATTACTCTTTAAATCTTCCACCTTTAGCCGAACAAAAAATCATCGCTGATAAACTCGATGACCTTTTGGCTCGCGTGGAGAGTATTAAAACACGTCTGGAAAATATCCCTAAAATTTTGAAAAGATTTAGGCAGTCGGTGTTGAGTGCGATCATAATTAAATATTCTTCTGATAAAAATTCTAAAGAGCAATTCTCAACATCGCTTGGTAGCATTTCTGAAGATATTCGATATGGAACATCAAAAAAATGTTCAGAGACTGAAGGAGATACTGCTGTTCTTCGTATACCTAATATTGGTTCAGGTCATATAACAGATTCAAATTTGAAATATGCTTATTTTGACGAAAAGGAGCTATCTACTCTATCCTTAAAAAAAGGAGATTTATTACTAATTAGATCAAATGGGAGCGTTGACTTAGTAGGTAAAGTAGCTATGGTATCTGAAAAAGACACTGGGTTTTTATATGCAGGATATCTTATTAGAATTAGATTGAATTTAGAAATAGCAGTTCCAGAATATGTGACTTATTGCTTGCAAAGCCCTCAGATACGTCAGATTATAGAAAACATCGCGCGCTCAACATCTGGTGTGAATAATATAAATAGTAAAGAGCTATCTTCATTAATTTTACCTATTCCATCATTGGAAGAACAAAACGAAATAATTAAAGATGTTGATAAACATCTCAGCTGCATTAGTATTTTTGAAACGATGACGGATAATGCTTTATCACGGATAAATAATCTAACCCAATCCATCCTCGCCAAAGCTTTCCGCGGTGAATTAACCGCCCAATGGCGCGAGGAAAATCCCGAGCTGATTAGTGGGCTTAATAGTGCGGAAGCATTACTGGAAAAAATAACCGCTGAAAAACTGGCTACTGGTACGGTAAAAAAACGCGCTAAAAAGACTTCTCACTAAAATCAGCCCACGCTGGTGGGCTGTCATTAAGATAATCAAGCGTCGGCTATTACTGCTCAAAATAATCCATATCGATTTTGGGCAGTTTAATCTGTTGCGAAGTCACCCCTACTTCATTATCCATCATTAAGTTAACCAGTCGATTGCCATCAATCAGTACCAGTCCTTCAACGGATCGGGAAAATTCCACAGCATGAGCAGTAAAGCCTGAGGTGGTGATAAAAATACCGCGTTTGGCTTTTTGCCCCGCCAGTGCGCCATAAAAAGCCTGTAGTTCTGGGCGGCCAACGGTGCCTTGCCAACGCTTCGCCTGGACATAAACTTTCTCTAGCCCAAGTTTATCCAGAGAAATAATGCCATCGATTCCACCGTCGCCGGTGCCCCCGACACGCTGAAGATCATCCCTATGGCCGCCGTAACCAAGTTTATGCAACACATCTAAGACAATCACTTCAAAGCGATTCGGTGAGACCTGCAGTAAATTTTCCAGCAATTCGGTGGCTACAGCACTGCGGATTTCTGCCAAAGCTTCCGCTAAGCGGTCATCCGGGCTGCTGGTTTGGAGAGAGATAGCCGAGTCCGGTGCACCATCATCGTCCAGCATAACCGCATCCGTAGGAGTGGTCAGTCGGACGTTGATAAAATCAAACGCCAGATGATCAACCTGCGCTTTACTCAGGGGAAAAGGGTGTTGCTTAAGCCAGTTAAATCCAGCCTCGGTTAAACACCACTTTCCTCGTGATAGGCTCTGGGATAGCCCGGCGCGTTTGAGTCGGTCATGAGCCCACCCGGCCCGATTTTTGTAAACCGGTTGGCCACTGGGGATAAGTTCATTACGCTGGCTATCATCGAGATGCAGTAAGTTGGCTGCTCCCTCGTAAACCTCTTTCGCGGCGACACCTGTAGGTGATTGCTGCAAGACCCGTAATACGGGCTCAATAAAGTTATCATAGGTAGGAACCGGCATGGTTTTCTCTTTCTATCTTAAGATTTAATATTTTTATTCAGAATACCAAGATAACGCAGTTATCTGGTTGGATATCAAATTTTTTTGATTTTTAGCTCACCTTAACGCCACCACATTTCCCCTGTGGCTCAGCCATTAACCTCAGCTTCTCATACCACAGATTTAATACCGCCGGCGTCTAGGATAGATAAAACGGTGTGGCCCACTATCTGCCTAGCAACCTCACCGTTAGCTCATTAGGACATTAGATGACTGACCCTTTTCTCCTCAATCCCCCCCTTTGCCTATCTGCCAAATAAAGGTCGGCGCGTTCTTGTTGACGTGCCAATCCCCGATATCTCTTGTCTTATAAATGACCGGATTATGAGAAGACAGCGTGCTAGTGTCATAAATCTGGGATAAGTTTATAAAAATAAAAATCTTATCCGTAAAGTAAAAAATCTTATTAGACGATGGCTTATTTAAAAAAAACTTAATCTTTAACGATAAAGTCTTTCATTATGTATAGCGTGAGTCATAAGTCGTTACTATGCCAGCATAGTGTTAATTTCTCTGGGCACACCCCCTTTTAAGCGCCACCCTCTTCGACCATAAATACCCCAACACACTACACATCGCGATAACGCCCGGAATAACTCGGGTCATCATGCTTTCTCCGCCTACTAGGATTGGCAAATTATTAATCACTAAAAGAATAGTGAATAACATCGCAAAAAATGACAGAAGAGGCGCCCAAAAGGTTGACCAAGCTCCCCGCTGATGGCGTTGGTGACGGAAGAAATTGATGACGGCGGCACAAACTCCCAGCTGTAAAAGTAGGACACAGAGCGTGGAGATCGCCGAGCCTAGTGCAAAAATATGCATCATAGGATCCACATTCATCGCCCCGAGACCAATAAGCAATAGCAGCATGATAACGCTATGAAGGTGGCTGGCATTATGCGGTGTACCGTTATTCGGGTGAATTTTACAGAGCTCCTGCCAGATCAACCCATCACGACTCATACTAAATAAATAGCGCGAGATATTATTATGAAAGGCAACGGTCGCAGCAAATAAGCTACTAATTAATAATATCGACATCGCAGTGACTGCCCATTGCCCGACATTGTCGCGTGTAATCATCAGGATTAAATTTTCGGGTTCTTTACGAGCAAGACTAATTAATTGCTCTGCGCCATAGGTTTGTACCAAACACCAGCTCGTAAAACAGAAAAAAGCCGTGATCAATAATAATGCGCAAATCGTTGCTCGAGGGATTGTTTTATGAGGATCTTTGCACTCTTCGGCATAAATAGCGGTCGTCTCGAACCCGATAAAGGCAGCAATAGTAAAAATAAAGCTGATCCCGAGATTACCGTGTAGAAAGACGGAAGGCTGAAAAGGCTGTAAGCTATGATGGTGACCATGTTTAATAAGTAAAACAATATCCGTTAAGAGCACAATTCCCACTTCAGCGAGCATCAATATTCCAAGTATCTTCCCTCCAACCTCTACCCGCTTAATACTTAAGCACCAGGTTATTAAAAGAAACGTTATGCTACATAACCACCAAGGAACCGCCAGTGAGAATTGATCGGCGATGAGTTGCGCGGAAAAGAAACCTAACATCGCAACAATGGCGATTTGAATCGAAATATAGGCAAGTATCGCAATTATCGAGGCTGAAGAGCCCCAGTTTTCGCCCAACCCTTGCCGAATATAAGTGTAAAAGGCACCGGAATTTTTCACGTATTGGCTCATCGCCAAAAAACCAATCGAAAATAAAATCAAAATGATGCAGGAGAGTAAATAAAACGTCGCAATTCCCGCGCTATTTCCCCCGGCAATTGCAACGGGCAGCCCCCCGACGACCCCAGTAAGGGGTGAGGCAGCCGCCACAACAAAAAATATTAACGAAAATAATCCCAATGTATTTTTACGTAAGCCCGACTCTTTTTCCATCATCATTGCCCCTTAGTGAGAAAGGCGCGCTAATGAGTCTTCCCTCATTAGTCTGCCATGATGAATTCATCATTCTCCAGGCGTTCAGATACTGATAGAAAAATTGCGACATACCCCGAGTGCAGACCTGCACTGCTTTAGTGCTGCGGCTCGACCAATCGTCGACCGTAATGTTGCGCCGTAATATGGTTCAAATAATGTGTCGGTGTTGTACTGCTAAAACGCTTAAATTCCCGTAAGAAATGGGATTGATCACTAAAACCCAAATCATAAGAGATGTCGCCATAAGAGCACATTCCCGCATCATGAATGCGACTCAAGGCTGATTGACAGCGAATAATTCGACTGAATATTTTTGGCGACAAGCCGATATCGTGCTTAAACTGGCGCTGAATTGTCCGGCAACTATAGCCCGTCATAGTCGCCAATTGATCGATACGGATATTCCCCTCTGCAGCATGAATACCCTTAATAACTGATTGCGTTACCGCAGAGTTTTTCCGTGTTAAATAACGACTGAAGTACTGCTGGAATAACGTAATTTTCGAGGTGAAGTCTTTGGCCTCAATAATCCTTGAAAAGATCGTTTTTCCTTGGGGCGCGGCATCGAGAAAATTAAACTCATTATCTGGAATATCATCAGCATAAGCATCCAAGAAATCAGGGATTACTCCTGCAGTAAAGCGTATACCGAAATAGAGCCGTTCTTCCGATAAATAGGCATTACGGGCCTCCAACGTTGTACCGCAAATTCTAGCCGTTGGAAACTGTGGATGACAATCAAATAAGATATCAACACAGCCGTCAGGAATCGCCAGAGTAAGTATTGCTTCTTTGCTGGTCTTAAAACTATAGAAATGTGAGATATCGGGTAAGGTTGCCTGCGTTTGCCAAAAATAATGCGACGTGTTTAGGACAAACCACGGCTGTTCAGGATGGAATTTTTTCTCTTTGAAAACGGGGCTATTTTTCATTGTCATACCCATCATAAAAGTCTACTTACTTATTCCCAATGCAACATCCACACCACTAATCAAAACTCTGTCGCAAATATTCAATACATCCCGAAACTCATCAGGCTATTTCTATAAAGAGCTGCTGTCACTGACTTGGGACAGAGCTAAAAAATTTCCTTTCTGGCGGATAAATCCTGAGTGAGGTGGTGGCAATGACCGATTCAACAAGAATTGATTTTTTATATCTTTCTGAGCAAGACATGATCCGCGCTGGCGTTACCGATATGCCAGCCTGCATTGCGAGTATGGAAGAGATGTTCGCGTTACTCTACCACGGTGACTACCGTATGGCGGGACCGAATAATGATTCGCATGGTGCGATGGTCACATTTCCGGAAAATTCACCCTTCCCAACGATGCCGAAACCCACGGCAGACCGACGCATGATGGCAATGCCTGCCTACCTCGGCGGTAATTTTGGAACAGCTGGCGTTAAATGGTATGGCTCCAATATCGCTAATCGAGAAAAAGGCTTACCGCGCTCGATATTGATGTTTACGTTGAACGATGCGGATACTGGTGCACCATTGGCTCATATGTCGGCTAATTTATTATCAGCGTATCGAACGGGGGCAATCCCAGGCGTCGGTGCTAAATACCTTGCCAGGCGTGATGCTCGAGTAATTGGGCTATTAGGACCAGGCGTCATGGGTAAAACAACCGTTGCAGCATTCCTATCCGTCTGTCCCAACGTCGATACAGTGAAAGTTAAAGGCCGCGGTGTTGCAAGTCTCGATGCATTTATAACGTGGTTAACACATACCTACCCTCAAGTCACCACAATCCAAATTGTCGACACGCTTGAAGAGGTCGTTCGCGACAGCGATCTGGTCGCTTATTGCAGCTCAGGTGAAACAGGCGATGCCGCCACCTATCCCATTGTGAAACGCGAATGGGTAAAAGCGGGAGCCTTTTTAGCGATGCCCGCTCTCTGTGCACTGGATGAGGGAATGGAACAGACTGATGTGCGAAAAGTCCTTGATAACACGGGTCTTTATAATGCTTGGTTCGAAGAAGTGCCTAAGCCCGCCCACAACACCATACCTATTATCGGCGTCCGCTTTATGGATATGCTCGCGGAAGGTGCTCTGACCGCAGATCAACTCGAGGATATCGGCCAGATTATCGCAGGGGAAGCACCCGGTAGAAAAAATGACGATGAAATCATCATCATGTCTGTCGGGGGAATGCCAGTTGAGGATGTGGCATGGGGGACCGTGCTGTACCGAAATGCGCTGCAACGCAACATCGGCGTGAAATTAAATCTTTGGGAAACGCCTGAACTGGCTTAATCACTTTACGAAGGTACCGCTATGACCACAATTATCAAAGTAAAATCCGGTTCTCTCTTTGAAGAGAAAGCCAGTTACTCACGTTTGGTTGCCGTCGATAACTGGATTTACGTTTCAAATACTGCTGGCCGCCATCCTGTCACAAAAGAGATCCCAGAAGATGTTATCGATCAAGCCGCACAAGTTTTTGCCAACATCGAAGCGGCCTTAAGTGCTGTCGAGGCTAGCTTAGAAGATGTGGTGTGTTCAAGAGTGTTCATCCAATCACCAGAAGACGTGCCAAATGTAATGGCTTTTATTGGTGAAAAATTCCGTGGTATCGATCCCGCATCCACCGTCACCTGTCCGCCGCTAGGATCGACCGTGTATAAAGTGGAGATAGAAGTCACCGCTTACCGTGGTGCGGGACACACTAAAGCGACCTCACTCACTATATCGCAATAATATTCGCGAGGAGATCCCCGTTATGGCCCCACGTATTGATCCAGTGAGTACCTCAGCAATCCTGCCCGCCCAAAGTCCTGTCGTGATTATAGGGGGCGGAATCATCGGGTTAGTGGCAGCCCTCAGCCTCGCAGAAAGAAATATCCCCGTCGTTGTGATTGAAAAGGGGAAATTAGCGGCCGAACAATCCTCACGTAATTTGGGCTGGGTACGTAAAACCAGTCGCCTCCCTGAAGATATCCCTTTAGCACAGGCGGCTGATCGGTTATGGGCGACAATGGCGGAAAGAGTCGGCGGCGATGTCGGCTATCGCCAAGCTGGCATCATGTTCGTCGCGCGTCAGGCTGAACAAATGGCGACACATGAACATTGGTTCGAACACGTCAAGCACCTCCAACTTGATTCAACACTCTTAAGTTCAGCAGAGGTTGCCCGGCGCGTTCCTGGGGGCAATAGCACGTGGGCCGGAGGGATTTTTACTCCGTCCGATGGACGTGCCGAGCCAACTAAAGCGGCCAATGCAATAGCGAAAGCGGCTCAACGGTTAGGTGCGGTGATCGTGGAAAATTGCGCGGTGAGAAGCCTAGTCACCAGTGCTGGACGCGTTAGCGGGGTATTGACTGAACAGGGCGAGATAAAGTGCGAACAGGTTTTACTTGCCGCAGGGGCTTGGTCACGACGGTTTTTAATGAATCATCATATAGATCTCCCTACACTGCCATTGATCTGTTCAGTGTTACAGACGAAACCCCTTAATGGCCCCACCGATGTCGCGGTTGGCGCGCCGGATTTCTCGTTTCGACGCCACCATACAGGGGGATTTATCATCACACAGCGTGGTGCGTTAGATGCGCCGCTGACGTTGGACCATATGCTAATTGGCTTGCGTTATCGCCAACAGCTTAAACAGGGTCGTGGGAATTTACGTATCGGCTTTGGGCGCTACTCTTTCCAAGATCTGCGGCTTGCCCGCCACTGGAAGGAAAATCAACGTTCACCTTTTGAACAGATACGAACTCTCGATCCACACGTCAATACCGGCCTTAATCAGGAGGCACTCAAAAATTTGATTAAGGCATGGCCCGCCTTTAAGGCTGCAGAAATTGCTCAGGAGTGGGCAGGCGTTATTGATGTGACTCCCGATTCGAACCCGGTTATTGGGCCAGTCAATACCCTCCCCGGATTAGTCCTGGCTACGGGATTCTCCGGGCATGGCTTCGGAACCTCACCTGCAGCGGGTCAATTAGCCGCAGACATTCTTAGTGGTCAATCACCGTTGGTCGACCCTTCCCCCTATCGGTTCGAACGACTCAATTAGGGCGGGGGGAGGCGTTACAAGTCCTGATTTCCTGTTCACGAAATACTGATTTGAGGAATTACTTTTTTACGGATTGGGCTGCCTCACGAAGCTAGGGCTTGGTCAACAAAGGAAGGGACTTAGGCCACTACCGAAGCACGCACGCTTCGGTAGTGGTGACTGATTGTGGCCTAATCTTGCGGGTATCAAAGGTCGTTAAGGTCGGAGATGGCTAAAGGATGCCTTAGTTTTTCAATCCGTGTGAGGGTGCGCTATTAATTTCTGCGGTCATACGCACAAAGTTATTGGAACTCGCGCCCGTAATTCTATACTGACTACCGGTCTGATGGGCCATCGCAGCAATCTGAGACTCTGCACCATCAAGCGTAGAATCGGTGACTGAAACGCTTTGCGCAAAACTACCAAATGAGAGTAAAGATAAGGCTGTAGCAGAGGCTAACGCAAGAGTTTTTAAGGTTTTCATGTACATGTCCTCGATGGTAAAAAGGGTAATTTGTTTCACTGAGATAATAATAACTATAGTTACTATAACCAGATTAACTATATGTGCGATTTGAATAATTAGTGATCGAGTGTGTGGTAGCTGGCAGCCCTTCACTCCCCCATCAAGAACCTTGCCCATAGCCGCCTACTCATTTCGGGTATCTGTGTTTTGACCGAAAAAATGAAGTGGATGATTATCGAAGGATGTGATTGAGTGCTTACCAAACGGGTAGGGTAGGGTAGCTACGAGGGTAAGCTGTGAGTTGGGCTAGATTTTCTTAGTTATGCGGGGAGAATTAGTCAACAACTTGAAAGTGAATATTGTTTAGAAAGGAAATAACGGTGCTTCCACTACCACTTGAGGCAAAAATACCGACAGAATCCAATCCAGTGAATGTGCCACTTCACAATAGGCTTTTTTTACAAGATTAGTCTTGCATCTGCCACTTACGCGGGCGCAGACTCACCGAATTAACGCCCCTCATATTGTCTAGATCTAAAAAAAATTCACTCCTCTCGACAAAAATTTTTATCCATACAAAATTCCAATAAAACACTACGTATTCAATGAATAGTGACGAACACCATATATTTATAATTGCTTTACATTTCTTTAAACTAAATATACTTAATTATTAATCACATAAGACACAAATGTCACTTTATGTCAAAAAATCTTGTTGCATCATTTACTGTTCTAACGTTATGTTCATCGGGTAAGTTCTAAATAAATCGGTACAACAACAATAAAACCGAGTCAGTGGCGTATTTTACCTGCTGATAAGCGTGGTTTAACGATTAACTCTATGAATATATTATCGCTATGGAGACAGGAAGTGGTGAACAAACAAAAAATTATTGCCATGAGTGGCAGCTTGATAGCATTAGCAATAACCGCGCCTTCACACGCAGAAATTACCCTTCTGGATAAAAATCCACAAAGTAATACACTCCTCGCGCCGTTAAGCTTACAAGTCGGCGGAAGCATCCGTCCTGAGTGGGTTTTCACTAATGGCCCCGATGCAAATAAATCGAATAAACGTGGCCATGATGGCGGATCACGCGTACGTTTCCGTGCTGACTATAAATTAACTGATCATACTTCTGTTATTGGCTATTACGAGTGGGGATTCAACGTTCCGCACTTCTTAGGGATGAAGGGGAACTATCAACCAGGCTCCTTGCGTGATCGCCAACGTCAACTTTATGCAGGAATTAAAGATGATCGCTACGGTACGCTAACCTATGGTCACCAATATGGCATTTACTATTCCGTAGTCGGGATCAAAAGTGACGTATGGGATAACGATGGTCATGCGGGTGCAACGGGTATTGGATTTGGTGGTGACTATGATGGTGCGAGCAGACCTAAAAATAGCATCATGTATAAAAATACATTTGGACCGGTTACCCTTTCTGCGAACTACCTATTGCCAGAAGATGAAAAAGACGATGGCAGCGACAATGGCCGATCTTACCGCCGTAACCATGGTGCGGGCTTTGGTTTTGACTACGCTATTATGCCGACCTTATCATGGGCCGCAGCTTATAGCAGTACTGAAGCAAATGTAAAAAATAGCACCACGCAGAAAAGTTACAATCAACAAGTCTCCGGTACGGCATTAACTTGGCAACCGGGGAACTGGTATTTGACCTCTACGGCTAGCTACTATAAGGATTTCGTGCCCTCAACTTGTAACCATACTGTTTCGCATTACTTCGCCGGTAGCGGTTATGGCCTAGAAGAGTTCGTGGGTTATACCTTTAATATTGATAAGCCATTCCTAAAATCAATCCAACCTTATGTTGCGGTTGACTCCTTACGCCTTAAGGGTGATGAGAATTACCACGCTAATCACGTCTACTTAGGTGCAGGGACAGAGTTGGGCCACGGCTTAAGCGTCTATCTTGAAAGAACTATCGCGACGACCACCGATAACGAACCTGATAGTACTTGGATCACCGTGTTCTACAACTTCTAGTCATCAAGCCAACTTACCTTCGGATAAGTTGGTTTTTTCTCATCTCACCTTAATCATTAACGTAAAACCCTTTTTTATGTACGGATCAGCCACCCGCAACAATATTTTTCTAATTTAAAATCAGATAGTTATCGAACCTTCACTCTAATGCTTTAGTCCTCTAAGTAGTCTGCCAATCTCTATCAGATATATTAAAATTAAATAATTTTATTATTAATCAGACAGTTACAGCCATGCAACCTGTTGCCCTCTACGTAGAAATGAGACAGTCATCCCACTTTTCTTGAAATCTAATCGAAAGCATGTTTACAGTATTAATCTTAAATTGACCTAAACTTAAGAATATGGGGAAGCTATTTATATCTTTCTTTTCCCACTGAGACGGGATGTCTGGCTAAGAAAGCTATACATTGCTCCATCGTTCCATCGTGAGGATCACAATGTCTGTAGAACAAACAACAACTCAGAAACCAAAAAAACATTTTTGGAATCGTAGAAAAGAAAAAGAGCTGACGCTCGATGATATTACTATCGTCGACAACGACATGCTAAAACGTGCCGTCGGCGCTGCGGCGCTGGGTAACGCCATGGAATGGTTTGACTTTGGGGTATACAGTTATCTGGCTGTCACTATTGGCAAAGTCTTCTTTCCTGCAGCAAGCGGGCCCGCGCAGCTGATCGCGACCTTTGGCGCCTTTGCAGCCGCCTTCTTAATACGCCCAATTGGGGGATTAGTATTTGGACCGCTAGGCGACAAAATCGGCCGTCAAAAGGTACTCGCCATTACTATGATCATGATGGCGATTGGTACTTTCTGTATCGGTTTGATTCCTTCCTATCAATCAATCGGTATCGCCGCCCCGTTATTGTTGCTTGCAGCTCGTCTGCTACAAGGCTTCTCTACGGGAGGCGAATACGGCGGCGCGGCGACATTTATCGCTGAGTACTCAACCGATAATCGTCGCGGATTTATGGGGAGTTTCTTAGAGTTCGGGACATTAGGCGGTTATCTTATCGGGGCAACGCTTGTGACTGCGATGACGTCTGTATTCACCCCACAACAAATGCTGGATTGGGGATGGCGGATCCCCTTCTTTATCGCAGCACCTTTAGGTATTTTCGGCTTATATGTGCGATTAAAGTTGGAAGAAACGCCCGCTTTCCAACAACATATGGAGAAGCAGGAAGCTTTGGAGCACAGTAAGCCTCGTTTAGGTTTATTCCAGCTACTAAACAAATACCGTGGTCAGATGCTTAAATGTATTGGCTTAGTGCTACTGTTCAATGTCTCAAACTACATGCTGACCTCCTACATGCCGAGCTACTTAACCGGTATCCTTGGATTGAGCGAACTGAGCAGTCTGCTACTGATCATGGTAGTGATGTTTGTCATGATGCCATTAACGCTGATGTCAGGGCACTGGACAGACAAGCTTGGTCGTCGACCTGTGATTGCGGGAGGGGCTATTGGCTTAATCCTCTTCTCAGTACCCTGCTTACTACTGATCAGCTCTGGAAATATGTGGTTAGTCTTCTTAGGACTCATTATCTTAGGGCTAATCCACACTTGCTTTAGTGGAACGATGCCGGCGACATTGCCCGCATTATTTGCGACCGATATTCGTTACAGTGCTTTGGCGATCGGTTTTAATATCTCGGTATCGCTATTTGGTGGGACAACACCGTTAATCACCGCATGGCTGGTGGATACCTCTCATAACCTGTTAATGCCAGCCTATTACTTAATGGGCGCGGGCGTGATTGGCCTGATTACCGTGTACACCTTGCGTGAGACGGCTCGTAAGCCACTCGCGGGATCAGGGCCTGCTGTGGCGAATAAAGCGGAAGCGATGAGTTTGTTAAAAAAAATTAAACAGAAAAAATCGAAGCAGCCTGAACCTAAATAATACGAAATCTACACATGAAAGCCATAACGTTGTTATGGCTTTTTTTTGTTCACACTTCATAAATAAAAAATCATATATCATTGATTAATAACAAACTTATTAGAAAACAAGACATAAAAAAACTCAAATGATGATCTAAATCAAAGAAATTAGAAGAGATATACTCCTATTGATAGAGCCGAATTCATCGTTATCACTGATTAATGCAAATTAAGAATTATCTTACAATTCGTTTCTTTGCAAGGCGGTATCGAGTTCAGAACTTACGACTGAGTCCCTAATGCACAATAACCGGTTTTAAAAAAACCGAATAATTTGGTGCTGGAGTATACGACTACCTTGCGCCGCGCGTCTCTTAATAAGGATCGAACACATGAAAATGAAAACTCTTGCATTAGCTTCTATCACTGCTTTCGGTTTAGTCTCTGCTGCTGCGCAGGCTGCTGATCCTGCACCTGTTACCGTCAATGGCGGAACCGTACACTTCAAAGGTGAAGTTGTTAACGCCGCGTGTGCCGTTGACGCAGGTTCAATCGATCAGACAGTTCAACTAGGTCAAATTCGTGCAGCATCACTGACCTCAGGAAAAACCAGCAATCCAGTAGCATTCAATGTTCAACTTGATGATTGCGATACAACTCAAGTGACTAAAGGTGTGAGCTTAATTTGGAACGGCGCAACTGTTACAAGCAACAATAAAGCACTTTCTGTACAAAGCTCCTCTTCAGCAGTTGCCGCAGCGACTAACGTAGGCATCCAGATTTTAGACCCACAAAGTAATTTGGTGACGTTCGATAACGCTACCCCTACTTCTGTTTCTAAACTGACTAAAGGTACCAACACACTGACTTACAAAGCGCAATACATTGCTGTGAACGGCGATGCTGGTGCAGGTGTTGCTAACGCAGACACGACCTTTAAAGTTCAATATCAATAATGTTGTAATTAGCAAGGATGTTAATGTGGCCAGGATAGCCCATTATGCTTGAATCAAGGGGCTACCCATGAAAATTAGCTTTTTAGGGATTTTAGTGGCTCAGTCGTCTACAATGGGCAAAACTACGCCTTCCCCACGACCTCCGAGACGCTTAAAGTTCTTTATACATCAACGCAAGATCAACCTTGGCCAACGCGATTATTATTAACGCCCATCAGCACAGCACAAGGGGTCGTGGTAAACGCCGGCACCCTCATTGCCTCTCTGGTCCTACATCAAACCAATAACGAAAATAGGGACTCACACTATTATACGTGGAATATTTACGCCTCTAACAACGTTGTGGTACCCACCGGCGGCTGCGATGTTGATTATAGAAATCTCACGGTTGATTTGCCTAATTACCCAGGCAGTAAAGATTTCACTATAAATGTTCACTGTGCGACTGACAAAGACCTGAACTATTCATTAAGTGGGACCACTGCTGACGCAAATGGGTACATTCTCAAAAATTTACTTGAAGGGAATACTGATGCGGCATCTGGCGTGGGTGTGCAAATCCTAAAAGATAACACCCCCATCAAATTCGGTAATAATTTAGCGATTGGTAAGGTAACGACCTCAGGAGTCGGGATAACGCTCACGGCTCGTTATCAGGCAACCTCAGGCCAAATGACTGCAGGTAAAGTACAATCCATAGTCGGTATGAACTTTACTTATCAGTGATACTGGTAACTTTCTGCAAGCTTACCGTGCCATGCTGGTCATTCACGGTGATCAGCATTTTATCTTACTACTGATTCGCAGATTCCCTTTTCAGAAAATCATTTTCCTATCTCGATGAGGGTAAAATTCGCAGTATCAGTTACCCCTTATATCGATGGCAAGCTGACAAGGTAAATGATTAGAACTGATAGGTAAGCACACACGTCGACTCTAAGCCTTTTTATCACTAGCCTATTTTATGGGTTTAAACGGGAATGTATCCCACATTCATCTCGGCGATTTCGGGAGAAGTTAACATACTATTTCGATTTAAGAACCCAAATTATAGGGAGGAGTTCAAAAAAGGCCTTAGGTCGATATTATCCTTTTTTGAACTGATGACTGTTACCGTTAATCCTCTTTTAAAGACGGCAACCCCTCACGGATAAACCGTTGTGGTACTTACGCCTTATTCTGAAAAGCATAGAATTTCTTATTCTTCAGATCTTGCTCGATCTGCTCTAAACTTTTTCCTTTCGTTTCTGGCACGAGATAAATAATGAAGACCAGTGCACCAATCGAAATAAGGGCGTACAACCAGAAGGTATAAGAGGCCCCTAACCACGTGACGAGGCTTAAGGTGGTAAGTGTCACTAATAGATCGAAAATCCAGTGGCTGAACGCCCCTAGACTCGCGCCTTTACCCCGTACGAACAACGGATACACTTCTGCATTGATCAACCATATGCAGACGCCAAACCCGCCACAGTTCAACATTAGGTATGCCGCTAAGCAGACGACTACCATAATTTGGCTAACCTGGTTTTGAGGCCCATTCCCTAAAAAGAGGTATCCCATCACGAGTAACGCAACAATCGAACCGGGAATTGTCCAGAGGAGGTAGCGACGGCGCCCTATTTTATCGACCAAGATACTCCCGATTACGGTCATGATCACGACGAGCAAAGTACTGAGGCCGGTGCCAAGGATCGCGGCCTGATTAGAAAAGCCAGCGTGGGTAAGGATGGTCGGTGCATAATAGATTAATGCATTGTTACCGGTGATTTGCGAAAACATCGCTATTGCGGCACCCACCACCACGGCTGGACGAATCCATGGTTGTGCCAAGTCACGCCATGATCCTTCTGGTTGATTGGCTACCGTATGTATCTCTTCAATCTCTTGCTGAGCTAAAGAGCTTGTGCCCCGAACACGGGTTAAAATACGCAGTGCTTCATCGTCGCGTTTACGCATCACCAACCAGCGTGGACTCTCAGGTAGGAACACCATACCCGCTAATAAAATTAACGCTGGAACAACCCCCAAACCAAACATCCAACGCCAATGGTCACCCAGCACAAAGCCACTGGCGTAGGCTACGGTTATTCCAAATACGACCATAAATTGGAATAAGACCACCATCTTGCCACGATGCTTGGGTGGCGCCACTTCAGCGATATAGACGGGAATGATTTGTGTAGAACTTCCCGCAGAGAGGCCAAGAATGAAACGCGAAATGATTAAGATAATCACATTCGGCGACATGGCTGAAGCGATGGAACCTATCGCGAAGAGGATCGCCACAAAGATCACCATCTTCCGACGACCTAGGCGGTCTGAGAAAGGGCCGGTTCCTAAACACCCAAATATGGCGCCAAAGATAATCGCTCCGGTGACGAGTTGTTTAACTGTGTCATCCATCGCGAAGGCTTTACCCAATCCCAGTAGTGCAACACCAATCACACCCGTATCATACCCAAATAAAAGCCCACCTAATGCCGCTATCACGGCAATCCATACTACGATGGCAGGATTAGGCTTTTCGAGCTGCCTCTCCATTGTTTTTTCCATAGCGTTCCCCTAAATTTTATTTGTCGTTATTATTTAATAAAAAATTGTTTATCCGCACGATGAGCGGTAGCCTGAATAAGCTCTGCATTGGGCTGGTCGGTCGTCGTAATCCACTGTTCAGCCTCTTGCTCACTACGACCAAACTCCATATGTCTTCGTTTGAGTTGCCGTAATCGTTGTGGTTCGTCCACATGAATGAACCAAGTTCGATCTAAGAAAGAAGGCGTAGCGGCCCAGCCATTCTCTTCTGATAACAAATAATTCCCCTCGGTAATAATTAAGCGTGTATCCGCCGGTACAGCGATTTCCCCGGCGATCGATTCCTCTATTTCTCGATGAAAACTTGGGGCATAGACCGTTTCTTGCTGATAAGCCTGTTTTACGCGATGCAGTAACGCGTGATAACCGCTTACATCAAACGTGTCGGGTGCTCCTTTACGCTGTAAACGACCTAAGCGTTTGAGTTGGTTATTTGCAAGGTGGAATCCATCCATAGGGATAACGACTATTTTTTCTGCAAACTGTTTTTTTAACCAATCGGTCAATGTTGATTTACCTGCTCCGGGTAAGCCGATAATGCCGAGGATGTAGCGGTTATCGCCTTCGCTCCACTGGCGGAGTTGTTCTAATACACTGTCATCAATCATAGGAGGTCTATCCGGATGGAAATAGGAAGCTGTAGAGTGCTAATAACTTAAATAACATTTATAAAACACTCCAATAACAAGGGCGGAATTGTGAGCTGGATCATAATGTTTAGGTTAACTTTGTCGACCAAGCTGAATCGTGTCAAATAAACAGCTACTCCCTAAATTAGATACGAGATTCACCCTTAGAGGGGGTTCTGCTATGATCACCTTATTAACGGACTTTTTTCTGGGATGGTATCTATGGCTGGCAAGACATTGGGGAACGCACCAACGCTCTCTGTATTCGATTTCGATGGGACATTAACGCGACACGATAGCTTTATTCCCTTCCTACGTTTCGCCTTTGGCCGTCGACGCTTCACGCGAAAAATGCTGCATTTAGTTTTCCCGACGCTTCGTTGCTTGCGCCGTAAATTGACCCGCGATGAGCTTAAAGAAGTCCTTATTCATACTTTTATGAAAGACATCGATGAAAGATGGGTTAAAGAGAAAGCGGATGCCTACTGCCGTAAGTATTTTAAAAAACTCATGCGTCCGAAAGGGCTGCTCGCCGTCGCAGCCGAGTTAAACACAGGTGCAACCGTAACGCTTTGCTCTGCCTCTCCTGAGATCGTATTACGTCCTTTTGCCGATCAGCTAGGGATCAATTTGATCAGTACGCAATTAGAAGTCATTGACGGAAAGCTCACGGGTAAAATCTCGGGTAATAATTGCCGTTGTGCACAGAAAGTCGCTCGTTTAGAGCAAGTCTATGGCCCTTTGGAAAACTATCATTTGCGTGCTTGGGGCGATACCCGCGGCGACTATGAGCTACTCTCTGCGGCGCAGGACCCTCATTGGTGTCATTTCCACTCTTCTTCAGCCCCAAAAAAATCGCCACTAAA
Source organism: Rosenbergiella nectarea (assembly GCF_900111105.1). Lineage (GTDB taxonomy): Bacteria > Pseudomonadota > Gammaproteobacteria > Enterobacterales > Enterobacteriaceae > Rosenbergiella > Rosenbergiella nectarea. Next base: position 1,665 of record NZ_FOGC01000001.1, on the reverse strand, counting down.
TAAAATCAAAACATAATAACGGAGAAACCGCTGTCATTATCGGCCAGCAAACTGCTCAAGAGTTCACTCATCGTGAAAACCCTTGAGCTGGCTCGGCCTAATACATCGGTTCTTCATCCCTTTCAAATGCCAATGAGTAATGCTCGGCAATCTTTCCTGGTGTGGTTAGCCAATACTCTTCACGACGTGCTAATAGTTTTCTTAACGTTTGTTTTAAACGAAAAAATCGAAAAGGCTGACCCACGATATACGGATGTAGAGCTATCCCCATCACTTGAGGTGAATATTGGCTGCGCGCCAATAACTCTTCAAATTGGTACTCGATCATCTGACAGAAAGTATCTATTGAGGCCCCATTAGGGATGATAGTGGGTATATCATTAATTTCTTGTGGGTAGGGAATAGAGAGTAACGGCCCATTCTCAGTAGCAAATGAGGTTGGCATATCGTCGTGCGCCCAATTCAAGGTGTAGCTGAACTGATGTTTAGCAAGTAGCTCAGGAGTATGAAAACTCTCTGATATCCACGGCGATAACCAGCCTTTTACCGATTTATTATAGGCGGTGAGACGCTGCTGACAAGATGCAATCATCTTATCCTCCTCGCTCAACGGTAGTTCACCTTGTCGCTGAGAGTTAGTATGTCCATGACCGATCAGCTCACTTTCGGGTATTGCTAGCCATCGTTCGAGCAGCATTGGGCAATAATCGATAATCGACGTATTCGCGATAACCGCAGGAGGGATGTCTAACGTTTCAAACAATTCGGCTAAATGCCAGCCTCCTACCCTATTCCCGTAATCCCGCCAACTGTAGTTCAATACATCTGGATAGTTAGCATTAGCCGATAGCTTAGCCCCTTCCAAAGAATCGAACGCAAAGTGCTCGAGATTCATTGCGACATACACCGCTAAGCCTTTGCCATTCGGCCAACATTTGGTAGACGCTGGCGTTGTTGCCCTATAAGGATAACGCTGAGGAGTGGTAAGGGTATCCAGTTGAGCTTTCTTTGACATAGTTGGCCGACCTAAAATTGAGGTAAAAAGCCAGTATAGTCATTTCTACGACAATTCGACGAGATGAGCGGTATTGCATGCTAAAATTACGGATATATCGATAAGGAATGAAATAATGAAGAAGATAATCTTTTTATTTATCGCGGTTCTATTAGCGAGCTGCGCAGCAAAGAAGGAAAAAACACCGGAGCAACCAACATTGCATAATGGTAAATGTGCCAATGCGGGCAAAGTCATTAATTGTACGTGGAATGATGTATCTATTTAAAAATTTTCGAGCAGCCAATGCAAAAAGGCCATCCGTTAGGATGGCCTTTTTGACTTATTGGATGCCTGGCAGTTCCCTACTCTCGCATGGGGAGACCCCACACTACCATCGGCGCTACGGCGTTTCACTTCTGAGTTCGGCATGGGGTCAGGTGGGACCACCGCGCTAGTGCCGCCAGGCAAATTCTTGCTGCTAAAAACGTTCCTTTTTGACGTACTCGGCGTTAACTTCCCTCGTGCTGCTCTGTCACATACCTCTGTATGCTCCTTCACATCCCTTGGTCGTCGCCTTGATTACGATAAAAATTAATCGTTTCTTTACTTCGCAATGCTTTAAATAAACGAACGTGTTCGCTTACCTTTCTATTCGTTAATCTGTCAAC
>NZ_FOGC01000014.1:40151-77396 GCF_900111105.1 Rosenbergiella nectarea | reverse complement strand
GCGTTGACAGATTAACGAATAGAAAGGTAAGCGAACACATTCGTTTATTTAAAAAGAATTGCGAAGTAAAGAAACGATTAATTTTTATCGTAATCAAGGCGACGACCAAGCGATAAGAAGGAGCATACACCGGTATGTGACTGAGTAGCGCGAGGGAAGTTAACGCCGAGTACGTCAAAAAGAAACGTTTTTAGCAGCAAGAATTTGCCTGGCGGCACTAGCGCGGTGGTCCCACCTGACCCCATGCCGAACTCAGAAGTGAAACGCCGTAGCGCCGATGGTAGTGTGGGGTCTCCCCATGCGAGAGTAGGGAACTGCCAGGCATCCAATTAAGACCTCTAGGTCATGACCACACCCTTGACACGGTGCGGGAGAAACAAGCAAAGTAGCAGTGCTACTTTGAGACAGAATCGGTGGAGCGGTAGTTCAGTTGGTTAGAATACCTGCCTGTCACGCAGGGGGTCGCGGGTTCGAGCCCCGTCCGTTCCGCCACTTATTAAGAGAAACCCATGCTAGAAATAGCATGGGTTTTTTGCTTTGAGAAAATTCTTCCTAAAACATCGCTTTTAAAGCCATTATTTTTTCCTACAGGCTGGTACTATTACGGTTAGTCATCCATAAACGAGGGATAGCTTCAGCGTGCGAAAAAAGACATTTGCTATGCGTTATACGGCAGGTCAACCTGCAGAACAGGTTTTCCCGCCGGAGCTGCAATTTCCGTTCGTCCATCGTTTACCGGAAGGGGCGTTACTGCCGGATTATAAAAATCTAAAAGTTCTGGTTTGGAACATCTTCAAACAACAACGTGCAGAATGGCAGTCAGTCATAACCGATTTCGGTAAAGACAGTCATTTAGTGATGTTACAAGAAGCTCAGACGACTCCAGAACTGGTCACTTTTGCAACCTGCCATTTTATTGCGGTTGATCAAGTTCCTGCTTTATCCTTTCCGCAACATCCTTCTGGGGTCATGACATTAGCGAAAAGCGCCCCTATTTTTTGTTGCCCACTGCGTGAACGTGAGCCATTATTACGCTTAGCCAAATCAGCCCTGATTACGGTTTATCCTATGCCTAACGGTCAAATGCTCATGGCTGTGAATATGCATGCGGTTAATTTTAGTCTAGGGATAGAAGTCTATCGCAAGCAACTGGCGACGGTAGGCGAACATATGCAACACCATTGTGGCCCAATACTAATGGCTGGAGACTTCAATGCTTGGAGTCTGCCACGAAGTAAGGCCTTATATCATTTTGTTCATAAACATCATCTAAAAGAAGTCCATTTTGATCACGACCATCGCCGGACGGCTTTTGGTCGTCCTCTCGATTTTATTTTTTATCGAGGAATGTTTATCGAAAATGCGCGAGTATTGAAGACAGAAGCCTCGGACCATAATCCTCTATTAGCCGAATTTAGTTTTACCTAGAGAGTAATCAAGCATGCACTATTTTGATGGCCACAATGACCTATTGCTTAACCTATGGTTAAATTATCCGGATACTCCCGGCGCTTTCTTCGAGAAGATCGAAGGGCATCTCGACTTCCCACGAATTCAACAGTCTGGCCTAATCGGCGGCCTTTTTGCTATTTTCATTCCGCCCAAGCACTACATTGCGGATAAATATCCACACCATGCTAAAAAGCTTGATAACCCACTCGAGGTGATGTGGGAGCAGCTCGCGATCTTAAAAGAACTGATTAAGCTGTCTGAAGGGAAAATTAAACTCTGTACCACTGCTGCAGCACTGCATCAATCTAAAAAAGATCAAGTATTTGCTGCGGTTGCGCATATAGAGGGTGCGGATGCATTAGCTTTAGACAGTAGCTCTCTTGAACGCTTCTATCACGCCGGTGTAAGAAGTGTAGGCCCCTTTTGGAATACCCCCAATACATACGGGGAAGGGGTAACCGGAAGTTTTCCTGGTACACCGGATAGTGGCCCCGGTCTTACGGGAGCGGGGAAACGACTTATCGGGCAGCTTGCGGAGAGAAAAATGGTGATTGATTGTTCTCATATGAATGAGAAAACCTTCTGGGAAGTGGCCGAACTCAGTAACCAACCTCTTATCGCGACTCACTCTTCAGTTCATCGACTTTGTGCACAGCCCCGGAATTTAACGGATCAACAATTGCTAGCGATCCGTGACAGTGGAGGAGTCGTGGGCATCAACTTTGGTAATGCTTTTATCCGTCCCGATGGGGCGCGCTGTGAAGAGACCGACTTGGACATATTAGTTGATCATTTCTGTTATGTCGCTGAACTGATTGGTGATGGACATCTTGCCTTGGGATCTGATTTTGATGGTGTATCGGTCCCAAAAGCATTGGGTGATGTCACCGGACTACCACTGCTGGCTGAGCGACTTAGGCGGCGGGGATTCTGTGAAGAGAGTTTGGTAAAAATAACGACCCAAAACTGGCTAAAAGTGCTAGAACGCACCTGGAGTCAATAATGATGATTAATTTTGGTTTAGTGTTGACCTTGGCGAAACATTAGCGCAACATTTACCCCCCCCCCCAAGGTAATGAATTATTACCTAAATGATAATAATGAGGACAACACTATGTGGAAAAAACCAGAATTTGAAGATATGCGTTTAGGTATGGAAATCACTCTATACATCTCTAACCGCTAAGCAACACATCTATGCCCGTGCACAAGTACGGGCATCTTCCTCTCTAAAAATCGACACTTCTATGTTTATCAAAGTATTAGGCTCTGCCGCCGGTGGTGGTTTTCCTCAATGGAATTGCAATTGTGCTAATTGTCAGGGCGTCAGAGAAGGCTCTATCCCCGCACGGCCACGCACACAATCATCGATACTGATTAGTGATAATCGGCAAGATTGGGTATTGTGTAATGCTTCTCCCGACATCTCCGAGCAAATTCGTCATACTCCTGAGTTTGTTAAACACGGTCATCTGCGTGGCACCACGGTAGGCGATATCATTCTTACCGACAGCCAAATTGATCACAGTACGGGCCTTTTAAGTCTACGCGAAGGCTGTCCGCATCGTGTTTGGTGTACTGCAGAGGTTCATGAGGATCTATCGACGGGCTTTCCAATTTTTCCGATGCTAACCCATTGGAATGGTGGCTTACTGCATCAGCCGATTGTACCGATGGAGTCTTTTAAAACGCGAGTTTGCACTCAATTACGCTTTACCCCAATCCCGATCATTAGTAATGCGCCGCCGTATTCACCTTGGCGTGATAAGCCCCTACCGGGCCATAACGTTGCTCTCTTTATTGAGGATGAATCTACCGGTAAGAGTGTGCTTTATGCTCCAGGCCTAGGCGAGCCTGATGAAGTCATTTTGCCTTGGTTACAAAAGGCCGATTGCTTACTTATCGATGGGACCGTTTGGCAGGATAATGAGCTCGTCACAACCGGTGTGGGACTGAATACTGGCAAAGCGATGGGGCATTTAGCCCTTTCCGAAGAGAAAGGCATGCTAGCGATGTTGGCAACCCTCAAAGCTCAGCGTAAAATTTTAATTCATATTAATAATACTAACCCAATACTTAACGAGTCCTCCCCGGAAAGAGCTAGCCTTGATAAGGCGGGCATCGAAGTCAGTTGGGATGGTATGGAAATCACGTTGGGAGAATAAAATGCACATTAGCGAAACGCTAACACCAGAAGCTTTTGAACAGGCCCTACGCGACAAAGGGGCCTACTATCATATCCATCATCCTTATCATATTGCTATGCATAACGGGCAAGCAACAAAACAACAAATTCAGGGATGGGTAGCAAACCGTTTTTATTACCAAACTAATATTCCGTTAAAAGATGCGGCCATCATGGCGAACTGTCCGGATCCCAGCGTAAGACGTCAATGGATACAGCGTATCCTTGACCACGATGGTGATGGGGAGAGTGAAGGGGGAATTGAGGCTTGGTTACAACTTGGGGAGGCCGTAGGGCTCACTCGAGAAGAGTTACTGTCGGAACAACATGTTTTACCTGGGGTACGTTTTGCGGTCGACGCTTATGTCAATTTTGCGCGTCGTGCGAATTGGCAGGAAGCGGCGTGCAGTTCATTAACTGAACTTTTTGCACCACAAATTCACCAATCTCGTTTAGATAGCTGGCCCCAGCACTATCCTTGGATTAAGGAAGACGGCTATTTTTATTTCCGAAGCCGCCTTGGTCAAGCTCGGCGGGATGTTGAGCATGGGCTATCCTTAGCCTTAGAGATTTTCGATACAGCGGAAAAACAGATGCGTATGTTGGAGATCTTACAATTTAAGCTCGATATTCTATGGACAATGCTCGATGCAATGACCATGGCTTATAGCTTAGATCGCGCCCCTTATCACACAGTGACGGACCAACCGGTTTGGCACACGACGCGTTTGGTGTAAATGATGATGACTTTATCTGCAGTACCTTGTTTCCGACGTGGCTATCGCATGCAATGGGAAGAGACCCAACAACAGCATGTGATCCTCTACCCAGAGGGTATGGCTAAACTCAATGAGTCGGCAGCAATGATTCTTGAGCTGGTTGATGGTGTCGCAAGTGTTGATCTCATTATTGAAAAACTCAACACACGCTTTCCTGATGCGGGGGGCGTGGATGAGGATGTCATCGATTTTCTCCAGGCGGCTTACCGTCAAAAATGGATTCTGCTGAACGATGCAAAGTAATCCAGATATTAAAGCACCGTTATGGCTGCTGGCTGAGCTTACTTACCGCTGCCCATTACAATGCCCCTATTGTTCAAATCCATTGGATTTTGCACGGGCAAGTGAAGAGCTGACCACGGCGCAATGGATCGAGGTTTTCAAGCAAGCCCGTGCCATGGGAAGTGTTCAGCTTGGCTTTTCAGGGGGCGAACCGCTCACTCGTAAAGATCTGCCTGAGCTGATTGCGGTGGCTCGCGAGTTAGGTTTTTATACCAATCTGATTACGTCTGGGATAGGCCTAACCGCAAAAAAACTGGACCTCTTCGCCGATGCCGGACTGGATCACATCCAGATCAGTTTCCAAGCTAGCGATGAAACATTGAATGCTGCGTTGGCAGGATCCAAGAAGGCATTCACACAAAAATTAGAGATGGCCAAAGCGGTTAAAGCGCATGGTTATCCCATGGTCCTGAACTTCGTCTTACATCGGCACAATATCGATCAGATTGACCGGATCATTGAGCTCTGTATTGAGCTTGAAGCAGATGATGTTGAACTGGCGACTTGCCAATTCTATGGTTGGGCGCAACTCAATCGAGAAGGGTTGCTACCGACAAGAAAACAGATTGCCGATGCTGAAAAGGTGGTCGCCTCTTATCGAGAGAAGATGGCTGCTTCAGGTAATCTGACTAACCTCATCTTTGTCACGCCTGATTATTATGAAGAACGTCCTAAAGGCTGCATGGGGGGCTGGGGGGCGATCTTTATGAACGTCACGCCCGATGGGAAAGCCTTACCTTGCCACAGTGCACGCCAGCTACCGATTGAATTTCCATCGGTACTCGAGCATCGTCTGGACGATATTTGGTATAACTCTTTTGGTTTCAATCGTTACCGCGGTTATGACTGGATGCCAGAGCCTTGTCGCTCTTGCGATGAAAAAGAGAAAGACTTTGGTGGATGCCGCTGCCAAGCCTTTATGTTAACGGGTAATGCCGATAATGCTGATCCGGTATGCAGCAAGTCTGCACATCATGGAAAAATACTTGAGGCGAGAGAAGAGGCTAACCATTGTCAGATGACAATCGAACAGCTGCAGTTTAGGCATCAGCGTAATTCCGAGTTAATTTTTAAAACGTCGGTATAGGCATGGCGGTCATCGACGAGGCTTGGCGCTACCGGTTGTCCTCAGGGCTTGAGGTGAATATGGAGCATATCCCCCATTTGCAGCGTGCTGCGGTGGTATGGATTTTTCCCGTCGGTAGCCATCAGGAGCCAAAGGAGTGGCCGGGTTTAGCTCATCTTACCGAACATATGGTTTTTTCTGGGGGGCAACAGTTTCGGGACCAACAGCGCCTCATGCCTTGGGTTCACCAGCAAGGCGGGCGACTCAACGCAACCACCCAACAGAACTATACCGCTTACTACTTTGAAGTTGATCCGGCTGATCTGCAGCAAGGTTTGCTGCGTCTCAAGGATATGCTGACCACACCGCGATTTGCGACGGCGGATCTTCTACGAGAAACCGCTGTCATTGATGAAGAGTATCGACTTTATTCTCGTTCGCCTCATGCGCTAGCCAGCGCAGCCCTCCACAGCCAAGTTGAACATCCGTCAGCCTTTTCCGAGTTTCATATTGGTAATGCAAAGGCTTTCGGCAACGATATGACTGCGTTGGGGGCGGCACTGGAACATTTTTATACTCAAGGCTATGCCCTTGAGCGTAGCCAAGTATGGATAGCGTCACCCCTTAGCTGTCAGCAGCAATATGATAAGGTAGCTGATTGCTTTGTGTTACCGGATACGCCCTCAGCCATCGATTCGCAGCCCGTCAGTCGAGTCGTAGAAAGTACTCCGATCGGTTGGCAGAATTGGCAGGGCGAAATACGTCTAGCAAAACAGGCTGGATTGGGGATAACGCAGGTTATCGAGATGAGTCGCTTGAGCGACTGGCCGACAATCGTTGAACTGATGACCGATACCGCGCCGGGATCACTCTGCCAAGTGATTAGTCATCAACTTGGATATCATCTCTCCGTAAGAGTAGAGCGTCACTATCACGATAATCAGCAAATTTTCTTTACGTTATGGTTTGAAGGGGCTGACTTTTCCGAAGAGGATGCTCAACAGAGTTTAGCGCTCTGGCAGCAGTGGCGGATAGCAGCCTCACAACTTTCTACTCCTCAGTTCGATCATTATCGGGAACTCGCGCAAGCAGAAGCGCTACGATTACCGGCTATGGATTTCCTTCGCGAACACGCCTTAGGCTTTATATTTTCGACGTCGATAGAAAGGGAATTAACGCCGAAACCTCTGCAACAAGCGCTCTCATCCATTAATCACTTTGCATTACTACGGAGTCGCCAGGAGTCTGCCATTCAAGCCGTCGAATGCCAGGGGCTTTGTTGTCAATTCCAAGTCTCTCCACTTGTGATGAGGGGCATTACTCATGATCATGATGCGTTTATCTTCTACCCGCAACCTCGTGTAACGTCTAGAGACGTCCTGCCGATAACAGGCAGTGGTTGTCATGTGCCGCTCCATTACGGTTATGAGCCGAAGGGGGGAGTAAGTCTGCTATTACGCCCCGCCGCGGGAGCCGCCATCTCCGATGAGGTACGAGCGATCCTAACCCAGTCCCTATCGCCAGTATTGAGTCTTGTGAAACATGCTGCTGGAAAAGTCATTTTGCAGCAGGTTAACGGCAATGATTTACTTTTTATCCGCTTTGGGCAGTTTGCCGATCTTAAAGAGTGTATAGCAAACATCATTGAATATTGGCCGAACGAACTTCCTGCTAGCTCGATTGACGGCTATGGCTCCCTACCGCTTAGGGAACTCTTACAGAATGTGCCAAGCCTCTTGGCTGAGAAACTAGACCGATGGATGGTTTCCTTTATCGGCCCGACGCAACATGATGCTGAGATCTTACAAGGGATGCTCAGTAATCTTCCTCTCTACTGGCAGAGATTTCAGGTGGATAAACTGCCTCTTCAGCAACATGTAGTTTATCAGGCGTCAGAGAGTGACTCAGCGACATTAGTCGCTTTTATTCCCTATCCTGTGACTTCGTATCGTTCATTAGTGGTATATCAACAGTTAGCAGGTTATTACGAAAGCGCCTTTTATCACCAACTGCGGGAGGTTGAGGCAGTGGGCTATGCCGTTGCTTGCCGCCAGCGAGTCTACCGTGATCGGTGGGGATTACAGATTATCTTACAATCCTCGCATCTTTCTACGCAGCAACTGTACGAACGGGTAGAGGAATTCTTTCAGCGATTGACGCTACCCGAGAAAGGATTAACTGTCCTTGCAGAAGTTGATAGTGAAAGCAGTGGCGATGAAGAACTTGACCGATATTTACGCGCCCTTCTCCCTCTAGAGACCGGTAAGCAAAACGACAATGATGAGGATTTTACCTTAGAGAGGGGACATACAGCGCTTATCGAACGAGTGAAAGATAAACAGGGTGGCTGGATTTTCATTGGATAAAAAAAAGCCGTTCAGAGCGAACAGCTTTTTTCAGTCGATATTACGAGTTATTAACGAATAACGTCAGTTTCTTTCCTGGTTGCAGCGATTGTTCATCTCGCGTCAAACTACCATTCCAGCGAAGAACATCTTTGATGTTAACGCCGTGACGCTCTGCGATGCTGGAAAGAGAATCACCCTTACGAATCTTATAGGTGATGCTATTTCCATTATCAGCCAGTTGTTGCCTGCTGTTTTTATCTTGACCGCCTAGCTTTAAATTTTGACCAATGCGTACCTGCGCGGTACGTAAATTGTTCATCGACTTCAACGCTTGAACGCTCAATCCGTGTTTTGCTGCTATAGTCGATAGGGTATCACCCGATCGAACCTTATAACGTGAAACTGAACTCGTTGCTGCCACTGCCATGGGTTGCACAGCTTGTATATCATCGGTTGCTAACGAATTTTTCAACCTAACGACATGCGATTTCGGTACCATAACATATTGCGGCCCACTTGGTGCCGTTGTACCGCGCTTGTAGCCAGCATTAAAACTTTTTAGCCGTCCCACAGGGATACCTGTCATCGAGGCGACCTGGGTTAAGTTAATTTGCTTACCAATATTCACCTTCGCTAAGGCTCGACCAGTATTGGCTTTAGGTAACTTGATCCCATACTGTTTAGGATCCTTAATCAATTGGCTCAAGGCCAACATTTTCGGAATATAAACAGTTGTTTCTTTAGGCAGCGATAAGTTCCAAAAATCGGTTGGCTTACCCCGTGCTCTATTGGCCTTCATCGCATTCAGGACTCGACCTTCACCGCTATTGTAAGCTGCAACGGTTAGCAACCAATCGCCGTGAAACATCTTGTTCAGACGTTGTAACATATTCAATGCAACGGTGGTTGAAGCGACAATATCACGTCTTCCATCGTACCATTGCGTCTGTTTTAATCCGTAATTTCGCCCCGTGCTTGCTACGATTTGCCAGATTCCAGCAGCGTTAGCATTGGATGTAGCATGGGGGTCAAAAGCACTCTCCACTATAGGTAAAAGTACCAGCTCCATCGGCATTTTTCGTTTCTGTATCTGGTCAACAATCCAGTACATATACGGTTCTGCTTGAGCAGTTACCTCGTGGAGATAACTCTTATCCTTCAAATACTTCAGTTTTTGTTCGCGGATCCGAGGGTTATTCGGAACCTTCATCTTCAACTTGTCGCTAATGGTTTCCCAGAGATCACTGTTTTGTGCGGTTGCATTCCCATCATCCTGCCAATGGGGAGACAACATGCGCGCTCCGAGATTCCCATCACTTCCCTGACTCGCTGAAGACAGACTCTGTGCATGTTGCTCAGGCTCGCCCGCATCACTCCCTGATACATGGCAACTGAACAACAAGACTGAGGCGAGAAATATCGCTTTAGTCTTCATATAAGTTCATTGATTGATTAAAAGACAGGCAATGATACGTGAGCATCCCGCCTAACACAACCCTAAACTTAACCTCGGTCTTTAAGACGGCGTAACTCTGCGAAGCGTTGCGCAGGAGTGGTCAGCGCAGGATTATCGTTAAAGTGCGCGATAACCTCTGGCTGATCGGTCATCAGGAAGACATTGATTAATCGCTCAGTTTCCAGTGTAGTCGGCAGGGTAATTTGATAGTTGTCTCTCAATTTTTTTACTTTATTGCGGTAATCGCTCATCATAGAATTCTGTGGGAAGAGGCGATGTGCAAAGTTCAAATTAGAGAGTGTGTATTCGTGGGCGCAGCATACAAGTGTTTCATCGGGTAGCTGATTTAAGCGGCTCAACGAGGTAAACATTTGATCGGCCGTCCCTTCAAAGAGCCTTCCACAGCCACCAGAAAATAGTGTGTCCCCACAGAATAGGTAAGGTTTTGCGTAATAAACAATGTGGCCCAAAGTATGGCCTGGGGTGGCAATTACACTAAAGGTATGATTGAGTAGCTCTAGGTCATCACCCTCTTCGACCAGCTCAGTAGCCCCTTTGCTGAGTGTCTCCTGTGGCCCATAAACCGGTATAGTGGGGTAGTGGTCGGTTAGGGATTTTACGCCACCCGTATGGTCAGCATGGTGATGTGTCAGCAGGATCGCTTCAAGTTTCCACTGTTGTTGATCGATCGCGTCTAAAACCGGTTGCGCTGCTCCAGGATCGATGACGATCACCCGTTTGTTGTCATCGATCAACGCCCAGATATAATTATCTTCTAATGCGGGCAGGGCTGTTAGTGTTAAGCTCATAAAGATTCCTTTGTCATCTAACCAGTGATTACTTAATGAAGATTGCAAAAATCAGTCGTTCTCTTTCCAGTCCTTCACAGTGGCATGAATTACGTTGGGGGCGACAGTTCCAGACGCTGATCAGTGATGAGATACAACCTTGGTTAAGTAAACTCTATGGTTCGCATTTCATTAAGATTGGGCCGCTGAGCCACTCTATCGATACTAGTCGCTGCGCGATAAGCCATCAAGTTAGGATTGGTAATGATGCCAGACAGGTGGACTTAGTTGGCGATAAAGAAAAACTGCCCGTAATGAGTAAATCGATTGATGCTTGTCTAATTACTCATGCTTTAGCGTGGAGTAAAGATCCCCATCAAGTATTGCGAGAGGCCGATCGCGTATTAGTCGATGATGGTTGGATGATACTATCGGAATTCAATCCGTTTAGCTTACTAGGGCTCGTGCGCGCGTGGCCGGGTCTATCACTAAAAGCTCGTTTTTATCCCAAAAGCCGGCTAATTGATTGGCTGAGCTTGTTAAATTACGAAATTGTGAGTTACCGCGCGACACAAATTCTTCCTTGGTGTTCGCAGCCGGGCATATTGACTCGCCACCTCCCAAGTTTAGGCTGTAACCATCTTATCTTGGCGCGAAAGCGGACCTATCCCCTGACCTTAGCTAAAAAAAGAGCGTCAGCTCAGGGGGCCCGCTTAAGACCAGCCGTGAATGTGAGTCGCCAAATCTGCTCACTGGGCGATCATCACAAGGCGGATGAATAACCGTTGTCGGGGCGGGTTGGGTGACTTGCTGCCTGACGGGCTAATTCATCACAACGCTCATTTTCAGGATGCCCAGCGTGGCCTTTTACCCACATCCAGTGGATAGTATGGTCTTTTAACGCCAAATCGAGACGCTGCCACAAATCGACATTTTTAACCGGCTTTTTATCTGTAGTTTTCCATCCGCGTTTTTTCCAATTGTGGATCCATTGGGAGATACCTTGACGAACATACTGGCTATCGGTGGTGAGGGTAACGTCACAGGGCTGGGACAGTGCCTCCAGAGCGATAATTGCCGCAAGTAATTCCATGCGATTATTGGTGGTGAGCTGATAACCTTCACTGAATTCTTTGGTATGTTGACCATAGCGGAGAATCGCCGCATATCCCCCTGGCCCTGGATTACCTAAGCAGGAGCCATCGGTGAAAACTTCTACCTGTTTGCGCATATCTGGTAGACTTCCTTGGGTAAAACGGTAAGTTTATCGGAATGAGAGCTATGAGCACAGTAAAAAACCGCCAGATAGTCCTTGATACTGAAACGACGGGCATGAATATGGTCGGCGTACATTATGAAGGTCACCGTATCATCGAGATTGGTGCCGTAGAGGTGATTAATCGTCGTTTAACGGGGAATAATTTCCACGTATATATCAAACCGGACCGGCTAGTGGATCCTGAGGCATTCGGTGTCCACGGTATCTCTGACGAATTCTTAAGTGATAAGCCATCTTTTGCTGATATTGCTCAAGAATTTCTCGATTATATCAAAGGTGCTGAGCTAATCATCCATAACGCCCCTTTTGATATTGGTTTTATGGATTACGAGTTCGATAAGCTCAAACAGGGTATAGGCCATACCAGCGAGTTTTGTGCAATCACTGATAGCCTAGTAATGGCTCGCAAGCAGTTTCCAGGGAAACGAAACAGCTTAGATGCGTTATGTGGTCGATTTGATATCGATAATACTAAACGGACGTTACACGGCGCATTACTCGATGCGGAGATCCTCGCCGACGTTTACCTTTCGATGACGGGGGGACAAACTACACTCACTTTTAGCGGCGAGACCGAACACTCTGCCGATTCGGGTTTGCTCGCTCAGCACCAAACTGCCCAAGCGGTAGGGCAACTTCGTATTATAAACGCGACAGAGAGCGAACAGAGTGAACACGAAGCCTACTTGGACCGAATCATGAAAAAGTCGGGTCAATGTCTGTGGCGCTAATGCGTTGATCGAAAAAGAAGCAAACGAACGTTGGGCGTTATAATAATTATTGACGAAAATCAGTTACCTGATTAGTATACGCAGCGTTCCCGACGGGGGACAAGCGCGGAGCGGTAGTTCAGTTGGTTAGAATACCTGCCTGTCACGCAGGGGGTCGCGGGTTCGAGCCCCGTCCGTTCCGCCAAAATTTAAGCCCAAGTTAGCTTGCTAACTTGGGCTTTTCCGTTCTTATCTTCTAGATAATACTTCGGTCAACCCTGTGCGACGTCGATCACCCTATAGCCAGTATTTTCGCTCTGCTAGTTTTTCATCATCTTACCCGCATTAACACTGGATTCGGCTATAAATCTGGTCGAAACGACCTTTTTCTCATCACTTAAAATGAAAAATACCGCTGTTTGACTTTTACCCCTAATATTCGTGTGACCATACTCCCATATCTGTAATACCATTCTACCTTTCGCCTAGCATTTATGAACAAGATGCTGTGGTTTGCCTTTGGCTTTTGGAAATTATTATTCATACAGGAAAACTATGGACAAAAACTTTATAAAAAAGCACCTACTCTGGGTCTTGGTTGCTTTAGTCGGCGCGGGATGCCTCGGAGTTGTGGCGCTTCGTCGTGGAGAGAGTATCAGCGCATTGTGGCTCGTTATTGCCGCCATTTCGGTCTATCTCGTCGCTTACCGCTATTATAGCCTTTATATCTCGCGAAATGTTTTAGGACTTGACGCTACCCGCGCCACGCCCGCTTTTGTTAATGGTGATGGCTTAAACTATGTCCCGACCAACCGCTATGTGCTGTTTGGGCACCATTTCGCCGCTATCGCTGGAGCAGGTCCTTTGGTTGGGCCGGTATTAGCTGCACAGATGGGGTATTTACCCGGGACGCTTTGGTTATTAGCCGGTGTCGTGGTGGCGGGTGCGGTGCAAGACTTTATGGTGTTGTTTATCTCGAGTCGTCGTAACGGTAATTCATTAGGTGAAATGGTTAAGCAAGAGATGGGAGCCATTCCTGGATTCTTAGCGCTCTTTGGCTGTTTCCTGATAATGATCATTATCCTAGCGGTACTCGCCCTTATAGTTGTTAAAGCACTTGCCGAAAGTCCATGGGGTGTCTTTACCGTATGTTCAACGCTGCCTATTGCGCTGTTCATGGGCGTTTATATGAGGTTTATTCGTCCAGGACGCGTGGGTGAAGTCTCCATTATCGGCGGTTTATTACTGCTTCTGGCGATCTGGGCTGGCGGTGTTATTGCCCATGATCCTTACTGGGGACCTGCATTAACGTTTAAAGATACCACGATAACGTGGGCGTTAATTGGCTACGCGTTTATTTCCGCTCTACTACCGGTTTGGTTGATTCTTGCACCGCGTGATTATCTAGCAACCTTCCTAAAAATTGGGGTTATTGTCGGGTTAGCGATCGGGATAATTATTCTTCATCCTCAGTTAAAAATGCCCGCAGTCACGCAATTTATTAGTGGTAATGGCCCCGTGTGGAAAGGTGCGCTTTTTCCTTTCTTATTTATCACTATTGCTTGTGGCGCGGTATCCGGTTTTCACGCCTTAATTTCAAGTGGCACAACGCCTAAATTACTCGCTAATGAAACCGATGCGCGATTTATTGGTTATGGCGCTATGTTGATGGAATCATTTGTCGCGTTAATGGCGTTAGTGTCTGCTGCAATTATTGAGCCAGGCTTGTATTTCGCGATGAATACTCCCCCTGCGGGGTTAGGCATTACTATGCCAAATCTTCATGAACTTGGCGGAGATAATGCGGCACTGATCATGCAGCAATTGCAAGTCGCGACGGCACAAGCCGGAGCCAAAGTCAGTAGCTGGGGCTTTATAATCTCACCAGAAACGATTCAACAGACGGCGGTGGCCATCGGCGAACCCTCTGTGCTGAATCGGGCAGGGGGAGCACCCACCCTGGCGGTCGGTATTGCGATGGTGTTCCATAATATTGTCCCTATTATCGATATGGGCTTCTGGTATCACTTCGGGATCCTTTTTGAAGCACTGTTTATTTTAACTGCGCTAGATGCGGGCACGCGTGCTGGACGCTTTATGCTGCAAGATTTATTGGGTAACTTTATTCCTAGCCTAAAAAATACTAACTCATTGCTTGCAGGAGTTTTAGGCACAGCAGGATGTGTGGGCCTATGGGGATATTTACTGTATCAGGGCGTCGTAGATCCTCTCGGTGGCGTGAAAAGCTTATGGCCACTGTTTGGAATTTCGAACCAGATGCTCGCCGCGGTAGCCTTAGTGCTGGTGGCGGTGATCCTCGCGAAAATGAAACGGGACCGTTATATTTGGGTACCGATTGTGCCAGCGGTATGGTTGATGATCTGTACGACTTGGGCGTTGATCTTGAAACTGTTCAGTGATAACCCGCAAGCCGAAGGTTTTTTCTATATGGCGCGTCTTTATCGCCAAAAAATTGCAGAGGGAACGGGCACAGTGGCGTCGGATCAACTTGCAAATTGGCAACATATTGTGGTCAACAACTACACCAACGCTGGATTGAGTATTCTCTTTTTGATTGTTGTCTATGGGATTGTTGCCTACGGTATCAAAGTTTGGTGGCAGGCTACTCGGCAACTACAGCGTACCGATCTTGAAACGCCCTATATAAAGCTAGATCCCGAAGTGGCGAAGAAAACGATGTCATCGGGTTCACATCATTAATAGATAGGTAACGAAAAGATGATCTTCCGCCAATTACGACATATTAAAAAATGCTTAGCGCAGGCAGGGAATATGTTGGTAGGAATTCCTGATTACGAGCACTATGTACAGCATATGCAGCTCAAGCATCCTGAAAGCCCTGTGATGAGTTACGAAGATTTTTTTCGTGAGCGTCAACAAGCGAGATATGCTGGAAAGGGTAAGGGAGGCATGCGCTGTTGCTAAAAAGAAAGGAGCCCGCGAGGCTCCTTCTTATTATGATTGCGGCTGACCCACTGGGCCTGAACCAACAGGACCGCCAGGTACTGATTGACCGCTAGGGGCAACAGGACGACCATTTTCAAGTGCACTACTTTCGTGGTGTTGGCAACCCGCTAGAGCTGTCATGGCAACGACGACCAACAATCCTTTTGAAATCATATTCATGCTTTCTGACCTCTTCTTGTGGGAGTGTAATAAAGGTGATGTCTTAAGCCTAGAAAAGAATCTCGCACTCTGCCACATTTATCTCAATAAATTTAATGACCTATTTAGAAGCCCAGTCATATTGGGCTACACTTCATCACTAAATCATGATTCTTGAGGTAGCTAAGTATGAAAATAACTGTACTGATCCTAAGCTGCGTGACGCTCTTTGTGAGCCCATTATCCTCAGCACAATGGCCACCTGAAGCCGGAGCAAAAGTTCCAGGCAATACCCTAGAGTTGCCGACGACATTAAAACCTCTCTCAGTCCCTTTAGATAAACTTCTCAATGAAGGTGCCACGTTGATTACTGCTCAGCGCGATACTAACGGACCGACGGTAACCTTGAAGAAAGGTAAGCACTATATTATGTGTAGTGTGGTGGGCGCTGGGAGTGGTGGGGACCAAAATATCGCCACCTCGCGATGCTACGAGATGAATTAAGGGACCCCAAGATTACCGGCTATTCATCCGGGACAAAACGCGTAGCGGAGAAACAATTTAAGACTTTATGCATCACGTAAGTGACAACTAGCGTCGCAAGCAGTGACATAGTGACTGAAGTCAATCGATAGAGATCACTAAAAATGATGTCATTATTAGGATGCATATACTGCCCAAAAATCAGCCCGAGAGTAGTGAGGATGGAAAAGCCGACGCCCGACCCCACCTTTTCAAAGACGTGCACTCGGGCTGCCAGAATCAATGCCAAACTCACCAAGAGTAAGAGCAGCAGTAAGTGGCGACTAAAGTCATACATAATCAGCTGAATAACCAGTGCAAAAATACAGCCAACAATTACCCCTAAGATTCGCCAAGTGGCCGAAAGGATAGCCCCCCGATAGTGCATAGGAAAGAGTGCAAAGATCCCTGCCATCAGCGCCGCTAAAGAATCACTCAAGGTATACACCTGAAATATCACGAACAGTAACGTTGCTATAACTGATGCAAGTAAGGTTTCGTGCATAATTCTTGAACTGCTCTTATTAATCGGTGCAGGACGCTGACGCGGCTCAGTGTCGGGAAAAATAAAGCAGGCCACCGCAGAAAGCACTACTGCGAGTAAACTCCCCACGATATTGGAAAACATCAGATCATTCATATCCGTGGTGGCGTAACTTAGGAAGTCAGGCATAACACTCAGACAAATGACGCCCATCGATCCAAAAAGAAACAGAGGGCCGCGACTCATCAAATAAAAGCGCAAGGTATAGAGTATAAAAACGGCCAACGTCATAGGTAGAGGGTAGTTAACTAGGAAGGTAAATAGAATCAGCATTTCTACACAGTTAATGATAGCGTTCGCCACCATTTGACGGGCGATATGTAAATTAAACATCGGGACAAGCCCCGTCAGCATGATGGGGTAGACCACGTAAAATACGCCATATTGCGTATCTATCCAGCTATGGAAAAATAATCCCATACTGCCGGCAAAAGTGATTCGCAGCATATGCCGCAGATCATTGCCAGATAGGGGTTTATATTTCGCCGGATACTGGCGTTCTAAAAGTCGACTAATAAACATAGTGTAAGAGACTTATCAGGCGGATTTGTAGGCGGCCTAAGAACGATGACAGCCCATTCCCGCTGTTGTACAGTTGAACCGTTGCTCTAGCACCGGCCGGCAGATCGAGCGGCTGGCCAGCGTCCAAAACTAGGTGGATACGCATACGCTGTGCATCACGCACCCAGCGGTTAGATTCCTGAGGCGCGGCCAGATAACCATTGATATCCTGTTGTCCTGCCATCACGCCAGCATCGCGGCTGGCAACGGTCGCTTTAAAAACTTGCCCTGGTAATGCATCGAAAACGATCTCTGCGGCGGTTCCGACATGGGTCTTTGTGAGACTCTTCTCACGAAAGTCTGCGATGATATCTGGCGTGGTATTCACTAGCGCCATCGAGGCGACACCTGCATTGGCATACCACCCCTCTTTTAATTGCAGATTACTGACCACGCCGTCACTGTCCGCACGCACCTTGGTATAATTAAGATTAAGGTTGGCCTCTTCAAGCATATTTTGATACTTCTGTAAGGTGACATTATTTCCATCCCGACTCCCACGCGAAATAATCAATTGGTTCAGTGTTGCATTCAAATTTTCAACTGTCTGCAAACCGGTCTGCCAGGTGGTATAGGCGGTATCAAGTGCTTGGCGAGAGATCAACTGATTATGATCTAATGCATGGTAGCGTTGATAATCCCGCCCAGCATTTTGGGCATCGAGTTGTGCCGCCCGGATTTTGGCGCGTGTGGCACTAATTTGTGCATCGATCTGCTGATTATCGAGGGTCGCTTGTTGGTAAGCAATGCGTGCTGAGTCAACTTGATTCTGATAAGGGCGGGGATCAATCTCATATAAAAGATCCCCTTTTTTCACATGACTATTATTGGTGACATAGATATGCGTGACATAACCCGGCGCTCTGGAGGAAACCGGGGTGACAATACGCATCACAGTAGACTCTGGCGTTTGAGGGAACCAAATATCCGCGACCAAAAAATAGCCAAACATGGCAGCAAACACAATCAGCGTAAATTTTACCCAACGAGAAAATTGTTGTTCTGGGCTCATAGTCGTTAACTCACATTCCAAAAAGGGTTTATTAGGAGCTAAATAAGCTTGCTCATATTTTCAGTTAAAAGATTCAAGGTTTGGCTAAATTGTTCCAGCTGCTCGGGGGGTAAGCCCTCGCTGACTTTACGCTGACACTCTTCTACGACGCGATTGACTTGTGCGACCTGTTGTTCCCCTAATGCACTGAGTTTGACTAAACGGATACGGCGATCGTCTGCGTCTTCTATGCGAATGATAAGGCCGCTTTCAGCAAGTTGGTTTAAGGTCCGTGTTAAAGGGGGCAGTTCAATCCCCATGGCAAAGGCGAGTTCGCTGACCGTCAGAGGGCCCTCTACCACTTGTAATTGCATTAAGACGGTCCAACGGCTTTGAGTTAAGCCTGTCTCAACCAGAGCATGATCGACTACCGTGCGCCAGAGCCTGGCCAACATGGCGAGTCGCATACCTAATGGTCGGTGAGCAAAGTTTTCAGCGTGGAATTTTTTATCGTTCATTATTTTTTTGCCTGAGTAGTGAAAGCCCATCCTATTACTTATCTTGATAACTATCAAGGTAAGTAATAAGTCACCATCAATCTTTGTGCTATGGTAAAGATAACTAAGAATAAGGAGATAACGATGGGCAGATGGGTAACTAAAGGCGT
This sequence comes from Rosenbergiella nectarea, assembly GCF_900111105.1. Lineage (GTDB taxonomy): Bacteria > Pseudomonadota > Gammaproteobacteria > Enterobacterales > Enterobacteriaceae > Rosenbergiella > Rosenbergiella nectarea. The sequence goes on along the minus strand of NZ_FOGC01000014.1, from coordinate 58,640 downwards.
TATAGTTGTGGGGCTGTTAGCGTTAAACGGCTGTAATAAAACCTATACGCCAGCCGATTTCATGAAAGATGACGCGTTGCGGAGTAAAACGTTGACACAATGTGCTCAACAGAATGATCAGCAAAGTAAAAACTGCCTGAATGCGCAAGAGGCTAAAAGGAAAATTGACTTCGAAAGGCAAACCGGTAGGACCGATATAAAATAATCTGCTCCACTCAACTTGCACGCCTTATCAGTGAGTAAGATGAATCGTGACCAGATGGCGAAGACCTTAAGTTGTCTAGTGCTAGGGGAATTACTGCGGGACTCACAGAGATAATGTATTGAATATAGCTAAGGTAGAAGCTACCTTGGCCAAAAGTTAATCTAGCGCGGCATAGTGCGCGTCAGTAACCGGCTCTAACCACTCGTTACTCGCATTTTCGGCGGGAACGGCAAGGGCTACGTGGGCAAACCAGCTATCTTTCGCCGCGCCGTGCCAATGTTTTACCCCCTCAGGGATATTGACAACATCACCAGGCTTTAAGGGTTGTGGGGGCTCATTCCAAGCTTGATACCAACCATAGCCATCGGTCACTAATAAGATTTGTCCACCTCCGCGGTGGATATGCCAATTATTTCGGCATCCCGGTTCAAAGACGACGTTGCCAATATTCACTCCTTCGGTGGATAGCATGCTGAGATAGCTAGTCCCGGTAAAATATTGTGCAAAGGCATCATTTTTATCACCTTTAGGGAAGAGGCTGTTACCTGTAAAATCCGTGCTCATCATAGACTCCAATTAACAGTTTTTAGTTTTTTTAAAGTGTAATGGATTTGATGGAGAATATTACCCGCTCAAGTTGGGATGTGCTTATGAATCCTATTCATTAAATCGAGGGTAAATTAGGTGAATGAATATTCACCTAATAAAAAGATTAACGTTAAATAAGTATCTAAAGTCAAAAGTTAATCTACAGTCGACTGATGTTTAAATTAAAATGATTATTAATATTAATTAATTTAATCTATTTTAGCCGTTCCACTTAGCAAGGTTTTTGAGAGGTTGTTTTACATAAGGGCTAATTTTCATTAAATTGAAAAATAGCTTATTAACGAGAGTGCCTAGTTTATCCATCGGACGATCGACATCAATAAATAGTACCGCCCGAAGTTCGTCGGTATCATTCCATACTTCATGTTCGTAGAAGTCATCAAAAATAGTAACCTTTCCTTCTTCCCAATGCAGCCGTTGGTTATCGACACGAATCCATAATTTTTCGGGTTGATGTTTAGGAACGATCAGACCGAGGTGCACTCTTACCATTGCCCGGCTTGGACCACGATGCGGGACAATATGATAGTGTGGCTGTAATATTGAGAACATTGCTGTGCGCATATTGGGAATAGCCGCCAAGGCTTTCGCTGTCTGGGGACACAAGCGGCAATTAGCATCAATTCGCTCACCAAATACATACATACCGAAAGTTTTCCAGTTATTCCCTTTTGATATCCGTTTTTGATCGGGTGATATTTGATGGAAAGCGGGGATCCTTTCTGGGAATTTCAATAACTCAATAAGCTCTTCACGAATTTCGGGATACACCGCTTCGAGTTTATCAACCCAGGGGGAAATAATGATTATCAATTTTGGGTGTGGAGGGAATTAATGAGTGGCGAGATTCAAATTCGCCACTCCATCGTAGGATCTTTTTACCTAAAGAAACAATAACACGCTGGGTAAAAGGCCGTTGCTCGGCCAAATTCTCTGCCATGATAAGTCATCCTTAAATTAAGAAGTATGAATTAATTGATACCCTTAACTATGAACGCAATTGACTTAAGCGATTTCACCTTTAATGACTTTTTTAAAACCCAGCTCTGTCATAAATTCGGCGACAGAGTGATCGATTTGCGCAAGAACGAGTTCTAAAGGTTGGTCGGCATCAATATTAATGATTTTTTTGCCGCCAAAATCTAATTTAGGGGTGATATCGATTTTTTTCTTCAGTGCATCACGGTGGTGATCCGGTTTACGGGCGCAGGCCACATCCAGTGATACATTCAGTTTGATCACTAAATCTGGGCGATGTTGGGTCATCCACGTAAACGCATTCAGCTCCCGTTTGGCAATCCAATTGATCAGTGGATTTTTGGTCGCGGTGGTCGGAAGTGTGAGGCTATCATAAGCACCGGGAACTTGCAGATGCGGGTAACGGTCCGCGAGAATGATATGGCCCTGCTTACGTAATTTGAGCATATTTCGAAAACGACGTACGCGTCGCACCAAGAAAATACCCACCACTAGCCCAGAGAGGGTGGTGTGATGGGTTTTATTCACCTTAACGCGAGTTTTTTCGATCTTGTTGCCAACGGAGCGACCAATTAACGGAAGATTGGCTGCCGCTCTTCCTACGTTGCCTGCTTGTTTACCAAGATGGACATAAGAGGTTGTGCCGTAATCAGAAAGTGTACCCACGAGGTGCTCACAGACTGTTGATTTACCGGATCCATCGCTACCTATAACCGCGATAACCGGAGTGGACTTGGTGTACATAAAAACCTCGTGTTCGACACTTTAAGAAAGATAAATAGTTATTAAACAGGGCTAAAATAGCAAAATTGCATCATCTGTCTGTCACCAAAAGTGTGATAGCACAGCATTAGGTGAGGAGAAAGCGAGACATTCTGCGGAACTTGACCCTTAACGACGGAGCAGTTTATGCTGCATTGCATGAGTTGGAAACTGAATGAAAGGGGTTATTTGTAACAAAGTCCCCATTTACTGCCACAACCTGTTTAATTTCATTAATGATTTTACGCATAAATTATCGCGGGAAGCCTCCTGCATTAGGGTGTTTACGGCTTTTCAATCGGAGGTATACCCGGTGTTCGCAGAGCGAGATTTACAGATGAATAGGTAGTCGTTAAAAAGGGGAAGGGAAGACAATGCCTAGTAAATCCTCTACTATAGGACGAAATTGAATACTACTATGCGTAACAGTGATTGTGAATAATTCTACCTCATCCCCTCAATCTTCACCTATCCGTGTCATTGCTATCACAGGCTGTGATGGTTCAGGTAAATCGACACTTGCCAACCGATTGGTCCAAACTCTCGCGTTAAGGACAAAAGTAGAAGAGGTTTATCTCGGTCAATCTTCAGGCTTTATTAAGCAGAAAATTACTGAGTTACCAGTGGTGGGGGAAAAGATTGCTGCTTATTTGGTGAGCAAGTCCGATAAAGTGCACGAGAAACCCAATACCGCTCCGGGTAATGCAGAAGGAACGGTCATCTTCTTATTATCCTGCTGGCGTGCTTATAAATTTAAACGGATGCTACGCCGAGCGGAAGAAGGCGTATTATTGGTAACCGATCGCTATCCGCAAGCAGAGGTCGCCGGTTTCCGAGTCGATGGGCCACATCTTAGTAAAGCCCAAGGTGGGAGTCGATGGATTAAAATGTTAAGAAAGCGCGAGCAGCGTCTTTATGAATGGATGGCATCCTATCCCCCAGCGTTATTAATTCGTTTATCTATCGACGAAGAGACGGCTCATTCGCGTAAACCCGATCATGATATCGTCTCGTTACGCGAGAAAATCAGGGTTATCCCAACGTTACATTTTAACGGTGCGCATATTCTCGAATTATGTGGCAGAGATCCTGAAGACGAAGTATTCAAGGCTTCTTTAGAAGCTATTCATCAAACGTTTAATCTCCCTCGTTCACTCTGATAACGGTAAATAGCACTACTATGACAATTCACTCAGACGCACAGGCGTCATCTTCCTCTGCTGTAACGCCTATCGTTATCTCGCGCATGGTCGCGATTGTCGGGTGTGACGGCTCGGGAAAATCGACCATTACTGCGGATTTAATTAAAGAAATGCAGAAAATTCGGCCTACTGAGCGACGTTACTTAGGACTTATTTCTGGCGAAGACGGCGATAAAATTAAAAAGCTGCCGATTATTGGTGTCTGGCTTGAACGTCGTTTAGCAAAAAAATCTGAAAAAACACAAAGTATGCGAAGTGAAGCGCCTCCCCTATGGGCTGCTTTCATCATGTACGCTCTCTCTTGCTGGCGTTCTTCAAATTTCCATAAAGCGAAAGCATTAGCTGAAAGCGGTGTGTTGGTCATTGCTGACCGTTACCCTCAAGCGGAAATTTCAGGGTTTCATTATGATGGGCCTGGTTTAGGCGTGGAGCGGGTGAAGGGTTGGCTACTTAAAGAGATGGCGAAAAGTGAAGTGGTGATTTACGAGAAATTAGCTAATTATCAGCCTGAATTGATCATTCGTCTGGATATTGACGTCGAGACAGCCTTTGCGCGCAAACCTGATCACAGTTACCAAGAGCTTAGCGATAAGATTAGTGTAATGCGTCAGCTTACCTATAACGGTGCGAATATTTTGGATTTGGATTCAAGAAAACCCTATGAAGAAGTACTCGCCAGTGTGATAGCGGCAGTGAAAGCGGTAAAGTGAATGATCAGGGCGTTATGAATTAACGCCCAGTCTAAAATTAACGGGTCCTTTAAAAAAGGATGATCAACCAAGTTAATAGCGTTGCCACGATTGCCACCAGTTGTGCGGCTCCCGCCATATCTTTTGCTCGCTTTGAGAGCGGATGAATCTCATAAGAAATCCGGTCAACCACCGTTTCAATAGCGGTATTCAGTAATTCAATCACCACCAACATAAAGCTACACAGAATGAGTACAATGTGTTGCGTCTTTGAAAGGTCCAGCGTGAATGATATTAACACCAGCAATGTACTGAAAATGAAAATATGACGGAAGGCATCCTCGGTTTTGAATGCGTCGGTCACTCCTGACCAGGAGTTATTAATGCTGAAAATTAAGCGTTTTATACCAGTCTGTTTTTCAATCGACATCATGAGTCATCTTTAGATATGTTTAAAGGGTAGCTAGCGAGTTGGACTCGCTGCTACCACGCTAATCCGTCACAAATGCGGCTAGATTTTTTTCTCAAATAACCGATAGTTCTTGTAAGGTTCAGCGCCAATACGCTCCAGTATAGTACGCATACCTGTATTGGTTTCAAGAATCCAAGACATTTCTAACGCATCAATATTACGACGGCGGAAAGGCTCACGTAGCGCTTCGATTAAGAGTAGGGCAATGATTGGCCCGATACGGCTAAATTGGTATTCTTTCTTAACGCCCATTAACGGAACTCGTGCGGTACGTACGCCACGCACTTTTAAACGCCATAACACCTTAGCCCAACCAAAAGGCAGCAACTTGCCTTCAAGTCCGTCAATCGCTTCATTGATATTAGGTAAGCCAACGATAAATGCTGCAGGTTCACCATCAATTTCAGCAATATAAATCATATCGTCTGGCACCAGATACTTAAGCTGCTGGCCCATGGTGGCGAATTCATGTTCAGTAAAAGGAACAAATCCCCAGTTATCCTGCCAACCTAAATTGAAAAGGTTTCTCAGAATCTGCATCTCTTGGTCGAAGATTTTGCGATTAAGCGGACGGATGGTCACTCTTTTACGAACATTATCCATTAACTTGGTAAGGCCCGGTTCAAAGTGAAGATCCGTTCGCTTCATCCAATAGGCAATAAGATCGATAGCTTTGCTATAGCCCAGGTTCTCAATATGTTTACCGTACCAAGGCTTACCATGAGCCATTAAGGCAGAGGGAGGAGTATCGAAGCCATCGACCAATAACCCACTTTCCTGGTTGATATTGAGGCTGAAGGGGCCGGTAATTTGGTGAGCGCCTTGAGAAATAAGCCACTCTTCTGCGGTCTTGAATAGCGCAGCAAAGACTTCTTCATCATCAATTGCGTCGATCATACCGAAATGGCCAGTATTGGGACCATATAATTCACGATGCAGGGAATCAATTTGTGCAGTGATGCGGCCGACGACTTCAGCACCGCGTTTAGCTAACCAAGCTTGCCAAACTACATGGTCTGAGGCGGGATTCTTTTTAGAGAGATGTTCTACACGCTCGACAAATAATGGGTCGATCCAATTCTCGTCACCCACAAATAGCGTAGAAGGAAAATTGATGAAGGCTTTCAGATCCTGTTTGGACGCTACTTTTTCTATTGAGATCATAAATACCATTACTTCAAGTAATTGTTAAATTGGCAGCAAATCACTTCAGGCGATCCCTTTAAGAAACGCAGCAACTTGCAGCAATAAAGAAAGAGGAGGCTATAGACTCGGCAATGTGTTAGCATATCGAAACAGTCACGGTAGGAATTGTCAATTTATTTTTGAAAGTTAGCCTGAAAACATTCTGACATACTATTAATTTGTAACGAAATCCATGTTTTTAAAAGAAAACGTTACAGGTTAGCGGTGAGTGCGCAATTTAGTATTAAAAGTAGTGGAACGCACATATTACCTATGACATGATATTTTAAGATCTTTACAATTGCCGAGCGTTTTCAGAGCCACCCCCTTAAAACCGCACGCGTGTTTGTCTAAAATTTCAAGTAAGCATTGAGCGAACGGTTAGTACACAGACTACGTCTGCGTCATGAAACGGTGAACTCTGTTCAAGACAACGTGTCTATCACTTCCTAAGCGGAGTGAGTGATGTTTATGAATGGGTGAGCAGGCAGCGATTTATATCGTAAGTTGGAAGATGCTCGAATTACTACTTTGGTCGGGAGCTCTGTATGGAGCTTGAACTTCCTCAATATCTATTAGTATCAACAGGTGTACCACTATATGGAAGCGTCTACAACGTTTGCAACTCAATCCCATCATCAACTTCCAATCCGCTATGCAGATTTCGCAACGCTAGCTGAAGCCTTGGATTATGCAGCACTCGGTGAAACCGGCATGAACTTTTATGATCGCCGTAATAACCTGATGGCTGCAGTGCCTTACAGCGTACTAAAGGTCAACGCTGTAAAGGGTGCTCAGAAGTTGCTTTCTTTAGGGTTAACTAAAGGGGATCGCGTTGCACTCATTGCAGAAACCAGTGTTGAGTTCGTCGAAACATTTTTTGCATGCCAATATGCGGGATTAATTGCCGTTCCGCTCGCGATCCCAATGGGAATCGGTCAAAGTGCCTCCTACGTTAAGAAACTGACTGGCTTACTCAATGGGTGTCAAGCCTCCGTTGTCTTAAGTAGTAAAGAGTGGCTTCCTATGGTGAAAGAGGTGGTCTGTGACTATAACTCGCCGACGATTCTAAGCCACGAAGCTTTTGCTGAGCTTTCCTACGTTGCAGCCAGCGAGTTGCCTCAGGTCGCAGCAGAGGACATTGCTTATCTACAATACACCTCTGGTAGTACCCGCTTCCCGCGTGGCGTTGTTGTGACACAAGCGTCGGCAATGGCCAACCTCCGCGCGATTAGTCATGACGGCATCAAGCTGAAAAAAGACGATCGTTGCGTCTCTTGGCTGCCGTTTTATCATGATATGGGCTTGGTCGGCTTTGTACTGACCCCGGTTGCCACGCAGATCTCGGTGGATTACCTGCGTACGCAGGATTTTGCTATGCGTCCGATTCAATGGCTAAAACTGATCACTAAGAATAAAGGGACAGTATCGGTTGCTCCGCCTTTCGGCTATGAAATTTGTCTACGTCGAAGTAACGAGAAAGAGTTAGCGGAATTAGACCTCTCGACTTGGCGAATTGCCGGTGTCGGGGCAGAGCCTATTCCTTCTGGATTACTGGACCGTTTTACCGAGCATTTTAGCCAAGTTGGCTTTGGCGAAGAGACCTTTATGCCTTGCTACGGGCTTGCGGAAAATACCCTCGCTGTCAGTTTCTTCGATAAAGCAACGGGCCCGCGTTATAACGTAGTCGACCGCTATATCTTAGAATATGAAAGCAAAGCTGTGCCGCCAAAAGACGATACTGCTGCACAAGCGGTTTTCGTAAACTGCGGTAAAGCGATGCCTGGACATGAAATTGTTATCCGTAACGAAAGAGATGAGCCGCTTCCAGAAAGAAGTATCGGCCATATTTGTATTGCCGGTCCAAGCTTAATGCGCGGCTACTTCCGAGATAAAGAGTCGCATCAGCAGATTCAAGAAAAAGGCTGGTTGGATACGGGGGATCTTGGCTATTTGCTCGACGGTAATCTTTATATTACTGGACGTAAAAAAGATCTTATCATTATCCGTGGACGTAATATCTGGCCACAAGATATTGAATATATCGCAGAAGCTGAACCAGAAGTGCGTTCCGGTGATGCGATCGCCTTCATGACGAATCAAGAACATGATGATGCTGAAAGGATTATCCTGCAGATTCAGTGCCGAGTGACCTCCACTGAACGCCGTGGTCAAATCGTTCATTCACTCTCATCACGTATTCGTAATGAATTTGGTGTCTCGGTAGATGTTGTTTTGGTCCCGCCACACAGCATCCCCCGGACTTCCTCAGGTAAACCGGCACGAGCGGAAGCGAAAAAACTTTATTTAAACCAACATTTCGAGCCTCAGTTACAACTTGCTGGAAATAAACAATGATCCAAACTGTTGCCTTGACGGGTGCGACCGGCTTTATCGGTTCCCATATTGTCGAGAAACTGTTATCGGCTGGTTTTCAGGTGCGAGCGCTCACCCGCTCGCCATCGCATAATACAAACCTACCCGGCATGACATGGGTACGCGGCTCATTAGAAAATGAGTCGTCACTGGTCGAATTAGTCACAGGGGCGGATGTAGTCATTCACTGTGCAGGCCAAGTGAGAGGTAAAAATTTCTCAACCTTTACGCAGGCAAACGTTGAGGGAAGTTTACGTTTACTTCGCGCAGCAGAAGAGGGTACCAGTTGTAAGCGATACCTCTTTATTTCATCACTGGCTGCTCGCCATCCACAGCTTTCATGGTATGCCCATTCCAAAGCTCTCGCGGAACAGCAACTGGTGGCACAAGCCTCAAGCGTTTCAATAGGGATTTTCCGGCCAACTGCTGTGTATGGACCCAGAGATAAAGAGCTACACCCTGTTTTCTCTTGGCTGTTACGCGGTTTACTCCCTCAGACAGGTTCCTCAGCGACACAATTATCTTTTCTGCATGTTTATGATTTTGCAGAGGCTGTGGTCAAATGGATCGAGGCGAAAGTCGAGCAAAGTGAGCCTTACGAACTCTGCGACGGACACCCTTCAGGTTACCGCTGGCAAGATCTCCAAACTATCGGCCAATCTATTCGTCAAAAACCGGTCAAAGTTATAAAAATCCCTCTACCGTTACTCAAAACCATTGCAACGCTCTCGACTCAAATTAGCCGTTTGTCCGGTAAAGAACCGATGCTAACGCAGAGTAAAATCGGCGAGTTGACGCATAGAGATTGGTCAGCAACAAATGTTACGATAACTCGTAATATCGGTTGGACACCAAGTATCCGCTTAGAACGCGCGTTACGCGACGGGCTATTTTGATTTACATTTCTAGGTAAGAAGATGGCAATGGAAAATAAACAGCAACTACTCGATTATGTTATTGATTGTCTTGGACAACTCGTCGCCGAAGGTAAAACCGTTAAGCCTGACAGTGATTTAGTTAACGATCTCGGTTTAGAGTCAGTGAACGTCATGCGTTTACTGATGATGTTGGAAGATGAATTAGATATTTCAATCCCGATCAATATCCTGATGAATGTGAAAACACCAGAGCAGTTAGTGGCTGCCATTGAACCCTTAATTGGAGAGCAATAATGGGTTTATATGACAAATTCACCCGCTTTGTTGAAGAGCGTCAAAAATTCCAAGTATCGGGCATTAATCCTTTCGGAACCTGTATCGATGAAATCTATTCAGCGACCGAAGGACGGATCGGCGATAAAAGAATAATCCTCGCAGGTTCAAATAATTATCTCGGCCTGACTTTTGATGCTGAAGCAATTCAAGAGAGCCAAGAAGCATTACGCTTACAAGGAACGGGTACGACCGGTTCTCGTATGGCGAACGGAACCTTTGGGTCGCACTTAGCCTTAGAGCAAGAGATCGCTGCGTTTTTTGATTTATCTACCGCAATTGTCTTCTCTACCGGTTACACCGCAAACTTGGGTGTGATCAGTGCCCTGGCTACCCCGGACGCTGTAGTCATTATCGATGAAGACTCACACGCCAGTATCTATGATGCCTGTGCATTAGGTGGCGCGCAAATCATCCGTTTTCGACATAACGATGCTAAAGACCTCGAACGTCGTATGCAACGTCTAGGTGAGAAAGCGAAAGAAGCGATCATCATCGTTGAAGGTATTTATAGTATGCTGGGTGATGTCGCACCACTGAAAGAGATTGTCGACATTAAGCGCCGCTACGGTGGCTATATCCTTGTCGATGAAGCACACTCCTTTGGCGTGATGGGCGAAAAAGGCCGCGGTCTAGTTGAAGATCTTGGCGTCGAGGCCGATATCGATATCATTTTGGGGACCTTCTCGAAGAGCCTTGCTGCTATCGGTGGTTTTGCGGTAGGGGGTAAACAGCTGGATGTATTACGCTATTGCAGCCGCCCTTATATTTTCACCGCATCACCATCACCCGCGAGTATTGCCTCAGTCAGGGCCTCGTTACGACAAGTGGGTCACTCGAAGGCATTACGTGAGAAGTTATGGACTAATGCACATCGTCTGTACAAAGGCCTCGCAGATCTCGGCTATAAGCTTGGTGAGCGAGTGAGTCCAGTCGTTCCTGTGATGATCGAATCTAAAGAAGCAGGACTCGAGATGTGGCGTGCATTGGTCGAGAAAGGTGTCTATGTCAATCTGGTTCTACCACCAGCGGCACCTTTCGGTATGACACTATTACGTTGTAGCGTCAACGCTGCGCACAGTGACGAGCAAATCGATGCCATTATTCGTGCTTTTGCGGAGCTAAAAGCGTAACACTTTGCCGTAATTCTTTATGCTAAGAATTACGGCAATCAATTCCCTCAGTGCCTTGCAGCCTATTGTGCCACCAGTTCGCGAAGTAATTGGATCACATGGCTCACTTCAGCATCCGTCATCGGACCATCTTTTTGCCAGCGCACCTTGCCTTGCTTATCCGTTACTATGATTGTCGATGACGCCGCGGGTAATTGCCAAAGAGCCTTACCCTTACCGTCACTATCAATCACAAATTGAGCCCAAGGATATTTACGCTGATTTTTCTCGATTTTTCCCTGTACGAACAGTCCCGTTCCGAATAATTCGTCGTCCGCATTCACTATCGTCACGGGCTGAAAATAAGCGGTAGGCAACTGTGCCGCCTTGACTGCTTTAATCATGTCGCCGTTTTGTTTCTTAGCTGAACTTCGACCCGCGATATATTGAATGATCCGAACTTTGCCCAACAACTGTTGGCTATCCCAAGGTCGATAGGTAATAGTATTATCGCTAAGGATAAGTTGACCTTTATCGGCTACCGATAAAGGTTTTACAGGTTGGCCAATAATAAAATTATTAGCCATCGCGAGAGTAGGGAGCAGTGATAGTAATACAGCGACAAATTGACGTGTCATCTTTCTATCCTCAATAAGAGAGCCTAATGGGTATTACTCGTTATGAGGCTCTGACAATTTTCCCTACCAGTTGTTCCAGACAATCCCGGATATGACTGTCCAAAGGCGTTGGCGTTTCATATTCTCGAGTGCCTGACAGTTTATCGGCCACCATTTCATCATGCTTATCCCCCATCAGGCCATTAATATTGGCGAGAAAACGCGAGATAGCATAGACACGAGGTGTATTATTTTCGATAGATCGCTGTGTATCGAAAAAAGAAACCTGCTGGCTGACAATCTTTCTTATATCGTGGAATTCAGTACCCGTGACCATCGGTTTATTCAGCATGTCCGTCAGTTGACTCATTTGCTGTGATACATAGCGTTGGTAACCGACTTCGTTATCAACCTGTAGTCGGTTAAGCGATCGTTTAACCCAATTCCATACCGGACGACTTAATAATATCCGCAGCATTTTACCGTAATACTGGACGCTTTTCTTATCACCATTCTTAAAGCCATCTTGTAGATGCCCTAAATAGACCGTCGTCGCTTTAAATATTTTGTCAGCATCGTGATGACGACTATATAGACGTTGCGCAAAGCGCAAATGTTTGTAACGCGCGCGAATAAATTTATATTGTTTACGCTGAGCTTTGGTAAGGTCTTGACCGGCTAAAAGTTGATTGATTAATCCTAGCAGCTCTTGGCGAGTGAAGCCTTCCTCCCACAGTTGTAAACATAATGCATAATAATCCCGAATATTTTGCTGTGAAGTACCGAGTTCTATCACAGGTAAATCCGTGGTTTCGTCATTAATAACGTCATCTTCATCAATCGCTAAAAATAAGCGATCGACGACCTCTTGAGGATATTTCTTCCAACTCATACTATTCATTTATGCTGTCTCAAGCGGTTTATGATAAATCAGCGAACTTCGCCGACGATAAGCTAAGAGTGTTGGGAAGAGGGTGAGTATAACTTCTGACGATTGCCCGATTAAATAAGCGACGGCAGCGCCCTCTACGCCATAGAGGTGGGATAATAACATTAACAAGAGGATATATGATCCCGCTGCAATAATTTGTACGCCCAAATAAACGCGCTGTTTACCCGCCATTAAGAGTAATGACTCTTGGGGGAAGCCCATCATAGAGATAACAATTGCCCCTAACATAATCTGTATAAGGCCGTAGGCTTCCAGATATTTTTGGCCAAAGACGAAAGCAATGACTGATCCGCCCGCTGCGTAAACAATCAACGCGATTATTAAGCCCAGTCCTCCTGCAAAGAGAGACGAACGGATCCCTAATAGCCAAGGCTTTGATGTCCGCGGGTCTAGACGCATAATTTCTGGGTAGAAACTTTTCTCCAATAATTTAGCGGGAGTCCCGGTCGCATCGAAAAACGTCATCGCGATTTTGAAGAGCCCTGCCGCACTAGGACCGATAAAAATCCCGACGAGAAGCGTGCTGCAAGAGTTTTGCGCCGCCCAAATAGAGTGAGCGAAATTGGTTGTCCAGACGAAGTTCCAACATCCTGGAATACGTTTGCTCGCTTTGAATAGAGAAGGTCGTAATGCATTGTGCAGGTTAATTCTTTTAAGCTCTTGTCGAGCAAACCACCAGAAGAGTGATCCCCCAAATAGGTTAGCCAAGTACCAAGAGACGACGAAACCTGCAAAGCCAAGGTTACCGAAATATGAAATCAGGCTTCCGATAGCGATTAACAAGGGTTTGACGGCCTGTTGGATAGCAATAAGATCGAATCTATCTAAGGTCCTTAGGATACCTGTTGGGGTGGACGAGGCCATCGACGGGATCAACGTACAGTAAAGTAAGGCGAGTTTAAAGGAGGTCGCATCCAACCCTAGAGAGTGTGATAAGAAAGGCAGCAGTAGCATACCGCCGGCGATTGCAACCACGCTACTGGCAATATCGAGTCCAAAGGAAAAGGAGACCACATCACGCAGGCGTTGGTGATTACCATCAGTGTGTGCGGGCGCACCATACTGCACGACGAATTGCCAGGTTTGAAACTTCACAAAATCGCTAATGGCTTTGGTATACGACTGGATGACAACCAAGGTCCCAAACAACTGGGGAGTCATGCCTTTACCTGCACAGGAGAGTGCTAAGAGTCCTAGGAGAGCACTGACCACATTTCCCGAGAGTAAATAGACGCTGTTTCGAAGAATAGTGCGGAAAGCACCGTCTGAAAACCAATTTTTCATTAAGACCAACTCTAAGACAGTATTAAATAGCGATTAGGTATGACTTCTTCAGGCCAATCTAACAAGGTGGATTATTCGCAACGCTGATGGCGGAGGGATCCCAATTGGAAATGAAGGAGTGATGCGATCCTTTTTACCATGCACTTAAATGTTATCTCAGTGTCACAAAGGCATTGCCGCTTCAATTTCGAATGCAGCATGATAAAGCATTCACACTGTATTGTTAAGCTTCCCTATTGTAGACCAGCGCGTCAGATCTCCAGAGCCCCTTACTCGCGGTTGACAACCTGACGAATCTGCAAGCATAAAGTAAACGCCGTTTATCGATCTTTTTTATTCTAGTAACAGTATAATGGTTAAGTTGAACGGTTCATTGATTCGCTATGTGTTAACATTCATTAACCAGCCAGCCTTCCCCCACCCTTAGTGGCTGGGGGAGGATGAATAGAAATTTACTCGTATTGAGAGCGTACTGCGGGGTTAATGTCAGGTTATGTATTTGTTTGAGCGTTATGTCATGAAAGAAACGCGCAACGTCGTCTTGATGATTGTCGGTTTCTTAATTTTTATATTCACTATTTATTCCGCTCAACGTTACCTCACTGATGCGGCGAATGGGATCCTTGCGCTAAAAGCGGTGTTTGTTATCGTCTTTTATAAGGCATTAATTGCGTTAGAAATGTTGTTACCGATAGGCCTCTACGTGGCAACGGCAATCTCCTTAGGACAACGTTATAGTGACTCAGAGATCACCGCGGCTTTGGCGGCGGGCATCTCACCCTTACGATTGTATCGCGGTATTTTATTACTGGCGATTCCGGTCGGCATCGCATGCGCCATACTTTCCATGTATGGCAGACCTTGGGCCTACGCGCATATTGATCAATTGATGCAGCAGTCGCAATCCAGTTTCGATGTGAGTCACTTACAAGCGAATAAATTTAATATTGAGGACGACGGCACCATGGTCCATGCTCAGACCATTACGCCATCCGATAACCATATAAAGAATACCTTTATCTACACAACTGATAAAGGTGTAACCAAAGTGTTCCGCTCGCAAGTTGCTAGCATAGATAATACCCGACCGCAGAGCCCTATTGCTCACTTACAGTCAGGTTCAGCCTATACCTTTGAACACGGCTCGAATAACGATAGCCAACAAACTTATCGTAATTTAGCCATCAACTTGAAGCCAGCGGCTGATTATGAGGGAGTCCGTAGTAAAGCGAAATCAATGCAGACACTGGATCGCTCGCGTGATCTATCCGATATTGCCGAACGGCAGTGGCGCCAGACACGCGGGATTAATGCGGTGTTGATGACATTACTGGCAATCCCACTGAGTCGGGTTCGTCCTCGTCAGGGCCGTTTTTCAGTACTGCTCCCTCTAGCCCTCGTATTTATTGTGATCTTCTTTGCCGGCAACATTTGTCGGACTCTGGTAAGTAACGGAATGCTGCCCCCTGTTATCGGGGGATGGTTAGTATCTTGGGTGATGTTACTCGGTAATCTATATTTTTGGGTCAGAGACTCTTCACTATTAAAGAAGTGGTTTAAATGAATATCTTCTCGCGTTATTTAATCCGCCATTTATTCATCGGCTATTTCGCGGCGGCGCTTCTGCTCGTCCCGCTGTTCACGCTTTTTGACTTTATCTCGGAACTCGAAGATGTTTCTACTACCTATAGCTGGGGGCAAGCACTGCTAGTCGTTGTCTTACTCATCCCTCGCTGCTTAGTCAATTTAAGCCCCTTTATCGCCTTATTAGGGGGCATTGTTGGCTTGGGGAATATGTCTAAAAATATGGAACTGACGGCTATACGTTGTGCTGGCTTCTCTATTTTCAGCATTGCAATTGTAGTACTCATTTCCGGAGCGATGTTCACAGCGTCCTTGGCCGTGGTTGACGAATGGGTAGCCTCCCCCCTACAGCAGCAAGCGCAAGTGCGTAAAGAGACGGCGCTGGCAGAGAGCCAAGACAGCGATCTTAAAAACAAGACGATTTGGGGTCAGCAAGGGGAAGAGTTCGTCCGTATCGACCACCTCGATAAAAGTGGGCAACCACAGAATATCGAGATCTTTGATTACAACAGTGATTTAACGATGAAGAATTACCTCTTCGCTGAGTCGGCGACCTACGGTGAGAATAATGTGTGGACGTTGCATAACGTAAGACATACGCAATGGCACGAAGAAGGGCAGTCTACAAGCCAACAAACAACCATGGCTTGGCACTCTATCTTTAACACTAATAACTTAAAGCAACTTCAATTATCCACTGAGAGCTATTCAATTCCGCAATTGAAGAATTATATTCATTATTTAAAGGACACCGCTCAGCCTTCTATGGAATATCGTTCCGCATTATGGCAAAAATTGGGGCGGCCTATCTTGGTATTGGCCATGGTATTGCTGATCATACCCTTCACCTTTGTTAACGCCCGTGACACAGGAATGGGTAATCGGCTATCGTTAGGAGTGATAGTCGGATTGGTCACTTATATCATCTATCAGATATGTATTAACCTCGGATTGATCTTCGCTATCCCACCGTTAATCGCGGTGGTTGTGCCCCCGATCCTGATGTTGGTCACTTCAATGGTGTTGGTCTATCGTTTCAATAAAAAGAGATAGGGAAGAGTATTTCGATAAAACGTGGAATGCTTTTTAGAGACGCCTCACTGTATTTTGCGGTGAGGCGTCTAACACCCTTATTTAACTAAGGTCACTCTTTTCACATCGATATCGACCTTGTTCCCATCTTTATCGACTTCACCCTCAAGTCTTACAGTGTCATTCGGTGATACCGACTGACCCATCCATTTATGATCATCAATCTCGACAACAACCGTACCGGTACTGTCTTTAAATTCATAATGCTCATGACTGATCTTTTTAGTGATCTGACCTTCTAGCATAACTTTAGTATCGTCTTGCAGAGTTTTGGACTGCGCTACAGTGAAAGTCTTATGTGGGCCATTAAAGCCACCGTGTTGTTGGTTTTCGCTACCAGGACCGGTAAAACCTGCTTGTTGCGCAAGGACAGGAAGGGTCAAACTCGTCAATAATGAAAATAACAATAATTTTTTCACGTCTATCTCCTCATTGAGTTGTACAAAAAGGATAGCAGTGACTTGTAACAAAATTTGAAACTTTCTCAATCCTTTTTTACTTTTGTGATCGACGCGACTGATTGCTGTAAAAATCCGAACATAGAGTTCTTCAATGCCCTCTAAGCGCTTCTTCACCACCCAAAACTAAGCTCGAGGTTTATATTGACTTCTTGAAACTCCTCGATCTACTCCAATCAACCGGTTAATTTTGATAAAAAGTAAATAATTTCTATCTAGTAAGAATAAAAATCATTATCAAATTTATGCAAAAAATAACTAGCACTACTCCTCAAGTTGTTTATTTATAAGCAATAAATAGTACATTCCAATTTGGAAAATCTGTTTTTACTGATACTGTGTTGACCGTTTTTTTATATTTGAATATATTGCAACTCAGTTTTAGATAAATGTCAGGAATAAAAAAAATGAAGTTTTACCTTAAGGATTTTTGGATTTTTATTTCAATCGCAGAAACCAAAAGCCTTTCGAAGACCGCATCGCAAATGGGAATGAGCGTTTCATCAATAAGTAAGAGGCTAACTCGTCTAGAAAGTTATTTGCAGATGACCTTATTTGAACGAACCACGCGTAGTATAAAATTATCTCCCATGGGGGAAGTTGCTTATGAGAAATCACTATTAATTACCGATGAATTCCAACGATTCATTGATGAGTTAAAGTCATCAAAATCTACTCTAAAGATATCTACACCTCATCGCTTTATTGAGTCATTTTTGATTGATTGGTGTTATGAGTATTGTAGGAATAAGCCGAATATTGATATATCTGTAATTGAGAGAAAAGAAAGTATGGATAGTTTGGATATTGATGAACTATTTATTACAAATCGAAAATCAGGCTATCCCTTGGCAATACATAGGCAACTTCACCCAGTGAAGAGAGTCATTTGTTGTAGTGCAGACATGGACGAAAATGTAGCTATTTCAACGCCTGATGATTTGAAGGATTGTTCTACTATATATTTCATATCTAATGAATCTGAATATGATATTGAATTAATAAGAAATGGAGATTCTTATAAATTTATCAATGATGGATTACACTTGTCGTCGATTGAGGAATCATTAAAAATGGTTTTAGAAAAGGGGTGTGTACTTGTGGGGATCCCTTTTATCCATATACGACAATTAGTCAAAATGAAAAAGATTAAGGTGATATTGAGTGAATGGGAAATGAAAGATCTTAACTACTATCTAGTATGGAAAGAAAGGCCTTACTTCAAAAAAGAGCTTACGGAGTTTTTGAATTATATAGAGTATAAGTGGAAAGAAGGCTGTGGAGTGTATTGATTTAAACTTAATTCAGAGTATTCTGGATTCTCATTTAATGAACATACCTTTCTCCTTTATTAACTTTTCCAATTAGGAAAAACTAAATTTCCAAAATAGGACTTTTATTAGGGAATGGTGTTGTGTATATTACTATGAAACGGAGTGACACAAGCTATATTTACAATATCCAGAATGGTTATTTATTCTATGTGGTGCTGCGAAATTATTAATTTAGTGCTTTGTAGATTATCTCGTGGCTTGGCTTAATTTTAATTGTTATACCTGTTCTGCGACTGACAGTGCTATTCGTAAAGCTAAGGATACTTACGGTCCTCAATGTTATCGTTGACAACATTGAGGTAATGCTATGGGTAAATTGGAATTACTATACGAAGATGATTGATGATTGATGATTGATGATTGATGA
>NZ_FOGC01000014.1:0-40111 GCF_900111105.1 Rosenbergiella nectarea | reverse complement strand
GATGATTGATGATTGATGATTGATGATTGATGAGCAGTTTATGAGTCAAAAAATCGGGTAGCATTGTCAGAAAGTTACGATATTATTTATTAATGAATTGCTCTGTACCGACTTAGATCACTACTTCTGTAGTATTATATCAAGGATGTCATAATTCATTATGATTTAATCCTATTATTTTATAAAAAAGGTTTCAATATGAAATTAAGTAGCCTAATGTCAACGATTGCTTTTACCTGCGTTTTTTTTGCACAAGTAAATTCCGCTTCATGTGCAATGTATATCTATCCTATGGAGGTAGCGGTAGGTATGAAAGGTGCTTCACAGATAAAAGTAATATCTCAAGACAACGATGTTCAGTTTGTTAAAGTCAATTTGAAAAAAATTGATCAGCCTGGGACAGCACAGGAGCATGAGCAAAACATCGACAATACAAGTGTCTCTGGGCTTGTCATCACACCCGAGAAAATTGCGCTATCCGCCTCAAGTCAGAGGGTTGTAAGACTTGTTTCTATTATCCCTCCGAAAAAAGAAACAACATGGAGAGCATACTTCGAAAGTGTCAATGACGCTAATTTTATCCCCTTACCTGGAAGTGACATAAATTCATCGAAAACAGCGAGTGTTGGCGTCAATGTTGTGTGGGGGGCGCTCATTCACGTTGCTCCAGAAAAGGTCATTACAAGTCTAAAAATTGTCGATGACGCTGGAAAAGTATCTAATGATGGTACGATTAGAATTTCTGTTAATGAATTAGGCGTTTGTGATAAATCAGGCCAGTGCCAGTGGAAAAAGTTATCATCAACTGTATATCCAGATACAGTCGTAAACCTGCATGGTATCTCTTTCGATAAGAATAAAGAGTATCATGTTAAATATAACAATTGGATAACAGGAAAGAACGAAGAGCTAACCTTATCTAAATAAATCATAGAGTAAACCATTCATCCTCCATGCAATAGACGATATCTTTTATTAAAGAGTTATCTTCTTATTGTATGGAGAGAATAAATTCAACCTGGTTAAAAACCATGGAAATTAAACCTAACAATCATCATTTAAAAATGGTGAGGTTTCTAAACGCCCAAAAAAGGGCATAACATAAATGGAATGTAACATGAAAAATCAAATTAAAGCTATTTCTATTGTCAGTCTTTTTGCAGCAGTATTTAGTGTGAGTGCTGCACAGCAGGATATTACTGTTACTGCTCAAATAGACCCTACTGTTGACATTACACTTGATGATGGTTCACCTCTGCCGACAACTGCAACAATGCAGTATCTGCCGGGAAAAGGATTGGGTGACTATTCCAGGCAAGTAAAACTTTGGTCGAATAACGTAGACAGAGATCTTCTTGTTAGCTTGGTCAATTCACCATCACTGACAGATGAAACTGGAACTAATGATATTGCATTAAAAGTAACACTCAATGGCAGTGAACTTTCCACTTCATCGAAAACAATGACTTACGCAACTACATTTCCTAATGGTATCGAACATGGCTCTACAGTAATGCCTCTGGTCATTTCACAGGCTACTCCTGGTCTGATTACCAAAGCAGGAAGATATACCGGTATTGTGAGTATCGTGGTTGCTCAGGCCGCTGCAGCTCAAAATTCTGGTAACTAACGTTAATCTCTATGAATGGCAGGGTTATCCCTGCCATTAGCGAGTGCTGTGTTGAGGCAATGATGAAGATACGATTCCTACTATTCTCTGTATTAACAAGTATTTTTTCTTTCTCTACATCAACATGTGCATCGTTTCGTGTTCCTAAGGGATTTGAAGAACTCGCTCAGGGGCAAACGATTCTTACCGATGTCTCTATTTATGGCGAATCTTTGGGGATTTTCAAAATCTCAGTGGATCTTGAAAATGTCCAGTTTATTGAACCCAATAAAATCATCGATGCTATAGTAAAGAAGTATCCAGACAGTCATAATCTTAGGGTTTTGTTATCTAAGTATTTTAACGGGACTTTCCATCGGAATAGTCAATTATCCTGCAGTAGCAATGGTAGTCAGCCAGGCTGTGATTTTATCGATACGAAAAATGTCGATATTATTTATGATGAAAATAATGGTAAGGTTAATATTTTTATTTCAGATAAGTATATCCCTTCACCTAAACAGAACGATACTTATTATTCAGTAAATGCCGAGAGTCACAATGCATTTATTCATCAGCAGAATATAAACTTTGTTGCGGATAAAAATTATCAATCAGCGTCACTTCAGGGTAATGGGACTTTGGGAGTTACTAGAGATAGCTATTTAAATGTTGATTGGAATTTACAAGGGCAACGTTCAAAAAATCAGAGTAAAAATGACCTATCTCTTAATAATGCTTATTTCAGGCAGGATTTTTTCAAAAAATTCTATCTACAAGCTGGCATCATGGACTCAAAAGATATTTTTAGTAATATTGGTGGTAATATTAATCTCAGCCAGCTGCCATTGGGTAAAATACGCGGGTTTAGAGCGGGGTCCACGCTTGCTTGGGTCAATGTTAATAAAACTAATACAGGTACCCCTGTAAATATATTTCTTTCTCGTGAAGCAAGAGTCGATGCTTATAGAGGCGATCAGTTACTCTCTTCATTCTATTTAAAAGCTGGTGCTCAAGTACTGGATACTCGGTCATTTCCACAGGGAAGCTACACTATAAATCTGAAGGTTTATGAAAATAACCAATTGGTTAGAACGGAGACCGTCCCTTATACTGGGTTAGGGGAACTGACCTCAAGGACATTACAGTGGTTCATTCAGGGGGGAACTCCAGATAATGAAGGCTTTTCTGGCAAGCAAGCCGGCCAACATCAGGATAATAAAGTTTTTCAGGCAGGAATAAGGTTACCTGTGACTAATAACCTAGCACTCACTTCAGGCTCAGCATTTTTCAATTCCGCGAATTACTGGGAAAGTGCAATGGATTGGTCACACGGATTTGATACTGGATGGATTGATGGTTTGTTAACGTCGAGAGTGAGTTACTTGCACGGGAGTGAAGGGTCTAGAGGTAATATTCAGCAGCTCAATTACAACGATGGATTTTCGCTCAGTTTTTATCGTAGCGAGATGAAAGCGACTGACTGTAATAATCAGGGAGTTAACCGATACAGCATAAACGGTTGCTACAAGAGTACAAACGTAATGTTATCTGTACCGGTAGACAGCTGGTACGCCACACTGGGCTTTTCCAAAAGTATGAATAAAGGACGTTATATCTCGCGTCAGGATATGGTCGATTACGACCCAAACCATTCTCTAGGTGTACCATGGGAGACCGTTTATCAGGCTCATACAAAGAGTAGTTCATGGCAGTTAGGGGTTACTCGGACAGCACACTTTAGTGATGTAAATATCACAACCAGTGTTAATGCTTTTTTACGTAATGATAGTTCCTTTAATGCTCAGGATAAGGGTATGTTTCTTACACTCTCATTCTCTACTAACACTCATGATATCGAGGGTAAAGGGAGGACATTCTCTGGTAGTTCGAATTTACAAACGAGTAAAAGAGCAGGTAATCAGCTTAGCTATACTATTGCAGCGAGTCAGTATAGCGATAATACAGGTGAAAATGAGAAGGGTATTGCGATAAATGGCATGAATACGGATACACTTACCTCTTCAGTATATGGGCGTGCTGGTGGGCAGTACGGCACAGGGTCATTGACCGTCAGTGATACTCTCGATAAAAAAGATGGGGGGAATATTATCAATGCTAGTGGAAGTTATAGTTCTTCTGTTATCCTCGATAGGGAGGGTCTGACATTTGGTCGAAGGGGAGATGGTACGGCATCTTCAGCGATAACGGTCAATGTTGAACAGGGAGATACATCGGATACTTCGAAGGTTAATGTCTCGGTGGATACCGCTGGACAAAGTGAGATTAAAGGAAATAGTAGGGCACTATTTACAGTCCCTGGCTACCGAGAAAGTCAATTCGATATTAATGAATCAATTTCATCTAACGAAGGGATTAGTAGCGAAATAAAAACGGGTACAGGGACAAAAAGAGTATTTATGACACCAGGGAAGGTCTATAATCGCGATGTGAATGTTGAATCACGCTATACTTGGATGGCTCGTCTTCTTGATGATGCAGGAAACCCCATTGATGAGGTGATCCCATTGAATGTAATGTCATGGACTCCGCTAGGGAATAGTATGGTTACCCTTGAGACAACAAAAAAAGTCAATACACTTTATGTCATGAAAAATAACACTTACTGGCAATGTGGGATGAAAGTGAGCATGATAAGAGATGTTATTCGCTATGTTGGCGAAACGACGTGCCAGAGTATAAATTTTGCGAGCCTGCCTTCTAAAGAAAAAGAGCAGGCCGATATGATGACAGCAAAGTTGAACAATCAAGCAAGATTGACAGTTATGGCTCATTAGCGTTTTTCCCCTCATGCAGTAATCTAAGAGTGTATGAGGGGCAGGTGATGACACCAATACTGTTTGCTAAGTCTCCTCCCGGCATTTCACGAGGGACAGTAATGCTAAACAGCTAGTTGATATTTCCTCGAAGAGCTAATGATTAAATTGATAATGCCGTCAATAAATCATGATTTATAACATCAGGAATATCTTTTGAATGAAAATGGTATGAGGTTAAAATTTTTATGAAAGAAACTATGAAATTATACTCGGTTTTTTTTGATAGAGGCAGGCTAATTAAAATATCATTCTCATTTTTAATTTTTTCTTTTTCATATAATGTAAAGGCTTTTGATTATCAATCAACTATCACTTACGATCTATCTGCTGTTCCTACAAATTGGACATCCAATGCGTTACTTGCAAATTTTAATGTTGATCAATATAGATTGATAGGTTGTGGTTCTACAACTGATACAGTAAATGGAGCGTGCCCTGTAGAGGGCGCGCGTGGTTCACAACTTCCCGACACATCTCCTATGCCTACTTGGGGTGATATTAGGCTATCGCTTCAAGAGGAAAATACTCTTAAGAGTATAGTTGTTAATATTAAAGCGATTCGCACTAGTTTTAATTGTGGTAGGAGATACCCATGGGATCTTACAGCATGTAAACTCCTTCAATACAATCCCTATATTACTCTTGGGATGGAAAATAGTACACTGAAAAATATCCCAGCAGGGACTTGGACAGGACATCTTATTTTATATCAGCGTCCCTGGAAGTATCCCTCCTACTTTGCTGATACGATTGGAATGATATTTACGGTGAAGGTAAATGACGAACATAAACAAATTATTTATTTTCCAGCTTTCCCAACTTCGGATCCACATGTTGATCTTAATTTAAATTACCGACCAGGTAGTGGAAGAAATGGGGGGGTGACTGGTTCTTCTAGCCTTGATATGTGTCTTTATGATGGAGGAGCTTCCGCTAAAACTGTGCAATTATTATTTAAGGATGACAGTGTAAGTGGTCTTGGAAAAGATTCGGATTTATTCTCTATATACAGGGATGGAGCAAATAAGAACCAAGGTGGAAATAGAATCGATTATCAGTTGCAAGTTGTTAACCCAATGACAGGTGGTCATGATACTGTATCAAATAGTAAAATTATCACTTGGCAAAATGCGAACGCAAGGGGTATACAAAGAAAGGTGGTACTACCCGGTATACCAGGGGTATCACTTTGTCTTCCTGCTCCTTTAAATTTTATTACGCCAGCATTTAATTATTCTGAAAAAAGCTCTGGGCATTATACTGGTGTATTGAGAGTGTTCTATTCAATTGCTACAAACTAAGTACCTAGAGTAAATGATTGCTTTCTTCCTGCAGTCAGGTAGTAATCAAACTTTCTTTAATCTGGGGGGATTCCAATGTATCCTGATTCACCTCTCAAACTATATGGCTATGACCGACTTACGATAGGGATGTAGCCATAGCCCAACCATCCTGGACGAGGTGTCGTGCCCACCCAGCGCCATTGCGCATCAAGTTAGGCACTAATGATGACTTCAGTGCCTAACTTGAGTTTATTCGTTACTGAGTGTGGATTGAGTTTTTTAAGTATCGAAGAATAGTGAGTGGTCCAACGCTCATGATCAGTGTGATACATCCAACACCGTTGATGGCCAGATCAATGTGTGGTGATGCTCACCGGGATGAGGCGCAGCAAAAGTGGAGACCTGAAGTGTCTTACTGCAATGCTGAATGTAACTGGCGCAGAAACATCAACACTCTTGATCGACACCGCCCAATCCGTTTCAGCAGCCGATGGCTATAATGTAACCGTCCCTGTTACACGCTAGCTTCCTAAAGAGATCGTTTTCTGAGCCAGACAAGGATGTCCGGCCTTTTAACTATTCAACAACATCCTTTCTAGCTTCTCACCATTATCTCTCTATCCATTTTTTTTCTATATAATCACGAAATGCCACGAACAGCGGCGAGTAAATTTTTCTAGGCCGCCACGCTAAATATACGGGAACAAGATCTAAAGTCCAGTCGGGCATTAGTGTGATCAGTTTTGCTTGCTGTGCATAGGCAGATTTCATCCATCCCGGTGTACCAAGCGTGATACCCTTACCTTCAATGCACAAGTTAATTAACGATAAATGATTATTTGAAGACAGTGACATATTATTTAAATCAGAGATTTCATAGCTTTCATCTTCTTTAGTGAATTTCAATGTGGAGCCGAATCCATTGTGGCGTAAATTAAATACATTGTGCTGTAAAAGATCATGAGGATGATGAGGACAACCATTGTTATCGATATATTCTTGGGTAGCAATGAGTACAACTTTCAGTCCAGGTAACTCTCGATAAACGATATTTTCATTTTCGGGCTTGCCACTCCTTAAAATTAAATTATCAAGATCTGGCACATCTTGACTGAGTTCTGAACTTTCTCTGGCATCTAGTTGAATTTGAGTGCCAGGCCATATTTCCATAAATTCTTGGGCCCAGTGATTGGCTAAAAATTCAGCAAGAATAACAGGGGCGCTTAATTTTAAAACTCCCCTTATCTGTTTTTGGGGATTACGTAACTCTTCGAGCAAATCTGCAAACAACCCAGTAATCTCTAACGCTTTATTGTAAGCCAATCTTCCGGCAATCGTCAGCTCGATACCGTGGGTGTCGCGGATCAATAAACTCGTACAAGTGTATTCCTCAAGCTTAGAGATGATTTTACTAACAGCTCCAGTCGTCATATTTAATTCTTTGGCTGCGACAGAGAGACTTCCCGCCTCAACAGTTCGAATAAAAACTTGCCAATCACGCATACCTCTATTTTTAGGACTATCCATTAGTGTTTTATCTTGTTAAGAGCAGGTACAGTAAGAATAGTAAATTTATCTAATATTTCATAATCGTCTCTCGCTATAGCTCTCATTGACTATAAGGTGCTACAGAGAGGAACGATGTTTTCCTCGTGGTTGCCTTATAGTTGAAGAGTTAGTGTTAAGAACTGGTTGCAAGCTTTTTATCTAAGCTTGATTAACATCGACTAGGTCGATCGGGACAATAGAGAAAGTCTCCCGTTGCGGGGCTATCAAGTCGTGATGACTGAAGATCTCAACCTTGACAGATAAATTTATACCGCGCAAAGCTTTCAATACCAGCGTCTCGTTGAGCCCTGACCTGCCGGTGTTCCCTTCTTGGCTCACTTAATACCTCATCAGCTAATGGGCTTAATGTTATGCGCCAAGCCCAGCTGCTATCCTATTCTGTTATTTCTCTCTAGACGAGCCGGTTTGATCCAAGTTCAGCCTAAAAGAGATTGCCCCGACAAATAGCATCAGCAACATAATGAGAGAGAATGAAATGGATAACGAACTAAAGTGAGCAACATAACCGATAATAGCTGGTCCACTTAACACGCCAACATAGCCCAATGTGGTCATTGCAGGGACTGCTACCGCTTGTGGCATCACTTTTTGTTCACTGACAACGGAGAACATCACAGGCACAATATTGGCACATCCCGCACCGATTAAGGCATAACCAATCAGTGAGAGATACCAAAGCGGAATAAAAGTTACCATTGCCAATCCCAGTGCAGCGATCATCGCGCCTACTACCACGACCTTTAATCGACCGCAATATTTCACGACTTTATCACCCGTCAATCTGGCAAGTGTCATTGCCACCGCAAAACAGGTATAGCCCAATCCACCCAAGGTTTCTGGCATCGCTCTAACTTGCGTAAGATACACCGCACTCCAGTCCAATACGGTCCCTTCGGTCAAAAATACCGAAAAACAGACGACACCGAGCAACAAGACAATCCCGCGAGGCATAGCAAAGGCCGGGCCTTCTTTCGGGTTGGCGTAGGCCAATAAGCCAGGATAGCTTAAGGCGGCAAGGATCACGACACAAAGAATGATGACAACGGTCGCAAGAGTAACATTGATCCCTAGCGCTAAAAGAAACGTCATTAATCCAGCCCCTGCAATACCGCCGACGCTGTAAAGCCCATGAAAACCGGACATTAAGGAAATAGAAGACTCTTTTTCAACCAAAATTGCTTGAATATTCATCGCACAGTCTGTAATACCAACGCCAATACCAAATAGGAGCTGCGCCAATCCCAGTAAGATGGGGTCAGTGATCACCGCCAGCATTGGAATAACCAAAATAATTAAAGCCATCGCTGCGATAATCACTTTCCGACAACCAAATTGGCTGGTAAGCGCGCCAGTCGTTGGCATGGTAATTAATGCCCCAATGCCTAAACATAATAATAGCGAGCCTAGGGTCGCATCATTGATACCAGTATTCGCTCGAGCATAGGGAACGAGAACCGCCCAAGTGGCTGTAACGAATCCTGAGATAAAAAAGGCTAAACGAGTCGCGAGTTGCTAGCTTGTTTTTCCTGAACCATATTACTCCCTCTATACGCGATAATAATGCACTGAGCATAGTGATAATTGAGTTGAGTGTAAAAATTGATAATTCACCTAGGTTGCAAAATAAACTGGGGAATTATTATCAGTATGGAGGTTTACGCTCGGTTATGCTGCGCTTCCTAAGCCATAATTAGATATTTCCCGAAAAAAATAGGCTAAAAGGGCTGGGGAGGATGTATTCAGCTTGCACAATGAATGCATGCTATTCCTGAAGAGGGGTCGTTGTCCCCGAAAATATCAATCGTTATCTGAGGTATGACCAGCCAAAAAAGTTACGGCCCGCAGGATGAGAAGGGGAAGGTGCAGGGGCAAAAATCACCATTGCACCAGGCAATGAACAGAATACTCACAAGAATATCGTTCTCGGCGGAAAAAATACAGGGGCGCCGTCCCTATGGAAATTTAGTATAACCTTATTAGAGTAAGATGATATTTGAATATTTTGTATCATAGTTTTTTAGCACCTGAATAATTTTATTTAGCTTCTGCCTGTTCGCGGTACGTGTTTTTCTTAAAATATTCCTGCGATGCGTATAAATAGTGCTATTTTTACAGTTCATTATTTTGGCAATCGTGGAGATGCTATTACCTTTGGCCAGAAGTTTAATTATTTTCATCTCATGGAATGTTAGTTGTTCAACCCCTGATGGTAGAATTTCTTTTATTTTATTAAGATGGGTGTTCTCCCTTCTGCTCCGCTGTGAAATATCAACAATAGATGAAAGTAAAGTCTTTATTTCAGATAATAAAAGGTCTTTTGTACTAAAGATAATAAATATAAGAAAGGGATGGCGCTCGAATTTATTTTCCACGGGGTTAATTATCGCCAGATCCTCATAGAATAGTATACTCTTTTTCTGATCTCTATTGGCGTCTACTTGGCCGCCTAGACAATTACCTCGCTCGTCCTTCACGTCATTGATGAGGTAGCAGATTCCCAAATTATAAAATTGATTTTCTGAACAGACTGAAATTGATGGCATAGGTATCTCCTTATATCAATCCCATTGGCACTAACATTGCAGGCGGTAAGGCCTGCGATGTTTATGCTCTATTCGCTAAGCGATAACGGATTGATATCGATATGTTTAGGTTATTGAATGTGTTTTACTCTGCATGGAGAATTGAATTAATCGTCAATATCACTTCTAGGATTAACCAATCTTTGGCGTAAAGCTGTTAATAACCTGCACATAATGTTTTCGCTGATATTCTGTAAATTCACCTTCAGATATCAGGGTGAATATTATCATCTCCCGGTTAAGTGGATTGTGTACGGTATCTTCTGGTAAACGCATTATCGATTGAATCTGTTTTTTTATTTTACCTTCATGAAGGTGGCGGTTAGCCACCTGTACAATCGGTATTTTGGCTGGGCCGATTTCATGTTTAAGCAACTTCCCTTCGATGTTGAAACCGGGAAGTTTATTACGTAGCTTTTCCATTTCTTCTTCACACCATGCTTCAACCTCTTTCCCCTCTGGCAGCAACACGCGGTTGATTACGATTTGGTACTCTTTATTCCCATCGTCGCGAAACATTAGCAGGTTGACACTTCTGTCCAGTACTGGACGGGGGGTTAAGAAGCTTCCTTCGTAGAGGTGGTAATCATAGGGGCTGTTACTCATAGGGTAGTGAACTCCTTCGTTATTTCTGCAGAGGGCAGGATGATGACGTCTACCCGACGGTTCTCCTGGCGTCCCTGCGCATTGTCGTTGGGGGCAATAGGCTCTTCTGCGCCTGCAGTTTGGGTAATCAATAGGGAGGGATCGATGCCGTGCTGCGTTAGCCATTGCGCCACGGCCTTGGCGCGCCGGGCAGCAATGACGTCATTGATTCGTTTGCTACCGATGTTGTCTGCGTGGCCAGTGATCACGACCTTTCGCTGTGGATGAGTCCGAATTAGCTCTGCTATCGCCTCCAGCTGGGGGATAGCCTGAGGTAATAACGTTGAACTACCGGAGTTAAATAAGGGATCCCGCCACTGCTGCGTGCTATAAGAAGGCAATGTGGTCAGGATGGCCGTACGCTGGTTTATGGCAGCAAGAAAGCCGGCGCAGGATGACAGCCCCCAGGTGCGCATCTCGGGGATCTCCGTACAGGGCAACCAGTCGGTATATAGTGCCTGCAGCTGCATGATCCGTCCTTGTAATTTAACGGCAGAAAGATCGTCTAACGGATTCAGAACTCGCTGTATGTTAAGGCGAAATTGTTGCTGTTGCTGATGAATTGAAACAGTGGTAATGAGAAGCGATGCCGCCAGTATTATCGTCACCAGTAGCTGGCTCCACCGCAGAACATGGGCTTTTTCTCGGACAGCAGCTCGCTCAGGCTTATGGCCAGGCTGTGGTTTAAGTTTGATCACCGGAAGTGAAGGTTCTGCGGTGCGAGAGCTCACAGCAGGTAACAGTGCATAGCGCTTTGCTAGCCATGATGACCATGCACCATGGCGATGAAACCCCCCACTGCAATCACACAGCATGAGTTGATTGAGTCTCAGTGAGGCAGGAGAAAATACGCGGGCCAAACACTGGGTGATCCCGCTCTCAGTCAACCATACCAACAGCTGTTTGCTTATGACGGCCCGTTGAACATCTTGTGGGGTAGAGATAGGAGTGCTATCGATGCGCGCACTGAGCTGACATATGGCTTCTTCAGGGCTAAATGCCAGCTGGGTATCAATAGCAATATCACTCAGCCATCTTTCCGTGACCTGTTGGCTCTCGCCGCTTACACTACTCAGCCGCGCATAGACAGCAAGTACCGCAGGTAAAGAATAATGCGCGAGCACGCTGTTGAGCTGTTGTTCCCATTGCGAAATTTTTGTCTTTATTTGTGCTGCGCTATCTTCTACGTCAGGAAGTAGAGGAAAAAACACTATGGCACGAGCCTTGGGTGAAACTTGGCGGATCCTCTCAAGGCGCAGCTCGAGAGTTTTGGCGTCGTTTACCAGTAGCCATACTAGCTGGTGATTGAAACGACTGTCGTCCCCGTTGCCGTACTGTCGAAACCACTTTGCAGCATAGGGACCAATAATCAGCATTACCGGTTTTTCTACTGCGACAAACCTTGGTAACAGCGGTCGATTGACAGTATTATGGGGTATTGCCAGTATGCTATAGCCATGCAGGATAACCAGGACGATGGCCAATGACACCATCACTGGCATTAACAGCCACTCCTTTTGCAGGGCTGGCAGCAGTGTCAGTCCAAAGCAGAGCAGGAAAGCTGAAGTGATTATAAATAGGGAAAAGCGAAGCCATATCCTGCGCATGTAAAGTCCTCAATAGAGATAGAAATAACAGCCCAGCCAGACCGCTATCAGGCAGGTAATGATCGGGATAAACGCTTTAGCTGACCAAAGGACATCGTGCCAGAGCAAAGCGCTTGTAGGGCTTGATGCTGCAATGTTGTCCTGTGAAACAGTGGTAGATGCTGATAACTCATCTATGCCGATAACAGGATGTTGGACGGCAACCCGTAGCGTATCCGGATAGGGAAGTGAGGACAGTGAAAATAGCCGACGTACGGCTATGGTCAGTTCCCCTCGGGTCTGATGAACCAGCAGTTCAGCATGTTGCTCGGTAAAAAAGGGGTCATCACCCGAGCCATAAAATAGATTCTCAAGCTCATAACCCTGCCAGCTCAACCCCTGCTGCTGCAGATTACGCTGAGTATTGAGATCGAGGGCATGACAACTTAAACGACACAGGGCATCGACAATATCGTCAGAGTATCCCTTTTGCCTTAAGTCACTGCATAGGATTTCTATGCGATATTTCAGCTGATACTGATACTCCATCAATGAGGGAATAATAGTCGGTAGCGAAACCAGAGCGCAGGTGGCAATGATTTCGTCGAAAACTGTTAAATATTTCACCAGCTCTTCTCCAGCACATCATCCCATTCGTTCCGGTCGGTAAAGGCGCAGATACGTACTGTGTTGGCAAGGGAACTATTACGGGTATCGAAGCGCAGCGTAAGCTGGCTGGATTGCTGATCTGTATGGGTGATTAGTCGGCAAAACGCCTCTGGAGAATAGCGGCGCAACATCACCGGGCGCTTATCCTGGCTATAGACACCAATGTGCCACCAGACAATGTCGCTACGCGAAATATTGATTTCATCTCGGCTTAACGAGAGGGTTTTATCATGGAAAAAGCGTAAACTCTGTAACCATTCCTGCTGGTCGTCGGGAAGTTTAGTGAACCAGCTTACTTTCTCCGTTCCCCAGATATCCGGATGAACACGCTGTCCGATAAGGTCAATACCAATCCTGTACTGAAACTCCTGCAGCGAACGTTGACGGCCCAAGCCCCACGGTTGGGCGAAGGTCTCTGTGTCATCAGCGTTTAGCAGGCGCCGAACGTGCAACGTCGAAGCCTGATTGCGTTGCCACCATACGGTATCAATCAGCCCCTTTTCTTTCGCTTCGTTTGAGTGATCGTCCCACACTTTCGGCACATTTTTGCGTTGATAGTAATGCCAGAGGGTAATCCGATGCGGGGTCCAGACGTCGTAACCATGCGTCCAAGCACGCATTGCGCGGTTGAACTCTTCCCCGATAAAGAAAATAGCAGGATCGTTAGGTACGTGGGTGACGAAGTGACCGTCGGCAAAAATGAAGCCACCGGCAATATAGGCGCTCCTAATGGGGGTTTCGGACGTGAATTGTGTAGAGTGCTGAGCGACAATACCTTCTTTACTGAAGCCGTTGAATACCAGACGTGATAGATAATCTTGGCGATCTTCGTTTTTGCCTGGCGTATAGGCAGGAGGATAGCCGGAAAGCACCGGTTTTGCACTCTGCTCACGCAAGCTTTCAAGCATAGCGATCATCTCACTATCCCAACCAGTAATAAATCGGCAGTGCGAGTCAATCTGTAGTAAATAGCTTTCCTGTTGATAGCATTTATCTACCTGATAGCGTGCCCAGCAAGCCCCCTCGCTTTTTAGATAGTCAACAGCAATAACCTCGAGCTGAACGCCACCGTAGCTGAATTGATAAAGCCGTTCTGATTGAGTTATCAGTACCAGACCTGCATCAAGAAATGGCTGAATATCACCGTCATCCTGCCAGCAGATAACAATGCGTAAATTTTCCGGCTTATTCGCGGAGCGAATCAGGCTATGTAAGGTGGGGCACAGCTCCGGATCGCGGTAGCTGGCAATATTCACAAAAATGGTGCTGTCTGAAGTTTTCATCTGTTTAATCACTGCTTCTACAATGGTTAATTTATCTGAAAAGTAATTTCAGCCTGGGCGGTAAAATTACCCACTGCGGGTAAAAGTGAAGTCGGTGAGGCGCGCAATAGCGTGGCACTCCAGTTAAACTGTGCAGAATTATTGTTGTAAATGTTGTTCTTGGATTCAGATGAACTCCCATCAACGTTCATCGTTTTATCTTGACTGTCTGTAATACCGATCTTGAGTCTGTCCGTATTTCCAGCGGAATCGGTTACCGTAATATACTTGTTATCCTGTGTCCGCTTACTGGCGTTTATACTTGCGATTGCATTGAAAGTACCGAAATCTGTCTGGCACTGAAGCGCGAAATCGAGATTACGTTTAATTCCATTGTTGAGCGAGGTCTCTGTAACGCTGCCGAACGGCACATCTTTCACTGATGAATCGATTTTACACACTGGGGTACTTACAATACTTATCGCACCGATGTTTACTGTAATAGGTCTGTTACTGCCCGGGGTGTCGCTGTTTATCCACTGGTGGATAAAATCGCTGGTAGCAGGAATAATGATATCGCCCAGTGGATTATGCAGGTTGAGTTGAGCGCCTATCTTGTAAAGTTCTACTGAAAACTCTGTGATATTAGGGAACACAACATAAGTGCCAGACGTCGGAATAGTGCCGGGTGATGAAGGAAAAACGCCTTCTCGACCTTGTAAGATGACTGACGGTTTGATTGAAACACCGGTATCGCCAACGGCAAAAGTATTATTAGCGAGAGGAATAAGGCCTGAAGTATTGAGTATTTTACCGTAAGTATATACCGTTTGATTTCTACAGTCATAATAAACGTCATTATGCCCTGATCCATTAATACTTATTTTTCCGATGGACGCACCGGCAGGCGTATCTGCATCGACACGAATAGTTTGAGCTGGTAGGGTCAAAAAGTACGGATGGCCAGGTGTAGAGGACGATTGGAAATTATCTATTATAAAAGGACAGTCAGCCAGGCAGGGCTGCAGTGCTATAAAATTGCATAGGATAAACAGTTTAGAAATCAGTCGCATTATGCTATGTCCTGTAAAGATTTTAAATTAGCGATAAGCTCCGCGGGTAAGATATCCAACAGCTCAAGAAAACTTTTTCCGACGGTATATTCGGTAAGGGTCAACAGTAAAATGGCGGGTGAGCTGGGTTCTGTCTCGGTGAACCAGCTACGCAGCTGATCCAGTCGACGTAAAGCGTCCCCCCGATCGTGGATAGCTGCCGCGGACAATGCCGTCGCAGCTGGACTCACTACAGCTAAAGGTCGGTCGTCTGCCTGGGGGAGTGGATCTGGCAGTAGCGCCGTGTTCAGTGGCTCGGGTAAGTGCATCGGGCCGCCCGTCTCGGGCAGGACAGGCTGACTGTGTTTTAAAGGAACGATGCCAGTATCGCTGGAAAAAAGGGCTAGCAGAGAGGTTAGTGCAGAGAAGTCAGGTGCATCATTGCCCAAGCTGTGATCAAGAATTGCCTTTAAGGCCCTTAAATTCTCAGCGGCGAGTTGCAGCGAAATGATGGCAGGATCGTTATGCCACATTTGTAAAATCGCTTTTACCGTCATTTCGCTCTGCGTATGTTCATCAGCCGGACCAATAAGCGCGCGTTCAACGTCCCTTACAGTTAGCTGCAAACCACTCACTTTTGGTAGAGATTTGAGGCGTAAATCGGCTAAATAACCTTCAGGTGATGCCAACTCAGCAAAAGCATTAGCTCTAAGGATCGGGACGTACTCTTCCTCATCCATCGGTAATGGATGAAACTCTTGCGGCCATTGCGTAACTAGGTGAAGGAGAGCGTTAAGCCCCTCATTGACGGCGCCCAAACCGATACTGTGCAACCGACAGCGCATTAGCACAATAACTAGGCGTGCATCCTTACTTTTTAACAGCAACGTGCGTGCTTCACGTTCAACATCGGCCCAGTTGACCGGATCGATAGCCTCAACAAAATCTCCATATTCGGCGCCAAGTCGTGGCTGAAGCCGTCCCTGTAGCATTAAAAATGCCGGATCATATTCCAGACTTTCCCCACAGGGGGAAGGACCGGTAATGGGCTGAAGGAGTGGCTGATACCAGTCAGGGCAGGGGTAAGTTAAGGTCGGCAACATGTCGCTCCTGTCTCAGAAATAGAAAGTGATGGTCAGGCCCAGTTAGCCTGTGCTTCTGGATCAAAACTCATTCCTGCCAGCGCAGTGGATGTATCACTGCGTGTCAGCCAGCTGGTGTAGCCCAGTTGATGCGTCTCACCGAGTGATGCATAGGGCACTTCTTCGGCAGACAATACTAGGCTGACTTCCCAGGCATATTCGAAGCCCACAAAATTCCTTACCCATTCACGGAGTACCGGTAGATCGTCGCCGCTTGGGCTAAAGCACAAATACTGTTCCAGACTGAGAGGCCCGAAGATCAGCTGAAATTTATGCTGCCTGTCGACAATCATACTGCCTAAAATCGCACCGTCACCCAGACTGGATGAGCCATTCATAATGCCGAGCTGAGTACAGTCTGCTTTTTCAAGGGTTATCCACTGACTGGCGAATTCCTGTATCTGAACGGGTACATCAAAGTAATAGTGAAGTGCGCCAATCAGGCCTTCAGGATTGCGTGACTCACGAACCAGATGGGCAGCTGAGGAGAGTCGTGGATGCAGTGGTAGGGTGCTGTCAAGCAATTCATGGGGATCTAGTCCAGCTAAGCTCCCAACATAAAAAGAAAAACGTTCATCTTCAGGGCGATCAAGAGAGGCGGTATCCTGGGAGACGAACCATGCACGCCAGAATTGCGCTAAGGCGCGGTGATGGAACATGTCGACAAAGGCGTTCAGCGTATTATCATGCGACTCTGCTCGGGTATAGGCTAACTCGGTCAGATGCAGTGGCATGGCTCCCTGAGGGCCCCATACGCCAAGGCCAAAAAGTTCTATACCGGTCTGGCCTTGTGTCTGGCTCAGAGAGGCTATTTCACGCGGCGCAAAGTTCATATGCGCCTTCTGGCTGAGGCGAAAGTTTTCTTGCGTGGGCAGGTGAGCGCTTCCTGGCACTGGCATCCCCGGAGAACGGGCGGCGAGCTTGCGAAGCAGCGGAATAAAGCCACTACCGGTACTGAGATCATCGACCGCGCTGTGAGTCTGGTCATGTTGACCTAGAGAGTGGTTGTCGCGCACGATCACAGGATACCTCGCTGGCCCGGACGTGCCTGCCATTGCCCAACCACCCCACGCTGCATTGAGCGCAGTTCTGTCTCGGTAAAGACATTTATCGCGGCGTGACGAGCCAGATAGTTTTCCATTATCATGCCAAAAAGATAGGGGCTGATACCGGAAAAACTCTCCTCATCGATGGTCAGCTCGCAGCGCACCCCTCGCCCGTAGATCAGCAGTCCTTTCCCCGGTAGGCGGCGAATCACTGGGGTACTTTGACAGCCTACCAGCGCGTCTATTTGCTTAATGGATTCGTTATCAGAATCGCTGACAAACAGGCGCAGGATATTGCGCAGTGAAGCGCCACCTTCGTGATGAGGCATATCCGATAGAGGGAGGTAGTTAAAGCTGAGCTGGCGAATGAGTCGCCAAGCTGATTCGCCTTGAGCGAACGGTGAGCGGGGGGCGCTGGGTTGAAAAACAAATCGGGCTCCCTCAACCGGCGCGGAATCTGGCATGCTTAACGAGAAATTACCGTCCGCTAAGATCAGACGCGGTAAATCGCGGTTGGTAATGAGTGCCTCAATTGACAGGTAGCGAATAGTGTCCTGCCAGGGAGCCTCTTTCTGGTCCACCAGTGAAACAAAGACCTCCGTACCAGAATAGGGCGTACGGGTTGCGTACTTACGAGCATTACTGTTGGTTTGGCGCGGCTTACGTAGCGTGGAAAAGTAGCGCCCAAAGTTACCTGGGGTACTATGACGGGTTTGATAGAGCGGATTGAAAACTACCTCGCTGCTATTTTCTGCCTGCTGACCAAAGACTTTATGAATGGAATGGACTTCAAAATCAAGTGGACGGCTGCGGTCCGGCGTTGCGTGAAACTCATTTGAACGTTGATTAATTTCAAGCTTGTCTAGGCGTCTGGGAAACAGGTTGATGACCGGTGTACAGTGCAGTAAGAATCGGGATGCAGAAATGTGTTCGGTCAAGTGCGATGCCTGGCGGTTTAACAGGATAATGATTTCTGCTTCAGAGGAATGATTATTTTTCAGTCCGTCAGTGAGCTGAGTCAGGGAGAAAAAATAAAATCGTTTACGACAGGAGAAGTACTCTTGGACCAGATTATGGCCATGGAACATATTCCAGTCGACGGGCAGAAGATTATGCCCGGTTGATAGGCCTTCAAAGGCCAGCGGGCTGTGGCTGACGATACTATCAGACACATCACTTCCCCGGCCACTACGGACAATCATCGCCACCTGTCCCGCATGAAGCAACTCAAAAATATGTGAAACGATCCGCTCATCACCATCAATATAAAGTGGCAGACGCTCAAGCCCATTGAGTTGGGAAAAGGTAATATCATCAGGCAATGAGAGCTTGATTCGCAGCGCACTTTTTAGCGGTGCCAACGGAATATTGTAACGCTCTAGATGAGGCATGTCCGGTGGCAATGAGGTTAAACGCGCATCCGTAATTTTTAGTGGCCATAGCTTAACCTCTTGTCCGCTACGAAACTCACAGCGTGTGACTTCTCCGGCCGCGATCGGTGTATAAAAAGCGCTGTCACGCGGGACTGAATAGCCTCGCGTGAGATCCCCTTCCTTCAGATTAGGTTGTATCTGAATCACGCCCATTGAAGGAACTGGTGCGGTGTAATTAGGATAAATAATATCAAGCAATCGCTGCGTAAAACGGGGAAATTCTGAATCGAGCTTTAATTGAGTCCGCGCAGACATAAAACAGAACGCTTCAATTAGACGTTCTACAAAAGGGTCGGCGACGTCGATACCATGCATACCGAGGCGGCCAGCAATTTTCGGGTGCTTTTCGGCAAATTCACTCGCCATCTCACGCATGAATGTCAATTCTGTATTATAACTGTCTAAGAATTTTTGATCCATGTAGACCCCGAATATAAAAAAGGTGTGATGTAGAAAACGTAAATAATCAGCAGGAGGATGGCAGCATTGCTGAAACACGCAAAAAGCGAGCTTACATTTGCATCTTATTTTAGTTTACCCACGATAGTGAATAGTATAGTACGAGATTTTTAATATTTAAATAGCCCTTGAATTAATTCGTTATTTAATTTTGTTTTTAGTTTGAAAACTCTTTAAATATTATAGGCTTTCGATTTTGGTAAAATTGATAAAATGTTTCGCTATGGGAAATAAAGTATATTGGCTTCTGTAAGGTGAGTTTGTATTGGAGGAAATCTGCAGGTGATTTTGGCTCAATGTAGTGAAGGAGAGAGGTTAAGTATGATGTGGAAAGGCCGAGTTATCTGTAGGGAAATAACGGCGAGACAAAGTAAATTGGCGCAAAGTTATTGTAATTAAACAGTTATTAGGTCTGTTTTACTCGAGGTCACGTTACTTAACTTTAGAGGGTTGAAGTGTTAAGAACCATGTTATTTATATTTTCTAAACAGATAATTGATATTTTACAGGATTAATTTTCTTTTCCTGAAATAGATCTCAATCATTTCCCAATTGGAAACTATGTTATTTTATTTCGGTTTTTATAAAATAGGAATTTTATTATAACTTTATCCTGATGAGGGGGTTTTTATTTATTTTTATCCTCATTTTGAGTTAAGATTAATTAAAGATTAAACAGATAATTAAAATTCTAAGTAGGAAAGAGACGTGGCTATCCAGAGAAAAGACCTATTTAGCAAGCTTAATAAAACACTTTTTTCATCCATCGAAAGTGCTGCTGGCCTGTGTAAATTACGTGGCAACCCAAATATTGAGCTTGTTCACTGGATCAATCAGCTTTGGTTCGGAGGAAATAACGATCTCCGTAATATTGTTACGTTTTTCGAACTAGATGCTGAAGTGATTGAGCGAGGCCTGGCAACAACCTTAACTGAGCTTCCATCAGGGGCACAATCAATTAATGATTTCTCATGGCATATAGAACTATCGATCGAAAGGGCGTGGATATGTGCCAGCCTTGAGTGTTTGCAAAACCGTATCCGCAGTGGGCATCTTATTCTGGCGATGCTTTCGCACAGCGAACTACGACGTGCACTACTGAGGATCATTCCTGCACTGGGTAGCATCAATCTGGAGATGCTGCAGACCAGACTGAAAGAAATAACTGATGGTTCTGACGAAGATGCAGGAAGTGAGGACGATGGAACGCTTGCCGCACGCGTAGATGTCGACCAGCAGCTCAGAAAATCAGAAAGCGATACGCTAGCAAAATATACTGCTGATTTGACCGAGCTAGCTCGACAAGGAAAAATCGATCCAGTACTGGGGCGTGAGAGCGAAATTGCCAGTATGGCCGATATTCTGCTGCGGCGGAGACAAAATAATCCACTGCTGACCGGTGAGGCAGGGGTAGGAAAAACGGCAGTGGTTGAGGGTCTCGCTCAGGCTATTGCCTCGGGTGACGTCCCCCCCGCGTTGCGTGACGTCCGCTTACTGTCATTAGATGTTATGGCCCTTTCAGCGGGTGCCAGCATGAAAGGTGAATTTGAAGCTCGGCTCAAAGTTGTGCTGGATGAAGCAATCGCCTCTATACGACCCGTGGTGTTGTTTATTGATGAAGTGCATACGCTGGTCGGTGCGGGTGGAAATGCGGGGACTGGGGACGCCGCCAACCTATTGAAACCTGCGCTGGCACGTGGTCAGTTGCGAACAATCGGTGCAACGACCTGGAGTGAGTTCAAACGGCATATCGAAAAAGATCCTGCACTGACGAGACGTTTTCAGGTTCTGCAGATCGATGAGCCGGATGAGGCCCGCGCGATTGCCATGCTTCGCAGCCTTATCCCCTCGTTGGAAAAACATCATGGTGTCTGGATTATGGATGAGGCGGCACAAGCAGCAGTCTCCCTGTCACAGCGCTATATTCCTGCTAGGCAGCTACCTGATAAAGCCATTAGCTTGCTGGACACAGCCTGCGCTCGTGTTGCTATTGCTCAGTTCGCTCCACCTGCGCAGCTTAATACGCTGCAGTGGCAGTACCAGAGTGCTCAAACAGAGCTTTCATTGCTGGAAAAAGCGGGTCAATTTGGGAAAGGTCAGAATGAGCGCCTAGTCCAGCTAAAGACTGAACTCCAGGAGCTTGAAGGGAAGATTGCTGTTCTTACTGAACGCTGGCGCGCTGAACAACATGCTACGGAGACTATTATCTCGCTGCGTCAGCAGATTATTGCATGCCGTTCAGATGGCGACGGCGAGGTTGCCGATGGTCTTCGTAAGCAGTTAACAACAGAAGAAAATAGGTTAAGCCAGCTACGACAGGAAGAACACCTGGTCCATGCGGAAGTCAATGAAGACGTGATAGCACGTATTGTCGGCGACTGGACTGCTATTCCTGTCGGACAGATGTTGAAAGATGATGTGCAGAAAGTTATGACGCTACCTCAGCGTCTCAGTGAGCGTGTTATCGGTCAG
This sequence comes from Rosenbergiella nectarea, assembly GCF_900111105.1. Classification (GTDB taxonomy): domain Bacteria; phylum Pseudomonadota; class Gammaproteobacteria; order Enterobacterales; family Enterobacteriaceae; genus Rosenbergiella; species Rosenbergiella nectarea. The sequence continues at coordinate 18,462 of NZ_FOGC01000014.1, read as the reverse complement.
AAAGCGGCACTTACTCAGCTCAGCGAGAGCATTATGACCGGGCGAGCAGGTCTGGCCGACCCTTGCAAGCCGCTGGGCGTGTTTATGCTGGTAGGACCTTCTGGCGTGGGTAAGACAGAGACCGCACTGGCAATCGTTGACAGCCTGTATGGCGGTAAGCAAAATCTGATTACCATTAATATGAGTGAGTTTCAGGAAGCGCACACAATCTCTTCACTAAAGGGTTCGCCACCGGGCTACGTTGGCTATGGTAACGGCGGAGTACTGACTGAAGCAGTACGCAGGAAACCTTATAGTGTGGTGCTACTTGATGAAATTGAAAAAGCCCATCCGGATGTGCACGAGCTTTTCTATCAGGTATTTGATAAAGGCCAGATGGAAGACGGTGAAGGGCGACAAATTGACTTCAAAAATACCATATTATTACTGACGAGTAATATTGGCAGTGACATGATCATGCAGCACTGTAGTAATGCTGAAAAACTGCCAGAGAGTCAGGCGTTATTGAATAAGCTCAAACCTGAGCTGCTTAGCGTTTTTCCTGCCGCCTTTTTAGGCAGGGTGACCGTTGTCCCTTATTTTCCATTACAAATAGATTCTCTTAAGCGGATTGTTGAGCTCTATTTGAATCAGATTGGTCAGCGGTTAGTTACACAGCATCAAGCATCATTTATTTACACTACTGCTGCGGTCCAGCAGGTAATAACTCAGTGCGGGATTTCAGATGCCGGAGGACGTGCACTAATTCGCTATATTGAACAGACAATTATGCCATTATTGAGTAAGACAATATTGCAACACCAGACTGAAATACGCGGTTTAACGGTAAAGCTTAATTTTTCTTCAGGTAAATTTGTGGTCAGAATAGTTAGGTGAGATATAAAAAAGCATCTTGAGAAAAAAAATTATAATATCGATTTTTTGTTTTTATAAAAATAGAAAAAATATTAATCCCCGGGGAGAGTAATTGTCATGAAAGGCAATGCAGAGTGTTGGAAAGTTATCAGCTATTACCATATTGGTTGCTGCGGGTTAATACTTTTTAATATATATAAATTTTATTAAATTTGAGGATTGCGAGAATGATTACGAAGCGACACATACTCTATTTTTTACCCTTTATGCTTACGCCTGGAGCCTATGCAGCCACCCCGAACGGGATAGTGAAATTTAATGGCGAAATTAAAGCACAAACCTGTTCCATTAAATCAGGTGATGAAAATCAAGTTATTAAGCTACCGTCAGTTTCCGTTGATAGTTTAAATTTAAATGGAAAAATTGCGGGCTCTAAAGTGTTTACCATTAAGGTGGAAAAATGTCCTAGCACACTTACTAGTGTTACTGCACACTTTGAAGCCAACAATGGTACAACCGGATACGATGTAATAACCCATAACTTGACCAACGTTTTTCAAGGTAGTACTACTACCACCCCTCCAACTTCAGCAGCAAAAAATGTTCAAATCAGGCTCTTCGACAAGGGTGGAGCAAGTCAAGTGGAAGTTGGCGGTACAGACGGGCAATTTGTACAAATTAGCGGTGGAGAGGCAACGATGGAATACGTTGCTTCGTATTTTGCTACTGCCCCAGCGGTTGCTGGATACGTGACTGCGACGGTCGCCTATTCATTAGCTTACAACTAAATTACACGGGTTGCAGCGTGCGTATTTTTATAGAAATATGAGAGTACGCACCTGTATTATTTAGTCAACTATCTGTTTTATTTCACGGAACTGTCCATGTTTAAATTTTTATTAGGTTGTATCGTATTTTTACTTGCAATGCAAAGTAGTAGGGCAGGAATGTCGATCGTCGGTACTCGGATTATTTATCCGGGAAATGAAAAAGAAATTACCGTACGAACAAAAAATAGAACGGATCAGCCTATTCTTTCACAAGTCTGGGTTGATGATGGTTCCAGTAATGAAGATATTGATAAAAGCAAAATACCTTTTATTGTTACACCGCCTATTTTCAGAGTGGAGCCTAATAGCGGGCAAAGTTTGAAATTGATTTACAATGGAATGAGTTTACCTCAGGACAAGGAGTCAGTTTTTTGGTTTAATCTTCTGGAGATCCCACCAGTGGATACCAGTAATGCTCAGCAAAAACTTAATATTGCTTTCCGTACACGTATTAAAATATTTTATCGCCCGGCAGCCGTAGCTAAAATAAAAATGCCCGATATCACCACTCTCCTGCATTGGTCTGTAATTAAAGACAGTGCTCACGGCACGGGTTTTCGCGTGGAAAATACGGGGCCTTTCTATTTCTCATTCAACGATGCAATTGTGTTTGTTAATAATAAGCAAGTTAACATGAAAATGTCTATGCTCGCCCCCAGAAGCTCAGCGGTATTTTTTCCAGATCAAAGAGTGACATCCTTTTCACGATTGAAATATAGTTTTATTAACGATTTAGGCGTCAATGTAGAGAATGATTTAATCTGGAGTCAAATCAATGGGTTGCAATCTCAATAGGCTTCCTTATCTAAATTTATATCCTTCAGATTATTTATTGCTTGAGTATCTGCTGTTGAACGATTAAGTGAAATATAAAAGTGATTATGAATCTTACAGCTATTAAAAGATGTAGGCATCACACGGGGAATATTACAAACCCTGTGGTGATAGCTGTCGCTTTGTTTTTTTGTTGTGACGCTAAATCGAATCCTGAAAATACTCTTGGCAAGATAGAGGAGATGAATTTTAACTCAGAATTTATCCATGGTGGTCACATTGACTTATCTAAGTTCCGAAAAGGTAACCCTGTCGCACCAGGGGTTTATGACGTTTTCGTAAAGGTTAATGGCGAAGGACGAGGGCAAAATAAGATAAGATTTCGTCAGCAAAAGGGGGATGAAAACGCTGTCGCGTGCGTGACACGTGAGCAATTAACCTTGCTTGGAATTAAATTGCTGCATGAAAAAAACGTCTCTAGCAGTTGTGAACCGATTCAATCATGGATAGATCAAGCCCATAGTTATTATAACAGCGCGGATTTTACGCTAAGTCTACAGGTACCGCAGGTAAATCAAACTTATGTACCACGCGGATACATAGATCCGGCACGCTGGCAGCAAGGGATCACTGCCGGTTTCATCGATTACAATGCAAACGTTTACTCACAACTGCAAAATAAAAATAACGATTCTGATCGCGCTACGGCTTCTTTCGCTTTCAACGCGGGTTTCAACTTTGCCGGTTGGCGATTGCGTAAGCGTTTTAATACCGGCCTTGGTAGCAATACACATTGGCAAAATCTTTATGGTTATGCTGCGCACGATATCACGACCTTAAAAAGCGAGGGACTACTGGGCGATGTCAATACCAGCGGCGAGCTATTCGACAGTGTTGGCCTGCGGGGTGCTGTGTTGCGCTCTGACGACCGCATGTTACCCGATTCTCAGAATAACTACGCACCGGTGATAACCGGTATTGCAGAATCTAATGCAAAGGTCACGGTTATGCAGCGTGGCGTATCGATCTATGAGACGGTGGTTCCGCCAGGTCCTTTCGTACTGAGAGATATTAGTGGATTAGGCTACGGTGGTGATCTTCAGCTGGTTATAAAGGAAGCCAACGGGCGTGAGCGTATTCAACTCATCCCTTTCTCCTCACCACCGCTAATTTTACAAAAGGGAATTAGCCATTTCTCTGTCTCTGCCGGTGAACTTAAAGATGAAAATATCAAGCATCGCCCGCGCGTAGTCCAGGGTACTTATCGCTATGGTGCATTCAGCAACTGGACACTTTATGGCGGAGTACAGCTAAGTGAGAAGTACCGTGCACTGGGCGTTGGCAATGCTTTTAACACCGCATTAGGTGGCATAACCTTTGATGTTATTCACGCTAATAGCCAGCCACTAGAAAAGTCACGCGCGTCGGGTAATAGTTATCAGCTGCAGTTTTTGCGCTATCTCAGCAGCTCCCAGACGTCGCTATCTCTGGCGGCCTATCGTTACTCATCGGCAGGTTATTACACGCTCAGTGAAGCCAACAGGGATAAGACCTTCAGTAAAAATAGCATAAGCCATACCGATACGGATACCGATTACCGTACGCGTCGTCGCCTCAGTGCTACCGTTAGTCAGCGGATTACTGACCGCATATCGCTTGATTTTACTGGTTCTTATTATACCTACTGGGAAGACCGTACGCCTTCCCGACAATATTTGCTGCGGTTTAATCACAATCTTGGATTGTTTAGCTACAGCCTGAGTACCACCCGTAGTAGAACCCAATCGGGTAGCGAAGATAAACAATATATTTTCTCTATTTCGATGCCATTGGGTCAGCCCACAGCCTCTTCACAGCCGCTGTTTAGCTCACTTTACGGTACAGTCACCCACGGTAAAGGCGGTGACACTCAGGTTCAGACCATGGCCAGTGGTTCTCAGGGGCCGCAAAACGAATTGTCATACGGTATTGCTGCCAGTATGAGTGAGGATAATGTGTCCAAACGGACTTCAGTGCTGAACGGTAATATGAGTTACGAAACGCCTTTAGGCCAATACGGTGCAACCGCAACGGTCGACAGCAGAAATAATAATCAGTTCTCGCTTTCTGCCAATGGCAGTCTGGTGGCTCATCACGGTGGGATCACCGCCGGTCCTGTGGTGGGCGAACAACCGTTTGCCATCATTGAGGCAGAAGGAGCCAGCGGTGCACGGGTGAATAACGGCTATGGTGCCAGGATCGATCGTTGGGGCTATGCCATCGTTCCCTCGCTCACCCCTTATCGAGAGAATAGCGTATCAATTGGGTTGCACGATCTGCCGGATACGGTGGATGTTATGGAAAATGAAAGAACCGTTATCCCACGGCAGGGTGCAGCGGTGTTGGTCAAAATGAAAACCTCGATGGGGACGGCAATGATTCTGACCGTAAAAGATCGTAGCGGCCAGTTTCTACCGATTGGGGTAGATATGTTGTCCGCTGCAGGCGATAGCCAGGGAATTATCGGTCAGGGGGGACAGGCTTACGTTCGTGGCTGGGAATACAGCAGGCAGCCACTCTTTGCCCAGGTGGACGGTTCAAAACTGAGTTGTACTCCACAGAGCGCACCGTTACCGATAACCGGAACTAACATGATCAGGATGGAGGTGATATGTCAGCCTTAGTAAACGGCACATTGTGCACCAGTATTTTACTGTTTGTACTTGGTAATTCACCCGTTAATGCCGCGGCGCCATCGTGTAAAGGAAGTTGTGATATTCAGGTCAAATTTACGGGGCGTTTCGAACTGGAGACTTGTCAAATCAGTATTGACAATCGTAGCGCGAATGAAACCGTCGCATTACCTACAGTCTCGTCCTCCTCGCTACAGCATGCAGGTGACGAAGCCGGATCGACATCTTTCTTGGTGATTTTAAAGAAATGTCCAGGGGCGGTTACCGTCGGTGTTCATTTTATTTCCGTTGCCTCGACGCAAGTCGATAACGCTACCGGAAATATAAAAAACAGCTCAGTTGCCGGTATGAGCCCTGAAACTCAGCTGCGACTGAGAAATAGTGCAGGCGTACAGATGCTGCTGAATGATACCACCAGTATTCAGGATTATATCATTCCGCAAGGTGGTGGAGATGTGCAGTACAATTTTAATGTCTCTTATTTCGCTAAAACCCCGGTGACCCCGGGAAAAGTCTCGGCCACTGCGGGTATTGAACTGATATACAAATAGAGAAGGGGGCGAATTTATCGTTTTCTGACTCTGTGTTTACAGGTCCGGCGGGTAGTAGTGTCGGCAATTCAACAACAAAAGGAAGAAAGGGTGAGTAAAGACAGCTCGCAGAAATTTATTTCTCGCAATCGCGCGCCGCGCGTACAGATTGAATATGACGTCGAAGTTTACGGATCAGAAAAAAAGGTCGAATTACCCTTTGTCATGGGTGTTCTGGCTGATCTCTCCGGCAAACCGGTAGAGCCACTGCCTTCCGTGGCCGATCGTCAGTTCTTGGATATCGATATTGATAACTTCGATGAAAGAATGAAAGCCATGCGTCCAAGAGCTGCGTTCGCTGTGCCTAACACGTTGACGGGTGAAGGTCAGCTAATGGTCGATATGACTTTTGAGAGCATGAACGAATTCGCACCGGACGCGATTGCCAAAAAAGTCGATTCACTTTCACAGCTATTGGAAGCCCGTACACAGCTGGCGAATCTTCAGACCTATATGGACGGTAAAGCTGGCGCAGAAGAGCTAGTAATGAATCTGTTGAAAGATAATGCGTTACTACAGGCTCTGGCTGCAGAGCCAAAGAAAAAAAACGATGCTGCTGAAATACAGCAAGAAGATTAGTTGAGAGGGAAATATGTCAGAATCTCAAAATGAAACCTGGCAGCAGGCGGCTGCAAAAGATATTGCCTTTGATGATTTTAATCACTTATTAACCAAAGAGTTTAAGGCAAAATCTGAGCAGACTAAATCTGCGGTGGAAGGTGCAGTCAAAACACTGGCACAGCAAGCGCTGGCAAATAGTGTTACGGTATCTGACGATGCTTATAAAAGCATTGCCTCTATTATAGCCGAGATTGACCGTAAGCTTTCTGAGCAAATCAACCTGATTTTGCATCACAGCGAATTTCAGACGCTCGAAAGCGCGTGGCGGGGTCTTCATCATCTGGTGAATAACACTGAGACTGATGAGAAACTTAAATTACGTTTTATGGATATCTCGAAAGACGAACTTCGGCGCAGTATGAAACGCTATCGCGGTATTGCCTGGGATCAGAGTCCGCTGTTCAAGAAGGTTTATGAAGCGGAATATGGTCAGTTAGGCGGGGAACCTTATGGCTGCTTGGTGGCAGACTATTTCTTTGATCACACCGCGCCCGATGTTGACTTATTAACCTCGATAAGCAAAGTGGCTGCGTCAGCACATGTGCCGTTTATCGCCGGTGCATCACCCAGCGTGCTGCAGATGGAGTCGTGGCAAGAGCTGTCTAACCCGCGCGATTTAACCAAGATCTTTACTCAGAATCTTGAATACGCAGCATGGAATGCACTGCGTCAGTCCGAGGACTCGCGTTATATCGGCTTAGTGATGCCGCGTTTTCTGGCTCGTCTTCCCTATGGTATTAACACTAATCCCGTTGACAGTTTCCATTTTGAAGAAACGACTGATGGGTCAGATCACAGTAAATATGTCTGGTCAAATGCCGCCTATGCGATGGCAGTTAACATCAACAGGTCTTTTAAAGACTACGGCTGGTGTACGCTGATCCGCGGTGTGGAAAGCGGTGGCGTGGTGGATGGCTTACCTTGCCACACCTTCCCAACCGATGATGGTGGCGTTGATATGAAATGCCCAACGGAAATCGCTATTTCGGACCGTCGAGAAGCAGAGCTGGGTAAAAATGGATTTATTCCATTGGTACACCGTAAAAATAGCACTCATGCTGCCTTTATAGGCGCGCAGTCGCTGCAGAAGCCAATGGAGTATTATGATCCTGATGCAACCGCCAACTCAAACCTGTCAGCACGCTTGCCTTACCTCTTCGCCTGCTCGCGTTTTGCACATTATCTGAAATGTATAGTGCGCGACAAAATTGGCTCATTCAAAGAACGCGAAGAGATGCAGCGTTGGCTTAACGACTGGCTGATGAACTATGTTGATGGCGATCCGGTTAACTCCTCTATACAGACTAAGGCTCGCCGTCCACTGGCAGCCGCAGAAGTGATGATTGAGGATGTTGAAGGTAATCCCGGTTATTACCAAGCTAAATTCTTTTTACGTCCGCATTTTCAGTTAGAAGGGCTGACCGTTTCGCTGCGCATGGTTGCTAAATTACCTTCAGTGAAGGACGTTGCCTAAAGTAATTATTTTTTTGATTTACCCATAGCAATATCGCTATATCCGTGAGTTTCCTTATTTATTAAGGAGAGTTTGTCACGTCCCTTACTGTTAAGTATGGGTTATTAACCTTAGGAGAATTAAAATGTCACAGGATATTTTTATTAAAATTGATGGTATTGAAGGTGAGTCTTTAGATTCAGAGCATAAAAATGAAATCCAGGTGCTTTCTTGGAATTGGGATGTCTCTCAACGTTCAAATATGCACAGTGGATCCGGTGGTGGTTCGGGTAAAGCCAGCGTTTCTGATTTCTGCTTTGAACATTACACTGACAAAGCAAGTCCAAATTTACTGAGCTACTGTCTATCAGGAAAGCATATTAAAAATATTAAGTTCGTTATTCGTAAAGCGGGCGGAGATCCTCTTACTTATTTAACCATCACATTTACCGATGTAATTATTACTGGCGTTGATATGGGGGGCTGTGCTGAAGACGAGGCTCGTCCACGTGAACGCGTGCGCTTCTCCTTTACTAAAATGTCTAACGAATACGTAATGCAGAATGCTGAAGGCCATAAATCTGGCGTTATTTCTGCGACCTACGATATTAAGGCCAATCAGCTGGGATAATCCTGGCTTGTAACTAGCCTGCTGCCGATGCAGCAGGTTTATTAGGGTTAAATAGTGACGAATTCAATATTCAATTTTATGAGGCAGGGCGGCGTTCTCTGCTCGCTGCTGTGTTTGGCGGCATGCTCATCGTCAGCCCCAGAAACTCCCCCGGCAGAAAATTTTGTCGTTGAACTTCAGGCTGGCGATGACATTAATCAGAATGAGCAGGGTCAGGCGAATCCGTTAAGCGTGACTCTTTTCCAACTCAAACAAACTGAAGCATTTGTGAATAGTGATTATTTCGCCCTTGTTGAAACGCCTTCATCAGAACTCAAAGCGCAAAGTAGTAAAGCCGGAGCTTATATCCTTAAACCGGGAGAGCATCAGCGCATTACTCTGACGGCAAAAGAGGGGGTTAATTATATCGGTGTGGTAAGCGGTTATCGGGATATTTCTCACGCTACTTGGCGAACAGTATTTCCATTACCGAAAAACCCACCCGATAAATGGTATTCATTTTTTTGGTCAGCTAATAAAACAACGCTGCCCTCTGTCACGGTTTATATGGACAGACAAGCGACGACAATCCGAAAGGGAATAATAGAAAGTGAGAACAAATAAAGTCGTATGGAGTGAAGGCCTGTTTTTGCGACCACAGCTTTTTCAGCAGCAGGAGCGCTATCTTGAGTATTACGCTCACAAGCGTGCGTCAACCATTACGCCATTTTATTGGGGATTTTCCCATTACGAAATAGACCACGAGGCACTCTCTTACGGCAAACTGGTGCTTCGTTCAGGCTGGGGCGTGCTGCCCGATGGCACACCGTTTGATATTCCAGGCCATGCCAGCAGTCCTGAACCGTTAACCATTACCGCTGAGCATCTCAATAAAGTGATCTACCTAGCGGTACCGCTGCGTCTGGATAACACCGATGAGACCATCTTTGATGACGCCGACCAAAGCTCACTGGCCCGTTTTTGTGCCTTTGAAACAGAATTGAGCGACACGAATGTTATTCGTCAGGGGCCGAAACCGGTACAGCTGGCCTCGCTACGGCTAGCGCTGGTCTCCGAAAGCGAAATGACAGCCTCATGGATTGGCCTGCCGCTGGTACGCGTGCGTGCGATACAACCCGACGGCAGCATACTGCTTCATACCGACGACTATGTGCCGCCAGTCACCGCTTGTGCGGCCAACCCGCTGTTGGTTGAATGGCTCACCCATCTTAATGCACTGGTTAAGATGCGCGCGGAAACGCTGGCTGCCAGACTCTCTAATAGCGACGGTCGGGCCAGTGCCAGTGCCGAAATCGTCGATTATCTGCTGTTGCAGATATTCAATAAATATGAAACTGTGCTGGATCATCTGCGCCATATTCCAGAACTTGCGCCGATAGCGTTTTATGAATCGCTGGCTACTTTTGCCAGCGAACTCTCTACTTTTGTGCGGACCAAGACTCGCCGCCCGCGTGCTATTCCCGGCTATAACCACGCTGACCTTTACGCATCACTGCGCCCTCTGGTGGACGATATTCATGAAATGCTTAATCAGATTCTGGTCCGCGCCGGGCAGACTATTCCCCTAGAGTTACGGGGTAATGGCGTATGGTCGGCGAGCATGTTGCCGCGTGAGTTGCTTGATTTCTCAGGGTTGGTGCTCGCCGTTCATGCGCAGATGCCGCTTGACGTGCTGCGCCACCAGTTCGCGCTTCAGGCCAAGCTTAGCGCTCCTACACAGCTCCACGATCTTGTACGTTCGCATCTGCCGGGGTTGACTCTGCGTGCTTTGCCGGTACCGCCAAGACAGATCCCCTATAGCGCCGGATATGTCTATTTCGAGTTAATTACTAGCGGTCCGTTCTGGGACAAAATTGCCAACACGGGGGCCCTTGCTCTGCATGTCGCGGGTGACTTTACTGAGCTTAAAATCGAACTATGGGGTATCAGAGACTAATGAGTGCTAGCAGTGATCTCGACCCAATGGATGACTTTTCCTTTTTAACAGGCGGAGAGAATACAGCAAGCGATCAAGCATTAGGGCATTTCCTGCTGGATGAGGCGTTGCCTGCTGAATCGCTCTCTGCGGATAAACTGAAAGTTAACTCTACTCCCGGCGCACAGTTGCGTTATGACGCTACACAACTTCGCACGGAAAGCGTTCAGCAACGCGTCGCCACGGTGACGGCCGCGAGCGAACCGCTGCTAGAAGCAGCCCAGCCGCTTCTGCGTGTACTGAGCGAAATGCCGGAAAACCTCCACAATCGTGAACAAATGCTGCTATTGAAGGAGGGACTCAAAGCTGAAATTTCCTTGTTCGGCGTAGTGTGCGATGAGGTGGATATCTCATGGAAAAAGATGGCCATAGTGCGCTTCTGTCTCTGTACCGCGCTTGATGAGGCGGCCTTGGCAAAAGCTTGGGGGCAGGAGTATGGCTGGTCCCACAATAATCTGCTGAACCATTTTGAAGGTGACAGCGACGGCGGAGACAAATTTTTTCTGCTGGTCGGGCGTCTTTCTATGACGCCTCATGAATATGCTGACGTACTGGAGATTCTGCTGCGCATTCTCGGGCTCGGCTTCGAGGGTCGTTATAGCATTATTGAGAACGGTGATCGCCATCTAACCAAAATTCGCCAGCGTATGCTTACGCTATTGCAAAGTACCCGGGACAGCATTCCGGCCGCACTCGCTTCACATGTTCTGCCACTGCGCAACCCTAAAAAACGCCGGTTGACGATTATTCCGGTGCGCGTATCGCTGCTGCTGACGTTGGTACTGTGTATTGGTAGCTTTATAGGGTGCAAATATCTGCTGCTAGAGCCTGAAAGCCACGAGCTATCCAGGATGACTGCATTACAGCACTCCCAGCAAAACGCTGCGCCCACCACCACTGACCTTCGCCTTAGCGATCTGTTGAAAGATGAAATTGCCAACCGGCTGGTTCAGGTCAAAGAGCAGGCGCATCAGGGCATCGTTACCCTGCCGGGTGATGCGAATTTCGCCGTCGGTGCAGCGGAGATTATGCCTGCAAGAGTTGAATTGCTGCTGAAGATTGCCCGTGCGGTCCAACGGCTTAACGGCAAAGTACGCATTGTTGGCTACACCGATGCTATGCCAATCAGTCGTCCCGGCGTACCCGACAATCAGGTGCTGTCAGAAAAGCGTGCCGATAGCGTGGCACAGATCTTTTTAAAAAACGGCTTATCGAAAGCGGATGTTCAAAGTGCGGGGGTGGGCGATCGCAATCCTGTCGCCAGCAATCGTAACCCGGCTGGGCGTGCTCAGAATCGCCGTGTAGATATCTTTGTAAATTATTAATGGATACACCATGTCAGTGTTAAATCGTTTGTTTTCTGGGGTTATCTGGCCACGGGTGTTACTGATCACACTCTGTGTGTTACTGACCGCGGCCTGTTGGTTACTCGGCCCTTGGCTGGGATTTGGTGAGGCTAGGCCTCTTGAACCGGTATCCTCCCGTATTATCGTGGTCGTCATGCTGGCTTCAGTATTGATGGCATACTGGCTGCGCTTACCTCTGTTTATATCGCTGACGCTGGTAGTGCTGGCGCTTATCTGGGTTGCAGGTCCTTGGCTACTGGTCGGTAAGGGCTATCCGCTTAGGCTACCCGGCCATCGCCTGCTGCTGATGGCTGTGGTGGCGTTCGTGGCGCTGACTTACGGTGTCTGGCGTTTATTACAGGCCCTAGCACGTAACCCAGCACTGCTAAGCCGGTGGATAAAAAAACCGTCCTCTACGCAGAAGAATGCCGCGCAAGCAAATACGGCTATTCACACGGCAGTGGCCCGGGGTATGCAATATATGCGCCAGATACAGCAGGTAATCCCTCGCTGGCAGCGCTTTTTTGGGCTGCGGCGCGCCACGCTTCCGTGGTTTTTAATGTTGGGCGCGCCGTCTGCAGGCAAGACAGCGCTGCTACTCTCCTCGGGTCAGGATTTTCCCTTACCTGAGCAACTGTCACGTAAAAACAGTGAGGCTCCGCCAACCGGTAGCTGTGAATGCCTGTTTACTAACCAAGCTGTTTTTATTGACACGGCGGGCCGATTCGTCAGTGAAACGAACGACGGCGAAGAGGAATGGAGTAGTCTGCTGTCTGCGCTGAAAAAAAGTCGTCCTACTCAGGGGATTAATGGGGCGATTGTCACGCTATCCGTTGAAGATATTCTGCACAAAACCCAGACTGAGCGTCTAGCGATGGCTGCTGCACTGCGTGGAAGGATCAGCGAAGCCCGCGAAAAGCTTGGCGTACGTTTCCCGATCTATGTAATTGTAACGAAACTCGACCTACTTAACGGTTTTACAGATTTTTTCCGCAATCTGACGCTCGCTGAAAGAGAGCAAATATGGGGAGTCACACTCGACTGGGAAAAAGCGTTGCCGCACGCCTCACAAAATCTCCATCACCAGCTCAAGCAGGAATTTGACCTGTTGCATCATCGTCTGAGTAGCGCGGTTTATCTACGTCAGCAGGAGGAGTATGACTTGGGCGATCGCAAGCGACTGTATGCCTTTCCCGATGATTTTGCCCAGCTTGCTAGCATAGTCAACGAGATGGTCAATAATATCTTCTTTGCCTCACGGTATGATGAAACTGACGTTTTTTCTGCGCTGCGTGGCGTCTATTTCACTAGCAGTTGTCAGCCACAGAGCTTTTCACTGTTTAATAATCAAACGCTATTACAACGCTGGCATCAGTTGGTTCGCGACGGAAAGTTGTCCTCTTTGCCTTCTGATAAACGATCGCTCAGTGAAGAGCAGGTGCTTCTAAGCGAAAATGCCTGGAGCAAACACTATTTCCTGACGCAACTTTTCGGCGAAGTGATTGGCCGCGACGGCGATCTGGTCCGCTATAATTTGCAGCGACATGCAGCCAGCCGTCTGAAAAATCTGTTTGGGCATCTTGCCTGCTGGGGAGGGGCGATATGGCTTACGCTCGCACTGTGCAACAGTTATCAGCTTAACCATGGCTATCTTAATGCGTTGGATAAAAAGCTTAGCCGGGTGGCGCTTCAGCTGGAAAATTACACAGATGAAAAAGCCGTAAATAAGCTAATGCCTCTGCTTAGCACAACACGGGCGCTAGCAAAGTACCCTGGTTTGAACCTCAACGATCCTGATCAGCAGTGGCGTTATGGACTTTACACCGGGTATTCCATTGCTGCGGGGGCTGATTCACTCTACCACTTCGTATTACAACACTATCTGCTCCCTGAACTGGTTAAAAAGGCACACGACGATTTGCAGCTTGCGCTGAACTCCTCCGACGACCAACGTGTCTGGACGGCGTTAAAAAGCTATCTAATGTTAACCCGGAGCACCAAGGGGGATTACGCTTGGCTGGTCAGTCAATTAAGTGATAGCTGGCTACAAAGCCGTACGTTTAGCGGCGTGGTCGATGTTGAACCTCTGCAGAGCTATCTTAACGATCTCTTTAACCTTAAAACCTGGCAGAAATCGCTATCACCTGCGGATGACACCTTAATTACTCGGGCGCGGGCGCGGCTGGGTGAAAAGGATGAAAGCGCGCGCCTCTGGCAGCGCATAGAACATGACAGCGCAAAAAGCGCGCCAGCGAATCTGACGTTGCAGGCGATAACCGGCTCTGAGTCTCCGCAACTCTTTTATCTTAGCGACAGCGAACTTAACCAGAAGGGGATCCCTGGTCTTTATACGCACGCTGGCTGGGAGCAAGTGGTTAAAAAAAAAATGCTGACGTCACTACTGTTGTTACAGCGTGAAGATAGCTGGGTTATGGGAGAAACCACAGGCTTGAAAAGTCTGGCAGATCTCCATAACCGTGTGCTGACCCAATACCTGCAGAACTATGCGACTTACTGGCAGCGTTTTCTCGATAATTTGCAGCTGATCTCACTGGAGGAGGGACAATCTGGTGGGGCGACCGATATTGCTCTCAACATTGCGTTGTTACGCACAATGGTTAGTGACCATTCTCCCTTAACCACTGTTTTTCAGCGCGTGGCCAATGAGACAGTGCTGACCAGCGGGTCTTTGCCGGGAAATAATAAACTGAGTACGGTAGTGAATAAGGGATTTGCCGACCGGTCGCTGATCAAACAGCTGCTCGACGATCGATTCGCTGCTCTGCGCACCTTCGTACTGGGTGACACGACGAAAGAGAGTGGGCCCACAGAGTTTCTTCAGGCTCAGGGAAATGGATTGAACGGTGTACTAATGTTGCTGCGCGATCAGTATACGCGCTTTGTGGTCTATAACAGCGCGTTTGCTAATATCGGTGGCCAGCAGATGGCGCTGGAGAGTGCGCAAATGGGGGCTCAGGAAGATACCTGGCCCGCTGCGGTCAGAAATGTGGTCTCCCCACTGCTATCAGCCACCTTCAACAAAGTGCAGCAGCGAGATATTGCACGCAGTACAGCGGCGATTGGTGACGGATTGGGGGAGGTCTGCCGCCGTAGTTTTCAGGGACGCTATCCCTTTGCTGACAGCAAGCGTGAAGTTTCTGTGCCAGATTTTGTCAGGTTCTTTGCCCCGGGCGGCATCGTCGACAGCTGGTTCAAGCAGAACCTGGCAGAAAAAGTGGATACTTCACATTACCCGTGGCGTTTCAAAGGCACCAGCAATACTGAGGGGCTTGCTTTTTTTGAGCAGGCAGCCGCGATTCGTGCTCTGTTCTTTTCTGGCGATGATAACCAAAAACCGGCGCTGAATTTCTCTGCCACGGTACGCTTTCTCGCGCCGGAGGTCAGGGAGTTTATTCTTAGTTTCAACGGTGAAGCGCTGAAATATGCCCACGGTCCATTAACGGTGCAAGCGTTGAACTGGTCTGCGGTACGTCAGGGGAGTGAAATTAGTATGGCACTGCGTGAGGATCAGGCGGGTGCATTACCTGATTTGCACTGGCAGGGTCCTTGGGCGCTACTGCACTGGCTGGATGCGGCCGAAACAATTCGCGATACGCCTGATGGTAATCTACTGCTGCAGTGGGGTAACGGAAAAAAACGCGTCGAACTGCAGCTGGACGGACTGGCGGTAAACGGTGCGATGCCGGGTGATGTGCTGCGCGACTTCCGTTGCCCTGAGACCGGCACACAGGACGATGCCTTATGATCAAGCGCCTATTTTTCCCTGTGCGTATTATCGCATGGCTGAGCGGGCCGCCAGCCTTAATACGCCTGATACCTTGGCGATACCGACGTGCGCGGAACATCGTTGAGCGCCTCAACACGCTGATTAGGCGTCTGCCTTTACCGCTGGTCGATGCCCGCGAGCTCGAGGGTTATCCCTGGTGCTTTGTCATGCCTGAAAGTGAAAGGCTGTACAAATCCTATATCGTAGGGGCTTTTTTGCCGCCTGTATCACCTAATGTCGGCGTATCGCAACTACTTTACGTACGCATTAGCCATCGGCGTATCCTCAAGCAGTTAGTGTCTCCGATCGGCCTGCCGTTCTGGCTTGCCCGGGTGCTATTACCTCTGCTGCACGGCGGCGCAAGTACGTTACAGCGAAAAGAAATCCACGAGGCCTGCTTTATGCTCTCAGGCCTGAAGCAGGTTCAGGTCAATGGCAAGCTTGCTGACTGGCTGCCTGCGCAATCCCCTCTGTTTAGTCAGCTATGCAGCGTTCGCTGCGAAGCGGATGAGTGGCTGAACGAATTACACGGTGTTTGCCATATGCCGTGGTTTAACTGGCCTCGCTGTACGGCCAGCGATATGTCTGTCTGGTTTTGGCGTCAAAGCCGCTTTGGTAGGGTGCTCGATTCTCAACACTATCAGAACGGTACGTCCCATTGATGAAGTGCGATAGTTGCACTTTGCGATATTCACAGGTTAGTAGGTAACACTATGTCGCGAACAATTATGTTACATAGCTCGGCCATCCCCAGGTTAGTAAACCAGCCTGCGTTAGTGCTGACAAAACTTGAGGGTGAAGAAGCATTCTCCACGCTCTACACTTATACACTGACGGTGAAAACACCTGACGACCCTGATATTCCTTGGCAAACCGCGTCAAATATTGATCTGAAAGCGTTGATCGGTAAGGAAATGACGATAACTATTGAGCTGGATGGCAATGGTTTAGGTACTTCGCGTGGAAAGGGAAAAAGTATTCGGGAAATTTCCGGTCTGGTAGAAAAAGCACGCTACGTGGGCCGAGATGCCTCTCAGGCCATGTATGAGATTATTTTACGCCCGTGGCTTTTTCTTGCCGAGCTGACCACCGATTTTAAGATCTTTCAGGCTAAAAATGTCGTAGAAATTATTGATGAGGTGTTGTCCGACTATAATTTTGCTTATGAGCGACGCTTGACGGACGTCTACCCTGCACTCGACTTCCAAGTACAATATGGTGAAACTGACTTCGCTTTCATTCAGCGCCTGATGGAAGAGTGGGGCATATACTGGTTTTTTGAACATCATGACGGTAAGCATAAGTTGGTGCTTGTCGATCACGTCGGTGCACACCGATACAGTGACAGTCAGGCCTACAAGGTTATTCACTATCTACCTGAAACGCCCAAGGCAGATAAAGAATATGTTCGACAATTAACTCATCAAGAAGCCCTGACGAGTGGTCGCTGGGTAACCAATGATTATGACTTTACCAAATCGCGTGCAGACATTTTGGCGATGGACGTCAAGCCTCGCAAAACCCATTTTAATGATATGGAAATATACCAGTGGCCGGGGGATTACGATCAGCCTGATATTGGGGAAAAACTGGCGCGGGTACGTATTGAAGAACTGGGTGCACAGGGATCGCGTGCTTCGGGTAATGGTGAACTACGCGGCCTAGCTTGCGGGATCAATTTTACCCTTAAAGGACATCCAATTAATAAGGCTAACAGGGAATACATGGTTATTTCCAGCCGGTTGATTATTCAGGAAATCGAACAGCGTTCTCAGCAGTGGGATTTCTCGGTTGAATGTGATTTTACCGTTCAGCCGACAACAAAGATCTATCGTCATCCGCAAACTATTGCTAGGCCCCGTACGCATGGGCCTCAGAATGCGATTGTCGTGGGCCCCGCGGGAGAAGAGCTTTGGACCGATAGCTATGGTCGCGTAAAGGTGCGCTTTCTGTGGGATCGATACGGTCAAAATAACGATGGTGACTCTTGCTGGATTCGGGTCAGTCAGGCTTGGGCAGGAAACAGTTTTGGTGGGCTTTATATACCTCGTATCAATCAGGAGGTCATCGTTGATTTTATCAATGGCGATCCTGATAGGCCGTTGATTATTGGCAGCCTTTACAACAATATCACCAGCCCCCCCTGGGACCTACCGGGCAATGCCACTCAGAGTGGGCTAATCAGCCGCACGCTGGGCGGCGGCAAGACCAACTATAATGGTGTTCGTTTTGAAGATAAGCCCGGTATGGAAAATTATTGGGAACAGGCTGAACGAGATATGTCCCGCCTGACTAAAAATGATGAAAAGCATGTTATAGGTGCTAACTCAGTACTGCAGGTCGGTGACAGCCGCAGTGAGGTCATAGCGAAAGATTATAATAAGAATGTGGCAGGGATGAGTATCACGTCGATCGGCGCAGCATCCATGCTAAGCGTTGGCGCGGCCCAAATATCGACTATAGTCGGCGCGCGCGCGGTTAACGTGGGGGGTGTTGATGATAAAAACATTGGTGGTGCAAGTCTTGTCAACGTTGGCGGCTATCATGCTATGTCTGTAGGCGGAGCTTGGCAGAAGGAGATTGGCGGAGCTGCCTCCTTAATCAGTGGCGGACACCTTGAGTTTGGTACCGGTGGGGAGCTGATTCTGACCGGAAAGGTGATCAAAATTATCGGTCAGGAACGAGTGGTTATACAGTCTGATTCGGTTGAACTGAATCCCGGTGACGACGATGAGTGCGGTGGCGGCGGTGGCGGTGGCGGTCTTGCGGCCCTGACGTCTCTGGCAGCATTGGTGGCGTTGAAAGGCGCGATAGCCTTACCACTTCCACTGCCTAATTTACCTATCCCCGTTCCTACGCCGACGACAAGCCCAGAGCCGACGACAAGCCCAGAGCCGACGACAAGCCCAGAGCCGACGACAAGCCCAG
>NZ_FOGC01000003.1:146864-295400 GCF_900111105.1 Rosenbergiella nectarea | reverse complement strand
CGGATTATGGTCAATCAGCCTCTTCATTAGCAATGTCCATGGCTCAGCAAGGTGCAACCCCAGATGAAATCAATACAGCGCTCAGTCAGCATGTGAAAGGGGATTTACCCGAGGGAGCGAATATTACGAAAGCCATTGTTGAGGGTTACACAGATGGCTTAATGATAGGAGTCGCAATCTACTTAGGTCCTGCGGCCTCGATAGCGAAAGTTGTGGGCGGTAGCGTAATTGCAGCCGTCGCGAATGGAAGTTATCAGTGGTTTGATATGAGCCTGTCGGGGAATGAAGGAAAAGTTTACGATCCGCTGAGTACGGGAGCCGCCGCTATTATGGGCGGTCTGGCACCGGGGCGTGGAGTCTGGCAGAACGTGGGCATAGCGGCAGGTGGAGCAGTGTTTACTGATGGGCCAAATCCAGGATCGATAGGGGCCTCTGCCGCCGGTGCCTGGGTTGGCGGCATGTTCGGGGAGTATGCGCCGGGGATTGTTAATTCAATAACAAGAAAGGAACTGCCTGGATTCATCTACGATATTGGAGGGGCTTTTGCTTCCGAAGCTGCCACTGATGCAGGCACAAGTATTATCAAAAAGCAGGAGAGTGGAAAATGATGAAGTCCACTCTTAAATACATAGTTCTTTTTGCTTATTTTACTGTTGGTTTTTTCTTATTGGGTCTAATCATAAAAGTTGTTTCAAGTTTTATTCATCTGGGTGGATTTTATTTACCTTATGAAGAAATTATGAGGAATCTTTTCAAAAGCATTATTGCTGGATCAGCAATAACATTAGCTGCAATTACCTTTAATTTGATTGATAAATTTAAAGGTCGTAGAAAAAAGTCATCCAAACCTGGTTAAGTTATAAGTCCCGGTCGCCTTGACCGGGACTGTTGTTGAGAATAATGCACTGGGTGATGGGTTCCAGCTAACGAAAGGCATGATGAATTATGGCTAGGCGGTGACTTCGTGGAACCAGTATGCGGTGAATAACAATCTGACGCCGGAGCAGATTCAAGACGGGATAAATCGTATTGCTATTGGTGAAGGGCCTTCCTGGGGAACTGAGTACAAAGTTAAACTTTATTTAAAAGGTGAGGTCGCCGGAGGTGCGGGGGCCGGTTATTACTTTGTTGCGAGTCTAGATCCATACCAGTTTTCAGCTAATCGTGGAGAAACATTAGCAGTCGGTGAGCGTATCTCCGGGTAGATAGGGATTCAGTTTGGACCATATTTTCCTGGAACTATTGATTCCGAAAGCAATAGTTCCATAGGATTAGGGCTTGGTATCACTTCTAGCGAAATATCTTATGGAAAAGATGGTGTTGGTTTTAGTTTTGGAGTAGATCCATCATTGGGATGGAGCGGTATATCAACCAATATCTCTGGTGAAAAAGTAGATATTAATGGTGCTTCTGGAACTGAATTCTATCATTATGATTTTAACCAGGAGAAAAGTTGCATTGTCGTTGCTTTTTTTTTTCTTTTTTGAAGGGTTGAAATATTTAGCTGAAGGCGTCTTTTATTTTGATAACCTATGGCATGGGCTAAAGGGCGCTACTTTTGGAGCGATTCCTGCAAGTCTCGTTTACTGGTTTGCCTACCACTTTTTACCTTTATTTAAGAGGTGATATCTATTTATAAATTAACGTCAAGATCTCAGCCTTTAGTGGTTGGGATTTTTTAGTTGACAATAACTGGCTGAGTGTGGATGAAGCCGAGCGTAAGAAAGTACTGGAACAGAAACGCGACATACTGAAAGAGCCTCTGACACCCGCAGAAGAGAAAGAGCTGGCCGGAATAAAACAGACGGATAAAGACCGCGCCCATGCCAACCAGACGCTCACCCCGATATTCGATAAGTAAAAAGAACAGCAACGGAAGCAGGCGCCACCGTGGATAGGTGAGGGAGAGATAATGCTAATCAAACGGTGGGTATTGCCAGAATCTAAAGAGTGATTGTTTGGCTTATCCCGAGCGCTAACCTGTATTCTTACTCATCTCCCACAGCCAGCCATATAAAATAGCGACTCACTACTTTAGGCAGAGTCTTATCCTAATTTTCTCCATAATTCCGATAGCTGATACTAAATTGATTTGGCACACTCAGCGCAGTTATTCCGCGAGCAAAGCGTTAACCCTGTATCCATTAACCAGAATAAATTGCAGGAGATGTTATGAATAAATCATTAGTTGCCGGTGTTGGCATCGGCGCATTAGCCGCTCTGGGAGTTGCGGCGGTCGCAGGCAGTCATTTTACGCAACACCCCCCACAATTTGCTGAAGTCATCGCGGTACAGCCGCAGACCGAAACGATTAAAACGCCCCACGAGGTGTGCCGTAACGTCAATGTGTTCCATCGTCGAGCGGTACAAGACGAAAACCGTCTTACCGGTTCGGTATTAGGGGCCGTAGCGGGGGGCGTGTTAGGTCACCAGTTCGGAGGCGGACATGGACGGGATATTGCTACCGTAGCCGGCGCGCTGGCGGGAGGCTATGCGGGCAACCAAGCCCAGCAAAGCTTACAAAATAGTGATACTTATCAGACCTCTCATCGTCGTTGCTCAACGCAATATACTCAGGAGCAGCGCACGAAGGGGTATAACGTGACCTATAAGGTCGGGGATAAACAAGGGACGATTATGATGGACCACAAACCTGGCTCGGTGATCCCGCTGGATGCACAAGGGAATTTAAAATTGAGCGAACCGACCGTGCAGAAGAGCTGAGGGTAAGCAGCCACCCTTAGGTGGCTGCGAGAAGGTCTACTTAGCACCTACGCGGTGTTTGTCCATCTGTGCCAACAATTCTACCAACCAATTAATCCGTAATTGACGTTCGCTTAAGTCACGCGTAAACCGCAGTTTTACCGGCCCGTCAAGCTTCCACTGTTTCGGATCTTGTTGCAGTAGCCCAATCAACCAGCCGGGATCCACATTATTTTGTTCCGCGAATTCGATATAGCCTCCTTTCTCTCCGGCTTCAATTTTAGCGATCCCTAGCGATTCAGCGTGAAGACGGATCTCCGTCTGCATCAATAGATTACGCGTCGGATCGGGCAGCAGGCCGAAGCGGTCGATCATCTCGACTTTAATATCGTTCAGTTCAGCGGATTCGCTGGCACTGGCAATACGTTTATAGAGCGAGAGGCGGGTATTAATATCAGAGATAAAGTCATCTGGGATCAGCGCCGGCATTCGTAGCTCCACATCGGTATGGCGCTGCGACAGATCTTCTAGAGAGGGCTCCTTACCTGCTTTCAATGACTCCACGGCATTTTCCAACAGCTCCATATAGAGCGTGAAACCGAGCGTTTCCATCTGGCCACTCTGGTCATCACCCAGTAATTCACCGGCACCACGGATCTCTAAGTCATGGGTCGCCAGGGCGAATCCAGCCCCTAAATCCTCTAACGAGGCGATAGCTTCTAGACGTTTACGGGCATCCGTCGTCATCGCCTTCGGATGAGGCGTTAACAACCAGGCATAGGCTTGATGGTGCGAGCGTCCCACACGACCCCGTAATTGGTGGAGCTGTGCCAAACCGAAGTGGTCGGCGCGCTCAATAATAATGGTATTTGCGGTGGGAATATCGATACCTGTTTCGATAATGGTGGTACAGACCAACACATTGAAACGTTGATGATGGAAATCGTTCATCACCTTTTCGAGCTCTCGCTCCCGCATCTGACCGTGACCGATACGAATCCGCGCTTCTGGCACTAACTCGGCGAGTTTTTCTGCCGCCTTATTGATGTTTTCGACATCGTTATAAAGGTAATAGACTTGGCCGCCACGCAGCACTTCACGCAGGATAGCTTCACGCACCACCAAGGCATCGTACTCACGGACAAAGGTTTTGACCGCAAGGCGGCGGGCGGGTGGCGTAGCAATAATGGAAAGATCACGCATACCGCTCATTGCCATGTTCAAGGTGCGAGGAATAGGGGTGGCGGTCAAGGTGAGGATATCGACATCCGCACGCATCGCTTTAATACGCTCTTTATGGCGAACACCAAAACGATGCTCTTCATCGACAATGAGTAGCCCTAGGTCAGACCACTGCAAATCGCTCATCAGTAATTTATGCGTGCCGATCAGAATATCCACCTTACCCTCGGCCGCCTCCTTTAGGATCTGGCTTTGCTCTTTCGCACTGCGAAAACGGGATAACATCTCGACGCGTACTGGCCAGTCGGCGAAGCGGTCACGGAAATTGTCGTAATGCTGTTGCGCCAGTAAGGTGGTCGGCACCAGCACCGCAACTTGCTTGTTATTTTCGACGGCGAGAAACGCGGCACGCATCGCCACTTCGGTCTTACCAAAACCGACATCCCCGCACACTAGGCGGTCCATGGCCAGCGGTTGACACATATCGCTGATCACCGCACTGATGGCTTGTTTCTGATCGGGGGTCGTATCATAGGGGAACGAGGCGCAGAACTGTTGATAGTTTTCACGGTATTGGGTAAAGGCAAAGCCGGTTTTCGCCGCGCGTTGCGCATAAATATCCAGCAGCTCTGCCGCGACATCACGCACTTTCTCTGCGGCTTTCTGACGCGCTCGGTTCCACGCATCGCTGCCGAGTTTATGCAGCGGCGCATTCTCATCGGCCCCCCCCGCATAACGACTGATCAGATGCAGCGAAGAGATAGGAATATACAGTTTTGCATCATTGGCATAATTCAGCACCAAGTATTCCGCGGTAACGCCGCCGGTCTCCAAGGTGGTCATGCCGACATAACGCCCAACACCGTGATCGAGGTGGACAACCGGTTGGCCCGGATGGAGTTCTGCTAAGTTGCGAATTAACACATCTGGATTGATCGCACGACGCGTATCTTGACGACGGCGCACCACACGCTCACCCAGCAGATCATTTTCACAGATAAAAATCAGTCGTTGCGGCTGAGCAATAAAGCCCTTTTCAGCTGCACCGACCATCAGGTAGGCACCCGCTTGTTGTGCCTCAGCGAACTGCGTAATGGTGGTTGGTCGAAGCTTAATGCGCGCCAGCATCTCCTGTAGTCGCTCGCGACGACCTTGGCTCTCGACAGAGAAGATAACGCGATCCTCGCTGTGCGCCTCCAGCAGTTTACGCAGGGGATCTAGCGGATTCTGTTGATTATCCGGTTGATGAAGCGCCGGTAAAACCTCGTAACCCAAGTTGGTATTCGCGGCTTTTTTGGGGAGCGCTTGTGACAATAATTGAATACGCGGCCAGTGTTTCAATTCGGCATGCAAGGCATCAGGCGCTAGCCAGAGTGCAGTCGGCTCGACCAAAGGACGCATCGGATCAACGCGACGGTTTTCGTAACGGTGGGCCGTATCTTGCCAAAAACGCTCACTGCATCCTGCCAAATCACCGGTATTCACCAATAGCGTTTGTTTCGGAAAATAACTCAATAGGGGAGGCAGGGCTTCATCAAAAAACAGGGGTTGCCAGTACTCTATCCCCGCGGGTAATGTCCCGCGAGAGACTTGCTGGTAAAGATGCTCTGATTCACGCAGCACATCAAATTGCTCACGCCACTGTGTGCGAAAGCGCTCAATTGACGCTTTATCCGTCGGGAATTCATGCGCCGGCAGAAGGCTAATCGCATCGACTTCGTTAAGCGTGCGCTGAGTATCCGCATCAAACGAACGCAGGCTATCGATCTCATCATCCAGAAAATCAAGGCGATAGGGGGCCTCGCTGCCCATAGGGAAGAGGTCAAGTAGCGCACCACGGGTGGCATACTCACCGTGGACCATCACCTGATCAACATGACGATAGCCCGCTTGTTCAAGTTGACGAATTAACGTTTCACGAGAGAGTTTGTCCCCGCGCTGCATGACTAAAGCATGGCTGTGCAAAAAACTATGGGGACAGACGCGCTGCATCAGGGTATTAACCGGTAGGATTAACAGCCCTTTCTCCATCAATGGCAGTTGATAGAGCATCGACAAACGACTCGAAATAATATCTTGGTGCGGGGAGAAGCTATCGTAAGGCAGCGTCTCCCAATCAGGTAATGTATTAACGCTAAGCGACGTGAATTGGCCGATTTCACTGGTCAACTGCAGTGCATTCTGCATATCACTGGCGATCAATACTACCAAGCCATCATGCTGTTCCGCGATACGAGCCGCCTCAATGGCAAAGGCAGAGCCGACTAATTCGCCTAATTGTCGCACATCGCCTGCCTTTCTGGGCAGTGAATACTGCTGGATATCCGTCATAAACTTCGATTATCTCATTTTAAAGATACATTAACGTTTCTGTCAGTAATGCAGAAAGGTCGTGATCCGCGTTTTTCTCTCTCTTTAAAGTAGCACTCTGCACTGCGAAGCGGTATTCGCTTTCGTAGGTTAAGGGATGCGTTTGGCTTATTTTTATACAACTAAGCGCTTTTCCGAGAGTTTACCTTGATGATTACTCCGGTAAAGGTTTCATAAAGGCGGCAGCTCCATTATCATCCTCATAACCTTTTTTACCGTCCGGGATGGACTACATGTATCAACCTGTCGCTTTATTTATTGGTCTGCGTTACATGCGTGGCCGTGCTACTGACCGATTCGGGCGGTTTATCTCTTGGCTCTCAGCGATTGGGATTACCTTAGGGGTGTTAGCGTTAGTCACGGTACTCTCGGTGATGAATGGCTTCGAACGCGAGTTAGAAGGTAATATTCTAGGCTTAATGCCTCAAGCCGTGGTTTCGCAACCTGCTGGCCATATCGATCCGCAACAATTTCCGGCGTCGTCTATTAAGCTCGCGGGCGTCAATCGTGTGGCACCTTTGACTACCGCCGATGTGGTCTTACAAAGCGCGCGCAATGTTTCCGTGGGAGTTATGCTCGGCCTTGCACCAGAAGAGCAGGACCCGTTATTGCCTTATATCGAACAAGGCCCCCGCCATATTCCCGCCGCGGGAAGCTATCAGGTGATCTTAGGTGCGCAACTGGCTAATCAGCTTGGCGTACAACCCGGCGATAAGCTACGGCTAATGGTACCGTCGGTCAGTCAATTTACGCCGATGGGACGGATGCCGAGCCAACGCCTATTCACCGTCGCGGGGATCTACGCAGCCAACAGCGAAGTCGACAGTTATCAAATTCTGGTCAATCAACAGGATGCTTCCCGCATCATGCTCTATCCGGCAGGGCAGATCACGGGGTGGCGACTCTGGCTTGATCATCCGTTAGCGGTGGATGAAATCGATCACCATGCGCTACCTGAAAAAACGGTTTGGAAAGATTGGCGTGAGCGTAAGGGCGATCTGTTCCAGGCCGTCCGAATGGAAAAAAATATGATGGGTCTGCTACTCAGTCTGATCGTGGCGGTGGCCGCCTTTAATATCATCACCTCCCTGGGCCTATTAATCATGGAGAAGCAAGGTGAAGTGGCGATACTGCAAACTCAAGGCTTAACCCGTCGTCAGATTATGACGGTGTTTATGGTGCAGGGTGCCAGTGCCGGGATTATTGGTTCGTTGTGTGGCGCGTTATTGGGCTGCCTATTGGCCAGTCAATTAAATCATTTATTACCGGTTATCGGCTTATTATTAGATGGTGCGGCACTTCCGGTTGATATCCATGTCGGTCAAGTGGTGATGATTACCCTATGTGCGATGATCTTGGCCTTATTGGCAACCCTTTATCCATCGTGGCGTGCTGCCACCGTACAACCCGCTGAGGCCTTACGTTATGAATAATTCTCCTTTATTACAGTGTTCAGCGTTATGCAAAACCTATCGTGAGGGCGCAGTCAGTACCGAAGTGCTGAAACAGGTCAGTTTCAGTATTGCTGAACGGGAGCTCGTCTCGATCATTGGTAGTTCTGGCTCGGGGAAGAGTACCTTACTGCATTTACTGGGTGGCTTAGACCAGCCGACGTCGGGGGAAGTGTTGTTTAAGGGACAATCCCTGAATAGCATGAGTGCGTCGGCCAAGGCCGATTTACGAAACCAACAACTTGGCTTTATCTATCAATTTCACCACTTACTACCCGATTTCACTGCGTTGGAAAATGTGGCGATGCCGCTATTAATTGGCGGGTGTTCTGCCCAAGAGGCGGCCCACCGTGCGGATGAAATGCTGAATGCGGTAGGCCTGAGTCCACGGGGTAAACATCGCCCTTCCGAGCTATCTGGAGGGGAACGTCAACGTGTAGCGATCGCCCGAGCCTTGGTGAATAAGCCCAGTTTAGTGATGGCCGATGAACCGACCGGTAATCTTGATGCGCGTAATGCCGATGCCATTTTTGCGCTGCTAGGTGAATTAAATCAGAGCCAAGGGACGGCATTCCTCGTCGTGACCCATGACTTAGCGCTCGCCAAGCGGTTAGACCGTCAGATGGAAATGCGTGACGGGGTATTACATGCACAGCCGGTCTTACAAGGGGTAAGTTAATGCAAGGCTCTCTCTCTTTTTTATTGGCACTGCGCTTTAGTCGAGGACGTCGTCGGGGAGGGATGGTGTCCTTGATTTCAGTACTCTCAACCGCCGGCATCGCACTGGGTGTTGCGGTACTGATTATCGGCCTAAGTGCAATGAATGGTTTCGAGCGTGAGTTAAACAAGCGGATCTTGGATGTGGTGCCCCATGGCGAGATCATTCCGGTGCATCAACCTTTTCAGCAGTGGCAGTCCTTACTTAACCCCATTGAGCAGGTGAAAGGCGTTGCGGCAGCAGCACCGTTCATCACCTTTACCGGATTGATCGAAAGCGCTCAGAAATTACAAGCTATTCAAGTCAAAGGGGTCGACCCGGAGCAAGAGACACGCTTAAGTAGCCTGCCACAATTTGTCCAAAATGATGCTTGGTCCTCATTTCATGCAGGACAGCAGCAGATCATCATTGGCGGTGGGATTGCGAAAACGCTAGGCCTAAAGACCGGTGATTGGCTCACGGTACTGATCCCCAATAATGATCAGCAGAATAAGCTGTTGCAGCCTAAACGTATTCGACTACAGGTTAGCGGCATCTTGCAGTTAAGTGGTATGCTCGATCATAGTCTAGCTTTAGTCCCGTTAGCCGATGCGCAAAACTATCTGGATATGGGGCACTCGGTGACGGGGATTGCATTGAAGATGCGTGATCCCTTCCAAGCACCCGCAATCGTCCGCGCCGCCGGCGAAGCGACTCATGGCTACGTCTATATCCGTAACTGGACTTCAGATTTTGGTTATATGTATCGTGATATCCAGATGATCCGCGCCATCATGTATCTAGCCATGATCTTGGTGATTGGGGTGGCCTGCTTCAATATTGTATCCACCCTGGTGATGGCAGTAAAAGATAAGAGCAGTGATATTGCCGTACTGCGTACCTTGGGCGCGAAAGATCGTCTGATCCGTGCCATCTTTATTTGGTATGGCTTATTGGCAGGGATCACCGGAAGCCTGATTGGTGTAGTGCTTGGTGTGCTGGGTGCGCTGAATCTGACACGACTGATTAAAGGGATTGAATCGTTGACCGGGCATCATTTCCTTTCCGGTGATATCTACTTTATCGACTTTCTACCCTCAGTGCTGCACTGGAGTGACGTCGTTATCGTACTCTTCTGTGCGTTAGTGCTAAGTTTGCTGGCCAGCTGGTATCCGGCCCGTCGAGCAAGCCGCATTGATCCTGCGCGGGTATTAAGCGGGCAATAATTATCGGGTGCTCGTTTCATCACGAGCACAATGTTTAACGTGTTCTGCAGGAGTTCTCATGCGTACCAGCAATCGTCGTCGCATTCGCGTCGCCCGTTTCAAAAAGAACAAGCGAAAAATGCGCCAACGCTTTCGACAATCTTATTTCGAAGATGCACGCATAGCGAAACTCATCTCCAAACCCTTGCCAAAAGTCGTGGTACTGACCGGGGCCGGTATCTCAGCCGAATCGGGGATCCCGACCTTTCGTGCCGCAGATGGCTTGTGGGAAAACCATGCTATTGAAGATGTTGCGACCCCAGAGGGTTACCACCGTGATCCGCAACAGGTGCACAACTTCTACAATGAACGCCGCCGTCAGTTACAGTCCGCCAAAATAATGCCTAACAATGCGCACCGTGCGTTAGCAAAACTGGGCACCCTTTTAGGGGATAACTTACTGGTTGTGACGCAAAATATTGATAACCTGCACGAACGCGCGAGCAGTGCGAATATTATCCATATGCATGGTGAACTGCTGAAAGCACGTTGTACGCAAAGCCAGCAAGTCATTACTTGGCTGGATGATTTGCAACCGAGCGATCGCTGTACCTGTTGCCAATTTCCGGCACCGCTTCGGCCGCATATCGTGTGGTTCGGTGAGATGCCGCTGCAGATGGAAGGGATTTATCAGGCGATTGCGGAATGTGATATTTTTATCGCAGTGGGGACGTCTGGACAAGTCTACCCGGCCGCCGGTTTTGTACACGAAGCGAAAATCCAAGGTGCAGAGACCATCGAGTTTAATCTTGAGCCTACTGCGTCCAAGGAAGAATTTATCGAAGGCCATTATGGCCCGGCATCGCAAACACTGCCAGCTTGGGTGGAAATGTTTCTCAGCCAGTGTTGATTAGTAAGAGGGCAGTCAGCCTTGACTGCCCGGTCACGCTTACTCGTCGCCTTCCTCTTCTTCTCCGGCGAAATGCCAGTAGCCAGCATTAATTAACCCTGTCAGCTGGGTTAATACGCTGTTCTCTTCAATAAATGGCGATAACTGTTCCGCGTCAATCTCTGTTGTTGTGGCTAACAAATTTAAGAAGCCGGGAACGGTACTACTAAAACGTTCGCCATTAATGAAGGTGTGAGACGCTAGCTGTAAAACCTTTAAGCCACCAATACGATGCAACGGTGTCCCTTCCTCTAACGCGTCGCGCACTTCATCTTCTTGATAAGCGGGTTGGGGCGGTGCGATGTCTAGCTCATGGCGTGACTGCGACAGAAACTCGCCCAACCAAGGGGTGAAATCTTCTGAATCTACGAGTCCGCTGATCATTGCGCGTAAGCTGTCTGCTTCCTCGGTTAAGATCGATGCAGGATTATCGCGTAGACCCAGCGTAGGATCTTGATAACGACGACTGCCTAGCTCTTGCGCGAGGACATAATCGGCAAAGCCACTGAGCAGTTCTTTGCCCGAAGGTGCTCGAAAGCCTACTGAATAGTTGAGCGAATTCTCTAACGAGTAGCCCTCATGTGGAAACCCAGGGGGGATATACACTAAATCACCCGGTTCGAGGACTTCATCGATAATGGCTTCAAAGGGAGCCACTTGCAATAAATCTGGGTGAGGGGAGTGCTGAGCCACGACATCATTGTTACCCACCCGCCAGCGACGCCGTCCTGCACCTTGAATAATGAAGACGTCATATTGGTCTAAGTGAGGCCCAACACCCCCGTCAGGGACGGAGAAAGAGATCATCAAGTCATCCATCCGCCAATCGGATAGCGCGCGAAAAGGCTGCATCAGCTCAGCCGCCGCCGGGTGCCAGTGATTGACCGCCTGCACTAGCAGTGACCAGTGACTCTCGCTGAGATGGTCGAAATCCGAGAAGGGTCCATGCGCAACCTGCCAGCCTGCGGCAGTTTGACTGACCAATCGGCTATCCACTTCGTTTTCCATCGCCAACCCTGCGAGTTCGTCGGGACTAATAGGATCCTGAAAATCGCGAAATGCTTGACGGATAACGACTGGCTTTTTCTGCCAAGCGGTCGCGAGAAATGTAGGCCAGTCAATGGCGAGTTCGAAAGACATAATACCCTCAAAGAGTGAGAAAACTGGCGAGAGTATATCAGTGTGGCTACGAGAATGAGACAGGAAATCAAATCATCTGATCGGCAAAGACAATTTCCATTCGTGCGCCACCCCAATGGCTGCGTGAAACCCGTATTTCGCCAGCGTAGTTCTCGACAATTTCGCGCGCGAGCGATAAACCAATGCCTTGCCCTGGACGAAGCGTATCCACACGATGTCCGCGCTGGAAGATCATCTCACGTCGGGTGGCAGGGATCCCAGGGCCATCGTCATCAATCATTAAGGTCAGCGTGGTATCATCCTGTCTCGCACTGATATGAATGAACTCTAGACAATATTTACAGGCATTGTCCAAGACATTACCCATTACCTCGATCAAGTCGTCGCGATTCCCGGAGAAGGTAAGCTCGGGGGATAGGTCTACGGTGATATCAACCCCTTTATTTTGATAAACCTTATTGAGTGCAGAGCACAGACTATCTATCAACGGGGCGACGGCGTGTATTTCTCGGTGCAAAAGATTATTTTCGGCCTGCAAACTAGCGCGGTGCAAATAATAGCCAACCTGCTGAGAGATACGGCTTATCTGCTCAAGCATTAGCGGCTCTGCTTCTTCAACCTGCATCGGCTTAGCCCCGCGCAGAGAGCGTAAGGTACTCTGCATGACCGCCAGCGGCGTCTTCAAGCTATGAGTCAGATCGGAGAGCGTGGTGTGGTAGCGACTGCTCCGCTTACGTTCACTTTTTAGCAGTAGATTGAGGTTACTGACCAAACCTTTCAGCTCTTTCGGTGGGGAATCCCCTAATGAATCCCGTTGCCCGGATTCCAGTGCTTTTAGTTCTGCTGACAGTTGGCCGATAGGTTTCAGGCTCCAGCGGGCGGCGAGCCACAGCAGGGGGATGACTAATAAGAAATTAGCGGCTAACACATAATTAAACCATGACCAGACAACTTCACTGTGTTGCAGTTCTTGTGGGATCGAGTCAACCACGACGATGGTTAGGGCCGGCAGGGTTGCGGTGGCATCGTATCGGCTTACCGCCACCGAGTGAGTAAAGGTATCATCGCTGTCTAGCTCGGCAATCTTCTTCTGAGCCTTACTGTTATTACCGATCGCCGCCACACTGACCTTATTACTGGCATCGATTTCGTGAAAGTTATTCGTTTTAAGCCAGCTTTCGGAGATACTGCGGCGGATCTCAGGCACATCGCGTAACTGCCAGAGTAATCGGCCATGTTCGTCGTAGATATAGACAAGCGTAGGAAAATTAAGCTTTAGGTTATCCGGACGATCGATCACCAATTTATTATCTCGCCACTGGGCGAGGGTGAAGAACAAATTACTTTCCCCACGCATCACTTGATAGGTATTTTTATCGAAGCTAATGACATAGCCCACCACGGCAACGATTCCGTAACAGAGCGAAATAATGAGCACTAGTGCTGAGGCGGCGAGCAAAAAACGGCCTCGTAAGGAGAGAGGCAATAGCGTAAATTTGTTACGTCGTGGGGATGGCGTCTGACTATGGGGCATCGAAACGGTATCCTAAGCCTCGCAGAGTTGTGATGACGTCATGTGGATAATACTGCTGAATTTTTTTCCGTAAGCGGCCCATCAGCACATCGATGGTATGGCCTTCACGCAGATCTGCATCGGGATAGAGTTGTAACATCAACGATTCTTTACTGATGACTTTACCCGCATTGATAATCAAGGTCTCAACGATGGTGTATTCAAAGGTGGTCAGTTTTACCGGATGCTGATCGATGGCCAGCTCTTTTCGAGACAGATCGATATGAAAGGGGGGATAGTGGATCACTTGTGAAGCATGGCCAGCGGTCCGACGCAGTAAGGCCTGTAGCCGAGCGGCAACCTCTTCGATATGAAAAGGTTTGGTTACGTAATCATCCGCACCCGCTTGTAGTGCCGCCACTTTAGATTGCCACCCTTCCCGGGCGGTAAGCACTAAAATCGGTTGCTTAATCTCCTGCGCACGCCAGCGCTGAATAAGGCTCATCCCATCTTCATCCGGTAAGCCGAGATCGACCAAGGCCACATCGGGGACGTATTCATTTAAGAAATAGTCAGCTTCATTGGCATCTTCTGCCGCATCGACCTGATGGCCCATTTCACGAAGCTGAACGGCTAAATGGTGCCGTAACAACGGGTTATCTTCGACCACTAAAACGCGCATCTGCACATCCTCTCTGTATTCACTAACACATAGAGTACCACTCAAGGTCTAAACGGGGACTTAACATAATAAAAAGAGTTGAGTGAAGTCCCCAGCCGGTTATTTTAGGTCATCCGTCAGTTGGATGGCACGGCCTAAATAATTGGCCGGTGTCATGGCTTTAAGACGCACCTTCTCATCCTCAGGGAGATCGAGGTTATCGATAAATTGCTGCATGCCCTGTGCGTCGATTCGCTTACCACGCGTCAGTTCTTTCAGCTTCTCGTAAGGTTTCTCGATGCCATAGCGACGCATTACCGTTTGAATAGGTTCAGCCAAGACTTCCCAGTTCTGATCGAGTTCAGCTAACAGCTTATCTTGGTTAACTTCCAACTTGGAGATCCCTTTCAACGTTGACTGATAAGCGATCAACGCATAGCCGAGGCCCACGCCTAAGTTGCGTAATACGGTGGAGTCAGTCAGATCGCGCTGCCAGCGTGACACCGGCAATTTGGTGGCTAGGTGCTGGAGAACGGCATTAGCCAGCCCTAGGTTACCTTCGGAGTTTTCGAAATCGATAGGGTTCACTTTGTGAGGCATGGTGGATGAACCAATCTCACCCGCAATGGTTTTTTGGCGGAAATGATTTAGGGCGATGTAACCCCAAATATCGCGGTCGAAGTCGATAATGATGGTATTGAAACGGGCAACGCAATCAAACAGCTCAGCGATATAATCGTGTGGCTCGATTTGCGTGGTATAGGGGTTCCAACGGATCCCTAACCCCGTGACAAATTCTTCACTGACCTGATGCCAGTCCACTTCAGGATAGGCCGCGAGGTGCGCGTTATAGTTTCCGACCGCACCATTGATTTTTCCGAGAATCTCACACTTCTCAAGTTGAGCGATTTGGCGGGCTAAACGATAGGCAACGTTAGCCATCTCTTTACCTAGCGTCGAAGGCGTAGCGGGTTGACCATGGGTACGAGAAAGCAGAGGGATGTCACGATACTCTGCGGCCAGCGCTTCCACGGCGCTAAGCACTTTACGCCACTCAGGAAGCAGCACTTGTTGGCGTGCCGTTTCAAGCATTAAAGCGTGAGAGAGGTTATTGATATCTTCTGATGTACAGGCGAAGTGAATAAATTCAGTCACAGCATGTAATTCTGGAATGGCCGCGACTTTTTCTTTTAGGAAGTATTCAACGGCTTTAACGTCATGGTTAGTCGTGCGCTCAATCGTTTTGATGGTTTGCGCATCCTCGACTGAGAATTCTGCGACAATTTTATCTAAGTAAGCGTTTGCGTCTGCGCTAAATGAAGGAACTTCAGCGATTTGTGTCACTGATGAAAGCTTTTGTAGCCAACGAACTTCGACTTCTACGCGGAATTTGAGTAATCCAAATTCGCTGAAGATCGCGCGCAATGGACTGACTTTGTCACCGTAGCGACCGTCGATAGGGGAGACCGCGGTGAGTGAGGATAATTCCATCAGTAAACTCCTGAGTAAAAAATAAAAATTGCCGCCGCTACGCATCTGCGTGCGGCAAGCCAGATAAAATTAATTTTGCCATCTCGACAAGCTTACTACGAGAGAACAGCAACTGTAGCCGTCCGCCCCCCAGTTGTTGCCATAGCATCGCCGACCGCACGCCGGTCAGCAGTGCTGCTCGCACCCGACTTTGTACCAGGGAGTTTTGAAGGATGGCTTGCTCACCAGTGATTTGGATACGAGGCCCCAGGGGGCTAACAATATCAGTATAAATACTGGCTGTGGCGGAGGCGAGGGTCGACGAATCAATCCCAAAATGTTGTAACTGACGGTCAAGTTGGCGTAACCGTTGTTCGAGATCGTTGAGTGCTTGACGATTTTTGGTCACTTTGCGCTCTAGGCCTATCATCCCGAGGCTGTAGCGCGTTATCTCAGCCAGCGCCCCTTTCTGTGAGGGGGTGTTGAGCACGGCTATCATCGTTTCTAATCCGAAACGTAACGCGGCTTCGTTACCGCCATAGTAGCTCAGCGCACCACCCGGCGCCTCAAGGGGCTGGGTGAGGCTACGCAGCGAGCAGTGATAGGCCTCTTCGGGGCAACGGCCATGGCGGGCTAACTGCTGCGCGAGGTGCGCAGCTTGACAGATGCCTGCAAAAGCAAGGGTCATCTCATAAATATTTTTTTTTGCCACTACGCGTTTTCCGAATCCAGAAGAGGGAGACGCTGTTCGATCACACCACCGCCCAAGCAGCATTCACCGAGATAAAAGACGGCCGATTGCCCCGGCGTTACCGCCGCGACAGGTTCGTCAAATCGCACTTCAATACGCTCGGCATCAAGCGGGGTAATAAGGCAAGGAATATCCGTTTGACGATAGCGGGTTTTCACCGTGCAACGCAGCGGCTCAGTTAAGGTGATACGGTCGACCCAATGCAGTTGTTGGGCGATGAGGCCCACGGACATAAGGCGAGGGTGCTCTCCTCCCTGTGCCACGATCAGCTGATTATTGGCGACATCTTTATCGACCACATACCACGGGTCATCATTGCTCTCTTTGAGTCCACCTATACCCAATCCTTTACGCTGACCTAGGGTATGATACATCAAGCCTTGGTGAGTCCCGACCTCTTGGCCGTCCACACTAAAAATAGGGCCTGGTTGGGCAGGGAGATAGCGAGCAAGGAAATCTTTAAACTTACGCTCACCAATAAAACAAATACCGGTCGAATCTTTTTTCCGGGCGGTGACTAAGTCAAGTTCTTCTGCGATACGGCGAACTTCTGGTTTCTCCAGTTCGCCGACGGGAAATAGACTCTGCGCCACTTGTTGATGGCTCAGGGTATAAAGAAAATAGCTCTGATCTTTATTGATATCTAGGCCACGCAGTAATTGGCTTTTGCCCTCGACATCTTTACGACGCACGTAATGACCAGTGGCGATATAGTCAGCACCGAGGTCTTCGGCCGCGAATTCTAAGAAGGCTTTAAATTTGATCTCTTTGTTGCAAAGGATATCGGGGTTAGGCGTGCGCCCAGATTTGTACTCTTCCAAGAAAAGCTCAAATACATTATCCCAATACTCTGCAGCAAAGTTAATTTTATGCAGTTTGATACCTAACTTATCGCAGACAGCTTGCGCGTCGGCGAGATCCTCAGCAGCAGTACAATACTCTTCACCATCATCTTCTTCCCAGTTCTTCATGAACAGGCCTTCAACTTGGTAGCCTTGTTGCATCAGTAACCACGCTGAAACGGAAGAATCCACACCCCCGGACATACCGACGATGACTTTTTTTGCACTCTGGTCAAACATAAATACTCACTGAAGTTGGCAATCAATACGAACGCCCCAGTGTATCATGCACCGAGGCGGATCGCACCTGTATTACCGCGCTCAATTACGCGCTATGTGCGATGTTGGCGCTTGTTAACTTCCAATTGAGCGGATAAAACTACCGATTGACTCTTCTTTTTCAGCCGCTGATTTAACTGGTTGCCAAATAATGTGAGAAATATTCCGAGAGCTAATGGAGACATCAAGCAGAGTGAACCGAAGGACAGCGAGCGACCGTACAGGATATTCTCTAAACTCAACGCGATAATGGGAAAGATCAAGAAGACGATTGAAGCTTGAAACGCCGTTGCACGCTTCTGCAGCATAAAGTAACACAGGATGCCAAAGACACCGGCAAAGGCACCGAGATAGACGACGGCAAGCACAGAGTGTGAGGAAAACTGCGCTATCACCGGATGTTCGGTGAACCAGCCGACCACCGTCAACAACAAGCCTGCCATTAAGCAAGGCAAGGCATTGAACGTGAGCACTGAGACTTCACAGCAGCGCTTTTTACATAAGGCATACATAATGGCATGGATAACCACCGCCGCGACCAGCATCACTATCCCCAGCAGCTGTCCTGACGCTGCCCCTTGTGATTCGCGCAGTAGCACGGAAATTAACGAGACCAGTGCAATAGTCAGCCCCAATATTTGGACCGAGTTAGTTTTTTCACGAAGTAAGATGATTGAGGCACAGAGCACGGCGACTGGCATCATCGCGAAAATCACCGAGGCCAATCCGGAGCTCACCCAGAGTTCGCCATAAATCATCAGGGTAAAGGGGATGGCGAAGTAAAAGAGGCTAATGATGGCTTGGAAACCCCGCTGTCCTTTAGGAAACAGTAGGGGAGAGCGGCTGTATTTTAAGGCTATCAATAACAGGGGGGCCGCACAGAGAAAGCGTAAGCCTGTGGCAAAGAGAGGGGAAATGGTGGTTCCCGCGATTTTCATCGCTAGCCAAGTGGTTCCCCACGTCAGTGAGACAATGATAAAGAGTAACGTTTTGATGGCAGAATTCATCTCGATAACCTCGGCAAGTAGAGGTCTACACTATATCGAGATTTCGAGAGAATGAATTTTCTCGTTATCCATCATAAAGCGACAACGAGAAAAAATATTTCTACAATATCGTTATTTTAGAGAAAATAATTCTTATTATCGCGCGTTATTTCAAGATTATTGCTCAAACCAGTGTAACGCCGTTAAGGGGAAGCGAGTGTCCGATTGCCAGAGCTTAATGCTTTCCGCCACCAGCGGAGAACGCAACTGAGACGATTGCAGGATTGCAGAGGGCGTTAGCCAATGGCAACAATCAATATCGTCATCCTGCGGGGCAGTATCGAGACATTTTTCAACCTCGCAACTAAATAAGAAACGGATAAAAGGCGTTCCGTCATTGGCTGTCCATTGATGGACGCCAAGTAAGTGCTCGGGAGATAATCTTAGCCCGGTCTCTTCCCACAACTCACGTTCCATCGCGGCGATCAAACTCTCCTTAGCTTCGAGATGGCCAGCCGGCTGATTCCAGGTCACTGTTCCCTCAACGCGTTCCTCAACAATCAACAGTTTGCCTTGCGCATGGACAACACAGGCGACGGTAATATGCGGGGTAAACATAGTGGCTCCTTAAGCGAGTTTATTATCGATTTTGCGCCATTCGCCTACCGTTAGCCCGTCAAGTTGGTAGGGGCCGATGGCATAGCGGATGAGACGCAATGTTGGAAAGCCAATATGTGCGGTCATACGGCGGACTTGTCGATTACGTCCTTCAGATAACGTAATTTTAAGCCACTGAGTAGGGATGGCTTTGCGCTCACGAATGGGCGGGTTTCGTGGCCATAGCCACTGCGGCGGATCACAGCGTTCCACACCGGCGGGAAGGGTTGGCCCATCTTTTAAGTTGACTCCCGTTCTCAGCGGGACGAGCTGTTCATCACTTGGAAGACCTTCCACCTGCACATAATAGATCTTTTGTGTGCGTTTACTTGGTTGAGTTAATTCAGCCTGGAGTTTGCCGTCATTCGTTAAAAGAAGTAGGCCTTCGCTATCGCGATCTAATCGGCCAGCGGCATACACGTCTGGCACCGAGATGTAATCTTTCAGTGTGGCACGGCCCGCCTCATCGGAGAATTGCGGCAATACATCAAACGGTTTATTGAACAAGATAATAGTGGTAGGGCCCTTACGCTGACGCGAGGGAGTCGGTTTTCTACGGCGTGGTGGGCGAGTGAGTGGCTTCATTATGACGTTATCCGGCGCTTTATTTCGGCCAGTATAGCCTAGACTCCAGATAATTTAACCCTTGTCTCGGCAGGCTTTCAGTTGATGTCTTGCAGAGATTGCAGTAGTTTTTCAGGGTCCTTAGCATCTGAAAGGGCCAGGTTAACGCTTATCGTTAATCTTTTGTTGTGCAATTGTGTAAAGTCAAAAGTGTGAAGTAAGTCGCAACGCTGCCTAACAACTAGAGTAATTATTTGAGGCATGCCAATAAGTTAACTTTTCTTAAAAAGAATTTTACGATACGTCGCAATGATTTTTTTCTAGGAAAGTCGCGATGATTTCGCGTAACATACCCCGACACATTACAAGTCATTAACAAAAACGCTCGAAGGAGAGGTTGATGGAAAGCAAAGTAGTTGTTCCTGCATCAGGCCAAAAAATCACGCTAAATCAAGGTAAATTAACTGTTCCCAACAACCCAGTCATTCCTTATATCGAAGGGGATGGGATTGGCGTTGATGTCTCTCCGGTGATGTTAAAAGTGGTCGATGCGGCAGTGAATAAAGCCTATAACGGTGAGCGTAAGATTTCGTGGATGGAGATCTTCACTGGCGAAAAATCGACAGAAGTTTACGGTAAAGACGTGTGGTTACCGCAAGAAACCCTCGACCTGATCAAAGAATACCGTGTCGCCATTAAAGGCCCATTAACCACGCCAGTTGGCGGCGGAATTCGCTCGTTGAACGTTGCGCTGCGTCAAGAGCTTGACCTTTATGTTTGCTTACGCCCAGTGCGTTATTACACCGGCACACCTAGCCCGGTTAAACGTCCTGAAGAGACCGATATGGTTATTTTCCGTGAGAACTCAGAAGATATCTATGCAGGCATCGAATGGAAAGCCGGCAGCGCAGAAGCTGACAAAGTGATCAACTTTTTACGCAGCGAAATGGGCGTGAAAAAAATCCGCTTCCCAGAACATTGCGGTATCGGCGTTAAACCGTGTTCTGAAGAAGGCACTAAACGTCTTGTGCGTGCAGCCTTCCAATATGTTATCGACAATGACCGCGATTCACTGACGCTGGTTCATAAAGGTAACATCATGAAATTCACCGAAGGTGCCTTCAAAGATTGGGGATACCAACTGGTGAAAGAAGAGTTTGGTGCCGAGCTGTTAGACGGCGGCCCATGGATGAAGGCTAAAAACCCGAAAACCGGCAAAGAGATCATCATCAAAGACGTGATCGCAGATGCCTTCCTACAGCAAATTCTCTTACGCCCGGCAGAATATGACGTAATTGCCTGTATGAACCTGAATGGTGATTACATCTCCGATGCACTGGCTGCGCAAGTAGGCGGTATCGGTATTGCACCGGGTGCGAACATCGGTGATGAATGTGCACTGTTTGAAGCGACTCACGGTACTGCACCGAAGTATGCTGGGCAAGACAAAGTGAACCCGGGTTCAGTGATCCTTTCTGCCGAGATGATGCTCCGTCACATGGGCTGGTTTGAAGCCGCTGACTTAATCGTTAAAGGAATGGAAGGTGCGATCGCCAATAAGACCGTGACTTACGATTTCGAACGTCTGATGGAAGGCGCTAAGTTACTGAAATGCTCAGAGTTTGGTGATGCGATCATCTCTAACATGTAATTAATCACTCTGCGTGATTAATAAGGACGGGTGCTGAAAAGTGCCCGTTTTTTTACTGTAA
The DNA here is from genome assembly GCF_900111105.1 of Rosenbergiella nectarea. Lineage (GTDB taxonomy): Bacteria > Pseudomonadota > Gammaproteobacteria > Enterobacterales > Enterobacteriaceae > Rosenbergiella > Rosenbergiella nectarea. Next base: position 274,268 of record NZ_FOGC01000003.1, on the reverse strand, counting down.
AATTCTTTCCCCAAAACTCTCCCCAAAATTCTTCCCCAAAACTACCCCGATAAAAGGGTACCCACACGACTGTGTGTCCACGTCGAGAATGGTCCAAAAAGTTTAAGAGGGAACCATCATGAGCGTTAAGTTAAGTTCTTATGTATGGGACGGCTGTGCCGCTGCAGGGATGAAGTTAACTAGCGTGGCCATCATGGCACGCCTCGCTGACTATAGTAACGATGACGGAATTTACTGGCCAGTATCGAGACGATAGCTAGACAACTTGGGGCCGGGGTTTCAACCATTCGTACTACGGTCGGTAAGTTTGAGAAAGAAGGGGGGTTAACTCGCGAGCAAAGGCGTTCGGGTAATCGTAATGCTAGGAATATCTATCGATTAAATGTCATCAAACTTAGACAAGCTGCTCTATCTCATACGCCAGATTTTGACGCATCAGAATCTGACCGGTCAAAATCCGACGCGTAGGAATCGAGCAAAACGGCCCATTTTCACCCACCAGAATCTGGGGGGCTCCGTCAGTGACTTCAAAACAAGAACCATCAGTAAAATCAAAAACCCTTTGTCAGGTTGCTGGGCAACCCGACCCCGAAGTGATTCTTACCGAACAGGCTCGTGATGTGTTAACCCACTTGAACCAAACCACGGGATCACGTTTCACGACGAATAAAACCTCACTGGAGCATATCCGTGCCCGACTTCGTGAAGACTTCACCGTTGCGGAATTAAACCTCGTTATCGACTAGAAGACCGAGGAATGGCGTGGAACGGAGCAAGAGCAATACATCCGACCAAAGACCCTTTTCATCCCGAAAAACTTTGCAGGCTACCTGCAGAGAGCAGGTAATTGGGACAAAGCAGGTAGACCGCAACGTATCGACGGCCGCTGGGCTAAGCCGGGGGAGCGAGTCATCACCGAGATCGACACGCCTGACCAATCCACACCAGCTGGTTTCAGGGGGCGTGATGGACAGAAAAGCCGAGATACTGAAAGTTTTAAGCCCTGACCAGCCGGTAACTGCGATTGAAATTAGCGAAAAGACAGGGATCGGACGCAGAGAAGTCAGCAAGTGTATTAGCGATTTGGTCGAGAGTGGCGAAGTAAAAGTTTACACCGGGCGCTGGGCATTCTGGTTAGGTGAAAATTTAGCAATGAGTAACCCAGAGTTTTACAAGCACGCGAAAACCGCTGAGAAGTACGAAAACTCTGGTCGGTACCGTATCGCGCAAACCGCGTGGCAAGCAGCGTTCGATAGCACCAGTGAGGTTCATCTTCGCACCAAAGCGGTTAAGCACATTGAGAACTGCGAGAGTATGGTAAAGCTGGAGGGTAATGATTCCAATTTATTGATAGTGTTATATCGTGAGTTAGTACCCGATGACCTTATCGTGCAACTCTACCGACTTTGAGAATGACAGTGATTTCCGTCCCAGCCTTGCCAGATGTTGCCTAATATTCAGATTATGTCGTTCGATTCTTTGTGTATAGCGCTTACTAATAACGTGAAACTCACCCTTCAAGCGTGATTCATACATCGGCCATCTATCCGTCATCCACACGACTACTTCAAAGGGTGACAGAAGATTCAGAAGACGCTCCAAGGTTATTATCGTCCGTTCGCTAAAGGCATGAGCCACAAACACCTACGTATCTTGTCATAGACATAGAATAGCCAGCGCTGACGAGATGTAGACCCAACGTAGCCCCACTGCGCATCCATTTCAGCACAAACAATCACATCACTGCCCGGGTATATTCTAGACGTTACTGAGCGGGGCCTGAGTTTTTATATGCCGTAAAATGGTGTTTAAACCAACCCCGATAATGCGAGCGCTAGCGCGACATCCAACCCCATTCATCGCCATATTAAGGATTTTCTGGTGTGTCCTAGGTTGGGAAGCGGATGTAGGTGTAATTGAGTTGCCATGTCTTACGACACGATTTAGAGATAACGCTGATGGTCAGCGGTACTTTTGCCGTTACAGACAACACTTTCAGTTACGGAACAGGAGGGACAGCGCACGGAGATGGAAGCCACAGAAGTACCTCAAAAACACCATCATACACTAAATCAATAAGTTGGAGTCATTACCTTGATATTGAAAAGTATTGGGTGACATGGATATAAGTAGGGGAGACTACTTATACCATAGATAGAGAATTGTCACATAAATTCTAAATGGTTATAATAATTTATTCGTTCTGAGTAACGTTTAATTAAACAACTATTATATACACTTTCATAAAACTTAGTGTCTTTTTCATATACATTAGCTTCCATTAAGCACTCAGATTCAACAAATTTATCCCAAATTATCTTTGTTTGCATCAACCCTTTTTTTAGTTCACTATAGTTCATAACATACTTTTTATTCTTCTTTACATTTATTAGTAGTTTTTTGAATGTGTTATTATATTCATCTTCGAGTGAATATTTTTTATCAGATATACAAATATAAGTTTCATCAGTGACCTTTTTTTCGAAACAATCCTCAGAATACGCATTTTCTTTGTTCCCAGCTATAGCAGAGAATCCAATAAAGGCTAACAAATATAAAAATCTAATCATTCCCTATCCTTCAAATATTTAACTCTATTACGTCCATTTTTGTACTGCATTATTTCTTGGCTTGATTCCATTAGATCTATAACGTCATTAATATTATTTTTCTCGAATGTTAAAACATATACTCTTTTTAATACCCCTTGGTATTTCATGTCTACAAATATATCCCTCAACTTGATATTAAGTTCATCCCATAGTGGGGAATTACTTCTTCTATATTTTTCATAAAATTTTTTAGCATCTATATCATATTTTGGATAAGTTAAGTTAAATAGCCTATTTTGCTGATCTTCGGTTATTTCACCAATCTCATTTCTATTTTTTAAAACAAAAGATGCAGCATTGCAGTTATGTAATTTAGAACCTAGTGATATTTTATTGGCTTGTTCTAAGGGTACTCCTGCAGTACGAAGATCTCGAATTATCGCATCCCTTGTGCGATGCCTCATATCATACCCTCTACCAATAGTTACACCTGATCTTTCATTTAAAGATGAGCATGTTTTGACGCTTTCTGGCCAATGTATGACACGAGAATAGTATGGGCTATTTTTAATATTATTTCTCTCAGCCCTGAATGTCACAATATCTTTTTTTGGTTCCAACATAATCAACACTCACTCACATGAATAAATAATAGATACAGCTATTATCACCATCTTTTGGACTAAAACAAGCCTATATATTCTTATTCCTTATTTCCATCATCGACCTTCTTTATTTAAAAGTAAGAAATCATTGGTAAATCAGTTACCTGTTAACGCTCTAGGATACTTTATTCAATTAATGTCGCAGGCTAACTATCATTTTCATGTAGTAGCGATCTAATGGAACTCAATTTATTGAGAGGTACTCTTCTCCAAGATAAACGAAATATTTTAAGATTGTTATTATAAAACTGGTTGTATGATCAGTTATTTAGTACGATAAACGAGTTGGTGGATTACGATTTACTGGCAAAGGTTGGTCCCGTTCATTTGCAGATGATGGGGCGGGACCGATATAAAAACTGTGTGGAGAAAGTTATGTCCCTACCTACAAACAGGGCTATTACGCCCGAAAACCGGTAATGACTCCAATTAGTAGAACATATATTTTTCAATGAAGGCCCCGATAACTTTTTCATGTAGCTCTATTGTGCGTGAGAAGCAGATTGTTTTTCGGGCTAAACGCTTGATGCGGGTTCTTAGCGTCAGATTGTTACACTCAATACGCTGAGTGAATATTTTGCCTGTCAGATTCTTCTCCTTTGGTTCTTCTCTGGCATAACTTCCCCAGTCATCGCTTGTTATCATGCCGATATTAAACGGAGTGAGCAGGGCCAGTAGTTCACGACAGGTATCATCCGTCCGTGGCCCGAATGTATAAGCCAGAATGCCGCCTGTTTTGGTATTGTATGCGTACCAAAGCCAGTGCTGCCGGGCTTTACTGCCATTGCTCATCAAGTTCGCAAATAAGCGCCACATCTGCATGAGCGACCGGAGAGGAAGTTATTCGTTTCGGGGCGAGTTTTTTAAGGTGCGGATGACGGTGTTAATGCCGATTTTGAGCGTCCTTGCGGTATCCCGGACACCGGCACCGTTGAATGCCATTTCGGTAATTTGTTCTTTGACGCCGGGCTTGCGGGCTTCATAAGTATAGGTGAGCAGAAACACGCGGTGGCACTCACGACAGCGAAACCGGTCACGGCCTTTAGGGTTCTGCCCATGACGGTAAATCTGAGCAGACTGACAACGGGGACAATGAACAGTAACGCTGGCCATGAGAAAACCTCAAAGCGATGATTATACATCAATTCAACTAATTGGATGCATCACCCTAGCTTAATAACGCATCAAAAAATTATTTTAGTCTCAGCAGATACGGATATGACCCCTTCTTTGAAAGCGATAAAAGAAGATTTCCCAGAGATACAGGTGGGGATTATTCTACCTCACCGCGAAGGAATAGATCGTGGTGTCTCTGGGTCTCTTCAAAATTACGCAAGCTGGGTTCGTAAATATATTAAAATTGACGAGCTACAAACGCATCAATTCCCTAATCGTGTACCAACACGCAAAAAACCTGCAGATAAGCCATATTACCGGTGACGGCCCGCTCGGGCCGGATCTATGGTTCACAAAGCTTGATTTTGCTCATCTTTTGAACGAGTCCTTGCTACGAATTTACTCACCGAGGGGGCCACATATGAAAAAACGGCTAGTTTTTGAATTTTCATGCTGACAGTAATAGGTCTTAACCCGCTGTTTATCATCAAGTAAATAATACTGCAGGTGACAAAAATAAATTTAGGTTGTCACTTATACCTTCAATTACGGTTAAAATTGTCCATTCGTATACACCTGCCTCACCCTGCAACAGGTCTAACGGACGGTGGCTTAGGCTTACTATAGAAGTAATGGTAAGGTTTAAAGTGATCTTGAATTAAAGCTTGCTGGCGGGGAGCGGGGCGTTAAATAAAAAAGAAATAAAGAGAAGGCCGTATCGAGTTATTAAAAAAAGCCCTAATCCGTAGATTAGGGCAATAGACTTAGGCTTTAATACGTTTGCCGTTAGGTAGGGTATTGACGCCCCACATTCCCGCAACTGAACTTACAATCGCACCTAGAAGTAGCGCGACGAAAGACCATAGAGAGATTTTCGCTGCAGCTTTTGCTGCGGCATCGGCTTTTTGTTTGGCTTCTTGCTTAAATTGCGCATATTGCGCTTTAGCTTGGTCGACCTTAGTTTGTAATTGGTCGATACTTTGATTCGCTTGTTGCACCGCTTTATCACGAGCTTGGATAAAGTTATCAACCGCTTGGTCTGCTTGTTCCTGAGTCATTGAGGTGTTTTTCGCTAACGCATTTTTAACATCATCACGGTTGATCGATTTGCTGATCGTCTCTGTGCGAGCTTTCAGTTTATCGGTCAGTTGGCTAATGATTTGATCGCTGTTATCAGGTTGAGTGGCAATCGCTTTGCCTGCATCCATCACATCGTTTCCAGCTTGTTGTAACTGGTCTTGCAGATATTGAGGCTGTAATTCAGGGATATTCGATTTTTTGAGGGCATTGATGACGTCTTGGTTGGTATCAGACAGTTCAATGTTGGTATTGACCCCTAATTTATCGAAAATATCTTTGCTGAAATCAGCGGTATTGGCAACGGCCTTACCTGCACCACTGACTACGCTACCTGCACCGGATGCAACGGAGCTTACTGCGCTACCTGTCAGTTTGAGGAGACCTCCGACAGCCGAGAAACCTAATACGGTGGCAACCAACAGGGTCGTGCCCCAAATTAGGAAGCCATGTATCAAGCCATCTGCCCCGGCTAAACGACCTGCAACAAATCCGCCTGCAGCCAAACTAATAATTAATGCAATCACAGTCCATATCATCACGGCCTTATCAGCACCGTTTACAATATCGTCTTGTGTGGGAGAAAGAAGAGAGAAGCCTAAACTCGCGCCGAGAGTGGTTAAAAGTAGCGAAACTGCCAATACGGTAATAACGCCTGCAATGATGCTACCCCAAGAAATCCGGTTAGTAATTTTAATTTCGTTTTGTAATTCCATCTTTAACTCCATTTTAAAAGGATGACCCACTAATCAATGTAGTTCATGTTTAGGAAAATTCTAATTTTTACACTTTAATTTGATAGGGGAAGTCAAAAAAATGATAAGAGCTCGGTGTCGCAAGGTTTTCGAATGGAGAATGATGACTATTTATCAGGGGCTGCTAAAGCATAAAAGGGCGGTGAATGAATCCGCCCATATTTTGCCAGATTATAAATTGTTTTTGACTACCGCATTCTTTTGAGCCGATAGCGCCGACATAAATTGGTCATCGAGGTGCAGGTGTTGCTTAACCAATTCAATAGGTGTACTGGCTAACCACTGATTGAGAGAGATATCAGCATAATAATCGCTTTTAAATAACTCAAGGAAACGGAGCGGAGTATCACCGGTATTTTCAATATAGTGGCCCATAGCAAATGGGACATAACCGACATCCCCCGCACGATAATCAAAAGTACGGGCTTGACCTGACGAGGCAAATACGCCCATCCTCCCTTGGCCCTCGAGATAATATTGCCACTCATCGTTATTAGGATGCCAATGTAGCTCTCTCATACCGCCAGGAGCGATTTCAACTAACGCCGCAGCGATGGTTTTTGAAACGGGGAAATTCGATGAGTCGGTAATACGTACTTCCCCTCCTGCTGAGATAATAGGGCTTTGCTGTATCATCCGGTGAGTAAAGTTCTGTTTGGATTTTTTTCCTTTTTGGGGACTCGCAGACGCGATATCACCTGGAACTTTCCCTGCAAAAATATATTCATCTTTTGGTGAGGGTAAATGTGAAAAAGTCGATACGGGAACATTAAAGTTTTTAGCTAAAACTTCAGGAGGAATATGTTTGAACCAATCGGAAAGTAAGAAAGTACTGTCCTCATCAAAACCACCGTCGTCGAAAGCTAATAGAAATTCGCAGCCATCATTACCGATACCTTGAATTGAATGCGGAATACCCGGTGGAAAATACCAGAGGTCCCCCGCGGAAATATCATCAATAAACCAGCCGCCATCGGTATCGAATGCGGTTACACGAGCATTACCATAGGTCATGAAAGCCCATTCACCTTCTTTATGCCAGTGCAGTTCCCGAATCCCACCAGCATTGAGACGCATATCAACGCCAGCGATTGTTGTTGAGACCCCTAATTCGCGATTAGTCACTTGTCGAGTCCATCCGCCACTGCTGCGACGAATATGGGCATCGCTAAAGGAATAACGAAGGTTAGGTAGGGTTCCATTATCTGTCGCCGGAGGATTGACTAAATCCTTATTTTCCTGCTCGCGAAGTGGGTCATGGGGACCAGGGAAATCAGCTTTAAACGGATAAGCCTTAGTATCATTATCGTGTGCGAGCACTTCTCCTGCTGCGAGCATCATAGTGCCCCCCGCGGCAAAAGACATAAAGTTGCGTCGTGTGAAATTAGCCATCTAAACCTCCTGTCTGTGTGTACCTTCTCTTTTACGCCAGCAGGAAGCAAACTAAAAAAAAGACGTTGTAACATTATATTAACAATATTATTTCTTATATCGAATTAATGAGGGTTTTAGTCACAGGGTAACACCGGTGCATAGGGATTAGTAACGTAGATCCCCGTATTTTATTAGGTCAGACGATGCTTATTTTCAATTAACGCGAAGATTTTCTTTTTCGATTTTGTTAAAAATAAAGAGTGGGACGTTACATTTAGGATTTTTTTTACAATTCACTGTGCGGGTGAGTGGTAATAGCTTTAGCTTACAAGCAAGGAATAACGGCTGACCAATCATTAATATCTTTAACAACATTATCGTTAAAGGGTTATTTTCTCGCTTAATTACCAGTACAGGATATGCAAGGTCATGTATAAATTTTGGATAATTGGATGACTTATAATAAGTGGGTGCACACTAAATAATGATTGTTCTTATTCGAAGAGGGGAGCGGGGGATATTTTCCCAGAAAGGAGTGTTTTACCCGGTTCTTAAGCCGAGCGTACAAAAAACCTGCATCGAGCCATTATGTCGGGTGATCTCCCACACGGGTACTAAGATAGCGAAAGACAAAAAAATATTGCACATTATTGTTTGTCGACTAGGCTTAAAGTATAGCGTTGAAGAGTTAGGATTTTCCATCACTTAGGGATGAGTGCCGCTATGCCATAGTTGTTTATTCTTTAAACGATGCAATGGCCTCTACGAACTAAACACCAATTTCTTAACGAGCATCGTAATTGAAAGGTTTTCTTTTTCCTGATTACACCTTTACCCCCGCTGAATGGAATGTAGCATAAGCCTAGAGGAATTTTCGCTTTCTCTCGTCTGGATAGAACAGCCGTTCTACGATACTCTATAGCACATCATTTTCGACTCCAAACGGGCGCCCAATGTCTCAGTCTAAGCGTAAATTCTGGATGATCACGTTACTCGCAGTAATTATCGTACCTTGTATTATTATGGCTGCGCTGTTGATCACCGTGATGGTTGTAAAACCTTACTAATTCCAGACGTTGGGGAAGAATGTGAAGCTCGTTGGTTTTACCTTCTTACCCCAAATACCCCATCGTATAAATAACTCCTTTACGAATGTGTAGAACTTTGCTTCAGTAACGCCTTACTCCTTCTTGAGGCTAGCGTTATGGAACATACTTACCACACATCAATCACCTGGACCGGTAATTTGGGGCAGGGTACCGCACATTATCGTAGCTATGCGCGAACTTGGGATATTGCGCTGCCCGGTAAACCCATTATCGCCTGTTCAAATGATCCGCTACTCGGTGGCGATCCAACCAAGATGAATCCTGAAGATTTATTGATGTCATCACTGTCAGCCTGCCATATGTTGTGGTATTTACATCTCGCTTCAGCGGCCGGAGTGACTGTTGTCGGTTATCAGGATACCCCCACAGCCGTCGGCGAAGTCTTACCCAGTGGCGCGGGACGCTTTCTTTCCATGACCTTGCATCCGGTTATCACCGTCTTGCCCGACACGGACCTTGATCTCGCAAGAAAACTACATGATGACGTGCATCCTGTCTGTTTTATTGCGCGTTCAGTTAATTTTCCAGTGACCTACCAACCTCAATTTATTATCGCCTCCGAAGCCGCCTAATCTTGAGGCGGGTACCCTCCACTAAAGGTGAACGGATTAATCGTTGTCGGTGAATAAGGAGCTTAAGTGTGGCACAGCAAAATATTACGCTAATTACTGGCGGTTCGCGGGGGATCGGCAAGGCCACGGCGCTTTTGCTCGCAGAACGAGGACATAAGGTCTGTATCAATTATCGGCAGCGTGAAGATGAGGCCCTTGCGGTGGTTGAGGCTATCCGCCGGCAGGGCGGTTGTGCCCTTGCGATTGCCGCGGATATCAGCGATGAGCAACAGATTATTGAAATGTTTTCTGAGATTGATCAACGACTGGGGCCGATCACTGGACTCGTAAATAACGCCGCGAGGCTTTTTATCCAATCGCGAATTGAACAGCTTTCGGCCCCGCGCTTGGAGCAGCTCTTCGCCGCCAATATAAGTGGATCGATACTTTGCGCCCGCGAGGCGGTCAAACGTATGTCGACTCAACATCAAGGACGAGGAGGGGCAATCGTCAATGTGTCGTCGGCTGCGGCAAGGTTAGGTTCAGCCTTTGAATATACTGATTATGCGGCCTCCAAAGGCGCTATCGATACTTTCACGCGTGGCTTAAGTGTAGAAGTGGCTGCCGTCGGAATTCGAGTTAATGCGGTCCGACCAGGGTTTATCTATACCGATATGCATGCCGAGGGCGGCGAGGCCGACCGCATTGAACGGGTTAAGTCGCAATTACCCATGGCCCGAGGTGGGCAGCCGATCGAGGTGGCGTATGCCATCGCTTGGTTGCTTTCCGAAGAAGCCTCTTACGTTACAGGTAGCTTTATCGACCTCGCGGGGGGAAAATAGTGAATGGCTTGAGGTTTCTGATAAAGTAGGTAGACTTGTCTGTCTATTTTATCAGGGGGTATCATGTCGACTAAAGGGAAAATACGCGAGGCGGCGCATACGCTGTTTTACAATCAGGGTATCCATGCAACGGGCATCGATAGCATCATCAAGCTCGCAGGCGTTGCTAAACAAAGTTTCTATAATCACTTCGTCTCGAAACAGTGCTTGGTGTTAGATTACCTCGCGCTTCGCCATCAACAGTGGCTTGACCTTTATGCGACCCGACTGCAACTAACAGTCACCCCGCAGGATCGTATTTTGGCGATCTACGATGCCTACCAAGACCATGCTGAGCAACCTTACAAGAATGGGTTTCGGGGGTGTGGTCTACTCAATGCTGCCGCGGAATTTCCGGTTGATTCATTGGAACGACGTTGTGTCGCAGAACAGAAAGCCCAAATTCAACAATTTATTGAAACCGCATTGTGCGAAATCCCGTCGGTCAACGCTGAGCGTGCGGAATTATTGGCGCAAGAGTTCGCTTTTTTATTGGAAGGCAGTATCAGCCTCGCCGGACTGAGTGGCCATCCAGCATTACTGCAACGGGCAAAGCAGATTATTACTCAACGATTGGAGTGTCTATGAGCGCTACGTCACTCGGAAATAGTTGTGTCATTATCGCGGCCTTATTGTGGGGCACTACGGGCACAGTCGCGCGTTTAGCCCCGCAATTGAGCCCTATTGCTATCGCTTGTGTCGCCATGGGCATTGGCGGGATCCTACAAGCCCTCTTGGCGCTACCGGCTATTCTCAGCTCAGTGTCTCAACTCAAGCAACAACGAAGTTTATTAATATTCGGGGCCGGCGCGGTCGCTATTTATCCGCTAGCCTTTTACTGCTCAATGCACTTTGCTGGGGTGGCGGTCGGTACAGTCATCTCCATAGGCTCCGCGCCTTTATTTTCAGCCTTGATCGAGAATCGATTGGAAAAAAGCGCCTTAACTACGCAGTGGTTATGTGGGGCGCTAGTAGGCGTTGTTGGGATTTGCTTGCTCGCGCAATTGCACGCAGCACCTTCAGCGGTTAGCAGTCACTCCTCACTGGCCCTGCCCCTAGGCGTCGCCTTAGGCTTGTTGGCTGGGCTGACCTACGCGTTATATTCGTGGACTGCAAGAAGGATGATGATGAAGGGAGTATTAAGTCGAGCGGCGATGGGGTCGACATTCGGCTTGGGCGGTCTGTTGTTATTACCGTTGTTAATCGTGACCGGTGCGCCCCTGCTCGCATCATGGCGAAATGCGGCGGTGGGAAGTTATATGGCGGTCTTTCCAATGTGCATCGGCTACCTATGTTATGGGGCAGGTTTGGCGCGGATCAAAGCCAGCGTCGCCACGGCAATTACGTTACTTGAACCCGTGGTGGCCGCTTTACTCGCCGTGTTTATCCTCAATGAAACCCTATCCCCAGTGGGTTGGGCTGGGATAGGGTTAATCATTGCCAGTTTGGTTATTATTGCTTGGCCAATGCGGTCAAAGGTCAGTGATTAAGGTTACGTGGCCCACAGTTGCCGTAGTCATAGTCGGCAAAGCGCTTAGCGAATTGCTTTAACTGAGGTGGGGCATCAAGGGGCGAAAAGCGTATCTCGATAAAAATAGCTTTATCACGGTTTGGATTCTCTGCGGCCTGCAGCGCTTGATGCAGTGAAGGGATATCGTCCACGATAAAGGATAAGGCATGATTACCTTTATCGAGCACGCTCGGTAGCTTGGCATAGTCCCATTCGTTCACATCGTTATACGCAGAGGATTCGCCGAGAATAAGTCGTTCTATGGTGTATCCTCGATTATTAATGAGAAAAATAATCGGTGTAAGGCGCTGTTGTAGCAGGGTAGAAAGTTCTTGAACCGTGAGTTGTAACGAGCCATCGCCAATAAAGAGCAAATGCCGTTGGTCGGGTTGCGCAATCTGCGAACCCAGCAGAGCGGGTAGCGTAAAGCCTATGGATCCCCAAATAATTTGCGAATGATAGCGCGCGCCAGCCGGTAGCCGTAAGCTTGATGCACCACTGTGTGCGGTGCCCGCTTCACCAAAAATTATAACTTCCGGTTGAATGAAGGCTTGAATAGCTTGCCAGAAATAGGCCTGAGAAAATGTCGTCTGCGCCTCAGTCGATAGCGGTAAGGAAGGTCGAGGGGGCAGAGGCCGAGCTTCGCGATCGGTGACCTGTTCAGCTAATTTTGTTAATAACTCTTTGAGCATGACTCCCGGAAATTGTGCCCCTTTAATGGCCACATCGAAGCGTCTTAGCGAGATGAGTCGCGAGTTGTCGATAAGCTGGCTAAATAGCCCGGTATTACAATCCGTCAGGCGTAGGCCGACCCCTATCACGCAATCTGAATGGTGAATAGCATGACTTACGGTAGGTAAACTTGCCTGACCTGCGTAAACACCAAGATACAGTGCAGAATCTTCATCCATAATCCCTTTGGCGCTAGGCAGTACCGCATAAGGGATTGCCATCTTTTCGGCGATCGTGCGAATAACATCGATGACCCCAAAGCGTACCGCATCGTTATCGAGTAAGAAGACCGGGCTATTTTCTGGTCGCCATTGCGCTTGCAGGCGCGAAATAACGCGTTCGACTTGCAGTGGGTCACTCGTTGGCTCCATTAAGCACAGGGGCTGCGTCGGCACTTCAATCATCAGGTGAGTAATATCGGACGGTAGTTGTAGATGAACGGGCCGTCGCTCCAGCCAACAGCACTGTAGCAGGCGGTCGATCTCAATGACCGCATTCGCGGGGGTTAGACGTGTTTGCGCCACGGTAAACTCTGCGACACAGCGACCGATGTTATCGTAATCGCCATCGACTAATGTGTGATGAAGTAAGGCGCGTTCATTGACGGCATGCAACCGCGGTAAGCCACTGATATGCACAACAGGAATGTTTTCAGCATAGGCACCCGCTAAACCATTCAGTGCGCTCAGGTCACCCACTCCCCATGTGGTAACGAAAGCCCCTAGCCCATTGCTACGGGCATAGCCATCCGCTGCATAAGCGGCATTCAACTCATTACAATTATTAATAAATCTTATTGGGGAAGGCTGTAGGGTTTGTTCAAGGAAAGAGAGATTGAAATCGCCCGGTACACCGAAGAGATGGTTGATGCCGACTTCATGTAATCGCCGCAGTAAAAATTGTCCTAATGGCATTTGCATCGATGTCACCTCGTGCTAAAAGTGATGAATGATTTGTGCAGAGAATAAATATTTCTAATCAGTCTAACGGGAAAACGGCACAAGAAGTGTGCGTGTTTTGTATTGAAATGGCTTGAGTTACATAAATCGTGCGGGGAAAGGATGGATAACTTCGATTGGAAAATTATTTCGGCGTTGCAGCTTGATGGTCGTCTCACTAACCAAGAAATAGGCGAAAAGGTGGGTTTATCCGCCTCGCAGTGTTCGCGCCGCTGAACCGCGCTGGAAGAAGCAGGGATTATTCAGGGCTACTCCGCGCGGGTAAATGGTCAAGCGATTGGTTTACAGGTATTAGCCTACGTGCACATCAATTTACACAGCCACGAACCTAAATCGATGCAGCGTTTTCAACAAATTATCGATGGTGAAGCGGCGATTCAGGAAGTTCATATGGTTAGCGGTGAAGCTGACTATTTATTAAAGATTATCGCGAGCAATTTAGAGCAATTGGCTGATTTTATCTCTCACACCTTATTGGCCAGCGAAGTCATTAGCCACGTCAAATCCTTTGTGGTGTTAAAAAAACTCAAACAAATTAGTCAACTTCCAACACGGCCACTCTAAGAAACGTTCGTATCGGCTCGCGAACGTTCACATTGTTCTTGAAGCTGCTCGTGTTGATAGGGAGGCAAAGGGGTGGTCATCATCCGTTGGTAAGCGAGGCAAGCGGAAGTTGACCGACGTTGTTTGACTCGGGGAGTTGAACAGCCAACTATGAGCAAACTGATCAGAAGCCAAGAGTGGTATTGCACGATCAATATTTCCTTTCAACTAGATTAAACATTTAAGGGGGCAATTGAACGAAAACGTATACTAACCAAGAGGAACTGGAATATTTAGTTACACGGGGATTCTTAAACGGATTGGTGATAAATTTGTCTATATAAATAGTAATGCTAGAAATGATACCCAGGCTATAACAGGTGCTCTATATTCAGAAAATGGGCGCCGCGCCAATCAGTGGGTTCGCATTTATGACCAAGCCTATACATTGTGATTTAAGGGTGAATACGATGAAGATACCTTTTATTTTTGCGGCCATTTAAGACAGACAATAAAATACCCAGTATAACCATTTATTATCAGTACAAATACGATAACTCCTCGATTGAACCGCAATATTAGTGCTTACGGTCGCTATCCGCGCAACTGCCGGATCCGTCCCGGTTGGTGATAGTCTCCCAGCGGGCTGATTATCATGCTAACTCTCTGCTTTTTCTGATATTTGAGATAAGACAGGATACCTGCCCCTGTTTGAACAAACGTTGAGTCGGGACAGGGAAGGCGGCAGATCATTATGCTACGTTCAGGATTTTCTAGAGCGTGGAGCGGGGAATGCCGAGCTGCCGGGATATCACCGTCGCGCCGTGCCCCGGCAGATGAAGCTTCTTAATGTGAGCTTTCGCTCCACTGAGCATCAGCCCCACCAATAACAGGAATTTAGCTCATGGATGACAACGAAAACAGTGCTTATCACCGGCCAGTGTGGAATGACGACGGGCGGTTTTATTATGAAATCATTCCCCAGGCGAAAGCAAAAAATTACGTGGCGGTTTGCCTCAAGCCGGACGACAAAGTGATCCCGGTGATTTTTATTCCGGGGGTGATGGGGTCAAACCTGAAAAACGGAAAGAGTAAAGTCTGGCAGTTTAGCTTTTCGTCGCTTAAAAAATGGCCATTGGCCAACGCAAAAAAAAGAAAGGGGCTTCTGGATCCTGTAACCACAATGGTTGACGACAGCGGGAAGATTTTAAACAACGATGCTGACGGGAAAAAATTTCCGTCGCGACGCAAGCGGGGATGGGGAAGTGCGTTTTACAAGAGCTACGGGGAGGCGCTTGACCGCTTGCAGTACCTGCTCAGCGATGACGATATCCTGATGGATAATTACTTCAGGAAAGCGCAGCTGCAAACGGTGCCGGTAACGGCCATCCGGACCACCTTCCCGCGAATTCGCGGCATACTGGCCACTGATGTTGACCATGAGGGTGCCTATGCTGTGGACCCGGTGGACCGCTCCCGTTCGGTTTACAGCGACCTGTCCGACGCGCTGATGTTTACGGTCCGCTCGGTAGTGAAAATCGTGCAGCAGGTGCCGGCCCCATGAAAAAATTTCCGTTTCACCTACTTATTCCGCTGGCGTTGCTGCTGCTGGCGGCAGGATTATATATTCACCACTATGTGACGTTTGTGCATACGCCACCGGCGTTAACGGATAAGGAAAAACATATGGTCGATACCCTGTTTACCACCACCAAAGCCCAGTGTGTGGGGCGCTATGTTTTTGAGGTACCGGCCTCTTTTGAAAACACCCTGACGGACCGCGCCCGGATTAATGAGGTCAGTATCAGCAGCAAGCGACTCTACCGCCCGGCGTTTGTGCAGCGTATCCGGCTGCGGGAGGAGGTGCTGAAAAACAGCCATACAGTTGATCTGATAGATCAGCCTTTTCTCAAACAGGTGTACCGGGTCAGTGAGAATGCGGTGATCTTTGACCGTAATAGAAATGAGAGCGTGCCGGGATTTGGGCGCATTCTGGAAGGGCACCTGTACGTTGACGGGGTGGCATTTATAATTTCTTCAGAGATAAGAGATGTATCAGACCCTAAATATAAACAGGACCGCGTCGAGTATTTGAATGGAGGGATGGCTGAAAGTAAACTTAACACTAAGCCTCAGAAACTGGCGGAGCTACAGGACTTAATGTCACGCCTGAGCGGACGGAAAGATGATGAAATTCCGACGCAACCGGGAACCTGTATTTCGCAAGGGTTTATCCGTGATGGAAGTGCGAAGCCAAAGGAGGATATTACCTTTGTCTATCCGCATAACCCGGTATTTTCCCTGTCGGTTTCCACGAACACTTATCTTGGCGATCCGAAGAGCATGCTGGAGCGAAGCCATGAAATTCAGCCTTATCTGACAGAAGTTAAGGCAAAGACGCTGCGGAAGAGTAAAACACAAATAGCGGGATTTGAGGCCGATGAGTGGCTGAACGTTGCCCCATCAGAAAAATCACCCGGTCATCCGTCCGGACAGCTACTTTTCAACGCCATCGCTAATGAAAAAATAGTGGATTTTCGACATCCGATTATTGACCTAACATTAAGCAACCATACGCTGCCACCGCCAACTTACAGCGATAGCGAACTGGTGGAAATATGGGACCGTATCACAGGCTCTTTCCGTCTCAGGAATAATGCGTTCTGATCTCACTATTCAGGCTGACAATAAGGATATTCTTGGGATCTTTTTTTCTGATCGTAATCTTCTGTCCAGAAACAAACGTTGAGTCGGGACAGGGAAGGCGGCAGATCATTATGCTACGTTCAGGATTTTCTAAGGCGTGGAGCGGGCAATGCCGAGCTGCCGGGATATCACCGTCGCGCCGTGCCCCGGCAGAGGACGCTTAGCGTGAGCTTTCGCTCTACTGAGCACTAAACCCCGATCAAACCTGCTATTTATTGTGATTACATTATGGTGGGTTCCGGAAACGAAAAATGTCTCGTTAGAGCATATTGAACGTAACTTGATGCAGGGTAAGGCCTTACGCGATATCGGTAAATAACGAAACGGCGAGGGTGATTGAGGTCACCTTCGCCATAAAATTTAGTCTGCGACCAGCCACATATCGGCTTCTTCAAACATCTCTTCTAGCAGTCGGTTAAGCTTCTCACGATCGCTCTTACTGGCATCACTGTTTAAGCTATTCATTTGCATCGGTTTAACCCGTACTTCGGCATCAGGAAACAGTCGTCTTACTCGTAGGGTTAATTCTTGCAGAATAATCTCTGCAGCGTTATCGAGCCCGGCAACATTTCTTTTATCATACACCAATTCTACGTACATAACCCACCCAATAACTGTATAGATAAACAGTATAGTGCCTAGGCGTTAAGTCGTTGTCAAGTAGGGCTTTTAACTTCAGTGGGCGGCATTTCTCGAAATCATCAGCAGTCTGTGTCAGGATAATCCACTATCCTTAAATAATGAAAAAATCAATTTTACTATCCAGTGGAGAACCTTATGAAAGCCATCGTTTATCGTGACCATCAATTACCTATTACCGACCCTCAAGCGCTGTATGAAATTGAGACAGAAAAACCCACTCCTAGGGCGCGCGATATATTAGTTAAGATCGCGGCTATCTCTGTTAATCCAATCGATACGAAAATACGGCGGACGGCCAATACGGCAGAACCTCGTATCCTCGGTTGGGACGCGGTGGGGGAAGTGGTGGCGGTTGGCGATGAAGTCAGCTTATTCGCTCCCGGTGATAAAGTTTACTATGCCGGTTCGTTGATCCGTCCAGGAACCAATGCTGAATACCACCTGGTGGATGAACGTATTGTCGCCAAAAAACCCACCCAGTGTGGAGATGCGGAAGCCGCAGCGTTGCCTCTGACCGCCTTGACCGCGTGGGAACTGTTATTTGACCGTTTAGCCGTCGAGACTGATAAGCCTAAAACCTTGCTCATCATTGGCGCAGCAGGCGGGGTGGGCTCTCTCTTAACACAACTGGCCAGTAAACTGACTCAGCTACGCGTAATTGCTACCGCCTCACGACCCGAAACGGCGCAGTGGGTCAAAGCACTGGGCGCGGATGAGGTGATTGATCACTCGCACTCCCTCGTCGAAGGCTGTGGCAAGCTGGGCATTGAGCAAGTCGATTATGTGGCTAGCCTAACGCATACCGATAGTCACTATAACGAGATTATTGAATTACTGGCCCCACAGGGGAAATTGGGCTTAATTGATGATCCGCAAACCCTGGACGCACTGCCGCTGAAACGCAAAGCCATCTCTCTACACTGGGAACTGATGTTTACCCGCTCGCTTTTCGAAACCGTCGATATGATCCGCCAACATGAGATCCTGACTCGTGTAGCTAGCCTGATCGACCAGGGGGTATTAACAACAACGTTGGCAGAACACTATGGTGTCATTAATGCGGAAAATTTACGTAAGGCGCATGCGATGCTAGAAAGCCACAAGGCGAAGGGTAAAATTGTCTTAGAGGGTTTTTAAACTGCGTCGACGCGAAGGGGCAGAACGCACCCTTCGCTCGACAGTGAGATTTAGCGAAGTTGAGCGATCTCGTGTTCGGTTAGCGCTAACACCTGGCGCTGACCACTTTGCGAAGCCGCGACGGCTGCTTCAATCACGGCCATTACCGCTAGGGCTTCTACACCAGAAACCGGATTAGGGGCCCCTTGGCGTAACGCGTCAGCAATACCTTGATAGTAGCGACTTTGATCGCCGGCTGGCGTCGCGAGCGAGTGTGCCTTGCCTTCTGAGCAATAATAGATCACCTGATCATCATCCTGACCCCAAGTGTCGCTTGTCGGTAGGACGCCTGCAGCAAGCTGGGCTTCTTGCTGATCGATGCCCGCTTTGACTAAACTGCCTTCGGTTCCATGCGCGACAAAGCGTAAACTGCCTCCTGCGGCAAGCATTGAACAGTGAAGGATCACCCGATGCTGAGTATAGTTCAATACCACGTGTGCCCAGTCATCAATTTGCGCCCCTTCGCGTAATAAACAGATATTACCTTCTACGGATTGTGGTAATCCGAATAGCTGTAGCGCCTGGTCGACCAGATGTGGACCGATGTCGAACCATAAGCCGCTTCCCGGTTGTGCTTTCTCGCGCCAGCGATCGCGAACCTGTGGGCGAAAACGGTCCATATGAGACTCAAAATGGGCGATGGAGCCGATTTTACCTGCTAGTAAATACGTTTTTATCGCCAGAAAGTCACTGTCCCAACGGCGATTATGAAAGACGGATAGTAGACGCTGTTGCCGGTTGGCGACCTCGATGAGTTCACGTGCTTCCGCCAAATCAAGGGTGAAAGGCTTATCGACCACTACATGCTTATTAGTCTCTAGGGCGAGTTTGGCGAGGGGAGCATGGGTGGCGTTCGGGCTTGCGATCACCACTAAATCTACCTCTGGATGCGTGATAGCGGCTTCAGCATTGGCAATCACCTCGACAGCTGGATAGTCGTGGTGTACTTTTTCACTGTCGCTCGAGGCGATAATAAATAACTCTAACCCTTCAATTGCGCTGATTAATGGGGCATGGAAGGTTTTACCGACAAAGCCATAACCGATTAACGCAACCTTGATGCGGGGAACGGTTTGTTGAAGAACCTGAGTCATTTTGCGTCCTTTATGTAAGGTAAATGTTAAAATATTTTAACTAATATAATACGTTAGCAGGGATCTTCGCCAAAAAGAACCTCGACAAGCAACTTGATTTAGTTTTTTAAGCCGATTATGGTGTAAAGATCTTATTTCTGAGCGAGTATTCCCTCCGTGCAGACCCCATCACGTTTTACTGCAAAAAAGAGTCACTTAGCGTCTTTGCTGTTTCTTTTCAGCGTCGGCTGTTCAGGCCAATCGGCGATTGCCGACACGCTAACGGTCACCTATGCCGGGTCGATGGGTGTGGTCATGGATAACGGATTAGGGCCGGACTTCGCCAAAAAAAATCATATTGATTACCAAGGTCAAGGGCAGGGGGCGTACGGTATGGCGCGCTTGTTGGCTGCTAAAAAAGTCGTTGCCGATGTCTTCGTTTCGATAACGCCCGGACCTATCGATGTTTTGAAGCAAGCAGGGCTTGTCGATCATGCCCAACCCGTGGCCAGTACACGCATGGTTATCGCTTATAATCCCCATAGTCGTTTTGCACAGCAGTTTGCCCGATCGGGTGATGACGGACAGACGCCGTGGTGGAAAATTTTGTCTGAAACCGATCTACGCTTTGGTCGTACCGATCCAACCAGCGATCCGCAAGGCCAAAATATCATTTTCACGCTAAAACTGGCGGAACGCTATTATCAGCAACCGGGCCTGGCGAAAACCATTATGGGTGAATTGATTAACCCGCAGCAGATTGCGGCAGAAGGGGGATTATTAGCGCGTTTAGAAGCGGGACAAGTCGACGCCGCCTCTGGCTACGAAAGCGCTACCCGTTCTGCGAAACTGCCCTATGTGGTACTGCCCGATCACATCAACTTAAGCAATCCTGATTACAGCAAGCAATGGTATGACAAGGTGAACTTCACCTTGGCCGATCACACTGGGCAGCTGAAAACCTATCATCCTCAGCCTCTCGTATTTTATGCCGCGGTCCTAAAAAATGCGCCACATCCTCAATTGGCGCAGCAGTTTATCCATTACTTAACCAGTGCACCGGCTCAGCAGATTTTTAAGGATAATGGCTATGATCAGCCGAAAGGAAAAGCCCTTTACGCGCAATAACCCTCTGCGTTGTCGCTAATGTTGTTACGCAGTTTGATGTTTCCGGCACTGTGCTTGCTTGCCGTGCCGTTTATCACCCTATTACTGGTCACTCCCTGGCATCATTTTGCCTTAGCTTATGGCGATGCGCGCGCCGTCTGGACATCATTAAGTTTAAGTCTACTCAGCTTACCCCTAATCGTGATACTCGGCACACCTGTCTCGTTGTGGTTAGCGAATACGCGATCTTCATGGCGATTTGGGATCGAAATAGGGCTACTCATTCCCTTATTGACCCCGCCCTTAGCGATGGGAATTTTGCTGGTGGCGGCATATGGGCCTTATGGCACGTTAGGCGAAATAATTGCCCGACTGGGTGTCAATCTCACCAACACGCCTGCGGCTTTTATCCTCGCTCAACTCTACGCAGCGTTACCTTTTTACGTATTAATGGCTCGCAATGCGTTCGAGGCGGTACCGACGGCCGTTACCGAAGTGGCAGAGACGCTGGGGGCAAACCGTTGGCAGCTTTTCTGGCGCTTGTCGCTACCGCTCGCTAGGCGCGGCTTACTCAATAGTCTCTCTTTAGCGTGGGCGAGGGCATTAGGGGAATTTGGGATTGTGATGATCTTCTGTTATTTCCCGCAGGGTATCCCAGTCAAACTTTATGTTAATTTGCAAAATGGGGGAGTGGAGGCTGTTTATACCCTATTGTGGATCCTACTATTAACCAGTCTACCGTTGCCATTATGGTGTTTTTATCGTTCACGTAAGCCATAAGGCTAACCCGCCGAGAGAAGGCGGGCCCGAAGCGTTAATACAAAGAAGGCGCGCCGGGGGGACGCGTTTTAAAGCGGCGATGCAGCCACATGTACTGCTCTGGGGCCATCATGACACACCGCTCGACTAATTTATTCAGTGCGATGGCGGTATTCATATCAGAATCCACGGGAATATCTTCCGCAGCAGGTAGGATCACCATTTCGTAACCCTTATTACCCGGCAAACGCCGAGCTAAGAAAGGAATAATTGCAGGGTTACTCATTCGGATTAGCATATAGCTGCCTTTGGTTGAGGCTGCCTTATCGACAGCAAAAAAGGGCGCAAACACACTGCTTTTCGGGCCGTAATCATGGTCAGGGGCATACCATAGAATATCACCTTGCTTGAGGGCACGTAGCATGCCCTTTACATCGCGACGGTTAATCATATCTTTATTGGA
The DNA here is from genome assembly GCF_900111105.1 of Rosenbergiella nectarea. Lineage (GTDB taxonomy): Bacteria > Pseudomonadota > Gammaproteobacteria > Enterobacterales > Enterobacteriaceae > Rosenbergiella > Rosenbergiella nectarea. The sequence goes on along the minus strand of NZ_FOGC01000003.1, from coordinate 252,518 downwards.
ACGCATACGACCGTAGGTCTGCAGCCAATCTATAACGGGATTATTATTGGGGCGATAGACACCAATCCCTGGGTTGTAGATTCCGAAAATGCGGGCACCAAGCTCCAACGTCAGGAAGTGGACGCCCAATAATAATACGCCTTTACCCTCTTGTTGGGCTTTCGATATATGCTCGAGGCCTGTCACCGCGAAGTGCTTTTTCACTCGCGCATCTGACCAAAACCACGCCATGCCGGTTTCAAATAGCGCCATCCCCACCGATTCAAAGTTCTCTTTGAGCAGCTTCTCTCTTTCTTGCTCTGACTTCTCGGGAAAACAGAGGTGTAAGTTGCGCGCAGCGACATACACGCGGTCGGTCATGACTTTCATCGCTAAGCGTCCAACTAACGGACCGAGCGTGTTCAAGAATTTATAGGGTAACTGTACGACTAAATAAAGCGCGCCAATACCACACCATAAGAGAAAATAGCGTGGATGCAGTAATTGGCGAGTAAACTTAGGCAAAATGGTCATTATAAACCCTGATCATCTAAATAAATTTTAACAATATGGCGGGCATTATACCGTAACCGAAGTCAAAATGCTGGCTTAGCTTTGTAAAATCCCTATACATCATACAGATGCTCTCAAATAATGGTTTCGAATATGCCGATCATCAAGTGTTGTCAATTTGCTACACTTATTCCCTAGCATAATGATGAGACGCTCTATGGCCCGTGAACATGACACTGAACTTTACCGTTACCCGCAACAACTTCGCGATACGTTAGCGCACCTTCCCTCGACGCCGGGCGTCTATTTCTTTTGGGCATCGAACAGCCATGTGCCCTTGTATATTGGTAAAAGTGTCAATATTCGTTCTCGTGTACTTTCGCATCTGCGTACCGTGCGAGAGGCAAAGCTTCTGCGGCAGACGGATAGGATCACTTATACCGAGACGGCAGGGGATATCGGCGCGCAGCTGCTTGAAGCAACACTTATCAAGCAGCTCATCCCCTTACACAATAAACAGCTACGAAAACAACGGTCGCTCTTCACCTTGCAATGGAATGAGCCTCGTATCGCTTTCGTCAGCTCTACCGAACACAACTTTGCTCGCACGCCTAACCTATACGGTTTGTTTCGAAATAAACGCTCGGCGATGGAGTTCATCCAAAACTTGGCCGACGAGCATCAGCTCTGCTTAGCCACCTTAGGTGTCGAGACCGCTCAACGGGGTAGGGGATGCTTTCGGTCAATGTTAGGGAAATGCCGGGGGGTGTGCCAAGGTAAAGAAACCCTTGAACAGCATAGTCGCCGAGTCATTCAAGCCTTGTCTGCTTGGCAGATAAAAATGTGGCCTTACAAAGGAAGAGTGGCGATTCACGAGCAGCGTGAAGGATTTAATGACTACCACATTATCGATCACTGGCGCTATATCAATACGGTTGATACCTTAACGGTCGTACCGCAGACGCAACATGAAAATAGCTTCGACGGCGACAGTTATCGTATTCTTTGCCGTGCACTGTTTAGTGGGGTTGAGGTCATTCCTTTAGACGAATAAAAAAGGTAAAGGTTGAGTACGCTTTACCTTTTCTCGTGGGGGTGGAGCGGTCAAGTCATGATAGAGAAGTGCATATCTTCAATCAGTAATGCGCCTTGACGCAAGATAGTGCGCTTTCCTACATATTGCTCACGAATCTGTGGCCATTTGGGAAGCTCAGTACACTCTTTTTGCCATACACCACGGTAGTCGGGATTAATCGATTCAAATTCGTTTCGTGTTAAGGTAAACATTCGTCTTCTCCTCGGATTGTTCAATACCAGACTGACTTTACGATCCCGTTAGGGAATAGGAATTAGGAATTTTGTCTTCATAATTGATAGTTCCTTACTCCATATAACAACTATAGTGTGACAATCAGATGACGGCTGTGTTTTTTACAAAAATTGAAATTTCTTTTTCTTAACTGAAAGTGCGGAGGGGGAAAGGAGGGGAATCGAGTAGACCTGTAAGGCCTACTCGCGGGGCTTAACGTTGATTAGCCGTTAAAGCGGACGACGACGTCTAAAAATTCGGATACCGCCACTTTTTACCGTCACTAAAATAATGCCAATCACGACTAAGTTCGCTCCCCAAACAAAACTATTTTGAATGGTTTCGTGCAATAACAATGCGCCTAGAATCACGCCAAACAGGGGCGTCATAAAAGTGAGCACGCCTAATTGTGAGGCTACATATTTTTTAAGTAGCGCAAACCAAGCCAGAAAGCTGATAAAACAGATGACCACAGACTGAAAGGTTAATGCGGTGATATTCTTTAGCGTCGGTTCAAAGAGCGTATTACCACTTAACCAGCTTGCCAATAATAAAATAATGAATGAGACAATTAATTGGTAAAGCAGGATAGGACGCGATCCCATCTGATTAACACGAGAACTGCGAACAACCACCGTGGTCGCGCCCCACATTAAGCCAGAAAGTAATGCAAAAAAGTCACCCTTAAGCATAGTGCTATCACCAAATCCACCGGAGAAGGAGACGCAGATACCAATAAAGGAGAAGACAATACCGACCCATTGTAATCCGGATAAACGCTCATCTTTGATGGCAAAGTTTAAGCCCACCGCAGCAAATATTGGCGACGTGTAGAGAAAAACAACGACGTGACCCGCTGTGGTATATTTGACGGCTTCCGAAACGAAGAAATACTCTAGCGAGAACAGTAGCCCAACCAAACCGCCCATTAGCCACATGCCGTTGGCCATAGGGAAGCGTTGGCGTTGTATCGTCATTAGTACTCCTAGCATTAATGCGGCGATACCTGAACGAAAGGCCAATAAAAGTAGCGGGGAGAAATTACCGGCTATTTCTTTCAAAATGACTTGTTGTGAACTCCAAACAAGACAAATCAATAGCATTGCGATAACCGCAGTCCCATCAAGTTGTTTTCTAACGTCCATAATGCTCCTGTTTAGTGTCGAAATAATAAGTGGGCGCGGACTATATCATACAAATTATCAATGGTTCGCATGCTAGGAAGGATAATCCATTGATAAAAAAAAGCCCGCAAAACGCGGGCAAGATAACTAGAGCAATGTGAGTAAGTTAGGGGAATACTTGATTAAATTACTAAAGTATTCCGTCCCCTCAAAATAGTGCCACAACGCACGTTTTGCAACGTTATTAGGGACCCTAGACATAAAAAAAGCACCCTAAGGTGCTTTTTTTACCGCTAGATAGAATTATTTTCTGCCTAACAGGTAACCAAATGCAACGCCAACCGCTGCAGCAACCGCTAGGCCTGCATAAGGCTTGTCTGAAACTTGTTGCTTGATAGTGTCAGCCGCGTCTTTAACAGCATAGCTTGCTTGCGAAGCATATTTACGCGCTGCGCCGCGTGCATAGTGGTCACCTTGATCAGTGACATCACCGTAGGCTTCTTGCGCTGCACCTGCATATTCTTCAACTTTATCTTGGATTTTACTAACCATTGAAATGCTCCTTGGTAGGCTGATGTAATGTTAATGATTAAACTATAGCAAAGAAAAAAAATTATGGTGCGCTTACGGACTTTTCCTAAGTAAATAGCATTTTAAGGCGCCGTAGCGGAAACCGGGCAAGTCCAGGTAACCATTGCATCGTGTCCCGGATCGATAATTCTAAAGCGGTCTGTCGAAAGCCGCTGAGCCAGGAAACCCTCAGAGGTTGTCGCACTGGGGATGTAAAGAGAACGATTCGCACTATGCAGATAGCCACTCTGCATAGTCGTCCCATGATCGGTTACCGTGAAACGTTGAATTTCGTCGAATACCCAGGCTTGAGACTGTCCAGTCACTTGTCCACTTAGGGTGGATACCTCGCCGGGACAGAGTCGACCATAGGGTTTATGGCTACAGGCAGACAGTAAAACCATCATGGGAACTACATAAATCATTCCTCGCATCAAAACTCCCTTTGTAGCGTCGCAGCGGTATCAGTCAATCAGGGTTGCAAATAAGGATAGTCGGTCAGTTGTAATTGTCGTTGCTTTTGTTGCGCAATTAAGGTGGCTTGCGCACCGATTGGCAAGGTGACAGTATCGGCATTATGTCCAAAATCCAGATTATTGATAAAAGGAACACCGGTTTTTTGCTGCAGATATTCCCACACTGTATCCAGTTGATAGCCATCATCGTAGGCGGTGGGCTCCCCATGAGTAAAGCTACCGGTGATAATCGCCTTTTGTTGAGCCAAAATTCCGGCGTGGTGCAGTTGTAGTAACATCCGCTCGACACGGAAGGGGCTTTCGTTAATATCTTCTATTACGAGGATCCCTTGACTAATTTTCGGTAGCCAAGGCGTTCCGACGAGAGAGCAGATCATTGCCAAATTCCCCCCCCACAGCTGCCCTTGCCAATGGCCAGAAAGATCGTGATTATCTTCCCAGTTAAGACTGTATTCAGGCTGGGAAAGTAGCGACCAAAAATGTGTATCGGTAAACGCTGACAGCGTTTCTGCGCCGAAATTACCTGCTAACATTGGACCACTAAATGTCACTAATCCTGTTTTGGCTAAGAGAGCGAGCTGTAACGCGGTAAAATCGCTATGACCACAGAGTAAAGCAGGTTGCTGACTCAGCCGCGCGTGTAACCCTGGATAATCGATATCCGGCAGCAGTCGACTCATTCCATATCCCCCTCGTACCGCAAGAACAATATCTGGGAGTTCAGTCAGGGTGACCAATTCATTGATGTCCTTAAGTCGTTCAGCATCGGTGCCGGCAAAGCGTTGTGACCGACGTTGGATTACCGAAGTGTTCTCGACCCGATGGTCGCCGCTGAGCCGTTCAAGGGCGCGTTCGGCGGCCGATTGATGTTGACAATAACCCGAGGGCGCTATCAGGCGTATAGTGCGAGAAGTCGACATACGTGTACTCAATTTTGGGTAAAAATTTATGATGAGTGAGTCATCCATTGAAGGCAAGAACTCTCTAAAAAATTTGATGATGGGGAATCAAAATTAGGATCTTTCTGCTTTTTATGCTAAAAACCCTTAAAATCATGAAAAAATTCTGATTAATGAGGCAATGGATGTCGTTTTTTTAAGACAAACTGCCATTTTTAAATTTTTGCTGCTGAGTAACATAGCTCGCAATTCATTATCTAGGAACTCCATGACGTGAAAAGCAAACTTTTGCTGTTGACGGTCCTCACGCTGTCAGCCTGTTCACAGCATCCGACACAGACCACTGAAACATCTTCTGTCCAAAGCTCTAAATTTCTACTTGATCCTCAATCGATCGCCAAACCGGGGAAAGTGATCACCAACGATCATTGGTCCCGTTATACCCAAGATGCCGCCAGTCATTATGGCGTTGACCCGAAGCTCGTCAGCGCCATTATTAGTGTCGAATCCGGTGGAAACCCGAAAGTGGTCAGTCACTCCAACGCTATCGGTTTGATGCAGATAAAAGCCTCGACCGCGGGGCGTGCTGTCTATCAAGCGACTGGCCGTCGTGGGCAACCGAGTGGACATGAACTTAAAGATCCGGCAAAGAATATACAAATTGGTACAGCTTATTTGAAGTTGCTACAAGAAAATGAGTTATCGGGAATTAAAAATCCGGTGACGCTTCGCTACGCCACCATTGTGTCTTATGCGAATGGTGCGGGGGCGTTGATGCGTATTTTTTCATCAAGTCGTGAGCGGGCGATTGCCAAAATTAACCACATGACGCCAGAGCAATTTATCAGTTATGTACAGCGCGAACACCCTGCAGCCCAAGCGCCACGCTATCTGCGGAAGGTAACTGAAGCTTACCAAGACAGTTAACATCATAAATAATAAAGTTTTTATCAATTTTTATTCGCCACTGTTAAAATTGTTGCCTATAATAATTTTGACAGTGTTTAAAAATATTCATTAATCACTTTGTGAATAACTAAATTGATGTTTGTCAGATAAGGAGCAGTAAATGGGTATTCTTTCGTGGATTATCTTTGGTCTGATCGCAGGGATCCTTGCGAAATGGATTATGCCAGGTAAAGATGGCGGCGGTTTTATCGTCACCGTTATTCTTGGGATTGTGGGTGCGGTCGTTGGTGGCTGGATCAGCACGTTCTTCGGGCAGGGTCGCGTTGACGGCTTCAACTTCGGAAGCTTTGTGGTCGCGGTTATCGGCTCAATCGTCGTGCTGTGGATCTACCGCAAAATCAGAAGCTAAATTCTGACGAATAAAAAAGGTCATCTTAGGATGGCCTTTTTTTATGTCTAGTGATCACGAATCACTGCAGGTGTTTGCCTTCATGTTACAATTGCTCAACGCAATTGCTAATCATAGGCCAAACTCATGAATGAATTCTCTTTACTTTGTCGAATCTTAGGCACGCTTTTCTATCGCCACCCAAACGATCCTGTGGTCGAGCCACTCTGGGATCTTCTCGCACAAGGTAAACTTAATCAACACTGGCCTCTCGAGCAGGATGAACTCTTGGCGCAGCTACAACGTCCCTACGAGCGTGACAGTTTATGTGCCGATTACGACGCATTATTCAGGGGGGAATCACCGGCAGTGACTCCCTTTGGTCATCAATGGCCACAAGGTCCCGCTGAAGCCGAGGTCAAAAACTTCTTAACCACTCGTGGTATGCCTCTTTCTGATACGCCTGCAGACCATGTTGGTTTACTCCTCCTTGCGGCCTCATGGTTAGAAGACCATGCTGCGGACGATGAAAATCAAGCCATTATTATTTTATTTGAGACGTTACTGCTACCTTGGTGTGGCGCATTCTTAGGAAAAGTAGAGGCACACGCGCAGACCGGATTTTATCGTGCCCTTGCCATGACGACCCGTGGCGCTGTGCAGGCTATGGCAGAGGAGCTAATCGAGACTGAAGAGTTCGACGACGAAGAGGAGCAGTAAGATGCAATATGAAACTGGATTTATCAATGAGTTAGTGGCACTACGTCATACCTTGCACCAGCATCCTGAGGCTGCTTTCGAAGAAGTGGCCACTGCTGCTGCCGTAGAAGCCTACTTAACACAGTGCAATATGGACGAAATCCATACAGGTATCGGTAAAACGGGTATTGTCGCGCTTATCAAAGGTAATCGGCCCGGTAAAATGATCGCGCTGCGCGCGGACATGGATGCGTTACCGATGCAAGAGGGGCACGATGCGTCTCAGGTTGCATACTGTTCAACCGTTGCGGGGAGATTTCACGGCTGTGGCCATGATGGTCATACCGTTATGTTGCTGGGGGCTGCGAAGATATTGGGCCAACACCGTGATTTTGCCGGAACGCTAGTCTTTATTTTCCAGTGTGCGGAGGAGAATTTACTTGGCGCCCCGGCAATGCTAAATGATGGACTTCATCAGCGCTTTCCGTTCGAAGAAATTTATGGCCTGCATAACATGCCGGGTCGTCCACGCGGAATCATAGAAGTTAACCAAGCGGCAACCCTGACCGCCAGTGATATTTTCAGCTTAACGTTACTGGGTAAAGGCGGGCACGGTGCAGTCCCTGAGCGCTGTATCGACCCTATTGTTATGGCTGCGCGCTTAATCGCGGATTATCAAACGATCGTCAGCCGGTCTATTAGCCCCTTACAGACGGCGACCATTAGCTTTGGTTCCATTCAGGGCGGGAGTTCTCACAATATCATTCCTGATCAGGTGACCCTGACGGGAACGGTACGAACTTATGATCCGCAAGTCCGAGTTGAAGTGAAGCAGCGTATGCAGCAGTTACTCGATAGCATAACTCAAGGTTTTGGTGGAAGGGGGGAAATCACTTATCTTGCAGGCTGTCCCGCGGTAATCAATGATGCGCAGTTAGCAGGGGAATTAGTGATAGCGCTGCAGTCATGGCGAGGCAGTGAGTCCTGCTATTTAGCGAATAGCCCGGTTGGACCTTCTGAGGACTTCGCCTTCTACCTCGACTACGCACCAGGGGTCTACGGCTTCCTCGGACTAGGTGATAAACCAATGTGCCACCATCCTGAGTACGATTTTGATGATGGAGTCATTGGTCAAGGTATCGATTGGTGGCTCACTATTGCGTATGCGCGTGCAGGATATCGTCGCTAAATATTGATGGAATTAGCCTAGGGTTTTATCGGACCAGTTACGTTGGCACCGGTACACCCAGGCAGGTGGGACATTCTTTAACACGCGTTGTCTTTCCCAAATAAAATAGCGAGATAGCTCGGGTTGCGTTAGGGAGGTGTATTGAAACTGTATGAATACACCGCCCGGCGCCAGAGTCTCATGCACTTTTCCTAGGATAGCGTGGCGAATTTTCGCCGGTAAGGATAACAGTGGTAGCCCGGAAAAGATCACATCATAATGTCCAGTCAGGTGTTCTGCAGAGTGCGAATGGATTGACATGCGGTCATCTTGAATTTGACGCAATTTTTTAACTAAGGGTGGGCTAATTTCAAAGACATCCAGTGAAGCATTCGTGGCCAGATGTTGCAGCAACACGCGCGTTAACACGCCGTCACCTGCGCCTAATTCTGCTGCACGTGTGACTTTTGGCCAATCGGCGCACTGCGCCATCGTTTCGCAAAGTATGAGAGATGAGGGGGTTATGCTGCCAATTGCGCGAGGATTTCTGATGAATTGTTGCACGAATCCAGCTTTTGAACGGAACATATTTATTGCTGAAGCCAGCATATCAACCTCCTGTTAGTACTCAATGAACTACTTAGTCTTCAGTGTAGAGTGAAAGTGCCAGAATAGAACTCTTTTTTTATGCTTTATAAGATTAGTCTGTAAGCAAATTCGTCAAAAAATTCTTAACTAACTCACAAAAAAACCTTTAGTTTGTGACAAAACGCATTACCCAGGATAATTTAACACTTATTCAACATGTGTATGGGGGTTTTATGCGCTACGCGACACCGAAAGAGCAGGCATCATTAATTGAATTAAAAGACCGTTACGCTAATTATATCGATGGTCAATTCATCCCCCCTAAATCGGGCGACTACTTTACGAATACCTCTCCAATAGATGGATCAGTCATTGGTGAGTTTCCTCGTTCACAGGCTGAAGATATCGATTTAGCGGTAGAAGCAGCCTCTAAAGCGTTTACGGGATGGAGTAAAGTCTCTGTTCAGCAGCGTTCTGAGATTTTATTGAAAATCGCCGACAGGCTGGAACAGGCTAGCGAACGTTTCGCGGTGAATGAGACGTGGGATAATGGTAAACCAGTGCGTGAAACCTTAGCGGCTGATGTCCCACTCGCGGTCGATCACTTCCGTTATTTTGCTGGGTGCCTGAGAGCCCAAGAGGGCAGTTGTGCGGAAATTGATGAAACCACGGTAAGTTACCATTTTCATGAGCCCCTAGGGGTGGTGGGACAAATTATCCCGTGGAACTTCCCGCTGCTCATGGCGGCATGGAAATTAGCTCCAGCTCTTGCGGCGGGAAACTGCGTGGTACTGAAACCCGCAGAGCAAACACCCTTATCGATTACGCTGTTTGCGGAGTTAGTGGATGATCTACTGCCTAAAGGGGTATTGAATATCGTCCATGGCTTCGGCCGGGAAGCCGGTGAGGCATTAGCCGGTCATAAACAAATCGCGAAAATCGCCTTCACTGGCTCGACTGCCACCGGTCGCCATATATTGGAGCTTGCGGCCAAAAATATTATCCCTTCTACTGTCGAGCTTGGCGGTAAATCACCGAATATCTTCTTTGAGGATATCATGGATGCTGAAGAAAGTTTTATCGAAAAAGCCGCAGAAGGCTTAGTGCTGGGCTTTTTAAATCAAGGCGAAATTTGTACCTGTCCATCGCGCGCGTTAGTACAAGCCTCAATCTTCGACCGTTTCATGGCGGTGGTGATGACACGCATGCAGACCATTAAACGAGGTCACCCGCTGGATACGGAGACGATGGTCGGCGCGCAAGCATCACAACAACAATTCGAAAAAATTCTCTCTTGGTTGAATATTGCAAAGCAAGAAGGAGCTGAAGTACTTGCCGGTGGACACGCTGAAACCTTATCAGGAGAGTTAGGATCCGGCTTCTATATTCAACCGACTCTGCTGAAAGGCGACAATAGTATGCAGGTGTTCCAAGAGGAGATCTTCGGACCCGTTATTGGTATTACCACCTTCAAAGATGAAGCAGAAGCCATTGCCATCGCCAACGATACGATTTATGGCTTAGGGGCAGGGGTATGGACGCGAGATACTCACCGTGCCTACCGAGTAGGACGCGCGGTACAAGCAGGTAGGGTCTGGACCAACTGCTACCACTTCTATCCAGCACACGCGGCGTTTGGCGGCTATAAGCAGTCAGGGATAGGGCGTGAGACCCATAAGATGATGCTGGACCATTACCAACAGACAAAAAATCTACTCGTGAGTTATGGTATCGAACCATTAGGCCTATTTTAATGAATTAATATCCTTTTAATTCATTAGTTTACAAATTTCATTTTAGGTCTAGATAGCTTGGTGAAGTCCGTGTGTAGTGGTCAACAAAAATTGGCCACGGCTTTAGAGTTTTTCCAGAACAATCGTTCTGATTCATTCAGCGCAAAGCACTACTTACTTTAGCCGACTCGTTACTGTCAGAAGCAGATAAGCAGTCAGCGCTTAAAGAATTTGCTACACTTATTCCAGATGAAAGTGAATACGCTGAACAGTAAGAGGTAGCCGTGGCATTCCCATCCCCCGCAATAAATTACGTTGAAGCACGAATCAATCATAGGGACTCTCTTTTGCAATTAATCAAAGTAGATCAGTAAACGATGGTGTCAGTAGGAGTCTACTTCCTGACGATAATGAGCAGTAGCTAGTGGTCCAAATGTTGGAAAAAACATTATTAATACTTTACAGTGTATAAATTCTTACTTGGTGAACAAAAAAAGGGGGTAGATTGAAGCTCTATTCAATACAGTATCTAAGGGGGATGGCGGCGATACTGATTCTCATCGCTCACAACTCATTTTTGTTAGGGGGCTCGATTTCAAAAATCATCCCAGGAGCACTAGGTGTTGATATTTTTTTTATCATCAGCGGATTCATAATAGCTTTCATAACAAGCCAGCACTATGAACCGCCTATAACATTTGCAATAAAAAGAGTCTTTAGAATTTGGCCATGTCTATTTGTTGTATGGCTGCTTTCAACGCTTATTGTATATAAGTGGGATAATGCGGATAAAACTGTTTGTGCATTGTATTTCTGTCTCCAAAACTTTAATTCACCGGGGCCAAGTTTTGGATATAGCCCATTGGGTCCACCCTGGACACTTACTTATGAGATAACTTTCTACATCATATTTATGCTATCTATGATAATAAGCTATAGGCATAGAGTTTCAATTTGCATTCTTATAATTCTCTCGCTGATGACATCTCTACAGATGTTTTTCAACGAAAGTTTTGCATGGTCTTCGCAGGCTTCACTCAGAACCATCAGTTTTAGTTGGTGGGGAGGCATTCTGAAAATTCTAAGCAACACTATATTTATTGAGTTTATAATAGGTATGCTTTTGCATGAGGTTTTAAAAAAAATTCACACATTTAAATCCTTACCGGTGTCTAGAGTTTTCTTGTTTATCTTTGCTATAAGTTCAATTTCATCATTCGTTGTTGGTCCTCAAGTTTTCGGTGTTGAGGGTGGGATGACATTAGCGGTGTTGATTGTTACTTCTTTAGTTATCTCTGAATATCTCAGTGAATATTGTAACTTTAAGCCGTTATCATTCCTAGGTGATGTTTCATACTCAATCTATTTGGTTCACTTCCCAGTTATGATGTTTATTACTGATAAACATGGTTTCTTGTTTAATACTCTACCCCATTCTGTTTTATTTATTACATCCATAATCATTAGTATTTTACTGGCATATTTATTAAATTTTCTAATTGAAAAGCCTTCAATAAAGTTAGCAAGAAGTCTCGTTGGATTTATAGCTGATAGGATTACGCTCAAGAAGATGCCAGAGTGTTAGGAGTGGTGACTTTTATGGTGAAGGAGATACCGAGAGGAGAGGGAGAGGATTACCATCTTGACGGATAGGGAAATGTTTCTACTTGTGGTAGCATCCTTCGCTTAGATTTTAGGTGTGTCAATTTTGTGTCAAACGAGAGACACAAATCGGCACAAAAATGCAAAAATCTGTAAAGGCGATTTAGAGTAGGCTGGCTAAGTCGTGGGCTTAACGGGGTTTTTACTTCGTATTTATTTGCATCTAATCAGACAAAAAATCTACTCGTGAGTTATGGCGTGAAGCCTTTGGGGCTGTTTTAGATAAGTAGGGCGGCCAGTGGCCGCCCTGATCGATTAATGAACGAACATCACCGATACACAAAGGATCCCCACAATTAGCGTAATAAAATTGCCTACGCTGCGATAGGGTTTTAATTCTTTTATTAACCAAGTTGAAAGAGTAGGCATGATGAACAGAATCATTGCAATCAATGGACCACTGATCGCATAAATCATCGATAGTGCATTAGGATTGATACTGCACACCCCAAACGTAATCAGTGACACAATACAGACCGAAAGCGCGCGATTAAATCGATGACTACGGGTAACACCCATTTGTTTGAGGGTAGTACGTGTCAGTTCTGTTGCCCCTTCAATCACCCCGAAGTAAGTCCCCAGGAACGATTTCGACATCGCGACAATGGCAACGACAATCCCAGATAACGCTAACCAAGCAGGTGAGTCCGGCTTCATCGACAGTGCTGATAAAATCGTTAATCCTTTATCCTTCGCCTCGTGAATATACGCGTTAGGGATAGATAGATAACAACTGAAAACGAAAATAATACGCTCAGGCTGATGACCAAATATGCCCAACGCATAATGCGTTCACAACTAGAGATGGCCTGGTCGCCGTGGGCTTCACGTTGTGCCACCGAAAAGGTTGAGATAATCGGCGTATGGCTGAACGCGAAGACCATTACCGGCAGTGACAACCATATTTGGTGCAGGCTGGCCGTCGAGAATTCGCCATTAAGTGACAGTAACTCTGGATGCCAATCTTTAACCATATAGCATGACAAAAAGAAGAAGTAAGCCAGTATTGGAAAGACCAAAAAGCCCATCACGCGAATCGTTGCTTGGCGTCCCATCAAGAAGATCAAATTCAATAGCACGACCACCAAGAAACTCAAGCCTATTCTAGCAAGATGTGACAGGGGATAATGGGTAGAGATTTGCTCTATAAGAGAATTCGTGATTGCGACGGCGTAAATTAAGATAATTACAAAGAAAGCGATAAAGTAGAGGAAGGTAATGACATTCCCCACACGCTTTCCATAGTAATATTTTACCGCATTAGTGATACCATCTCCGGGTTCACGCGCAGGAGCCGCGAGGATAAACTGACTTAAGGCTTTATGCGGCCAATAGGTCAGTGGCCACGCAACAAGGGCAGTGAGGAAGAGGACCAGCGTCCCAGCGGAACCGAGTTGGATAGGGAGAAACAATGTTCCTGCGCCTACCGCTGTACCGTAAAGGGCAAAACCCCATAGAGTAGCTTCTTTTGACCAAAATCTTGCCATCGATGAATTGATTATCCTGGTTAAATTGAAAAAGGCCGCTAATCTATCACATTAATTTGATTACTGTTAGAACGATTGATGGAGTCACTATGAGTAAGAAAGTATGGGTACTAGGCGATGCGGTAATCGATCTACTACCAGAAAGTGAAGGTCGTCTATTGCAATGCCCCGGTGGCGCGCCTGCCAACGTCGCGGTGGGTATCGCCCGTTTAGGGGGTAACAGTGCTTTTATCGGGCGAGTAGGGGATGATCCCTTTGGTAAATTTCTACAAAATACGCTAAAAAAAGAGCAAGTCTCTACTGACTATATGCATTTTGACACGGAACAACGAACGTCGACGGTCGTAGTGGGGCTGGACGAGGACGGCGAGCGTTCTTTCACGTTTATGGTAAAACCGAGTGCTGACCTGTTTTTAGTGAATCAAGATTTGCCAGGCTTTCAAGCAGAAGAGTGGTTACATTGTTGCTCAATCGCACTGAGCCGTGAGCCGAGTCGTGCCACGACCCTCGAAGCGATGGCGCGGATCCGCCGCGCCGGTGGAAAAGTCTGTTTCGACCCGAATATTCGTGAAGATTTTTGGCCTAACGAACAAGTACTACGCGACACCTTAGCGCAAGCGCTGACCCTCGCCGATGTGATTAAACTTTCCGAAGATGAATTGCAGTTTATCAGTGGCAGCCATCAACTTGAGCAAGGTATTGCACGGGTTGTGGACGCTTATCAACCTGAGCTTCTCGTCATTACGCGTGGTAAAGAAGGCGTGACTGCATTCTATCAAGGGAGCCTAAGCTATCACGAAGCAAAACCGGTGGTGAGCGTCGATACGACTGGGGCTGGCGATGCCTTTGTCGCGGGGCTACTTTACGGTTTGTCAACGCGGGGATTCCCGCAATCAAGCTCGCAACTTGAGAGCGTACTCGCTTTGGCGCAGGTCTGCGGGGCATTAGCCACCACTGCCAAAGGCGCGATGACTGCGCTACCTTACTACTCTGAAATCACTAAGCAATTCTAAGCGACGGTCTCGTCGTTTATTTTAATGTGTTTGTGATGAAAAAGAGTTACCCTATACCCACAAAGTATAGGGTTTTTATTTTTTGAATGAGGTTTTTCATGCAAGCACTTCCTCCTTGCCCCCAATGCCAATCGACTTTTACCTGGGAAAACGAGGGTACACTAAACTGTCCTGAGTGTGGTCACGAATGGTCTACCACTGCCTCGCTAGAAAATGATGAGACACTCATCGTTCGAGATGCTAATGGTAATTTACTGAGTGATGGCGATGCGGTGACCGTCATCAAAGACTTAAAAGTGAAAGGTAGCTCCACGCCCCTTAAAATCGGGACTAAAGTCAAAAGTATCCGCTTAGTTGAAGGTGACCACAATATCGATTGTAAAATTGACGGCTTTGGGCCGATGAAATTGAAATCAGAGTTTGTGAAAAAGAATAGTTAAGAGTGAGCTCCACCCCAGAGTCATCATGAATATGGGGTGGTTTTCGTTACAGTGTCACTTCCTTATCCCTTAGCGGCGGCGATTTGCGTCTCCCTAAAAATATCCCTCCAAACAGCAGCATGACACTGACTATTGCTGAGATGATCCAAAACAGGTGTTGGTAACCATACTGGTCGTGTAACGCACCGAGCGGAAAAGAGATGACGACTACGCCGATCGAACTGGCCACTTGAAAGCCGATCAAAAAAATCGTTGATGAGAGGCGTTTATCGAAGTAGAGCGTACTGTATTTAAATACTGCAATCACACATAGCGGGACTTCTAAAGCATGAAGCAATTTTACCGCTGAAATCAGATAGGGATTGACGCTGACCGCACAGGAGAAAATCCTTACCGCCATAATCATTACGCCCAATAGTAACGCATTTTTGGCGCCGATACGGTTAACTAAAAGCGGGGTGATCGCCATAAATAAGGCTTCAAGGATCACCTGTGACGCGTTCAGGTAACTATAAACTTTTGCCCCCAAGGTCGCCGAGCTAAAAAGCTGGGTATAAAAAATCGGGAATAGCTGTTGGTCAAAAATATTATAAAATGACCATGTCCCAATAACGAATATGACGAACAGCCAAAAATGTTTATCGCTAAGCACGGCGGTAAAATCTTGGCGAGTAATCGTTTTCTGCTGCTGGATCACCTGCCTGGGTGGGGTAAAACGAAAATTAAGATAAGCGAAGCCCACGCCGAACAGTGAAACTAGCCAAAAGTTAAGGTTAGGATCAAGACTAAACAGGATACCCGCCACAAACGCCCCCAAGGCGTAACCTAACGAACCCCATGACCTTGCCGTACCGTATTCAAAATGGAAATGACGGCTGATCTTTTCAGAAAATGCTTCCACCAATCCAAAGCCAGCCAAGTAACCAATACCGAGAAATAGCGCACCAATGATTGCCCCAACGTAGAATGCATTGAGCAACAGAGGTTGGTAGATAAAGGTCATAAAGGGGCCAGTTAGCACCAGTGCTGCGCTGATCACCCACATCAAGGTTTTTTGTAAACCCAACTTATCTTGTATCACGCCGTAACCGAGCATAAAGACGATACTGGTGGTTTGATTCAGGGCATAGAGCATTCCCAGCTCCGCGCCGGTAAGGCCGATACGCTGCTTCAACCAGATGGCATATAACGACCACCATAGCGACCAGCAAATAAAGAAAAGGGCAGAATAGCCCGAGGCAATGCGGTAATTAGGGTTTTTAAAAGGGATTGAAAGCACCATCATAGACTCCCAAATGCGTCGATTAGGGATAGTGATACGCTGTTTTGACGCTTTGAGAATATGCCGAGTGCGAAAGCGTAATCTTCATCACACTTATCCTTGGTTAACGTTAACATATGTGACTTAACGCACATTTTAAGATGATGATCTCTTTGCAGTTCGGCAGGTTAACGTTAACAATGGCAGTAATTCAGTTTAGGAGCTTGCTATGAATACGTTAGAACAGGGCCAACAGGCGTTAGACGCGCGATATCCTCTGCGCCGCAACCAGTACTACCCCCAATTTCACCTTGCCCCTCGTGCCGGATGGATGAATGACCCTAATGGACTGGTATATTTCAACGGACGTTATCATGCTTTCTATCAACATCACCCCTTTAGTGTGGAGTGGGGGCCGATGCACTGGGGCCATGCCACCAGCGATGATATGGTGCAATGGCATCATCAGCCGATAGCCTTAGCCCCAGACAGCGAAGCGGATCGCGATGGCTGTTTTTCTGGCAGTGCGGTGGTCGATAATGGCCAATTAGCGTTAATTTATACTGGGCATCGTTGGTTGGGCGAGGTCGGAGACGACAGTCAGATCTGTGAAGTTCAGTGTTTAGCTACCAGTCAAGATGGCATCACTTTCACTAAACAAGGCGTCATTCTACAGCCCCCAGCAGGTATTATGCATTTTCGCGATCCGAAGGTGTGGCATGAGGCAGGAAGCTGGTGGATGGTGATAGGCGCACGCGACACGCAGCAGCGGGGGCAAGTGTTGCTCTATCGCGGCGACTCCTTGACAGCATGGACCTTCGACCGTGTTTTAGCTCAGGCTGACGCCGGTGAGGGCTATATGTGGGAGTGTCCGGATTTCTTTGCTCTGGGGCGGCATCATTATCTGCTCTGTTCCCCTCAGGGGATCGCCGCACAGGGCGACAGATTTATGAATCTGTTTCAGAGTGGGATAATTACCGGACACTGGTCTGCGGGAGGCGATTTTACCGATCAGCAAGCCTTTAAAGAGCTCGATCATGGCCACGATTTTTATGCACCGCAAAGTGTTGTCGCCGCGGATGGCCGCCGGATTATCATGGCGTGGATGGATATGTGGGAGTCACCGATGCCAACTAAGGCCGAGGGATGGTGTGGATGTTTTACGCTGCCGCGTGAGTTGACGGAAGAAAAGGGACTACTGCGGCAGCGTCCAATTCGCGAGCTACAGAATCTACGCGGCGAGGGTAGCTACTGGCCACCTCAGTTACTTATCGAGGAAAAGTTGCTGCAAGAGTCAGTAGAGGCAGCAGAAGTGAGTCTTCATTGGGATCTCCAGCGAGTTAGCGCCACGGCCTTTGGTCTGAAAATAGGTCAGGGCCTCACCTTAAGTTATCAGGTTGCCGAACGACGTTTATCACTGACGCGTGACTATTCGACGGAGGGACTAGTGGACTCACGGCGAGTCGAGATAAGCGACGCCACCGCGATGCAGTGGCAGATCTATATCGATCGTTCCTCGATCGAGGTGTTTATCAATGACGGTGAAGCGGTTCTCAGTAGCCGGATTTACCCCACCGAGGGTGACCGCCAGCTTAAGCTGTTTAGTCAAGGCGGAGACGTGGCAGTTGATACGCTGCACTACTGGCCGTTACGGTCGGCGATAGAGTGACGCTCTAACAGTGGGCAGGCCAGCGAATGAACGCCAGGTTTGTCCCACTGTTCAATAAGATGGCGAGCCGCCTGCTCGCCAATTTGGTAATGGGGCAGCTGTAAGGTGGTTAATCCCGGCAAAAATAGATGACCTACCCCCACGAGATTATCGAAACCGATCACCGCGATATCTTGCGGGATCTTGACTCCCATTGTCAGCAGTTGCTGGTAAGCCACGAATGCGGCCCGATCATTACCACAAATCAGTACATCGTGGGCGAGTGAAGGGGGCGTGAGATGCGTCGCCAGTACTTCAGCCAACTGTAAATATCCCTCATCGCCTTTCGGCATATGGCATTGGGTCACCTCGTCCAAGTTTTTACCGGCGTCAAACCACGCCTGCTCGAAGCCTTGCCGCCTGGCCGTCGGCGCAAGCTCGTTTTCGGGTAACCAATAACAGAGAGGACGTTGGTAGCCACGTGCGAGTAGATATTGAGTGGCTTGATACTGCGCATGATAATCATCAGGAATATAGCTGGCGAGGTGCGTATCATCCGATATACAGTTGGCTAATACCACTGGTAGCCCAAGTAATGCCTCGGGGAGCCGGATTTTCCGAAGCCCCATAGTGGTGTAGATAATGCCATCAGGCCGGTGTGCCAACACCTCGCGGGCGGCGCGTTGCCTGTCACCCACCGCAGAAACATTAATGATGAAGCTGTTCCAACCGAGCCGCTGCGCGGTGTGCTCGATGGCTAACAATAGATCAACAGAGAAAGGGGTGGTGGCGGTATCTTCAGCCAGTACGGCAAGAGTACGGGGCCTATTGGCTTGCCCGCGAATTTTCTGTGCCGACAGGTCGGGCACGTAATGTAGCGTGTTAATGGCTTCTTCTACGCGTTGACGGGTCATAGCAGTAACACGCGGGGCATTATTGATCACCCGGGATACCGTCATCATTGATACTCCTGCCAACTGAGCAACGTCTTTAAGTGAAGCCATATCATCCCCTTTTTATGCTTGCCGTTAGTCTAGCAAAAAGCCAAACCGGGCACAGCAAATAGTCAGTGTGGTGGATCCTATAGCCTTTCGTAATCTGCCGAACTCCAAGGGAGATCACAAAACGTGAAGTGACAGCTGTTTTGTCCATATCTTCGCAGTTTCTTGCTCTGATCAGCCGTTGCAGATTGGCTTAAGGTGGAGACGTTTTCATAACCGCTATAGGCATAAATCATGAATATTGCTGAGACGACTAAAAAAGGGGGGCAGGAGACGCGTCGAATGACCCTATTTGTTTCTGTGGCGGCCGCAGTGGCTGGCCTACTGTTTGGATTAGATATCGGGGTAATCGCTGGCGCGCTGCCGTTCATTGCTGATCATTTTACGCTCAGTAATCGGTTACAAGAGTGGGTCGTCAGTAGCATGATGTTGGGAGCGGCTATCGGCGCGCTGGGTAATGGTTGGTTATCTTTTCATCTAGGACGCAAATACAGCTTATTGATCGGTGGAATTTTGTTTGCCATCGGCTCAATCGGTTCTGCATTAGCACCCAATATCGAACTGTTATTGATCGCGCGTGTGCTATTAGGGGTGGCGGTGGGTATCGCCTCTTATACCGCTCCGCTCTATCTCTCGGAGATGGCGAGCGAGCATGTTCGCGGCAAGATGATTAGCATGTACCAATTAATGGTCACCTTAGGGATTGTACTGGCCTTTTTATCTGATACCGCATTTAGCTACTCAGGAAACTGGCGGATGATGCTCGGGGTGTTGGCCTTCCCGGCAGTAGCACTCATTATTATGGTGGTCTTCTTACCTAACAGTCCCCGCTGGTTAGCGGAAAAGGGCAGAGATAGTGAAGCTGAAAAGGTGTTACGATTGTTACGCGACAGTTCCGCCCAGGCGCGTCATGAGCTAGATGAAATTCGCGAAAGCTTACGCATCAAACAAGGTGGCTGGCGCTTGTTTTTAGCAAACCGTAACGTACGCCGCGTGGTATTCCTCGGTATGTTGCTGCAAGCGATGCAGCAATTCACGGGCATGAATATCATTATGTACTATGCGCCGCGGATCTTTAAGATGGCGGGCTTTACCACCACTGAGCAGCAGATGATTGCGACCTTAGTGGTAGGGCTGACCTTTATGTTTGCTACCTTTATCGCTATTTTCATGGTGGACAAAGCGGGGCGCAAGCCGGCCTTAATTATCGGTTTTTGTGTGATGTCGCTCGGTACCTTTGTCTTGGGTTATTGCTTAAAATTATTCGAGCAAGGTCATGCGTCACCGCTGTTACCTTGGCTTTCTGTCGGCATGACCATGCTCTGTATTGCCGGTTATGCGATGAGCGCCGCACCCGTTGTCTGGATCCTCTGCTCAGAAATTCAACCACTGAAATGTCGCGACTTTGGCGTCACCTGTTCGACTACCACCAACTGGGTCGCCAATATGATTATCGGCGCAACCTTCTTGACCCTACTGGATGCCATTGGCGCTGCAGGAACCTTCTGGCTATACACGATAATGAATATTGCCTTTATCATTATCACCCTTTGGCTCATCCCTGAAACCAAGAATGTTACGCTAGAATTTATCGAGCGACGCTTGATGCGTGGCGAAAAGCTACGAAATATCGGGGTCTAACTTAGGATGGCCAGCGTAATGAGCGCTGGCCTTCTTCTTTGCTTAACAGTTGGTGGCTACGATTCACTCGAAACTCGCTGGGACTGCTACCGGTACATTTACGAAATACCCGTGAAAAATAAAGCTGGTCATCAAATCCTACACTGCTACCAATCGCGGCAATAGACAATTGACTGGTACTTAGCAATAGTTTTGCTTGATTAATACGTTGGTCCTCCCGCCATTTTAAGACACTCACGCCTAAATGCTGACGAAAAAGATGTGATAAGCGTGACGCGGATAAGCAGACACTCTCGGCGACATCGCTAATTTCCAACTGATTATCGCTCAGGTGCTCATTCATATATTGGCAAGCGGCATGAATGCGAGGGTCCAGTTGTCGCTGCAGCGGGTCGGTCACGGATTGTTGGCGGCGGATTAATAATTGCTCCAAGAGATTCATCGCGAGCATTTCAGAATAGAGTCCACCAAGACTTACTGTTTCAATGATTTGTGCAAAAAGGGTGCTATAAATCTCTCCGTCTTTCTCTTGCGGGCGATAGAAGCCAGTATGTGCCATTAATGATGGCCATTTAAGCCATTCTCGCCAATAGGCTCTCGGTCGAAAGTAGACCCATTGATGGTGCCAGCAGGGGGCATCAGGGTGACGTCCATAATGATGGACCGCCTCAGGCGAAAAGAGCCACAGATCGCCCGCTCGACAAGGGTGAGACGTGTTTCCTTCTAAGATGATCCCTTCACCCTTTAAGGTGTAATTGATGATGTAGCCCTTCATTCCCTCAGGACGGTGGATAAAAAAATCCAGATAACTCTCTTTATCAATCGGTGTAAGCCCAGCAACGAGATGGGTATTAAACGAATAACCTGGTAACAGTGGATCGAGCTGGGGTTCCGCTGTGTGACGCTGGGTAAGTGTCCGTAACATCATTAATCCTTAGCCATGAAATAGGGCGGTTACCGATAATCTTTTTGCATCAGGGTTATCGCATAGTAGAAAGGTTTACCGAGAAGGGGGTATGCCTCTTAGCAAAAATTAGGACTCCGTCACATTTCATCGGGTGATAGCGTTTTTCTCCATATCCTCAGCATCCAAGCCCTTACTCCTGGTACTCGGCGTCCCGTAAGGTGAATAAAGAATTTAGCAAAAGGGGAGCCGATCATGCCTATAAGCTTAGGTCTTGATTTTGGGAGTGATTCAGTACGGGCGTTGGCAGTAGAGTGTGAGAATGGCGCAGAAGTCGCGAGTGGCGTTGCCTATTATTCACGCTGGCAGCAAGGCCACTATTGCCAACCTGCACATGGACAATTTCGTCATCATCCCAACGACTACATTGAGTCGTTACAGCAGGCGATAATTGACACTTTGCAGCAGTTGACACCCGCTCAACGGCAAAGCGTTATCAGCATAGGCGTCGATAGCACCGGCTCGACACCGGCACCGATCGATGCCAGTGGTCAGGTTCTGGCTTTACGGTCTGAGTTTGCGGATAACCCCAACGCGATGTTCTTGCTCTGGAAAGATCATACCGCTGTGCAAGAAGCCGAAGAGATCACCGCGCAGTGTCAGGCTGCCGGGGCGGTGGACTATACCGCGTACACAGGGGGCGTTTATTCTAGCGAGTGGTTTTGGGCCAAAATTATCCATATTACGCGCCACGATCCACAGGTCGCACAGCACGCGGCATCGTGGGTGGAACTGTGCGACTGGATCCCTGGACTGTTAACAAACCAATTAACCCCCGAAAAACTGGTAAGGGGCCGCTGCAGTGCAGGCCATAAAGCGTTATGGCATAACGATTGGCAGGGATTACCGCCACAACAGTTCTTCGAGACAATCGAACCCACATTATCTCAACATCTTCAATTTCCACTCTATCATGATACCGCTACGGCTGAGCAGGCCGTCGGCACGCTCAGTGCAGACTGGGCAGAAAGGCTGGGATTGTCCACGCAAGTGGTGATCAGTGGCGGGGCTTTCGATTGCCATATGGGAGCCGTCGGGGCAGGAGCCAAGCCTAATACGCTTGTCAAAGTCATTGGTACCTCAACATGTGACATTGTCACAATTGAGCCGTCGCAACTTGGTGAGAAAACGATTCAGGGGATTTGCGGTCAGGTTCCAGGAAGTGTGGTACCTGAATTGATCGGGTTAGAGGCAGGCCAATCGGCCTTTGGCGATATTTATGCATGGTTCGAGCGCGTATTGCGCTGGCCCCTGCAGCAGTTGGCCGTCCAACAGCCAGCTTTAGTGCCAGACATTAAACACTATGAGCAACGCCTACTTAGTGACCTGACTGACGCTTGGCAAAGAGATCCTAAGCTTGACCACCTGCCCCTCATTATCGATTGGTTTAACGGTCGACGCACGCCGGTTGCCAACCAGCGTCTGAAAGGGGTGATCACCGGCTTAACCTTGGCGACGGACGCACCCGCGTTGTTTGGGGGATTGATCGCTGCCACAGCTTTCGGTGCGCGCGCCATTATGGATTGTTTTATCGACCAAGGGGTGGCCATCGACCATATTATGGCGCTGGGCGGTATTGCACGCAAAAACCCGGCGATTATGCAGGTGTGCTGCGATGTGTTGAATCGCCCATTACAAATCGTTGCCTCCGACCAGTGCTGTGCCTTGGGTGCTGCGATCTTTGGCGCGGTAGCAGCGGGTCATTATCCCGATATCGCCAGTGCTCAACGCGTGATGGCCAGCGGGATTGAGAAAACGCTATCACCGCAACCCGATAATGTCGAAGCCTATCAGCACCTCTTTCAACGCTACCGCCAGTGGGCGGTGAGCGTAGAGTCACACTATCGTAATCCGCGCAAACATGATGCCGCGTAGCAGGAGAGAATGATGAAAAATATTTTTGAGCAGTATGAAATTTGGTTTGTGATCGGTAGCCAACACCTCTATGGCGAAGAGACCTTAAAGCAGGTATTTACTCAGGGTGAAAAGGTGGTTCATGCGCTTAATCAGTCCGAAAGATTACCTTGCCAGTTAGTGTTAAAACCGCTGGTCACCACGCCACAAGAAGTGACTGCCTTGGCGCGCGAGGCCAACTATCTTACTCACTGTGCAGGGATCGTGGTCTGGCTGCATACTTTTTCACCGGCGAAGATGTGGATTAATGGCTTAGTGGATCTGCATAAACCGCTGCTACAATTGCATACCCAATATAATGCCGCCTTACCTTGGGGCGAGATTGATATGGACTTTATGAATCTCAATCAAACGGCGCATGGTGGGCGGGAATTTGGGTTTATCGGCGCGAGAATGCAGCGAGAACATCAGGTAGTCACTGGCCATTGGCAGCAACCCGCAACCCAACAGCGCCTCGCGCAGTGGATGCGAACCGCGATTGTTAAGCAAGATACCCAATCTCTTAAAGTGGTACGCTTCGGCGATAATATGCGTGAGGTGGCGGTCACTGAAGGGGACAAGGTCGCGGCACAAATCCGCTTTGGCTACTCTGTGAATACTTGGGCCGTGGGGGACCTGGTGGCGGGGGTTAATCAGGTGAGCCAAGGGGCAGTCAATGCCTTGATCGAGGAGTATGAAGCGACCTATCAATTCACCCCAGCGGCGCAATCTAAGGGGGATAAACGGCAAAATGTGATCGATGCCGCCCGTATTGAATTGGGCATCAAACAGTTTCTTGAAGAGCGTGAGGCTCACGCCTTTACTACGACCTTTGAGGATTTACACGGACTGGCGCAACTGCCCGGACTGGCGGTGCAACGCTTAATGCAACAAGGATATGGTTTTGCCGGCGAAGGGGATTGGAAAACGGCCGCCTTAGTCAGAATGCTGAAAGTGCTGGCCATAGGGTTACCGGGCGGAACCTCTTTTATGGAAGATTATACTTACCACTTCGAAGAGGGTAATGATTTAGTGCTGGGCTCGCATATGCTTGAGGTCTGCCCGACGATTGCCACGCCACATAAACCAATTCTCGATGTTCAACCTTTAGGCATTGGCGGTAAGGCCGACCCGGCACGTTTAATCTTCTCTACCGCAACGGGTCCGGCGGTCAACGTTAGCCTGATTGATCTCGGCGATCGATTCCGACTACTGGTCAATCAAGTCGAGGCGATCGAGACCCCGCATGCGCTACCCAAGTTACCGGTCGCCAATGCGCTATGGCGCGCTCAGCCCGATCTGCCGACGGCCTCTGAAGCCTGGATGATTGCCGGCGGGGCGCACCATACCGTATTTAGTCAGGCCTTAACCATTGAGGATACACGTCGCTTAGCCGATCTCTACGGGATTGAGATGGCGGTAATCGATCAGCACACCACCCTAGCAAGTTTCCGCGACCAGTTACGTTGGAACGACGCTTATTTCCGTTTTCAACGTTGAATAGAGAGGAGTCCTTATGCTTGACGCGCTAAAGCAACAAGTGTTTGCGGCAAACCAAGCCTTACCCCAGCATAATCTGGTGACCTTAACCTGGGGAAACGTTAGTGGGGTGGATGAGACGCGACAGTGGGTAGTGATAAAGCCTTCTGGCGTCGATTATCGAACCATGACCGCGGAAGATATGGTGGTGGTGAGTCTGGAGAGTGGCGAAGTAGTGGAGGGGCGCTATCGCCCTTCCTCTGATTTACCCACGCACCGCTATCTGTATCTTACCTATCCCCAGCTGGGTGGTATTGTGCATACTCATTCGCGGCATGCCACGATTTGGGCGCAAGCAGGGCGTCATTTACCGGCGTTCGGTACCACTCATGCAGATTATTTCTATGGCGAGATCCCCTGTACACGGGCGATGCAGGACGCTGAAATCCGCGAGGAGTACGAGTGGCAAACCGGCGCGGTGATCGCGGAAACGCTACGCGCCCATCAGTATCCACCTGACGAGATGCCGGGTATCTTAGTCCATTCCCATGGGCCCTTTACTTGGGGCAAGGATCCGGCCCATGCGGTGGAAACGGCTATTGTGCTAGAAGAGGTCGCCTATATGGCACTCTTCAGCCAGCAGTTACAGCCACGGTTATCGGCTATGCAAGCCACGTTACTCGACAAACACTATCTACGAAAACATGGCAAGCACGCCTACTACGGTCAATCCTAGGGTTTTAGGGTCGGCCAGAGAGGGGGGGGGGGTTATTTGAATTTGAGCAGTTTCACCGTCTCGTCAATATCGACCTCATCTTCACTAAAGACCAAAGTTTCCCCTTGGAAGGTGGTGATAGCGATTTTACGCAAAGTACGGGTAGCATCTGGGCTCTGATCGGTTTTAGGGCGAATGGTGTTCATTAACATCCCAACACTTAAAATAGTGTTCGCTTTGTCGATGCTTTGGTTCGCCGGAACCTCTTCGGTGTACAACCGATAGTTTTTGATTGCCGTGAGTTTGACACGCTCACCGGCAATAAATAGATATTTACTCGGCGGGATCACTTTTACGGCATAGGCCGACAGGCCTTTATTATTGGTGGTCGGTTCGAAAGTGACCGCCGCATCTTTTTTGATTAACTCGGGGTTAGCGACTTTAACCTCGTGGAAATAACGGTTATCACCCATCTCATCTTTGATAAAGCCAAAGCCTTTCTCTTTAAACCAGGTGGTGATGGTGCCGTTTAATGCCATGTTGTCCTACCTTATTTCTGACTTTCTTCACTGCGCGCAGTGTAATGCATATTGCACCAAGACTCTATCGCTTAGCGTGGGAACGGGGAAATTATAAGAAGGGCAGTGATCCTGCTACGAGGCAATTCCTCAATGAAACGGTTCCGATGATGAAAGGCTTAGTGGGTATTATTGAGTGAGGCAATTGCGTTAAGGTAAATTTTATCACTCACTTGCTTGACCAGGTGAGCCGTCCTTATCGACAATTTGCTGTACACATTTAAGACTGAAATCAGGGGTAGAGGTACGTTAAAATACCTTATTCGTTAAGTCCCCCGTGTTGTATTGAGGCGAGAACATCACCTCTACTAAGGTGACCAAATGAACGGGGCCACTCTATTTTCGTGGGGGATGGGGATTTAAATCTATTAAATATTGATATCAATCAAATCTATAGAGTTTCATTTAGATATTATCAGGGTAATAAATTGTTTAAATATAGATACTTTTTATTTCTGCCAGGTTAATTAACTGACTGCTCAAACAACAAATCCTGCCGGTGCTGAATCAGCAGTTGCTGACCCACATGGCAGCGAAGCAGAAACCCCAACGCCTGACGCTTAGCTGGAGTGAGGAAGAGGGGATTGGACTCGCGTTCGATCTTGCACAAGGAGTGTCGGGATGAGCAGTCATTTTCCACTAAGATTTAGCCATAACCACCACCTGCTGGCAGTGAAAGACTGCGAGTCTGTACTCGATGTGCTGGCCTTTGAAGGCTCAGAGTCCCTGAGCACGCCGTTCAGTTACCGTATTGAATTCACCAGTTCTGACCATGCCCTCAGCAAAGAAATGATGCTGAGGAAAGCGGCCTCCTTGACGCTGCAGGCCCCGGTTGACCAGGGTTACGGCATCAAAATACAGCAGGCCGTGCGCATCCTTCAGGGGGTGGTGAGCGGCTTTGAACGTCTCAACACCTCAAAAGATGAAACTCACTATGCCCTGACGCTGCAGCCACGCCTGGCGCTGCTTGACCGCTCGCATCAGAACGCGATTTATCAGGATATGTCGGTGCCGCAGATCGTGGAAAAAATTCTGCGTGAGCGTCACACCATGCGCGGTCAGGATTTTCTGTTCTCACTGACAAAAGAGTACCCGCGCCGTGAGCAGGTGATGCAGTACGGCGAGGATGACCTGCACTTTATTACCCGTCTGTTGGGCGAGGTCGGTATCTGGTTCCGCTTTACCACTGATACGCGCCTGAACATTGATGTGGTGGAGTTTTACGACAGCCAGCAGGGTTTCGAGAAAGGCCTGATCCTGCCGTCGATTCCGCCATCAGGACAGCATTCAAAAGGCGCGGACTCGGTCTGGGGCATGGAGAGCCATCATCGCGTGGTGCAAAAACAGGTCAGCACCCGTGATTATAATTACCGCCAGGCCACGGATGACCTGAACACCCAGGTCGATGCGACCCGCGGGGATACCACCACCTATGGTGATGCCTATCACTATGCGGATCACTATTTAATAGCGGGCAGTCCCTATGACCGCAATCCGCCCCCGGAGTCTGGAGCCTTCTATGCTCGCATTCGTCATGAACGTTATCTGAATGGTCAGACGCAGATCCATGCCATCACCAGCTGTCCGACCCTCTCTCCGGGGCAGGTGCTGAAAGTCACCGGTGGTGACGACGTGGCAGAGGTGTTTGCTCAAGGCGTGATCATCACGGCGATACACAGCCATGCGCGGCGTGATGAAGATTTTGGCGTCAGGTTTGACGGGATCCCGGACAGCACGGATTTTTGTTTCCGCCCTGACCCTGGCTCACGCCCGGTGATGGCCGGCACCTTACCGGCCCGCGTTACCAGTACCACCGAGAACGACATCTACGGCCACATCGATAAAGACGGCCGCTATCGCGTCAATATGCTGTTTGACCGTGATAACTGGGAGACCGGGTTCGAGAGCCTGTGGGTCCGCCAGTCTCGCCCCTATGCCGGCGACACTTACGGCCTGCACCTGCCACTGCTGGCGGGCACCGAAGTGGCGATTGGCTTTGAGGACGGTAACCCGGATAGACCATACATTTCCGGCGTACTGCACGACTCGGCACACGGTGACCCTGTCACCCTCCGCAACTACAAACGTAACGTGCTGCGCACCCCGGCGAACAACAAAATCCGCCTGGATGACAGCCGCGGTCAGGAGCATATCAAGGTCTCCACGGAGTACGGCGGCAAGAGCCAGCTGAATCTCGGGCATCTGGTGGACAGCGATAAGCAACAGCGCGGTGAGGGATTTGAGCTAAGAACCGACAGCTGGGGCGCCATTCGGGCACAGAAAGGGATATTTATCAGCGCTGATGGTCAGACGAAAGCACAGGGTCAAGTGCTGGAGATGGGGGCGGCACTCGCAAGGCTGTCAGCAGCATTAGTGGAAATGGAATCGCTCGCTGCCAGCGCACAGAAAGCCCAGGCACTGGCTGCTGATGTCAGCCGTCAACAAAAACTCCTCAAGCAGAAAATCGAACAGCTGCATGAAGAGGTCATCCTGGGCAGTGCACCGAAAGGGATGGCGCTGGTGAGTGGTGAAGATATGCAGCTATCGGCCAGTGATAATCTGACGCTGACTGCAGGCAAACAACTGGATATCGGGGCCCAGAAGAATTTCACGCTGGCTGCGGGTAAGCAACTCAGTCTGTACAGCCGTGAGGGTGCAAAACTATTCAGCTCGAACAACGATATTGATATTCAGGCGCAGGGCGGAAATATCACCACCTGGTCCACACAGGACACGCATATTTCTAGCGGCAAGAAACTGGTCGTGACGGCACAGGATGAGCTGACGCTGATATGCGGCGGCGGCTATATCAAAATCAAAGGCGGAAATGTTGAGATTGGTGGGCCTGGCAAACTACTTATCAAGAATACGGGTATCAAGAAAGCGGGCTCCAGTAGTATGCAGGGCGTGATGAAGTCATTTGAGCCATCAACGTTTGATGAGAAATTTGTTATTACCCACCCCGTTACAGGTAAACCGCTGGTAAATCAGAACTATGATATTCATATGCCGGATGGAAAGATTTTATCTGGTGTCACTGATAGCTCAGGCAATTCATCATTAATAATGTCAAAAGCGGTTGATGGACTGAAAATCGTATTGAAAAAATAAATCAAGGAATAGAATTATGATGAATCTAATTATGCGGATGTGCTTTATATACAGTGTGTTTGTTCTGTGTGGATGTGTGGCCGGCCCTTATGGTGGAGGTGTTGCTTTTGTGAATCCTTTTCCTGCTATGACTAATACACAGCCAGCGCCGGAAAAGAAAAAACAGCAACCCGAGGTGTTCGGACCCCCACAGGTAATTTATCGGATTGATAAAGACCGTTACTTTACGCTGGAAGAATACACCCGTTGTGAAAACGGTAAAACATTTTATAACAACAAGGCGAAAGGGATTCATACCCAGATAGCACCTTCTTCAGGTTATTTATTTAAAGGACGACTATTTTGGTTGTCAACCCGCGATGACTATCTGGCTTTCCCTATGACAAGAAATAATAACAAAGCTGCTTGCATGGGGTCTGATAAAGGGTGTCTGAATATTGTTTCAGTAACAACTGATGGTGGGAAAACAATGCGTTCGGTGACTTATGGCTCAAATACGCAGGATCCTAACGGTAATACAAAAGACTATGACATGCTGGTGACTGATGAAGGTTTTTACATGATTAAGTTTTGGTATGGTCATAGGAGCTCTACAAATGGCTCTGTAAATAAGTGGACATTTAATCCAGCAACCAAAGATTCAAATCCAGCCTATCCTGGGGTGACGGGGCCTGTTTATCAGAAAGAATTACCCATGGTCGATATCTCTAAGGTAAAACAAATAAATATTCAGTGTGACCGGAAGTTGGAGCCCAAATGATCGGTAGGAGGCATAGGAAAATGAATACTAATTTATCAGAGCCAACCAGAAAGACAGATGTCCATGTTACTGATAATGGGATGCCATATTCATATTCGATGACTTCGCATAAAAATGTAAAAACACGGGCTGAGGTTCAGCCTCCCTTACAGTTGCCCGGCTTAGTTATTTTTGTTCATGGCGTAAATTCTGAAGGTGAGTGGTATAACCGTGCTGAAGAGTCATTATGTGAAGGTTTAAATAAACGACTAGGTTTATTCGACAAAGATGAAGGCTTTTGGTTAAAGCAAAACACTTATTATGACTCTCATTGGAATGATGATAAAAGCGAGTGGGTCGTACCACCTCGTAAAATAGCTGAGGAAGGCCGATCTCCCGTTATTAGATTTTATTGGGGATATCGCGCCGCCGATAATGAATGCGATAAATATGCTATTCCGTTGAAAAATAAACAGGGCGATAATAATTAACCTGATACGAGCCCTGACTGTTGTGAAAACAGCTTAATAGCTTCCCTATTTGCTGCGGACTCAATGCCTGTTTGTGCTGTGTCTTATTAGCCGGAATCGCCTTACGCACCGGCCAGACAGGATCGCTATCTGCTCTGAGCGTCGCCACCGCCAGCTCAAAAACGGATGAAATGGTGCGGTGGGCTTCACCGGCAACGGTCGGAGCGCCGCGCTTAGCCGTTTCCTGAAGAATTTTAAGAATGTGATGTGGAGTGATCTCTCTGACTGGCAGCTTACCAATTGCGGGAAAAACCGCTCGTTCAAACATATCCAGTCGGCGCGTTTTGGTAATTGCGGCCCAGTCTTTCATCTGCAACTACTCTTTAGCGATCAGCTCAAAGGTGTTGGATGCGTCGTTGACCTTGCGGATCTTATCTAACTGGCGAGCCTGTGTCGGGCTAACTCCATCCGCGACTTGTTTACGCGCTTGCTCACATCTCTCGCGAGCTTCGGCAAGTTCGACCGTTGGGTACTCACCCAGCGCGAACATGCTGGATTTGCCGTTGAGTGTAAACCGATAGCGCCATGCCTTTTTGCCGTTGGGTTTCACTTCGAGGTAGAGACCATTGAAATCATTGAGTCGATAGAATTTTTCTTTCGGCTTAGCAGTGCGGCATTGCATATCAATGGGCATAACGGGGCCTTGTTTAATTATTATACCGTTATTGTACTCACTTAAAATGAAGACGGAAAAATATCGTATTCATCAATGTACTCATTTGATAGCGTTGTTACGAGATGAATTAAGACAGCATGAAATGAAAAATCCACGCAATTACGTGGATTATATAGGGTTTTTCTGTTGTTATGAGATTCAGCGAAACCTCATGAGACAACAAATTTTACTTAGACATTAAACAAGAAATTCATAATATCGCCATCTTTCACGATATATTCTTTTCCTTCCGCACGCATTTTTCCGGCTTCTTTCGCGCCTTGTTCACCTTTATTGGCGACAAAATCGTCGAAACCGATGGTTTGCGCACGGATAAAGCCTTTCTCGAAGTCAGTATGGATTTTACCTGCAGCTTGCGGGGCGGTTGCGCCGACCGGGATGGTCCACGCACGCACTTCTTTTACCCCAGCAGTGAAATAGGTTTGCAGGTTGAGGAGGCGATAACCCGCGCGGATCACACGGTTTAAGCCCGGCTCTTCAATCCCCAGTTCTGCCATAAACTCGTCACGCTCGTCGTCTTCAAGCTCAGAGATATCGGACTCGACGGCGGCACAGACCGGAACAACGACGGAACCTTCTTGCTCAGCAATCGCGTAAACCTGATCTAAATACGGGTTATTATCGAAGCCATCTTCGTTAACGTTAGCGATATACATCGTCGGTTTGAGCGTCAGGAAGCTTAAGTAGCGAATAGCGGCTTTCTCATCCGCATCGAGGCTAAGGCTGCGTAACATCCCGGCATTTTCTAAATGCGGCAGGCATTTTTCTAATACGGCTAGCTCAGTTTTTGCGTCTTTATCGCCGCCTTTCGCTTTCTTCTGTAGGCGTTGAATCGCACGCTCACAGGTATCGAGATCGGATAGCGCAAGTTCGGTGTTGATGACATCGATATCGTCAGCAGGGTTAACTGTCCCAGAGACGTGGATAATGTTATCGTTTTCGAAACAGCGAACAACGTGGCCAATGGCTTCGGTTTCGCGGATGTTAGTCAAGAATTGGTTACCCAGACCTTCACCCTTTGACGCGCCTTTTACCAATCCGGCGATATCGACGAATTCCATGGTGGTGGCGATGGTACGTTGGGGTTTCACAATCTCAGCAAGTTGATCGAGACGAGTATCGGGCATGGGGACCACGCCGGTATTCGGTTCAATGGTACAAAACGGAAAGTTAGCCGCTTCGATACCTGCTTTCGTCAGTGCATTAAAAAGAGTGGATTTACCGACATTTGGCAGGCCCACGATACCGCATTTGAATCCCATGCTTGACTACCTTATTACGTTAATTATGCTGCGCGACAGCGCGCTGGATAGCAGAAAATTTGTCGCATTATACACAACTTTTGGCAAAGAGGGCAGCGCACTCAACTTGCTTTAAAGCTGTGGAGACGGTTCATGGCGCGTAGGCGATCTTCTTTTAACCATACTTCCGTACAGCGTGCGGCTTCATCAATCGCATCATCGATTAACTTTTGCTCGCTCAGCGGCGGTTTTCCTAATACAAAGCCCGTCACCTTATTGCGGTCACCTGGATGCCCGATACCAATACGTAAGCGATGGAAATCGGCAACATTCCCCAGTTTGCTAATGATATCTTTCAAACCGTTGTGGCCACCGTGGCCACCGCCTTGTTTGAACTTGGCGACGCCAGGGAGGAGATCCATCTCATCGTGAGCCACCAAGATCTCCTGCGGTTGAATACGGTAAAAATTCGCCATGGCGGCGACTGCTTTACCACTTAAATTCATAAAAGTTGTCGGGACGAGCAGGCGGATGTCTTCCCCAGCGATTGAGAGACGCGCCGTCGCGCCAAAAAATTTCGCTTCTTCTTTTAACGGTTGGCGAAAACGGTCGGCCAGTAGGTCGGTATACCAAGCCCCAGCGTTGTGACGCGTGGCGGCATACTCGGCACCGGGATTCGCTAAACCAACAATTAATTTAATGGTACTCACTGGGATCATCCTATGCGCGGCAAAACCGCTAGTGTACTGCAAGGGTTATAGAAAGTTCAAAAACATTCCCGCAAGCGCGTTTTGCCACCCCGCACAAAGTGTTAAAAATGTCACAGATTGTGATCGCGGTTAAAGATAATAACGTCATAAGTATTTAAACTTTTGTCAATTAACGTAAGAGTTTTGCTAAGGAGAAGCGAATGAAACGCGTACATACTTCGTTGTTAGGCAATAGTTTAATGGTGGTAGGGCTGGTGCTATCGGTCAGTAGTCTGTTGATTGCTTTACTGAGTCAAGCGCAAGGGTCGATATTTACGGAGAGCTGGGCGACCGGTTCTGTGCTGGGTATTTTTCTGGGTGCGTTTTTCTGGCTGATGGGCGCGCAAATAAGCGGCCGTGAGAAAGTGTGCGAAAAATACTATTTACTGCGGTTTCACCAACGTCATCCGCATCGGCGTCGTCATCCATAATGGATTTAAAAAAATGGGCCGAAAGGCCCATTTTTACGCGATTAGTGTTCGAACATCGCAGAGATAGACTCTTCATTACTGATACGACGGATCGCTTCAGCCAACATTCCCGATAGGGTAAGCGTTCTTACATTTGGCAACGCTTGGATTTCTGGCGCTAACGGAATGGTGTCACAGACCACCACTTCATCAATCACTGAATTACGTAAGTTCTCTAATGCATTACCCGAGAATATCGGGTGGGTGGCATAAGCGAATACACGTTTTGCGCCACGCTCTTTCAGTGCTTCTGCTGCCTTACATAAGGTTCCACCGGTATCGATCATATCGTCGACTAAGATACAGTCACGACCCGCCACGTCACCAATGATATGCATGACTTGTGAGACGTTGGCGCGTGGGCGACGCTTATCAATAATTGCCATATCGGTATCATTTAATAATTTCGCGATAGCACGAGCCCGGACAACACCCCCAATATCTGGAGAAACGACAATCGGGTTCTCCATACCCAGCTGCTGCATGTCTTCGAGTAGAATTGGGCTACCAAACACGTTATCCACCGGCACATCGAAGAAACCTTGGATTTGTTCGGCGTGCAGGTCAACGGTTAGTACACGGTCAACGCCAACACTCGAAAGAAAGTCTGCGACCACTTTGGCAGTAATCGGTACACGTGCAGAACGCACGCGGCGGTCTTGACGCGCATACCCAAAGTAAGGGATTACGGCAGTGATACGGCCGGCCGAGGCGCGACGCAGTGCATCGATCATGACGACCAGTTCCATAAGGTTGTCATTGGTCGGCGCACAGGTGGATTGGATGATAAAAACATCTCCGCCCCGTACATTTTCGTTAATCTGAACACTGACCTCTCCATCGCTGAAACGGCTTACAGCGGCGTTTCCTAGAGTCGTGTATAAACGATTGGCAATGCGTTGCGCTAGTTCCGGCGTGGCGTTACCAGCAAAAAGCTTCATATCAGGCACGAGTTAAACCTCAGGCTTTGGGTCCAAAGAATGCCCACCGTAATCGGGCAATCTCACAGGTATAGGTAAGTAACAGCAGGTACAGGCTCTGAAACGGGTGAGCCAGTTACCTGCCGCCAATCACTCCGATAACTGTCGATGCAATAAGGAAATAGTAGCGCCCTTTGCAACAAAACAGGTCATCCAAGGTGGAGTGAGGGTAAGGACTTGGCGAGCAGCGGCTTCACTGTCGAATTCAGCAAACACGCAAGCACCGGTGCCCGTCAGTCTTGACGGAGCGTATTCTAGCAGCCAGTTGAGTAGTTCATCAACCTTACGAAAACGTTTTCTTGCAATGGCTTCACAATCATTCGACCAAGGGGAATGCATTAATTGTTCTACAGTACGTACCGGGCTATTACGGGTCAGTTCGGGATCGTTGAAAATAACCGGGGTAGGGATACTCACGTTTGGGTGAGCGACCAGATACCATTTCTCCACAGGTTGTACCGGTGTCAGTTGTTCACCTATCCCTTCGGCTAAGGCAGCATAGCCCTGCACAAAAATGGGCACATCAGCGCCAAGCGCCAAACCTAAGTCGGCGAGTTGCGCTAACGAATAGTTGAGATGCCATAATTGATTGAGTGCAATAAGCGTGGTCGCGGCGTTGGATGATCCACCGCCTAGGCCGCCTCCCATTGGCAGTATCTTATTAATTCCAATGGTGACCCCCACGGTCTCCTCACAACGCTTATCGGCAATGGCTTGAGTCTTAAGACATTGGGCGGCGCGATAGATCAGGTTTTCTTCGCAGGGAACATTTTCAATCTCGTTCAGCAGTCGAATATGAGCGTGCTGATCCACCGCGAAGGTCATTTCATCACCGTAATCCAGAAACTGAAATAAGGTCTGAAGGCTATGGTAGCCGTCATCACGTTGACCAGTGATAAAGAGAAATAAGTTTAACTTCCCAGGGGAGGGCCAACGTTCGATCATTGTGTCGTCCAGCTATCCATACGTAATTTAATCCGTTGCCCCTCAGTCGTTAACTCGACATTCGCAGGCAGTGCTGGCGAGACGGTATTGTTATAGCTGCTGATCGAGACATGCCAAGTAACCCCATTTTGGCTGTAATCCGCGCTCTGTAACTGGTAATTATCGTTCAAGGTGAAGTGATCGGCATTACCCGGTAGACCTAACATCCACTGACGTAAATTATCTAAGGGGATCTGCATTCCGGTAAGTTTGGTAATCATCGCCTGGGCATCGTGGCTCATGTAACGCTGGCCTTTATTGTCCACTAGCTGGACGGTATTACCTTGTTGGTCGAGTTGCAACTCGGTGCTGCCGATAGGACTGGTGAGTAATAGACGGTAGCGGTCGGTCGCTTGTTGCTGCCAGTTAAAACGCGCGTAAACTTTTTGTTTATCTGAAAGATAGGCAAAGGCGCCACGAGTCTCAAAATGCGTCACGGTGCGGACTTGGGCTTGATGCTGTTTCCATTGCACCGAGTCAGGGCTTTTTCCCGGCCCTTGAGGAGCTTGATGAGAAACACAGGCACTTAACAACAGAGTGACCACCGGGATCACCACACTTAAACGCTTTGCAGGAATAACTCGCACGCTTTTCTCCTTGACGGGGCCGTCTATGACGGCGGACTTTAACGATCAATGCTATATTCAGCATAACACATGGCAGAAAAGAATCTTATTACACACTTATCTTTTGTATGGCTTTTCATGACAGTAAGCATCTTGTAGAATGGCCGCACAAAATGCCTGTAAGGTTTGTAGGGTAAAAGTAATCACATCATTATGACGCTGCTAGCACTTGGAATAAATCACAAAACTGCTCCTGTCGCGCTTCGCGAACGGGTGGCGTTTGGCCCTGATATCTTAGACAACGCACTAGACAGCTTACTGTCTCAGCCGTCAGTGCACAGTGGCGTAGTCTTATCCACGTGCAACCGCACCGAACTCTACTTGAGTGTTGATGAACAGCACGATATTCAACAACAGTTGATCGAGTGGTTATGTAATTACCATCATCTTGACGAAACCGAAGTCCTCAATAGCCTTTACTGGCATCAGAATAATGCTGCCGTGAGTCACTTGATGCGTGTCGCGAGTGGGCTCGATTCATTAGTGCTGGGCGAGCCGCAAATTCTCGGGCAGGTTAAAAAAGCTTACGCCGAATCACAGCGGGGCCACGTCATTAATGGTGAACTGGAGCGTATGTTCCAAAAAACCTTCTCAGTTGCTAAACGCGTGAGGACTGAAACCGAGATAGGCAGTAGCGCGGTCTCCGTGGCCTTTGCCGCCTGCACCTTGGCGCGACAAATTTTTGAATCACTAAAGAAAGTTACCGTTTTATTAGTGGGAGCGGGTGAAACCATTGAGTTGGTCGCGCGTCATCTGCGCGAACATCAGGTCAAACGCCTGATGATCACTAACCGTACCCGTGAACGAGCACAGCGTCTAGCGGAAGAAGTGAATGCCGAAGTGATTGATTTTGGTTCGTTACCTGAACACATTGCGTCCGCTGATATAATTATCTCTTCCACGGCTAGCCCGCTGCCGGTCATCGGGAAAGGGATGGTCGAAAGTGCGTTAAAGCAACGACGTCATCAACCTATGCTGATCGTTGATATTGCTGTTCCTCGCGATGTCGAGCCGGAAGTCGGCAAATTGGATTCCGCATATCTCTATACGGTGGATGACTTGCAAGCGATTATTCAACACAATATGGCACAACGTGAAGCCGCCGCCGTTGAAGCAGAGACCATCGTGGTGCAAGAGAGCGGTGAGTTCATGGCTTGGCTGCAAGCACAAAATGCCGTCGATGTGATCCGTGATTATCGGCATCAAGCAGAAGATATCCGTGAAGAGTTAATGCAACGGGCATTATCAGCACTTTCTCAAGGTCAAGATCCGCAGAAGGTGATGCAAGAGATGGCCCACAAGCTCACTAATCGTTTGATTCACTCACCCACAAAATCTCTTCAGCAAGCCGCGCGTGAAGGCGATGCTGAACGTTTACAAATCCTGCGTGATAGCCTAGGCCTAAGCTAGGATCAGGCTATTTCCCCTTTTGTTATTGGACAAATAATTCATACATGAAATCTTCTATTGTTGCCAAACTTGAAGCCTTACAGGAACGTCATGAGGAAGTCGAAGCGATGCTCGGTGATGCAGGTGTTATCGCCGACCAAGAGCGTTTTCGGGCACTCTCCAGGGAATATGCTCAACTGACTGACGTGACCAACTGTTTCCGTCAGTGGTGTAAGGTACAAGAAGATATTGAAACGGCCAATGAAATGTTAGCCGATCCCGAAATGCGCGAAATGGCCTCAGAAGAACTTAAAGAGGCGAAAGCGCAAAGTGAAGAGCTTGAGCAATTGCTGCAAGTCTTACTCTTACCGAAAGATCCTGACGATGAGCGTTCATGCTTCGTGGAAGTCCGTGCCGGAACCGGCGGTGACGAGGCGGCACTGTTTGCTGGCGACTTATTCAGAATGTATAGCCGTTATGCAGAAGCGAACCGCTGGCGTGTGGAAGTCGTGAGTGCCAACGAAGGCGAGCACGGAGGATACAAAGAGATTATCGCTCGGATTGAAGGGGTTGGCGTCTACGGGCGGATGAAATTCGAATCCGGTGGTCACCGCGTGCAACGTGTTCCGGAAACGGAATCACAAGGGCGTATCCATACTTCGGCCTGTACCGTTGCTGTGATGCCAGAGATCCCCGAAGCGGAACTTCCAGATATCAATCCGTCGGATCTAAAAATTGATACGTTCCGTTCATCGGGAGCTGGGGGTCAGCACGTTAACACCACTGACTCGGCGATTCGTATTACGCACTTACCGACGGGTATCGTGGTCGAGTGTCAGGACGAGCGTTCACAGCATAAGAACAAAGCCAAAGCTCTTTCTGTACTTGGGGCGAGAATTCATGCCGCTGAAATGGCGAAACGCCATGAAGAAGAGGCTTCTACGCGTCGCAATCTGCTTGGCAGCGGTGACCGTTCTGACCGAATTAGAACCTATAATTTCCCGCAAGGTCGTATCACTGATCACCGTATCAATCTTACCATCTATCGCTTAGACGAGACGATGCAAGGGAAACTCGAAAGCCTTATCGAACCTGTCGTACAAGAGCACCAAGCCGATCAGCTGGCGGCCTTAGCAGGTCAAGAGTAATGCAGATCCGTCACTGGCTACGCGACGTACTCCCATTATTGCCGCACAGTGACAGCGCAAAGCGAGATGCTGAGGTTATTCTTAGCCATGTACTTGATAAGCCCAGAAGTTGGTTAATCGCTTTTGATGATTATGCATTAACGATTGAGCAGCATAGCACTTTGTCTGAGCTTATCGCGCGTCGCGGCCAAGGGGAGCCGATCGCCTACCTGTGTGGACAACGTGAGTTTTGGTCTTTACCCTTGACGGTTTCTCCAGCGACGTTAATCCCTCGGCCTGACACAGAGGTGTTAGTTGAACAGGCACTCAGTCTTCTTCCCGCCACGCCGGTTAAGGTGTTGGATCTCGGCACGGGGACAGGCGCGATAGCGTTAGCCTTGGCCAGTGAGCGGCCAGAATCTCACTTTATTGGGGTGGATCGTATCCCTGACGCGGTTGACTTAGCGCGTGGTAACGCGCAGCGTCTCGCCATTGAGAATTGTCAGTTTCAACTGAGTCACTGGTTCGAGGCGTTATCGCCAATCGCTTTCGATATGATTGTGACCAATCCGCCCTATATCGATGCTGATGATCCCCATCTGACGCAAGGTGATGTTAATTTCGAGCCTCGCAGCGCCTTAGTGGCTTCGCAAAATGGGCTCGCTGACTTACAGCTTATTATTCAGCAGGCCTCGCAATGGTTAGCACCAGGAGGGTGGCTTCTCGCTGAGCATGGCTGGCAGCAGCATCAACACGTCCAAGCGCTTTTTATCTCGGCAGGATTTGACGCCGTGGCGACACGGGTTGATTATGGTGGTAATCCACGGGTGACTTATGGCAAATTCGCTCAAGTATCGAAAAAATTGTTGTGAATCATGAATTATTTGAAAACTATATCTCGACAGAGTAGAGCCTTGCGTTGCTTGGCTTATTTATCAATAGGGAGAAAATGATGACTCCCGTCGAAACGATGACCGCTGCACAGCGATCGTTATCTGAGGCTATGATTGCGCTGACGGCGCAAGTTCGCGACGATTTCCCAGAAACCTGGGTGCGTGAGCAATTGGAATCATTGCTCTGCGAAGCAAAGGATTATTTAGCCGTTGAGCCTAACCCTGATTTGAAACTGGACCGCTTGCTCGATTTATTCTTTAAACAGTGGGGCTTTGCCAGCATCAGTGGTGTGTATCGTCTCTCAGAGGCTCTTTGGTTAGATAATGTGTTGAAGTGTCGCAAAGGGAGTGCCGTATCGCTCGGAGCAATCTTGCTGTATCTCAGTGAACAACTTGAGATACCGTTATTTCCGGTCATTTTCCCGACACAGCTGATTTTACGCGCGGACTGGGTCGATGGAGAAATGTGGTTAATCAATCCTTTCAACGGCGATACTCTTGATGAACACACCTTGGATGTTTGGGTGAAGGGAACCATTGGACCCACTTCCGGTATCGACGATATTGATTTGGAGCCGGCAACCTCTGAAGAGGTGATTCGGAAATTACTTGAAACGCTTAAAGTTTCATTAATGGAAGAGAACCAGATGGAGTTAGCGCTGCAAATTAGTAAGGTGTTAGTGGCGCTCGATCCCGATGACCCTTACGAAATTCGAGATCGCGGATTAATCTATGCTCAACTCGAATGTGAACATATTGCGTTGACTGATCTTGCCTACTTTGTGGAACAATGCCCCGAAGATCCGGTCAGTGAAATGATTAAAGTGCAAATGCATACTATCGAATATAAGTCGGTCACTTTACATTAGTGACCTCTGCAATCAGCCAAGTAAAGGATAAAAGTATGGTCCAAAAAGTTGTGTCTATCGGTGATATCCGTGTAGCAAATGATCTGCCGTTCGTATTGTTCGGGGGGATGAATGTTCTGGAATCTCGTGACCTCGCCATGCAAATCTGTGAGCATTATGTCAAGGTAACGGAGAAGTTAGGGATCCCTTATGTCTTCAAAGCTTCTTTCGACAAAGCTAACCGCTCATCTATTCATTCCTACCGTGGTCCTGGCCTAGAGGAAGGGATGAAAATCTTCCAAGAGCTGAAATCGACGTTTGACGTCAAGATCATTACCGATGTTCATGAAGCGAGCCAAGCACAGCCGGTTTCTGAAGTCGTTGACGTGATCCAGCTTCCCGCGTTTTTAGCCCGTCAGACCGACCTAGTCGAAGCGATGGCGAAAACCGGCGCAGTGATTAACGTGAAAAAACCGCAATTCGTCAGCCCAGGACAGATCGGAAATATCGTAGATAAATTCGCCGAAGGGGGTAACGATAAAGTGATCCTGTGCGACCGAGGCAGTAACTTTGGCTACGATAATCTGGTTGTGGATATGCTGGGCTTTAATGTGATGAAGAAAGTCACTAATAACTCTCCGGTAATCTTTGATGTAACCCATGCATTACAAACCCGTGATCCGTTTGGTTCGGCATCAGGTGGGCGTCGTGCCCAAGTTGCTGAGCTGGCACGAGCTGGCATGGCAGTCGGAATTGCAGGATTATTTATCGAAGCGCATCCTCAACCGGCACAAGCTCGTTGTGATGGCCCTTCAGCATTACCTTTAGATAAGTTGGAACCTTTCTTACAGCAGATGAAAGCAATTGATGACT
Source organism: Rosenbergiella nectarea (assembly GCF_900111105.1). Taxonomy (GTDB): domain Bacteria; phylum Pseudomonadota; class Gammaproteobacteria; order Enterobacterales; family Enterobacteriaceae; genus Rosenbergiella; species Rosenbergiella nectarea. The sequence goes on along the minus strand of NZ_FOGC01000003.1, from coordinate 211,145 downwards.
TGGTAAAATCTTTTCCAGAATTAGATACCAGTAACTAATAAAAAAGGGCCTAAAGGCCCTTTTTTTACGTCAATGCATTACAACATTACGGTCATTAAATAGGCGACAAATAAAACAAGGTGTGCCACGCCATTTAAGACATTAGTTCTACCGGTTGAGAAAGAGATCTGGCTCAGGATCAACACACTTGCTAAGACCACCATTTGCGGCGCGTCTAATCCAAAATGTAACTCACTCCCCGTTATTGTTGCAATAATCGTAATGACAGGTACGGTTAACGAGATCGTTGCAATGACTGATCCAAAGAACAGATTCATCGCACGTTGCACTTGGTTAGCCAGTACTGCTTTAATGGCCCCTAATCCTTCAGGTGATAAGATTAACAACGCAATCAAGAAGCCCGTAAATTGCTGAGGAGCATGCAACGCGTGGAGTAAGTTTTCCAAGACGGGGGCATTGAGCTTAGTCACACTGATAACGGCGATAAGGTGTACCACTAACCAGATACTGTGCCATGTGCTACTGTGAGCAGATGGCTTACCGTGATGAGGGTCACCATCGTCGCTATCGTCTTCATGTTCATAAACAAACAGGCTTTGATGCGTCTTGGTCTGAATTAACAGAAAAACGCCATACATAACGGCAGAAAGCGCCGCAATCAATAGCGATTGTCCCGTGGTAAAGTTACCACCGGGTAAGGCATTAGGAAAAATCAAAATCAACATAGCGAGTGGGAAGATCGCTATCAGGTACTGCTTCACGCCGGCGAGATTAACGTATTGTGTGGCAAATTTCCCCCCGCCCAACAATAAAGCAAAGCCTACCAATCCCCCTATCACAATCATAATAATTGAATAGAGCGTATCGCGCATTAAGGTGGGTTCAGCGCTGCCCGTCGCCATTAATGCAGAGATTAAACTCACCTCTAAAATCACGACTGAAAGAGTAAGCACCAGAGAGCCGTAAGGTTCACCGAGTCGGTGTGCGAGTACGTCTGCGTGACGAACGACGCTAAAGGCACTGGAGAGAATCGCAACTAAAGCAATGATATTCATTCCAGTGGTTAATAGTAAGCTCTCTGGGGGCCCAAATCCTAATAATAGACCGATGGCCAAAATGGGAAGCACCAAACTAAACTCTTTATGACGTGTTCTTTCTTTTCCAGGCATCCGTTCTCCTTATGCTGTGTGTAGCGAGAGTCGACTCGCCAATAGAATATTCCTAAAGGGGGAATAATAACTATAGCAAATATTTTAATGAGATCACTTTGTTTTACTTTGCTTTACTTAGCTTGAAGCCTTCGAAAAACCAAATATTCCTCTCAATAGATTGATAATAAACACCTTTAAAATTAGCCTAGCGAAGTTATGGTGAGGATTAATGTCGTAATAAAGTCATTATAACCTTTGTTTTTACCGGTTTGTTTCAGTAAAGGTGAAATAGAGGCTAGAATAATCCTTTTAAGATACGCGCTCAGTAAATCCTTCTCGTGAGTAATAGGAAATGATTTTTTGCGAATTTTACAACGCCTGAGCCTTCACTCTGATCACGGACTTTGTCATGAAGGGGGGTGTTAATAGCGGAGAGGTGTGGTTGTGCTAACCCGAGAGTTTTTGAAAAGTGCTGACTGCCAATCTTCTTTTGGCCCTATCGAAGAGAGTTTATTGCTTTCTGCAGAACAACGTACTGCTTCGTTACAGACCTTTCTGATGAATAAGCCGAGTAAAGGGCCGCTATGGGTGTTTGGCTACGGTTCGTTAATGTGGAATCCGCTATGAGATTATGATCGTGTTGTGACTGCTTATCTAGGAGGATGGTCGAGAGATTTTTGCTTAAGTTTGATCGCAGGAAGGCGCACCGCCGAGGCGCCTGGGCGTATGCTGGCGCTGGTGAAAGGGGGGGGGGAACAACTGGCCGCGCGTGTAAATTATGTTGTGAAAATTGGGAAACAGAGCTGGCTTTGCTGTGGAAAAGAGAGATGTTGACCGGATGCTATCAACCGTCATGGCAGTCTCTTACCCTCGAGAGTGGTGAAATTATTGAAGCCTTAGTCTTTGTCGCGAATCCACAACATGTTCTGTTTAAAACAGAGGAAAGTATTATTTCTAAAGCGAGAACGATTGCACGCGCTCAAGGCCCTCTGGGTAGGAATATCACTTACTTACAAGAGATGATAGACACTTTCCAACGTTATGGCTTTCACGATCCTACGATGACCGCCTTAACAGAGTGTGCAATGAGGTTATCGATGGAAATGAGCACTACAACTTCGGAATGAGATGATATTGTGATCTACCTCTCGACTTATATACTTAAGGGACCTATCTCTCCGCTTCATTGAATGAGGAGTTGCTCCTATTGTTTTACATTAAGCGTGACACTGCATCCTTAACTAAGGTGTTGCTGGTGCTTTCTCCATTGCTCGTCGTCAGTCGTGCGCAAGGCAGTATGCTACATCCGTCGGCGTCAAGCTCTACCATGGAGAATTCTTCCTATACCGCCGCACTACCTGATTTAGGTTCGTCTCAATCGTCCACCTCTCAAGTCGACCAGCGGCTTACCGATATCGCCACCAGTTTAGGAAAGTCGTTGCAAAATTCAGACGACGAAACGAGCACTGGACGCAGCGCCAGCGAGTGGGCGTTCAATCATGTCAGGGATAAACTTACGGAAAAGGTCGACAGTACAGGGGAACATCTCTTATCTCCCTTTGGTCAGGCGAATTTAAGCCTCAATGTGGACATGGAGGGTAAATTCACGGGATCGACGGGTTCGCTTTTCACCCCCCTCAGTGATAACGGACAACGTCTGACCTTTAGCCAACTCTCCGTTAACGAAAGTACGTTAGGCACGGTAGGCAGTGCAGGGCTAGGGCAACGCTTCTCCAACAATCAGTGGTTATTTGGCTATAACGCGTTTTTAGATCAACTCTTTACCCATAATCAGCAACGAGGTTCTCTTGGCACAGAGCTATGGAGTCATTTCCTGCGTTTCTCAGCGAATTATTACACGCCATTATCGGGGTGGAAAAACATCTCCGCGAGTCAATCTCAGCGTATGGCACGCGGCTATGATATTACAAGCCAAGGCTATCTACCGTTCTATCAGCAGCTGGGGGTGACCGTTTCGTGGCAACAATACCTAGGACAAGGTATCGATATCTTCAATGATGGGAATTATTACAATAATCCACGCAGCATGTCAGTGGGAGTAACCTATACGCCGATCCCCTTGGTGACGGTGTCAGCCTCCCATAAGGAAGGCTCTGGTGGAACCAGTCAAGATGTCTTCGGCCTCAATCTCAACTATCATTTTGGCCAATCTCTCTCGCAACAACTGTCCCCTTATGCCGTGGCTGAGGCGCGTTCGCTATTTGGGAGTCGGTATGATGTTGTGACCCGAAATAATCTGCCAGTGATGAGCTATCGTAAGCGTCAAACCTTCTCGGTCTATCTGGCCACTCCGCCATGGCAGCTTAATTCGGGGGATTCTATTGCCCTAGTGGTGCAAGCTACGCCTGATAAATCGATTAAACATGTCGAGTGGCAAGGCGATACGCGGGAACTCAGTTTAACGCCACCCGCTAATCCCCAACAAATAACGGGGTGGACGATTATCCTGCCTGCATGGGATGACACGCCCGGTGCGAAGAATGAGTATCATCTCGCGGTGACGGTGGATAATGGCAAAAAACGTGCAACCTCGAATACCATCACGCTTAAACCAGAGCCGCCGGCACAGCAGACGGATTATTTTAATCAGGGCGATGCAGGATAATTGGCGCTATTAACGCAATCTTAACAGAATTATGTGCTGGACTTTGCAATGGTTGCAAGAGGGTGGAATGTGCAGGGCGAATGTTTGCAGGTTTTTACTGAACTGCGCGTTGCTTGACAATGGATCTCTTAAGATTACTTCCGTGTTCACGACATTCTCGTGGTTGTCGATAATTTAAGGAAACTAAGATGCGTAAAGTAACATCATTATTATTAGCGAGTTCTTTATTGATGGGTTCAGCATCAATGGTCTACGCGGAGACGGCTCCATTAAGTGCAACCCCCAATGAACATTCCCATATGAAAAAGCGTCCTCATGGCGCACCGGAAATGATGCTTATGAAAGGGATTGTGTTGACTGATGCTCAAAAACAACAGATTCATAGTATTCTTGCTGAAGGGCGTAAAAATCTGACTCATCCTTCTAAAGCGGACCGTCAAGCGGCGTTTGACCTGATCACAGCCGAAAAATTTGATGCAGCAAAAGCTCAATCGCTGGCCGATAGTCACGCAGCGTTAGACAAACAACGTATGGTAAATCGCCTAGAGACGGACAGTAAAATCTATAATCTATTGACCGCTGATCAGAAGAAACAGTATCAAGCAAATTATGAAAAAATGAAAAATTTCAAACACCCAGCGCCAGATGCGGCACCTCAGCAAGACTAATGACTATTACTGCGGAGTTTATCTCCGCAGTATTATTATTTCTGCCAAAAGTCATCGAAAACGGTTATCGGGGTCCGACGTTTATGTTCAGTTTTGGTATACCAGTTTTCAATAATCGCCGCACGTTCAGTGGCAATCGTTTTCCCCTCTAGATAGGCATCGATATCAGCATAAGTAACGCCTAGCGCGACTTCATCCTGAAGACCAGGGCGATCATCTTCGAGATCGGCAGTGGGGTGCTTGAGGTAGAGGTGTTCTGGACAACCTAAATATTTTAGGCACTGTTTGCCTTGCTGTTTGTTAAGTCGGAACAATGGATTAATATCTGTACCACCGTCACCGTATTTGGTAAAGAACCCCGTCACCGCTTCGGCTGCATGATCGGTACCGACCACTACCCCTTGGGTCATTCCCGCGATGCTGTACTGCGTCTTCATCCGTTCACGGGCTTTTTCGTTACCGCGAACAAAATCTGAAACGATAATACCCGCCTCCTTCAACGCGCGTTCACTGGCGAGCACTGACTCTTTAATATTGACTACCAACGTTTTATCCGGTTGGATAAACGCTAAGGCATCTTGACAATCTTGCTCGTCGGCTTGCGTGCCGTAGGGCAGACGCACCGCAATAAACTGATAGCGTTGATCGTTTAATTCACCACGCAATTCATTGATGGCTAATTGGCACAGCTTTCCAGTGAGTGTAGAGTCTTGGCCTCCGCTGATCCCGAGCACCAAAGAACGTAAGCCAGTATAATGCGTAAGATAATTTTTTAAAAAATCGACACTACGTCTAACTTCTTCTTCAGGATTGATGGTGGGTTTGACGCCTAAGGCTTGAATAATTTCTTGCTGTAGAGACATGGCAAAACCTCTGATAAGCGGGTTGAGCGTTAGGGAAACGCTATGATCTCCCCTCGGATAGAGAAGGGAGAGTGAATTTAATGTCTTTTTTGCACGATTTCTGGTTTCTTCGCAACAAAGATAAACATAATGATTGCCATCATAAAGCAGCCAAAAATCGTTGCTCCCATTGCGAGTGCTGAAGAACCGCCAATACCGGTAATGGGAATGGCGATAGACCCTAAGGTGAACATGGTCACACCAATGACGGCGGAAGCACTGCCTGCACGGTGACCTTGGCTTTGCATGGCGAGTGACGATGCCGTTGTAGAGATTATCGCGTTACTGGCAATACTAAAGAATAGCGCGACGAGGAACACCGGCAAGCTGGCGTGTAAAAGTCCACTGATCAGTAAGCAACTCGATGCGATAAAAGCGATGATCAAGCCGCAACGTAAAATCGTATATTCGCCAAATTTAGGACACAGTCGAGAACTGATTTGTGAGGCGAGGATCAGCCCGAAGCCGTTTAACGCGAAACATAAACTAAAGTTTTGGGGGGATAAGCCGTAAGTTTCTTGCAACACAAAGGGCGAAGCACCGATATAGGCAAACATCCCGGACATCATAAAGCCCTGTGTTAAACAAAAGCCCATGAACGGACGGTGACGGATCACATCAATCAATAATTTCCACGCACTGAATAACGAGCCTTGACTACGTTTTTCAACGACTAAACTCTCTTCGATTCTGGTTTTGGCTAAGTAAAGTAGTACAACGGTAATCCCTGCTAAGACCAGAAAGATCCCGCGCCAGCTCATATAGGCGGTGAGAAACCCTCCAATAATTGGCGCTAGGATAGGGGCTAATCCATTGACTAACAGTAGCATAGCGAAAAAGCGTGTTAATTCATGGCCGCTAAACCGATCGCGAGCGACTGCTCGTGATAAGACCGCCCCTCCAGCCCCTCCCAAACCTTGAAATAAGCGTGCGGTTAAGAGCTGAGGCAGTGTTTGAGCGAATGAACAGGCAATGGAGGCAAGAAGTAGAATACATAGCGAAATTAATAAGGGTTTACACCGCCCATATTTATCACTCAAGGGGCCAAACAGAAGCTGACCGAAACCTAGCCCCAGCAGACCGGCAGTAAGACTAAGCTGTGCGCTTGCAGTAGGGACCGCTAAGTCAGTGGCCAGTTGGGGTAGCGCGGGTAAATAGAGGTCAATACAAAGTGGGCCTAGGCCGGCCATTAGCCCGAGTGGAATGGCAAGCGCCATACGTGGAGTGTGAGTCGTCGACATGGATCCTCAATCATATGATTCGATAATAAAGCGGTAATGCAGCGTGGTAGTGGGCAAGGATAGCCATTTACCCCTTAAAGATCTATGTTAACTATTTGTTTTGCCGAAAATCTATGTCTACACTTAAAAATGTTTAAATTATTACGAATAAATCTAACTCAATGATTGCTATTTGCAGAGGGACTTTATGAAGAAATTAACGGGCATTATGGTAGGCGGTTTAGCGTTAGCGGTACTGAGTGGTTGTACTACGTATCGTCAAGCAGAAAGCTATGTCACACAACCAGTCGTGAAGAATGTGAAGAAGGGCATGAGCCGTCAGCAAGTGCATCAAATTGCCGGTACGCCTTCAACCGATATCACGATGGTTCATGCGCGCGGAACCTGTGAAACCTATGTTATCGGGAAAGGGACTGATAACAAGCCAGTCACTTATTTCGTCAGCTACAATGGTAGTGACCGTGTCATGAACTACGGCTTCCAAAGCTGCCAAGAGTACGACACCGACCCACAGGTGGCTCAGCAATAATCAAAAAAAGGGCCAACTTCTGGCCCTTTTTTCTACGATTGAATCGAAGTCTCTTCGTGCTGCTCCCTTTCCATAACCGATTGGTCCGTCTGTTTTAACCAGCGACTCGTTAAGGTCCCAGCGGTCATTGAACCATTAACATTTAAGGCGGTTCTTCCCATATCGATCAGTGGCTCAATAGAGATTAATAAAGCGACCAAGGTGACAGGTAAGCCCAACGTCGGTAAGACGATCAGCGCGGCAAACGTTGCTCCGCCGCCAACCCCGGCGACACCCACTGAACTTAAGGTGACTAGGCCCACCAGGGTTGCAATCCACATAGGTTCGAAAGGATTAATGCCCATGGTTGGAGCGATCATCACGGCAAGCATTGCAGGGTATAAGCCAGCACAGCCGTTTTGCCCAATAGTTGCCCCAAACGAAGCAGAGAAACTGGCGATAGACTCTGGCGTGCCGAGACGTTTCTGTTGGGCTTCGATACTCAGTGGGATCGATGCTGCACTTGAACGACTCGTAAAGGCAAAGCTAATCACTGGCCAGACTTTACGGAAGTAGCGGATCGGGTTAATACCATTAATCGCCAGTAATAGAGCATGCACTGCGAACATGATTAACAGGCCCAAATAGGAAGCGATCACGAAGGTTCCCAACTTAACGATATCGTGATAATTAGAGGTCGCAACGACTTTAGTCATCAATGCCATCACGCCATAAGGGGTGAGACGCATAATCAGACGCACTAACTTCATTACCCAAGCTTGTAAAATCTCGATAGCGGCTAACACACGCTGACCTTTCTCAGGGCTATCCTTCACTAATTGAATAGCGGCTGCGCCTAAGAATACCGCGAAAATAACCACACTAATGATCGATGTCGGGCTGGCGCCGGTCAGTTCAGCAAACGGGTTTTTAGGGATAAAAGAGAGAATCAACTGTGGTACGGTTAAGTCGGCGACTTGCCCAGCATAGTGGCTTTGAATCGCATTGAGTCGCGCAGTTTCTTTTACGCCCTGAACTAAGCCTTCGGCATTGAGTTTGAATAACCCTGTGACGAACACGGCGACTAAGGCAGCGATAGCGGTGGTAAATAGGAGTACGGCAATGGTTAAAAAGCTAATTCTGCCGAGTGAGCTCGCATTATGTAAGCGTGCTACCGCGCTAAGAATGGAGGCAAATACCAGCGGCATAACCACCATTTGCAGCAGTTGTACATAACCGTTGCCAACAATATTAAACCAGCTAATAGAGGTGGTGATTACTGAACTCTCTACACCATAGACTGCCTGTAAGCCAACACCAAACAGTACACCAATGATCAGACCACTGAATACGCGCTTAGATAAGCTCCACTTATCATTACCAATTGCTGATAAAATCCATAACAGTAAAACGAAAACCCCAATATTAATGACTAACGACCAATCCATGAATACCTCAACATAGCGTGCCCGACTCGGCAGTGTGGCGACTAAAAAGGGGCAAACTTTACCATGTCGAGTACATCCAATGCTTATAACTAACAGATCTACTTTATAACTTTTTCATCTTCAGCGGGGAAAACGCCACAACAGCGGTGACCATTGCTGCCAAGTTTGATTCATTTGCTGTGACCCGACGGTAATCCATTGCTTAGTGAGACTCTCTGGGGTCAATACCGTAAAGGTTAATAACGCAATACAGAAATAGCGTTCTGGTTGGGGATGTTTCGACGAAGGTAGGATCGGTAGCCTAAAACGCCAGCGGCAAGGCCAGAGCAGCGGCACCCCTGCTGGAGTGAGCATATCGGCAAGAATATGACTTAAATATCCCAATACCATGCCTTGAATGACATCGCTGGGGATAAACAGGTTCGTAGGAAGTTTGTTCAGTAAAAGAAAAACACCGATTAACACGGCGATTAAGCTGTGGGTGAACCCACGATGACCAACGATCCGTGAAATCGGTAATGAGATCCAGCGCAGTCGCTGCCCTAATAATGACTTAGGATGGTCAATATCGGGAAGCAGGCTGGTGAGTAAACACGCCGGAATAAGGTGCCACCAATCGGCGGTACTTATTATTGGAGTTAAATCATAGCGTTTAGCGGCGACAGCGGTCGCCAGCGCAAACAATAAATGGCCTTCGGCGGTCATGAGCGAATACACTTAAAACTGGAAATACGTCCAGTATAGATAAGTATACAGTGTTTGTGAATAGTGACGTTGTAACAAGAGTTATCGCATTACTTGCCTTGCAACATTTCTAATGTCAACGCGTTCAGAGAGGGAAGCTTAAGGTCTGCTAAGGCCCATACCGACCACTCTGACTGCTCATGTGCAGGCACCGTGAACACTTTCATCCGTGCCGCTTTGGCGGCGACCATCCCGTTAACCGAATCTTCAATCGCTAAGCAATGAAGAGGGTCGACACCGAGGGCTTTCGCCGCGTTCAAATAGACTTGTGGATGCGGTTTACTATAGGGTAAGGCTTCAGCAGAGGAGAGGGTAATAAAATAGGGGGTTAACTCAAACAGACTGACGACGGTCGTGATCATTGAAATCGGTGAGGCAGACGCCAACCCAATCTTGACGCCAGATTGTTGGCATAACTGTAATGCGTGTTTAACGCCAGGCAGCAGTGGCCGCTCGTCCTTGATTTTATCAATCACAAATTCGATTATCTGCTGAGTTATTAGGGTGGCGCTTGCGCTTTTATTGCCTGCCACCTGTAGCCATAACTTAACCACCTGATCAATACGTAACCCAGTGGTGTCAGGGAGTTGCTGTTGTATTGCCGGGTCAATACCATGCGCCGCAAACACAATTTGTTCGGCGGTTTTCCAATAAGGTTCTGAGTTAATTAAAATACCATCCATATCAAAAATGACGGCTTTAGTCGGCTGTATTCCGGACATTATCGCTCCAACTGATCAGTGAGTTATTGACGCTATTGTTCCAACTACGATCGATTTGTCAAATAAGCTATGCTATTTATTAACAGATTAATTACTCGATAGGCAAGAATATGACCCTCGCACAAGCGCGTAACAGCGCACTATGCAAGAAATGCATTGGATGGATTATTTTTATCATTAGTACGTTATCAACGGCGGTTTCGCTCCTCAATTATCTCAGTAGCCAACGTGAGAAACTGGCGAGCATCAATGCAGTGTTATCTGATTTTACTCGTGTCATTGTCGACATGGTCAGGTTTAACACTTCATTCTTAAATCTATTTTGGCAGCATTCGCCGGTTCCAGATTTTGGTCATAGTGCGAACTTACTCTTCTGGATAGTTTTTATATTGATATTTTTTGGTATGGCACTTAATGCGGCGGGATCTCGCCAGTGGCGGCAATATCGCTACGTTAAGGAGCAACTCGAAGACCACAAAGTGATTGAGAATGCATTCGGCGAACGAGACAAAACGCCTCTTGAGGCTCAGCGTGTACAGTTAACCAACCAAAGTCCTTTTCGACAATATTATCTGCTGTACATTTTACCGATTATCGTCGTGGTAGTAGGTTACATTTTATTACACTGGTTATCACTTATCTAATCACTTTTGTAGCGTTAGGCGCTAAGCAGGGCTTAACGCGCTTTCTTTCTACCAGAAACAGTTATTCATCTGATTTACACTTTACCCCCTTTTATTTTCGAAATTCATCGTTATGATACGCATCCAGCCGACCCTCTCCTAACGATTAGAAAAGGGAGCTTAAAGGCTAAAGCTATGCATTTATATTCAGGTATGCAGTCATTCTGCATTGTTGGACCCCTTTCGTCAGTACAGGTCATTTAATGAAAGTTTTTAATAAAGTTGCATTCACAGTGTTGTTAGGTTTGGGTGGATTGAGCCAGCAAGCGCTTGCCGACAGCATCGTATTCACCTCGATGGATAACCCGTCTACGGCTAAGAAACCTTTTGATGGGGCAGCTTCTGCGGGTTACTTGGCGCAAAGCGGCAACACCAAAAGCTCTAGCTTTACCGCGCAGACCAATATGACGTGGTTCCAAGATACTATGGCGTACAGTCTGTTCGGTAACGCCTCAAATACCTCTTCAAATGATGAACGCTCTTCAGAAACTTACAGCATTGGTGGTCGTACTCGTCACAACTTAAATGCTGATGATTATCTCTTCGGTCAAGCAACTTGGCTAAGCGATCGTTTAAATGGCTATGATAGCCGTGATACCGCAGTGGCCGGTTATGGTCGCCAAATCCTCAATGGCCCTGTGCACTCTCTGCGTGCAGAATTAGGTCCAGGTGTGCGTTACGATGACTATAATGAAGGTGGGCATAAAACGACTGCGTTGGCTTACGGCGCGCTAAGCTACCAATGGCAGCTAACCGACACCACTAAATTCATCCAAGGTGTTTCAGTGTTAAGCTCATTCGGTGAAGACACGACGGTTAACTCAGAGACTGGATTACAAGTGGCGATTAATTCTAATTTCTCCCTGAAATTAGCGTATAACGTGACGTGGAATAATAACCCACCTTCATCCGCGCCAGACCGTACTGATACCAAAACCTCTATCTTACTCTCGTATAATATGTAAGATTTAGCCACCCGTCTAACGTCAGGGTGGCTAAGAGTTATCCTAACCGTTCTCCGGTCTACGTTATTTGAGACTATGCTTTAGTTTCACTTAACTTTATTACAGGAGAACGCTATGGATTCGTCCATCGGTAATACCCCTCCAGAATTTAACGATAAATCGCTGGCGCTGTTTTCGACGGCGCGAGAACGATTAACCTTCTATCGCCAAGAGATCCATCAAGAAATCTCCTCTTTGGCTCAGCGTACTAATGCATTTTTTACCGCCCAGTCCTTTATGGTCATTGCGTACTGTTCAGCAATGAACAATACCAATCCACACTGGGGCGACCTCTACACACTGTATATTCCCGTACTACTGACCATTTTTGGCGTATTTAACTGTGTAAATTCCTATATCGAAATTAGTTCGGTCTATCGAGCGCTCGACCACTGGCAAGATAAGCAAGACTGCCTGTTGAACTCCGATATCGTGATAGGCCAAGCATTCGATGAACGTCCACTCTTCACCCAGCAGTATTACGCCAATAAAGCCCATCGTTATTCTATCTTCTTCTCAAGACGCTCGACTATTCTGCTAGCGTTATTATGGTTAGTACTCGGCGGTATAACTCTCTATTTTCATTTTTGGTGATACGTGACGCTATACACTCTATTGGATAAAAATAAGGCAGCCGCTAATCCACCCGTTGTAAAGACTTCATAATGAATACGGCTTGAAGAGATACCTCGATGTAATAGATCGTTATAGACCGATTGTATAAATCCGGTCGGCCCGCAGAGATAGAAGTCAGCATCCTCAAGCAATAGTGAGGGGGGAACGGATTCGAGGGTAAATCGTCCACAACCTTGTGAAGTAGGGGCCTGACTATAATGTATCAAGGTCTTGATACAAGAATGTTGTTCAGTAAGCCGATTAACTTCCTCACCTAAGGCATAGTGTGCGGCATCTTGTATGACATAAATAAAACTGATGGCAGGAGGTGAGGTGAAGGTATCCCTTTGAGTAAGCCCTTCCAGCATGGCAACCATCGGTGTAATACCAACGCCTGCGCTGATGAAGACATTGTGTTTAGTGGCATCTTTAACCGTAAAGTCACCCATCGGAGCGCTGACCTCCAACAGGTCACCGACTTGCATCTGCTGGTGGAGAGTAGAGGAGACATAACCGGGTTCCTGTGAGAGCATCTCTTCTTTTACGGTTATCCTGAAAAACTGGCCATTCGGTGCAGTGGATAGGCTATATTGGCGCGGCTGCTTGTAACCGAGTGACGGGACGTTAACCCGCACTGAGATATATTGTCCAGGCAGATAATCCGGTAAGGCTAAGCTATCGGTAGGCGCTAAATAAATTGAGCTAATCTTGGCGGTTCCGGCAACCTTTTTTATAATGGTAAATTCGCGCCATCCAGACCACCCCCCTTGTTCTTTCGCCAGCCGCGCATAAATCTTCTTCTCCGTGTCAATCATCAACGCTGCTAATTGTTGATAGGCGGCTCCCCAAGCGCCGATTAATTCATCCTCCATCGGCACAGATAAAACTTCACTGATTGAGTGGAGCAGATGTTCGCCGACAATCGAGTAATCGGGTGCTTGGATATTCAGGCTAACGTGTTTTTGACAAATCATAGTAATAACAGGGAGTAACACGCTGGGATCGTCAATATTTTCGGCATAGGCCAACACGGAATTAGCCAAGGCCTTAGCCTGCTTGCCGTCGCGTTGATGCCCCATATTAAACGTTTCCCTTAGCTCAGGAACTTGGCTAAGCATCCGATGATAAAAATAGTCCGTTAATACTGTGCCGTTGGCCTTAAGTATCGGAATGGTTTGTTGAATGATTTTTTTTTGTTGAGACGTTAGCATCGAAACCTCCATTATCCTTTAAAGATGCATTCTATATGCATCTTTAAAGTTAGCAAGTGTCAGGCTGATAATGTTTAATAAAGGTCACTGAGCTGTTCTTGTTGTAAAAAAGTTCACTCCACGACGGGCCAGAATCCGTTGGCCATAAGGATGATACATAACCTTCATTAATAATCAGGCTAAGGAGTTATACACTCCCGGGCTAGGATCATAAGGAGAAGTTATGGACACTTTAGTTGTTTACGGGACCCTAGGTCCAGGCAGACCCAATGCCCACATTATGGAGAACATGGGTGGGACCTGGCTGAACGGCAGTGTTGAGGGAACTTTAGAGCAAAAGGGCTGGGGAGCAGAAATGGGCTACCCGGGATAGTGTTGGATAATAGTGGGAACCGTGTTTATGGCTTCCTTTTCTCCTCAGAAAACTTAGCCACTAACTGGAAAATTCTTGATGACTTCGAAGGTGAGGAGTATGAGAGAGTGCCCGTCGACGTCACTACTGAGCAGGGCAATAAAGTCCTATCGTCAATTTATAGGCTTAAATCCTCAACCTAAACGTAACAAGAGATCTCGATTAAATTCAGATCGGGGTCTCTGACGTAAAGTGACTCGATTGCCCCACGTGCGCCAGTCCGCTTAATCGGGCCTAACTCAATGTTTATCGAATTCTGCTGCAAAGTCGCTTTGACTGCATCTAGGGGTTTAACGCTGATCAAGCATATATCTAGAGATCCCGGCACTGGGCGATGTGCCTTAGGATCAATTTCATTGCCATATTCATGCACATTAATCTTTTGCTGACCAAATATCAGGGCTTTACGGCCTTCGCCGAAGGTTTCGACCTTCATTCCCAGTACCGGTGAATAAAATTCTATGCACGGGTTGATTGACCGAGTGGTAATAACCAGATGATCGATATGGCTAATCAAAACGTCATCCAGATGAAATGGTAGAGTTTAAACAAGCATAGACCACGCTAACGATCATTGACCTTCATGGGGTAGACATTATTTTTCTATTAATGTGTTGAGTGTTAGAGAGTCCTAGATGGATACATGAGTTTAGCTGTCCAGTGTCGATAGGGTTACTTGCATGGAAAAGACGCAATTATTATGAGTCACTCGCCTCAACGACTGGCATGAGTTTGATTAGCGATATCTGGCTCATTTGGCATACTCGAACAGCTAGAGAGTGCAACGATGAAAATTTATAAAGGGCGGATGAGTGGCTAGCGCGAAAAAAATAGAGTTAGTGAGAAATCTACGGTGCCTCTTTAAGTCGTCACACTTAACCTGTAACATTGTAAATTACTAGTCTGAGCCAGTAGATAGCGACGCATTGTGTTGCTATAAGCGTGGTAATCCACGTTTTCCTCAATCATCTTCTGCTAGTGATAAAAACTCAATAAAACCAAACATAGCATGTAGCCTGTCGTGTGGGTTACCACTGCAATTAAGGATATAGAATGCCAGTTATTACTCTTCCTGATGGAAGCCAGCGTAGTTTTGATCATGCCGTCAGCGTGATGGATATAGCCCAAGACATTGGTCCTGGTCTTGCTAAAGCCTGTATTGCCGGACGTGTGAATGGCGAGCTGGTCGATGCCGTTGATCCTATTACCGACGATGCAAACGTCTCGATTATTACCGCTAAGGATGAAGAGGGGATTGAAATCCTTCGTCACTCTTGTGCGCACTTATTGGGGCATGCGATTAAGCAACTGTGGCCAAATACCAAAATGGCGATTGGTCCTGTTATCGACAATGGTTTTTACTACGATATCGACCTTGACCACACATTAACTCAGGAAGACCTCGAAAAACTCGAAAAGCGTATGCACGAGTTGGCCGAAAAAAATTACGAAGTCGTCAAGAAGAAAGTCAGTTGGCAAGAAGCCCGCGATACCTTTGAAGCGCGTGGCGAACCGTACAAAATGGAAATTCTTGACCAAAATATTAGCCGTGATGACAAGCCAGCGCTGTATCATCACGAAGAATATGTCGATATGTGCCGGGGACCGCACGTCCCAACTATGCGTTTCTGCCATCACTTTACCTTACAGAAGTTGGCGGGTGCCTACTGGCGCGGCAATAGTGATAATAAAATGCTGCAACGCATTTACGGTACCGCATGGGCCGATAAAAAGCAGCTTGCGGCCTATTTAAAGCGTTTGGAAGAAGCGGCTAAGCGTGATCACCGTAAAATCGGTAAGCAACTCGATCTCTACCATATGCAGGAAGAAGCACCGGGTATGGTTTTCTGGCATAACGATGGCTGGACCATCTTCCGCGAATTAGAGACGTTTGTACGCTGTAAACTCAAAGAGTATCAATACCAAGAAGTAAAAGGTCCGTTTATGATGGACCGCGTGCTATGGGAAAAAACCGGGCACTGGGAAAACTATAAAGAAGCGATGTTCACCACCTCTTCAGAGAACCGTGAGTACTGTATCAAGCCGATGAACTGCCCAGGGCACGTGCAGATCTTTAATCAAGGATTGAAGTCTTACCGCGATCTGCCGTTACGGATGGCGGAGTTCGGGAGTTGTCATCGTAATGAGCCCTCAGGTGCATTACACGGCTTAATGCGTGTTCGTGGCTTTACTCAGGATGATGCCCATATTTTCTGTACCGAAGACCAAATCCTGGATGAAGTTAATAGCTGCATCCGTATGGTCTATGATATGTACAGCACCTTTGGCTTCGAAAAGATTGTGGTGAAGCTGTCGACTCGTCCTGAAAAACGTATCGGTAGCGATGCGCTGTGGGATAAGGCGGAGCAGGATTTGGCTCAGGCGCTGAAAAATAATGATATTGAATTTGAATATCAACCAGGTGAAGGCGCTTTCTACGGTCCGAAAATCGAATTTACTTTATATGATTGTCTGGATCGTGCATGGCAATGTGGTACAGTACAGCTCGACTTTTCTCTGCCTGAACGTTTAGACGCCACATATGTCGGTGAAAATAATGACCGTCAAACGCCAGTAATGATTCACCGTGCTATACTAGGTTCCGTTGAGCGCTTTATTGGGATTCTGACCGAAGAGTTTGCCGGTTTCTTCCCAACGTGGTTGGCGCCAATGCAAGCCGTTGTGATGAATATCACTGATAGCCAGGCAGAATATGTCAACGATTTGACTAAAAAATTACAAAATGCGGGTATTAGAGCTAAAGCAGACTTGAGAAACGAGAAGATTGGCTTTAAAATCCGTGAGCACACATTACGTCGCGTACCCTACATGTTAGTCTGCGGTGATAAAGAGGTCGAGGCAGGCAAAGTTGCCGTGCGTACCCGCCGTGGAAAAGACTTAGGTGTTTTCGATGTCGACGTATTGATTGAGAAGCTGCAAAATGAAATTCGCAGCAGAAGTATTCATCAGTTGGAGGAATAAAGTATTAAAGGCGGAAAAAGAGTACAACCTACGCGTCCGAACCGCATTAACAGCGAGATTCGCGCAAATGAAGTACGTCTGACGGGGATCGAAGGCGAGCAGCTCGGTATCGTTAGTCTGCGTGAAGCTTTAGAGAAAGCCGAAGAGTCGGGTGTCGATTTAGTTGAAATTAGCCCGAATGCCGAGCCGCCAGTTTGTCGAATCATGGATTACGGCAAATTCCTCTATGAAAAAAGCAAGTCTTCTAAGGAACAGAAGAAAAAGCAGAAAGTTGTTCAGGTCAAGGAAATTAAATTCCGTCCTGGCACTGATGAGGGCGACTATCAGGTAAAACTACGCAACCTGATTCGTTTTCTCGAAGATGGCGACAAAGCCAAAATCACACTGCGTTTTCGTGGTCGTGAAATGGCACACCAGCAGATCGGTATGGAAGTGCTTAACCGCGTGAAAGAAGATCTGTCTGAACTGGCAGTGGTCGAATCCTTCCCATCAAGGATCGAAGGCCGCCAGATGATAATGGTGCTTGCGCCGAAGAAGAAGCAATAGGCCATCAAGTAATGCTGCGTCAGTCTCGGCTGGCGCTGTATTCGCCTGTTGCTTTATATTATTAACAATGCGAAGTGGATATTTGTAAAAATGCCAAAGATTAAAACTGTACGTGGCGCGGCTAAGCGCTTCAAAAAGACTGCCTCTGGCGGTTTTAAGCGTAAGCACGCGAACCTGCGTCATATTCTGACTAAGAAATCAACTAAGCGTAAACGTCACCTACGTCCGAAAGGCATGGTGTCAAAAGGCGATTTAGGTCTAGTTATTGCCTGCCTGCCCTACGCATAAGTCTTTTTTTTAATTTCAGAATATAAAACAGGAGAGCTACTATGGCTCGTGTAAAACGTGGTGTTGTTGCCCGTGCTCGTCACAAAAAAATCTTAAAACAAGCTAAAGGTTATTACGGAGCACGTTCACGTGTTTACCGTGTTGCCTTCCAGGCAGTCATCAAAGCAGGTCAATATGCTTACCGTGACCGCCGTCAGCGCAAACGTCAATTCCGTCAGCTGTGGATCGCGCGTATTAACGCAGCAGCTCGTACGAATGGCATCTCTTACAGCCGTTTCATCAATGGACTGAAAAAAGCGTCCATCGAAATCGACCGTAAGATTTTGGCTGACATCGCTGTATTCGACAAATCAACCTTTACTGCGTTGGTCGAAAAAGCGAAAGCAGCACTGGCATAAGTCAGTAGAAAAGGGAGCTTGCTCCCTTTTTTATTTTGCACCCTCGAATGTGGAATCAACCTATGAATACGGTTTTTTTTCGTTTCTTTTTTTTCTTTAGCCTCTAACCCCTTGAGGCTTTTGCGCATGAGATAAGAAACGAAAAAACGCGCGAAAAGCCTCCATTAAGGAGGCTTTGTCGTTTTTAAGTCTTGTCGTTATTCATTGTTACATAGCATAACTTCCCAGATAGACTGGATAAAAGAGGAAAGACATGTCCCAACTCGCAGAATTGGTGTCCCAAGCAAAGGGCGCGATTGACGAGGCGACGGATATCGCCACATTAGACACGGTGCGTGTCGAATATCTAGGTAAAAAAGGTCATCTTACTTTACAGATGACCCAATTGCGTGAATTACCTCCCGAAGAACGCCCAGCGGCGGGAGCAGTGATTAACGAAGCGAAAAGCCAAGTACAAGAACATCTGAATGCGCGTAAAGAGTCTCTGGAGAATGCCGCACTGAATGCGCGTTTAGCGGAAGAGACCATCGATATTAGTTTACCCGGACGCCGTATTGAGAATGGGGGTCTGCACCCGGTCACTCGTACGATTGACCGCATCCAAGGCTTCTTTAGTGAACTCGGCTTTAGTGTGAAAACGGGCCCAGAGATTGAAGATGCCTACCATAACTTCGATGCCCTGAATATCCCCGCACATCATCCGGCACGCGCCGATCACGACACCTTCTGGTTCGATGCAGATCGTCTTCTAAGAACGCAAACGTCGGGCGTACAGATCCGTACCATGAAGGCAGAGCAACCGCCGATCCGTATTATTGCCCCGGGCCGTGTCTATCGTAACGATTATGATCAAACCCACACGCCGATGTTCCATCAGATGGAAGGGTTAATCGTCGATAAAGATATTAGCTTTACCAATCTCAAAGGGACGTTACACGATTTCCTCCGTAATTTCTTCGAAGAAGATCTTCAAGTTCGTTTCCGTCCTTCGTATTTCCCATTCACCGAACCTTCTGCAGAAGTGGATGTGATGGGTAAAAACGGTAAATGGTTAGAAGTGCTCGGCTGTGGCATGGTGCATCCAAATGTCTTGCGCAGCGTTGGCATCGATCCTGATGTTTACTCAGGTTTTGCCTTCGGGATGGGGATGGAGCGTTTGACCATGTTACGTTACGGCGTTAACGATCTTCGTGCATTCTTTGAAAATGATTTACGTTTCCTCAAACAGTTTAAATAAGGGCAGGTTATCCAATGAAATTCAGTGAACTCTGGTTACGTGAATGGGTAAATCCGGCCCTGACAAGTGATGAACTCTCTAATCAAATCACCATGGCAGGTTTAGAAGTTGATGGTGTAGAGGCCGTTGCCGGTGTGTTTAACGGTGTAGTGGTCGGGGAAGTGGTCGAATGTCACCAGCATCCGAATGCCGACAAATTACGTGTGACCAAAATTAACGTCGGTGGCGAGCGTTTGCTCGATATCGTTTGTGGCGCACCAAACTGCCGCCAAGGTCTAAAAGTTGCGGTGGCCACTGTGGGGGCGATTTTACCGGGCGACTTTAAAATCAAACCTGCCAAGCTGCGTGGCGAGCCGTCTGAAGGGATGCTTTGCTCTTTCAGTGAGCTAGGAATCGATGTGGAAGCAGAAGGGATTATTGAACTGCCTGCTGATGCGCCCATTGGCCAGGATATTCGTACCTATCTACAGCTTGATGACAATACGATCGAAATCAGTGTCACGCCAAACCGTGCTGATTGCCTAGGGATTATGGGGATTGCTCGTGACGTCGCGGTAGCGAATGGGATGCCATTTAACGTTCCCGCGGTAGTACCGGTTACCGCGACCAGCGACCGTCAATTCCCTATCGAATTAACGGCAGGGGAAGCGTGCCCACGTTATTTAGGACGAGTGATCGAGAATATTGATATCAATGCCCCGACGCCTCTGTGGATGCAAGAAAAACTGCGTCGCTGTGGTATTCGTTCTATCGACGCGATGGTGGATATTACTAACTACGTATTACTCGAACGTGGCCAGCCGATGCATGCCTTCGACTTAGCTAAGTTGAATGGCAAGATCGAGGTGCGTCAGGCGCAACAAGGCGAAACCTTGACCTTGCTAGATGGTAATACTGTTACGCTAAATGACGATGTACTCGTTATTGCTGACAATGATAAAGCGTTAGCGATGGGAGGGATCTTTGGCGGCGAAGAGTCAGGTATTTCCTCAGCGACCCGGCATGTCTTGTTGGAGTGTGCTTTCTTCTCCCCATTAGCGATCACGGGTCGTGCTCGCCGTTTCGGTCTGCATACCGATGCCTCACACCGTTATGAGCGTGGTGTCGATCCAGCGGGGCAACACGCCGCCATGGAACGCGCTACCGAGCTATTGCTGGCCATCTGTGGAGGTCAAGCGGGTCCTGTTATCGAGAAAATCGCTGAGCAGCATCTACCAAAACCCGCTGTCATAACGCTGCGCCGGTGCAAATTGGATCGTCTTATTGGTCATGAAATTGCTGACCAAAAAGTGACAGAAATCTTGACGCAATTAGGGTGTGACGTCACGGCGGCAGAGCAACAGTGGCGAGTGGTTGCGCCGAGTTGGCGATTCGATATGGAGATCGAAGAAGATCTTATCGAAGAAGTCGCCCGAGTCTATGGTTATAACAATATTCCTGACGTGCCGGTCAAGGCAGGCTTGATTATGCCTGCACACCGTGAAGCGAGTTTAGCGCTGCAACGGATTAAGACGTTACTGGTCGATAAAGGCTATCAAGAAGCCATCACCTACAGCTTTGTCGATCCGAAAACACAATCCTTGCTGCATCCGCAGCAAGAAGCCCTGATTTTGCCTAGCCCGATTTCTGCGGATATGTCGGCAATGCGGTTATCGCTGTGGACCGGCTTATTGGATGCGGTGGTCTATAACCAAAACCGTCAACAAAGCCGTGTGCGTCTTTTTGAAAGCGGATTACGTTTTATCCCCGATAGCCAAGCACCTTTAGGTATCCGTCAAGAAATGATGCTATCAGGGGTAATTGCTGGCGCGCGTTGTGACGAACACTGGCTGATCGAGCGTCAAAATGTTGACTTTTTCGATCTCAAAGGCGACTTGGAAGGGTTACTTGAGTTAACCGGTAAAACCGAGCAAATTATTTTCCGTCGAACTGGGCATAGTGCATTGCACCCTGGTCAGAGTGCAGAAATTGTGCTGGCAGGAGAAGTGATCGGCTGGATTGGGGTGGTGCATCCTGAACTGGAACGTAAACTCGATCTAAACGGTCGCACTGTCGTCTTTGAGCTATTATGGGACAAACTTGCTGAGCGTGAAATTCCTCAGGCCAAGCCAATCTCCAAGTTCCCGGCTAACCGTCGCGACATCGCCGTTGTGGTCTCGGAATCCATTAATGCAGCAGATATTATCGCTGAGTGTAAGAAAGTTGGCGTAAATCAGTTGGTTGGCGTAAACTTATTCGATGTATACCGTGGAAAGGGGGTTGAGCCAGGTTTCAAAAGCCTTGCGATAAGCCTGCACCTACAAGATTCCACGCGTACACTTGAAGAAGAGGATATTGCTGCCACGGTAGCTGACTGTGTTGCAGCGTTAAAAGAGCGATTCCAGGCAACCTTGAGGGATTGAACCGATGGCGCTTACAAAAGCTGAAATGTCAGAATATTTGTTTGAAAAATTGGGTCTAAGCAAACGAGACTCTAAAGAGTTAGTGGAACTTTTCTTCGAAGAGATTCGCAGTGCGCTGGAGAAGGGAGAACAGGTCAAGCTATCGGGATTTGGTAACTTTGATCTCCGGGAAAAAAACCAACGTCCAGGGCGAAATCCTAAGACCGGTGAGGATATCCCGATCACTGCTCGTCGAGTCGTGACTTTTCGACCTGGCCAGAAACTGAAAAGTCGGGTTGAAACTGCGGTGCCTAAGAAAGGTTAATGCAGATACCCTAATAATAAAAGAAGCTGCCTTGGCAGCTTTTTTTATCTCTAGCGCTTGCGTTATCGTTTAGGACAAGGAGTGGTGTGGGCTTATGTTTAAAACGTTACTTTGTCGTAGTATGCCTCTTTTTGCAGTACTTCTAACATTCTTAGTCATTGGCTGTAGTAGCCATGCACCTTCGCCCGATGCTCGGCTGACAAACCCCCGTGTGGTGCATCAGGTGCTCAGTGACCAATTGGTGAAATGGCGTGGTACGCCTTACCGATATGGTGGCTTGAGCCGACGCGGCATCGATTGTTCCGGTTTTGTCTATCGTACTTACCGTGAGCGCTTCGGCATACAATTACCGAGGACGACTCGTCAACAAAGCGATATCGGTACACGTATTCGTAAAAAAGACTTACTTCCAGGTGATCTGGTCTTTTTTAAAACCGGCTGGGGTGAAGGGGGATTACACGTTGGCATTTACGATACCCAGAACCAATTTATCCATGCATCGACCAGTCGCGGCGTAATGCGATCATCGTTAAATAATGTCTATTGGCGTAAAGTCTTTTGGCAAGCGCGTCGTTTATAACGGCTATCGCCCGAGGTAAAAAATGAAATTCGAACATCAATGGTGTAATGCGCTACCTGAACTTTGCACAGAGGTCATGCCCACGCCACTGCAAGAAGGCCAACTCCTTTATCTTAATCGCGCCCTCGCGGATGACTTAAGTCTTCCGGCCACTGACATTCTGCAAAAATCGTCAGTATGGTGGGGCGGTGAATTGCTTTCAGGCATGCGTCCGGTTGCCCAAGTCTATAGCGGGCATCAATTTGGGGTGTGGGCCGGGCAATTAGGCGATGGCCGAGGTCTGCTCCTGGGTGAACAACAACTGGCTTCGGGTGCGAAGGTGGATTGGCATCTAAAAGGAGCAGGAAAGACGCCTTATTCTAGGATGGGCGATGGACGGGCGGTATTGCGCTCAACGATCCGTGAATTTCTAGCCTCTGAAGCCATGCATGGTCTTGGGATCCCTACCACGCGCGCACTAAGCATTGCAACGGGCCGTGACCTTGTGCAGCGCGAAGTGGCAGAGCCGGGAGCGATGCTAGTACGCACGGCTGAAAGCCATCTGCGCTTCGGGCACTTTGAGCATCTCTTTTACCGACAACAAACAGAAGAATTGAAGAAACTTGCGGATTACAGCATCGATAACTTTTGGCCTGAATTGATTGGTCAAGCGGACCGTTACTCTCTGTGGTTTGCCGATATTGTACGTCGTACAGGAACGATGATTGGACAATGGCAGAGTGTGGGGTTTGCTCATGGTGTAATGAATACTGACAACATGTCATTGCTAGGATTAACGCTTGATTATGGCCCGTACGCGTTTATGGATGATTACAATCCTGAATTAATTTGTAATCACAGCGATTATCAGGGACGTTACGCCTTTGAAAATCAACCTACAGTGGGGTTGTGGAATCTCAACCGATTAGCGCACGCGCTTTCTGGGCTATTGCCTATGGACAAGCTTAAGCTCGCGCTGAAGGAATACGAACCCGCTCTCATGGCCGCGTGGGGAGAGCGAATGCGCGCCAAATTAGGTCTCTACGACTCCCATTCCCAAGACAATGATCTATTGATTGAGCTCTTTACCCTAATGGGACGCGAGAAAGCGGATTATACCCGAACTTTCCGACTGCTGAGTTATGCTGCAGGGGAGGATAAAGGGGGAGTGTTGCGGGACGATTTTATTGACAGGGCAGCCTTCGACAGCTGGTTCTCGCGTTATCAACAGCGGCTACAACAAGAGCCACTAGACGCTTCTGAGCGTCAAGCGCGGATGCTGGCTGCCAACCCGGCGATCGTGCTGCGTAACTACCTGGCGCAGCAAGCGATCGCTGCTGCAGAAAAAGGTGACACCACGGAGCTCGAAGCGCTGCATTTAGCGCTTCAGAACCCGTTCGCAACCCAGCTTGACGAGAGTGCTTTCACTAAGCCGCCACCGGAGTGGGGAAAACAGTTAACCATCAGTTGTTCAAGCTGATGGCTGATCAGCCTGACCAAGAGAAGAGACCGCAGCGAGTGTGGCTAACAGTTGTTCGGTATCTTCCCAGCCTAAACAGGCATCGGTAATGGATTGGCCATAGCGATCATTACCCTTGCCTTGCCAATCCTGACGCCCCTCAACCAGAAAGCTTTCAACCATTACCCCGGCAATACCGTGGTTGGGCTGACTGAGCTGTACAGCGATGTCGTTAGCGACCTCTAGCTGGCGCTTATGCTGTTTTAAACAGTTGCCGTGGCTACAATCGATCACCACACGGTCAGAGAGCGATAACGTCGCTAAGGCCGCTTGGCACTCTTTGACGAATGTAGCCTGGTAGTTGGGCTCTTTACCGCCGCGAAGAATAATATGGCCATCGGGATTCCCTCGCGTTTGGTAAACCGACATCTGCCCATGTTTATCGGGCGAAAGAAAAAGATGGGGGACCTGAGCGGCACGGACGGCATCGATCGCAATCTTGCAGTTACCGTCGGTACCATTTTTAAAGCCGACAGGACAAGAGAGCGCTGAAGCCATTTCACGGTGAATCTGACTTTCTGTTGTACGCGCTCCTATCGCGCCCCAACTAATGAAATCAGCGATATATTGTCCGGTCACCATATCCAAAAACTCGGTCGCCGTCGGTACGCCCAAGGCGTTAATATCAGAGAGTAACTGCCGTGCAACCACTAACCCATGATTGATATCGTGACTGCCATCGAGATGGGGATCATTAATCAGACCTTTCCAGCCGACGATAGTACGGGGTTTCTCAAAATAGGTACGCATGACGATTTCGAGGCGGTCACGATATTTATCTTGTAGCGGTCTTAGCCTTGTCGCATACTCGACAGCGGCCGCAGGGGCGTGGATAGAACAAGGACCAATAATCACAATTAAGCGTTGATCATGACCCTGTAGAATTTGACTCATTGCATGACGGGTGGAGTGGATAAGCTATTGGCAATTTTCGGTAATAGGGACTAGTTGATTCAGTTGGTGCGCGGTCATTAAGGTTCCGACAGGCACCGTTCTTAGTTCGTCGGTTAACGTCATGGTTTGCTCTATAATCTTGCTCACCGGCAATATGCCGATAATTCCCCCTCAACAATAAACGAAAATGCAGGGGAATAACATCGTGAATTCTGGGCAAAAAAAAACCCGCCATTGGGCGGGAAAAGACTACACACAGCAATTCAATAATTAAGACAGGTAAAGTTAACGCGTCTGAAAAAATAATACCCTGTCAGTACAGGGTAATATGTAAGAATTCTCCCAGAAGCAGATTAGCTCTCTTTAGGTTCGCGGATTTGACGCTGCTTCTCCGCAATATGCCGAGTATCTTCAAACAACTCCTCAAGCACCTCTTCAGGTGGTGCATCGGGGCAAGGGGCTTCGTGCATCCAAACATGAACCAATCGGTAAGAAACGGCTAATACCACGGGTCCAATAAATAGCCCAAGCATACCAAAGGCGATTAATCCGCCAATGACCCCGGTCAAAATGATCAGCATCGGCAGGTCGGCACCAAGACGAATCAGCATAGGTCGGATCACGCTATCCATCGAGGCGACCACCACGCTCCAGATGACCAATACGGTTCCCCATGTCGTGTCGCCACTGTAGTAAAGCCAAATAATCGCCGGTATCAAGACTAACAGCGGCCCGATTTGGATTAGACAACAAAGAATAATCAATACTGTTAGGATGGTGGCATAGGGAATGCCCGCTAACGCTAGACCTACACCCGCCACAACCCCTTGAAGTAGGGCCGTTACCACAATCCCTAGAGCCACTGCTTTGATCGCTTGATTGGCTAAAATAACGACGGCATCACCGCGGCTACCCGCTAACCAAAACGCAAAGTGCCGGATGCCCATGGCCACTCGTTCACCACGCCAGTACAGAAGAGCGCTGAACAGTAACATCAGTGCCAAATGCACTATTAGTCGGCCAAAATGCCCTGCTTGTGCGACAAAGAAGCCCGTTGTACGACCAATGTAAGGTTGAACGGTAGCCAGAAGTTGCGCACCACCGCCTGCTACCATTTGATGGTAGTAACGCGAGGCTTTATGCCCGACTAACGGCAAGCGGTCTAACCAGGTTAACTCAGGCATAACCAGATGCCCTGCACTGAGCCAATGTAGCACTGGCTGGGCGTTGTCCAACACGCTACTGATCAATAAGGCGATAGGAATGATGAACACTAAGAGGATAATAAATGTCATCACAATCACTGCTAGCGTCCGGCGATTCCACAGCAGTCGTTGAACTCGCAGCATCATTCCCCATGTCGCAATAACGACCATTCCCGCCCAGGCAAAGCCTAAAATAAAGGGCTGTACAACCCAGAAACAGCTGACAATCATTAATAAGAAAAATATTAATGTTAGTAAGCGTTGTGGAATACTTCGCTCCGGTGGAAGCGGTCTACTCATAGTAAATGTTCCTTGTATTCATAAAGGCTAGCTTTTGATCTTGCCTATGATGCTTGATTCGCTGACTGAACAACATCTCTTTTCAATAATTTTGGTAATCCAACAAGGCAGCGCCCTGAAAATATGTTAAAACAAAGGGGTTGATCGAAGACCACTTTTTAAATTGGCAATGGGCATATGATTCCACAACTACATCACTCTCCTGGACAGACAGACCTAACCCGTAAATTTTTACAACAACTCAAACACCATGGATTTACGGGAGATATTGGGCAGCGCTATGCCGACCGCCTCAGCATGGCAACCGACAATAGTATTTATCAAAACTTACCCGATGCCATTCTTTTCCCTAAATCATTACAGGACATCGTAACGATTACGCAATTGGCCGCGACCGAGACGTATCGCAAGATAACCTTTACACCACGCGGCGGCGGAACTGGCACCAATGGACAATCTTTAACGAACGGCATCGTGGTCGATCTGTCGCGCCATATGCGCGGGATCCTCGACTTCAATGCAGAAGAGGGCTGGGTACGCGTTGAAGCTGGAGTGGTAAAAGATCAGCTCAATAGCTGGCTAAAACCGCAAGGCTTCTTCTTCGCGCCTGAGCTGTCAACCAGTAACCGTGCGACGATCGGAGGTATGATTAGCACTGATGCATCGGGACAAGGGTCATTGGTATACGGTAAGACCTCGACCCACGTTTTAGGATTGCGTGCAGTGCTGCTCAATGGAGAAGTGATCGATACCGCACCGTTATCCCGCCAGCAAGCTGAGATTACGGGACAAGGTACCTCACAAGAAGCGAAGATCTACCGCGAAGTAATGAGTAGCTGCTTAGACAACCGTGCGCTTATTGAACAGAAATTCCCCAAACTTAATCGCTTCCTTACCGGCTACGATCTACGGCATGTCTTTTCCGCGCAGGATGAATGCTTCGATTTAACCCGTATCCTCTGTGGTGCGGAAGGATCGCTGGCCTTTATTGCGGAAGCGACACTCAATGTTTTACCGATACCTAAGGTGCGTCAGCTTGTTAACATCAAATATGACTCCTTCGACTCCGCGCTACGTAATGCGCCATTTTTGGTGGAAGCTAAGGCGTTATCGGTCGAGACAGTGGACTCTACGGTATTAAACCTGGCGCGAGAAGATATCGTTTGGCACTCGGTGAGTGAATTAATTACCGAGGTAGAAGGGCAAGTGATGCAAGGCATCAATCTAGTGGAATTTGCGGGCGATGATCTTGAGCAGGTTGAGCAACAGGTGGCTGAGCTATGCCAGAAACTGGATCAGTTACGGGAGACTCAGCAAGCTGGCGTAATTGGCTATCAATGTTGCCGAGCGCTAGACCAAGTCGAAAAAATTTATGCGATGCGCAAAAAAGCGGTGGGGCTATTAGGTAATGCCAAGGGGCGCGCTAAACCGATTCCATTTGTTGAGGACACCGCCGTTCCACCCGAACACCTTGCTGATTACATCACGGAGTTCAGAGCAATTCTGGATAACCATAATCTGTCTTATGGTATGTTTGGCCATGTCGATGCCGGGGTATTACATGTGCGCCCTGCACTGGATATGACACTGCCCGAGCATCATCAACTAATGCTGACTCTCTCAGACCAAGTTGCTAAACTTACGCGCTCCTACGGGGGTTTGTTATGGGGCGAGCATGGCAAAGGCTACCGCTCCGCGTACAGTGCCGATTTCTTCGGCCCTGAACTGTATGAGCAGTTGCGTCGGATTAAAACAGTCTTTGACCCGGATAACCGTTTAAATCCTGGTAAAATTTGCCAACCGCTGAATAACGATACGCCATTATTAGCGATAGACAGTCCTACGCGTGGGGCTTTCGACCGACAGATACCGGTGGTGGTTCGGGAAAGCTGGCGGGGGGCTATGGATTGTAACGGTAATGGTCTGTGCTTCAATTTCGATGTCAACAGCCCGATGTGCCCATCAATGAAGGTTACACGCGATAGGATCCATTCGCCGAAGGGCCGGGCGACGTTAGTTCGTGAGTGGTTACGGCTGCTTTCCGAACAAAATATCGATCCAGACTCTCTCGATAGCTCCACTGGTTTCTCTCTGCGCTCGCTCAGCCAGAAGGTGAAAAATAGCTGGGGAGCAAACAAAAATGAGTATGATTTTTCTCATGAAGTCAAAGAGTCGATGAATGGTTGTCTTGCCTGCAAAGCTTGTGCAACACAGTGTCCGATTAAAATTGATGTGCCTGCTTTTCGTGCGCGCTTCCTAGAACTCTATCATACCCGCTATCTGCGACCCGTGGCTGACCACATCGTTGCTAATATCGAGCCTTTACTGCCAGTGATGGCGAAGGCCCCCCAAGCTGTTAACTTCTTGCTCGCGAAGCCATGGGTCAATCAATTGAGTCGCCGATATGTGGGGATGGTCGATCTGCCCGCGTTGTCCCATCCCACGCTACGTCGTCAGCTTAGCGGCCACTCTGCGCTGACCACGACCCTGGAAGATTTACAGGGGATGTCTACTGAGCAGCGCGCACATTACGTTGTCGTAGTGCAAGATCCCTTCACCAGTTTTTACGAAGCGAACCTGGTCAATGATTTGGTGCAACTGATTACGGTTTTAGGCTTTAAGCCGGTACTATTACCCTTCGTGCCAAACGGTAAACCTCAGCAAGTAAAAGGGTTCCTAAAGCGGTTTGCTCGAACGGCCAAGAAAAGTGCTGAAGTCTTGAATCGTGTTGCGGCATTACAGGTACCGATGGTGGGAACTGACCCTGCACTGGTATTGTGTTATCGCGATGAGTATAAATTGTTAGGGTGTGCGCGGGGGGGGTTTAAGGTATTGCTCGCCCACGAGTGGCTTAAAACAGTGACTTTACCTACTGAGCGCTCGCCTGAGGCTCAGGAGCATTGGTATCTTTTCTCTCACTGTACGGAAGTGACTGCGTTACCGTCAGCCTCTGTGCAGTGGCAAGACATCTTTGCCCAATTCGGTGCAACCTTGCATACCATTAATGCAGGGTGCTGCGGAATGGCAGGAACCTATGGCCATGAAGCACGCAACCTCGAGAACTCGCGTAATATCTTCGGTTTATCTTGGCAGCCGCAGCTCGCAGACAAACCGATCGAGCGTTGTCTAGCAACTGGCTTTTCTTGTCGAAGCCAAGTAAAACGCTTTGGTGGCGATAAGATCAAACATCCACTACAAGCCTTACTACAAATGGCCCGACAACGGTCATAATCTTTCTAGCTCATCGAATCAGCGAACTGCAAGAATTCACGTTGCAGTTCGCTGGCCTTCTGCCAATTACCCTGTGCAATAAACACCTGACAAAGTCCTGTCATTGAGTGACGGGCGAGTTGGAGAGTCTGCGCTTTGAATAAAGGCTCACGTTGAACGTTGCTGTGCAGCTGATCAATCAATTTTTGATGAAGACCAAATAACACAGCGAAGTAATTATCGTCATCTCCCTGCGTATAACAATAATCCGCAATTTTTAGACTTAAATCGTTGAATTGTCGTAACTGGCTTAGGGTACAGTGTTTGTGATAAAGCGGGCGCTCGGCGAGATAATACTCGACCCGTAAATCTTCAAGAGTTTGCTGATAAGCCTCTAGATTACGGGTTATCCAGAGCGAGAATGAGCGGGGAATAGGCATAATAGCTCCTTATTTAATGATAACAATTATCATTATCATAGCGAGTTATTAGGTGTTTGCAAGAGTTGATTGGGGATTGAATAAAAAAAAAGGCACCCCGAAGGGTGCCATTTTCTAGTCCAAGACTCTTACTTACGGTAAGAGTGAGCTTGGTTGTCCAGACGCTGGTTAGCGCGAGCTGCATCATCTTTAGCAGCTTGAACGTCAGTACGTACTGAGTTCAGGTCGGTGCTCAGTTGATCAACTTTGGTGTTCAGAGTTTGAACATCGCTTGACAGTTGGTCGATTTTAGCGTTGCTAGAACAACCAGCAAGCAGAGTTGAACCAAGAATTACCGCGCCCAGTACCAGTTTAGTACGATTCATTATGTTACCCTCGTTATTAGGTTAATATCCATGTAGCCAGATAAGTATTACACAAAGTTTTTTAAGTTGAGAATAAATTTTTATAAGAAGATGCTTAAAAGCGCTTATTCGCTTAAATAGTGTGCATTCGGATTTTTTTGATAAGTTTTTTCACGTTAAAGATTCTATTCAATCGGGCTAACCTTTGGGTTGTGAGCAAAAAATGCTTTCACTAATCTTATTTATCGATATGTAATGAGTTAATGAAGAAAAAAAGTAATAGATATTGAAAGTCGTCGATGCGAAAACTTTTCGGGGGGAACTAAAATTTAATAAATTCTGAAACTAGGACAGGACTGAAAGGAGATAGTTCAGATAAAGTGAGAAATGAATTAGGAACAAATAACTTTTTTTTCGAAATAATTACGCTTTTATTATTAATTAGCCAATCAAATAAAAAAAAGAAGACGCTTGAGAGAATTATTTTATCAATAATAAGAAAAAAAAGGCCAGGGAAACCTGACCTTTAGGAATTGATTAGGGTTATACCACGTGCACAGAGGCAGTATTGGTTGTTCCGCTAGGGACTAATGCGCCGGACACCATTACGACAACATCCCCTTTTTGAGCGAAACCTTCAGCTAAGGCGATTTCTTTACCAATACGGTAGAAATCATCAGTAGAGGTAATTTCTGGAACCAGGTGTGTTGTGACCCCTTTAGTGAGAAGAAGTTGACGACACGTTGTCTCGTTGTCCGTTAACGCTAAGATAGTCGCTGAAGGGAAGTATTTACGAATAGACTTCGCAGATTTTCCCCCTTTAGTGGCTACAACGATTAACGTCGACTCCAATTTCTCGGCAGTTTCCACTGCACCACGGCATACCGCTTCAGTGATACGTAATTTACGGCCTTCTTTAAGCTCGTCGATACGACTCTTCATCACGGCATCGGTACGCTGACAGATGGTCGCCATAATGGTGACCGCTTCAAGCGGGTACTTACCTTTCGCGCTTTCACCTGACAACATGACTGCATCAGTCCCGTCAAGGATTGCGTTGGCCACATCACCGGCTTCGGCGCGCGTTGGACGTGGATTCTTGATCATTGAATCTAGCATTTGGGTTGCAGTGATGACCACTTTACGGGCTTGGTTACATTTCTTCACCATCATTTTCTGAGCGAAGATTACTTCTTCAACCGGGATTTCTACACCAAGATCACCACGGGCCACCATAATCCCGTCCGAAGCTTCTAAGATTTCATCGAAATTATTGAGGCCTTCTTGGTTCTCAATTTTGGAGATAATCTGAATATGCTCGCCACCATGTTGTTTTAGGTGTTCGCGAATTTCCAATACATCGGAACGTTTGCGGATAAAAGAGGCCGCAACAAAGTCGATACCTTGTTCGCAACCAAAGACTAGGTCACGTTTATCTTTTTCAGAGAGGGCAGGTAATTGGATGGAAACGCCTGGTAGGTTTACCCCTTTATTCTCACCGAGGTCACCGTTGTTAAGGACTTTACACACAACAGTGTTTTCGGTGACTTCTACCACTTCCAACCCTAACAAGCCATCATCGACCAATACAGTATTACCAATGCTTAAATCTGCGGCAAAACCGGAGTAGGTAACGGCTACGCGTTCTTGATTACCAATCACTGATTGATCGGTAGTGAAAGTAAAGGTCTGACCAGCTTGTAAGGAGACATCATTACCGCCTTCCAGCTTCATGGTACGAATTTCTGGGCCTTTAGTATCAAGGAGTATCGCCGCATGATGAGCGGTTTTACTCACGACTGCACGCAGATTTGCGATACGTTGACCGTGTTCGTTGTAATCACCGTGAGAAAAATTTAGACGCATAACATTCATACCTGCATCAAGCAGCTTAGTGAGCATCTCTTCTGATTCAGTTTTAGGGCCGATGGTACAGACGATTTTTGTCTTTTTCATGATAATTTTCTATTAGTTGAAATGGATGAACTTGTGCGGGGGAAAGCGAACGACGCCCGCTGGGAAAACTTCTAAGGTGGAGTAAAACGAATTCTTTGAAATGAAAAGGAGATCTTTGAAACGAAGAAAGCAATATGCGTAGGAGAAAGCTTTACGCATTGAGCTAAAGATTTTTTGAGTGAAAGACACTCTGTACGTTAAGGATCTTATCACGCTATTCGTAAAGACCTTTTCAGTGGGTAACCGAGATATTATAGTCACTAAGAGTCCGGAAACCAACTAGAATTCGTTAACGGCTAAATAACAAGTAATAGCAAAATGATGCAACTCAATGAATTGTGGCCTCTCGAAAGTCACTTATAGCATGTGACACAGAGAGGCCACCATCTTCTAGAGGGGTAAGACAAAGTGTGAGCCCCTGGCAACTCACCCCGTAGTCGTCTTTATCACCACCAAATCTCCATTTGCGCGCCGACGCTTAATTCATCTCTGTACCCACGGCTCAATTTCAGGGAGGAGGTATCAGAATAGGCCATACCTTTACTCAGACCAAGGTCGTTCGACTCCGCATATCCCCATTTCTCTTTCCAGTCTGCATAAGTCACGTACAATCGTAGCGCAGGTCGGGCAAAATTGCCGAGCCCTGCTTGCCACTGTTGTGCGAGGGTTATTTTATATTGGCTATTAGTCTGTTGGGTTTTTTGCGATTTAACCTGATCATAGCCCAACTCGACTAAGGTACTCATTGTGGGTGTCCAGTGATACATCGGGCGGACGCCTGCAGTCAGCCAACGTGTCCCGTTTTGATTATCACGTTGAATATCTTGATACATTGCGACATAGGTAAACCCCCAACGGTCATTGAACTCAACATTACCATGTTGGATGAGCCGTAGCATTTCCCCTCTATTATTGACTGCTGCGCCTTCAGCACGGCCATTATTTAATGATGTCATGGCATCGGTCGCATACTGCAGTACCGAGGTACTCCATCCTTTTGGTAGCGTTTGTTGATGCGATGCGGTGAAGAGGTACCCCTGTTTGCTTGCATTGTTTGACAGGACGTAATTCTCGCTCGGATTGGCTCTGCCATAATCAAGACCGATTTCCAGTGACCCACCAGGGTTGACGTTCAGATTGGCGATACGGAAATCAAGGGTATCAGTGATAACATCTTTTTCTCTCATTTGTTGTGAGATATAACCCTGTGAGCCACCCGTTTCACTATTTCGCGTCACGGCAAAAGAGATCGAGCTCCAACCAGTATTAATATTTTCTATACCAGCACCGGGACCTGAAATATCCCAATAGTAAAAATCGATCATATGAACATCATGGCGCTGGTAGAAACGTTTACCCGCCCAAAGCTTGGCGCCAGGGAGTGCAGGGACGAGATTCTCGGCCTGAATATTTACCTCACGTAGCGCGGGGGAGACGGCTTCAAAATCGGCTCGTTGTGAAACGGCATAGGCTAAATTAGTATCGAAATAAAAACTCGCGTCATCTTGCTGCCAAACTTGTTGTCCCAGTTTCAATTCAGCATAGGTTTCACATTCATTGCCGAGACGATATTTACTGGCCGCACCGGTAACAGTTTGACACTGTTGTTCTCCTCCGCGACTGCTCCAGCCAATACCGGATCTTGCATAGCCTTTAAAATCCAAGGCACTGACCGGAAAAACCATTGCTGTGGTTGCGATAAATACAACGAGGGAAACCCTTCCTTGAGTCATAGTTGGTCACTCCTGAGGTCAATCAAACAGTAAAAAAAAGTAGTGATAAAGGGAGGTAGTGGCTGGCAGCTTCGGCCATGAACTCGCCTCACCGGATTATTAGTCCTCTGTACATAGCCACCATGCGGCTTGATAAGGTTTTAACCGACCTGCGGTCGGGTAATCGGTGACTGTAGGGTAATTTGCCCACAGCAGTTGACAGGGTGAGTCAGGGACTGAGGTTGGTGGGGACCAATCGACGCAGAGAGACGTTAGATTAGCGACGACCAACAACCGTTGATTATTCCAACGGCGAAGATAGCACCAAATTTCTGGGTGTTCGGGGAGTAGGTCGATGTAGTCACCAAACTGGATAACCTCGTACTGCTTACGTAAGCGAATGAGTGCGCGATAGGTATGTAAAATAGAATCTGGGTCGGCGATGGCAGCAGCAACATTAATTTGACGGTAATTTGGGTTAAGGCCTATCCATGGGGCGGCGTGACTAAACCCCGCGTAGACCCCTTCATCCCACTGCATCGGAGTCCGACTGTTATCACGAGATTTCGTCGCAAGGATCGCCAGTGATTCAGCAGTAGGGATGCCACGACTGCCTTGTTCAGTATAAAATGAGAGGCTTTCAATATCCCGATAGTGTGAAATATCGGTAAAACCAGCATTGGTCATCCCAATCTCTTCGCCTTGAAAAATAAAAGGGGTACCTTGCATACCGTAGAGGACCATCGCGAGCATTTTTGCGGAGACGACGCGATAGTGTCTATCTTCACCGAACCGAGAAACGACGCGAGGCTGATCGTGATTCCCCCAAAATAGCGCCGTGTTGGCGCGTTGATGCATCCCCTGTTGCCAATAATTAATAATCTGCTTAAGTTCCACAAAATTTGGCCGGGCTAAACGCCACTTATTGCCTTGAGGGTAATCCACCTTTAAATGGTGAAAATTAAAGGCCATGGTCAGTTCGCGGTGATCAAGTGCTGCATAGTGTTGGCAATGCGATAAGGTGGTGGAAGACATTTCACCCACCGTAATGAGGCCAAGGGGCTGGAAGACATCTCGGCTGAGTTCTTGTAAGTATTGGTGCACCTTAGGCCCGTCTGTATAGAGTTGTCGACCATCCCCGTTCGGGTCATCCACAAATTCAGCGGGTTTGGAAATGAGATTAATCACATCTAGTCGGAATGCATCAACACCTTTAGCCGCCCAAAATTGACAAATAGCTTTGATGGCTTGACGCACAGGCGGATGTTCCCAATTCAGATCGGCTTGCTGCGGGCTGAATAGGTGTAAATAGTACTTCCCGGCGTCCTCTTGCCATTGCCAAGCACTCCCTCCAAATTTAGACACCCAATTAGTCGGTAACCCCTTTTCAGGGGCTTCATGCCAGATGTAAAAAGGATGAAACTGGCTCGTAGGGTCACATGCCTGAATAAACCAAGGATGTTCAGTCGAAGTATGGTTAAACACCATATCCATCATAATTCGTATATTTCTGAGGTGTGCTTGTTGAACCAGTCGTTCAAAATCCTCCATCGAGCCGTACAGCGGATCTATAGTAAAATAGTCACTGACATCATACCCATTATCTATTTGGGGGGAGGGATAGATGGGCGTCAACCAAATAATATCTACACCGAGAAACTGTAAATAATCAAGTCGCTGGATAACGCCCGCTAAATCGCCAATGCCATTGTGATCCGTATCTTGGAAGCTTTTAGGGTAAATTTGATAAATCACTTTGTCCTGGGACCAATTTATTTCCATGAGGTAATGTCTCCTTAAGTCGTTGACGGGTGAAAATTCACTCTTCAACAGATAAATTGGGTTGCCGACGGCTCAAATAGTTTGCGATCAACAAGGTCAGAATTATCGGTACGGCGATAGCGATAAGCATGGCGAAGAAAAAGGTTAACCAAAACTGCGGCTGGATAGAGAGGATGCCTGGTAGACCGCCGACACCTATACCATTGGCAAGTACCTGATTAACGCCACAGAGCAAACCGGCGAGAGCTGAGCCGATCATGGCGCAAAGCATGGGGTATCGGTACTTCAAGTTCACGCCATACATTGCAGGTTCAGTCACGCCTAGATAAGCGGCTATCGCTGCGGGAACCGCAACGTCGCGCTGTTGACGACGTTTATCCCTTAGGATTATTGCAACCACTGCTGAGGCTTGGGCGATGTTCGATAGCGCAATCAATGGCCATACCGGTGTGCCCCCCATGCTTTGAATCATCTGCATATCAATCGCTAGAGTCGTTTGATGGATGCCAGTGATTACCAGAGGCGCATAAAGAAAACCAAACAGCGCTGCGCCAATTGGCGCTAAACTTCCGGTCATAACATACTGAACGATAAACGCCACGCCTTCGCCGAGTAAACGACCAAAGGGGCCAATGAGCGCATGGGCTAATGGGATGGCGAAGAGTAATGACGTGACGGGCACTAACACCAAATTTAAGGAAAGAGGAACAATGCGGGTGAGCTGCCGCTCAATCAGGGCTAACATCATCCCCGCGAGTATTGAAGGGATGACTTGCGCTTGATACCCTACTTTTTCCAGACTAAACCAACCAAAATCCCAAATTTCCGGAATTTGTTGACCTAATAAATAAGAGTTCATTAATTGAGGGGAAACTAAGGTGATACCTAATATAATCCCTAATATGGGGGTTCCTTTCATTTTAGTGACCGTTGACCAACATACCGCGACCGGTAAAAACATAAAAATAGCTTCGCCGGGTAACCAAAGTAATTCATAGATAGTCTGCCAGACGGGATAGAGTTGAGCGAGGGTCAGACCATTCTGGAAAGGAATATCGCCAATAATATTTCTAAACCCCAATATTAGGCCGCCACTAATTAATGCAGGGAGTAGGGGAAAAAATATTTCGGCGATATGCGAAAAGGCGGCCTCTGATAAAGACATATTTTTTCGAGCGGCTTGGCGAATAGAGGATTTATCTGAACTTGAGAGATCAAGGGTATCCATTAAGGCTTGATAATATTCCGTTACCTGCGGTCCGATCACGACCTGAAACTGCCCTGCATTCGTAAAACAACCCTTTACCATCGGGAGCTTTTCAATCTCTTTGGGTTTGGCGAGGCTTGGATCGTTAAGGACTAATCGTAAACGTGTAATACAATGGCTGACACTATTAATATTAGCCTGCCCACCGAGTAATTTCACGAGGCTATCAATTTCATTTTGATGCAGCTTACTCATAATTCATCCTTTAATTTTATAGCAGAGCTGACCTAACTTCAGCCAGAGGCAGAGGTTTAAGGTTGATAATTATCTCGCTAAAGTTGAGAGGTAAAATTTAACCTGCTCACGTTATAAAGGCTTGTTAACAATTAACGCTGTGGGATGAAGATCACTAAATTAGCTTTATCATAAGATTAATTCAGAGGGAAAGATATTTTAAATTAATTATTACTTTAATAGAAAAGTTTAAAAGGGAGAGGTAATTATTTAGTCGAGTTAACTAAAAGAAACTACGATAAAAGTAAATTTATTTTAGAGAGAAAGGATATAAACGGTAAGCTGAGGCGTTTGAATGGTTCGGTGACTTATGGTGCGTCCGAGTGGACTCGAACCACCGACCCCCACCATGTCAAGGTGGTGCTCTAACCAACTGAGCTACGGACGCAGAATAACGCTAGATTTGGTGCGTCCGAGTGGACTCGAACCACCGACCCCCACCATGTCAAGGTGGTGCTCTAACCAACTGAGCTACGGACGCACACGCTGCATTGCGGCAGCGGGACGAATATTAACGGCATCCTTAGCGACTGGCAAGCAGAAAACCATAAATATCTGCTAAATGGTTGACATCTAATCAGTGAGTGGAAATTTTAATCATTTCACGCACTGTTTATCGGCTTGCGCGAGTTAAAATCACATTAGGCGGTTTTTTCTGCAAGGTAATGATACGTGAAACCATCATTATCGCCGCGGAGGTCAACCCGATGATGAAGCCACACCAGAAGCCAGCGGGTCCCATGCGCGGTACGACGACATCCGTTAATGCTAAAATGTAGCCGCAGGGGAGTCCCAATAGCCAATAAGCAATGAAGGTAATAAAGAATATAGCTCGAGTATCTTTGTAGCCGCGTAGTATCCCACTTCCAATGACTTGTACACTGTCTGAGCATTGATAAATTGCTGCAAGAAACATTAACTGTCCCGCCAGCGCGACAACAGCAGGATTATCATTATATAACCGCGCAATATCATGCCGGAATACGACCGTCGCGATGGCCGTACAACAGACAAAACATAGTCCGACAGCTTGAGATGTCCAGGCGGCGACTCGCGCGCCTTCCGTCGACCCACGGCCTAACTGATAGCCTACGCGGATAGTACTCGCAATTCCCATGGATAACGGAATAACAAACATCAATGAGCTAAAGTTCAGCGCAATTTGGTGCCCAGCAACCTCAACAACGCCCAGAGGAGAAACTAATATTGCCACCACCGCAAACAGAGTTACCTCAAAAAACAGGGCAGAGGCGATGGGTAATCCAAGTGTGATAATCCGAGCGATAACTCTAAAGTTGGGTTTAGCCCAGCGAACAGTGGGGCGGATATCTTGTAGGCTACGAGATTTTTTGGTCCATAGCCAGAGGCCCAAAAACATTAACCAATAGACGGAAGCGGTGGCGACACCACAGCCGACCCCACCCAGTGCAGGCATACCAAAATGACCATAAATAAAGATATAGTTAATCGGGATATTGCACAGTAACCCGATAAAACCGAAGACCATACTCGGCGCTGTCTTTGATAGGCCGTCACATTGGTCGCGAATAACTTGAAAGTAAAGAAATCCAGGCGCTCCCCACATCAGAGCGTGCAGATAACGTTCAGCAATATCTGCCATCTTGGGATCGATTCCTGACATGGCACGAATAAATATTCCGGCATTCCAGATGATGGCAATGACGAAAATTGACAGGAAGGTGGCAAGCCATAAACCTTGTTGAACATGATCGCCTACTTTGTTTCTACGTCCCGAGCCCGCAAAATGAGCTACCGTGGGCGTGATCGCCATTAATATCCCTAATGCGAAGAGAATCACAGGTAGCCATATTGAGGTACCGATCGCAACGGCCGCCATATCGGTTGCACTCACCGAACCCGCCATTGTCGTATCAACAAACCCCATCGCGGTTTGCGAGGTTTGCGACAAAATGACAGGAATAGCTAACACAAGTAACTGTTTAGCTTCTTTAAAATACTTTCGCACTGGATATCCTTAACGTAATTATTATCCCAATCTCAAGCTATCATCGCCGAATGGCGTGCATTCATAAAGGAGAAAACCATAATTATTTTCTCTCACCGCACTGGCTAGTCATGAATACGACGTAATCTGTGATAATCTGGAGCAAAATAAGGGGGAAGAAATGTTTACTGGTATTGTGCTTGGCACCGCTGAAATTATTGATATAGAAGAACAACCGCTTTTTCGGACCCATAAAGTGATATTCCCAGCAGAATGGCTTGAAGCCTTGCAAATTGGCGCATCGGTTGCGCACAATGGCTGTTGCTTAACTGTCACGGCGATAGAGGGCAATATCGTCAGCTTTGACTTGATTAAAGAAACGCTACGCGTCACGAATCTAGGACAATTATCGGTCGGAGATCGCGTCAATATTGAGCGAGCAGCAAAATTTTCAGACGAAATCGGTGGGCACTTAATGTCCGGTCATATTATGGCCCAAGCTTCGGTAAGTAAAATAATTCAATCCGAGCATAACCGTGAAGTCTGGTTTGACATCAACGATCCAAACTTAATGAAATATATTCTTCATAAAGGTTTTATTGGGATTGATGGCTGTAGCCTAACCCTAGGCGATGTGACAGAGCGGCGTTTCTGCGTGCATCTTATCCCCGAAACGTTGGAACGTACATTACTCTCTGAGCGCAAATTAGGTGACAGCGTTAATATCGAAATTGATACGCAGACGCAAGCTATTGTCGATACTGTTGAAAGAATGCTGAATAAAAAATAACAGTAAAACAAGCTCCCGAGTGAAGGGAGCTTCTTTAATTTAGCGTGCCACCCTTAATCCGCCGTCAATCCCGCGACTGAATACCACCTGCCAAAGCTGAATATCACGCGAACGAAACGCACCCGCGCAGGCATTGAGGTAATAAGTAAACATACGCTTAAAACGCGGATCGTAACGCTGCGAAAGTTCTGGCCACGCGGCAAGAAACCTTTCATACCACGCCATTAACGTTTTATCGTAGTCGGGACCAAAGTTATGCCAATCTTCCATCACAAAATGCGGTTCACTGTATTCTGCAATCTGTTTGACAGAGGGTAAGCAACCGTTGGGGAAAATGTATTTATCAATCCACGGATCGACATGGAGATTCGTATGGTTCGATCCAATAGTATGCAACACAAATAGCCCATCGGGTTTGAGGTTTCTGGCTGCTACCTCAAAATAGGTAGCATAGTTTTTAGGCCCCACATGTTCAAACATTCCGACCGACACGATACGGTCAAATTGCTCGTGAAGGTCGCGGTAATCTTGCAGTAAAATTTCAACATCTAGTCCCGCACAGCGTTGCTGAGCCATTTTCTGCTGCTCGGCAGAAATCGTCACGCCCTTGACCTTGACCTGATAATGTTTGGCGGCATATTCCGAGAGTCCCCCCCAACCACAACCAATATCTAATAAAGTCATACCGGGCTGAAGGTGTAATTTACGACAAATTAAGTCGAGTTTGGCTTCCTGAGCGGCTTCAAGGGTAGACGCAGTGGACCAATAACCGCACGAATATTGCATATAAGGATCGAGCATTAATGAAAAGAGATCATTCCCCAGGTCATAATGTTCTTTCCCAACAATCCACGCCCGTTTTTTCGACTGAAGATTGGTGAGTCTCGCGGTAGCGATGCGTAACGTATCTTTAAAATGATGGGGGAGTTGATGATCTAACTTATGGCGCAGAACCTTTGTGAAAAAAATATCCAGTCGGTCGCACTCCCACCAACCGTCCATATAACTTTCACCTAAGCCTAAAGAACCTTCTTGTAATACGCGTTTGAAAAATTGCTGATTGACGACACGTATATCGCCAGGCCGTGAACCGTTAATCTGAATATCTGCACTGTCGAGTAGCTCATGTGCAATACGAAACCAATGATCTTCTTTTAAATTAACTTCTTCAATACATGACGTAGACATATGCGTATATCACCTGTTCAAATAACACACTACGCTTGGAAGCGGTTGCATGACTTTCCGGAGAAAGGTAAACAGCTATTCATCAGTGACTACTTATTATTTTTATAATGCAGTGGTTGCGTAAAGTTTTGTATAACGTCATCCACCGAAATCAGTATAGGACTGACTTCGGTAGAGTTCAATAGAGAATAAGTATGGAAGGAACGCGCGTTAGCGAGAGGGTTTATTGACCTGTGCTTGGGTGAAATAGCCGATTAACGCCAAAATTAGGGTGGATGCCATGGCGATCACGGTAATACTGATAACCTGTTCAATCTGTGAAGAAACCCAGAGGCTGTAGAGAAAACATAAGCCAAGCTGGGTAAAATTTTGTACAGAAGCGGCTTTACCACTGTGTTCAGGGAACGCTTTTAATGCTTTCGACACCACGATAGGGTAGATAGCCCCGTTTGCCATGGCCATTACACTAAAAGGGACCAGTAATCGTGTAAGCGAAGGGGTCATCCATAAACCGACGGCTAACAGAGCAGAGACACTCACCAAGTAGGCGAACAATAACCAAGGTAAAAGTTGTTCGCCGTTAAAACGATTCAGTAAGGCACGGCAACCAAAACCACCGATTAAGAAGGTTACGGTTTGGGGGATATAGCTCAACCCAATCTCACTTGGGCTTAACCCTAATTGTCCCATAATAAAAGGCGACCCCGTTAACCACGCAAAAAAACTGGCTGAACAGGCGGCATAGATAACAATGTTGCCAGTAAATTGCGGCTGTAACAGCAATGTCTTATAAGGCAAATGCTCAGACTTTGTTGAAGAGGGCAAGCGGGCTGGTGGCAGTAAGTAGAAAGTCAGCGCCAATAAGATGGCGCTGATTAATGTTAAGGTCACGAATATGGCTTGCCAGTCAAAGTGGCTAATCAGCCACGCGCCAATCAAGGGTGCGAGGGCGGGTGAAAGGGCGACTAGCGGCATGATCGCCGCGAACATTTTATGCGCCTTCTCCTTAAGAAAATGGTCAAGCACTAAAGACTGCCAGCACACTGCTGCTGCACACACCCCACAGGCCTGAAGGAATCTCAGGACCAGTAAAACACGGGCATCAGTGACCCATACTACGGCTAGACAGCTCAGGGTGAACACTGATAGGCCGTAGACTAATACGGTTCGGCGACCAATTTTATCGGATAAAGGCCCCCAGAATAACTGCGCGCAACAGAACCCTGCCAAGAATAAACTCAGACTCGCACTGACCATATTGGCACTTGTCGCCAGATAGTCTTGCATAGCGGTAAACGCAGGGAGATACATATCGGTTGCCAGAAAGCCAAGCATGCTCAGTAGGGCGAGGTAGACAAAGAAAAGTTTTGGATGTTGCATAGGGCGTCCTAGTCAAAATAATACGCTGAGTGTAAAAGGGTGCAGAGTGATTTGTAAACCGGTAATATTTGCCATCACTATTCAAAATAATTGAAAGCAACTATGTGGTCAGAATATACCTTAACTGTTATTGATAGCGTGGCGCGTAATGGCAGCTTTTCGGGGGCTGCTCAGGAATTGCACAGAGTACCCTCCGCAATTAGCTATTCAGTAAAACAAGTGGAAGAGTGGTTAGCGGTTGAACTGTTTGAGCGGCGCCATCGTGATGTTATCTTAACGCCATCCGGCGAACATTTTCTTACTGAAGCCCGAAGTGTTATCAAAAAAATGAATGGCACCCGTCAACAATGCCAGCAACTCGCTAATGGCTGGAGAGGCCGCTTCTCAATCGCGATTGATAGGATTGTGAAACAGTCGCGCGTCGAGCAACTGGTCGTGGATTTCTATCGTCATTTCCCTGATATCGAACTTCATATCCACGACGAAGTGTTTAATGGTGTATGGGATGCGCTGGCTGATGGGCGCGTGGATATGGCTATCGGTGCAACTCAGGCTGTTCCTGTGTCAGGGCGCTTTAGCGTGCGCGATATGGGTAAACTTTCATGGCGTTGTGTCGTGGCAAACGATCATCCTCTACAGGGGCAAACGCTAATTAAGGAAGA
Source organism: Rosenbergiella nectarea (assembly GCF_900111105.1). Lineage (GTDB taxonomy): Bacteria > Pseudomonadota > Gammaproteobacteria > Enterobacterales > Enterobacteriaceae > Rosenbergiella > Rosenbergiella nectarea. The sequence continues at coordinate 167,645 of NZ_FOGC01000003.1, read as the reverse complement.
CGATCTGCGGAAATGGCCATCACTAGTGATTGAGGATACCTCACGAGTGCTCCCTCGCCGTGATACCTGGACCCTAGATAATCAACGACGACTTGTCGTGCCAAATTGGCCGGTAGGGATGCGTTGCGTACAAACCGGACTATGTGTTGCGATGGTGCCGGCGCATATTGGCACACCCTATCTACAGCAAGGAAGGCTCGTTGAATTGCCTATAAGTATCCCAGACAGTCCCTGTTATTTGAGTTGGCGGGAGAACCGTTTTTCACCCGGTTTACAATGGATTTTGGACTATTTAGGCGATACAGCCACCCTTAATCAAGAGTGGCTGGTGACGAGGGATTAACGACGATAGTCGATGTAAGGGCCATCAATGACAGAGCGCCGCTCCACAAGTTGAGGATGAATCTCGAGGCGTTGCGCCTCATCGCGTTTATTAACAATACGGTCAAGCAGCATTTCCAACGCTTTTTCACCCAATTCAATCTTGGGTTGGTGAATTGTGGTTAACGCGGGGCTAAAATAGCGCGAATTGCGGATATTATCGTAACCGATCACCGAAATATCTTGAGGCACATTCAGCCCCTGTTCAGTTGCGGCGCAAATTGCCCCCATCGCCATCACATCCCCCCCACAAAACACTGCAGTCGGGCGCTGTTTTTTCGAAAGGATCTGTTGCATGGCGTGATAACCCGATTCAGATTCGAAATCCCCTTGAACGATCCATTCTTCACGGGGAGTAATTCCTGCATCATTTAACGCTTTAATAAATCCCGCTAAACGACCGCCGCCAGTATGGCGTTCCATCTGCCCAGGAATACAGCCGATATCGCGATGGCCACGATCTAACAAATAGCGGGCAGCTAAATGTCCCCCCGCAAAAGCATTATCTTCAACGGTATCGGTGAAATGGGCATGAGAACTCCCCCAGTCCATCACTACCATTGGCAATTGACTGTGCTCTTCCAGCATTTTTAAGAGAGAATCGGGGTACTCGGCACACATCACCATTAACCCATCTACACGTTTTTGCGCCATCATCGAAAGGTAGGCCCGCTGTTTTTCAAAGTCGGTATGAGCATTAGCCAATAACAACGTATAGCCATGCTGAAAACATTTTTTCTCTATCGCTTCGATGATCTCAGCCCAGTAAGGAGCTTCCACCGAGGTGGACAACAGACCAATAGTCTTGGTGGTATTCACTTTGAGACTACGCGCTACAGCACTCGGTGAATAGTGCAGAGTATTGATGGCATCCCACACTGTTTGCTGAGTCCGTTCCGCAACGAAACGTGTTTTATTGATCACGTGAGAAACAGTTGTGGTGGAAACCCCGGCGAGTTTAGCCACATCTTTAATCGTTGCCATGGGGTATTCTCCTAGGAAAGCGTTTGCGTTTGCGCAACTAAAAAATAAAGGGGGTGGATTCTAGCAGGGTGACGGGGCTAAAACGAGCTTTTTGCGCAACAAAGTTTACGCGTTTACAAATCGTTACGTAGGATAGAGGTTGATAGCGCTAGAAATGAAAAATCCCCAATTGTGCGGGGATTTGTTTAAGTCGGCTTACTGCTACCGTACAGAGTTAGGAGTCATGACGCGGCGAGCACCAATATAGTGTTTTTGCCAATATTCACCGGTAAGGTCGGTAATTTGAATATCTTTGCCAGTACGGGGGGATTGGATAAACTTGCCATTTCCGACATAAACGCCAACATGATCAGCCGCCCCTCGGCGATGGATACGGAAAAACACCAGATCACCCTTTTGAAGAGAATTTCTTTTCACCGGCGCAGCGTCACGCAAGTGATACATTTCGTTAGCTGTGCGCGGGATCTTAAATTTTACGAGATCCTTATAAGCATAATAAACTAAACCGCTGCAGTCGAAACCAGTATGTGGGGAAGTTCCCCCCCACTGGTAAGGCTTACCGAGTTGGTTCATCAATTTATTCATCGCGGTTTGACGCGCTTTTTGATATTTCTGGTGGTGTGTTGCACTCATTACCATCGCTGCAGAGTGGGGGGAGGCGATGCGTATGTTATGGCGCGCTAACACTTTCTGCCCAGCGTAATACTTCTTACGAGTGATACGAGCCTTTGCAAGTTTAGAAGATTTGGAGGAGTGCGAAGGGGAGAGTGTTTTTTTGGCAATATGCTTAACTTTATGAGGTGGAGGCTGTTTAGTGCGTTTAGTAGCAGTTTTGACCTGTTTCCGCTTGCGACGAGTGTCTTCTGCAGCCACTTTTTTTACCGATTTATGCGCAGTGGCATTAAGATGTCGGTGAGGGGCCGCTTCGGCGACTGTAAAAAAGAGTTGCATAAATGCAAGAATTGAAAGCGTAATTATTAGCCGCATATTTAGTATTTAGTCAGTGATGTACTCAAAAAAAGAGTCAGTGAGTAAAAATAACCTCTGACAACGTTGTCAGCCCCATAAGCCATTCTAATCCAGAACTTTTCGAAAAGTTAAGCGAGAATTTAATTAAATCTGTTACTAAGCGTGATTGCGTTCATTACTTATCCATCAATTTGGCTAGAGTAGGGGAAAATGGTTACATCGTCGTGATCTATATCACATAATTAGTGGTTAATAAGATAATTCCTATCTATTGCCTATGCAGTGAACTAAACCATTATGGAATTTCACACCGACCACGATAAACGGTACACTATAAGAAACTAAGCTGTTGTTGAGGAAGCAAAATGAGCACTCTTGAAAAAATTAAAACACAAATCTCCGAAAACCCAATTCTGCTTTATATGAAAGGGTCTCCTAAATTGCCAAGCTGTGGCTTTTCTGCGCAAGCCGTCCAAGCGCTGTCAGGCTGTGGTGAGCGTTTTGCTTACGTAGATATTCTGCAAAACCCAGACATTCGTGCAGAGCTTCCTGCTTACGCTAACTGGCCAACTTTCCCACAACTGTGGGTTGACGGTGAATTAGTGGGGGGATGTGACATTATTATGGAAATGTATCAGCGCGGCGAGCTGCAATCTCTCATTAAAGAGACTGCAGACAAGTCTCGCGCAGCGGAATAGCGCGATTCGCGATTTATGCTAGTGGTGGGGAGGTCTCCACCACTTGTTGCTGTTCGGTGGCCAATGGCCAGCCCCCAAGACGCTTCCATCTATTCACTAACTCACAAAACAGTGCAGTCGTCTGCTCGGTATCGTAAAGGGCACTATGCGCTTGTTCACTATCGAAACTTATCCCTGCACTAATACAGGCTTTAGCGAGTACCGTTTGTCCCAACACCAGCCCACTTAACGCGGCAGTGTCGAAGGTGGCAAAGGGGTGGAAAGGATTACGTTTTAAGCCAGCACGCTGTGCCGCGGCCATAGTGAAGCTGTGATCAAAATGAGCATTATGGGCCACAATGACCGCTCTTGAACAATCGGTCTCTTTCATACCCTTTCTTACCATCTTGAAAATAGCATGCAGGGCATCATATTCACTGACGGCCTTACGTTCAGGATCGTTGGGATTAATGCCGGTAAAGGCCAATGCTTCTGGATGAAGAATCGCCCCTTCAAATGGGGTGATATTAAAATGAATCTTTTGATCTTCAACTAACCAGCCATCTTCATTCATTCGCACAGTGATTGCCGCAATCTCTAATAATGCATCCGTTTCAGCATTAAAACCGGCGGTTTCGACGTCAATGACGACGGGGTAAAATCCACGAAAACGGTGTTTGAGTAGGTGGGCATTGGCAGTATCTGACATCTGGTTCTCAATTACAGTGAAAATAGTCGGCAAGTATGACAAAAACAGGGCTGCGGTGCAGCCCTTTAACCGCGATTAATCGTTATTTAATCCAAGACCTGCATCTTTTTTCTCGATTAATTCGATTTTATAGCCATCGGGGTCTTCAACGAAAGCAATGACAGTTTTCCCGCCTTTGACCGGACCGGCTTCACGCGTAACGTTGCCACCCGCTTGGCGAATGCGCTCACATGTTTCGGCCGCCGAGTCGACTTCAAGCGCGATATGTCCGTACCCTTTGCCCAAGTCGTAGCGTTCGACGCCCCAGTTATACGTAAGCTCCAATACCGCACCTTCAGACTCGTCTGTATAGCCCACGAAGGCGAGAGTGTATTGATACTCACTGTTTTCACTGGTCCGTAAGAGACGCATCCCTAACACACGGGTATAAAAATCGACTGCGCGGTCAAGATCCCCAACACGGATCATGGTATGTAAAAAACGCATAAAACCTCGTTACATTGCTCGTTATCAGTGGAATAGGATATCAGCTTTTTGTTTGTGGCAAAAATGGGTAATCGGTATAACCTTGTTCGTTACCGCCATAAAAGGACTCAGGATGTTGCGCATTAAGCGGAGCACCTTGCGCAAAACGGTCAACTAAATCTGGATTAGCAATAAAGTCGCGGCCAAAGGCAACGGCGTCGATTAATCCCTCCGCGAGCAATGCTTCGCCCTTCTCTAAGGTATACGCACCTGCGCCAATTATAGTTTGGCTGAAGGCAGCCCGTACCGACTGTCTAAACGTCGTGGAATATGAATTACCGCCAGCCCAGTCTGGTTCAGACAAATGCAAATAGGCCAGACCAAAACGATTCAACTGTTCGATGAGCCAAACCGCATCATCTTCTTCGTGCGGCCCATTACCTAATGCCTGAAAGGTGCCAACGGGTGAGAGGCGAATACCGATATGTCCAGCGCCCCAAACGCGCGATACGGCCTCAATAATTTCAAAGACAATACGCGCACGGTTTTCGCGGCTGCCACCGTATTCGTCAGTCCGAAGGTTAGAGTCGGGTGATAAAAAGGCATGTAATAGATAACCATGCGCAGCATGCAGTTCGAGCAGATCAAAGCCCGCTTGTTGTGCATTGATAGCGGCTTGTTCGAAATCTTTCACCACTTGTTTAATTTGCGCGACACTCATCTCTTGTGGGAGAGTCGTTTCACTGCGATATACTTCACCTTTCTCATTCTTTAATGAGGTTCTGGTCTGTGAAGGTAGGGCAGACGGCGCCTGTGGCGCAGCGTTATTAGGTTGCAAAGAAGAGTGAGAAATACGACCTGTATGCCAAAGCTGTACGGCAATTTTTCCATTATGAGCGTGTACCGCATCGGTAATTGCTTGCCAAGCAGTTACCTGCTCAGCAGTGTGTAATCCAGGTGCACCGGCATAGCCTTTGGCCTCAAAGGAAATTTGCGTGGCTTCGGTAATAATCAAGCCCGCTGAGGCGCGCTGCTGATAATAGGTTTTCATCAAATCCGTAGGAATATCGCCAGGCTCGATGCTGCGCAAACGGGTCAAGGGTGCCATAAAAATACGGTTTTGAGTGGTGATAGCACCAAGTTTCAGAGGGGAAAAGAGGGATAACGCTGACATAATACTCTCCTGCTATAATATGATGGTTTACCATAGAGTAGTTACCGTTACGCCGATCGACAAGGGGGTGTGCATGGCATCGCACAGAACAACAAGTCGGGTTGATAAGTGATACAAGCGAAGGAGGGGCTATGGCCGAACAACTTGAAATGTTTTCGCTGCCAAATCCTTGCCGAGGGCTGTGCCAAGCCAATGCTCGCGGCTACTGCTTAGGATGCTTTCGCAGTCGTGAAGAACGCTTCGGATGGCAGGGCTTCTCTGATGCTCAGAAGCTAAATGTATTACGACTGTGCACGCTGAGGCAACGTGCCGCTCAGCGTGTTGCACCGATCACTCTTGAAGACGTTACCGAGCAAGGGGAATTATTTTGAGGGTTGCGGGGGGACCGAATAGCCGAGCTGTGCCAGCGAACAGCTAAGCCGCCATAAAATCCCCGCTAAGCGTATCGCATCAGGTTCCTTGCGATGTGAAAGCTCAGTGCTTTGTGCCCTGAGTTCGTCTAGCACCGTATCCAGCTGTGAACTGCGAACACCGCGTTCGCTGATAATCGTGTGTAAGATCTGAAAGCACCGATCACGTTGGGCGCTTAACAGTGGCGATCGAGTATGCCACCCCCGAAGTTCCCAAACAATATGTGCACTGTTTTGTAACACGACCCCCCAACGGAGTAACCAGAGTTTGGCCTGGGCATTTTTGCTGGACTTCAATTGATTAATATGAAAATAGAGTTTCGACTCGTAATGATTTCGGCTGGCCAGGGGGTTAGGACGAAGTTGATCCAAGAAACCGCGCCGAATGGCTCTGATATGGCGCAGGCTTTTACGGTCATCGGAACTGGGACGTATTAACACGAACGCTAGCCAGGCGAAGATCACGCCACATACTTTTGCCACATCACCATTGAGTACTGCACCGTAATCCCAAGTGGGCGGGTTGCTGACCGAAATAAAGGACCCCATAAACACGACAATTTGTCCCCACAGGGCCGCGCGCTTGGGGATCAATAACTTAAATAATTGTAGTGTCAGGATGAGCGGGAATAACACCAGTAGAAAGTGCCAAAGTTGTGAAACTTGAATCATTACGCCAAATTTTATCACAAAGCTCAGCACACAGAGGATCAGCAAAGTCTTCAACAGCAGAGTGACGCTGGCGGAGGGCGAGGGAGCTGAAGAGTAGAGTACGCAAGCAATCGCGGTCAAGGTTAATGCCGCGGGACCTTGATCCCACTGTGTAACCATTTGAAAGGTACAGCCCAATACAATCGCAAAAAATGTTCGTCCAGCGCTCAGTAAGGCCTCGGCACGATCAGACTCTAACGCTAAGGCTGGGACGTTGGGAGGTGTCAACCGTTGCGCGGGGTCAGTGTTATCCACCAGACGCGTCCAGCGCTGCACATCTAAATAAACCCAACAAAAATAACGTAGCCGACTGACAAAAGCGAGTTGCCGATAGTCGCCTTGGCTTATTTCTGGAGTAATAGTCCGTAATATTTTTGCTAATTTATATTTATTACAATCGGGCTGCTCTAATTCTGATAGCAACATATCGATCGCGTGAAACAGTGCTGGTGGAGCTTCTGGCCAATTTAATAACATCCTGCGCAAACCCGATAATACGCCGGTTAAGCGGAGTTGTTGATGCAGAACGTAGTTAACCACTCGGTTTTGACGCCGATAGCGATAGTGGCTCCAATAGGCTTGAATACGCAATAAATTAGTGGTCAGTATCTGTCCGATCATGTTTTCATGCGCGACTTGAGCCTTATCAGCTGTTTCCCGATTCAATAACAGTCGCGCATGCTCTAATAATCGGGCCTGCATCTGTTTGAGGGTAACCATCAAGGTATCCCCATCTGAGGTACTGGGAAGTAACATCATCATTAACCCAGCGCTTAATATTCCCGTGATTGCTTCACACACTCTCGCTTGGGCAATTTCCCAAAGCTGATTGAACTCGGTAATATTCACGGTACTGAAGGCAATCAATGCGGCGGTGTAACCTGCTAAAGAAAAAGCGTAGGCGACATTGTTTTGATGCAGATTCGCGATCCACGTACAAAACCCTAACCAAGTTGCAAAGCTTAAAGTGAATAACCACGGATCATTTAGAGTGTTGCCAGCAATCAGGATTGCAGCCAAGGCTCCCACTAGACTGCCTACAATTCGGCCTAAACTTTTACTAATCGCTCCGCCAATGGTGGGAAAGCTGACCACCGCGGCGGATGTCATGGCCCAATAGGGCTGATCAAGGTTGAGACTGTACGCAAAACTTAATGCAATACACATCGCAAAAGTATTGCGTAAGGCATAGCGCCATTGGCTGCGAGTGGCACGAATCCATGGTAAGTTTTCCCAAGCCAACCACTGCCAAGACATTAGTGTGTGTCCGGATGAATAACAATGGTGCAGGTCGTTCCCGCCACTAATAACTGTTGTTGCGGCAGATCGGTTAACGCGATCCTTACCGGAACTCGTTGAGCGAGTCTTACCCAAGGCACAGTGGGTTTCACATCTGGTACGAGCGAACTGTCTGAATCGACACTTTGGTCACTGATGGCTCGGCCAATGCTTTCGACGCGGCCTGCTAGTGCAGCATTATCACTGTATAAGGTCAAGGTCGCCGCTAGACCCGGTCTAATATGACGCAGTTTTGTCTCTTCAAAGTAACCCATTACATAGAACGAGTGGCTATCTACTAAGGCAAACAGCGCCACGCCAGTGTTGATATAATCCCCTTTGCGTAGGTGGAAGTTTGTCACCCAGCCGTCAACAGGGGCAACGATTTTGGTTTGAGACAGATTCCATTCAGCTTGATCTACGTTGGCTTTGGCGGCAAGCATACTGGCCTTCATCGCACTGGCAGACTGTCGGTAGCTATCTTGATCCTCGGCAGAGATGATATTCGTGGAGAGTTGGGCCCGACGAGTTGATTCATGTTCGGCTTTACGTAAATCGGCCTCGCTTTTAGCAAGCTGCGCTTGAGCATTTTCTAACGCTATTTGGTAAGGGCGTGGGTCTAATGATAATAATAAGTCCCCTTTATGAACGAATTGGTTATCCGTTACCGGAAGTTCAATTAAGCGTCCTTCCACCTCAGAGGCGACTTTCACCATCTCCGCATGGACTTTTCCGTCACGCGTCCAAGGCGACTGCATATAGTAATTCCACATCCACCATGCGGCGAGTACCGCAATGGCGAAGGTAAACAAGGTAGAAAAATAGCGTAACGCGTTAAATTTCATGTAAGTTGTCCATCATACTAACTCAGTATCGCCATGGAGGCAGAAACACAGAGGAAGAAGAGCGAGAGGTCTAGTAATGTGGGGTGCCAGACTTGACCTGAATAGATTTTTTGGCGGATGAGGGGGTGGATCACCAGCCAAAAAAAGAAGCCAAGTAGTACCGATTTGAAAATGGGCGGGAAAAATAGCATGTCACCGACAACCAAGTCAGTTAAGGCTGAAGTCAGTGGGAATTGTGACACAGGCATTATTAAATCCCTTATTTAACTATATAACTCTTAAACAAATTACTTTTATGACCGATACTTATTTGTAATTCCGAAAAGGAAAACGGAAAATAGTCTAAAACTGACTATACTACTTAGCAAACTAATTATAGGTAAAGTTATGGAATCTTCATTGGGGACAGATTTAGCAAGACTCGTGCGCTTATGGCGAGCCATTATTGATAATCGTTTAAAGCCATTAGGCTTAACCCAGACACTCTGGGTCACATTACATAACATACATGAATTACCTGCTGATCAATCACAAATTCAACTTGCCAAAGCGATTGGTATTGAGCAACCCTCACTGGTGAGGACCCTCGACCAACTTGAACATAAAGGGTTAATTGTTCGTTCTGCCTGTGCAGAAGATCGCCGTGCAAAGCGTATCTCGCTAACGGAGCAGGCGGCCCCGATTATTGAACAACTCGAGTCGGTTATCGTGCAAAGCCGTAACGATATTTTACAAGGACTCTCCGACCAAGAGCGGCAACAGTTGAATAGTTTAATCGCACGTTTAGAAGTCAATATTGTCGAAATTCAAAAAAATGAGCTGAAAGCTTAAAAAGTAAACGCATAGAGAGGTGTTCAACTCTTTTTGCTATCGACAAATTAAAAACCCCTCATAAGAGGGGCATGTAAGGAAAAAGCGGTTTAATCACTTATCGACGTGGTGAAACCGTCACTTGGCTGCCATTGGTAGCGATTGCTACACGTTGGCCAGGTGAGTAACGGGTCGCAGCTTGTTTTTGAACAACCATAATAGTATTGCCATCGTCCTTGCGGATCTCGAGTTCAACACCATTTGAAGTATTCACTGCACCTTGGACACCTTGACCTGCAACACCACCGAGGACCGCACCGCCGGCTGTCGCTAGGCTTCTTCCCGCGCCACCACCGATAGCATTACCTAAGAACCCGCCGAGTACTGCACCGCCAATAGCACCGATGGCATTGCTGTCGTCGCCACCTTGGATTTTAACGGGACGAACAGAAACCAGCGTACCGTAGGTGACGTTTTGTACTTGCTTAGCCTCGTTAGCAGAGTACACATCCCCAGACAAAGAATTGTCGTTCACACATCCTGTTAGGCTCATCGCAACAGTCATTGCTGCGGCAACAGTTGAAAACCGTTTTAACATTTGAAACTCCTTTCAATAGTGAGTGCATAATCAACGATGCAAGCATTAGAATTCGATTTAAGTATAGTACAATCTTAAAAGATGATTCTAGACTCGTTATATAGCCTAGAGTGTACCGATTCAACCTTAACGATAACTCAATATGTTGCAACGATTTTGCTTATATGAGTTACAGGTGAAAACAGATCCGATTTTTAGGGGAGTGGTCATATGCACACAGGGCGCTATATTGGCGTGATGTCAGGGACAAGTTTAGATGGGATTGATGTAGTACTCGCGGCCATTGACCAGAATATCGTGGCCCTACAAGCGAGTTACTGTCATCCTATGCCATTAGAGATCCGCCGACAAATTCTCAGTATTAACCAAGGACAGTCTGTGACGTTGTCACAAATAGGTCAACTCGATACTCGCCTAGGACGGCTATTCAGTGACGCTATCTTAGCATTAATGGCGCGTGAGGGACTGACCCGCCGAGATATCGTAGCCATTGGTTGTCATGGCCAAACGGTGTGGCATGAACCGCAAGGCGATGCCCCGTTCAGTATGCAGCTGGGCGATAATAACACGGTTGCTACGCGCACTGGCGTCACTGTGGTTGGCGATTTCCGCCGACGGGATATGGCATTGGGGGGACAAGGTGCGCCATTAGTTCCTGCTTTCCACCGAGCACTATTGACTCACCCCAATGAGCGAAGAGTTATTTTGAACATAGGCGGCATAGCGAACGTATCGTTACTGTCACCGGGTGAAGTGGTAAGAGGCTTCGATACCGGGCCAGGGAATATCTTAATGGACGCTTGGATATGGCATCATCACCAGCGTCCCTATGATAAAGACGGTCAGTGGGCAAGCTCTGGTCAGATCGATACAGCGCTCCTGGACGCTATGCTGGCGGATCCTTGGTTCCAACGTCCTGTCCCGAAGAGTACCGGCCGTGAATATTTTAACTACGGTTGGATTGAAAATAAGCTGGCAGATTGCGGCCCGATAGCGGCAGAGAATGTGCAAGCCACATTATTAGCCTTGACGGCAATTAGCATCACGGATCTGATCAAACAACAGGGTGAGTGGGACCGCTTGCTAGTCTGTGGAGGCGGTGGGCATAATAACGTCTTGATGCAGCAAATTTCGGCGCGTGTCCCGGCAATCCAGGTCGCGCTGACTGATGAGGTAGGCATTAGCAGTGACGATATGGAAGCTTTAGCCTTTTCATGGCTAGCTTATCGCACGGTATCGGGATTACCTGGGAATTTACCCGCGGTCACCGGCGCGAAAGATTTTACCGTGTTAGGGGCGATATACCCCGCTAACCCCCTCGATGGGCGTTAATCTTTAATTTTTAGCGAGAGAGTGAATAGACCATGAGCCACGCTAGCGATCCTTTTGCCAATCTTACTGATATTCGTCGCGAGTATACATTAGGCGGATTACGTCGTGAGAATTTACCTGACACGCCAATTGAATTATTTAATCAATGGTTGAAACAGGCGTGTGAAGCACAATTACCCGATCCCACCGCGATGTGTGTGGCAACGGTCGATAATCAGGGACAGCCATATCAACGTATTGTATTGCTCAAACATCTTGATGAAAACAGCATGACTTTCTATACCAATTTAGGCAGTCGTAAAGCCCAACATCTACAAGAAAATAATCGAATTTCTTTGCATTTCCCGTGGTACTTTTTAGAGCGACAAGTGATGGTGATTGGTCGTGCCGAGAAGCTTCCGGTTTCGCAGGTGCTGACCTATTTTCACTCCCGGCCATTTGAAAGCCAAATTGGTGCATGGGTCTCTCAGCAATCAAGCCGCATCTCCGGGCGGAGTGTGCTCGAGACAGCTTTTCAACAAATCAAACAAAAATTCCAGCAAGGTGAGGTCCCACTTCCCAGTTTTTGGGGGGGGTATCGCGTCACAATCGAAGCAGTTGAATTTTGGCAAGGAGGAAAGCACCGTCTCCATGACCGATTTATCTATCAAAAACAGGATGATTGCTGGAAAATTGATCGCCTTGCGCCATAACGCGTAAATTAATGCGTTCAGAGCTGGAACCTTTGTGCGTAGCGAATTATTCTATGGCGCTTACTTTATTCGCCGGTGGCGGAAACTGTGTACCAGTTTAGGTGCAGACTGTTCAACGTGGAGTCATTAATGACCAGTAGTAACCTTATCCAACAATTGCAAGAAAGAGGGCTGATCGCCCAGGTAACGGATGAAAAGGCGTTATCAGAGCGACTGGCACAAGGGCCTATTGCACTGTATTGCGGCTTCGATCCTACCGCAGACAGCTTGCATCTGGGGCATTTGGTGCCACTGCTTTGTCTAAAACGTTTTCAAGATGCGGGTCACAAACCTGTTGCTCTTGTTGGCGGTGCCACAGGGTTAATCGGTGATCCAAGCTTTAAAGCGGCCGAGCGAAAATTAAATACTGAAGATACCGTACAAGAGTGGGTTGAAAAAATTCGTCGCCAAGTCTCGCCTTTCCTTGAATTCGATTGCGGCGAGAATAGTGCTATTGCGGCCAATAATTACGATTGGTTCGGTGGTATGAATGTTTTAACTTTCTTACGTGACATTGGTAAGCATTTCTCTGTAAACCAAATGATCAATAAAGAAGCGGTTAAACAGCGCCTTAATCGCGAAGACCAAGGTATCTCCTATACTGAGTTCTCCTATAACCTGTTACAAGGTTATGACTTTGCCTGCTTAAATAAGCAATATGGCGTGGCGCTACAAATCGGTGGTTCAGATCAATGGGGCAATATCACCTCAGGCATTGATCTCACCCGTAGAATGCATCAAAACCAGGTCTTTGGTCTAACGGTACCGCTGATCACGAAGTCAGATGGGACTAAGTTTGGTAAAACCGAAGGCGGTGCAGTGTGGTTAGACCCGATTAAAACCAGCCCTTATAAGTTCTATCAATTTTGGATCAATACGGCTGATGCCGACGTTTATCGCTTCCTAAAATTATTCACCTTCATGAGCATTGATGAAATCAATGCACTCGAAGCTGAAGATCAACAAAGCGGTAAAGCCCCGCGTGCGCAGTATGTGTTAGCTGAAGAAGTGACGCGTATGGTGCACGGTGAGTCAGGGCTGGAAGCGGCGAAACGTATTACTCAAAGCTTATTTGCAGGAACCTTGAGCGACCTCACAGCCAGTGACTTTGCACAATTAGCGCAAGACGGCATGCCGACTATCAGCCTTAGCGCAGAAGCTGATCTACAACAAGCTTTAGTCTCGGCGGAATTGGTACCCTCTCGTGGTCAAGCTCGGACGATGATTAGCTCTAAAGCCGTTTCGGTTAATGGCGCTAAACAAGAGGATGCTGAGTATCGGTTCACAGACAGTGATAAATTACATGGACGATTTACCTTATTGCGTCGTGGAAAAAAACACTACTGCCTGATTGATTGGGCATAGTAAAAGGGGCCGGAAACGGCCTTTTTTTTATTGATAATAATAGACGTGCAAACATGAAAAATATCTTAGCAATACAATCCCATGTCGTTTATGGTCACGCGGGCAATGCCGCGGCTGAGTTCCCTATGCGTCGGATGGGCGCTAACGTCTGGCCTTTAAATACGGTTCAATTCTCCAACCATACCCAATATGGACAATGGACAGGCACGGTAATGCCCGCTGAGCATCTCACGGATATCGTTCAAGGCATCGCCGCGATTGATCGCTTAAAAACCTGTGATGCAGTATTGAGTGGCTATTTAGGCTCGGCCGAGCAGGGTGAAAAGATCTTAGAAATTGTGCAGCAAGTGAAAGCGGCTAACCCAAACGCATGGTATTTTTGTGATCCCGTTATGGGACATCCCGAGAAGGGCTGTATTGTCGCCCCGGGCGTAGCAGAGTTCCATTGTCAGGTATCTATGCCGGCCAGCGACATCGTTGCACCTAACTTGTTAGAACTAGAAATGCTGAGTGGCCGCACGATAAATGACCTTAACGAAGCGATTGAAGCGAGCCGTTCGCTTATCGCTAAAGGACCGAAAGTCGTTTTGGTCAAACACCTGTCACGCGCTGGGCTACGCAGTGACCAATTTGAGATGTTGTTGGTAACGGAAGATGAAGCCTTACACATCCAGCGCCCGTTAATTGATTTCGGCGTGAGACAGCCGGTCGGCGTAGGGGATCTTACTAGTGGCTTACTGCTGGTTAATTTGTTGCAAGGTAAGCGCTATGAGCAAGCGTTGGAACATATCACCGCTGCAGTGTATGGGGTAATGCTGAAAACCCATAGTATGGGCGAATATGAACTGCAATTGGTGGCCGCCCAGGATGAGATAGCAACGCCAACCCATCACTTCCGCGCGATAACGATCGATACTATCTAATAAAAGTGTGACCTCTATCTCACGGCTAGAGGTCACATTCTTCAAGCTTTGATAAACATCAGCATATCTTACACGAATATCTCCTAGACTCTCCCCCACACTAACTCTCATGGATGAATGGGACTATGCTGCAATTTTTAAAACAAAAACGACTTCCTATGCTGGATCTGCCCGCCAGCGTTCGTCGTAAAATGTGGTTCAAACCGTTTATACAATCTTATCTCGTCGTTTTTATCTGTTATATGACCATGTATCTGATCCGCAAAAATTTCAATATTGCGCAAAACGATATGGTCACGACGTATGGTCTGAGTCTTACGCAGCTAGGGCTTATCGGACTGGGGTTCTCGATTACCTACGGTGTAGGGAAAACCTTACTGTCTTATTACGCCGACGGAAAAAACACCAAACAGTTCTTACCGTTAATGCTAATATTGTCTGCACTCTGTATGTTGGGATTCAGTGCCAGCATGGGGTCGGGTTCCATGGCGTTATGGCTGATGGTGGCCTGCTATTCACTCAGTGGTTTTTTTCAAAGTACTGGCGGTTCCTGTAGCTATTCGACGATAACCAAATGGACGCCGCGCGGTAAACGCGGTACCTATTTAGGTCTATGGAATATTTCTCACAATCTCGGTGGGGCAGGCGCGGCTGGGGTTGCCTTATTCGGGGCGCACTTTTTCTTTAATGGTCACGTGATTGGTATGTTCGTTTTCCCTTCAATTATCGCGCTGATGGTCGGCTTTATCGCTCTTCGTTTCGGTAATGACTCCCCCGAGGCGTATGGTTTGGGGAACACTGAAGCTTTATTTGACGAGCCTAAGAGCGAAGAGGATGAAGAGGCAGACGATGAAACCTTAACTAAGTGGCAAATTTTTGTTACCTATGTCCTCAAAAATAAAGTTATCTGGTTACTCTGCTTTGCCAATATCTTTCTTTATGTGGTACGGATTGGTATCGACCAATGGTCAACCGTATATGCCTATAATGAATTAAAACTGTCAAAGGAAGTGGCGATTCAAGGATTTACTTTATTTGAAGCGGGCGCCCTGGTGGGGACCTTACTTTGGGGATTTCTCTCCGATCTGGCCCGGGGGCGAAGAGCCTTAGTTGCCTGTATCGCATTAGTCTTTATCATCATTACTCTAGGTATCTATCAACGCGCTACGGAAGAGTGGGTATACCTCACATCATTATTCTTCCTCGGTTTCATGGTGTTTGGCCCACAATTATTGATTGGTGTGGCTGCGGTGGGGTTCGTACCGAAAAAAGCGATCAGTGCAGCGGATGGGATCAAAGGAACCTTTGCCTATTTGATAGGGGATAGTTTCGCGAAACTGGGTTTGGGGATGATTGCGGATGGCCATTCTATTTTCGGTTTAACAGGATGGGCGGGAACCTTTGCCGCCTTAGATGCTGCGGCGATAGGCTGTATCGCCATCATGGCGGTGGTGGCTCTTCTAGAAGAGAAGAAAATACGCAGTATTGCTAAGCGAGCAATGGCACGCTAGAAAAGAAAAACCCGTCCTAGGACGGGGTGAGTTTATTAGGCATTCACGTTTCGTGTCATGCGTTGTAACAATGGCGAAACGAGTAGCATGACAATGGCAATACCCAGGGTAAATTGTCCAATTTGCATAAAGACATTGCTGTACACCTGTAACGATTGCAGTGGATCAACAACGTTTTCAGGAACAGCCATGCGGTTAGCGACTTTACCCGCAATCATGGCTGCGCCGGCTGTGGTCAAGAACCAAGAGCCCATGATAAAGCCCATCAGACGTTGTGGCACAAGTTGCGCGACCATCGCTAGACCTAAGCCCGAGATCATCAGCTCACCAATACTTTGTAAGGCATAACTTAAGATCAGCCAGTTAACTGAGACAATGCCTTGCTCTGAGGCCATTTTCGCGCCAAGTGGTAACACGAGAAAGGCAGCGGAACATAAGAACATCCCGATCGAAAACTTGTAAGGCATCGGCAGGCGGTCGCCTAACTTGTTATAGATCACGGCTAACAGTGGGCTCGCGAGCATAATCCAGAAAGGGTTCAACGCTTGGAATTGCTCAGGTTGGAAAGTAAAGCCTAGGATTTGATGTTCAACGTTATGGATTGCAAAAAAGTTTAGCGATGTCGGCATTTGCATATAGAGGACGAAAAAGACAATCGCCTCTAGCATCATGATGAAAGCAACAATCATCTTACGACGATCAGCCCCTTTTAACTTTAGGGTCTCTTTCAGAAAGACCAACACGATTCCGACAGCGATAACCCCTAGCGCCATTCGGGCGATATCTTGATGATGTAATAACCAGGTGGCTAGGGCGATCAAAATGACGACGCCGACGAGGGTCATAAGCAGTTTGCCCCACTGTAAGGGCGCGAAATCCGGCTTAGACCCGTAGTTTTTCACCATACCTTTGCAGAAGATGAAGTTTAACAGGGTAATAATCAAACCGACGACAGACAGTGAGAACGCTGCACTCCAGCCATAGTTAGCGGCCAGTACCGGGGTTAACATCATCGAAACCAGAGAACCGATATTGATCGACATATAAAACATGGTGAAGGCACCATCAATACGAGGATCATCTTTCTCATAACAGGTAGACAGTAGGGAAGACGGGTTTGCTTTAAAAAGCCCACTACCGACGGCAATTGTCGCCATCCCAATGTAGACCAGCGCAATCTGATGGCCGGAGAAGGCTATCAAGCTATAACCTAGGGCCAATACGATAACACCTAGCGTTAGGACGCGCTTAGTCCCCAGGACTTTGTCGCCCAACCAGCCACCAATGGCGACCATGCCATAAACTAATGCGCTGAAGGAGGAGAATAGGGTAATGGAGTCAGATTCCGACATGCCCAGCTGTTTAACCAGGTAAACCGCCATGATGGCTTGTAAGCCATAGAATCCGAAACGTTCCCAGAGTTCGATCGAAAAAATAAGGTAAAACGCTTTAGGCTGTTTGAAAACATTCAAACTCACCTCTTCGTTATTATGATGTTGTTTGTTTGCAGTAGACACATAAACCTCGGTGTTGCCAATCCTAAAATAGTGCTAGGAATTGCTGTGATCCGCGGGGTAAACCACGAAGATTATTGATGTAAAAAAGTGTAAGGAGCTAATGTGTCCGATATTTCGGGTCAGGGCAAGAAGTTTTTCTTATATGGTTAAATAGTAATCTGATAGTGATAAGAAATGTGATAAAGCTTACATACGATAGTAAATAGCCTTTAAAGATTTTAACTAGCAGAAAATATTTTAATCGGTTTTTTCACGATATTCGCAAAGATCTTCGATTAGGCAAGCGCCGCAGCGCGGTTTACGCGCTATGCAGGTATAGCGGCCATGCAAGATAAACCAGTGATGGCAGTTTACTTTAAACTCAGCAGGAACCACTTTCAAAAGGTGTTGTTCGACCTGATCGACGTTCTTACCTGGCGCGAAGTTTGTTCGATTCGCCACGCGGAAAATATGGGTATCGACGGCGATAGTCGGCCAGCCAAACGCAGTATTTAACACAACATTTGCTGTCTTGCGTCCAACGCCAGGCAGTGCTTCGAGAGCTTCACGGTTTTCGGGGACAAGCCCCTGATGCTGTTCAACAAGGATCTGGCAGGTTTTTATCACATTAAGGGCTTTAGTATTAAACAGCCCAATGGTCTTGATATGTTCTTTAACCCCTTCCACGCCGAGATTGAGCATCGCTTGCGGGGTGGGGGCCTGAGAAAAAAGTCCGACTGTGGCCTTATTGACACTGACATCAGTGGCTTGAGCGGATAACAATACCGCTATCAGCAGTTCGAATGGAGAGTTAAACACTAGCTCAGTAGTCGGGTGCGGGTCGTTATCTCGCAGGCGAGTTAAAATTTCCCGACGCTTAAGCTTATTCATCCTGCATGTCCTACCGAAGTAGACTCTGCAACCTGGGCGTGCTGTGCGGCTTTGCGCGCACTCGCTTGTTTAGTACGTTGATCGATTAAATATTTTGCCGCGAGCAACATGCCTAAGCCGATAAAAGCGCCCGGAGGTAACATGGCTAGTAACATTGGCGAGTCAAAATGGAACACTTCAACCCGCAGCACTTTTGCCCAAGGCCCGAGAAGCTGATCGGCCCCGTTAAAAATTGTCCCATTTCCGATAATTTCTCGAATGGATCCTAAGGTCACCATGGCACAAGTTGCCCCCATACCGATAGCAAAACCATCGAGGGCGGAGAGGCCGACATTTGCACGAGAAGCCACGGCTTCAGCACGACCCACTACGATACAGTTGGTGACAATTAGGGGGATAAAGATGCCGAGAGACTGATATAACCCATGGGCATAGGCATTGATCAGCTGTTGCACGCAACTTACCACCGAGGCGATGATCATTACATAGATTGGGATTCGAATTTCAGAGGGCATCCAACGACGTGATAGCGATATCGCACTGTTGGTGAGTGTCAACACTAACGTGGTCGCCAAGCCAAGTCCCAAGGCATTGGTCGCGGTCGAGGTGACGGCCAGTAACGGGCAAAGGCCTAATAATTGTACGAGAGATGAGTTATTCTTCCATAACCCACCAATTAGCAGTTCTTTCGCTTCACTCATGGCGCTTTATCCCCACATTTAGGTAGCGTAGTAATTTTTTTTCCTAACTCGGCAATTAGGAGCGTGGTACGTTTGGTTTCGTTGACGACCGCACGTGGCGTAATGGTTGCACCGGTGAATTGGTCAAAGTCACCGCCATCTTTCTTAACCGCGAAATGGCTATCTTGTGGACCATGAATGCTGACGCCCGCAAAATGCGTAATCCAATCCGAGATACGCAATTCGATCTTATCTCCTAGGCCCGGGGTTTCATGATGCTCTGTTACCCGTACCCCCAGCACTGTGCCTGAGAAATCAGCCCCTACCAGCATTCTAATCGCACCAGAGTAACCATCCGGCGCGACAGTTTCAATCGCGGCGGCAACCGGCTGGCCATCTTTACGCGCAATATAAAACGGATGTTGTTGATCATCCCCTAGAACCGGGTTAGTCACCCAATAACACTCTTTTTGTAAATCGTTATTATAAAGATGGGGAGGCACAACTTGATCGAGTAACGCCTTCTCTTGTATAGCCATTTGTTTTGCGACGGTGGGTTTTGTTACCTCATTGACCAATGCGGTGACACCAGTCGTTACCGCTGCAAAGATAGCCAAAATCATACCATTCTTACGGATAGAGTCTATCATCGGCTATTCCTTATTGTGGCCATATACGGCAGGCTGAGTGTAATAATCGATGAGCGGCACGCAGATATTGGCTAACAGTACTGCGAAAGCGACACCATCGGGATAGCCACCAAAGCTACGGATTAACCAAACCAGCACACCTATCAATGCACCGTAAAGTAGACGGCCCCGATCAGTTGTGGACGCAGAGATAGGGTCGGTTGCAATAAAAAACGCTCCCAACATGGTCGCGCCGGAGAAGAGGTGAATAACCGGTGATACCAAGCTGTGAGGAGAGAAAAACCACCCTAAGGCGGAGCAGACCGCCAAGGAGAGTAGAAAGCTGACCGGGATATGCCAGCGGATGGCTTTGGTCGCAAGCAAGTAAAGACCGCCCAATAGGAAACCGATATTAATCCATTGCCAACCTTGCCCCGCAATAATGCCATGGTAAATCGGCTGCGCGAGTAGGTCTTGCGCAGTATGTCCTGCACGCAATCCTGTTTTAAAATTATCCAGTGGTGTGGCTTGACTGACCCCATCGACCCCCATTTGTAACTGCTGTAGAGTGAGACCCGATGCGTTATGCCCGGTGAAGATCATCTGCCAGGTTTCTGTCAGGGTTAAGGTTGAGTGTTGCAATGCCTCAGGGGGTAACCAACCCGTCATTTGGACGGGGAATGAGATCAGCAATACAACATAGCCGACCATGGCTGGGTTAAAAGGGTTCTGTCCAAGCCCACCATATAACTGCTTTGCGAAAATCATACAAAAGGCGGTGCCGATTACGATCACCCACCAAGGTGCTAAGGAGGGAATACTTACCCCAAGCAAAAAAGCAGTGAGCAGGGCGGAGTTATCCGCGAGGGTTGGCAGGACCGGTTTTTTACGAAGACGTAATACGGCCGCTTCGCAACCCCAAGCAACGATTGCAGCAATGGCTATTTGGATTAAATTTCCCCAACCAAAATAAAACCACTGCGCAAAGAGTCCTGGAATGGCTGCAAGCAAGACCAACGTCATAATACGATTTGTACTACGACGGTTATGAGTGTAGGGAGAGCTAGCGATGCGAAAAGCCATTTAATCCTCTGATACCGATGAAGGGTGTGATGTCTGGGGTGAACGTTGGGCGCAAGTCGCCTCAGGCTCGCTCACCGTTTCTTCTGTTTGGGCGGCACGTTTAGCCTTGGCACGGGCGATGGCTGCGGC
>NZ_FOGC01000003.1:2944-146699 GCF_900111105.1 Rosenbergiella nectarea | reverse complement strand
CGCGGGTCGGTCTCAGCAGGCGTTGAGTCAGTCTCGCTCACTGTTTCTTCTGTTTGGGCGGCACGTTTAGCCTTGGCTCGGGCGATGGCTGCGGCTACCGCGGCCTTACGCGGATCCTCATTAGAGCTTTCAGATGAGAGGGTAACCGCCTCGACGCCTACGAGGTGAGCGTTAAGTTGGCTGTCATAATCATCGGCAGTCACCAAGGCCTCTTCTTGATCGGCTTGGCTTTGCGCTTTTTTCGCCTTAGCGCGTGCGACGGCAGCCGCCACGGCAGCTTGCCGTGAGTCTTCTTGGGAATGCGCGGCGTGTTGTTCTGCTTGATAAGCACGTGCTTTCGCCTTACGAGCCGCTCGCTGTGCGATCACTGCGCGATTATCAGGGCCATCGGCTGCGCCGGTAACAACTTGCTGATCGGCCGATGTTTGCCGGGCTTTAACGCGGGCTAGCGCTGCGTTCACCTGATCTTTTTCAACATTGGTCACCCGTGCTTTGGCGGCGGCATGGCGAGCCTCACGAGCTAGTTTTTCTTTCTCTAACCGTGCATGGCGGGCTTCGAAACGGGTTTTTGCTTCTTGCGTTCGTTGTGCCTCAATATCGATAGCTAAGAGTTCAGCTTTCTCTTGGCGATAGTATTGGACGAGCGGAATATTACTCGGGCAAACATATGCACAAGCACCACATTCAATACAATCATTGAGGTTATAGGCGCGCGCTTTGTCATGATCGCCACCTTGGCAATACCAATAAAGCTGCTGGGGTAATAGGCCGGCAGGACAAGCATCGGCACAGGCGCTACAGCGAATACAGCCCTGTTCCTCTTCCTGCAGACCCATCTCCTGTTGCGAAGGCGCGATCAAGCAGTTAGAAATCTTAATGATTGGTACCGATAAGGTCGGTAGAGTGAAGCCCATCAATGGCCCACCCATAATCACCATTTGCTCGGGTTGTGGTCGAAAACCGGCAAAATTCAGTAAGTGTTCGACCGGAGTGCCCAACCGTCCCCAGACATTACGAGGATGGCTAAGGTTTTCACCCGTTAAGGTAACAACACGCTCAGTTAACGGCTCCCCATCGATCACCGCACGTTTAACTGCGTAAGCGGTCCCCACGTTCTGCATCAGCACACCGATATCAGAAGAACGT
The DNA here is from genome assembly GCF_900111105.1 of Rosenbergiella nectarea. Lineage (GTDB taxonomy): Bacteria > Pseudomonadota > Gammaproteobacteria > Enterobacterales > Enterobacteriaceae > Rosenbergiella > Rosenbergiella nectarea. The sequence goes on along the minus strand of NZ_FOGC01000003.1, from coordinate 145,553 downwards.
CCCCCTTTAGGGACTTCACGACCGGTTAAAATCTTGGTTAACTGTTTGGCTCCACCCGAAGGATATTTGGTTGGAATAACCCGAATAATAATATCCTTAGCAGCCCCCAAGGCTTGAGTTAACGCACGGGTTGCCTCGGGTTTGTTATCTTCAATACCGATGATGATTTTCTCAGACTGCAGCAACCAGCCTAAAATACGCGACCCGTCGAGGATCTCTTGAGCGCAATCTTGCATTAAACGATCATCGGCCGTGATGTATGGCTCGCACTCTGCGGCATTGATAATCAGCGTTTTAACACCTTGTAATCCACCACGCACTTTGGTCGCAGTAGGGAAGCCTGCTCCCCCTAACCCTGCGACGCCTGCTTGATGAATTCGCTCGATAATCGCTTGGCGTTCACAAGCTTGATAATCAGTGATAACCGGCATTTTCTGCCACTTATCTAGCCCATCAGGCTCGATAAATATCGCGATCTCGGACAGGGCCGAAGGGTGTGCGGTAATATGCGGGGCGATAGCAGTTACCGTCCCAGAGCTTGGCGCGTGGATTGGTAGCATCTTACCCTTACCGAACGTTAAGGGCTGGCCGCGTAAAACAGACTCTCCAACGGAGACTAAAATCTCGCCTTCATGGCCAATATGTTGCTTAAGCGGCAAGATAAACTGCGGAGGCAGTGGGACTTCAGACAAGGGTGTGCCTGAAGATTGTGACTTCATTTCTGGCGGATGAATACCGCCTTTGAAGTCCCAAATCGGTTCGCGACGTAAACGTGACAAAAAATTAAACATGATGGTCAACCGGTATAACACGGACTGGGATGGTATTGAGATCCCACTTCCAATTATCCTGAGTAGTAGGAACAGGGCGCATTTCGATACAGTCGGTAGGACAAGGCGCAACACAGAGATCGCAGCCCGTACATAAATCAGTAATTACAGTATGCATGGCACGGGTCGCCCCGACGATGGCATCGACAGGACAGGCCTGAATACATTTGGTGCAACCAATACAGTTACTTTCATCAATCCACGCGATCTGTTTCTCAGGATGCTTCAGTTCAGCATCGCCTTCGATGGGCTGAGGATCAACATTTAACAGCTCTGCAATCCGTAGCATCGTCTGCTCACCCCCCGGGGCGCATTTATTGATCAGCTCGCCTTGGTTACCGACTGCTTCTGCGTAAGGTTTACAGCCAGGATAGCCGCATTGGCCACACTGGCTTTGGGGAAGGAGTTCATCAATTTGCTCCACGATAGGATCTTCTTCAACTTTAAAACGCCGTGAGGCATAGCCAAGAAGTCCTCCGAAGCCTAACCCTAAAATACTGATTGCGACAATTGCGATACAAATAGCGGTAATCAAAACTTCACCAACCCTGAAAAGCCCATAAATGCCAGTGCCATTAAGCCCGCTGTGACTAAGGCAATTGACGAGCCTTTAAACGGCGCAGGGACATTGGCCAACACCAAGCGCTCACGAATGCCTGCAAACAGCACCATAACGAGTGAAAAACCGAGTGAAGCACTGAACCCATAGACTGCGGCTTGTAAAAAGCTATGGTGTAAATTAACGCTGAGTAAAGGCACCCCGAGTACTGCACAGTTGGTTGTGATTAATGGCAGGAAAATACCCAATAGACGATAAAGAGAAGGGCTGGTTTTACGCACCACCATCTCTGTAAATTGTACCGTCACGGCAATAACCAAGATATAAGCAAGGGTCCGCAAATAAACCAGATCCAGTGGGACCAAAATAAGGTGATTAACCAGCCATGCACAAATCGAAGCAAGGGTGATCACAAAGGTGGTCGCCATGCCCATACCGATTGCCGTTTCGAGTTTTTTGGACACGCCCATAAATGGACAAAGCCCTAAAAATTTCACTAACACAAAGTTATTCACTAACACTGTGCCAATAAAGAGGAGAAGATAATCAGTCATGTGGTTGCCATTAAATAAAATCTCCCGATAGTATCTGAAAATATCGGGAGTATCTCAACGTCCTTACCTAAATAACCCTGCTGATGAGCACTGAGTATTAAATTTATGGCTAAAATTTAACCAAATTGTACTTAGCGTTGCGCAACTTTCTCTTTTAGCGCACGTTTTTCATCGACTGACAGGAAAGCCATATATAATCCATTTTCTTGCGCCTGGCGGATTTCTGCCGCGGCCAAGCCAGCAGCGGGTGCTGCAACCTCATATTCATGGGCTAGCTCAATCCCTTGTACCGCCGGGTCATCGGTGTTTAATGAGGCCATCACGCCATGTTGTAAGAATTTTTTCAACGGGTGTTGGGCAAGGTCAGCGACGGTACTGGTCTGGATATTGGAGGTCAGACAAGATTCGATCCCAATACCGTGTTCAGCTAAATAGTCCATCAATGCAGGGTCTTGCACGGCTTTAACCCCATGGCCGATACGTTCCGCTCCCAATTGTTGGATCGCTTGCCAGATACTCTCTGGACCGGCGGCTTCCCCTGCATGAACAGTAATATGAAGCCCTGCATCGCGTGCACGCTGAAAATGTGTCAGAAAACGGTCGCCTGGAAAACCTAATTCATCACCGGCTAAATCGATGGCGACGATCTGGTCGCGATGCGCCAGAATACCCGCTAACTCTTGCTCGCAGGCGTGTTCACCGAAAGTCCGGCTCATGATCCCAATTAATTTGGCACTGATACCGAAATCTCTGCAGCCCGCTTGTACGCCATCGATAACGGCTTCTACCACACCGGGGATAGGGAGTTGATGGGTCATGGCCATATAGCCAGGAGAAAAGCGCAGTTCTGTATAATCGATCCCAGCGCGTAGGGCATCTTCAATATTTTCGTAAGCCACACGCCGACAAGCCTCTAGATCGCCGAGTACTTTTACGCCCCAATCCAGCTTCTGTAAGAAGCTAACTAAGTCTGGCTCGTTGGACATCACCTGAACGTGAGGACGTAAGCTTTCGATATCGTTGGCAGGTAATCCACAATTAAAGGCTCGACCTAAATCAAGAATAGTACTCGCACGAATATTGCCATCCAAGTGACGGTGAATATCGGTGAGGGGAAGTTGGGGTAAAATCATGGTCGACTCTTCGTAATTGTTTATGGACTGCATAGTATAAAAACATCCCCCGATGAGACGCCAATATTTTTATTCTCTCAGGATAAGTTTTCGTCAAAGCGCGAAGAATGACGATTATCGATAAGTAAATTAGATTGAAGGGATTAATAATACCTATACAATATTGTCAGAGACCCCCTGATTGAGGTAAACCCGTCCATGAATAATTATTTATCCTTAGCAGAAGACGAACATTTAACGCTGTTGCGCGAAACCCATTTACACACTCAAGGTCAGACATCGATCAAAGAGTGGCAAATTATCGATGGACAAGGTCGGGTGACTGGCGGAGTGACTTTGCAAGACAAGATGAATTTACGCCGTTCGTACAGTGGGGAATATCGGCTGACCCAACGTAACGGCCAAGGTGATATTGTTGTCGACCGCTTGATTACTTCACTTTAGGCCGCTTCTCATTTCGTCACGGGTCACTATCCGCTATACTGTATGCGTTATCCACGGAGGATCAGATGAATAAAACGTTTTTCTTTGCCAGCATGAGTGGTATTGCGCTCGTGGCAACGCTTGCGGGATGTGCTCAATCCGACTCGCATCCTGATACGCATCGCCAAATCGGTCTGGCAAATCCAGCTTCGGTATATTGCTTATCGTTAAAAGGGCAGTTGGAGAATGTCACCACAGCACAGGGAGTGAAGAGTTATTGTACGCTACCAAGTGGTGAACGTGTTGAGGAGTGGGCGCTGTTCCGCCGCGATCATCCACAGAAGGTAAACTAAGATTTGGCTATAAAAAAAACCCCACATCTGTGGGGTTTTTGGGTTTGAACGAAGGTTACTACTCGTTATTGCTTGAGGTAAGGTATTGTTCAATAAATTGCTCAAGAGTCATTTTGTCTTGATTGACGGTGACTTGGCCTGAGGCGTAGTGCAATGCTGATTGGATACTCTCCGGGTTCTGGGTCGTCAGATGATACATTTCGCCTAATGCAGATAAGGATTGAATCTGTTGTGCAGCAAATTGGCCAGCTTGTTCAACGGGGATACCTTCAGATTGGGCGATTACCGAGAGAAGCTGCGTTGCCATCGGTTTATTGATCGTTAACGATGCGTTCAGCTGCTTTACGTAGCTATCAACGATTCCTGATAATCCCTGACCGTTGCTCTGTGCTTTGGACGGGTCGTTGAAATCAGCTTTCAAGGAGAACTGGCTTTCACCCTTATCATTTTTAAGGGTTAAGTTATCGATGGAGAATTGGGGGGCATCAGCCAGTAAAGCGGGGATGTTCTGTAGCACCGCCGCATTGACCTCATTCTGCATCGCTTGCAGTTCATCTTGATTGGTGACGTGGGAAATATTCGCCATATTCTTTTGAACGGCTTGATTATAATTATCGTAGAACGTCTTCATACCGCTCGCGCTGAAATCTTGCAACGACAGTTTCAGGTTGGCGGAACCGAGCGGCAGCTGTTGCCACTCGATCTTATCAATTTGGTAGTTAAGGCTGCCATTAACTAAGTTTTTGACGCTATCGAGATCGGAGTGGCCTTTAATTCCCACCAATTGTACCGCAGGCTTATGGTTGAGTGCGTAGAGGAAATTCTTCGCATCAATCTGTTGCGTCCCGACTCGTAGTCCTTCTTTACTTAAATGGCTATCTGACCGAACGGTAAGGCCATTTAGGGTCATTTCGGTATCAATATCGGCCTCATTTTTGAAACTGAGTGACACTTTACCCGTGTCGATATTGAGCACAATTGCATTATTATCCGGGGACGTTTTCAACGCGATATTCATCGCATCGCTACTCAGGCTGCTATCCTCGGCATTATATTGGATCGGCTGGATCTGGATTGCAGAAGACGTCGTATGGCTGTAACCGATACGCGTTTCTGCAGAGAATGGCGATTTACCTTTGGTAAAGTCGAAGAGCGACTTAACAGTCGGGGTATTCGCCAGCTCACTATGAATCGATGCCAGCGAAGGAATCAAAGTGAAATGCTTTAGCTGCGCAAGCGGGAGAGGGCCATGACTGATCTTCTCGTTGAAGACCAATTGATCGCCGGGTGCTAATAGGGCATTTTCATCATCAGCCGGTAAACGACTCTTCACGATAAATTGTGTGGTACTGCTAAATATATGCCGTTCGTAACCCTGACGCGTCACGACTAATCCCGCCTCGGGATAGTGCTGAGTGAGTTGCTCATTGAGTTGTGCCACGACCTCATCAATATGCTGTTCTGCTTTTTTACCTGTGAACCAAGCGCCACCGGTCCAGAGAACGCCAATCCCTACAACAACAGCGATAGCAACGTTAGACTTCTTCATAATTCATTGGGTCCTTATCGATCCTGATATCTGGCCAGCGGTCACTGTGAAGGATTTTCTCCACTGCCACACAATTGTTTTACATGCTTTTACATTCTAACCCCCTAATCTATCAAGGAACGGGAGGCGTCGCACAGACATTTTGATTTCCTGGGTCATCATTTTCCCAATTAATGCCATCGCGCAGCAAATTTACCATTTAGGCGTAGAATTAAGGGATATTTATGTCAAAGAGGAATGAGCAACATGAGTGATTTTCGCTACGAAAACGATTCAATGGGTAAGATAGCAGTCCCTGACCATCAGCTGTGGGGCGCGCAAACTCAACGATCGCTAGAACATTTTCGAATTTCCACTGAAAAAATGCCTCCTGCACTCATCCATGCTCTAGCCATCACCAAACGCGCATCGGCCACGGTGAATCATCAACTTGGTTTATTAGACGCCGAGAAAGCACGCGCCATTATTAACGCGGTTGATGAAGTGTTAGCGGATAAACATCCGACTGAGTTTCCTTTAGCGATTTGGCAAACGGGGTCGGGAACACAAACGAATATGAATATGAACGAAGTTCTCGCTAATCGGGCTAGCGAATTGTTAGGGGGGGAGCGGGGGATGGGCCGTAAAATCCATCCAAATGATGATGTAAATAAAAGCCAAAGCTCCAATGATGTATTCCCGACGGCGATGCACATCGCTGCCAAACTCGCCGCTGTGAAGCAGTTACTTCCCGCGCTAGAATCCCTCACGCAAGTATTGGCGAAAAAATCCACGAGCTTTAGCGATGTGGTTAAAATTGGTCGGACCCATCTCCAGGACGCAACGCCTCTCACCTTAGGTCAAGAAATCTCTGGCTGGGTGAGTATGTTGACCTTTGCCAAGTCGCATCTGGTGGCGGCCATGGACCACCTTTCAGAACTGGCCCTTGGTGGTACCGCGGTAGGGACGGGCCTCAATACCCATCCGGATTACGCTGGTGCCGTGGCACAAGAAATCGCAAGCTTTACCGGGGAGTCGTTCACCACAGCACCGAATAAATTCGAGGCATTGGCGACTTGTGATGCACTGGTGCATTTTCACGGGGCGCTGAAAGGGCTGGCCGCATCATTAATGAAAATTGCGAATGATGTGAGATGGCTTGCTAGCGGCCCGCGCAGTGGTATCGGTGAAATTACGATCCCTGAAAATGAACCGGGTAGTTCAATTATGCCGGGTAAGGTCAACCCAACGCAGTGTGAAGCCTTGACAATGATTTGCGCACAGATCATGGGTAACGATGTGGCAATCTCGGTAGGCGGGGCATCTGGAAATTTTGAACTCAACGTTTTCCGACCCATGATTATTCATAATGTGCTGCAAAGTTTACGACTATTGGCTGATGGCATGCATAGTTTTACTGAACATTGTGCACAAGGTATCGAACCCGACCACGAGCGTATCCAACAACTGGTGGATAACTCACTCATGTTAGTCACCGCGCTTAATCCGCACATTGGCTACGACAAGGCTGCGGTAATAGCCAAAAAGGCACACCATGAAGGGCTAACGCTTAAAGCATCGGCGTTAGCGTTAGGCTACCTGAGCGAAGAACAGTTTGAGCAGTGGGTAAGACCTGAACAGATGACCGGACAGCAAAAAGGTTAATCTTCTTTCCATAACCAGAGGCGGGGGATGATTAAGGTTGCTGAACGCGCATCGGGCTTATGGCGATGAGTGATGTTTTCCTCATCGTAGTGTTGTAAGCTGCCCAGTTCAGGGATAGCCTCACCTTCTAAGCAGGTCATAATCAGTGGATTCGGGCAGGCAACCTGTGTTTGTTTCTGCTGGTTACTTTGCCACAGACGTGCAATGGGCTGAACCTTTACTGGGCGTTTGATTTTTAACCGACAGTCACTCGGCAACTGTGTTATAAGCTCCAGCTCCTCTTGGACTTTTTCAGCCCATTCTTCACGCGACCAAGGTGCGCGTGCGCGTCCTGCGTTAAGGCTCTTCTCTAACATCTCAATCACGTCTTGCTGACTATAGCGCTTAATCACATGTTTATTCGCCCAACCGAAATTAACCGAGTCGAGGCTAGGGTAAACATTTAGCATACGGTACGCGTTGAGCGTCAACAATCCTGGGAAATGTTGATGGACGAAAGGGAAGCGCGCTGTGGCAGGTAGGCCGCTATCCACTGCGATCAACTGTTGGAAACGATGCTTAGCCTGATTGATTGAGGTACTCAATGTCATTAAGGTTTGCTGCATCGGCGCACTCACTCTTAGACAGATCACTCCGGGTAATCGGGTCGCACTGCGAGTACTCTGTTGCTCGGATTGCTGTTGCAAATAAAGATGGGAGAAGTGCTGTAATGCCCGCTGACGAGCTTGGCGGCCAACATGCTGTTCGACCTTGATCTGCGGAGTCGGGGTCAGCTCTTCACCTTTTACTCTCGGGGGGAGCGTGAAAACCCGCGCGGCTAACAACTTTGCCGCCTCGATGTGCTGGCAAAAGGTCGCCAATTCATCTTCGATAATATTGAGTGTCTCACGCATTTCTTCAACCAATGTGTAGCGCATTATATACCTTAGTTACAACATACTATTATTAATAGTCATTCTAGTGTACTTCGGTAGCAATAGCAATCTTATCGTCATTAAGAAAGGAAAGAGTGACTACGTATAATGTGCGATGATCTCTTGCTGAACTTCTTCTCGTGGCCATTATTTGGTAGAGTAATGCAGTTCTTGATGAATGTTCTTATTTCTGATGTGAAGAGGCTTTGATGTTAGATTATCGTTTTCCAACTGCACTACAAATGGTTCTCAGTGTCGCAATGTCTGAAGAACAAGGAAAACGTTCGACCAGCAATACTCTCGGCAATGGCGCTGAAGCCAACCCTAGCCTGATCCGTAAACTGATGGTTCCTCTAACGCGGGAAGGGATCTTTGTCACAACGTTGGGCCGTACTGGCTCCATCCACCTTGCACGCCCCGCTGAAGAGATTACGCTTTGCGATATTTACATGGCCGTCAGCCATGAGAAAAAACTACTAAACTCCCGGCCTGATGTGAAAAAACCTTGTTGCGTGGTGAGTGCGAATGTTTGTTGGTATTTCAAGCAGATAGCGGAAGAGGCCGAACAGGCATCTCTACAGGTTCTCGCTAAACACACTGTTGCCGATGCGCTAATCGCGCTTAAGCAAGGCAAGGACCTCAATCCACTCTCAGAATAATTAAGCGTTTACCCTATAAATAAAGTGTAACTTTAAAGGTTGCATTTAAATCGATTAGCGTGCATTATTTAATGCAACTAAAGCAGATACACTTTATTTCGCTAGGAGTCGCTGATGAATGGTTCTTTCTTTGATGATTTAATTCATTGGATTGATACCCATATCGAGAATCGATTAAATTTAGATATGGTTGCTGACCGTGCGGGTTATTCAAAATGGCATCTGCAACGGATGTTTAAAGAGCACACAGGGCATGCCCTAGGTGAATATATCAGAACCAAAAAATTGGAAAAATCGGCTTGCCGACTCACCCATTCCGATGAGCCAATTTTAACGGTGGCAATTTCTATGGGCTTTGATTCGCAGCAATCTTTTAATCGTAGCTTCAAGCGCCAATATGGCATGGCACCGGGTACCTGGCGTCGTAACGCTTCCCCTAGTCAAACCATGCACTAATCCTTTCACCCGCCTTGTTTCGAGGCGGTGAATCCATCTGACTCTCCATCGCTCTCTAATCGTAATCTTACTGACACTCTGCTAGACTTTCTCCATCGTTTCTTAGCCGTGTCTCATTTATGCAGTTAAAAAAATTTCGCCCGTTAATTATTGTGTTCATGTTGTTGATCGGTTTCGCGCTGAAAGCGTGGCATAGCGCTTCAACTTCTCATAACGTCCCACCTTCGCCATCAAAACAGACTTCAGCGTCTTCAGTAACAGCCAATACCGATCCCCGATTCGTCGCGCGTTATCTCCAGTCCCATCAGACTCTACCTGATTACTATATCCGTAAGGGTGAGGCTCGTCGAAAAGGCTGGGTCGCATCGAAAGGGAACTTGTGTGAGGTCTTGCCAGGGAGAGTCATTGGCGGTGATCGATTCTCTAATCGAGAGCATCGTCTGCCAGAAAAAGCGGGACGTTCATGGCAAGAGGCTGATGTGAACTTCAGTTGCGGCCGCCGTAACAGTGACCGTTTATTATTTTCTTCCGATGGGCTTATTTATCTGACCACCGATCATTATCGTAGCTTCCAACAGGTGCCCTAAATGTTTACGCTCCATTTTGATTGCCCACAAATCCATTCCCGTGCTGATTTTTATCATCAGTTACGTCAGCAATATGCCACCGATTACCTCTTTGGCGATTCGCTTGACGCGTTATGGGACTGGTTAACCGGCGAAATTCCCTTACCAGTGACCTGCTATTTTCATCAACTCCAGCCTCAGCAACTTGCACCCGACCAGCCCTTAGCCTCTGTTGTGGCACTGTTCCATGAGGCGAGAGAACAAGACCCTGACCTGTACCATATTATTATCGAACAGGCCGACTCGGAGTAGGCCTAGGTGACAGGCGGCATAACACGCCCGTCATCACGCCAGTAATACTCTTGACTATCGCCGCGCCAGGATAAGGTATTCATCTCTAGGGTCAGCCAGTGCGGATCGATACTCAGCTGTTGACTATCTTCCACGCTAACAATTGTGGGGAGGCCGAGTAATTCCCCCTCTGTATCGAAGGCCCACTCAAGTTCGACGGTTACGCCCAGTACCAGATTCTTAATTTTTTGGCGATTGGGGATTAGCGCGAAAAGGGGTGAAGCAATCACCGCATCATCCTCTCTACAACGGTAACCGATGGCCGTCGATTGCGTAATTGTCAGGAAGGTGCGTTGCACAGCTTGAGAACTGGGGCTTAACAAAACACAGTGCAGTCGACCATCTTGATCGAGGGGGCCATACCAACGCGGTACGGGCACATGACTAATGTTGCCAGGTAAGATTGAGCGCTCGGCGGAAATTTGTTGTGTCGTCAGAGAATACAGCAAGCCGCCAAGACTGGTGGCATGTTTCCCATTAGCTAATTTTCCCGTCGAGCAAAAAGGGAGCGCCGCATCTGTCGGTAACTCGGTTAATAGGCAACAATGGACCGATTGCTGGCGGAATTTATGCTGAAATAGCGGTAACTCCATAGCTTGACCACTCAATAATATCACATCGCAGTGCTCATTGGTGACAGTGTCACTTAAGAGCGTGAGGAGCTGCCCTAAGCGGCAGTGATGGCTTTGCAGAAAATCGACGAAATCATTAAATGAGAATTGGAAACACAATTTTTTTACCTCAACACAACTATTTTTAGATGAGAGGCGGGTAATTTTCTCCTGGAAGCTGGTCTCGATATAAGCCAGTATCTCTCCCTCGATTAACTGGCTAACACGGCAAAAATACGCTGTTTCGTGCAGGCGATAACGCCATAAAATATCCTCCACTACGGGTAACAACAAGTGCCTGACGACATACTGACGCCATACGGTATCGCCTTCATCACTTTTCCCACGACTAAATAACCGTTCGAGGAGTGTCTCTACTGACGATAATCCTTGTAGACGAAGGTGATCGGCAAATTGAGGCAGTAAAAAATGGGTGATCACATCTTCCAGTAAACTGTCACCCGCTAACGTGAAGCCCTGTCTTACTATTAATTCTGGGGAGAAAGCGGGCATAGCAGAATGTTTTGACGCAATGAGGGGATATTCGGTCACCGCTAAATCGGTCGTGCCGCCCCCAACATCGATTAACGCAACGCGTAAGTGCGCAGTGTGCGAAGAGCAATGATAGTATTGCTGCAAAGAATGTACCGAGTGGTTACGCAGCTGCTGCCAAAGCCAGAAAATTTGCCCGCAACAGGCTTCATCCCAAGGAATACGTATTTCAATATCGTTAGTGCTCATCGGGAAAAATTTAGGCTGTAGTGTTTTGATTAGCCTAATCGCCCGTTGTGCCAACATCAGAAAACGCTGCCGCTCAACTGCAGTAAAGTTGACGGGTAGGGTAAAGATCAGCCTTCTGATGAAACGGGGGATATCGCGATTAGCGTGTCGCTGACGATATTGAAGGCTATTGATTTGTACTGCAATCTGATTGACGAGTTCGATTATCAGAAAAGTAAAAACCGTCGAACGCGAAAACTGCGGTACAAAAACGGGAAATCGTCCCATAGCCGGTAACTCATCCAGTAAATTTCCTTGGTCGTTAATCAATAAACTGAGTGGATGATCGATCGATGAATACTGCGCCTGATCGGACTGGCTAGCATTAAACCAAACGACGTTCGCTGGATGGTCATCCCACAGATAGCGACGAGGGCAGCTTATCCCTTGAGGCTGAAGATCTTGGTACGACTGAGCATTGAGGCGTTGCGCCTCAGGCCCAATGCGAACGAGTGAATGCCATTGAAAGGCATCCATCCTGCCACTTGCTGAGGATAATCCGCGATGACCAAAAGGCTCCGGAGAAAAGTTTACTTCGCTACTAAAAAGAGTATACCCGTCATGGCTCGGGCAGCTTAGATCCCGGAGTTGCAATTCACTACAAAGACTCAGCGGATTTACGCAGTGGGTATCGACTTCATATAGCACACCACAACTATTACTGTTACCCAAATCGATGATCGCATCCACCGCGATAGGCTCAGCGTGCGTCCCTGCGTCACGTAATAAAAGGGGGCGAGGCTTCACCCGATGCACTATTACCTTAAGCAGATTGATGTAGTGAGCTTGCCACAGAAATGGTGGGGAATGGCTCGCTGCAGGATAAAGTGATGCCATCCATCCACTGACCCATGCTTGCTGAAAAAAGACTTGCCACAGGTTCGACTGGTGCGGCAGCGCAAAGAGTTGCCCCTGTTGCACCTCAAACTGGCTTGGCTGTAAGCCGTTGTCATCGTCGCTGATCCTTGTATCAAAGGCCAGCGTGAGTTTCCAACCTTGAGCTACTTGTGGATGTGGTGACACATAAACACGAGCCCAATTCATCGGTCGTGGCGAGCTGTTTGTATCCTGTTGCGTAAAATAAGGGATGGGCAGCCACTGGTGTTGTAAGGCTGCTAACGACGCTGACAGTGAAAAAGCGTACTCGGGTCGTACCCATTCAACCGGGGCACCTTCATATTCATAATATTGGAAGTAGCCCCTGGCATCAGGAGTCACTTCGCAAAGCGGGCCGTGAACACTTGTGCGAATAAATGCCGTGTCAGCAAGCGCAAGATCGTCAATGACAATATAGTGATCAATAAATTGTACCCCTGAATCCACAAACAGTATCTGCGGCTGTTGGCCTAAATTTGTCATTGTTTTCTCTCACTATATAGCTCGATGGGTTGCGGGGTTGACGGATTTTGCTTCCAGCGACATTGAGTATTCGGCGCGCTTTTTTCACAAATGAGGGTGATAGCCGGTAGTGTCGTGCCATCGTTGCAACGCGCTTTCGTCGCGTTGATGATCAACTTACCGGTGGAGGTAAAGCTGGCTTGACTGGTCGTGGAACAGTTTTGTTGGCCAGTGACGATATGGGTCTTTGCCTGTCCGTGGGTGAAGTGATAGGACAGGGTGGTAATCTTGTTGTTTTTGTTAAGATTAGCGAGCCACGCTCCTTCCAGAAAATCGGTGTTCCCTAGGTAGCGCGAACGTGCAGGGATCATCAAGGGCACTCTAGTTTTTTTCACTTGGATAGGTTTGACTTCAGGGGGAGGTGCAATCAATTCTGCGGGATGAAGCGGCAAGGATCGGCTAGCTGCGATCGCTCCCTCTAGAGACTTTTTGACCTCATCCACCGTTGAGACAACTGGCGGGTAAGTGGCTAGCGGCTGTTCTAGGCCAGGGCGCGTGGCGTTTAAGGCTATGGCTCCCACGATGAACAGTGCTACCACCACCGCAGCCAGGTAATAGATAAAGGCACGCTGCGTGGAGTGTGACGGTGAAATTTCGGTGTGTTCGCACGGTGGAGGGGGCGACTCTGCCTCTAGCTGCTGTTGTAAGCGATGATAGAGAGAAGGGAGATCGACTGCAATCCGGTCTTGACAGTAATATCCCCAATGCAATAACAGGGGCTGTTGATCCGCCAAAAAAATCGCCTCAATAGAAGGGATAACCGTTAAGTTCTGCAAAATTTGGTCGATAATAGTCAGAGAACGAGAGCTAGGAGGTGTAATGTGCTGACGCAGAGCGTCAATCGATTTCGCCATCTCAATCAGCTGCGCGAGACAACGCACTTGCTGCGATAACGTAGCCTGTCGCCAAGGTGTGAGGGTTTGAGCGGAAACCTGGGGAAACCACTGTAGGGCGATACCTTGATCACTGAATACCGGCTGTGCAAGCGCAACCCGTACAGTATCGAGGCCATGCTGCGATAACAGCTGGAATATTTGTGGTGCATAGCGACCGAGGGGGATGCCCTCCACCTTGACGGCAATATACTCTTGCCCCTTCTCTATTTGTAAGCCTGCCTTCGACATCAGTCATCCCAGTCTATTCATTCTGCGTAATTAATGACTTATGATACGGAGCTGAAACGCACCTTATGCTGCGAATAGATTACGTTTAGTCGGCCTAACTAGGCTATTATTACTATTATTAGCCGTACAGTTATTCCGCCGCTAACGATTGGGAGGGAGGGCGTGTGTTACACTCACCGCGTAGAGTACGTTGGCTTGTCTTAATTATTCTCAGTCTGGTCACCGTATCATTGCTGGAATTAATCCATCTCCCAGCAGCCTTATTACTAGGGCCGATGTTTGTCGCGATTCTGTTTGCCGTGGCTAAACAGATGGTTTCACTGAATCCTACGCTCTTTCGTACGGCGCAGGCGGTGGTTGGGGCGATGATTGCGCGTGCAATGCCGATCGAAGTCTTCAAAGAAATGCAGCACACCTGGCCAATATTTATTTTGACGGTGTTTTCGGTTATCGCGGTCAGCACATTATTGGGTGCCGTATTAGCTAAGTTTAAAATTCTCCCAGGGACAACTGCCCTGTGGGGATCGTCCCCCGGGGGGGCGACAGCCATGACATTGATGGCGGGTAATTTCGGGGCCGATGTGCGATTAGTCGCCTTTATGCAATATCTGCGTGTATTGTTGGTCACTCTACTGGCCACCGTTGTCAGTCACACTCTGGCGCCAGAAAGTTCAGCGACTTCTGCCATCACTCAACTTGAACAACCCATTGCTTGGGGCGCTTTCGCCATCACCTCAGTTATCATCCTCACAGCCTTATTACTTTCCAATGTCATCAAGCTTCCCGCGGCACCTTTATTACTCAGCATGATCATCAGTAATCTCGCGATGAATGTCGGTGGACTGCAAATTGAGTTACCCCTACCTTTACTCGCAACCGCTTATGCTATGATTGGCTGGAGTATCGGTTCACGTTTTACCAAAGATATTCTGCGTTATGCTTTCCATGCACTGCCCGCCATTTTGTTTTCCGTTATCTTATTGATGGCAATTTGTTGCCTTTTCGCCTGGATGTTGGTGGAGTTCGCGGGTATCGATCCCTTGAGTGCCTATTTAGCGACCAGTCCTGGTGGTGCAGACTCGGTGGCCATTATTGCCTCATCGGTATCGGTGAATCAGCCATTTGTTATGTCGATGCAGACAGGGCGTTTTATTGCTGTGCTCTGTCTAGGGCCGGCATTATCCCGCTTAGTTGCGCGATGGTTGCACTAATAGGCGGAGAGAACCGGTCTATTTCACTCCCCAATATTGGATAACCTAAATGATAATTACGATCCGCTCTGCCATCTGTTTGGGATGTTTATCCAATATCGGTGTTCAAATCACCGTCAAAAAAAGATAACGCTTGCATCTGTCCTACTGGGTGGAGGCGGTTAATAACGTAGGGTGACCTTGCTACGAATATCGCGGTGAGTGGCAGCCTTAGATATAACGAAGAACGCACACCTAAGCCCCGAATGGTGATCTGTAAATCCTGAGCAGTGTTTTGGCAGTTAACAATGTGCAATATTAGGATCCCGGAAAACCTCAGGTAAATTAAGATGCTGTCGGGCTAGGCATAGACCACGCTGACAGCAGCGGCGGTATCCAATTAAGATAGCGGCTGTAGGTGATCAGTGTCTCGGGAACTGGAGAAGGTGCTCGCCTACGACGCAGTAAAGACTATAGCGGTAAACCGCTGGCCACAGTGGGGATCGGTCTACTCATCGGTACCGATAAAGCTTAGTGAGGTATTTCAAATTTATGATTCTTACAACAAAATATTTCTCAGCCTTGCTCGGCACTCATTAATCGATTGATCTGATCTACACTATGGTTAATCACAAGAGGAATCGATTATGCCAACGAAGATTAATACTGTTTCAGTACTCGGATTGGGAGCAATGGGCCATGCTTTTGCCGCCAACTTAGCTAAAAATGATTTTACCTTGCGGGTATGGAATCGTAGCGAAGAGAAGGGCAAGGATTTAGCTGAAAATGGCGCGACCCTCACGTCAACTCCGGCCCAAGCCGTCGAAGGCAGTGAAGTTGTGCTAGTCATGCTCGCGAATGCTGAAATCACCTTAGATGTTATACATCAAGTGATCGATACGTTAGCAGACCAAGCCATCGTTGTTCAGATGGGAACGATTGGCGTTGAAGCAACTCAACAGATCCATGCTTTACTCAAAAAGAAACGTCCTGATGTCGGCTTCATCGACGCGCCTGTTTCAGGAACAAAAAAACCGGCTGAAATAGCACAAATATCCATACTTGCTAGCGGCGACAGTTCGCTGCAATCAAAGATTGAACCCGTGTTCGCGGCCATTAGTAAGGGCACCCACTGGTTGGGTGATGCCGGAGCGGGGAGCGCCATGAAACTCGTGGTTAACAGTTGGTTGATTGGTCTGGTACAGAGTTTGGCCGAAAGCCATTGCTTAGCGAAACAACTTGGTTTTAGTCCCGAAACGCTCTGGTCAGTGTTAGAGGGTGGGCCGCTAGCCGCCCCTTATGCGAAAACGAAATTAGAGATGATTGATGAAGGCACCTACGAGCCGCAGATGCAGCTTAAATGGGCGTTAAAAGATGCCACACTTGCCGCTAAGGCCGGCGGGGCTGAGCAGATGCCAAACCTACATTCGATCACATCGCTGTGGCAAACTGCAGTAGACGCCGGATTGGGAGATAAAGATCTCTCGGTCATCGCGCACTATCTCGAAAAACAGTAAGTGAGAGGGCGTTCTTCCAAAGGGGAGAACGCCTCACCGCTTACTGCCAAAACTTACGACGACTCGTTTTGCCTATGCCGGGGTTACAACTATTGGTGGGATCGAGTTCGCGCCAATGTTGCTGGTAATCTTCCTTGGCAGCATATAAATGACCCACGTTATGTTCAGCCGGGTAGCGTGCGCCACGTTGTTCAATGTAATTGATCACCTCTTGCTTAAACTGCTTACCGTCGACCCCAGGTTTCAATATATAATCCTGATGATTCACTAAACAGAAGAAGTGCCCGCAACAAGAGTCTGCTTGGATTTGGTCCTGGAGATGAGCAGGGAGATCAAATAACCATTGTTCGTCGTTGCGGCGGAATGCCGCATCGAAAGCAATCAGTCGCTCATTAGGGTCAATGCCCAAATATTCGCAGTAAGAAATTGCTGCCCCTGCGACCGCAAAGCGGATCAAAAATGCATCTTGGGCCTCGTTTTTATCACAAACAAAATAGTCGCCTTGTTGCTCGGTGAAAAAGGTATCGAGGAGAGCGGTTAACTGTGTAGCGTGTTCACTGTCCGCTTTAATCAACAGATGATGTTGATAGCGGCGGCGATACTCCAGTATTCGCTTAGCGACCAAAGCGGGCGTTAATTGATTAAATCCTTGAATCAGACGATCGGTCAGGTTACTGGGTAAACATTTGATATTTTTTACCCTAATGTCCCATTTCGCCTTTCTCGCCATCAGGCCGGGAATCGACTGAGGGCCTAACTGGCGTATGGCGAGGATCATATGCTTGGCATAACGCATCGTCATATCGAAGGCATTGGCATGAATATATTCGGCTTGGATCGGTAGCTGATCAAGCTGGTTCAGGAGATAACGTCGCAACGCTATCAGTACTTTTTCATCATTAGTGCCGATGTACCAGGTCTCTGTCGCTTTACTGGCCGGGAAGGTAGCAAGCCTTGCAGCAAAAACAATAATCTTCCCGGCACAGCCCGCACTGTCATGTAAATAATGCGGATCTCCGTTAAAACGTGCCGGTGAAGCTGAGTCGGTATCACGTAGTTTCTCCGCATAATCATCCGCCCATATCTTACCTTGCCAGTTGTCGGTATCTCCGGTGGTGAACTGCTTGGCCTCTAAGTTCTTTAGGATTTCGTCAGGCGTTTCCCCTAATTCAATACCCAAATTGTTGATTAAGGTAATTTCACCTTGCTCACTGATCTGTGCGAAGAGTGATTTTTCGGTAAAAGCCGGCCCACGTCGGATAAGGGAGCCGCCAGAGTTATTGCATAATCCACCAATTACTGATGCACCGATACAAGAAGAACCGATCACCGAATGGGGTTCTCGCTGTAAGGGCCTTAAGATATCTTCTAACTCGGTAAGGGTGGAGCCGGGATAGGCAATCACTTGTTGTCCATCATCGATTACCTGGATGCCTTTTAAGCGCCGGGTGCTGATAATAATTACGGGTCGATCGTAATCGTTACCATCTGGCGTTGAGCCACCGGTGATACCGGTATTAGAGGCCTGCATCAAAATGATAACGTCTGCAGCGACGCAGCGTTGTAATACTTGCCAGAGTGCAGTCAAGGATTCGGGGATAATAACGGCTAGAGCCTCTCCTTGGCCGACGCGAAAACCGGTGGTGTAAAAGGATTTATCATCTTGAGTGGTTAATACTTGCTTACTGCCAACAATAGCCGTTAACTCGTGAAGCAGTGCTGAAGATTGTTTTTCCATATCCGCCTGATCCTTGCTGCTGAATGATAGGAAAACAATATACCTAAATGCGTCGTCGGGGAAGGGGAGGGAAATCAAGAATTCGGTAATCTGTAACGATTACCGAATGACGCTTATAATGTAGTGATAATCTTATCAAGTGGGAAGCGGGACTTAGGCAGTTGTGCATTAAAATCTGCATCACTGTTATAGCCAACAGTTGCCATGACCACGCTGTGTAAACCTTGTGCCTCTAACCCCAAAATATTGTCCATTTTGTGGGTATCAAAGCCCTCGATTGGCGTGGCGTGCAGGCCCAATGCTGGCGCACCTAATAATAGAAAGCCTAATGCAATATAGAGCTGGCGTTCCATCCACTTATGCTGAAACTCAGGAGAATGGGCGACATTATTGATGTAACCGCGGCGACCCGCATCATTTTTCTGACGAGCTTGTGCATCACGAAAACGGCCATCTTGCTCTTCTTGCGCCACTAAATCATCTAAGTGTTGCTCGCTAATACCATTGATACTGGAAAAAACGATGGCGAGAGGGGCATCAGCCACTTTAGTTTTATTCAGATCAAAGATAGCGGGAGCGATTTTCTCGCGGCCAGCCTCGGTCGTAATCACATGAAAGTGCCAGCCTTGCAGATTGAGCGTAGAAGGGCTGTTCTGTAATAACGACAGGACATCCGCTATCTGTTGTTCAGTCAGGGAGCGTGAGGCATCGTAGGCCTTAGTGGTAAAACGGTTTGAAGCCAGTTCAGTAATGTTCATGTTATGCGTTACTCTTGCGCGCGAATAGTGCAATACGGTAATGATTTATCTTGAGTAGAGCAATACATCAAGCACATAGGGTTAACTGATTAATCGAGATATTTATTGGTGATGGTTTTTAGCGTGATGTTATAGCGAAGGGAAACCATACGTATCGCCGTACAGCTACCAATCGCCAGCCAGATACTGTATTGCGGAGGAATAACGCCAGATGAGCCTAAGATCTGGATCCCAGCACCGATCAGTGCCGCACTGGCATAAATCTCTTTAGTGAGGATCACGGGAGAACGACCGGTTAGAATATCCCTGATACATCCGCCACCGACGGCGCTGATACAACCCATCAAAATAGAGAAAAAGATCTCATGGGTGTGTACGTAAGCTTTATTCGCACCAAATGCGGCAAAAAAACCAAGGCCAAGCGCATCGAAAAAGAGGGCGGGTTTTTCAAAAGAGAATACAATCTTCTGAAAAAAGGTGATGAGCATAATGGCAATGATCACACAAACCAGATACTCAACATTAATCAACCCTGCAGGAGGTGTGGCGCCTAAACAGAGATCTCTGACACAACCACCCCCTACCGCCGTCACAAAAGCCAATACAAAAACGCCAAACAGGTCAAAGCGATGCCTAACGCCGACTGTTGCGCCACTCAGTGCGAAAACAAACGTACCAAATACATCAATAAAATGCAGAAGAACAGTCATGGCTAAAGCGCTCATAGCAGATTAGGGAGCACCATCAAGGATGGGCCTCAACGAGACCGGCAGATGATATGCCATAACGGTCACGGAAAAAAGAGTTTCCCGTGCCTTGTCGGAAGGAAGCGTTACTGGCGGGAAAAAAGAGACGCCTCTTGCATCAATGCGTCACTGGGTCTGACCCCGGTATATAACGCAAATTGTTCCAACGCTTGCAGCGCAATCACTTGGTCACCACTCAGTACTTTCTTGCCGAGTGCTTGGCCTTTCTTTACCAAGGGCGTCAGTGTTGGGAAGGCGACAACATCGAACACAGTCTCTGCTGCGTTAATCATTGACTCAGCAAAGGCGAGGGTGTCACTTTCTGCGCCACCAGTCATCCCAATGGGTGTGACATTAACGATGATATCGGCAAGCGTAGTGTCGTCAGGCGACTGATAGCGGTAGTGATATTTATCCGCCAACGCTTTACCACTCTGTGCATTGCGGGCCATAACGCTGAGGTGAGTAAATCCAGCATCGTAAAATGCCGCGACCACAGCCTTAGCCATACCGCCTGCACCTTGTACCAAGACAGTTTGTGAACTGTCATGCAGGTGGTCGGTGATCAGCTGACGGATTGCTAAAAAATCGGTGTTATAGGCGGTGAGTACGCCGTTATCGTTAACAATAGTATTCACTGAATCGATCGCCTTAGCCGAGTCGGTCAAGTGATCGATAAAAGGAATACAGCTCTCTTTGAAAGGCATGGAGACCGAACATCCCCGGATCCCTAATGCCCGTACCCCCTTAATGGCCGCGTCAATATCGGTCGTGGAGAAGGCCTTATAAATAAAATCAATACCGAGTTTTTGGTAAAGATAGTTATGAAAACGGGTACCAATATTACTGGGTCGGCCGGAAAGAGAAATACAGAGTTGGGTATCTTTATTAAGCATAATGCAGTCCTAGTCATCATATCTAGCGATAGTATTATCAGTGAACCGATTCCATTGGAAGATGAACACTGAAAAAATGCGACGCAAAGTAATATCTAGCAGATAGCGTGGTGAATAGTTAGCCAAATAATGAGTGAGTGTAAAAAACGGATATTATTGAACAGTGTGATCCTCTATCGTTAACGGCATTCAGTCACTGGTAGGAGTAAGCGCCCATGGTTACACCACGCTATCTAAGCGAAGAAGAACGCTGGCAAGCCGTCGAAACCCGCGATGGTGCTGCGGATGACCATTTTGTCGCCGCGGTGACCTCTACCGGCTATTATTGTCCTCCCAGTGCGGTGACACTTTTGCCTGCTCGAGAGGATGTTGAATTTTTCAGTGATAGCACCGCAGCCGAAGCGGCAGGTTACACCTTGAGCGAATTCACCGCGCCATCCGCACGTTATTCCGCAAAGTGGCTCACTATCGTTAAAAAATGCTGTTATTTCATCGAGAACGCCGAGCACTTACCGGATTTAACAACGCTTGCCGATTACTGCTCGGTGAGTGGCAGCTATCTGCATCGTATTTTTAAATCGGTCACTGGCTTGTCGCCAAAAGCATACAGTCAGGGGTTGCGTGCCGCCCGCTTGCGAGAGCAACTCAATGATCCTGAAAAATCGGTCTGCGAGGCGATTTATCAAGCCGGTTTCAATGCCAATAGTCGATTCTACGAAAGTGCGTCGCAACGCCTGGGGATGACAGCGAAACATTATCGGCGTGGGGCTGCAGGGGTCACTATCTATTTCGCAATCGGGCAATGTAGTCTTGGCTCGGTATTGGTGGCGCAAAGTGAAAAAGGCGTCTGTGCAATAAGCTTAGGCGATGAGCCTGACGCTTTAATTGAACAATTTCAACAACAATTCCCTTATGCCATCCTGATGGGAGGCGATGCACACTACGAGCAAATCGTCGCCCAAGTCATTGGATTTATTGAACAACCTGGGTCCACGTGGCACTTACCTCTGGATATTCAAGGCACCGTTTTTCAAGAGCGCGTATGGCGGGCGTTACGCGATATTCCATTAGGATCAACCGTCAGTTATACGGCTATAGCGGAGCAGCTCGGTTCCCCCAAGGCGGTACGAGCCGTTGCTCAAGCCTGTGCGGCGAACCGACTCGCTGTCGTGATCCCTTGCCACCGCGTGGTCAAGCGAGATGGTCAGCTGTCCGGCTATCGGTGGGGAATTGCCCGTAAAGAGGCGCTGTTAACCCGGGAAAAAAAAGCGAATCATAAGGGGTAACGCTACGCCTCGAGGTGTTGCGTCTGCTGAGGAATTACCACGGTGGCGCGGCAGCCTGTAGGCAATAAGTTCGTCAGGGTGAATTGGCTGCGATGTAATTGACAGATGCGTTGCACGATATTCAGCCCAAGCCCAATCCCGTCATATCGACGGTCCATACGCACAAAGGCTTTACTTAATTCCGTTGCCTTTTTCAGATCGATTCCGGGCCCTGGGTCATCAATCTCAATACAGATACTCTGCTGCTGCGCAGAAACCCGCAAGGTGATCACTGAGCCTTGCGGGCTGTAACGATGAGCATTTTGAATAAGATTCTGTATTACCATCTGCAATAAGGTGATATCACCTCGTAAGTGTAACGCAGCGGCAGGGGTTTCAACGTTTAAGGATTGCTGCCGCTGGGCCAACTGTCGATGACATTCAACTTGCTACCGCCTCGTGCACCTCTTTCTCATAATGGCGATGGCGATCGGGGTGATTGATTGCACTTTGGACCAAGATTGTGACCTGTTCTCGGCTCTCATGCCAAAGCCAGAGGATACTGATTACTTGGCAAATAACGATAATGGCACCCACCGTTAGCATAAGTTTCCAGCGTAACGTGTTAGGGGCTAAGGAATGAAGGAGTGTTCTCACGGTGTTTTCTGCGTCCTGATGGAGTAGCCAAAACCACGTAGCGTCTGAATACGCTGTTTGCCGACTTTATCCCGTAGATTATGAATATGCACTTCCAGCGAATTAGTAGAGGGTTCGTTATCCCAGCTATAGATATCGCTGTACAGCACATCGCGATGCACCGGTTGATTTGCTTTGAGCATCAACCGTAATAAAATAGCGTATTCCTTAGGCGTTAACTCAAGCAGTTGTTCACTTAAAAAGACTAAGCGGCGACCAATATCGATAGTGAGATCGTCGATTTGCAGCAGATTATCCGATTGTTGATGAAAACGGCGTATTAACGCTCGACTTCTCGCTAGAAGCTCCTCTAGGGCGAAGGGCTTGATAAGTAATCGTCGGCACCGCTGTCGAGTCCTACTATGCGATCCTCTAAGGTATCGCGAGCCGTCAAGACGATTATAGGAATAGTATTTTTTCGCCTACGTAAACTTTTCAATAAGGTTAAACCGTCACCATCCGGCAACCCTAGGTCGAGCAAAATCAGGCTATAAGAGGAGGAGTGTAGATACTGCTCGGCGAGCTTGATACTATTCACCGCATCGCACAGGTAGTTCTCGCCCTGCATGGCGAGCAGGATCCCCTGCTGTAGCAGGGGATCGTCTTCAATAATCAATACTCTCTCGCTTTGCCCCGACAGTGCGTCAGCAAGTCGAGTTGGGGTTGATATTCGCGCGTTTGGACGCCGAACAATCCTAATACGGTGGGGAATAAATTATCTTGTGACGTATGCATAAGCTTAGCCTGATCAACCATACATTTCTGATTAACAGCATAGCGTTGCTGATAGTCTTGTGAAAGCCAAATTAACAGAGGAACGTGTTTCTGTTGAATCGGTGCAATCATATAAGGCAATCCATGAAAATAAACCCCATCTTCACCTAACGACTCACCGTGATCGGACAGATAGACCAAACTGGTGGTAAAGCGCTGTGAATTCGCTTGTAGCAGCTGAATACCTTGATCGACCATCGCATCCATATAACGGATAGTATTATCATAGGTATTGACGAGCTGTTCTGTAGAACAGTGCTGCACCTCATTCGTTTCGCAAGTTGGAGTATAATATTTGAAGGCATCGGGGTAGCGGTGATTATAGGTCGGGCCATGGCTACCAATCGTATGGAGTACGATTAACGTATTACCGGTTTGCTTATCAATATAGCCCTGTAAATGATGAAATAGCACTTGGTCATAACATTCACCATCGATACACATACCAGGCAGATTTTGTGCGGTCATCTCTTCAGTCGGCACCCGTGCACAAGCTCCCTTACAGCCACCATCGTTTTCACGCCACAGCACGTTGACGCCAGCACGTTGCACAATATCCAGTAGGCCCTCACGATGATTCGCCAGTGCATCGTTATAGTGATCGTGCCCCATCCCTGAAAACATACAAGGGACTGATACCGCGGTGGAGGTACCACACGACAGCGTATTTGGATAGTAGATTACATTATCCTTGGCCAATAAAGGGGTCGTTTGTCGTGTATAGCCACCGAGGCCTACATCCTGCGCTCGGGTCGTCTCACCGACCACTAAGAGTGTCAAAGTCGGTTTTCCTGTCAGGTGTGCCGCACTCTGGCGGGCATCTTCGCCAAAGCGAATTAAAGGCAGATTCGCCGTACGCTCGTGTTTATACCAAGAGAGGGCGGCAGCGATGCCGTTAGAAGGGCTTAAGTAAGTAATGAATTCGCGATTATTACGAAAAAGTGAAGCGTAATCCTTGAAGAAACTGTTCGAGATTAAATAGGTTCCGGCACTCGATACCAACAGCGCTATCAAGGCATAACTGATACGCCGCAGAAGCGACTGACAAGGCGAAAAGCCTGCTCAAAATAAGGAATATTTAAACACAGTGTGATCGCAGCTGCCGTTAGCGCATTCAATACGGGGTGCGTTACGCGCGTCGTTAACCAACTTTTCATAACATAAGTCCAGACTAATCATCGAATGATGAATTATTACTGACCGACCTTAAGATAATCTTAAGCCTGCTCTGAGGTGGATTGACGCTTGACGGTCTATACTCATTAGCAAGTCATTAATAGGAGAAAGATATGTCATTCTTGAAAGCCAATCCGCGTTTCCTTAACACCGTTCTACTTGGGGGGACCTTTGCAAAGAAACTTGAAGCGATTGCGAAAGCTGGATTTGATGGGGTTGAAGTGTGGCAACAAGATGCTGAACAAGCGGTGTCTAAGACTACGCAGCAGCTCGACGCCTTATCCCTTGAGCGCACTGATTACCAAGTGTTATTGGATTTTGACGGGGCAGTGGGCGAAAAACGCGATGAAAAGCGCCGCGAAGCGTTGACGATGATGGCGACGGCAAGTGAATTAGGAAGCCCAACGATATTGGTGGCCGCCAATACGGCTGAGTGTGAACAGCATAAGATTGTTGCGGATATGAAATGGCTCTGTCAGCAAGCCAAAGGTTTTGGTCTGCGTGTGGCCTATGAAGCGATGTCTTGGAGTACCGAGATCGACCAGTGCGATAAAGCTTGGCAGGTTATCCAGCAAGTCGATGAAGAGAACCTCGGCATAGTCGTCGATGCTTTTCACCTCTTTGCCTTACGCCGGACAGTGCAGGACTTAGCGGGTATTCCGGTGGAGAAAATCTTCTTAGTACAATTATCGGATATAACCATGCCGTTAGACAGTGACGCCCTTAAACAGATCGCTCGGCATCAACGCTTATTACCCGGTGAGGGTAATTTCCCTTTAACAGAGTTGATCGCCTACTTAGATAAACTGGGTTATACAGGACCTATCGGAGTAGAGGTATTTAATGACCAGGCCGTTGAGCAGGATGCTGAAATTCTTGCATGCAAAGCCAAGAAAGCGATGGAATATATATTAGGGAAGGATGGATAGGTTGTGATATGAACCTTTTGCGGCAAAATATCACAACCATTTTTCGTTTTACCAGCCTAAAGCAAAGCCAGCACCAGATGTGAATCTTCCGGTGGAATCTTTAGCGAAGTTAGCCCTGACATTAGAATTCGTACTTGTTTTATACTGAACGCCAACCGCTACTGCATTGCCATTGCTGTAATTGCCGGCCCCAACCCCCAATGAGAATGTATCCTCAGCAACATAAGGTATGGATGCTATTGCTGCTGAGCTCGCCATGGCTGCATTCAACCTGTTGCCCAGTTTATCAATTCGTTTATTTACAGCCTGAAATTGGTTTTCTGATTTACTCCAATAATTATTAATTTGCTGATTCGTATAAGAATTTGCGGAAGATAGCGTATTCATATCACCATTCTGTCTGGCTGTCGCCTCGCTACTGACTTGACCATCAGTGTAGGTATTGGCAGAAGAAAGAGTACTCGCGTCGCCTCTCTGCCTAGCTGTCGCTTCGCTACTAACTTGACCATCAGTGTAGGTATTGGCAGAAGAAAGGGTATCAGCATCGCCTTTCTGTCTGGCTGTCGATTCGCTGCTGACTTGATCATTAGTATAAGTTTTTGCAGAAGAAAGAGTACTCGCGTCGCCTCTCTGCCTAGCTGTCGCTTCGCTACTGACTTGACCATCAGTGTAGGTATTGGCAGAAGAAAGGGTGCTCGCATCGCCCTTCTGCCTGGCAGTCGCTTCACTACTGACTTGACCATCAGTGTAGGTATTGGCAGAAGAAAGAGTGCTCGCATCCCCGTCCTGTCTGGCTGTCGATTCGTTACTGACTTGACCATCAGTGTAGGTATTGGCGGAAGAGAGGGTATCAGCATCCCCCTGTTGGATATCTGTACCCAAATCGCTGACGGCTCGATTGAGGTCATTGTTGTTACAGGTATGAGGATTATTGGGATCGATGATCCCACTTGAGCAGTAATTTTTGCTTGCACTGTAGGCTGAAGGAGAAAGTACTATAGCGGTAACAAATATTAACTGTTTGAAGTTCATCTCTTTCTATTCCCCTAGGATTTTGTTCTAAGTTGTTAAAATTAAGTTAAGTCTAAAAAACGTAAATTTGCTTATAGTGCCAGATCAAGTCGAAAGGTTAATAAAGCAGTATAATCTCATCTAGGCTAATAGATAAGGATTTTTTATATAAATTGAATCGAGGTGTTATACTGACATATATAAAATAATATTTTTAAAAAATCTGATTCTAGGGTTAGATACAAATACTCATTCAATGATTATTTTTTAATGATTTACGTATCTATTTAGAGATTCTTTATAGGTGGCTGATTTTCGGAAACTATAATTTGACTAATCATGCCTGAGTGTAAGAGGTTTTAACTCACCCATTGCACGTGATAGGACCCTGTAGGGCGATATGTATAAGAAAAGTCATAAGCCACTGACCCACCCTCTTTTCTGTTCTTAATAATGCCCAGTAAAGTAGGTTGAAATAATAAATTAACTTTCTGCAAACTGGTTATTGCCTTTGCCAGTCCAATTCATTGCTTATGGAGTGGACGTGAGCTAATTTATAGTTCAATAAAGCCCCGCGGTGCGGGGCTTTATCATTATTATTGAGAAGATTTCACTTTCTCAGCGATACGGTCGCCAATAGTTTGATCAATTGCGCGCCAGTAATCGAAGGCACGGGAGAGCACTGGCTCTTTCACACCATTGAGTAGGTGACCTGCCACGTTATTCACTAAGCGATCGCGGCCGGCGTCGTCCAGTACCTGATTAACCAGTGCGTTTGCCTGTCCGTAATCATCATCTTCGGCATGCAACGAATAAGGCGCACGGAGCTGTTCACCCTGCGCGGACCACGTAGAGTCGGTAGGATAACGTTCGCCATCAGCAGCCGGTCCCCCCTTACTATTCGGGGCATATACTGGGTCGCTGACGGGCTGCATACGCATTGCGCCATCTTTGCTATAGCTATTCACTGGACAACGCGGGCTGTTTACCGGGATCTGCTTATAGTTAACCCCTAAACGCGCACGGTGTGCGTCGGCGTAGGCGAAAATACGACCCATCAGCATTTTATCAGGACTTAGACCGATACCTGGCACTAAGTTGTTCGGTTCGAATGCCGCTTGCTCGATTTGCGCATGATTATCGGTTGGGTTGTGATCTAAGGTAAGCTTACCCACCTTAATCAGCGGATAATCTTTATGCGGCCACACTTTGGTTAAGTCGAATGGGTTAAAGCGATAGTCATCAGCGTCGGCGAACGGCATAATCTGCATATACAGCGTCCAGCTAGGGTTATTACCCTCTGAAATCGCGTTATAGAGATCACGAACGTGGAAGTCACCGTCTGCACCCGCTAACTTATCCGCCTCATCCTGCGTGAGGCACTCGACGCCTTGGTCGGTTTTAAAGTGGTATTTGACCCAGAATTTTTCGCCTTCGGCATTCACCCACATATAGGTATGGCTAGAGTATCCGTTCATATGACGCCAGCTCTTAGGAATGCCACGGTCGCTCATTAACCAAGTGACTTGGTGAGCGGACTCAGGGGAGAGTGTCCAGAAGTCCCATTGCATATCGTTATCACGCAGATTGTTATCGGCACGACGCTTTTGTGATCGGATAAAATGCTGGAATTTCATTGGGTCACGCACGAAGAAGACCGGCGTATTATTGCCGACCATATCGTAGTTACCTTCGGTAGTATAAAATTTGATCGAAAAGCCGCGTGGATCACGCCAGGTGTCTGGACTACCGCGTTCGCCCG
Organism: Rosenbergiella nectarea; assembly: GCF_900111105.1. Taxonomy (GTDB): domain Bacteria; phylum Pseudomonadota; class Gammaproteobacteria; order Enterobacterales; family Enterobacteriaceae; genus Rosenbergiella; species Rosenbergiella nectarea. The sequence goes on along the minus strand of NZ_FOGC01000003.1, from coordinate 117,191 downwards.
CTACCGTGGAAAAACGCATCAATACATCGGTTTTAACGCCTGGTTGGAAGAGGGCGGCTTTAGTGTATTGACTGACGTCTTCGGTTACCTCGAAATGCCCGAACGCGCCACTACCCTTAGCATGGGGTTGACGCTCCGGAATGCGCTCGCGGTTGAAGTTCGCCATTTGCTCAATAAGATAATGGTCGTGTAATACAATCGGGCCATCAGGGCCGACGGTTAAAGAGTGTTCGTCGCTGGCAACAGGAATACCGGCATCGGTGGTTGTTATGTTTCTTTTTTGATCGCTCATCACTGTCCTCATGATTTTTTATTTTTTACATTGCTCACTTTAAGCGTAGACAAAGATCTGTTAATGCGACATTTTTTTTATCGACAATCGGCAGAAAGGGTATTCATTTGCCCAGCAAAGTTCGTGATATGCTTATCATCCTTATCATCCTTATCATCCTTATCATCCTTATCATCCTTATCATCCTTATCATCCTTATCATCCTTATTATCAGCATGCTTAGCTTGGAGCCAAGACTTGAATTCCGCAGCGTCTCAATTATCCCCCTTTAGTCACCGTGGCTTTCGGCAATACCTGATTGCACAAACCTGTTCATCACTCAGTTTCCAAATTGTTTCCTTAGCTGTCAGTTGGCAAATTTATGCCATCACCCATAGTGCCTTTATGCTGGGGATGATCGGGCTGATGTAATTTTTACCTTCGGTGTTATTAGCGCTTCCTGCAGGACACCTTGCTGATCAATATAATCGCAAAACATTGATCGTTACCGGACAGGTCATCGAGTTTCTCTCGGTGGTGGGGCTTATTGCACTGCCGCTATTGTTATGGTTATCCACCCCAGCGTTATTAGCCTTGGTGGCGCTGTTCTCTATTGCTAAAGCGGTAGAAGGACCGGCCAATACCTCGCTATTGCCTGCGTTGTTACCGGCTGAGCTGCTCTCCAAGGCAATGGCCACTAACCAAGTTTTCCGCGAAGCGATGGTCATTGCAGGTCCAATGGTGGGCGGTCTACTGTATGTCTATTCACCGGAGGCGGCTTATGGGGTGGCGGCACTCAGCTATCTTCTTGCATTAGTCATGATCGCGACCGTCCGCTATATTCCTGTCGCACTGACACGCCTACCGATGACAATGAAAAATCTGTTTGCAGGATTGCATTTCATCTTCGAGCGAAAGGATGTTTTAGGCGTCATCTCTTTAGATCTTTTCGCCGTATTACTCGGTGGAGTCACTGCGTTGTTACCTATCTTTGCTCAGGACATTTTGCACACCGGCCCCTGGGGGCTGGGGGCATTGCGGGCTGCGCCTTCGGTAGGTGCCCTATTAACCGGGGTTTGGATCAGCCGTCGGGTATTCACTCGCCATACTGGCTTGATTATGTTTGGCTGTGTGGCCGGTTTTGGGGTAGCGACATTAGTCTTCGCACTTTCTCATAATATTGTGTTGTCCTTGCTGGCACTGGTCGCGCTTGGCGGTTTTGATATGGTGAGTATGGTAATAAGAGGGGCGATGATTCAACTGGATACTCCCGATGCAATGCGGGGCAGAGTTAATGCGGTCAATTCGATCTTTATCAATACGTCCAATCAGTTTGGCGAATTCGAAACCGGTGTATTGGCCAGTGTGTTAGGAACGGTTCCTGCAGCGGTAGTGGGGGGCGTTGGGACCTTGGTTATTGTGGCGATATGGATGAAGTTTTTCCCGAGTTTACGTCAACGTCAACAATTAACTCAGTCTGCCGAGTAGAGATAACCCCTTCAATCGACCGATTGAAGGGGTTGAGGTTTACAGCGCCATACCCTGATTAGGTGTAGTCGTCGTCGAGGTAGGGGCTTGAGCACTCGCCGGTGCAGACATCTGAATACGAGGTGGAGGCGTTAACTGTAACACTTCAGCAGTATGATCCCAGACTTGTTGTGCTAAGGCCGGATCGTTATTCAGTTTCTGACCGTAGCTTGGCACCACTTGTTTGATACGGGCTTGCCATTGCGGTGTTTTCACCTGTTGTGGGAATAATTTCTCAATCACATTTAACATGATTGGGGCTGCGGTTGACGCACCCGGTGAGGCGCCCAATAAGGCAGCAATCGTCTTCTGCTGATCCGTCACAATCTCGGTGCCCAGTTTCAAGACGCCACCTTTGTCAGCATCTTTTTTAACAATTTGCACACGTTGTCCCGCTTGCCACAGTTTCCAATCAGACTGTTTAGCCTCTGGGAAGTACTCTTTTAAAGCATTGAAACGATCTTCATCAGACAACATGACTTGACCGATTAAGTATTTCACCAAATCGAGGTTGTCTACGCCAACATGCGCCATCGGCATTACGTTATGGGTTGTGGTCGCACTAAACAGATCTAACAATGAGCCATTTTTCAAGTATTTGGTCGAGAAAGTGGCGAATGGTCCAAACAGTACGACTTTTTTACCGTCTAAATAACGCGTATCCAAATGTGGGACCGACATCGGTGGTGCACCCACAGAGGCTTGTCCGTATACTTTGGCAGTATGCTGAGCAGTGATCGCAGGGTTTTCTGTCACTAAGAATGACCCTCCGACAGGGAATCCTCCGTAATTCTCTGCTTCTGAAATACCGGATTTTTGTAATAATTTCAGTGACGCGCCGCCTGCACCGATGAATACATATTTTGCATGGATGCTGTGTTTCTCACCGGTGGTACGGTTTTCGACCGTGACTAGCCAAGAGTTATCATCTTGACGGGTAAACTCGGTCACTTGCGTAGAAAGCTCTAAGGTGAAGCCTGGTTGCTTTTGAAGATTGCCGACTAATTGACGCGTAATTTCGCCGTAGTTAACGTCTGTTCCTAGCGGTGTCCAAGTTGCCGCGACTTTCTGAGCAGGATCACGACCGTCGATAATTAATGGTGCCCACTTCTTGATCTGTTGTTGGTCAGTCGAGAACTTCATGCCTTGGAATAGTGGACTTTTTTGTAACGCCTCGTAGCGACGCGTTAAATAATCGACGTTCTTTTCACCCCAAACAAAGCTCATATGCGGCGTCGAATTGATAAAGCTGCGCGGTTGTTGCAGGGTCCCTAACTGTACCTGAGACGCCCAAAACTGCCGGGAAATCATAAAAGCTTCATTAATATCGATCGCTTTCGAAATATTGATGGATCCATCTTCACGCTGAGGCGTGTAGTTAAGTTCCATGTTAGCAGAGTGGCCAGTCCCCGCGTTATTCCAACCATTAGAAGACTCTTCAGCTACACCATCGAGGCGTTCAACCATGGTCTGTTTCCATTCTGGTTGTAGCTCATGTAACCAAGTGCCTAGCGATGCGCTCATGATGCCGCCACCGATCAATAGTACATCAGTATTTTCGGTGCGTGCTTGTGCCGTGTGGGTGAATAATGACGCGGCGATCAGCGATAAACTGAATACCGTCTTTTTAATGTGTTGCATAACAAACCCTGATAAGAAACTCACCAATAGTGTGACCGATTTTAAACAATTTATTCATAATTGTTAATAAAAATTAAACATTATTTTCTAAGTGCTCTGAGTCATATTGAAAAAATATCATGACTTATCGGAGGGTTATTGAGTTATTTTCCTCACAGAAATCCACGCCTAAAACTCATGAAATTGTAAACTTATTGAATAAACTGACATATTTGAAATCGGTACCTAAGCCGGTTTTCTCCGAAAATTAAGCAAAATGGTAGAACTTACTCGATCGACTTAGGAATCGCTGTCCGTTGCAAGATACGGAAAAAAACCAACACATTAACGAATCTTATCAGTGCAGAGAAAGTATAGACCCATTCCATCCCAAATAATGATGAGGTCACAGCGCCGAGTAGTGGACCGCAAAGAAACCCACTGATCTGCGCCGTCGACAACATACTTGATGCAAATCCGCTGCGGCCCTTAGGCGCTTGGCCAGCAATCAAGGCCATTGCGTTAGGAATATATCCAGAGGCTAAGCCCATGATGCCGCGAAACAGACACAGCTGCCATACCGATTGCGCCAACCCCTGGCAGACGATGGCGATAGCCATCCCGACCGTGGCACGAATTAGCATCAGTTTACGCCCACGTTTATCTGCTATTTTTCCCCGTAGTGGTGAGACTATCGCTGAAACCAGAAACGTCATACTGAAGGCAACACCCGACCAGAGGGTAAGCTGCTCGGTTGTGTAATGTCCCAACTGAGAAATATAGAGTGGCAGAAAAGGGAGCAATTGACTGGTACCGAGCCCAGTAATGAAACATACCAGCCACAGTGAGACTAAATTTTTCTGCCAAGCGTTCATTAAGCTGCCATTGTCTGAGTAAAACGGAAAATTTCTTAGTTAAGAGTCAGGGTGTAGTAGCTTGGGGAACTTTGCATTCACCAAAGGTGATCTTTGTCAAAAGTACTAAAAAGAAGAGTGATTATTTATTGCTATAGCGGGGTCATTCCGATAAAAGAAAGTTGTCTTTCACTGGGTTGAAATAACCCGAATTCTATATCAGAGAGTCCATGAAGGACTTGGAGAAAATGCATGGATGCTAAACCGCTATACGGTTGGTTATTTGTCGCCGGTATGTCTGTCTCAACCTCACTCTTCGCTGCTCCCTTTACCCCGACAGCATTAGGGTTTGAACCTCCGCCAGAACAGGGTTTACTCGGTGATATGCTTGGTTTGAGGCCCCGATTAACCCAAGAGGGGTTCAATTTCAATCTTGGTTATTTATCGCAAACGGCGAGTAATTTACATGGCGGTGCCGACTCGCGCCATAAAACAGCTTACATCGATCAGTTCGCTTTCACTTTCACGCAGAATCTCGAAACCTTAACCGGGATCCCCGGGGCGGTCATTGAAGGAAACATCGTGAATCGTAATCATAACCAGAACTTAGCCATGCAACGCCTGCAAGATAAGTCGGTACCCATGACCGACTTGGCGCAAGAGAGCTGGGGCGGCCAATCAATTACCCGTTTGGGCTGGTTAACTGCCGGTAGAAGCTTTTTCGGCGGCGATCTCTTCTGGCGCGCAGGTCTCATGAATAAAGTGCAAGTCTTCGACCAAGGTATTCCGTGTGATTTTCAAATGTTATCACTGTGTGGCGGTAAATCTGCCTATTCCATGATCTGGAATAACTGGAATGTTCACACCTGGGGGACAAATCTGGAATGGAAAGCCACGCCTGAACTGACGTTAAAGGTTGCGCTGATGGAACAAAACTCACAGGCCGCGAGTCGCGGTCATGCTTGGAGTGTCTCTACGCAGCACAGTAAGGGGGTCATACTTCCTGTTGAAGCTGAGTGGAGAACTCGCGTCAATCAGTTACCCGGCATCTACACATTGGGTCTAAGCTGGACTAATGCGGAGCAAACGCACTTAGCGCGGGGGACGAGTCAATATTGGGGGGCCAGTGACCCAAATGGCTATGCCAAAACACACAACTCCTATTATCTGTGGGCAGCCGCCAATCAACAAGTGACTCGCCATTCTAACGATCCGCTTCGTGGTATGAGCCTATCGGCCAGCTTAGGACTGGGCGATAAGCGTACCATTCGTTTGCCTGTCGTAGGATCAGTCTCCGCTCGTTATCGTGGAATATTCGATGCAAGACCCAACGATTGGGTTGGATTGGGGGTGAGTTATGTCAAAGTCGGGAGTTGGGCCAACCGAGATCAACAACAGAAACAACACGCAGCTGATCTCAACAATTTATCAGGCTACTGGCCCACAGCGAGTTCAGCCACCAATGCTGAGCTGTTCTATCGTTTCCAGCTGACGCCGTGGTTTCAACTGCAGCCAAGCCTGCAATATTGGCATAACTCAGGAGCGGTCAGCGATACTCCTGATGCGTGGGTAATGGGTCTTAAGACCACTGTGACGTTCTAATCGTGGGCTAGCCCTTCAAACTGGGCTAGCTCTTTTGCCGTTAGCGTTTACGATACAGTAACCATAATAAGCCTGGCGCGCCCAAGATAACGGCCACAATGCCAGCAGGAACTTGAAATGGCCACATGATCATTCTGCCGATAAAATCGGCTGCTAACATTAATAGCGCACCGCAGACCACACTGATCCAAAGGGCGTTGCCGAAACGATAAATTCCTAAATATCGCGCAATTTGCGGCGCTAATAGCCCGACAAAGCTCATCGGTCCCAGTAACAGCGTTGCCCCAGCGCTCAATGTCGCACACCAAATAATTAATAGCGTGGTGCTCCCGCGTAACGATAAACCGCGTGACGACGCGACTGTTCTGCCTAAAGGCAGCAAGGTTAACCAACGTGTAAAAAGCAAACTGATCGGTAGGCTTAATAACAAGGCGACTAGGGAAGCTAAGGCTTTTTCCGGTGTGGCTCCCCAAGTAGAGCCTGATAACCAGCTGATAATCACACCACTATTCGGCGCACCAGAGGCTAGAAATAGGGTGATCAGCGCTAAAGAGAAGGCCCCTAACGCAGTCCCGACGAGCAGAATTTTAGGTGTCTGATCACTCGCATTGATGGCAAACAGGATGATTATCCCTAAGCTTATCATCGCCCCCAGCGCCGCCACGGAAAATAATAAGAGACCGCTCGCATTAGGCATCAACACCAGTAATAGCACGACTGCACAGGCAGCACCGCTGTTTATCCCCAACACTTCCGGACTGGCCAGTGGGTTATTGGTTAACCGTTGTAAGATCACTCCCGCGCTGGCGAGTAGTCCTCCACAGCCTATCGCCATTACCATTCTTGGCCAGCGCAAATTGTAGGGATCGCTGACACTGATCTGCCAGCCTTGCGGACTATGGGTGAGGGTAAACGCCAAGAAGAATACGCCAAGCAACGCGACTATCAGTAAGACCTTAATTGCCTTAGGTAATAGTAGGACTTTGGAAGCAGTACCGCCTAAGGCTGGCGGCTGAGGGAAACGTGCCTTGACGATGATCAGTAACATCACCGGAATACCCATAATCGCAGTGAGATTTCCGGCGCTGATCTGCCAATTAATGGCCTCTGCGAAAAGGGCTAATTGGTCACAAAATAGTAACAATCCTGCACCAAACGCCATCCCCAGCAGCATACTCTTTTTAAAGGATAGGCGCGGGAACAGACGGGTAATTTGGGGGGCAAATAGACCGATAAAACTGATCAATCCGACTTGGCTCACTGTCCAGGCGGCCAGTAACGCCATCATGCCTAAGGTAAATAAACGATACAGTCGGCTATTACCGCCCAAGCTATCGACCACCTCGTCGGACAGTTTAAGTAAGGCGAGGGCACGTGTGCTGAGTAATACCAATACAGTAATGCCCACCAGAATAGGGCATAATTGTGACACCACCGACCAGTCGTTCTGCGCTAAATTGCCGCTGTTCCAGATAAACAGTGATTGCATCTGTTCGTGATGGAATAACACCAGCCCATTTTGTAATACAGAACAGAAAAGCCCCACAACCATCCCTGTTAATAGCAGAGTCAATGGCGACATCCCGCGGTGGCGGCTTAAGGCATAGATGATTGCTGTGGTGATAAAGCCACCCGCCAGCGCGAAGCTTTGAGTGATCCAGGGGGAAACCCCGGCAAATAATGCTAGGGTTGTGCCCAGCTGGGCACCGGAAGCGATACCCAGCGTCGCAGGCTCTGCAAGAGGATTTTTTAACACCAGCTGCGCTAACATCCCACAAAGCCCTAATGCCGCGCCAGCCAATGCCGCAACGATTATTCGTGGCAAATAGCTCTGTGACCAAAGCAGTGCGGCCATGCCCGGTTGTGTGGCGGTACTCGAGAATAAATGTTGGATATTCCATCCAATCATCAGGGCGGTAAATAAAGGTAGCAGGGTGAACGCAAGCCCCGCTCGAAGTTTAGTCATGCCATTGTCCTGATAAATGAATAAGTTGCTCAGTAAAATGTAATGCCGCATGAAGACCGCCGTACATCCATGCTCCCTCAACCTGATAGTGGTTATGCTGTTGCATAAAGGGCATTTTTTGCCATAGGCCCGATTGCGGCACAGCACGCGTAGCCCCGCGCTCACCATGCATAAATTCAATCGCGATATCCGTGTCGACGGGATAGAGTTGTTCAACCCCGATCACAGCGCTCCCCCACATATTCGCGCTACCTTGCCACGCACACTGCAGCCCTAAATAGGCCAACACTTCACCAAATAGGCTACTCGGAGACATCACTAAGACTTGGCGTGGACTCAAGAAGCTATACAATAAAATACGCTTACCCCGCCATGGAGCCAGCAATTGGCGGGCGGCTGTCATATTCTCCTGCCAATGCGTCAAGGTGCGTTGCGCGAACGCTTCGCGACCAAGGTGGCGTCCTAGCTGTTGCAAGTTGTCACGCGCTACAGTAAGGATTCTTTTACCGGGCAGGGTAAAGGGATAACGGATGACCTCACCAAATTGTTGCAGCGTGGCTTCCGGTAAGGGGGAGTAGTGCGGCAAGATGATGATATCAGGGCGTAGTTGAGCTAAAAGTTCCAGATTAGGCTCATTACGCAGACCTAATTCTACCGTCGTAACAGTAAGTGACGGTGTCACAACCCACTGCCGATAGCTAGGGATATCACTGACGGCAAACGGCTGTAATCCCACTGCGTCGATGAGTTCGACAGCCGTCCAATCTAACGCGGCGATACGAGGTTGCGGCGGGGCCGCCGCACGTAGCGATGGGGAAAGGATCGAGGCTACACCAACGCCGAGACCGTATTGCAGTAAACGCCGCCGCGTGAAGAGAGTTCGGTTATTTGACATAGCTAATAGGCGGTAACCTGGGGTCAGGATGGGTGACCCCCATCGGGACATGATAAATCGCTGAGAGTTGTTCAGCCGTCATTAAGGCTTGAGCATCGCCTTTGAACACAGTTTGCCCTTGTCTTAGGGCAACGAACTCGTCACAGAACCGTGCAGCCATATTAATATCGTGCAGCACCATGATCACGGTAAGACTGCGGTGGCGAGAAAGGTCATGAATAACCTGTAATACCTCTTTTTGATGAGCAATGTCTAGCGCTGAGGTCGGCTCATCCAACAATAGGCAGTGACTCGCTTGTACCACGCACATAGCAAGCCAGGCACGCTGCCGTTCCCCCCCGGAGAGTTGCTCGACAAGGTGCTCACTCGCCCAGTCCAAATCGACACTCCGGATTGCCTCCTCGACCGATGCCACGTCTTCGGCACTTACCCGCTTTAACGCACCGTGCCAAGCATAGCGGCCTAAGGTCACTAATTCTTTTACCGTCAACCCTTCAGCTGGCGGTAATTGCTGCGGTAAATACGCGACATGACGAGCAAATTCGCGCGATGGCCAGTCCGCAACAGGTCGCTCCTGCCAGAGAATGTCACCGGTGTGACGAGCATTTTGACGGCTGAGTAAATTGAGTAGTGTCGACTTACCCGAACCATTGTGGCCAATTAGCCCTGTTACACGGCCGGGACTGAAGGTATGAGTAACAGGCTGTAAAATTTGTCGCCCCGCAATCTGTACCGCTGCACCGCGTAGCTCAAATAGCGGCGTCGATACGCTATGTCTTACGTTGTTCACAATCTTTCCATTAAAGTTTTGAGGTTGGGCAACGGTCAAGTGGGCAAGAGGGACACAACTCTTTGTCCAAATGAAAGCGCATACAGCAATGACGGCGTTGCCTTATCGCGGGCATGTGTGCCTGATCAAGTGTAATGAATGGCTGATAAAGGTGGTTTCGCTCGCCATTAGTCAGGTGTGTCGCAGTAAAAATGTCTTGTAAAAGGTGACTTGAGACCTGTTTTTGTTCCGCGCTCCGCATACTTTGATGTAAGCGCACTGCCGCGTTACTCCAGAATAGTGCTAAGGGATGACCCGCAACCGCCGCGAGGGTCGAGCAGACTGGAGAGATAAACCCAGAGACGAGCTGAGTAATGGCTTGTTGTTGTGCGATGTCGCATGGTGCCGCGAGTGAAAGGTGGCTGACCGAGATCGGATCGGGAAATCCTTGGCTATTGAGCGAAAAACGTCCAAACCCTAGCCACAGGGGATAAGCGCGCTGTTCCACCAATAATTGTTCGCCCCAAGGTAATAGTGTCCCGGCGAAGAACCACTGCGACCATTTGGATAGCCATGCTAATTGTTGAGGCGACCGATAGGAACTCCGTTCTCTTGGGAGTAAGGCCCGAAAACTTTCGCAAGAGCGCAGGGTAGCCAAGGGGTACTCATTAGGGAGTGCCTTGGCGATGGAGGCTGCTCTAGACATGTTAGCTCCCGCACAACAGTAAATTTCTCAATACTAATGCAAATGAGTGATATTTGCATTAGTATTGTCTGCATTTTGTTTGTCGCTATTTTATAATTAATCATAACCTCCTGATAATTGGATTTTTTATGTCCCTCTGGTTACCTACCCACCGTCAAAAACACCTTGCGCAGGCTATTTCTCTGAGCCTACTCCCAATTACGTGTTACGTTCATGCGGACACTTCCCCCGATACGCTCGTCGTTACAGCGAAACCTACGGCCACAGATAATGCTAATGGCCAACACCTGATCCCGGCTTTCCTCGATGGTAACATTGCTAACGGTGGACGATTGGGGGCGTTGGGAGAACAAAAAGCGCTAGACGTCCCCTTTAACGTGGTGGGGTACACCTCAAAATTAATCGAACATCAGCAAGCGAGAAACCTCGCCGATGTCATGAAAAATGATGCCTCAGTCCAGAACGTCAGGGGGTATGGTAATTTCTCCCAAGGCTTTCGCATTCGTGGATTTGATTTATCAGCGGATGATATTGCCCTGGGTGGGCTCTATGGTATTTGACCGCGTCAAATTCTGCCTCTCGAAGCGGTCGAGCGCGTAGAGGTCATCAAAGGCTCAAGCGCCTTCTTAAATGGCGTGCCCGCTGCGGGCAGTGGTGTTGGCGGTAATGTCAATATCGAACCTAAACGCGCAGATTCACAGCCTACACAACGTGTCAGTGTCGATTACACCGGTCGAGGCCAAGCAGGGGTTAGCACGGATATCGGACGCCGCTTCGGTGATAATGAGCAATTTGGGGTGAGAGCCAACGTAGTGAATCGTGAAGGCGAAACAGAGATCCGCAAAGAACGTGACCGTACTACCGGGGCTTTCTTAGGGTTGGACTACCATGGCGATAAGCTAGAAAGCTCTTTGGACATGGGCTATACCAAATCGACCATTCATCATGGTCGCGTCGGGATCCGCCTCAACACATTGAACAATGTTATCACACTGCCTAGCGTACCAAGCGTACCTAATAATCGTACCAATTACAGTACAGCCTGGAACTATGCCGACTTGGAAAGTCGTTATGTGATGATGAAAAACGATTATCACCTCAACGATCAGTGGGTCGCTTACAGCGCTATCGGCAGCAGTCATAATAATGAATGGTCGGCAAGCGGCGCGCCCCTAGTCAGCGATATGGCAGGACGTTCGACCGTGACCCGTTTAACGACACATTACAAGTCAGATACCACCAGTGGATTGGTCGGGCTGCGGGGTAAAGTGACTACGGGTCCTATTAGCCATCAGCTGAATATCAATTATTCCGGGATCTATAATCGCAGTGCCAGTGCTTATACGATGTCGACTGCACAAGATTTCGGCACGATTTATGATCCTCGTCCGCAATCCTCTCCCGCTACGGCCTATTCTGACGGAAATATGGCTAACCCCCATATCCGCAGTAAAAATATCAATAATAGCGTCGCGCTTTCCGATACCTTAGGTTTTTGGCAGGATCGGGTGCGGGTCACCGCAGGGGCTCGCTACCAACATATAGCAGGGGCTCGCTACCAACATATAGATGTCAAAAACTACAGTTATCAAGGCGTCGAAGATAAGAATGCGGCGCTAAAAGCCCATCGTTGGTCGCCGGTGTATGGCGTTGTCTTTAAAGCCTCAGAGTGGTTATCGCTCTATGCTAACCATATTGAAGGGTTACAGGCATCAGGTACCGCGCCGTCGACCACGCTTAACTCCGGTTATATTGTGGGACTTGGCCGTACCCGACAAAACGAGGTGGGGCTCAAAGTCGAAAAGGGACGTTACGGCGGGAATATTGGCCTATTTGATATGCGCCGTCAGGTTGGCTTAACCGGCAGTGATAACGTTTACCGTCTTGCCGGTGAACAGCGCAATCAAGGGGTAGAGGTCAATGTCTTTGGTGAACCTGTCTTAGGCTGGCGTATCAATGCAGGCTCCACTTGGCTGCGTCCGAAAATGCCTAGCGCCAACGGAGATGAAAATAAGCGTTGGGTCAGTTATGATGGCAAGGATGCGGTGGGTGTACCGCGTAACCAATGGACCTTGGGTACCGAATGGGATATTCCACGGGTTGAAAGCTTGATGGTACAGGGCAATTTACTCCATACCAGCCGCCAGTATGTTGATAGCTCGAACACCTTGCGTATCCCAAGTTGGACGCGTCTTGATATCGGTGTGCAGTATCAAATGCCGATCCAGTCGGCTACGGTTAGTGCTATTACTTGGCGGGCTGGAGTTGAAAACGTGACTAACGAAAAATATTGGGACACCGTCGGGACCAATAATGGTTATCTGACACAAGGTGATCCACGCACTTACACACTCTCTATGAGCCTCGATTTTTAAGGCATCACCAACTCGGGAGGTGACTCCCGAGGACTACGTTAAGTTAATTATGCAACTACTGAAAACCATTCTTCGCCAGCATACGCTGGCCTTTATCGCCATTATCTTACTTAATTTGCTGAGTGCCGGATTAGGGATCGCGATTATCTCATGGATCAACCATGGACTTTTGGCCGAACAGTCTCTGGCGTTGGGGATTAGTAAAATGCTGGGCCTGTTGCTCTTATTATTAGCGACTACCCTTGGGGCGCAGTGGTGCCTAACAACGCTGGGTCACCAATTTATTTGGCGCAAACGATCGGCGATGGTGTGGCAGATGATGAATACCCCGATCGCTACCCTAGAAGCTAAGGGCGAAGGGGAGTTACTCGCGTTGTTGGGCCCGGATATTCGTAATATCACGTTAGCCTTTGTCAGGCTGCCAGAGTTGATCCAAGGTATCGTTCTCGCTTTAGTCGCGATGGGTTATCTGGGCTATCTTTCCGTCCCTGTGTTGCTGATTACGATAGGCTGGTTAGTCGTCACCTTTACGCTCGGTTATAAGATGGTAAGCAAGGTGTATCAGCATATTGATAAAGTCAGAGGCTATGAAAGCGACTTACAATCCTCATTCCAGGTCGTGATCCAAGGTAGAAAAGAGCTGGCATTGAATCCTGCACGGGCTAAACACTTCTATGACACCCATTATCAGGCCGCGGCAATGGGGTATAAGCAAAATATTATCAAGGCCGACAGTTACCATCTTTCGGCGATTAACTGGTCGAATATTATGATGCTCGGCTTAATCGGGGTGATATTTTTACTGGCCGAGTCACAAGGGTGGATATCAATGGCGGTGGCCACCTCTTTCTCCTTAACGATTCTTTTTATGCGCACCCCGCTATTACAGGCTATTGGCGCTTACCCCACCTTACTGTCGGGTGAGTTGGCGTATAAGAAGATTAATGAACTGCTACCGGAAAAGTCTCTGCCTAAGGAAGGGAAAACGCAAAAGGTAAAAGACACCTGGCAACAACTGCGTTGGGATAACATTACTTGGCAATACCCAGATAAAGGATTTGAAGTGGGACCGCTGTCGATGACCGTTACACGTGGCGAGACGGTGTTTATTATTGGTACCAACGGGTCAGGTAAATCAACGCTGAGTTTACTGCTTACCGGGCTTTATCCCATGGCGCAGGGCCATGCCTATTGCGATGGCCAAGCGATTAACGCCAAAAGCCTGATGTCTCTATTTTCGGTCGTGTTCACCAAACCCTATCTTTTCGAAACCGTATTTCTTGAGCCTAGTGAGGCCGACCATGCCTTAGCCGCAGAATGGTTAATGCGTCTGCAGCTTAATAATAAAATCACTGTTGATAACCATCAGCTCAGCACCTTGTCATTGTCGGCGGGACAAAGCAAACGCGTAGCGCTGCTGCTTGCCATGGCTGAGAAACGCGATATCCTATTCTTGGACGAGTGGGCCGCAGAACAAGACCCGCAGTTTAGGCGCTACTTCTATCGCGAACTACTCCCTTGGTTGAAACAACTCGGGAAAACATTACTGATTATCAGTCACGATGACGACTATTTTGATGTCGCCGATCGGGTATATGAAATGCAACAAGGTCACCTGCGTTTATTGAGTGCCGAAGAGAGCCGCCAGGCCGCTCGCGCCGTGATCTCGCAATCTTAATGAAGGGTTTTTAATGAAAAAATTAGTCATCTTATTACACGGTTATGGCAGTGATGGTAACGATTTGAAAGGGCTGGGTGAATTCTGGGCTGGCTCCTTGCCTGGCCTTTGTTATGCCTCGCCCAATGCCCCCGAACTCTGCGAAGCAGGAATGGGGTATCAATGGTTCAGCTTGGCAAACATTACGCCACAAAATCGTCAACCACGCTTGAACGATGCGCGTCGCGCTATTGATGAAATCCTTAACACCATTATGCAACAGCATCAAATCGATGCGACACAGGATCAGATTGTACTGGTCGGTTTCTCTCAAGGCACGATGATTGCACTCGATATCTTGCTGCGCAGCCACTATAACATTGTGGGGGTTGTTGGATTTTCGGGCCAATTAATTGAAACGCCTGCACAAGCTCAGGCTACGACAGCCGAAGTCTTGTTGATCCATGGCGAGGGGGATGAAGTGGTGCCGGCCCAAGAGACACTCGATGCGCAAGTCACACTCAATCGATTAGGATTTTCCTGTCACGTCATGATTGAACCAGAATTAGTACACAGCATCTCTGCCGCGGGTGTCGAGGCGGCGACGCAGTTCTTAATCGAGCGATTCGGTTGGGAAGAAGAGGAAGAAGAAGAAGAGTAAGTTTTATTGCCCCAAGTCCGCAATCGCAGGCTTGGGGCCTAGCATTATTCGAAGAAGGTCTCAGGGTTATCCGCCAAGCTCACGAAGTGCTCACCATGCTGATCTAATGCATTAATCTGACCTGTTTCAATATCATAGACCCAACCATGAAGGTTGATTTTTTTATTGCGTAGTGCGACCGCCACAGAAGGGTGGGTTTTGATATTATTAAGCTGAGCTATAACGTTTTCACGGACCATCGCGTTGAGTTTATCTTCAGGCGAGGCATACTCATGTTTTTCTACAACCGCTTTCGCCGCATCGGCGTAACGCAACCAATGTTCGACAGCAGGCATAGAATCTAAGCAGGCGCAGCTCGCAATGGCCGACATTGCGCCACAGTTTGAGTGACCACAAATAATAATATCCGTCACACCAAGCGCCATGACAGCATACTCGATAGTGGCAGATACCCCACCCGGTTCTGGTCCAAACGAAGGAACGATATTACCGGCATTACGGATAACAAATAACTGCCCAGGTTCCTGTTGTGTGACTAACTCAGGGACCAAGCGGCTATCAGAACAGGAGATGAAAAGCGCTTTCGGTTTCTGACTTGAAGCAAGACTACGAAAAAGTTCTTTTCTTTCAGGGTAAATGTCTTTCTGGAAATTCAAGAAGCCATCAATAATTGTTTTCATACTTATTCCACATAGGTGCAGGTATTAAGGAAAAACGATACCTTTCATTAAGGATATCGCGTGCTTAACCACAAAAGTCTGTGTTAAAAAACTGAGAAAGCCAATCGGTCTGAAATATGTTCCAACACCGCCGTACCGGCTAATGAATTACCGAACTGGTCAAGGGCAGGTGACCACACGGCAATACTCATTTTTCCTGGCACGATGGCAACAATCCCACCACCGACGCCTGATTTTGCAGGTAACCCCACTCGCCAGGCAAATTCACCCGCGGCATTATACATCCCGCTTGTCATCATTAAGGCATTGATATGACTAACTTGTCGATGATTAAGTTCCTGTCTAAACAAAACCTTACATAACTCGGGTGAAATCAAATAGCGGAAGCAACGAGCTAACTCCTCACAATTCATCGATAACGCGCAGTAATGAAAATAGTTTTCCAGCACCGTATTCACATCGTTATGGAAGTTATCGAAAGACTTCATCAGCCAAGCAATGGCCGCGTTACGGGCCGAATGAGCAAGTTCAGAGCTGGCGACCTGGCGGTCATAATGAATATCTTCGACGCCACTTAATCGACGAACCAAGGTTAACATCTGCTGACGCGGGGCCGATAAGCGGCTTTGTAGCATATCGCAGACCACTAGCGCCCCGGCATTGATAAAGGGATTACGTGGAATACCCTGTTCCATTTCAAGCTGTACTAGTGAGTTAAACGGTTGACCAGAAGGATCTTTTCCCACCCGCTGCCAAAGGTCTTGCTCTGAATAACGGGTCATCGCCACGGTTAACGAGAGCACTTTGGATATCGATTGGATAGAAAAACGTTGAGAGGCATCCCCGGCAGTTAACAACTGCCCATCGTGGGTACAGACCGCGACACCTAATTGATCTGCAGGAACTTGAGCGAGCGCAGGGATATAAGAGGCAACCTGACCTTGCCGTAATAATGGACGGACCTCGTCAAGGATTGATTCAAGAAAAGCATTATCTAAACGCGGCACGACTCGCTCCCAACACTAACACTAATAAAAAGGTGAGCATGATGCGATGCCCACCTAGTAATTGCAAGCTTAAATCATGGTGCGGCACTCACTCGCCACACGTGGTTTCCAACATCGTCGGCAATGATTAATGCGCCTTGATTATCAAGGGTTAAGCCAACAGGCGCTCCAAAGATCGTTTGCTGATCATCAGAGACAAAGCCATCCACCACCGTCTTAGGTTGACCCACGGGTTTACCTTGTGAGAATTGCACATAACTCACACGATAGCCATTTAGCGGCTTACGGTTCCAACTCCCATGTTCGCTGATAAATAGTCCTTCAGAGGCAAAACCAGGCAGGCGGCTGCCTTGTGCAAACTGCATTCCTAGCGGGGCAACGTGAGAACTCAAGGCATAATCCGGTGCGACCGCACTGGCCACTTTATCGGGAGCAGGGGGCTGTACTCTGCGATCAACATGTTGGCCATAATAGCTGTAGGGCCAACCGTAGAACGCACCTTCTTTTACTTGGGTGAGATAATCAGGGACTAAGTTTGCGCCGATTTCATCGCGCTCATTAACGATGGTCCATAATTTTTTCGTAGTAGGATCAAACGCCACGCCTGTCGGGTTGCGAAGGCCATCGGCGTAAATTCGGCTTGCACCACTATGTGGATCGACCTCCAAAATAGCGGCGCGACGGTACTCGGCTTCCAGCCCATTTTCAGTGATATTGCTGTTAGATCCGACGCCAACGTAGAGGTGTTTACCCTCTGGCGAGGCGGTTAACGATTTGGTCCAGTGATGATTGATCGTCGAAGGTAAGTCAGCAAGGCGCTTACCGCGAGCAGAATCTATTTTCAGATCGCCGGGTTGGTAGGGGAAGACCAGTAGGGCGTCGGCATCGGCGATATAGAGCGACTGGCCAATGAGCACCATACCGAAAGGCGAGTTGAGGTTCTGGATAAAGGGATATTGTTGCCAATGACCTTGGGCATCCTTACGCAGCAGCGTAATGCGGTTCCCACCTTTGCCCCCTTTACCTGAATCTTTTTTCACCAGACCCGAAATCAATTGTTTAGGCGTGGTTACCGCTTCACTGCTTGGCGCATTGGATTCTGCGACCAAAATATCATTATTGGGCAGTTGATAGACCATCCGTGGATGGGCTAAACCTTGAGCAATACTCTCAATTTTTAAGCCCGCCGCAGGGCGTGGAGTTTGCCCCTGCGCCCAATCGACTTTTGACGGTACGCTAATCGGAGGTAACAGAAACGCACTGGGTTTATCGAGCTTAGGATGTGGGCCAATTTGTTCAGCGACAGTGGTTGAATCACTGTTATCGCATCCTGCTAACAGTGTGCAGAGCAAAAGGGCGCTAAATTGACGATTAATCATAACATCTCCTCCTGATAACGAGGCGTGCTCAGCGCGTGGTTCACCACCGTGAGGACCAGAAATGCCACGGTGACGCCAGACAGTATAAGCCCCGCAGGCATGACGCCCCATGCATCGCGGCTGTGTACAAATGCATTAACTATCGCCACGACAATCGCTAAGGCATTTAGCCAAAAACTCCGACGAGCGGCTAATGGCCGCGAGACTGAACGGGAAATCCAGACTTGATAGAGGTTAATAAGGCGAGGGATTATCGCTAAAAGTAGTCCGAAGAAATTAAGCCAACTTGCTCCCTTAACCCAGAAGATCTCTTGAGTCATGTAGTAGATAATATCGAAGAAAAATCCTGCAACAAAGGCACCATAAGCGGCGGGTTCGAGTAAATTAACGAAAAAAATCGCTAACCGCGAAGGTGAGCGAGGTTGAGTCACAGAAGGCATAGCACGCTCCTAAACGTCAAAGACAGTCTATTGAGCATGGTCAATAATTTACAAATTAACAACCTTTTTAACAAAGTTGGCGATTTTGATTTATCCCTAAGCTTTATTCCGCTGGAATAACCTCGTCAACCATAGAGAGAAATGCCTTCTCAACGGGAGAAGCGGAGTAACGGTGCCAGACTAAATAGATATCGCAGGAGGAAAGGGTATCGAGTGGATAGCAATAGAGTCCTTTTACCTCGTCATTATTCTGAATAAAACTCTGCGGCATCACGGTAAAGCCTAATTGCTGCCGAATCGCGCCTAAAATCACAGAATAAGACTCTATATCGCACTGTTGGCGCGATTCCAATTGTTGGGTCGCAAGCCAATCTTCGATAAGAACATGATAGAAGCAGTGTTCGCCAAAGGTATACAGTGTCAGGGTGGAAACTTGTTCGATAAAGGATTCCATCGTCGCACAATGGGTGACTAGACATAAACTCTCTGGCCCAAACAGTCGACTCTTTAATACCGGGTGCTCAACTGGCCCGTCTACGACCACCATGTCCACTTCACCCGCGAGCAAGCGGTCCATTAAGGGGAGGGATGAGTGACTAGATAGTGACACTGTCACATCAGGATAATGTTGCATAAAGCCTACCATTATCTGCTGCAAGCGACTGTTCAAGGCAACATCCAACGCGCCGAGACGCAAATGGCCCTTTAACGATTCAGGTTTGAAGAAGTGCAGGCACTCCTCGCTCTGCTTGAGTAACTGCTGTGCTTGAGGATAAAACGCACGACCTTCTGGCGTTAGGGTTAATCGTTGTTTATCGCGATTAACCAACGCTACACTAAGACTTTCTTCTAATTCGCGGATACGCGTTGAAATATTAGATGGAACACAATGCATTTTCTTCGCGGCCTGCACCACACTCCCTGTTTCAACCAATGCACAGAAAATACGCAATTGAGGCAGTTTCAACAACATATCGACTCTCCTACTTCTTACCATGACAACAGTATGTGCCAAATTGGTATCGTAATGAAAGAAAGTAAAATAGCATATCCTTGGATGGCATTCGCTAAAACAGGTTGTAACCCCGCACGTTGTGCCATGATTGCCGCCGCAATCATCGGAGACATCGCGCCTTCAATTACCGTCACCTGTTGAGTCAATGTCGAGGCTCCACTTAACAGGACCATGCCCCAAACGGCTAACGGTGCGACGAGTAGTTTCCAGATCACCCCCGTGATCAGCGGTGAAATCGCCCCGCGGGGCGGACGTAGTGCTATTTGTAATCCGACGCAGAATAACGCTAATGGCGTCAAGGTTGCGCCAATCTGGCTGAAAGGTGCCGCGATAAAGTCAGGTAACCCGCCTAATGGCTTAATCGCCAGACTCACGCAGAGGGCGATAAAAGGCGGGAAGGTGATCACTCTCTGGGCAATCATTTTGACTGTCGGTGTCTGGCCAGAACAGAGCGCCATGACGACCACCCCAAAGGTGGATAAAATAATAAAGCTCCCGACTTGATCGGCAATAACCGCTATTTGCAGGCCTGCGGCACCATAATAACTTTGTACGATGGGATAGCCCATAAACGAAGTATTACCTATCCCCGCCACCAACGCCACGACACCCGTCACCGCCCGCGGCCAAGACAATATCCTCCCTATAATCACGGCAACCGCTACTGCCCCGAGGAAAACGCACCACATGCCGGCAACCGGTACTAAAGATTCGCGATTAATCGTGGTGTGAGGGATTAACGTTAAAATGAGACAGGGCAGCGCGACGGTTATCAACCACCAATTGATAGAGGGGACCAACTGCTCAGGAAATGAGAGGTAGCGACGTGCAGCGATGCCCATTATAAGGCAGATAATGAGTAAAGGATTCATGGTAAGGACCGAACGGGTGAGGGACAACCGGTGCCGAAGCACCGGTAAAAGGCTTAAGACTGATAATTGAGATAGACAGTTTTCTGTTTCACATAGAGTTGATAACCATGTTCACCATCATCACCACCAATCCCGGATAACTTCCAACCGGCGTGGAAGCCATTCACTTCTTCTGGGCCGTAACGGTTAATATAGACTTCGCCATATTCTAGGGCATCGCTAATTTGCATCGCACTCTGCAGATCACGCGTGTACAGATAAGAACTCAATCCGTATTCACAATCGTTGGCGAGCGCGATAACGTCATCGATGCTATCGAACACCACCACTGGCAGAATAGGGCCGAAGGCCTCTTCTTTCAGGATAGTCGCATTAGCAGGGAGATCGGTGACGATAGTCGGTGCAACCCAGTTACCCCCTTTAAATTTAGCCTCGTCGGGCACTTTACCCTGCCAGAAGATAGTTCCGCCTTCTTGTTGGCTTTTCGCTAACAGCTCGTCGACGTGAGATTTTTCTGCCGCGGAGACTTTCGGCCCCATCGTGGTTTTAGACGCCATCGGATCGCCAACGACGACTTTATCTGCCGCTTTCTTGAGCGCCTTCATAAACCTGTCATAAACGTCACGTTGCACGTAGGTACGTTCGTTACAGATACACACTTGTCCGCAGTTGGCCATACGCGCATCAATGGCGTCCTGTGCCGCTTTTTCGATATCGGCATCCGCCAAGACGATAAACGGCGCTTTACCACCCAGTTCCAGAGAGACAGGGATCACTTTTTCGGCGGCGTTCTTGGCAATAATTTTCCCGGCACGGGTAGAGCCGGTCATCGTCACCAGTTGGACATCTGGGTGTTTTACCAGTGCATCGCCCACTTTACTGCCTTCGCCACACAGTACGTTAATGACACCATCAGGAATACCCGCCGCTTTGCTCAGTGTCGCGAGCGCTAACGAACAAAGCGGGGTGTTCTCGCTAGGTTTCACAACGATGGTATTCCCCGCAACCAGCGCGGGAGCCGTTTTACGCGCAAAAATGGCGAGTGGGAAGTTCCACGGAATAATGGCGGCAACCACACCCAAAGGCGCTTCCTTGGTGATAGCTTGCTGTTGCGGATGGTTGGAGGCAAGAACATGGCCAGTGCGCTTCAAACCGAATCCCGCATAGTAACGTAGCATTGTTATCGCCATTTCGACTTCGCCAATTGACTCAGTCAGGGGCTTACCCTGTTCGGTAGTCAGCAGTGTGGCGAGCACTTTTTTATGTTTTTCGAGTTGTTGCGCGAAAGCGTGGAGATAATCCGCTCGTTGCGGCTGTGGTAGCGCGGCCCACTGTTTTTGGGCCTGTTTTGCAGCGCTAATCGCTTTATCGGCGTCGGCTTTGCTCCCCATCGCGACTTTAGCAATGATTTCGCCTGTCGCGGGATTGAGCACGTCGTCAGTAGTTTTACAGTCTACCCACGCGTTATTAATAAAATGAGCGGCATTTTCTGGCAGTAATTTTTTAAAATCGGATGACATAATTTCTCCTAAAAGTCCGTCAAGGTTATGCGTTAAGTGGCGTCGGCTGTAAAATTTCGATCCAATAGCCGTCGGGATCCTTGATGAAGGCGATATGTTTCATACGACCATCGCTAAGGCGCTTTTGGAACGCCACATTGAGCTTTTCAAAGCGTTCGCAAGCGGCCTGCACATCGGGCACTGACACACAGATATGGCCAAAACCTTGTGGTTCATCGTTGCCATTGTGGTAGTGGAAGTCGGGCTGAGTTTCGGTTCCGTAGTTATAGGTCAATTCCAATACGCCCGTTTGACTGAGCACCCACTCTTTGCGCGCTTCATCATTATCGGGGATAGCAGAGAGCGGCGCGCGGATTAGGTAAACGATGGTGAACGCCGCATCATCATTGACTTGCTCGTAGACCGGTACGAAGCCGAGCACGTTGCAGTAAAAATCCACCGACGCCTGCAAACTTTTCACTCTGATCATAGTGTGATTAAACTGATATCCCGCCGAATCAGTACTTGGCGCAGAGTCATAAGAGAATTTTTCTAACAATGTCGCTAAAGCCATGGTGACTCCTTGATTAAGTCGATAAGAATCTATTGACCAAAAGCTTAGGACAGGATCTCATTTTACGAAAGTGACAGATCTTGAGAAAAGCATTTCACTTTTTGTGAAATAATAGACATTGCGTTTCAAGGATTCTGTGCCACACTTTTGGGGTATTTCACCGATAAGGAGCGCATAATGTCTCGTTTTACTAACAAAGTTGTCGTGGTAACCGGCGCAGGTTCCGGTATGGGTGCAGCAACCGCTAAGGCATTCGTGAACGAGGGCGCGAAAGTCGTACTGGTAGGCAGAACGGCAGAAAAATTGAATAACGTCGCTGCAGAGCTACCCACCGAGCAAGTATTAATTGCCCCGACTGACGTTGCTGACCCGCATGCTGTCACCGCGTTAGCCGCGCATGTCGAGCAGAAGTGGGGGAATGTTGATATTCTGGTGAATAACGCTGGCGTAGTCGTGCAAGGACTTGCTCATGAATTATCTATCGATGATTGGGATAAACAGATGGGCACTAACTTGAATGGCGTATTTTATATGGTGCGCGCCTTTGTTCCCGGCATCTTAAAACAGAAAGGTAATATCGTTAATATCTCTTCTGTATCCGGTCTCGGCGGCGATTGGGGGATGAGTTTCTATAATGCCTCCAAAGGAGCGATCAGTAACTTCACACGCTCTCTGGCGATGGACTACGGTCAACATGGCGTCAGAGTCAACGCGGTTTGCCCTGGCATGACGGAAACCGAGATGACCTCAGGGATCACCTCAGACACCAAAGCCCTCGATAAATTCAAAGACCGCACACCGTTGCAACGTCCCGGACAGTCAGAAGATATTGCGCATGCGGTGCTGTTTCTAGCCAGTGATCAAGCCAGTTACATTACTGGAGTGAATTTACCGGTCGATGGCGGGATCCATGCCTCAAACGGACAACCCCGCCAAGCCTAATTATTCGCGCTTACTCGCTAACAGCTGCTGGGTATTATATTTAAAAGCCAGCAAGTAGCTGGCAGCAGGGCACTGTTGTGTTGACAGGGCCTCGGGGTACAGCCCACCGCCGGGGGTCGCACCACTGGCGTGGGCGATTTGGGTCACCAAACGTGGGTCGGTCTGATTCTCTGTAAAGTAGTGCTTGATATGACGCTGCTTAAGCTCTGTTATCAACGCGCCAACCTGCTGGGCAGAGGCTTCCGATTCAGTCGATAATCCAAGCGGCGCATTAAACGTGACACCGTAACATACCATCATGCGGCAAAGTATTGTAGGAATTATCGCGGAGGGTATTGCAGCGGGAGAGTTTCGCCCGGACATTAATCTTGAGGAAGTCACGATTATTCTTTTTGCCTTTATCGACGGTTTAATCGCGCGCAAGGCTATAAACGCATCCTTCTCTTTTAGCCGCGACCTGCCTATGTTTTTTGAGCTAATGTCAAAATTATTGAAATATTGCCAAACATGTTCAGTCATAACGATAGCGTTCGAATCGCAAATGTCCGCTTCTCGCTCAAAGCTGCCTGTCAAAGTGGTCAAGCTTTACATAGCTCAGAGGTACAAAAAATAACCTTAACGTACAATAATTTTCGATATCCAAACTGACCGCTATAATACCTTTACCCGCGCCAGTCTATTAATGGCGGCCTCCCTCTTTAGCAGTTATGGCCATGCCGTGGATGTGAATACCGGCGATAGCGTTTTCTATGGGCACAATAATGATGCAGGTAACGGTAACCAAACCCTCAAGCAGCATCCCACCTATGAACGGCAAACCAATTTGCGCTACGATTTTACCCGCACCCAAAACATGGCGATCGGTTACGCGCTCTACACCGGGGGTCGTCAACATCTGGATGGCGACTATAATCAAACTAAGACGGCTAGCCAACAAGCGCGTATCGAGTACCATCAACTATTCGTCGGCCATTTCAAGTGAGTACCCAGCTTATTCATGACTTCGATGTGAAAGCTGCTACAAAAAAGATACCGGTCTGAACCTAAGACTGCTGTACTTATTTTAAGACCAAGAGAGGACGTAATGACTATTCAAGCTGTGATCGACCAAGCCTTTGTGGCACAAAAAAAAGCATTTTTAACCGGTAAAACGACCGATATCGACGGTCGCTTAGCGAATTTACGCCGTTTTAAACAAGCCATCTTGAATAATAAAGAAGCGATCTATCAGGCCCTCGACAGTGATCTCGGCAAAACTCCTGAAGTGGTGGATATGGCGGAGATTGGCGCTGTGACAGATGAGATTGATGTAATGCTAGAGAACCTGACGACCTGGGCGCAGGACGACGTTTTCCCTTTATCCGGTCACTTCGCCGGATCAGAAGGGCGGATACGTGCCGAGCCTTACGGCTTAACCTATATTATTGGCCCGTTTAACTATCCGTTTAACTTAACCCTCACACCCTTGGTTGGCGCAATCGCCGCAGGGAATACCGCCATTCTTAAACCCTCAGAATCGACGCCAGCAACCTCAGCGATTATTAAGAAAGTGATTGAAGAAAGTTTCGACCCAGAGATCGTGACAGTTATCGAAGGC
This sequence comes from Rosenbergiella nectarea, assembly GCF_900111105.1. Lineage (GTDB taxonomy): Bacteria > Pseudomonadota > Gammaproteobacteria > Enterobacterales > Enterobacteriaceae > Rosenbergiella > Rosenbergiella nectarea. The sequence continues at coordinate 92,283 of NZ_FOGC01000003.1, read as the reverse complement.
GGGCGTAAAGAGAACGAAATCTTACTGGCTAAGCCTTTTGATTTCTTCTTTTTCACCGGTAGCCCAAATGTCGGCAAAATTATTATGAAGGCAGCCGCAGACCATTTAGCGCCGGTGGTATTAGAACTCGGTGGCAAATGTCCGGTGGTAGTGTTCGAGGATGCTGACATTGACCTGCTTATCGAACGCCTTACCTATACTAAATATTTAAACAGTGGCCAAACCTGTGTTGCCCCTGATTATCTGCTGGTGCCGGAGGCGATTAAGCAACACGTTGTCGACAAATTATTAACGAAGATTGCTGCCGATTATCAGGGTAAAAGTGTTGGTAAACTCGTCAATACCAAACAGATTGAGAAACTGGCTGGCTACCTCAAAGAGACTAAAGGTAAAGTGATTGCCGGGGGAGAGTATGATGAACAGAGTCGTCAGTTCGCCGCAACCGTCGTTACCGATGTCGAGTGGGACGATGCGTTAATGCAGGATGAGATCTTTGGCCCAATCTTGCCGATCCTGAGCTATACCGATCTGGCGACTGTGCGTGAGAAGATTATTACTCACCATGAAAAGCCACTGGCCATTTATGCCTTTAGCCGAAATGAGCAGGCTGCGCTAGACTTTATTACGACTATTCAGTCTGGGGACGCGCAGATCAACGATATGTTGACTCACGCCATGTGCCCACAGTTACCTTTTGGCGGCATTGGCCCATCGGGCATGGGGAAATATCATGGTAAACCCAGTTTTGATATTTACTCACACAAGCGATCTGTTCGCACCGTGAAAGCCTAACACCCTCAGTGCGGGCGCTGCGCCCGCATTTCTTTGGGCGTCATACCAAAATAGCGGCGAAACGCTTGTGAGAAGTGGGATTGACTACTGAAACCGCATTGCCAAGCAATTTCTGCAAGCTGGAGATTATTCGCCAAGGGCTTTTGTAATAAGCGGCGAGACTCTTCAAACCGCAATTGCCAGACGAGCTTCATTAACGATAAACCTTCCTCCGCTAACAACCGGTTCATATAATTCACGCTTAAGCGAGTATGGTCAGCGATCATCTGCCCAGTCAACTGGCTTTCATGCAAGTGCCGGCTGATATAGCTTTTAATCGCCAAGACATTACGTAATTTCGACGCTTTCCTGCTACGCGTCAGGGTCTCGCTGTTCAACAGCACCTCGCCGAGAGAGGCTATGATCATCTGGCTGCCAACCGTTGACATCATCGGCGTAACCTGCGGTGCTTGGGCCACATAATGGTCGATCAGGGTGCGTAAGTAGTGGAACTCTTCCGCACCAAGCTGTGTCGAGTAGCCACCATTTTGGCGGGTCATCGGCAAGACTTGCGGCGATCACAACCGATAACATAGAGTGAAGTGGGCAGGGTAAACACCTCTTCAAATTGGCTATGCCAAGGCATTAACGAGAGTGAACCGTGGGGGAGTGAAATTTCTCCGAACCGATTGGCGATATGGATCTCGCCGTCGGTCACTAATTTGAATATTACTTGATCGGAAGCTGCTTGATGGGGATGGGCAGTCAGCGTGTCCTTGAAACCATCAAATCGGGAAAATACCGCACTTGGGGTCTGAATGGTACAGAACTCGCTCTCGTCGCTTAAGGTAACGGTTGAGGGTTTAAGAAACTGAAGTCCATAACTTTCCGCGAGAAACTTCGCGAGATCTTTCGATTTCATGCAAGCCCTCTATCAGTTAAGCTCATTGTACAGTCATAAAGGATAAGCGCTAGGGCTGCTAGCGCTAGACTTTAGCTATTCTTAAGTGTTAGGAACCCGTGATGATCGTTCGTCCCCCACAACATTGGTTTGTTCGTCTTTTTACCTGGCATGGCTCGGTGATGCCGCAAATTCTATTCCGTTTACTGCTTAATCTCGGTATGTCGCTGATTGCCTTAGCACTCTATCCGTGGCTTGGCCAGCACAGTGCTCATCTGACGTTACCACCATTCAGTTTATTAGGCATTGCTATCGCTATCTTTTTGGGATTTCGCAACAACGCCAGTTACAGCCGTTACCTTGAAGCCAGAAAAATTTGGGGTTCCATGATGATTACGAGTCGTAGTCTGATCCGTCAAACACTCTGTGCCGTAAATGAGGCGCAAAGCCCAAAATTAGCCGCAAAGTTGCTGATTGCCTACGCCTGGACGCTTAATCACAGTTTACGCGGCAGCTCCGCGCGGCAGGATTTACAGCGCTCAATCGACCCTTCAGAGGCTGACGGCATACTGAATAAACAGTCAATGGCGAATATGCTGCTGTTGCAGGTGGGGCAGTTGTACGCCAATCTGCTGCGTCAGGGGAAAGTAACCGAACTTCAATACCGTAATATCGACGAGAATCTCAATGAGTTATCCCGTTGTCTAGGTGGTTGTGAGCGTATTACCAATACACCGGTGCCTTTTGCCTACTCTTTAATCTTACAACGCACCGTCTACCTTTTCTGCACGTTATTACCCTTGGCGCTGGTTGCCGACCTACACTGGCTTACGCCCTTTGTTTCTGTTTTTATCTCCTATACCTTTTTATCATGGGATGCGGTGGCGGAAGAGATGGAACATCCTTTTGGCGAGGGCGCTAATCACCTTGCGCTCGATGCCATTTGCACGGGTATCGAGCGCAATCTTCTAGAAATGACCGAACAAACACCCTTACCGCCGTTAAAACAGGTTGATCGATATTATAATCTTACGTAGTAGGTAAGTGACGTTGTCACGCTTCTAACCATTGAATACGTTGCACAGCAAAGGGGATAGGGTCGGTCACTGTCATGGCATGCCCCCCATAGTCTACTAAAGAAAAACGAGTATTAATTAATCCTGCTGCCAGCTGTTCGGAGCACATCCAAGGGACCAATAGGTCATCTTTCGAACAAATCACCAAGGGTAGGGTAATCTGACCAAGGCGGGACAGAGCATACACGGCTGAGCTTGTATATTGCTTGCCGGCTGTTACCGCCACACACAGCTCTCAATGGCACTCTGGATACTGTGCTGTCTCGACATGAAGTTGCGGACAAATGTAGGGTGAGTCCCGTAAGACTTATCCCGAGCATATCATGCAGAAAAAGCACCTGACCATACGTGTCTGGACCTGCACCAATTCCGATCACCGGTACAGAAAATCTGGCGTCAAGAGATCTCGATATGAATAGATTTCTTGAAATAGGCCACATCCACGTGGCTACTTCTTCTGCCGATGTGCGCTTCGTCGACAATCTACTCGCTGAACAACGACTGAACCGTAATTTTGCGGTAATCATACCGCACTGGCTTACCCTGCCGTAGGTTCTGGCGAAAACTGACCTCATTGCAGCAGTATCCAAAATTGACTCTTCCGTGCATTTTTCGGGACTGACAAACCCTTTGAATGTCCAACCTTTGCTGGAATAAACGCGATACATGCAACGTGGCACATCTGTGGCTGCGGGAGAAGATCTTCCGGGCCGGCGAAATGCTCGCGAAGCCATCAGCCTAAAGTCCCGATGTCTGTAGCCATTTATACACAGACCGGGCAAGCTCAAGGGGTTTTTCCAGCGGGATCAGGTGCCCCGTCCCTTCAATGAAATCAACTTCACAGCCGAAGTGGCTCGCCAGTTCTGCTGCCTCCTCATCCAAATGGCATTAAAATTTACGGCAAAAGCAGGATGTGGGGCATCAGGAATGATGGCGAGGTATGCATTCGGCAGCATTTTAGCGGGATCCCGAGGCTATGCTCAAGCCGCTGAATACTCTTACCCATTGCTGATTTCGACACGCCCAGTTGCCAAAATGTCTTAGTGTAGGATATTTTCCTTTTCCAAGCGTCCCCCTAAAGTTGCCGCCGTGGCGTAGAGTCTTATCCGCGCCGTTACCGCTGCGAGTCCAGCCCTTAGCGTGGAAGATTCGAGATTATGGTCCCAAAATTCGGTTTTACCGCCGAATTCTCGTAATTTAATCATCGATAATGCAAACTCGAAAGGTTATGCTCAGCCCGTTTAACGATAGTTTTATTCAGCTCGAAGGTCGGTTTATATTGCGGGACGTTTTCTGAGAAAACGCCAACCGTAATTGCCGATTGGAATAAAGACACCAATTTTCATCTTTGCCACCTCTCTCAAAATAGTCGATAGAGCATGCAGTGTTGGGCGAACCAGTGAAAGCGGTCTGGCACACAGAGAATTTGCAAGCAGTGTGCCAACTTTAAAAAATCTTTATTGATGAGGGAGTTAATCCTTTATACTGCTAAGCAGTAGAGCAAATGAACAACAGCAGACCATCTGGTGCACAATCGTTAAACAGTTATGGGCAAGGGCGGCGCGGTCAGTCGTTCAGCCGAGAATATTGAAGAAAGGAGAGTGTCAGTGAGTGAGACCAAGGCCAGTCCTTCGCGGCGTTCACGCGCCGCCAATCAAAAACGCCGGACCATTCTCTCTGCGGCATTACCCCTCTTTTCACAATATGGGTTACATGGCACTTCTTTAGAACGGGTCGCGGAAAGTGCTGACGTCTCAAAAACAAACCTTCTCTACTATTTCCCGTCGAAAGAAACCTTGTATATCGCACTACTGGAAGATTTATTAGAAGTATGGCTCGCCCCGTTAAAAGCCTTTGCGGCGGAGCAGGATGCGATAACCGCCATTGAGCACTATATTCTGCTTAAGTTGACCGTGTCGCGGGATCACCCGCAAGCCTCGAAACTCTTCTGCTTAGAAATGTTGCAGGGGGCGCCATTACTCACGCAAACCCTCCACACCGCCTTAAAACAGTTAGTCGACGAGAAATCGTCGATTATTCAGGGCTGGATCGATGCGGGACAGCTTGCCCCGATCGACCCGCTGCATTTACTCTTTACCTTGTGGGCAACCACTCAACATTATGCTGATTTTGGCGTACAAGTTGCTGCCATCAGCGGGAAAACACTCGATGATCCCGCTTTTTTCCAGCAAACCTTCGACAATGTGAAAAAGATCATCATACAAGGTATCGCCCGTTAGTTAGGTAACGAAACGGCGTGTGCCAATAAACGTAATACGTTCTGAATCCGCATGGTTAGCGATCAACGACTTAATAGGGTCCAAGGTCTCTATATTAACCTTGGACGTATCGGTGTTAAAGGTCGTCAATACGACAAGCAGTTACTGACACTAATGGCTTTGAACAGTCCCTGTCGATAGAGATTATCCAGCGCCTGGCAAATTCCGAAGTATCAGGGGTGGTGTGTTAAACGCCATTGTCGCCACTCCCCAAATCAGCCTCGACGCTTAGTGCCGGGCATATCGGCCTCTGTCGCATCAAAGGTTAAGCGATGACGCTAGCGGCTAGGTTGAAAGTTAGCTAGGCTTCAGTGACAATCATCAAAATTGTTAAGGAGTCATGATGTCCACTGCAGAACATCCCTATCAGGGCTGGCAGCTTAGTCAACGCCCGAGCGGCGAGCCCACTGAGCAGTGTTTCACCTGGGTTACAGGTGAATGTCCTACGCCTAAACAAGGAGAATTGCTGCTTCGTACAGAGTACCTCTCTCTCGACCCCTATATGCGCGGTAGAATGGATGACAGTGAATCCTACGCACCGCCGGTACCGCTTGGTGATGTGATGGTAGGCGGAACGGTGTCTCAAGTTGTGCACTCCACGGTGGCAGGCTTCGAAGAGGGCGATTGGGTATTGTCTCAGGGAGGCTGGCAAAACTACTCGCTCGCCAAGCCAGAAGAGGTAGTTAAGCTCGATCACGCGCTCGCACACCCTTCTTATGCTTTAGGAATACTGGGGATGCCGGGTTTTACCGCCTATATGGGATTGACCGATATCGGTAAACCGCAGGCAGGTGAAACGCTAGTGGTGGCGGCGGCTACTGGCCCTGTTGGCGCAACAGTGGGCCAACTTGCGAAACGCTTCGGGTGCCACGTCGTGGGTGTCGCGGGGGGAGCTGAAAAGTGCCGCCATGCGGTAGAGGTGTTAGGCTTTGATCACTGTATCGATCATCATACCGAAGATTTCGAGCAACGATTAGCATCCGTCTGCCCAAAAGGGATCGATATCTACTTTGAAAATGTTGGCGGCAAAGTATTCGACGCGGTATTTCCTCGCTTGAATCCGCGGGCTCGCGTCCCGGTCTGTGGTGCAGTCTCGTATTATAATCACGCAGAGCTTGCGGATGGCCCCGATAAAACGCCTTATATCCTGACGCAGTTAATTAAGAAGCGTATTTTACTGCAAGGCTTTATTATTTTTGCTGACTATGCAGATCACTACTCGGATTTCCTGTCGGTCATGACGCCTTGGGTCGAAAACGGTGAAATCCATTACCGTGAGCAGGTGATAAAGGGTCTTGACCAGGCACCGGCTGCATTGAACAAGGTGTTGCGTGGCGAGAACTTCGGTAAGGTGGTGATAAAACTTTCTTAATTTCTTATTTTATTAGCTTAAGCCGTCGCAGTGAATCGTTGCGCCGGCTCACTTTACACAGCAAAAATTTTTTCTATTACCTCCTTTACCCGCTCACCGAATTTTTATAATTAGGAAACTGAATGTCTCACTCGTCGCATAGACCAAACTGGCCGGCAGTCTTTGCTATTGCCTTTTGTGTAGCCTGTCTAATTACCGCAGAGTTTTTACCCGTAAGCTTACTGACGCCGATGGCGGCGGATCTCCATATTAGTGAGGGAACAGCGGGGCAAACCGTGACAGTTACCGCGTTAGTGGCCATGTTCGCCAGTGTTATCATTACGTCATTGATAAAAAATAGCGATCGCCGTTATGTGGTCATTGCCTTTGCGGTATTACTTTCGATCTCCAGTCTCATCGTCGCGCTCTCCACCAACTTTTATTTGCTGTTAGGGGGACGGGTCGTGCTCGGCGTTGCATTAGGGGGGTTTTGGGCGCTAGCGGCTTCGGTGACGATGAAACTTGTGCCTCCTCACGCGCTAGCCAAAGCACTTTCTGTGGTCTTCGGCGGGGTATCTATTGCAATGGTCATTGCGGCTCCCATTGGCAGTTTCCTCGGCAATCTTATCGGCTGGCGAAATGTATTTATTGGTGCGGCAATGCTGGGAGGGGTTTGTAGTCTGTGGTTAGTAAAAGTATTACCCGCAATGCACGCTACGTCAGTTGAAAAAGAACCCATGCTGAGGATTTTCAAGCAAACGGGTGTCAAGGTGGCGATGTTAGCCATATTTCTCACTTTCTGTGGGCAGTTCTCTTTCTTTACTTACATTCGCCCACTTTTGGCGACCGTTTCTAAACTTGACGTTAATCAACTGACACTGATATTTTTAGGCTTTGGGATCGCCAATTTTATTGGTACTTCCTGCTCCGCTATCGTCTTAAAAAAGCACTTAATCCACACTTTATTTCTCGCGCCTACCACTCTCTTTGTCTGCACAGGCTTATTTATTTTCTTTGGCCACATCCCATGGGTGGCGTCGCTAATTATTATTGTGTGGGGATTCACCTTCGGATTAATTCCTGTCGCATGGTCTACCTGGATCGCGCGTAACCTGGCTCACCAAGCCGAAAATGCCGGAGCCGTGCAAGTGGCGGTGATTCAGTTTGCGAATACCTTAGGGGCTGCATTGGGTGGGGTATTACTTGATAGTCAAGGGATCCTCGCCCCGATAACGCTCTGCGGCGGACTTATGTTAATAACTGCCGGTTTAATAGGCTTTGTCATGCCCAGACATACCGGCACGCATCAGTCATAGGTGTAAGGTGAGGGAGGTCCCTCACCTTACTATCGATGAGAATTTTTCAAATATAAGGTCGCTATCCAGTATTTTGAACAATTTATGCTTTCTACGGTCAATTATATAATTCCGATACTAAAAATATAAATGATATAGCTTGGTAGCATAAAAAATGTCCATTTTAAGAAAGTTAGCCTGTAGTTTTTTCGACTACAGCACGCAGCCGTTGATTGCCAACACCGTTCAAACCGTAGTGTTACACATCCCGGATCAAATCGGCGATGCCATGGCGACTTATCCCCTGATCCGGTCATTAGAAAAGCAGCAGGTTGCGCATCTTATTATCATCGCTTCTACGCTTAATTATCACGTGTTCGAGGCCTTGAGCCTCAACAATACTCGTTTAACAGTGATTACTACCCAATTTCAAGATGTCGCTCGCTACCAAGAGATTAAGGCGTTAGCCAAACAGATCCGTGCCGAACACGGTGTCCCCGATCTCTGTATTGAAGCGATGCGTAAAAAGAATCTGAAAACGCTATTGTTTGTGAAAACCCTGCGTGCGAGAACTAATTTACAAGCCGTAGGCCTGGAGATGCGCTGTTTTTCCCCTTATTGTCGTGTGGCCTCCCGTATGGATCAGAAATTTCGCGCGCCAGTGCCAATGACCTGGTCTATTTTAATGCGCGAAGCAGGGTTTCCTGTCGTGAATGCCGGTTTCGAATTACCCATTCCCGAAGCGACGTCGCAGGAGGTTGAGTCTGAACTCAATGCGCTGGGTCCTTATATCGCATTAAATCTCGAGGGGAGCGTGGCAGAACGTACGTTTTTGCCCGAGGCAGCTGATCAGCTACTTGCGCTGATTCAACAGGTCACTCGCTTACCCATCGTGATTGTGCATAGTCCGAAAATGAGTGAACAGGCTAAAAAACGGGTGGCCGAATGGCAAAATGTCCATCGCTTATCGCTCGAGCCTTCCATCCTTCGCAGCGCCGCGGTGGTGCGTAATGCCTTTTTAACGATTTCTCCCGACACGTCTATCGTCCATATGGCCAGTGCTTACCAAGTACCCGTTTTAGCCGTTTACGCTAATTTTAAAACACGCTGGCCGCCGATGCAGACCCTAGCTGAAACAGTGGTCGTGGGGAGAGAGATTAGCGATTTTCATGCAATTGAGTTTAGCGAAAAACTTCAACGGCTCATCACCCGTATCGCAGCATAAATTCCATTTTCTTCGACAGTAAATAAACAAAAGCGCTAAGCTATCGGTTACCCACCTCGAAGTGAGTTACCGATAGCATGACTGATGCCCACTTGCTGCCCTATGCGATAGCGTTACTTCACAGAGGCCTTCGCATTAATCATTCGTCCACTCATCACAATCAGCAGCGCTAATAGTCGCTATCAGCAATGCTGATTGTTCTTTTTCCTCGGGTTTTGACATCCTTTCGTCATCTGATATCACGTTTAAAGAGATCACTACGATGCAAAATGCAATTCATTGGCCTGAAAAATTCTTACCTGGTTTTAGCGATAATTTCTGTTCAAATGAGGTTATTGTTGCGGGACTGAGCACGGCTGATATTTGGCCGCTATTAATTACGCCTTCATTATGGCCAAGCTACTACGCCAACGCCGCTAACCCAGGTCTCCATGACTCTGACAGTAAGACCTTATTCGCAGACTGTCGTTTTTATTTTGACACCTTTGGCTTTTATGTCGAATCACAGGTCACTGAATATGTTGCACCCAATGCCGGAGAGCCTGGACGTATATCGTGGCATGGTTGGGTAGGAGAAGAAGGGAGCGCCGAACGTCTAGATGTGCTACATGCTTGGCTAGTGGAAGACTTGAGTCAAGGCCGCGTGCGGATCCTTACCCAAGAAACTCAAAATGGAGAGCCTGCCAAAGCGTTAGCGACCGCCACGCCAAATCCGATGATCAACGGTCATCAAGACTGGCTGGTGGGATTGGTGAACACGGCAAAAAAATAAATCCTAATTCTAGCGCTGAGATAGGCGTCGCAACTCGACAAATGCGTTCACTGCCTTTAGCCTTAGTCGATAAGGATTTTAAAGGGTCAGTGTCAGAGATGAAAAATGAACTCCGCAGCTTAGATCTGAATCTGCTTAAAGCACTCGGTGCGTTGCTCGAAGAACGCAGTGTGACTCGCGCAGCGCATCGCCTAGCCATTAGCCAACCGGCGGTCAGTGGCATGTTGGTAAAACTGCGCGAGCATTTTAGCGATCCGCTGTTTGTACGAACGCCAGACGGTATGATGCCGACCGCACGGGCAGAGGAGCTAGCCGGCCCGGTCACGCAGATCCTGCGGGATATTACGCAATTATTAAATCCGCCGCACTTCGATCCCCTTAATGCGACACTCACCTTTACACTTGCCGCTACGGACTACGCCCTCAGCGCGGTGCTAATCCCGTTGATTGCGGTATTGAAAACCCGTGCACCCGGCATCAATATTGCCATACGGCCAATTATTGACGATCAAGTGACGCAACAGCTTTCTCGAGGAGAGGTCGACCTTGCCTTACTGACACCAGAAACGACCGCTGAGGAATTGCATAGTCGGAGCCTTTATCAAGAAGAGTACGTCTGTGTCGCACACCGATCGCATCCAATTGCGCAAAGTTTATCAATGACGCTTGAGCAATTTTGTCACTATGAACATGTCTTAGTGTCAACCGAGGGACAGTTCAGCGGTCCGACCGATGAGAAACTTGCCGAAATTAACCTTCAGCGTCGTGTTGGCGTTTCCGTGAATAGCTTTCATGCCGTGCCTGAGATATTACGCCTCACCAAAATGATTGCGGTGCTTCCCAAACGCTTAGCCAGTGTCACGCATGACTTAGTGATTATCCCGATGCCGCTGAGTGTACCGGGCTTTACCAAAAGTATGGCATGGCACGCACGTCGCCATCAGGATCCTGCTCATCGTTGGCTACGTGCGTTATGCGTCGAGGTCAGCCAACAAGGTGACATTGCATGACCCATGTGCTAAATTATCTATTCAAAAAGCTATTCATATATCTATTCAATCGGGAGCGGGGCGATGATAAACCGTACGGAAGCCATACGTTTACATCTTCAAAAATCGCCGATGACGGTTAAGCAACTCACTGAAAAAATTAGTGTTAGTCAGCCAACGCTCTCGCGGGCGTTGAAAAATATGGAAAGCGATATTATTAGAATAGGCGCGGGACCTTCTATTCATTATGCACTAAAACACCCTTATCGCGGTTTTAGTATAGCGCCGATATATCGGATTTCCGAAGCAGGTAAAATTAAATTATTGGGCGATCTGATCCCGGTCTATCCCCAAGGATTTGTGATGTGTCAGACCGATGGTGTCGTCCACCATAGTGATGGCCTGCCATGGTGGCTATTTGATATGCGGCCGCAGGGCTATCTTGGCCGTGCGTTTGCTGGTGCCTTTTCATCGGAATTGGGCTTATCATCGAATCCGGAAAATTGGCAAGACGACGAGGTGATCAGAGCCTTATTGACTCATGGGCATGATAGCGTAGGTAACTTATTGATTGGTGAAAGGGCGAAAGCGCAATTTTTAGCGATGCCAAGCCCGACACTGATAGACCGAGAGCTGCATTACCCGCAAATGGCTCTATCCTCCAGTTCGGGTGAAGTGCCCGGCTCGTCTGCAGGGGGAGAACAACCTAAATTTTGCACGTTCAGTACCACCGGTCATGTTCTCGTGAAGTTTACCGCACTGGAAGATAATCCCGTCAGCGAACGTTGGCGTGACTTATTATTGGCAGAGCATTTAGCCTTACAGGTGCTAGGCGTTGAAACAACCGTACTTGATTTCGGTTGCCAACGTTTTCTAGAAATTCCTCGTTTTGACCGACAGAATGCATTGGGTCGAATTGGCATTTTTTCATTGCGCGCGTTAGAGGCGGAGTTTATAGGCAAAGCCCGAGAACCTTGGCCAAGCTTAGTTAAATTGCTAGCGGCTCAGCAGCATGTTATCGCCGAGGCGGTACAAGAAGCGGCAAAGCTCTGGGCATTCGGCGTATTGATCGGTAATACCGATATGCACCATGGTAATTTATCGTTTATCAGTGATCAGGGTCGGCCTTACCCGTTAGCGCCAGCTTACGATATGTTACCGATGGGCTTTGCGCCAAAATCGGGGGGCGAAAGGGTGAATACGTTGCGTCCGGCGAGTTTACTCGACGTTATCGATGAACAGTGTTGGCACCTAGCGCTACAGATGGCTGAAGAATTTTATCGTCTCGTTCTCGCGTGTGATAAATTTTCAGAGAACTTTGCGCCTTGCCTCGATGCGTTGGGATCGCATTTGGCGGATGCCCGACAACGTATCGAGCGACTGGGGTAGGGGGAGGCAAGTAAAAATGGTGGCTTATTCGTCTGAAAATAGAACTCAATCAGTGATGATATTTTCAGGCTTATAACACAGAGGCGTATTATCTACGTCTAAAACGCCATCATTTTTTTGTGGATTATCTATCAGTAGTTCGGTAAATAATTGAGTGACTATTGTTGGGCCTTGCCTCTTTCTGCCATCAACTCAAATCTTTTATTCTTCGCAGCATCGTACGTTAAAGGTTTAACTAAGACCTGAGCCATCAATTTACGCGAAATCACTCCATCCTAGGATGCACCTGAATGACGTCGATCGCCTTGCAGCATAACGAGTCTATTTTTATCATCATTATTGTAATCAAACCAATCGGACCTGACTTTACGCGGTTCTCTAAGCAAAACTTTGGGTTGAAGGCCCATTTCGATAGCAGTTTCGATGACATGAAAAGTAATAAGAGTGATATGGCTTTGATATCTAGGTATGATCTTAACTTATGACAGCTTACCTAGAATTAGTGCTATCAGGTATTGAACTTAGTGTGAGTTCCAACGATAGACTTCATTGAAGACCAATTGGTATTGATGACATGAAGGGGACGGAATCGAGACGGTCAAAAAGATGACGTAACGAAGTACACGTTAAAACAGCACCTAAAATGCAATTTAACATAATATACATTATGCGTACCAAGGTAGCGGTACGCATAACAGTTGAAATGTCTTGCGGCCTTAGGTCTGATTATGCGCTGAATTCTGATACAAATAGGATGATAATAAGCAATGAATAAACGCATTAAACTTCTCTCATTATGTGCATCATTATGTATACCTTTTATGAGTCATGCAGATGAAATTGTTTGCCACAACGGTTGGACGATTCAACTTAATGGAACAGGTACGAAAAGTCGATTTTTGAGTTATACGGGTAGCACTGGCACGGCTAAGCTACTTCACTACGGTAAGGTTATTTCAACTAAGCGTATTGAAGATATTGAACAATCCGTTTATCAGACCAGTGGAGCGCCTTTAGTTAATTATGAGTTTGATGTCGATGATAAAACATTTTATATAGTTGCTCTTGATATGAGCACACAAGGAATGGATGCTGGCGAACCTACTATTGCTCTTTGGGGCGGTGATGAAATGGGAACGTCTTGTATTGTGAATGGTTCAAATTAAATAGTATAAAAAGGATGCATTGTGAATAGTCATTTTCTCGCCAAAAACCTAGCTAAACTCTTTCTAGCTTTCAATATACTCATTCTAACTGGATTACTATTTTTTATCGCAAGTGACGAATGTTTTGAATTTATTCGTAGCATTCAAGCTGTAACACCATTACTCTATAACGTTACGGGAAATGAAATTCGAGTTGTTATTGCAGTATGCATTATCCTTCTGATGATTGAAACATTCACGACCTATGAAACGAAGGTCATCGCTTTTACTCAGGCAGATATACAGAAAGAAATATTAAAAACATTACTATCCATTAAGAATGGTAAGGATAGCAACTCAATCTCAACAATAAAGGATAATGTAAAGTTCGATTTAGATAAGTTTAAAGACTAATATTTAAATTCGTTTGTCACTCTTTTATTAAAGGTCAGCTCTAGCCGCATGGCTCTAGCCGCATGGCTCTCCTGCGGAGGGCTAACCTTTATCTCTACCCTTCTCTTTTGTTTCTAACTGGCACTCAGCAAGTGCAACTAACTGACCATAAAGAGTAAGTATCAATATAACTAATTCGTTCACAATATTGTCACTAATACTTTTTACTAATATTTTTATAACATGGGGATAATATAGGGACACTAACATTTTAACCGTTAGCCAAGCCTAGGTACCACTCGCTTCAGAGAGAGCTTTGCATAAAATCAAATAATAACCCAAACGATGAATCATTCGGAATCCCTAGGGATAGGGGAATTGAAATGGTGAAAAACGACACGCACGCATTTGTTCAGACATTTATTGAAAATACTGGAGAAGAACTAAAGGAGTTAATTTCAGGGATGTACTCTTTGATTGATAACCAAGAAGTAATAATTCAGTGGCAAAAGAAAAAATAGTATGTGGTTCGCATAATGCACTCTATGTATAAAGACCAACCCTCGCAATTCCGGTAAACCCCATTCTACCGGAATGGCTCAGAACACTTCTGTAACATAGCGTCATACATTGTGCGCACCGATACGCATATAGGGAGAATCTTGCATAAACCGTCGTTGGATAGTTCGCGTCAACGGGCTACAAACGATGATTATGCTATATTCCCTGTTTTCCAGATGAACCAGATTCACAAGCAGTAAATGAATGGCCTGACTTTACCATGAAGGTACTGATCTTTCTGACCATTATAATTTTTAATTTGTTTCACCAGTTAAAGGAGGTATTCTGAATTTCCGCCATGAACGTCCATTCCACGGTTTAACAAGCTCATAAATCCGCTCTTCGACATTATCTACCATATCTTGTCACCCCCCTTAGCGATGAGGTTGTAGTCTCTGACGGTACGGTATGCTATTTGTGAAATATCAGAAGCAAGAATGATCCAGCCTATCACAGGTATAGCCCGACCAGTGAAGGTGCTGATCTTTCTAACCATTATAATTTTTAATTTGCACCGCAATTGGTCAAATACTCATTTGAATATTAATCATATAGCCAGCGACCAGCCCTAGCGGACTCGATAAGCATATTTATGGTCAGCGATTTTTCATTTTTTCGATGTTTAGCAAAATAAGCCTGAAAATTTAAATCGTCAACGTTAAGGTTAAATTCTTCAAAAATTTCCAACAACAGCTCTGCCGCTTCAATGGGATCCATATTCATTGAGTGATTTAGTGATGTTTCATCTGTTAAGGGTTGAACTTTCAGTGCTGGCCACGTAATCCCATTCCATGAGTCAATTAGCTCATATATCCGTTTTTCGATAGTATTTACCATATTTTATCTTCCCCTCTGGCAATACGGTTGTAATCTCTTAGCGTGCGAGCCGAAATCTGAGATATATCGGAAGCTAGGATAACCCAACCAACAACAGGAACGGCTCTGCCAACAAAAGTCCCTATTCTACTTACCATTTTGATTCTAAGCGTTGACGGTGGATAACCCCCTATAACTGAAGAAAGTCTAATCGGTCTGGGGAAGCGTGTATTGCCAAATAATTTACGCGAACCCTTTGAGGCAATCGATGTATCAGGTATTGCTCCTGCAAGTTTTCCGCTTACTGGCAAAATATTTAGCCCGGCCACAATGGATACTATCGCTCCAAAACCCTGCACACCCAACTGATTAGCAGTGTTTTCACAGAAAATCACAAACAGTAACTGGCTGGCAGTCAGATTTGGACGCCCCGCAAAAAAATATGTGTTATTAAGCTCTTCAACCGTATCCATACAGAAATCTCCCTTTTAATAATAATTTCATGCCCTGGAAAGATAACTCCATTTTATTATTACTACAGTAATTTACCACGGCGACTTCTTATTATATCTAGGATAATTTTTATGAAGAATAAGCAGTTTGGATAAATCAGTCATATAATCAACAATCAGTTGGTGCCGATCCCATAAGTATAACTATCGTAAAATCAGGGACTGAAGGAAAATAAAGGCAATAAAAATTCATTAATTGGGCAATGACTTGTTTTATTTATTGAGAGCCATTTAGTGATAGTTCGACCTAACAATACGCTGAAATCCCCTACCTCATTAATCCCGTAATAATTTTATCTTTAATTTCCTTTTTAAACGGATATACACCTTTGACACTTGCCACTGAGACGAATCGTTGTGAGGGTCGGCTATAATATACTTTATGATGAACGGGTATGATTATTGGTTTACCTAAAAAATATACCACCCGGCAAGGCTATGCTGATTATAAAAGTCGGCCTAGCGATATTGCGCAAGCACGACTACGCTTAATCAGTGAAAAATAGCTATATCAATGTGTTAACCCTAAACGTCGATGGCGGTTTACTTCGTTATCAATCGGAGATGTTATGAGCAAGATTATACAATATTCCACTATAGGTGCCCTAATGTCTGGTCACTTTGCTGGCGATTTTTCACTCCAAAACAGCCATAGCCCTACGCTGTTTGGATTAGGGTGCTCCTGTGGGATCAGCGGCGAACTCACGATCTGTAACGGCGAGTTCTGGGAGGCGACGGCGGGCGAATCACTGCATCAACTTGCTGATCGCCACCTTCCCTTTTTACAAGTCACCGATTTTGTGGCGGAAAATTCGTTTGAGGCTACGAATATACAGGATAAAAACCTTGATCAGCGCCTAGCAGAACGGCTGGCGATAAAAAATATTTTCTTAGCCGTTAATGTGAAGAGCCGCTTTGATGAACTGGTTATTCGCCGTCCGCAGCGCGATGAATCGCAAACTCGCACCGTTAAAGAGATGTCGGATGCACAGCAAGTGGATACGCATAAGGAAATTGCCGGCCAACTGATTGGTTTTTGGACACCGGAGTTATTTGGACGGATCTCCGTGCCCGGCTTTCACTTCCACTTTCTCAGTGATGACCATAAAATCAGTGGTCATGTGCTGTCCTTTACCGCCGCTAACGCGGTAGTCGATTACCAAGTCAAACAGACTATCGAAATCAGTAATCCGACTAGCGAAGCCTATTCCTCACTTACTATCGACGTCGCGAAAGTGGATGAGCTTATCGGTCAGGTGGAGAAATAACCGACTAGGCATCCTCAGATGCCTAATCCTAAAGTTTACGCCAGTAATCCCCCGTCAACCGGCATCGCGATGCCGGTGATATAGCCAGCCTGCTCACTGACTAAAAATCCAACCGCATTGGCGATGTCACTCACATGGCCATAAGACCCCGTTGCCACAAAGCTACTCAAATATTTAGCATCTTCGGTATCAGCGGGATTTAGATCGGTATCGATCGGGCCGGGTTCTAACACGTTGATAGTAATTCCTTTTTTTCCAAGATCACGTGCCACCCCTTGTGCGAATCCACGTAATCCGGCTTTGGTCGCCGCGTAGACGGAGAGACCGCCGAAGGGTACACGTCCTGCGAAAGCTGAGCCCATTAATACAATACGGCCGCCCTCACCCATCACTTTTACCGCCTCGCTGGTTTCAATCATCATTCCGCGTAAATTGAGGTTAATCACCGCGTCAATATCCTCGCTGGTCACTTCAGTAATAGGTTTATGATTGCCGATCCCTGCATTACATACCAAGGCATCCAGGCGGCCTAACTGTTTCACCGTCTCCCTGATCACCAATTGGTTGCCTTCAACCGTTGAACCGTCTGCTTGAATTAGTGCAACTTTACGACCTAGCGCAGTGATTTGCTCCGCGACTTCATCGGCTTTGGCCTTATTACGCGCGAAGGAGATGGCAATATCGAATCCTTGTTCGGCTAATTGGCGAGCGATGGCTGCGCCAATCCCGCGGCTTCCGCCAGTAATCAGTGCAACTTTACGTGTCATGGTTTACCCCTCATTCAGGTGTCGCTATAGGTCATTGGTAGTGACCCATTAAGTCCCTGAGGGTAACATTTTCGAACGAACGATGGAGGCGATAACGTGCCCTTCACACCTCATCGGCGTGTTATCAACGCTGCATCTGTGAACAGAAAACCTTAAAACTTACCTCTATATTGGGTAATTGCATTAAGCATCACGTTTACTATCGACTAGCATGGAAGAAAAGAGCAAAAATCGGTACCTTTGGCGGCAGAATAACTCGATTACAATAAGAAGCAATGGAGAATGACATGCCTATTACTCGGCGTGATTTTTTAAATGGCACGGCTATCACTTTAGCTGCCGGTCTAACACCCTTTAAACTCACTTATGCAGCGATGACCGCAGAAAATAACCGCTATTACCCACCAGCATTGATGGGAATGCGAGGTAACCATCCGGGATCCTTTGAAATGGCGCATAAAATTGGCCGCGAAGGGCTGATCCCGGCGGTTAAAAAATTGTCGTCGAAAGAACACTATGATCTCCTGATTGTGGGGGCAGGATTAAGCGGTCTGGCCAGTGCGCTATTTTGGCAACAGAAGATGGGGAAAGACCAGCGTATCTTGCTACTGGATAACCACGACGATTTTGGCGGCCATGCGAAGCGTAATGAGTTTTCTACCCCTGAGGGCACTATCATTGGCTATGGCGGCAGCGAATCATTCCAATCCCCTACCCATATTTATAGCCCGGTCGTCTTGTCGCTACTGAAATCACTGAATGTTGATATCCAGCAGATGGCGAAGGATTTTGACGTTAACTTTTATCCGGACCTTAACCTTAGCCGTGGGGTCTATTTCGACAAAGCCCACTTTGGTGAAGATAAGCGGGTCAGTGGCGATCCGGATGGCGTAGTCGCTGATGATATTCCCCCCAATCGTCGTAATGGCCGCCCTATTACCGATTACATTAATGATTTCCCGCTCTCATCGGAAGATCGCCAAGCACTGATTCTATTGCATACCCTCTCTAAAGATTATCTAGCGGGTATGGATACTCAGCAAAAGGTAGATTGGTTAGCTAAAAACAGTTATTTAACCTTTCTGAAAGATAAGGTCGGCCTATCTCAAACCGCGATTGCCTATTTCCAACAAATGACCAATGACTTCCAAGCGGTTGGGATTGATGCGACAGCCTGTAATGATGCTCAACTCTGTGGTCTACCGGGTTTTGAAGCC
Organism: Rosenbergiella nectarea; assembly: GCF_900111105.1. Classification (GTDB taxonomy): domain Bacteria; phylum Pseudomonadota; class Gammaproteobacteria; order Enterobacterales; family Enterobacteriaceae; genus Rosenbergiella; species Rosenbergiella nectarea. The sequence goes on along the minus strand of NZ_FOGC01000003.1, from coordinate 73,556 downwards.
ATGGGACTCCCCGCACTCGATCCCGAAGACCAAGCTGAATTGACTGACCCCTATATTTACCACTTCCCTGACGGCAATGCCGGTCTCGCACGGATGATGGTACGCCGCTTAATACCGAGTGTCGCGCCCGGCGATACCATGCATGATTGTGTGACAGCGGAATTTGATTACTCGCAACTCGATCGCAACGATCATCCCGTGCGGTTACGCCTTAATAGTACAGTCGTGAACGTGACCAATCAGGATAACCTTGCAGAAGTCAGCTATTTCGAGCAAGGCGAACTGCATAAGGTCTCCGCTAATAAAGTGGTCATGGCGTGTTATAACATGATTATTCCTTGGTTGATGCCGGAATTACCGGAGGCACAAAAGACAGCCCTGCATCAAAATGTCAAAGCCCCATTAGTCTATTGTAATGTGGTCATCCGCCAATGGCGCGCGTTTCAGAAATTGGGGGTCCACGATGTGTATTCCCCCGCCGCGCCGTTTAGTATGGTAAAACTCGACTTCCCAGTCGATATGGGTGAGTACCGCCATCCCCGTGATCCGAATAAGCCAATTTGTCTGCATATGGTGCATGTTCCCACACTGCCGGGAAGTGGCTTATCTAACCGCGAACAGTCGCGTAAAGGCCGGGCGTGGTTACTCGGTACCCCCTTCAGTACCTTTGAGACGATGATCCGTGAACAGCTTCAAGGAATGCTCGGTGAGGCTGGGTTTGATCACCAACAGGATATTTTGGGCATTACCGTCAATCGTTGGGCACATGGCTATTCTTACATCGTTAACACCTTATACGATGATGAAGAAGAAGCAGAGAAAACCATCAAGGCTGCCCGTCAGCCATTCGGTCATGTGGTCATCGCTAATTCGGATTCCGATTGGAGCCCTTACGCTCATGCTGCCATTGACCAAGCCTGGAGAGCAGTGAATGAGTTATCCGCGCCTCAAGGAGCAACATCATGAAACGTCAATTAGGATTAGCGGGCTTATTTCTTGTTTCTCTGCAGAGTTATGCGTCTCCGAATAGTGATCTCATTTCCCAAGGGGAATATCTGGCACGAGCAGCCGATTGTATGGCATGTCATACTCAAGACAGTGCGAAACCTTATGCTGGTGGTGTAAAATTTGAATTACCTATTGGCACACTCTATTCCACTAATATCAGCCCAGATAAGCAACATGGCATCGGCGATTACAGCGAAGCTCAATTTTCTCGTGCAGTGCGTGAGGGGGTGGCGAAAAATGGTCAACGCCTCTATCCCGCCATGCCTTATAACGCTTATGCAAAGTTAAGTGATCAGGATATTCACCCCCTTTATACTTATTTTATGCAGGGCGTGAAGGCCGTCGATCAGCCTAACCGCGATAATGACATTCCTTGGTATCTCGCCGCACGCTGGCCATTGCGCATTTGGAACGCTATTAACGCGCCTCATCCAGTAGACAGTAGTCCTTCAAGCGAGCAGAGCGATCCGCTTAAGCGTGGGGCCTGGTTAGTGGAAGGGCCGGGACACTGCGGTGCTTGTCACACCCCGCGTGGGTGGATGATGCAGGAGAAAGGGTTAACGGCCGCGAGTAAAAGCTACCTTTCCGGTGCTGAAATCGAAGGATGGTACGCCCCTTCTCTGCGTCAACTCCCTTACGACGCCGCACAGACCGCCCTAATCCTGAAGTCGGGCCATAATGCCACCAGCGCAGTGACTGGACCGATGTCTTCAGTGATCACACACAGTACCCAGTATTTAACCGACAGTGATGCCCAGGCAATCGGTCTGTATTTACACTCGATACGGATTGAGAGCAATCAGCAAACTCTAGCACTACAGGTTTCAATGACCGACCCAGATAAAAACTATCTACGGTATTGCTCTACCTGTCATGGCAAAGAGGGGCAAGGTACGCCTAATGTCATTCCGTCATTGCACCATAACCTGCTAGTCACAGCGGACAATCCCGCAAGTTTAATTCGCGTTATTGCTGATGGCGCAAAAACGCCTCAAACCTTGGGACAGTTCTCTTGGTCAATGCCTGGCTATCATCATACTCTTGATGATCAACAGCTAGCAGAGTTGACTAACTATGTGCGTGGACGTTTTGCTGGCAAACACGATAAAGTGACAGCGTCACAAGTGAGCACTATTTTATCCTCGCATTAATCAGCGTAAAGCGCCCTCACAGAGGGCGCTTCTTCTTCACTACTTCTGTTCCGCGTTCATAACCTTTGGGTTAGCTTGCCAAACGCGATACTTAACCTCTATATCTTGCGGAGCATAGACCACAATCGGCAGCTTACTATTGTAGCGGATGAAGCGTTGCGAGGTGTTCAACGGTAACGTGATAAATTTTTTCTGCAGTCTTTGATTGATACAGGCCATCTTGGTAGAAATTCGCCCTGGCTTTATGTCCACCTGATAATAGTCATACCCCCAACCCTGCACCGTTTCAGACGTCAGGGTCCCCATAAGCGATGTCGCATTACAGTCTACCTGCTCTTCTTTTCCTATGAGCAATTCAACTTGTTGATCATCTTCGTTGGTTAATACTGGGAGTTGAATAACGTGACGGTGTAACCCCGGTAGTGTGGCCGGATAAGCCTTCAATGGCTCACTGGCACTGACTGACATCGCAGTGAGTCCACTCAATCCGGTCAATACCCATCCTGCCAACTTTATTCTTTTCATAATCAGTCTCCTTAAGTGTTGTCCCTACAATAGTGCAATGTCCCTTTATGGTGCAAGCATATCACTCACCCGATGCGACGTGAGTGAATCATTTACCGCTGAAACCAATGAAACGTCAATATCACTCTTGGTACAAAAGTTGCAAAGACTGAGTATCTGTTAGCAAGGAGTTTACTATGAAAGCAATTGTCATTGGGGCGGGTATTGGTGGGATGTCGAGTGCAATAGCCCTTGAGAAAAAAGGGTTTTCGACTCAAGTATTCGAAGCGGTAAAAGAGATGAAACCGGTCGGCGCAGCCATCTCTATCTGGCCAAATGGGGTGAAGTGTCTGAATGCACTCGGCATGGGTGAAAAAATTAAAGCGATTGGTGGCGATATGCGCACCATGGCGTACTTTGATTATCGTAACGCTTCCCCCCTCACACAATTTAGTATGGCTCCTTTAGTCCAGCGTGTAGGGGAAAAACCTTACCCAGTGGTACGAGCCGAATTACAAAACATGCTTATTGACCACTATGGTAAAAGCCGGATTCAGTTTGGTATGCGACTTGTGGCCATCGATCAAAATAGTGAAGGCGTCACAGTCACCTTCGAAGATGGCTCACAGGCTCAAGGGGATTTTCTTATCGCCGCCGATGGCACTCACTCGGTTGCGCGTCCCTACGTGTTAGAGAAAGCGGCTCCGAGACGCTATGCCGGGTATGTGAACTGGAATGGGTTAGTCGCGGTAGATGAAGCGATCGCGCCCGCGTCGCAGTGGACAACCTATGTTGGTGAAGGCAAACGCGTGTCACTTATGCCGGTCAGTGAACAACGTTTTTACTTCTTTTTCGATGTCCCTTTACCTTTAGGATTAGCTGAAAACAGAGAAACCTTAAAAGCAGATCTCAAAAATTACTTTGCGGGTTGGTGCCCGGCGGTACAGACCTTGATCGATACCCTCGACGTTTCAACCACCAATCGTGTCGAAATCCACGATATCGACCCTTTTGATCAGTTTGTAAAAGGTCGCGTCGCGCTTCTTGGGGATGCCGCGCACAGTACGACTCCAGATATCGGCCAAGGAGGCTGCGCGGCTATCGAGGATGCCGTAGTGTTAGCCGAGATCCTAGCCAGTCACTCACTGGGTATTGAGGACAGCTTGCAGCGTTATCAGCAACGCCGAACGGTACGCACAAGAGATTTAGTCCTCAAAGCTCGTAAGCGTTGTGAAGTGACCCATGCCGTCAATCCGCAACAGACGGAGGCCTGGTACCAGGAACTACGCTCGGAGACCGGCGAACGTATTCTCGCCGGGCTATGCGAAACGATTGAAGGTGGCCCCTTAGGCTAAGCGTGCATCTCGTGGCGCTGGAAGGCACAGCGCCCATTTACCCAGGTTTGACGGATATTTCGCTCATCCCCCAGGGTCATCAATACAAACAGTCGCTCCCAAATATCGCGACACCGTGATTGTCGTAGCGTCTGTAAAGGCGTCACGGCGAAATCGATAACGATAAAGTCGGCCTCTTTGCCGGGCATAAAGCTGCCAATTTTGTCATCCAACGACAGAGAGACTGCTCCCCCTAAGGTAGCATGATAATAGGCTTCCGCTACCGTCAAGGAATAGTGCTGTAATTGCTGAACCTTATAAGCCTCAGACAAGGTACGTAATATCGAGAAACTGGTCCCTGCACCGATATCGGTACCCATCCCTATGTTAACCTTGTGCTGATGCGCCTTGCGTAAATTAAATAGACCGCTACCTAAGAATAGATTAGAGGTGGGACAAAAGCTGATAGACGACCCGGTTTCTGCCAAGCATTGCCATTCAGACTCCTCCAGATGGAGACAATGCGCAAACACACTTTTGGGGCCGGTTAACGCATAATGGTGGTAAACCGCGAGGTAATTGTGATGTTCGGGAAACAATTCGTTAACCCAGGCAATCTCTTGTGGGTTTTCACTGAGATGCGTTTGTATCCATACGTCTGGGTATTCACGTTTCAGCTGACTGACCGCACTCAGTAGTGCCGGTGTCGAGGTTGGTGCAAACCTTGGGGTTAATGCATAATGAAGGCGACCTTTGTTATGCCAGCGCTCGATTAACTGTTTGGTTTGCTGATAACTGTCCGATACCTCCTCACACAAGGCTTCTGGCACGAAACGATCCATCATGACCTTGCCCGCGATGATGCGCATTTCTCGTTGGTCCGCGGCTGCAAATAACGCCTCCGTCGCCCCATGATGCACCGACCCAAAGATCAAGGCTGAAGTGGTGCCGTTTTCTAAACACTGATCGAGGAATGTTGACGCCATCTGTTCGGCAAAAGCTGTATCCTGATATTCACTCTCCGCAGGAAAGGTATACTCTTCTAACCACTCTAACAGTTGCTCCCCCCATGAACCCACCATACCAATCTGCGGAAAATGGATATGCGTATCAACGAATCCTGGCATGATGAGCTTACCGCGCAAATCATAAAAGGTGTAGTCATGCCACTTAGGGGATTGGTCACGATTTTCCCACTCGAACAATGCATCGATTTTTCCTTGATTAATCAGTAGCAGCCCGTCTTCAATATAGCGAGCATGCTGACTGGCGAAGGTCACATCGTCTAAGCGAGACGTAAAATCGAAAAAAGACGCTCTGATTGCATAACGCATGAAAATTCCTTCTTAAAATTAAACGGTGTCGTGCAAGGCATATGCCAATTCCACTACCTGGAAGCGCCCCAATCACCTTGGCGATATCGCCATATTTTGTAAAGCAAAAATAGAGCGGCCTTAGAAAAGGGATGCTATGGTAAGTTCATCACTCATTCATTTAGGAAGCACGCATGATTATTTTAGTTACAGGTGTCACATCAGGTTTTGGTGAAGCGATTACTAAACATTTCATCAAACAGGGCCACAAAGTGATTGGTACTGGGCGTCGAGAAGAGCGTTTGCAAGCCCTAAAAAACCAGTTGGGTGATGACTTTTACCCTCTCGTACTTGATGTGAGAGATTATAGTGCGATAGCGCAGCAACTTTCGTCACTGCCTAATGCCTGGCAAGAAATAGATGTTGTCGTGAATAATGCTGGCCTAGCGCTGGGTCTGGGCCATGCACAAGAGGCTGACCCGAAAGATTGGGAAACCATGGTTGATACCAATACCAAAGGGGTAATGTATGTCTCTCGTGCCGTATTGCCTGCCATGGTGAAACGTAATAAAGGCCATATCATCAATATTGGTTCGACTGCAGGAAACTGGCCTTATGAAGGCGGAAACGTATACGGTGCGACGAAGGCATTCGTTCGACAATTTAGCTTGAATTTGCGGACCGACCTGCATGGCACAGCCGTTCGTGTCACCAATATCGAGCCAGGATTGGTTGGCGGGACAGAATTTTCAACTATTCGCTTTAAGGGTGATAACGATAAAGCGGCCAATGTTTATCAAGGTACGCAAGCACTGACGCCCGAAGATGTGACAGAGGCTGTCTATTGGGTCGCCACCCTACCCGCACATGTCAATATTAATACCCTTGAAATGATGCCAGTAAGTCAATCGTATGCGGGTTTACGTGTCGACAAATCTTAAGCGATCACCGTCTTAAATGGACGCGATTGTGCTAAACTTATTGGGTAAGCGTTATCGTATTAACTGTAAGGTAAAACCAATGAAGATTGCAACCAGGATGTTACCCGCAGCGTTACTACTAAGCTGCTTAGGCTCAGTGGCTCCGTCGGCGCTGGCTCAGACAGAGCACCTTATCATTGACAATGGCCACACCAACTATAGTAATGAGCTTTCTCGCGAGCATAAAGAACAGTGGGACGACACCCGTTCACTCCGTAAGAAAATGAATACGCGCAACGAAAAGGACTTCAATCGCCTCGATCGCGCCATCGATACGAAAGAAGCCTGTCAGCAAAGTCTTAACCTCAATGCTTATTGGGAACCGACAACGCTACGTTGTCTTGATCGCCAAACCGGACGCCCCGTTCAACCTTAATCTAAGGAAGAGGTCATGAAAAAATTAGGCTTAACATTATTGACGGTGATGGTGCTGGCCCCAACGCTATCCTATGCGTCATGCGAGTCAGTAAAAGCGGACATTCAGCAGAAAATAATCCAAAACGGTGTCGCGGAGTCGGCCTTTTCATTAGACGTTGTTCCTAATGACCAAGCTGAACAACAAGGCGGATTAGTCGTTGGACATTGTGAGAACGATCAGCAGAAAATTGTCTACAAGCGTACCGGCGATGATAATTCCGGTACGGCTTCCTCAACGGTTTCACCTTAATCATATCTTAACAGGGCGTAATGCCCTGTTTTTTTTAACGAGTAAAAAAGTTGGCCAGCGGCTGTGTAGTAAAATAGGCTGCAAGATCTTTTTGGTGGGCATGAGGAATATAGGGGATTTCCCCAATTTTAGGCGCGGCGATGTGCTGTGTGAGTAAGGTAATGAGTTGTTGATACTCTTCTAAACCGGGATTGATGCGGTTCGCTACCCACCCCACTACCTCCCCACCCTGCTGTAAAATGGATTCTGCCGTCAAAATGGCATGGTTAATACAGCCCAATTTTATTCCTACCACTAAAATAACGGGGATTTTTTGTTTAATCACCCAATCAGATAATGGATTCTGAGTATTAATTCGGCTATGCCACCCGCCAGTGCCTTCAATAACTAACCGCTCGACCTGCCCCTCAATAAACGACATCCCTGTGGTAAGTTGTCGTTCGTTAACCGTGGTAATGGCCCCAGTGCTGACCTCACTTCCCGTAAAAGGATAGGGATTAACCCTGTCATAATCCAGGGCGATGGTTGAAGCTTGCTGGAGTAATTGCGCATCGACACACTGTAAACCCTGTTCAGTCAGCTGGGCATTTTGCGATAACGGCTTATAGCCGGCGCAGACGATATCCTGTTGTCGGAGCATTTGTAATAATGCGAGTGAGACCACGGTCTTTCCTACGGCAGTATCAGTCCCCGTAATAAAAACTTTATTCACTATGATGTATTTCCCTAAATGCCAATCGAGAGAGCGTTAGTCTAATTAGTTCTTCTTAAGCGAGAATTGCGTTAACGCAAAGTTTATGTGGATTAACACCTCAGCGAATATTGAGGATTGAGACATGGGCAAGGGAGAGAGTCGCCTTTTATTGCCCAAAATAGGGACGTAAAAAGATTAAAATCCCTTGCTTATTGCCGCGAGTCACTATCGTAGTGGGAGGGTCAAAGATGGCGCCTGCTGACATATTGATTATACTGATTACAGTAGATGTTGAATCTGCATCCTTGACACTATATTGTGATCTATATCACGTTAATTTTGGGCAAATAAGAATTCTATGATTGTAGAACCTTCAATGACTTCCTCCCCTCAAGAGGATATTCCTCCCGTCCCGCGTAAAGTGGCATGGCTGCGAGTACTCTTGCTGGCGATCTCGGCTTTTATCTTCAATACTACGGAGTTTGTGCCGGTTGGCTTACTCTCAGACATCGCCACGTCTTACCAGATGAAGACGGCCGATGTCGGGATTATGTTGACTATCTACGCATGGTGTGTAGCTCTGCTCTCTTTACCGCTGATGTTGGTTACGCGTAATATTGAACGACGCTTTTTGTTGGTGGTATTACTTATTCTGTTCGCCATCAGCCATGTTTTGTCGGCGTTCGCTTGGGATTTTAATGCCCTAATTGCTTCTCGTATCGGCATTGCGATTACCCATGCGATTTTCTGGTCGATTAACGCCTCGTTGGTGATCCGCATTGCCCCGATGGGTAAGCGAACGCAAGCACTCAGTATGTTAGCAACGGGTACCGCCCTTGCCATGGTATTAGGGGTTCCTATTGGACGGATCATTGGCCAATATCTTGGGTGGCGTGCGACCTTTGGCTTAATTGGCGTCTCATCATTCATATTGATGATCATGCTTGCCCGTCTGCTACCTAAACTTCACAGTGAACACACTGGGTCGTTGAAGAGCGTGCCTGAACTCTTTCGTCGCCCACCGCTGGTCTGCCTCTATTTGCTGGTAACCATCGTGGTGACTGCACATTATACAGCCTACAGCTATATTGAGCCGTTTATCCAAGCGGTGGCTTTACAGAGCGCCAACTTTACTACCCTACTCCTGTTACTCTTCGGTGGTGCGGGAATTTTTGGTAGCACACTATTCAGCGCATTAGGAAAGAAATTCCCCTCAGGGCTTCTGCTTGGTGCGATTTTCCTCATCACCTTATGTATGGCGCTCCTCTATGTCACCGCAGGTCACAACATCGAAACTATTGCGCTCTGTGTGGTATGGGGGATCGCGATGATGATGATTAATTTGGCTCTACAAATCAGGGTGCTATCGCTCGCACCCGATGCAACAGATGTCGCCATGTCACTGATGTCCGGTATTTATAACATCGGTATTGGTGCAGGGGCGCTGTTAGGGGGACAAATTAGCAATGCACTGGGGCTGTCAGTGATTGGTTACGCCGGTGCAATATTCGGCTTGGTCAGTTTGCTCTGGTGTGCATGGAGTCTAAAACGCTACCCAAGCTTGCGCTCTAACCAATAAGTTAGCGCTATAGGGCAACCCTAAAACCCGCATTTACAGGCGGGTTTTTTTCTGACATAACATTATGCCTACCGATTAAATACAAATTTGTAACACAGGATAGGCTGGTGGATATTCAACGCTTCAATCAAAAAATCCGTCTCAGGCATTTTCACGCGCTGGCAGCGGTCGCTCAACAGAAATCGATCAGTGCTGCAGCGAAAACGCTGTCCATCAGCCAGCCTGCTTTATCAAAAACCCTTGCAGAATTAAAGCAGCTCTGTGGCTATGACATCATCATTCGGCAAGGGCAAGGGGTGATACTCACCCATGAAGCTCAGCAGTTACTTCCTCATGCTTTACAAATTCTCAATACCTTGCAACATGCCACGGATAGTTTGTTTGCACTGGAAACCTCCCCCGTTCAAGTTATCCGCTTAGCCGCGTTAACGACGGTAGCTATGGGAATTTTACCGAGGATTATCGATGCGTTTCATCATCGTAATCCCAACGTTCAGCTCCAAGTCTCGACACTGCATAATAACGTTCTACTCGCCGCACTCCGTGCGCGCGAATATGACCTTGGTATCGGTCGCCTTGCCGAAAAAAAATTTATGGATGGACTTGAGTATGAACTACTGTTTACTGAAAAAGTCAAGCTAGTGGTGAATCCTGCTCATCCCCTGTTAAAGGGGAATGTGAGTCTCGCCGCTGCAATGAACTGGCCGGTGGTAATTTCTCCTGAAGGTACAGCGCCTTGGCGTATTGCTCAACGGATCTTAGAGAGTCAAGCGTGCAGATTACCAGAGACACGTATCGAAACGTCTTCCACCTCTCTCGCTCGTCAATTAGCTCTCCACTACAATTATGTCTGGTTCGTTCCATCTGGTGCCGTACGGGAGGACTTATTGCATCAGGCCCTTTCCCCGCTGCCGTTAGTTTTCACCGATCCCGGTGAGGCGGTCGGTATCATCACGCCTACTGATGCCTTATTCAATACTACTGTCGAGAGATTGAAGACCGCGATCAGAGAACAATCTCAAACCTTAAACGAAAACACTTTTTTATGAATGGAAAATATCTTTTATCTATTTAAATTAGATAGTTAGGAATAAACATAGATTATAGAAAACTATTAAATAACCAAAAAGAATAAGATATAACTAAGGCTAACTAATATGATTATAAAATGCACGATAAGCGACGCTTTCAAGCATTTTTTCGTCGACATATCGTTAGATTGCTAATATTAATTACATTTATAAGTTCAATGTAACTAATGTATTATTTTGTAAAGTATAAATCTTAATAATTTCTATTATTAGCTTATATTATTGATTTTAAACAAAAGTAATGTCAGTTTTTTTTGTGAAAAAACAACGATAAATTGATCGCGGATAAGACCTTTTTTTCTTCGCGAAAAATGTTAGAGTATCTCCAGACAATAATGTGGAGTATTCATCATGCTGAGTGAAAAAAGATTAATCAAACGCGTCCCAGTTAATGGCAGTTCAATTCATTGCCAGGATTGCAGCATTAACCAACTTTGTATCCCTTTTACCCTTAACAACCATGAGCTTAATCAGCTCGATAATATTATTGAGCGCAAGAAACCGATTCAGAAATCGCAATCATTGTTCAAAGCTGGCGATGAATTAAAATCCCTCTATGCGCTGCGTTCAGGGACGTTAAAAAGCTATACCATCACCGAGCAAGGGGATGAGCAAATTACTGGTTTCCATCTTGCGGGTGATGTCATTGGCTTTGACGCCATCACGTCAGGTCACCACCCTTCTTTCGCTCAAGCGCTCGAAACCTCTATGGTTTGTGAGATCCCCTTCGATACACTGGATGATTTGGCTGGAAAAATGCCTGCTCTTCGTCATCAAATCATGCGACTTATGAGTGGCGAAATCAAAGCTGACCAAGAGATGATCCTGCTACTTTCTAAAAAGAATGCAGAGGAACGTTTAGCCGCTTTTATTTGGAATCTTTCGCAACGTTTTGGTCAACGGGGGTTTTCTCAACGTGAATTCCGACTGACAATGACCCGTGGAGATATTGGAAATTATTTGGGACTCACCGTAGAAACAATTAGTCGGTTATTGGGTCGTTTCCAAAAAAGCGGGATGCTATCTGTGAAAGGCAAGTACATTACTATTGAAAACCACGATATGCTGAATGCTCTGGCAGGCCATGCACAAAAATGCGCGTAAAGATACCCTAGATAAGCGAAACCGGATACGCTATGTTACTCAATAATGATGTTCCGGTTTTTTACCTCCTTTTCAATAAATCCGGACTATCCTTAGGTAACTACATGCACTGAGGGGTTGTCATATGACGCATTATCAAAATATTCTCGTGGCCATTGACCCAGATCAGGATGACCAACCCGCTCTTCGTCGTGCGGTGTATCTTAATCATCGACTGGGTGGCAAAATTACCGCATTTTTAGCCATTTATGACCTCTCCTATGAACTGACGACGGCGCTTGCGACGGAAGAAAGAGAGAGTATGCGTCAAGAGATGATCCAGCAACGTACAGAATGGCTTAAGTATCAAGCACGCGTCTATCTCGAGTCTGGGGTCGATATTGCACTGAAGGTGGTTTGGCACAATCGTCAACAAGATGCCATCCTCCAAGAGATTGAAACGGGGGATTATGACCTCGTGTTAAAAATGGCGCATCAATACGATCGATTGGAATCCGTCATATTCACTCCCACAGATTGGCAAATATTACGTAAAAGCCCTTGCCCGGTGTGGATGGTCAAAGACCAGCCCTGGCCGGAAGACGCTACCGCAGTTGTGGCCGTGAATTTGGCCAGCGACGACCAACAGCATGATGACCTTAATCGAAAACTGGTCCGTGAAACGCAGGCTTTAGCCTCCCAAGTAAACCAAACTGCGGTTCGACTTGTTGGGGCTTATCCCATCACGCCGGTAAATCTTGCCATTGAGCTTCCTGATTTCGATGCACAACGTTACAGTGATGCAGTTAGAGGTCAACATTTACTGGCTATGAAAGCGCTACGTCAGCCCTTCTCCATTGATAGCGCGCATACTTATGTCGAACAAGGCGAACCTGAAGAAGTAATCCCTGAAATTGCTGCACAACTCAATGCCGGTGTAGTCGTACTAGGGACATTTGGCCGTACCGGGTTTTCGGCCGCTTTCTTGGGCAATACAGCTGAGCAAGTCATCGACCATCTGCGCTGTGATCTGTTGGTGATGCGCCCTGATCTTTTACCTGAATAACCTATTGCCTATGAAGAGTCGTCAAGATTAAGGCGACTCTGCCCATCTCCCCCTCTTTTATAGACATTTGTCAAACAATTGACTAAGACAGCTTATCTTTTCCATGTAATAATCAGCTTTCAACAATTAACAATAAATTTTCTTTTCTGTGCAAGCTGAAGGACGTTTTATGAAATTTACTGCTACAGTTTTCGCTACAGCGCTTATTTCGCTAGGGCTGTCTACTGCCTTTGCCGCCCAAGAACTTAGCCCTAAAAAAGCCGCATCTCTGGCACCCTATAAAAGAATTAATTTCTCAGGCCGCTTTAATTCGTTGCTTGACGTGAGTAATGCCGTCTCGAAACGTGCAGACGATGCGGGTGCAGCCGGATTTTATGTTGTGTCAGTACACGACAGTAACAGTAATGGGGGGAACTGGCGGATCACTGCAGACCTTTACCTACCCGATGCCGCCCCTGCTCCTAAAGATCCTCAATACCGCTATATTAATGGTATTAAAGAGTTGCCTAAAGCCGAAGCCTATCGTCTAGAGCCTTACGATACCGTAAGCATTAGAGGCTTTTATCCTAGCCAACCGCAGGTCGAATATGCGATCTCCCGTGCGGCAAAAGCGAAGGATGCCGATGCCTTCTTTATTATCCGTCAAATTGCTGCGAACAATGGCGGTAACCAGTATGTCACGGCTTATGTGTATAAAGCCGATGCCCCGCAACGCGTCGTACAAAGTCCTGATGCGATTCCAGCCGACTCTCAAGCCGGTAAAGCTGCACTCGCTGCAGGGGGCGCAGCGGCCAAGAAAGTGGAAATTCCAGGCGTAGCCTCTTCAAATTCCGTCAGTGAAAGTGTTGGGCGTTTTTATGAAACCCGAACGTCGACCAATAAGCGTTATACCGTTTCACTCCCACAAGGCGGGAAGATCCAAGAGGTGAACGATATCACGGCTGCACAGATGACCCCTTTCGATACGGTAACCCTTACCGCACATTTCGGTAATCCAACTGAGATGTCGACCGCTATTGCCCGCCGAGCGGCAGATAAAGGCGCGAAGTATTACCATATTACCCGCCAGTGGCAGAACCAAAGTGGCGGTAACCTTACCGTGACCGCAGAACTGTTCAAATAACGACTTAAGCACCTGAGGGTGCTTTTTTTCATTACCTAGTGCATAAATAATCATTTTTTCGCATTTATACTCATTGCATTCTTACCCTTCAATTCGTAGAATCAGCGCCCTAACTCGATCCATAAAATATGTTGTGATGCTTTCTTTTCTTAGCATCACCTGCTGCTTTAGTAGGCTTATCGAGACTTTTTAGCAAGTTAGTAGGTGTTTATGACCGGTAAGAAAATAGGTGTGGGTGCACTCACCGCGTTAGTCCTCAGCTCCATGCTCGGCGCGGGTGTATTCAGCCTCCCTCAAAATATGGCCGCCGTCTCGGGTTCTGAAGCCTTAGTGATCGGGTGGTCAATCACCGGTATCGGAATCCTTTTTTTGGCGACAGCCATGCTTTATCTCTCGCGCTTGCGACCCGATTTAGATGGCGGGATTTTCACCTATGCCGAAGATGGCTTCGGTAAAACGATTGGTTTCCTCTCTGCTTGGGGCTATTGGCTCTGTGCAGTGATCGCTAACGTGTCGTATTTAGTCGTGGTTTTCTCTGCACTCAGTTTCTTCACTGACTCCCCCGGACACGTAGTGTTCGGAGACGGCAACACCTGGCAATCGATGTTAGGGGCCTCAATATTATTATGGATTATTCACGCACTTATTACTCGCGGCGTCCAAACCGCGGCGAGCATAAACCTGCTTGCTACCCTCGGTAAGCTAGTGCCCTTAGTCCTCTTTATTGTCGTCGGGATAATGCATTTCGACTATCGCCAATTCTCATTTGATTTTTCAGGGAGTCAATTACATCTACCGGTATGGTCACAGGTTAAGCAGACGATGCTCATTACACTGTGGGTCTTCATTGGTGTAGAAGGCGCTGTGGTGGTCTCCGGGCGTGCGAAAAATAAGAATGATATCGGTAAGGCAACACTTTTCGCCGTAATTTCAGCGCTGATTGTCTATTTATTGGTGACGATACTGTCACTCGGGATTATTCCACGAGAGACCCTCGCCACCATGAAAAATCCGTCTATGGGCGGGTTACTGGTAGCAATGATCGGCCCTTATGGGTATTGGATTATCGTGGGGGGGATTATTCTCTCGGTCTCTGGTGCTTACCTAAGCTGGACCATTATGGCCGCAGAAATCCCTTTTATCGCGGCCAAACGCGGTGCATTCCCCAAAGTCATCGCGAGACAGAACCAAGCAGATGCCCCGATTGGCAGTCTGTGGATGACCAATATTAGCGTTCAACTCTGTTTAATCGCGATAGCTTTCTTTCATCTTGATTACAGTACGTTATTGATCATCGCGTCAGAGATGGTGCTGGTCCCTTATCTGTTGGTTGGATTGTTCTTAGCTAAAATCAGTTATCAAATGCGCAGCTATCGACCACTGCTAATCGGTATTGGTGCGACATTATATGGGATTTGGTTACTCTACGCGTCAGGCCTCGAACATCTCATGATGTCGCTCACCCTTTACGCGCCTGGCCTGTTAGTTTTTCTCTATGCGGGATGGCAACATCGCCAACACTATCAACTGCGGACGGTAGATAAAGTGATAATCTTCGCGATAATCTTTAGTGGTGTGGCAATCAGTCTGAGTAAGTTATAGTGGCTTAAGGCTGTCCATGCGAGGATGGCCTTTGATCCCTCAGCGGAACTCAAAGCGAACATGCAGAAAATCATTTTCTTGATGCAGAGAAACTGATTTTCGATACTCCGTATGAATAAGTGCGATTTGATGGTCTGACAGCGAATAAGGTAATTGAATGGTAAAATGTTTAATATTTTGTTGTTCGGCAAGAACTAATAATCGGGCAATATTCATTTCGTCGCTGACTTGAGTCGAAATAATTTGTAATGCCAATTCTTTGAAATATTCAACCGTTTCCAGTTTATTATGTGCTGATTTACGAGTCACTACGCCAAAGATAGGGAGAACTCCGTAGATCGCATCAACGAATCGCCATTTCTTCTTACATGAAGCTAAAAGCAAGCTACTGTAATTAAATGAAATAGAGTCATTATTTTTGATTGTTGATGTCGATGGCGTTGGCACATCATCCCCCAGTGTTCGTCAGTTTTACCATATCTCAGCGGCGCTTATAGTCGCATATAATTACGTTATTATACCAGCAAGAGATGCCTTTTTCGTGATAACGTAGCTATAATTTCCAGTAACGTTGTTTTATTGTTAAATAAAAAAGAATTTTGTTAAAAATGAATAAAATAGTTTACGTTGAAGATGAAATTGAGATCGGCGAATTAATTTCTGCCTACTTAAAAAAACATGATATTGAAGTGATCATTGAAACACGAGGTGACCGCGCAGAAGCGACGATTTTAGCCGCCAAACCTGACCTCGTGTTGCTCGATATAATGTTGCCAGGTAAAGATGGACTGTCTCTTTGTCGCGATCTGCGCACTCAATGGCAAGGTCCAATCGTATTACTGACCTCGTTAGACAGCGATATGAATCATATTTTAGCGCTAGAGATTGGCGCAAATGACTATATCCTTAAAACCACCCCCCCTGCAGTATTACTGGCGAGGTTGCGTTTACATCTGCGTCAAAGTCAGCCATCGACCTCTTCCGAAGAACGGCCGAGCGCGACCCGTCAAAGCCGTGTCATTACTTTTGGCAAACTCACCATTGATATGGCGAACCGCCAAGTCACGTTAGACAGCGAGATTATCGGCCTATCTACCGCTGATTTTGACCTATTATGGGAACTCGCCAGTCATGCGGGGCAGATTTTGAACCGGGATGTGTTACTCCAGACATTGCGGGGGGTCAGTTACGACGGGATGGACCGGAGTATTGACGTGGCAATTTCGCGCTTACGTAAGAAACTCTACGACAGCGCCACTGAACCTTTTCGCATCAAGACGATCCGTAATAAAGGGTATCTGTTTGCCCCGCAAGCGTGGGAAGCCGACTCAGAATGAAAAAATTATTCATTCAATTCTACCTATTATTATTTGTCTGCTTTATCGTCATGACGTTGCTAGTCGGCCTGGTCTATAAGATGACGGCAGAGCGTGCGGGCCGACAGTCAATGAATGATCTTATGGCCAGTTCGCTGTCGCTAATGCGCAGTGAACTTCGAGAAATCCCCCCTAAAGATTGGAACAGTACGGTTGATAACCTCGACCTTAATCTCTCTTTTAAGCTTCATATTGAGCCACTGACCAACTATCAATTACCGGCGGCTGATATGCGCCGGTTACATGCCGGTGAAATTGTCGCCTTAGACGACCAGTATACCTTTATTCAGCACATTCCTCGCAGCCACTATGTCTTATCTGTCGGTCCCATCCCCTATCTCTTTTTTCTCCATCAGATGCGTATGCTTGATCTGCTGCTATTAACCTTCATTGCCATGTCATTGGCTTTGCCGGTATTTATTTGGATGCGTCCACATTGGCAAGAAATGCTGAAATTAGAAAAGATGGCACAACGATTTGGTGAGGGTGACTTAGATGCGCGAACACAATTCGAGAATACATCCAGTCTCTATCGACTGGGAGTCGCCTTCAATCAGATGGCCGATAATATTAAAGACTTAGTCGCCAGTAAAAAATTGCTTATCGATGGGATTGCGCATGAATTGCGTACTCCGTTAGTGCGTTTACGCTATCGCTTAGCGATGAGTGATAACTTATCGCCGGCGGAATCGACCGCCTTAAATCGTGATATCGGACAACTCGAGGCGCTGATCCAAGAGTTATTAACCTTTGCTCGCCTCGACCGGCCGCAAGTCGCCCTCTCCTTACAACAGATTGACCTACGTGAGTGGCTGATTGAATGGGTTGATGATTTACGCGTGATCCGTGCGGATAAAACGATCCAACTGGATGTACCACCACAAGCCGCGTGCCATACCACAGACAATCGTTTAATGGAGCGTGTCCTCGATAATCTGGTGAATAATGCCTTACGTTATGCAGATCAACGATTGCGGATCAGTTTGTGGTTTGACTCTCAATGTGGTTATTTACAAGTCGAAGATGATGGACCGGGGATCCCCGCCGAGCAACGGGCTAAGATCTTTGAGCCTTTTGTCCGTCTAGACCCAAGTCGTGATCGTGCAACGGGGGGATGTGGCTTAGGCTTAGCTATCGTCCATTCCATTGCTCAAGCCTTTCAAGGCTCTATTCGGGCAGAAAGTAGTCCGTTGGGGGGAGCCTGTTTACGTTTTAGTTGGCCCCTTAATTCATTTACTCCCGATACTTCACTGCTTACCGCTGCGCACAAGGATAATTTATGAAAGCTTACCAAGCTCTGACTGAACGTTTTCAACGCTTAGCCCGGCTCGATCACCTCTCTGCTATTGCCGGATGGGATATGCAGACCATGATGCCAAGTGGCGGTAGTGATGCACGAGGAGAAGCATTAGCCGAACTCAGTGTGATGCATCATGAAATTCTCGTGCAAGCCAGCACGGCGGAGTTGATCGCTCAGGCTCAACACGAGGCATTAGATAGCGTTCAGCAAGCTAATCTTCACGAAATCTCACGTCATTATAATGATGCTGCCTTATTACCCACCGAACTGGTGGAAGCTCAAGCCCTCGCGGGAAGTCGTTGCGAACGAGCGTGGCGTCAGCAGCGCATTGAGAATGACTGGCAAGGATTTCAGCGCAACCTCGTTCCTGTCGTCGAACTCGCCCGCCAAGAGGCACAACTCCGGGCGCAAGCACTTGGCGTTTCGCCCTATGATGGACTCCTTAATCTCTACGAGCCGGGAATGACTAGCCAACGACTCGATACGCTTTTTGGTGAGTTGATCGGATGGTTACCTGATCTTCTCCAACAAGTTGTCGCAAAACAGCCCTCACGCACAGCCTTACCAACGCAGCGTATCTATCCTATTTCACAGCAAAAAGCCTTAGCTGAGTCCGTCATGCAACTGCTGGACTTTGATTTTGAACATGGTCGTCTTGATATCAGCGCCCATCCTTTCTGTGGTGGAGTATCGACTGATGTGCGCATCACTACGCGCTATGATACCACTGAATTTCTCAGTGCCTTGATGGGGGTAATTCACGAAACTGGCCATGCACGTTATGAACAAAATCTGCCTAAACAGTGGTCAGGCCAACCTATTGGACTAGCACGTTCCACTGCTATTCATGAGTCACAGAGTCTATTCTTAGAAATGCAACTTGGGCGTAGTAAGGCGTTTTTACAACGTCTGCACCCTCTCATTTGTCAACATTTAACGGCCGCCACTGACCTTTCCCTTGACGATTTAGTGAAACAAGTCCAGCACGTGAGTCCTGGCCTTATACGTGTGGATGCAGACGAGGTCAGCTATCCAGCTCATGTTATCCTGCGTTATGAAATTGAACGGTCACTGATCAATGGTGAGGTTGAGGTCGGCGATATCCCTGATTTATGGAATGACACAATGCAGCGTTACCTTGGCTTAAGTACTGCGGGTGATTATCGCAATGGTTGTATGCAGGATATTCACTGGACAGATGGTTCCTTTGGCTATTTTCCTACCTACACACTAGGTGCCATGTATGCGGCGCAACTTTTCAATAGCCTCCAGCAACAACTCCCGAGCATTGACGAAGCCATCACACTCGGGGATTTGAAGCCTATTTTCGACTGGCTTAACCACGCTATTTGGCGTCAAGGCAGCCGATACTCCGTCGACGCGCTAATGCAACAGGCCACGGGGGAAACGCTGAATCCTAAATGGTTTAGGCAGCACTTGGAGCGCCGTTATTTGGGTAGGTAGTCGGGTTGTACATACCGTTACATACCGATACCAATCACCAACGGACAGTTTTCGGGATTCCTCATATAGTGATTCTACCAGCTCCGCAGTGAGCTATCCGATAATGTGATATTGAGGAAATTCAAATGAAAAAGCTTTTCGCACTGGTAGTTGCCGCGGCTATGGGTATCTCTTCAGCAGCTTTCGCTGCGGACACTACAGCTACCCCAGCAGCTTCTGCTGCTAAGACGACAACGACTGCAGCCCCTGCCAAGCACCATGCTAAAAAGCATCATGCTAAGAAAGCAAAACCTGCTGCAGAGCAAAAAGCTCAAGCGGCTAAAAAGCATCACGCTAAGAAAGCAAAACCTGCTGCAGAACAAAAAGCTCAAGCGGCTAAAAAGCATCACGCTAAGAAAGTAAAACCTGCTGCAGCGCAAAAAGCACAAGCAGCTAAAAAGCATCACACTAAGAAAGTAAAACCTGCTGCAGCGCAAAAAGCACAAGCGGCTAAAAAACACCACGCGAAGAAAGCAAAACCTGCTGCAGCGCAAAAAGCACAAGCGGCTAAAAAACACCACGCTAAGAAAGTCACTAAAAAATAAGTGAGCCTTAAGCGTTACAAGTGTCAAAGTGAGATAAACACCCGGTTATGCCGGGTGTTTCTTCACGGGGGTCTGTCGATGATGCGCCGCTACCGTTATGAAATTATACTTCTGAGCGTCATTGTTTGCGGCATTATGGCTGCGGGTTGTTTTATCTAACATCATCCACTCAGTGACAATTACCTTCCCTTTTCTTAGTTGATACGTCTATAGTGTCGCTATAAAATTTTCTATGCTGCTGTTGAGAACATTATGCGCTTCAAAAGATTGTGTTTTTTTGCCCTGTTCTGCTGTCACTTTCAGGCCTATGCAGATGACGACACGCCCAGCCCAGCGCAGATTAAAACACTCTTTTTCGGCAAAGATCATCGTGTAGAGATTGATAAACCGCAAAGCCATCCTTGGGATGCCATCGGTCAACTTGAAACAGAAAGTGGTAATCTCTGTACAGCTACCCTTATTTCCCCTCATGTCGCCTTAACCGCCGGACACTGCCTGTTAGCGCCACCTGGTAAATTCGATCCCCCTGTAGCATTACGTTTTGTCACCACTAAAAAAGGCTGGGTTTACGAGATCCACGATATTGATGCCAAAGTCGCACCCGGTTTGGCCGGAAAATTGAAAGCGGCGGGCGAAGGTTGGATAGTCCCGGCGAAGGCCGCGCCCTCAGATTACGCAGTCGTTATTTTGCATAATCCCCCCTCAGCTATCACCCCCATTCCAATTTTTAGTGGCGATAGAGAACAATTAATGACCGCCTTGAACGCGGTGGACAATAACGTTACGCAAGCGGGCTATCCTGCAGATAATCTCGATAACCTCTTCGCACATATAGGCTGTAAAATCACCGGATGGTCACAGACGGCGGTACTCTCGCACCAATGCGATACCCTTCCGGGCGATAGCGGTTCACCGTTAATGATTAACAGTCATAATCAGTGGCAAATTATTGGTGTGCAAAGCTCGGCGCCTTCACCGGAAGATCGCAACCGCGCCGATAATCGTGCCATCGCCGTAAGCTCCTTCAACGGCAAAATACCGGCGTTAACTAACAATATTCAATAAGCCCTACCGAGCATCAGCTCGGCGACTCTTCCAGTAATTGCGTAATCCGCTTTTCTGACACCGGATAAGGGGTCCCGAGTTGTTGGGCAAAAAGGCTCACCCTTAACTCTTCGACCATCCAGCGGGCGGCCATCACCTTATCGTTGTGCTGTTCAGCCTTAGGTAATTTATGCCGATAACGCTGTATGGCCTGCTCGACCTGCTGTACCCGCAACATTCGTGCGCGGTCACTGTGTGGATCGACGGGCAGTTTATCTAATCGGCGCTCAATAGCGTGTAAATACCTTAAGGTATCAGCGAGCTTCCGCCAGCCATTCTGCGTCACGAACCCAGGGTAAACTAAGTGAGAGAGCTGCGCTTTGATGTCACTCAGTGCCAGTGCTAACGCCATATCGACTCGCCCTTTAAGCCGTTTGTTAATCGCAAAGACGGTGGAAAGGATCTGCTCGACTTGCTGGGCAATCTCAACGACTGTCTGGTTCAACTCTGCTTTGACTTTCTCACGTAACGCCATGAAGTGCTGCTCGTCCCAAACCAACCCTCCTTGCTCCGCCATAATTTTATCGATCCCACAGTGGATACAATCATCAATCAGCTGTAGGACTTGACCATAAGGATTAAAATAAAGACCGAGCTTCGCTTTGTTAGGAAGCTTCTCGTGCAGATATTTAATGGGCGATGGGATGTTTAGCAGTAATAATCGCCGCTGTCCTTGCCACATGGCCTGTTGCTGTTCCGCTTCGGTGTCGAATAACTTTATCGCCACACTCTGCTTCTCGTCCACCAGCGCTGGCCACGCCTTTAAGGTAAAGCCCGCTTGCTCGCGGCTAAACGTTTGCGGTAGTTCACCAAAGTCCCATTCCGTCACGCCCTGCTTTTCTAAGCCAACATCAGCCACCTTGGAGAGCGTCTCGCGGACTTTTCCTTTTAACTGCTGCTGGAGTTCTGTGAGAGACTTACTCTCTTGCAGCGTTTTTTTATTGCCGTCAAGCACCCGAAACGTCATTTTAAGATGGTCTGGGACCTGTGCTAATTGCCACGCATCGCGTTCGATGGTTACTCCGCTCATCCGCCGGAATTCACGTTCTAAGCATTCGAGTAACGGTAAGCTCAAATCCGTCACGCGACCTAAGAAAGCCTCCGCATAGTCTGGTGCGGGCACAAAATTACGACGGATCGGTTTCGGTAACGACTTGATCAACGCCACAATCAAGGTTTTACGCAGACCCGGGATCTGCCAATCAAAACCTTGTTCGGTGATCTGATTGAGCAGCGGCAGCGGAATATGCACGGTCACCCCATCGGCATCCTTTCCAGGCTCAAATTGATACGTCAGGGGTAATTGCACGTTACCTTGTCGCCAGCTATTGGGATAATCATTGGCATCAATATTCCCCGCGCCCTCACGGACCAGCATGGTTTTATCGAAATCGAGTTGTTGAGGGTCTTGTTGATAAGCCTTTTTCCACCACTTATCAAAATGACGAACCGAAACGATATCGCTGGGGATCCGCTGTTCGTAGAACGCAAATAATGTTTCATCATCGACTAAAATATCTCGTCGACGAGATTTATGCTCAAGGTCCTCGACCTCTAACCGTAACCTTTGGTTGTGACTAAAGAATCGATGATGGGTTTGCCATTCACCTTCAACCAGAGCATGACGAATGAACAGCTCGCGACAGATCGCCGGGTCGATTTTGCTGTAATTGACTTTACGCTGCGAAACAATCGCTAGGCCATATAAGGTGACCTTTTCAAAGGCAAAGACGGCCCCTTGCTTCTTTTCCCAATGGGGTTCACTGTAGCTATGTTTCACTAAGTGAGTCGCCAACGGTTCAATCCATTCAGGGTCGATCTTTGCAGCAATCCTTCCCCACAACTTACTGGTTTCCACCAATTCAGCGACCATCACCCACTTAGGTGGTTTTTTGAATAAACTGGACGCAGGGAAAAGATGAAAGCGCGTTTGTCGCGAGCCCATAAACTCGCCCTTTTCGACCTCTTTCTGGCCTACACGCGATAACAGTCCACTTAACAAGGCGCTGTGCAGCTCGCGGTATGGGGCCGGTTCGCTGTTTAGTGAGAACCCGAGTTCGCGAACAACTTGACGTAATTGCGTGTAGATATCTTGCCATTCACGAATACGCAGGTAATTGAGGTAGTCACTTTTACATTGACGGCGGAATTGGTTACCGGTTAGAGCCTTCTGCTGTTCTTGGACGTAATTCCATAAATTCACCCACGCCAGGAAATCCGACTCTTTATCGGCAAATCGGCGATGTTTCTCATCAGAGGCCTGTTGGCGATCGACAGGTCGCTCTCGAGGATCTTGAATGGATAACGCGGCAGTAATAATCATCGCTTCCCGCACACAACCAAATTGTTGTGCTGAAAGAACCATCTTAGCTAAACGCGGGTCGATCGGTAATTGTGCTAATTGACGGCCCGAAGCTGTCAGTTTCTGTACATCGTTTGACGTATTCTCGACGGCTCCCAACTCTTCTAATAAGCGCACACCATCTTGAATATTCCGATTATCCGGCTTTTCAACAAACGGAAAGTGCTGAATATTACCTAAGCCTAGTGCAGTCATTTGCAGAATGACGGAAGCCAAATTGGTCCGTAGAATTTCCGGGTCGGTAAATTCGGGACGAGAAAGATAGTCGTCTTCTGCGTACAGACGGATACATATCCCTTCGGAGACCCGACCACAGCGCCCCGCACGTTGATTCGCAGAAGCTTGGGAGATTGGCTCAATAGGCAAACGCTGGACTTTCGTCCGGTAACTGTAACGACTGATTCTCGCCGTACCGGGATCAATAACGTATTTGATGCCCGGTACCGTAAGGGACGTTTCGGCGACGTTGGTCGCTAAGACGATGCGTCGGCCGGTATGGGTCTGAAACACTCGGTTCTGTTCGCTATTCGATAAGCGTGCGTAGAGCGGTAAAATTTCAGTATGGGCTAACCCTTGACGTTCTAGCGCGTCGGCGGTATCGCGAATCTCACGCTCTCCGCTCATAAAGATAAGAATGTCACCTGGCGGCTCGCGATAGAGCTCATCCACCGCGTCAAAAATGGCTTGCAGTTGATCGCGATCCCCTTCACTACTGTCGGCACTGACCGGTCGGTAGCGAATCTCGACAGGATAGGTACGACCTGACACTTCAATGATTGGTGCATCATTAAAATGTTTAGAAAAACGCTCTGGGTCGATGGTCGCTGAAGTAATAATAACTTTTAAGTCAGGACGTTTGGGCAGTAGTTCGCGTAAATAGCCTAAGAGGAAATCAATGTTAAGACTGCGTTCATGCGCTTCATCAATAATAATCGTGTCGTACTGCAGTAGACGTTTATCTTGTTGGATCTCGGCCAGTAAAATACCGTCGGTCATCAATTTGATATGCGTCTGCTCAGAAATTTGATCGGTAAACCGAACTCGATAACCCACAACCCCACCCAGTGAAGTCCCAAGCTCCTCAGCAATTCGAGTCGCAACGGTGCGTGCCGCTAAGCGTCGTGGCTGTGTATGGCCGATGAGTCCTTGACGCCCACGTCCCAGCGCCAGACAGATTTTAGGGATCTGTGTCGTTTTCCCTGAACCAGTTTCCCCTGCAATAATCACGACTTGGTGTTGGTTAATTGCGTCGGCGATCGCCTGTTGTTTTTGGCTAACCGGTAAATTATCTGGAAAATGGATAGTTGCTGGACGGCTGGCGTCATGGGCAACAAGCCGCTGCTCAGCCGCAACCAGGTCTTGCTCAATTTTAGCCATCACTGCCTGCTGTGATTCAGACCCAGTCATCTTGTCGACCCCCCTTAATCGCCGGGGCAACTGCTGGCGGTCACGAAATGAAACGTGATCGCTGCGCGTCCAGAGAGAGGAAAGAGTCGTCGATTCAGTTTTAGACATAGAACGGTATTACCTTGAAAAGTAAGCAACGGAGAGTATCAACAGGGTGTTAGGCAATAAAAATAGCCTGCAGTGGCCGGATTATAGCATAACTCTGCCCCAAACGGCAGGCGGCAACCGTTGCGAGACAGCAAGCCATTACCAAGATAATTATTCAGAAAATTTGAAGAGAGACATCGAAAAGATTAGCTTTTTTCTCTCGCCCTTACCCCCTATAGTGATAATAACTTACCGTTTCATAAGGAAATATCATGAGCAAAGTATTGGTTCTTAAATCCAGCATCCTCGCCGAGTATTCACAATCAAGTTTGTTGGCGGATTATTACGCAGAACACGCGATAGCAAAAGGTGACAATGTCACAATTCGTGATCTCGCGGCTAACCCTGTTCCTGTTTTAGACGGTGAATTAGTGGGTGCCTTACGCCCAAGCGAGGCTCCGCTGACTGACCGTCAACAACAGGCCTTAGCCCTCTCTGATGAGTTAATTGCCGAGTTACAAGCTCATGACATCATCGTGCTGGCCGCCCCCATGTATAACTTCAATATCTCGACGCAATTAAAGACTTATTTTGATTTAATTGCTCGGGCTGGCGTGACATTCCGCTACACTGAGACAGGTCCTGAAGGATTGATTACCGGTAAAAAAGCCGTTGTTCTCTCCACTCGTGGGGGGATTCATAAGGACACCCCAACAGATTTAGTGACCCCATACCTCGCATTGTTCTTAGGTTTTATTGGTATCACCGATGTACAGACTATTTTAGCTGAAGGGATTGCTTACGGGCCTGATGTCGCGACAAAAACGATTGAGGACGCTAAAGCCGAGATTAACCAAATCGTCTAATTCAGCTACAACCCTCTGCAAAGCGCCTTAATTGGCGCTTTTTGTTGTGGGCTGACCCGGTACTTGCATTTTTTCAGGCGTTTTTTCTGCTTGCCGCTGCTTAAGTAACCGCTCAACCTCAGGATCCGCTTTAATCGTAATATCGTGGTCTACCTTCACGTTCATATTAATCGTAATCGGCTCTTTAGGCGCCGCCACTTCAATTTTGGGAATACACCCGACCAAGGTTGTCGATACACCAAGTAGTGCGATGATGCCTAATTTCATTTTGCATTTTCCTTATTAGCAGGCAGCCGGGTTTGCTCCTCTAGCCACGACTGTAAATTATCGCCATAACTTAAACTGCGCCAAAGCATAAAGATATTTTCAGTGTGCTGATAATTGAGATTAACACGCTGCCTTTTATCATCAAATCGGCTTGTACCATGGATCTGCGATTTCATCAGCATGTCCCCTTTAGCACTGACGTTAACCGTGGCATAAGATTTGGAAATTTCCATATAACGTAGCCAATCAATCGCTGCACCCGCTGCGAGGTTGTTTTTTAATATTTGATCCAGTAAATCTTTATCTACGCGTAGGGTTAACCCCTTATCATCCTTGATCCACCCTTTCTCAATCAACCACGGTGAATTTTCGAGCCAGAAAGGTAATTGCCCACTGATTTTACCCGACATCGCGATTTGTTTGGGATGGATGGCCGTTATTAATTGACTCATCCCAAGATGTTTAATCTCGAGCAATGCGCTTTGATGCTGAGGCAACCGCAAATGCGCCATGGATAAGGTCCCGCCAAAAATATCCAACGACGCATCATTAAGCGTTAACGGATTCTGTTCATCCCATGGCCAGCTACCCTTCAGCTTCAGGTTTAAATGGCTCATGGGGAATTTATTATCGATAGTTTCTACCGACAGCGAGACTGGCTCACGTAACCCAAAATGCCAGCGATGGTCATTGAAACGGAACGGTAATGAGAAATTCACGCCATGAAACTGATAATTGGGTAGCCAAATACTTCCATTGTTTACCACCCAGTGCCCGCCTGCTTGGAAACCCTTGTCTTCTGTTAGCGAGAAAGCGGCTTGGGCACGCAGCTTCCCTGAGCGCAACGCCACACTTTTTGTCGGCCCGACTAACGGCTGGAATACCGATAGGGGTTGTTCTGGCCACCAGGCTCGTCCCAGCCAGCGGCTATTATCTCGCCGGCCGATAACTTTCACCGGCCCGATACGGTTCGCGACCAGTTGTCCCTTGAACCCAAACTGATCGGGGGTAGTACCGCTAACCTTTACGTTAAGTTGTGCGGCCGGTAACTGGCTGGTTTCACCGAAAAAGGTGTGATCGGCTGTGATATTGAATTGACCCGTAAACTGTGGTTTATCTTGTTGGGTCACCCAATGTGCAGGCTCATCCAGTGTCATACGCGGTTTTTGCATTAACATACTGCCATAACGGATCTGATCAAAGCCTGTCGATAATGAGGTCAGCGTGATCTCTTCGTTATGCCAAAAACCACGGCCTTGTACATCCCAATTGGCAGTGAGAGGCAGGATCATGCCCTTACCCCAATAACGCCAGTCCCAACGCCCCTTGTCCGGTAAGAAACTCTCAGCCATACCGGCTAAATGCAATAGGTAGAAACTACTCCGCTCGTTTCTCACCATAAAGTTGGCTTGCAATAGACCACTAAAACCTTGCTGAGTAAGACGCACGCCTGCAATCGGCCATCTGGCTTCATCCACTTCCCAGCCAGGTAAAATTTCGCCTCGCATGAGTAATAAGGCTTTAGGTTGGAAATGGATGGCAGGATTGAGCAGCGCCCCAGTTAATGCAGCGGGAAGGCCTGCGTAAAACTGTAACTCTTTCAGTTTCGCGGTACCCGTTAAGCGTAGTGGAAATTGATTATCAGTTAACGATAGTTTTCCAGGCCCTAGGGTCAGCACCACGTTCCCTTTGCCGCCACGCCCCTGAGTCAGAGCATTGACGCGCCCTGTTAATAACGTCTGTTCGAAACCTTGTTGCCAGTTTCGAGCGGAAAACGAGAAGAAGCCACTCAGATTTTGTTGAGGTACCGGCCACGACCACGTGCCTTTTTCAATTTGGAACGCTTCAGGTGTCAGGGTGAAGGGTGCGTTTATTAGGGGTTGCCTAGCCGCGGGGTCTTGGATCATCAGCTCGCCGCGCTGTTGATTACGTGACAGTGTCACGCTAAGGGGGTGAGGATAGGACGCCAGAACGACTTTACCGGTTACACTCGCCTGCTCGGGAACGGTAGTGACAGTGTCGGCTAATCTAATTTTTCCTGATAAATACAACGGCTGTTTCAATGACGAGTGCGCTATGCTAACAGTCTTAAGGTTGAGCATCTGCCCGGTAAGTTCTGCGTCCACGTCGACCGCTTGCCCGTGATACCTTAGCTGCTGTTGGGCACCCGAAGAGGAAAAATGAACCGCCCCCTGATACGTTTGCCAAGGTGTGATCGTTAACGAGGCAATATCAACCTTAATCCCGGGAATTTGCTGCTGTAATTGGCGTAGACTAAGCGGGTTACTGGCAGCAGTCGGATTAGAAGGCCACTGCTTGAAGCAGTCACTGTTGAGCGTAAGGTTATCCACTGCTACGTTTAACGGATAACGGCTAAGTGCGACGCGGGGCGTGGAGACTTGAGCGAGTAGGCATCCCTGCGCGTTTAGGGTAAATGAAGGTAAAGTAATATGTGACAGCGATAGCGAGAAGCGACCTTGCCGTTCAATCGTCACCCCTTCAGGTAAGAAGTGCTGTACGGCTAGAGTCGACCATTGATTAATGGATAGCCCAAGTCCAATTAGGCCAACACCCACTATTGCCACAGCAAATAAGATATAGCGTAACGCTAACGACATATTTCCTTATCCCTTATAACGCTTTTAACAACTACCACTAACCCATTAATTTAATTTAATAGTTTACTCTCAAAAATATGATACAGCGCAAAATGTACTCGGACTGCTCGAAGTATAACATCACCAGTCTCTAATGGAGAAATAACTATGAAAATTGCGGTTTATAGTACGAAGAGTTATGACCAAGCAGTACTCAATGAGGTGAATAAACAGTTTAATTACACTTTCAGTTTTTTTGACTTTAGGCTAACTGCGGAAACGGCCAAAAATGCTGCGGGTCACCAAGCTGTCTGCCTGTTTGTCAACGACGAGTGTGATGGGGCTATTTTGGAGGAATTACATCGTCTTGGTGTCCGTGTAGTGGCGCTTCGCTGTGCTGGGTTTGATAATGTCGACCTTAATAGCGCACACCGAGTAGGGATCGATGTAGTGCGTGTTCCGGCTTACTCCCCCGAAGCGGTCGCAGAGCATACCATCGGGATGATGATGTGCTTAAACCGTCGTATTCATCGTGCTTATCAACGTACTCGTGAAGGTAATTTTTCACTTGAGGGGTTAACCGGTTTTAATATGTACGGTAAAACCGTTGGTATTATTGGGACAGGTAAAATAGGCCTTGCAACCTTACGTATTTTGCGAGGTTTCGGGATGGAGCTACTGGCAACCGATCCCTACCCGAGTGCTGAAGCAGAGGCTTGTGGTACGACCTACACGACGTTAGACGACCTACTTCAACGATCAGACATTATTTCGCTGCACTGTCCGATGACGTCCGATAATCACCATCTACTTAATGCTCGCGCCTTCGATAAAATGAAAAAAGGGGTCATGATCATCAATACTAGCCGGGGCAGTTTGATCGACTCTTCCGCCGCGATCGAAGCGTTGAAGGAAGGAAAAGTCGGCGCTTTAGGGATGGACGTTTATGAGAACGAATGTGATCTCTTTTTTGAAGATAAATCGAATGAAATCATCCAAGATGATATTTTTGGACGCCTCTCAGCTTGTCATAATGTTTTGTTCACCGGACACCAAGCTTTCTTAACGCAAGAAGCGCTTTCCAGTATTGCCCTGACAACACTGACTAATCTATCGCAGATATTCTCTGGGCAACCTTGCGATAACGCGGTGAGGTAACCTCGTGCACGCGAAGAAAAATCCTAGCGTGCGCAGTTACCACTCATTAATGCCGTCTCACTGCAACGCTTACCGTTCACTAATTGACACATCCCAACACGGCTACCATCAAGTTGGCGGGTATAAGCTAACGATCCCCCTGCCATGGCACAGTTATCTGAGGCGATAGAGGACATATGCACAGGCTGAATATGGGCAGCGGTGGCTTGTTGCTCAGGTTCTGCAGGCTGGTGGCTGCTGCAACCCGCCAGTAACATTACGGTGCCCGCAATCAGTAAGGAAACAACTTTCATTCGGTAAGCTCCAGGGACGTTAAGCAAGAGCCTGAAAATATGTCAGAGTTGCCACGAATAATCGAGTTAATACATAACTTTTTACGATTTAATTTAACATTAAGCGGTTAAATAGGATTTTTAAAGACTTTTGCAGCAACGCTTCTGATTAAGGTCGGAAATATGCTAGACTTCGCCGCGCGTTGAACCACGACCCGTTTAACCACTGCCCAACGACTTTCTCGTAGAATTATTGATTCAGGTACTCGCTTAATGTCATTCAATCCCGAAATTACCAGTAAACAGCAATATAACCTCAATAAATTACAAAAACGCTTACGTCGCAACGTCGGTGAGGCGATTGCTGATTTTTCTATGATTGAGGAAGGCGACCGCATCATGGTTTGCCTTTCAGGCGGTAAAGACAGCTACACCCTGCTCGAGATTCTACGCAGCTTACAAAAGAGCGCGCCGATTAATTTTTCCCTGATCGCCGTAAACCTCGATCAGAAACAACCCGGCTTCCCTGGCCATATTCTGCCTGAGTACCTTGAGTCGCTAGGCGTTGACTATAAGATCGTGGAGGAAGACACCTACTCGATCGTTAAGGAAAAAATTCCCGAAGGAAAAACGACCTGTTCATTATGCTCACGTCTGCGTCGCGGTATCCTGTACCGTACGGCCACGGAATTAGGTTGCACTAAAATCGCCTTGGGCCATCACCGCGATGATATTATTCAAACATTATTCTTGAATATGTTTTACGGCGGTAAAATGAAAGGGATGCCACCCAAACTGATGAGTGACGATGGCAAACATATCGTTATTCGCCCTCTTGCCTATTGCCGCGAGAAAGACATCATCCGCTTCTCGGAAGCAAAACAGTTTCCAATTATTCCTTGTAACCTGTGTGGATCTCAGCCTAACCTGCAACGCCAAGTCATCGGTGATATGTTACGTGATTGGGATAAGCGTTACCCTGGTCGGATTGAAACAATGTTTAGCGCCATGCAAAACATTGTGCCTTCTCATATGGCTGATACCGCGTTATTCGATTTTGACGCCGTTACGCACGGAAGTCCGGTCGTAGAAGGTGGAGACATTGCCTTTGATCGCGAAACCCTGCCGACCACCCCAACAGGCTGGCAGCCAGAGGATAACGACGATGAGCCGCGTACAGTAGGCCGACTCGATATTGTCGAGCTTAGCTAGATCATTAAGGAAGGCAATGGCCTTCCTTTTTTTGAATAAAAAAAAACCGGCCCTAGTTGCCTAGGTGCCGGGGTCATGAGAATCAATTACGCTATGCTTTAATTCAAAATGTAAGACAATGTGGAGCACAACGTCCATCGCTTGACGTTGCATTCACCTGCGGGAAGAAGTATGCCCCAGCAGACACACTAGCGTTTTGATTCAGATCACCTTTTAGTGTGACATTCTCTAGAGCCATTTGCGGCTCTTTAACCAGAGCGTTACAGCAATCGCAATGGCCGCGAGAATGATACAGAATACCGCGAATCCGTAGTGCCAATTACCCCCAGGAATTCCCCCCAGATTGACACCGAAAAGACCGGTAAGAAAAGTTGCGGGTAAAAATACCATTGCCATTAATGACATGATATAGGTGCGGCGGTTCATCGACTCGGCAATCAGCGCATCGATCTCATCACTGATCACGGCGGTTCGAGCGATACCGGCATCGAGATCTTCCAATCCACGCCCTAGTCTATCAGCAATGTCCTGCATTAAGCGTCGGTCCTCATCTGCCATCCAGGTAAATTTCTCATTGGCAATTCGTGCAAACACATCACGCTGAGGCGCCATATAGCGCCTCATTACAATTAATTGTTTACGTAATAGTGCCATCTCACCCCGCGCGGGGACTTTCCCGTCGAGTAACGCATCTTCAAGCGCAATGATACGGTCATACAATTGCTCGATAAACTCACCGCTTTGTTCGGTCAAGGCATCGCAAAATTCGACGATCCAATTACCTGCATTCTCTGCCCCGTGCCCATTTTGTAAGTC
The DNA here is from genome assembly GCF_900111105.1 of Rosenbergiella nectarea. Lineage (GTDB taxonomy): Bacteria > Pseudomonadota > Gammaproteobacteria > Enterobacterales > Enterobacteriaceae > Rosenbergiella > Rosenbergiella nectarea. The sequence continues at coordinate 41,489 of NZ_FOGC01000003.1, read as the reverse complement.
CTCCCAGATCCTATCGATGGCACGCGCTTTGCGCTTACGCGTGGTGATAATTAAATCACCGTTTATAAAGACACGTACCGCCACCAACTGATCGGGACGCGCATTATCATTATGATTAATGCTGCGTAATACCAACATAAATCCATCGGCAAGCCGACTAATACGCGGACGTAAACTGTCACCTGCCAATGCATCGCGTACCGTATCCGGGATCAGTGGTGTGGACTGTAACCAATCTCGGCTAACAGTTGAGGAGTAATCCAAGTGAACCCAGCAGGGTTTGGTCGGTCCGACTTCCCCTGCTGAGGTAATAGGTAACATTCCCCCCTCGCCATCAAGTTGACAAGCAATGATGGCGTCAGGCACGTGCAATTGGCTGATATCGATTGAGCTCAAAACAGATCCCTTTTTCTCGTGTTTCTTTCGAGTGTAGGTGAAGTCACGAATCGTCCGTGACTTAATACGTAAAATTTCATTAATGCTTTTCTATACGGAGTTGTCGGCTGTAAACAACGTCTTCAGGATTAGTGATCGGATAGCCTTTAACCCAAGGTTTGATCAATCGTCCATTGGTGTATTGATATATCGGTGCGATAGGCGCATTGTCGGCGATCATCTGTTCTGCCATCGTGTAAATTTTTTCTCGCGCCGCTGAGGTTGTTGCCATGCTAGCCTTATCCAATAAAGCATCGTAAGCGCTGTTCGTGAAGCGTGAAATATTGCCCGTATGTTGCGAGGTCAACAACGAGAGAAAAGTAGAGGATTCGTTATAATCCCCTACCCACGAGGCACGGATCACATCGAAATTGCCGTGCTTACGGCTATCGATATAGGTTTTCCACTCTTGATTCACCAAGCTGACTTCCGCGCCTAAATTCTTTTTCCACATCGATGCCACGGCGATCGCAATCTGTTTATTACTATCGGATGTGTTGTACAGAATGCTAAGTTTTAGCGGGTGAGTCGGCCCGTAACCCGCGGCGTTTAACAGCAGCTTTGCCTGACGGTTTCGCTCAGCTTGACTTAGTTGTTGGTAGGCTAAGGTTGGCGCGACAAAACCCTGAGTAATATCTGGGGTCAAATGCCAAGCTGCCTTCTCACCCGTGCCTAAGATTTTCTCTGTGATAATCTGCCGATCAATACTCCAAGATAACGCTTTTCTAACATTAACGTTAGCGGTGGGACCCTGTTGCGTATTAAACGCGTAGTAATAAGTACCGAGTTGTGCTGGGGTATAGACTTCACCAGGTAGGGCTTGCTTCAAGCTTTGGTAGCGATTTTTAGGGAAAGACTCGGTCACATCGATATTGTTAGCCTGATACCAATGAGTTGCCGTGACGGAATCGCTAAGGGGGACAAAGGTCACCTTATTCAGGGTTGAGTGTGCATTGTCCCAGTATTGAGGATTTCGCGTTAGCACCACACGTTCATTCACAATATGCTTATCCAGTCGATACGCCCCATTACCGACAAGGTGCCCCGGTAATGTCCATTGATTACCATACTGCTCAACGATTTTTTGCGGCACTGGATAAAGTGCGAAACTACTGGTTAAGACCGGAAACCATGCCACGGGATGCGACAAAGTCACCCTAAGGTGGTAGTCATCCGCCGCGACTACCCCTAAACTGGCTAAGGGTTTTTTACCGGCAGTTATTTCAGCAGCGTTCTGAATAGCCGCTAACGCTGGAAACCATGCGTAAGGCGAACTAGTGCTGGGATCGACCATCCGCTGCCAGCTGTAGACAAAATCTTTTGCCGTGACCGGGTCACCATTGGACCACTTAGCGTCTTTACGTAGCGTGAAGAGCCAGACTTTCTGGTCGCTACTTTTCCAGTTCAGTGCGACACCCGGTACAGGATGGCCCTGCTCGTCTTGGTTAGTGAGCCCTTCAAATAAGTCACGTAAAACGGGAATTTCAGGGAGTCCTACGGCCTGTGCCGGATCGAGTGAGGCTGGCTCATCTTTTATTTGGCGCACGATTTCTTGGTGAGTGGCCAACGTCTCCGCGCCGACTGACATACTACATAGCATACAGAGCGGGACGATACAGGCGGTGGTAATACTTAATTGACGGCGCATAGGCGATATTCCTTAATCTCGGTAAACTCACTGTTAGGGTCCAAAGGACCAATTCTTATTTCAGTTCTCGATTAAACCGCAAAAGTATGTCATAAAAGTAGCGTTAACTCATTAATGTTCCTACTGATTAGGAATATATCATTCGATTAAGGGATCTATTATGTCGCAAACTGTTACGCTTAAAGGTTCACCGATTGCTGTCGCAGGTCAATTCCCAAGCGCGGGTAGCAAAGCCCCCGCATTGACGCTTACCAATAAAGATCTCGCGGATGTGGGCTTAAGCGCCTACGCAGGTCAACGCAAAGTCCTGAATATTTTCCCAAGCGTTGATACTGGCGTCTGTGCAGCCTCTGTCCGTAAATTTAACCAATTAGCGTCAGAATTAGCGAATACCGTGGTGCTTTGCATCTCCGCTGACTTACCTTTCGCACAGTCTCGTTTCTGCGCGGCAGATGGACTAGATAATGTCGCGTCGTTATCTTCATTCCGTCATCCGGAATTTAAAAAAGCATGGGGCGTGGATATTGAAGAAGGCCCACTCGCTGGCCTTACCGCGCGTGCAGTCGTGGTATTGAACGAAAATGATGAAGTGATTTATAGCGAACTGGTTCCTGAAATCGCTCATGAACCTGATTATGAGGCAGCGCTAAGCAGCTTGAAATAATATTAGTGGCCAAGCAAAGTCTGCTTGGCCTAATTAGCTATGCGGTCATATATGGGATAGTTTTCGATGAATTCCACCTTGATCAGTTAATATCAAAGTTTAATGTTTTCACAAGGGTGAACATTTCAACCCTCTTTATAAAAAACTATCTGTAGTGATAATTTTTTGTACATCAACTAAAGGGTTTTGTCATGATCACCATTGAAACCTCTGATCTGCATTCAACAGACTCCCTCAATCTAATAGAAAGACTTTCATTAGAATTGAAGACTCTTACTGGCGATAGTGGTAAAAGCCATTTTAACGTAAGTTCAATGGATGAAAGCGGATGCTTATGGATACTCGCAAGAGATGAGAATAGAAGAGCTATAGGGTGCGGAGCAATCAGACCATTAACTGTAAATATCGCTGAGCTCAAAAGGATGTTTTCAGACCGTAGCATTCCAGGTATTGGCAGTGCTCTACTGGCTTATTTAGAAACATGGGCTAAAGAAATGGGATACCGCCAAATTTGGCTTGAAACACGACATATTAACCTCAGGGCTGTGAATTTCTACATAAAAAACGGATACATACCCATAGATAATTATGGACCCTATATAGGTCGAGACGACGCAGCATGTTTTGCTAAATGCTTATGAAGACAATATCAAGTTTACTTAGTATGAATTCACTGTGGTAGGGTATTCCAACCTAGCGAAATAAGAACAGAATTACTCATTAAGGAATTTATAAGTAAGAACCTTTATAACACCTCCCCCGCCACACAGTGGTTTCCCAGAATTTGCAGTCATCCTATTCAAAACCTAAAACCAAATGTAAACGACAGGACACATTTTATTTTAACGCCGTCTGATGCCATCACGCAAAACTCCCGTCAGAGACGTATCCCGACACTTCACCGAAAATAAAAATTTTATGGTCCGTTCACCACTTTCGATGAGATTATTGGATAGTGTCTTGTGGGTTTCAGTCTCGAATTACGTTCAAATCAGCCACCAGTGAGTAGGATGCATCACGATTCCTAGCTTCAGAATTTATCTAAGCGATTCTACGGCGTTTTAAGAGGGTAAGACGGCGAGTTTTATAGGTTACGCCCCAGTATCGCTCTGAGGGCGTTTGAGCGGAGCGCGTAAGAAGGGCTTATGTTAAATCATAGCGATGACACGCTAAGAACTCGCTTGCTCTTCAAAAAGCTTGAACCCGTCCTCTATGGTTGGAATGATCTCTACCATCTCCAAGTAAGGCTCTGTAATGAGCACCGAGTCCCGTAATCGCTCGATGGCAAAGTAAAATGACTGCATATCCTTAGCTTGAAACATAGCTACATCCGTACAGCGAGTTGTAAAAGCCTCGGCCTCGAACATTCTCAATGTTACGTCGGTATTCACGAGCACACTGCTCAGTGCTTTATCGGCAATTACGTTGCGCTCATCTCTGCTCAGCCGCAACCAAGAAACAGTAGTTTTTAGTAGTACAAATACAGTGACCATTTTTTATGCCTGTGGTTTTGTCTAAAACACCCTAAGAGCTCTTAGGTTACTAAAAAGCTGTTGAAAATACTGATGCTAAATTGTTTCCTTTCCTAAGAAAATGTTCCATTAGCGTACTTCGCTTAGGAGTGATGTTATGGTAAATCCGAGCGATAGAGACATAATTATCACTCCTACGTGAATTTAGAATGCATTGGGTTTATAGCGTAACGAGCCAATAACCCGATCCCAAATTTCAACCATTTGAGCTTCACTATAGCGAGTTTGTTTTCGTTTACTATTTAATCCTATTGTTGCTAATAGCTTAGATGTTGAGGCAACAGATTCATTAGCATAGAGAATGAAGTCATAGACCTGTTGCGTTTTCTGTTTATAATTTTTAGCACCATCAAAAAGCCATGCTTCAAATGGAATACCATGGACCCTAGACGCATATTTTTTTAAGGTTTTCATGCTTGATGCTTTCAATGCGTCATTAATTGCATCACTTCGACCAAAAAGAGTATCGTTATTATCAACCATTGTATTATTAGCATTGATTCCAAATAGGAAATCGTCGTTTTCATAACTAAACCCGACCTCTATTTTATGTTGACCTCCATCATCCGCAATAAACCCATTAGGAATACACCATCCTTTATCAGCAGGAATCTCATGGTCTAATCGCCCGCTTAATCGCGAAACCAACGAACGCATTGCCGCTAATTTCGTGGGTTTATCATTCATTTCAGCTTCGGTAAAACCTGCATTAATATATGTTTTTTTCCTTTCCATATATTTAGGTGATGAAAGATCAAGTATTTCAGTTGTAATAATAAAAGCGATATGATTGAGGTACACATGAGCTTCTAATATCCGACCTAAATCATCTTGCCCAGAAATATTCCTATCAAAGATGACCCCTTGATTATCAGGAAGCCGGATGACTTCTTTCAATACAGGGGCATTTTTTTGACTGGATTTTTGTTGTCTGAGAGCCTCTTCACGTAATTCAATACGTTGCCTGAACGCGGGTGGGTAAATAAATTTACTTTCGATATCAAAATCATCATACGTGGCTTTATGCGTTCCATTATTAAAAGACGCTGGAACATCCACCACATAAATTCCCGCACATTGGGGTTTTGTTTTCGAAAATAACGATTCAACCATAACAGTGTCCTTTTTAACCATGGGAGCGGCATACAACGTCGGAATAAAAAGCATCATGCTTAAAGAAAAGCAGATTGAGCACAACGCGGTCTTTATCAACATAAAGGCACCGCTTGCACCATTTTAGCGATAGCTCGAAGGGTGAATTTTAACGCAGGGCGTTGATGAATATCCTCGAGCTTATCGACTTCATAAGCGCCTTGATGGTCGACATCCGTTGCCAACACACTTTTAATGGACTGCCCATTTTGACGCTGGATTGTCTTAAAGGACTCCACAGGAACCGTACCATCACCCGCAGATTTTGAAGATTTTAATTCATAAAGACGGGAGCGGTTAAACGGCAAAGGCACTTCACGGTAGTTATTTGGGATTGTTTTATCACTGTCGTGCATGTTTTTCGGGTAAGTGATTGACGTGATATGCCATTTCACTGAGCCATCAGACGGTTTTGTGTGCCCATAAAATGCATAGGTATTAGGGTGATATCCCACTTTACTCAAAGATGAAATAAATTTTCTTACCGGTTTATCCATCAAATTAAAATAAGCCAACCAATTTTCCCGACTGACTGACTCCTCTTTATCAATGATATCGGACTCATACAACCGCCACCATAAGGTTTTATTCAGGTAAATCTCCCCAAACGGGTCGCCTTTTTGGGGCAAGACCAAATCACTACTATCGGCATTCCCCTTTTCAACACTAAACCACCCCATCCCATGGGCATTGCTGGTATAGTTTGGGGCAGGTAATAACTGTAAGGGTGCAGCCGCACGCGCTAATACCGGCATCAATTCTTCAGCAGACTTACCCATAATAATCCCCGCAAGCCCTTCTTGTTTTCCACCGACTTTCATTCGCCGATACGCCGCGGGCGACCCTAAATCCGGTATGACACCATGAACCACCCCGAGTACTTTATCCTGGCAGCCCTGAAATTCTGCATCGTCTGGCGGATTCATGGCATAACGGGCTACCAATCCCCCCATTGAATGGGTGACTAAAATGACTTTTTCAATGGCGAGGCCATGACCGTGACCACTCTGGCTTCTGTAAGAACGAAGGGTTTTATCAATATACTCAACCAGTTTACCAGCAGAGACGGCATTGTCTTCCAGCCAGTTATAACCAAAAACATGCAAGGGATAGAGAAAATGAGAAAAATGATCTACGTCTTCTTCGGTGAGTAAATCCTCATTTTTCTCTTCGGTACCTAAAGGTTTGTTGCATAATTGACGAATAATTCCATTCTCTTTGTGGTTTTCACTCAATGGACTTTTACCATCGACACTGCGTTTTAATGCTTTTTGCCAATCATCTAGCAACGCACCCTGAAGCACACTCAATGAGTTTCCATAGCTAAAATTAAGTATTTCGCCCCATCCCCGTTCTTTTCTCGGCTGAAGTAATGTTCCACAATCCCCCGCACCATCATCCGTAATTAACGAATACACTTTCGAATTAATAACTCCGCCATTATCGACAACTGTTTCATCGGGATTTAACAATGCTCTACGCTGCGTTCCATTTAACCTAGCCCAGTCAAGATAAACCTGAATATCACTATCTCCGCGCCAAATAATTTCATCTTTTGAAAATTTTCCACCTGATGATTTTAAATTACTCCCCATCACGCCAGGCAAAAAAATGACCGGAATAATTTTGATTGGCGGTAAGATGCACTTCGCTTTCGCATTAAGCGATTTTTTTTGAAATTGAATATCATTCCAATGACATCTACCATATTCATCCCAGTGGGGGCTGTGATAGGAAACATGCTGGCATTCGTCGGTATCGGGGGGAGTTTTTTCTGTCATATTGGGGTTCCTTTTCATTTATCCTTTATTTACAGATAATACACTTCACGCATAAAACGTGCTTATTCTCTTTCTTTTTCTGATATATAAACGGTCGCCTTTTTCAGTGGTGTACTTATTACCTGTCACGTGGATATAGGGTTTGCCGTCGCAGGTGCTGATATTGGCGAGAGGTGCTTTCTGCTCCCAGACAGCCTCCATCCGCTGCATCGCGGCAACCCGTGCGTAACCGCTGTCGATGAAATAATACATTCCCCACAAACACCCGGCCATGACAACAATCATCGTCTGCGCAATATAAATCGAGGATTTCCATGTATAGTGGGACATTTCACAAGGTATCGGATACACCGCATCCTACGAGGTACTTACCACGTCATTCAACGCATTGGTCGCCGGTTTTTTCTGCACTAACCCGGCTTGTTCAGTTCTTTCTCAACCTGATTTAAAGCGGCACTGTCAGACTGCCTGACGGTTTGGGTCATATAGCCAGAAGCACTGTCCAGTTCACGGTTAACCTGAACCCGTTGCGCTGTCTGTCGGCTTAATTGTGCAGATTCAGCCTGAAACAGCCGGTTCTAGGGGTATAAAACCCGTATTTTTGCGCGCTCGGCGGGTTTTAGTGGTGAGTCCTTGCCAGTGGAGCGCGTGAGAAGGACTTATGTTAAATGCTATGTAATGAGCAATAACATCATAATCAGTTATTTTTACAGATTTCCCCTTCCCATCCTATAATTTTGGCTTGAGGATCAAGGTCAGCGACAGATACATGATCAACTGAATAGTCTGTTCCTTTGACAATAACATCATAATTATGATGTTGTTGCGGGATAAATCTTTCACTAGATGATTTTTGGAAAGAGTAATTCACATGGGCATCTACCCAATAATGTACAATATTCACTAATTGATTTGGCTTGATGGAAAACTCATTAGTGGGCTGATATCCATAATTCCCTGAGCTAGGCATACCCATTTTTTTACTTCCCGTTACGGGGAATCCCATTACAGAAAAGCCAGCAGTTAACCTGCGTTCTTCTACTTGCTTATAGCAACCACTGGACTGTTTTTCGTAAAAATAGATATAAATACTGTCACCTGTCGCGACTCTAATATGGGCTGCATCGGATCCTTTATAGTCTTTTAGCATGGGTTTGAGTTGTGCGCTGCAACCACTCAGAGATGCCACCAATAATCCCATCATTGTTATTTTTGTATTTATTCTCATTGGTTCTTTACGTTCCTTATACATGAGTTAACCCACATGTTTTTACAGACGAATAACTCTAGATGTCTAACTTTTAAAATTTTTTCGTAGTGCTCGTAAGATGGGCTTGTGTCAAATATCGATCTACAGATGGCCTATTTAATTCTACATAGATTTGTACAAATTTGAGTTATGGGAGTATAGGAAATGAGAGCTATTAGCTACAGTGAAGCTCGGCAGAATCTCTCTGAAACAATGATTCAGACCGTTGAAGAGAGATCCCCTGTTCTGATTACTCGGCAGAACGGTGAGTCATGTGTATTGATGTCTCTTGAGGAATATAACTCACTCGAAGAAACCGCATATTTATTACGCTCTCCAAAAAATGCCCGTCGACTAATAGATTCAGTCGATAGCCTGAAAAATGGCAATGGAGTAGAAAGGGATATCATTGAGTGAAACTGATATGGTCTGAAGAATCGTGGGAAGATTACCTTTACTGGCAAGATACAGATAAAAAGACCGTCAAAAAGATCAATGAACTTATCAAGGATATCAGTAGAACACCATTTGAGGGGAAAGGTAAGCCAGAGCCACTAAAGCATAATCTTGCTGGATTTTGGTCTCGCAGGATCACGTCAGAACATCGATTTGTTTACGCTGTAAGTGATGATTCTCTGTTGATAGCATCTTGTCGCTATCACGACTGATTATCCCTTAAAGCCGCCGCTTGGCGGCTTTTTCGTTTCAGAGACTACATCTCATCTTAAGGGAAGTTGACCGTTTCTCATCAGACTGGGGTGTCTTCGCTCGTTAACCTACCGCTCGTTCGACGCTTTATAGTCGCTACTTTTCTGCCCCACACCATACTCACGCAGTTTATTCGCGATGGCTGTGTGCGACACCCCTAAGCGTTTAGCCAATTTGCGCGTACTTGGATAACTGGCATAGAGCTTGGTCAGAACTGAGCGTTCAAATCGTCCATTGATCTCGTCAAGGGTTCCTTCTAACTGCAATACATCTACGTCATCGTCCGTCGTATAGCTTGGTAGATTCACATCCTGAGGTCGTAATTCATCGCCTTCAAATTGCGTCATCGCCGCAAAGAGGCAATTTTTCAGCTGGCGGATATTTCCAGGCCAGTGATAACGTGAGAGATGGCTAGCCAGTGAAGATGCCAATCGTGGTACGGCGATCCCCTGCTCATGGGCAAAACGCGCGACAAAGAAACTCGCGAGAGCCATCAGGTCTTGTGGATGCTCGCGCAACGCAGGTAATTGTAAGGACAACACATTTAAGCGATAAAAGAGATCTTCGCGGAAGGTGCCGAGGTCAACCAGTTCTTGCAAGTTTTTTTGGGTCGCACAAATCACACGAACATCAACGTGGACTTCATGCTCATCCCCTACTCGTCTGAAAGTTCCATCATTCAGAAAGCGCAGCAGTTTAGTTTGCAAACTCGGCGACATCTCACCGATTTCATCGAGGAATACCGATCCACCCGCTGCTTGTTCAAAAAAGCCTTTTTGGCTTTCCAGCGCATTAGGATAGGCTCCGGCAGCATGGCCAAAAAGTTCACTTTCCGCGACATCATCGGGTATCGAGCCACAATTCAAGGCTAAAAACGGCTGACTATGGCGTGGGCTAAGTTGATGACACGCGCGCGCAATAATATCTTTACCCGTTCCGGTTTCCCCAATAATTAGCAAAGGCGCATCATGCATAGCGAGTTTCTTTGCGCGCTGTACCACTTGGCGCATCTTTGGACTGTCTGCGATAATATGATTAAACGCGCCTTCCGTATCAAGATCAGTAAGGGTAACTGCTCTGCCGATTTTCGTTGCCGAGTTGAGTATGACTAAAGTACCGGTTTGTTGGACTTGTGACGTGTCATCATCTGGCAAGAAAAGTGGACAGACTTCAACCAGAAAGTCGCGTCCCTGTAGAGTAAGAGGTAATGACTTTTTAGTCTGGGTAGAAGGGAGTTCGAGGTTCGGAATAAGGCTCGTCAATGAGTGTGCAGGGGTTTGCTGATTGAGTGAAAATAACTGTTGAGCCGCAGGATTAGTCAGTTCAATGCGCCCTTTTATATCCGTACAAAGTATCGGATCTGGCAAACTATTGACCAACGCATGTAACGCGCGCTTTGCTTGTTCAGAAGGCATATAGGTCACACGGCGAACATCGCTCACTCCCGGTGTTCTTCGTATTTCAGCCATGAGTCCACTGAAATCATCGAAATCGACCGAGCTGAAACGCAAATAGACCGTATAGTTTTCACCGATCTCGATACCATAAAGATCAATATTGCGTTTAACTAATAAGTTTAACAGTTCGTGGACCAATCCTTGACGATCTTGGCATTGTACTTCTAAGCGCATGATAACTCTCCCCAACAGCTCAATCCCCTAAGTATACGCTAGGACTACATGAAGCAGAATATTTCTGTCAGGAAAAGTTGACACTTTTGTGCTTAGTGATACACAGAGGGTTAATTCGGTTTACGCTGGCGCAACTTGTCACCGAGATCGGCGATTAACCCGCGGCGAAACTCACTGACCTTCGGCGCTTCTCCTTCAAACCAAGGGATCGGTCGGCAGAGCGACATAGTTTTAATACCCAAGCGTGCAGTGAGCAAACCTATTCCCACGCCCTGGGCGACACGCCCAGAAAGACGTGCTGCTAAATCTTGTGAAAGCCAATCAATACTGCTCTCTTGGATCCATTCACTGGCTCCCGCAATGGCCATATTGACCAATAACGCGCGCAGCAGTTTTATCCGTCCGAAATAGCCAGGCTCAACCTGGTAGAGCTTAGCGATTTGATTAATCATTCGTAGGCTGCGCCAAGCCACTAACCCCATATCCACTAAGGCATAGGGGCTTGCGGCAACCATGATCGCCGACTGAGTAGCCGTTTGACGAATTAAACGGCGAGCTTGGTTATCGAAGGTCGGTTGGACAAGGCTTGAATAAAGGGTAATGACTTCTTTATCGCTCAGTGAAGGATCCAATGCCATCTGCCATTGCACTACCGCCGGATGCTCTGCGGGTAGCCCTGCATCCTTAATCAACGACTCGCAGAACGCGACAGCATGGTGATGGCTGTGATTGGATAACAGTCTCCGCGCTTGGTGATGAATATTCATCTGCTTTTTTAATCGCCGCAGTCGAGCAAACTCGGCCAACAGCGCCGTTATTCCAGCACAGACAATCATCACGCCAGCCGTTGCCATACCGATAGTAAACCACTGTTGGGCAACCCATGCGGTGATTATCGTTTGGACCAACTGAGCCATGCCACTGACTAATACAATAAGGATCCCTAACAACAAAAGGCGCGCCCAGAGCGGCAATTTAGGACGTAAACTTTGTTCAAGGGTAATTTCTTCAACTTCGTTCACCGCTTGCGCAGGATCGAGATCTTGCGCGATAAAATGCTGCTCAGCATGCAGTTCATCAAAGTGCTGAGCGGTTTTAATCTTCTCTTCATTCGGTTCCACCGGTGTGACAGCAAAATCGATACGTGGCCTAACATCCTTGCCCGTCATGTCAGTTTATCTCCCAGTAAAAAATCTAAAGCATTATCCATTCGTAAATGCGGTAAGGGCTTGTCAGCATCCATCTCTAAGGGGGTGAAGTTTTCGAACCTAAACCCCTGCTGTTGCCAAAATGATGCGCTCGGTAACTGAGTCGGCACTTCGCCCGGATAGAGTGAAACCGGCTGATAGTCAGGTAGGCGGCGCCCTCTTAATGCCGGTACCTGTTGATGCTGGTGTTCAATCACGCCCGGGAGGGTGGCTTGGATGGAACTCAACGCTAAGCATTCAATCTTCACCCCTTCGAATGCCGCATTCTGCCAAGCCGCTTGGGTCACCTGCCGCAGCAAAGACACCATATTGGCGTGTTGATCACTTGTGACATGATCCGCTTTAGTCGCTGCAAACAGTAGTTTATCGATCACCGGAGAAAACAGTCGACGGATAAGCGAGCGTTGACCATAGTGGAAGCTCTGCATCAGTTGTGTGAGCGCAAGGCGCATATCGTTAAAGGCATTAGCCCCTCGATTTAGCGGTTGTAAGCAGTCTACCAACACTATTTGACGATCAAATTTCACGAAGTACTCTTTATAAAATTTCTTCACCACATGTTGGCAGTAAAAATCGTAGCGCTGCTTTAGCGTCGAAAAGGTTGAAGCCTTGTGGCTCTCGGCATGTTGTGCAGGGAATTCGTCAAATGGCCAAGGGAAAAATTGTAGGGCGGGAGCGCCCGCCATTTCGCCGGGCAAGATAAAACGACCGGGCTGAATGAAGTGGTAACCTTCGGCTTTACATTGGTGAAGGTAATCTGTCCAACGCTGGGCAATTTCAGCTAACAATAACTCATCGACCGGCGCATTAGGATCTAAATCCGCACAAGCAGCCTGCCAAGTTGATGCCCACTCCGCACGCTGCCCTGTTAACAGTTCGCGCATTTGCGCAGACCACTGTGTATAGCTTTGTGCCAACATAGGTAGGTCGAGTAACCATTCACCGGGATAATCGATAATTTCAAGGTGTAGCGAGGAGGTTTCTTTGAGATAGCGCTTCAGTGCATGCTGTGTTCGGTAGCGGATAACCAACTCGATTTTACTGACTCCCTGCGTAGGCGTTGGCCAGCTCGCAGGATGTCCATAAAGTTGGGAAAGTCCCCGATCGTAGCTGAAGCTAGGCGTAGCAAGGTCACGTTGCGGAACGCGTTTCACCCCAATAATCCGCCCTTCACGCATTGGGGTAAAGAGCGGTAAACGAGCGCCATGATTAACAGAAAGTAACTGATTCACTAGCGAGGTGATAAAAGCAGTTTTACCACTTCGACTCAACCCTGTCACGGCAAGGCAGAGATGCTGGTCTACGCTGCGTTGTACCCATGAGATCACCTCATTTTGAAGTTTTTTCATGCTGCTCTTTCAGTAGTTTAGCGGAAATTTTTTTCATCACTTTACTTAAGATTGGCTCTAACACCATGCCGAGGAACAGTCTCACTGGCTTCTTACTGACTGATTTGACTGCCCAACCCGCAACGCCAGCCGGACCAAAAGTAACAGCATTGATGAGTACAAATTTACCCACTGATTTTAAGGCAGGCTTCACCTGCCGTTTTGCTGAGTCTTTCCATTGTTTGTTCATCATACCCTCACTTTATAATCCGTTTGTTATGAAACAGATGGCTTAAAGCTTACGAAAACGACTGCGTACCGAGAAAGTTTCTGAGGTCACATATCCTTCCATCTTACGCAGACGCTGCTCGCTCTCTTTCAACGTTTGATCGGCTTGACTCAATACCTCATCAATAGAAAGTGTAGCGGGTTCTGCGTTGGAACCACGCGGTTTTTTATCTAAAATAAATCCCAGCGCGACATAGAGTAATAGTGTCACAAAAAATAGGCCGAAAGTTGAGAGAACGGCGATAATCCGCACCAGATTAACGGGAAGTCCACTGTAATCGGCGATTCCTGCACAGACCCCTAAAATTTTACCCTCTTCACTGTTACGGTAAAGGGGTTTATCACTGATAAATGGGAGTTTAATCATGATTGTCTCCACTCTGGGTTTTCAGCATCAAGTATTGCTTCTAAAGCATGAATACGCTCTTGCATGCGGTCCGCATCTTTCTTGAGCTGTTCAATGTGTGCAATATCTTTAACAGATAGCTTATTGGAGAGTTTGCCTTTATTGCTATAGTGTAGCCACAGCCATAGTGGCGCGATAAACACGATAAATAGCGTTAAGGGTATACTTAATAAAAATCCGCTCATCAACACTCCTTTTTAGTCGAACTTAGTAGACTGCATTATTCAGGCTTGCCGACTTGTTGGCGAATTTTGGCAAGTTGTTGACTGATCTCATCGTCAGCGCTAAGTTCAGAAAATTGCTGATCTAAACTGGCCGTATTGGCTGATTTTAGGACTTCAGCTTCGGCTTCCATATGATCAATCCGACGCTCAAAAGATTCGAAACGCGCCAGATTTTTCTCGACTTTACCGCTGTCGATATGTTGACGAATTTGTCGACTGGTCGAGGCCGTTTGGTAGCGCAAGGACAACGCCTTCTGACGGGCGCGCGTTTCCATCAATTTCGTTTCCAGCTCGGCGGTTTCATTCTTCATCTTGCTAAGATTTTCATCAAGAATTTCCGCATCTGCTTGTAATTTTTCTGACAACTGAGTCAATTTTTGCTTTTCAATCAGCGCCGCGCGAGCAAGTTCGTCCTTATCTTTACGCACAGCTAACTCGGCTTTTTGTTGCCACTCTTCAGACTGGACGGCAGCCGAATCAATACGACGTTGCAACATTTTTTTCTCTGCTAACGCCTTCGCGGAATGCGTTCGAACCTCAACCAGCGTATCTTCCATCTCTTGGATCATCAAACGCACCATCTTTTGGGGATCTTCAGCCTTCTCAAGTAGCGTATTGATATTGGAATTAATGATATCAGTAAACCGTGAAAAAATGCCCATAGCTCAGTCCTCTATAAATAAACGGGGTAATCACATATTCTAAGGCAAATCCCATGCCAAAAGTTAACCCCTTGAATTTAGAATAAATTTAAGATTATACATTTCACGGAATTACTCTAATATGGTTAAATTAACCAACTTTTAGCGAAATAGACCAATTATGATCAGTGATAGCGTACTCGGTGAATCCGAAAACTTTCTCAATATGCTTGATCACGTCTCCACACTCGCGCCTCTCAATAAACCGGTCATCATTCAAGGTGAGCGCGGGAGCGGTAAAGAACTGGTCGCCCAACGGCTCCATTTTTTATCTACCCGTTGGCAAGAAAATTTTATTACCCTCAACTGCGCCGCGCTGAATGAAAATTTATTGGACTCGGAGCTCTTTGGACACGAGACCGGTGCTTTTACCGGCGCACAAAAGCGCCATCAAGGCCGCTTTGAACGAGCACACCAAGGCACACTTTTCTTAGACGAGATCGGCAACGCTCCGTTGGTCGTACAGGAAAAGTTATTACGGGCGATTGAGTACGGCGAAATTGAACGGATGGGGGGGACTTCGACCCTGACGGTAGATGTTCGGGTAATTTGTGCGACTCACGAAGATTTACCCGCCCGTGTTGCCGCAGGCAAATTTCGGGCTGACCTGCTCGATCGTCTCGCATTCGACGTGATTTACGTCCCGCCCCTTCGCAACCGGCAAGCAGATATCCTGCCTTTGGCTAACCATTTTGCCATGCAGATGTGTCGTGAGCTCAACAGACCCTATTTCCCCGGCTTTAGTCAATTCGCTGAACAACAATTGTTGACAGCTCCTTGGCCGGGAAATGTGCGGGAGCTGAAAAACGTGATTGAACGCTCAATTTATCGCTCGTTGCAAGCAGACAAGCCCCTGAGTGAGGTGATCCTTTCCCCTTTTCAAGCACCTGCGAGTCAACCAGCCTCTCAGCTCTCATGCCCTACTCTGCCAAGTAATTTACGTGAGTGGCAACATCAGCAAGAAGCCGACTTTGTTAAAGCGAGTTTACAACAATTTCCGCAACACACTCTTGCCGCGAAAGCCTTAGGGTTGACCTATCATCAGTTTAGGGCTTTGTTAAAAAAACACAGTCTATAGAGCGGGTATCGTGCAGGGAGCAAAAAAAAGCCCGCGGTCAGCGGGCAAGAAATACTAGAAGCAATGTGAGCAATGTCGTATCTGATAACCTGTCATCACCAGATGCATTAATAGTAATCATTATCATTTCTATTTGCAAATGTTTCTCATTCTTTTTTTATGATGCACCTATTGCCTCATTATTGCCCCGCGATTGGTTTTAGTGGTGGCTTAGGGTAAAATTACCTAATGGTTCATTAATTTAGTCCCCTATGACGAAAATATTACGAGCTTTGCTCGCCAGTTTTGGTGTGCTATGCGCAACCCCTGCAATATGCACGGCCCCTCCAACTCACAATACCGGTATCGTCTATTGTGTAAACGGTGAGGTGAATACCTTTAATCCTCAACTTGCGAGTGGCGGTGTAGTGATCGATACGCTCTCCGCTCAGCTCTATGACCGACTTTTAGATGTGGATCCTTATACCTTTCGTCTTATTCCTGCTCTTGCTGAGCGCTGGGAA
The DNA here is from genome assembly GCF_900111105.1 of Rosenbergiella nectarea. Classification (GTDB taxonomy): domain Bacteria; phylum Pseudomonadota; class Gammaproteobacteria; order Enterobacterales; family Enterobacteriaceae; genus Rosenbergiella; species Rosenbergiella nectarea. The sequence continues at coordinate 24,953 of NZ_FOGC01000003.1, read as the reverse complement.
GTTAAAGATGAAGGCGCAACCTTCATTTTTCATCTAAGGTCTGATGTCGCGTTTCAACACACGCCATGGTTTACGCCTAGCCGAAAAATGAATGCCGATGATGTGGTGTTCAGCTTTGCGCGGATGTTTGATACGCATCATCCTTGGCATCAAGTCAATGGCGGCCATTACCCCTACTTTGATAGTCTACAATTTGCTAACAGTGTTCAGTCGGTCCAAAAATTGGACAGCCATACCGTGGAGATCAAGCTCGTCCATCCCGATGCCAGCTTCTTATGGCATATGGCTACCCACTACGCGCCAATTCTCTCTGCTGAATATGCTCACCACCTTAGCCAAGACCATCAGCAAGAAACGCTTGATCGTCAACCTGTGGGGACCGGCCCTTACCAATTAAGCGAATACCGCAGTGGTCAATTTATCCGCCTGCAACGTAATCCTTTTTATTGGAAAGGCGTCCCCCGTTTACGTCAGGTAGTCATTGACTTAGGCGCGGGTGGCACGGGTCGTCTCTCAAAACTATTGACCGGCGAATGTGACGTACTCGCGTATCCCGCGGCCAGCCAGCTGACCATCTTGCGAGATGATCCCCGTTTGCGAATGACGCTACGTCCTGGAATGAACATGGCGTTTTTAGCCTTTAACACTCTGCGTCCCCCACTTGATAACGTTAATGTTCGTCGCGCGTTATCGCTTGCGATTAATAATGAACGCTTGATGGCATCGATTTATTACGGGACCGCGGAAACGGCGGCATCAGTGCTGCCAAGAGCATCATGGGCCTACGACAACGAGTCGACCGTGACGGAATATGCCCCAGATAAAGCCAAGCAACTGCTTAAGCAGATGCACATCAACGATCTTCACTTAAAAATGTTGGTGCCCGTTGCGTCAGAGCCATGGAATCCGAGCCAATTGAAAACAGCTGAATTGATTCAAGCCGACTTAGCGCGAATCGGCGTACACGTTGACATTCAACCTGTTGAAGGGCGCTTTCAAGAAAACCAGCTAATGGCAATGAATCATGATTTAACATTAGGCGGCTGGAGTACCGACAGTAATGACCCTGACAGCTTCTTCCGGCCCATGCTAAGTTGTGCCGGCATTAACTCTGGCACAAATTATGCGCACTGGTGTGATGAGCAATTTGATGACACGTTACACCTAGCCCTGCTTTCACAGCAGTTATCCGGCAGAATCGACTATTATCGCCAAGCACAGCAGATTCTAGCGCAACAGCTGCCTATTTTGCCTCTGGCCTCATCATTGCGACTACAGGCTTATCGTTACGACATTAAAGGGTTGGTTCTCAGTCCATTTGGAAATAGTTCCTTTGCGGGCGTGTACCGTGACACGACACAAGGTGTGACACCATGAGCCTCTATATCGCACGTCGCTTGTTTTTACTGCTTGTGACCTTAGTGCTGCTTTCGTGGGTGAGCTTTAGTCTCTGCTATTATACTCCTCATGCCCCTTTACAAGGGGCGAAGCTCACCGACGCCTATTTTTTCTGGCTACAGGGTTTGCTGCACTTCGACTTTGGGGTCTCCAGTATCAATGGGCAGTCGGTCAGTGAGCAATTGCTTGAGGTTTTCCCAGCAACCCTTGAACTCTGTTTATTAGCCGCGATACTGGCAACGTTGGTCGGATTACCTTTGGGGATCATCGCGGCGTTTAACCGTCATAAATGGCAAGATAAACTGATCAGTGGTTTCGCCTTAGTCGGATTTTCACTACCGGTCTTCTGGCTCGCCCTATTGTTAACCATGCTATTTTCGCTCTCTCTCGGTTGGTTTCCGGTGTCGGGTCGCATCAATCTACTTTATCCTGCCCCGGCGATTACGGGTTCAGCATTACTCGACGCTTGGCTCTCTCGCTCTCCGTTACGTCATGAGATGTTATTGAGCGTATTACGCCATTTAGTCTTACCGGTCGTCACGTTATCGATCGTACCGATGACAGAATTAATTCGCTTAATGCGAGACAGTACGCTGGATATTATTGATCAAGGCTATATCAAAGCGGCCATTATTCGCGGCCTGTCACGTTTCACCGTTGTACGCCGCCATGTAATTCATAATGCGCTGCCGCCTATCGTTCCACATTTGGGGTTACAATTTTCAACGTTGTTAACCTTAGCGATGATTACGGAGGCGGTTTTTAACTGGCCGGGGATCGGTCGCTGGTTGATCACAGCCGTTCGACAGGCTGACTATAATGCCATCTCCGCCGGGGTAATGACCCTAGGCAGCTTAGTTATTTTCATCAATATGCTGGCCGATATTTTTGGTGCCATTATCGACCCACTCAAACATAAGGAATGGTATGCCAATCGATAAGATTTATCAGGAGGAGAGGCTTCCTGGCGCATTTCGACGAGCATGGCATTTTTTCTATCGTGACACCTCCGCGATGATCGGTTTTTATGGGACCGGCGCCCTAATTTTGCTCTGTATTTTTGGTCAGTTGCTGGCTCCCTATGGGCTAGACCAACAGTTTATTAGCTACCAGTTATTACCCCCCTCATGGTCTCGTTATGGCGACGTCTCTTTCTTTTTAGGGACCGACGATCTTGGCCGTGACTTGTTAAGTCGATTATTAGCGGGGGCGATGCCAACTATTGGTAGCGCTTTAGTAGCGACTGTTTTTGCTGCAGTAAGTGCCTTTTTGCTGGGAATTCTGGCGGGAATGACCCGGGGATTACGCTCAGCGACTATCAATCACTTCTTAGACATTGCATTGTCGCTCCCCTCACTATTAATCGCGATTATCGTGATGGCGTTCCTAGGCCCGAGCCTTGGGCACGCGATGTTGGCGGTATGGATTGCCCTCACCCCGAGAATGATCCGCACGCTCTATCTGGCGATTCGTGAGGAGATGAATGAAGCTTATGTCGTCGCCGCAAAAATGGATGGCGCCAGCCCGTTCTTATTGTTAAAAGGGACAATATTACCGAATATTTTGCCCGTGTTAGTCAGCGACATAACGAGGTGCCTCTCAATCGCTATCTTTGATATTTCAGCATTAGGCTTTCTCGGTTTGGGCGCTCGACTGCCTTCACCCGAATGGGGCACCATACTTGGGGATTCGCTAGAGTTAATCTATGTCGCGCCATGGACGGTTATGCTGCCCGGTGCGGCGATTATGGGTGCGATCCTACTGATTAACCTATTCGGTGAAGGTGTACGCCGCGCTGTTGATGCAGGAGTGAAATAGATGCCACTGCTCGATATTCGTAATTTAACCATTGAATTTGTGAACGATAATAAGCCTATTAAGGCGGTTGACCGCGTTAACCTATTATTGAACGAAGGCGAAATACTCGGACTGGTCGGTGAATCGGGCTCGGGTAAAAGCCTGGTCGCCAAAGCGATCTGTGGCGTGACTTCCGATAACTGGCGAATTACGGCTGATCGTATGCGCTTCGGCGATATTGATCTGCTTCGGTTATCACCCCGCGAGCGTCGTAAAATCATTGGCCGTCATATCTCAATGATTTTTCAAGAACCCCAGGCCTGTCTTGACCCCTCAGCCTCGATTGGTCGTCAGTTGAAACAAGCCATACCGAGTGAAACCTTTAAAGGCCCTTGGTATAAACGTCTCTTTCCTTGGCGTAAAGAGCGCGTCATCGACATTTTGCATCGCGTGGGGATTCGTGACCACCGCGATATAATGCGAAGTTATCCCTATGCATTAACCGAGGGGGAATGTCAGAAAGTGATGATTGCGATTGCCTTGGCCAGTCAACCAAAATTGTTGATTGCGGATGAACCGACCAATGCGATGGAATCGACCACACAAGACCAAATTTTCCGGTTATTAAGACGCTTAAATCAAAATAATAATACAACTATCTTATTGATTAGCCACGACCTCCGGACGGTGAGCCAGTGGTCAAATCGTATTCAAGTACTGTACTGTGGACAGACGGTGGAAACCGCCGCGAGTAAAGAATTGATCGCCACGCCCCATCATCCCTATACCCAGGCATTAATGCGGGCAATGCCTGACTTCGGACAGCCGCTTCCGCATAAAAGCCGCTTAAACACGCTAAATGGGTCAATCCCTTCTTTAGAACATCTACCTCTCGGCTGTCGGTTAGGCCCTCGGTGCCCCTATGGCCAACGAGAATGCATAGTACGCCCCCCGTTGACCGGCACTAAGCATCATCAATATGCCTGCCATTTCCCGCTTAATATCGAGAGTTAACCATGTTAGAAACCCTATTAGAAGTTAGGAATCTGAGCAAAACCTTTCGATATAAGACTGGACTGTTTCGCTCTCAACAGATTGATGCCGTGAAAAACGTTAGCTTCACGTTGAAGGAGAGGCAAACCCTAGCCATCATCGGGGAGAACGGTTCAGGTAAATCAACCTTAGCCAAAATGCTGGCGGGGATGGTCGCCCCCACTTCGGGAGAGATGCTGATCAATAACCAGCCCTTGGTCTATGGTGATTATCGTTTTCGCAGCCCGCTTATTCGGATGATCTCACAAGACCCAACCGCATCATTGAATCCTCGGCAACGTATCAGTCAAATCCTCGATCTGCCCCTCAGACTAAATAGCGAATTGACCGATGAGCTGCGTTATCAACATATCATCGCCACGCTCAAAAAAGTCGGATTACTTAAAGAGCATGCAGGGTTATATCCTCATATGCTGGCGCCGGGTCAACGTCAGCGTCTTGCCCTCGCTCGGGCACTGATATTACAACCCAAGATCTTGATTGCTGATGAGGCCATGACCTCTTTAGATATGACGATGCGATCACAATTAGTCAACTTGATGTTGGAATTGCAAGAGCGTGATGGGCTGTCTTATATTTATGTCACGCAACAAATCGGCATGATGAAACATGTCAGCGACTCACTTATCGTGATGCGCGAAGGTGAAGTGGTTGAACGCGGAGGGACCGCCGATGTATTGGCCTGCCCCCTTCATGACTTAACGCGAAAATTAATCAACAGCCATTTTGGGAGTGGATTGACGTCAGATGCATGGCGCAACGACTAGTCAATTTGCTTAAACTTTCGCCACCCATTGCGCCAAATTAGCCTATCGAAGAAAAGTCGTGTTAGAATCGCGCCAACTTTTTTGCAGAGACAGTATCTGCTAACAATACTGATAGTTAAGGGATAAATATTATGGGTTTTCTTTCAGGTAAACGCATTCTTATTACAGGTGTAGCAAGTAAGTTATCTATCGCTTGGGGTATCGCACAAGCGATGCACAAACAAGGCGCAGAACTGGCTTTCACCTACCAAAATGACAAACTAAAAGGTCGTGTTGAAGAATTCGCTAAAGAAGTCGGTTCTGATATCGTCCTGCCATGTGATGTTGCGGAAGACGAAAGCATCAAGGCGCTGTTTGCTGAATTAGCGAAAACTTGGCCTAAGTTTGACGGTTTTGTCCACTCAATCGGTTTTGCTCCTGCAGATCAATTAGACGGCGACTATGTAAACGCTGTGACCCGCGAAGGGTTCAAAATTGCACACGACATCAGTGCATACAGCTTCGTTGCCATGGCGAAAGAGTGCCGTGAAATGCTGAATCCTAACGCAGCGTTATTGACCCTCTCTTACCTGGGTGCTGAGCGTGCGATCCCTAACTATAACGTTATGGGCTTAGCGAAAGCTTCATTAGAAGCGAACGTTCGTTACATGGCTAACGCAATGGGTCCTGATAGCGTACGTGTTAACGCCGTCTCTGCGGGTCCAATCCGTACTCTGGCAGCATCAGGCATCAAAGACTTCCGTAAGATGTTGTCTCATTGTGAAGCGGTAACACCTATCCGTCGTACCGTGACTATTGAAGACGTGGGTAACTCCGCTGCATTCTTATGTTCTGACTTAGCTGGCGGCATCACCGGTGAAGTGGTTCACGTTGACGGCGGTTTCAGCATCGCAGCAATGAACGAATTAGAACTTAAATAATATCTTTAAGCAGGTACGCTCAGTACCTGCTTAATTCCTCCTGTCATTCCACTCCCACCCGCTAATTGCGCGATTAATGTCTTGCCGCAACGTACCGATTCGCGTAAAACTGGTTGCCGCCAATTAGCCACAGATGACTGAAAATTATGCTTCAAGATAATCCGCTGCTGGCGCAGCTAAAACAGACACTGCATGACCAGACCCCACGCGTTGAAGGTGTGGTCAAGGGAACCGATAAAGGGTTCGGCTTTTTAGAAGTTGAAGGCCCAAAAAGCTACTTTATCCCCCCGCCACAGATGAAAAAAGTGATGCACGGCGATAAAATCAGCGCGGTGATCCAAACAAACAAAGATAAAGAAAGCGCCGAGCCAGAGAAACTGATTGAACCTTTCCTCAGTCGTTTCGTGGGAAGAGTACAGAAAAAAGATGATCGGCTATCTATTATTCCTGACCATCCTTTATTAAAAGAGGCTATCCAGTGCCGCCCTGCGCGTGATGTTAATCACGAATTTGTTGCGGGTGATTGGGCCGTTGCAGAGATGAAACGCCATCCGCTCAAAGGTGATCGTGGATTTTACGCAGAACTGACTGAGTTCATTACCTTCGTGGATGATCATCTTGCGCCGTGGTGGGTGACACTGTCACGTCATAATTTAGGTCGAAGTGCGCCCGAAGCAGACTTACCCGCGTTTCAACCTGAAACGCTCGAGCGTCGTGATCTCACCGCACTCGATTTCGTCACTATCGACAGTGCATCAACTGAAGATATGGATGATGCATTATTTACCCGACAACTCGACGATGAAAAACTTTGTCTGACGGTAGCGATTGCCGATCCGACAGCCTGGGTCGCCCCTAACACGCCTTTAGATAACATTGCAGCAGAACGTGCCTTTACAAACTATCTGCCGGGCTTCAATATCCCAATGTTACCGCGTGAACTTTCTGATAATTTATGCTCGTTACGCCCGAACGTAAAACGCCCAGCATTAGCCTGTGATATCACTATCGATAGTGAAGGCGCTATCGTCGGCACGCCTGAATTCTATGCTGCTTGGATCGAATCGAAAGCGAAACTGGTTTACGACAACGTTTCAAATTGGCTCGAAAATACGGGCGACTGGCAACCAGAGAGTGAAGCCATTGCTCGACAAATTACCTTATTACAAAGCTTCTGCAGCACACGCCATCAATGGCGTAAGACTCATGCCCTCGTTTTCCGTGACCGCCCTGATTATCGCTTCGTATTAGGTGAAAAAGGCGAAGTGTTGGACATTATTACCGAGCAACGCCGAGTCGCCAACAAGATGGTTGAAGAGGCGATGATCACAGCGAATATCGTGGCGGGAGAAGTATTACGCGACCAGCTTGGTTTTGGTATTTATAACCTCCATAGCGGCTTCGACGAACAAAACGCTGAGCAAGCGAGTGCAATTCTTGCTAACCACGGGATTACGGTTGACGCCTCGTCGATCGCGACACTTGATGGATTTAAAGTATTGCGCCGCCGCTTAGATGAAGAGCCTACACAATACCTGGACAGCCGTATCCGTCGTTTCCAATCCTTCGCTGAAATTGGTACCTCTGCAGGTCCACATTTTGGGTTAGGACTAGATGCCTATGCCACCTGGACCTCTCCTATTCGTAAATATGGCGATATGGTTAACCATCGCCTTCTGAAGTCAATTATCTTAAATCAACAAGATACCAAGCCGGAAGAAGCCTTAACCTTGCGTATGTCCGAACGCCGACGTCAGCATCGTATGGCTGAACGCGATGTGGGTGATTGGCTCTATGCTCGCTATTTACAGCCTTTCGCGGGCACGGATCAAAAATTCACTGCTGAAATCATCGATATTAGCCGCGGAGGAATGCGCATCCGCTTAGTCGATAACGGTGCTGTCGCCTTTATCCCTGCACCCTTCATTCACTCGGTGCGTGATGAGCTCGTCTGCAGCCAGGAACTAGGCACTGCGATGGTCAAAGGTGAAGAACGCTATCGTGTCACGGATATTATCGAGGTGACGATCGCCGAAGTGAGAATGGAGACTCGCTCAGTGGTCGCCCGACCTATTGCCTAGTGACATGATACGATATACAACCACCCTTAGGGGTGGTTTTTTTTCGCTCAAAAAAGAGGTTAATAGATGCAGTTGTTCTACAAAAGACGTTTTAATAGTGATTAATTGTAAAATAAGGTCAATAATGCCCTATTTAAGAGAATTCACCTATATTAGAGATTGAGTGCAAATTAAAATCCTTAATACTTGCTAATAAAAAACCCAACATAACTACTAGTCTGATTGGTTGAATGGACACCTCTGGTGTGAACACCATTCCACAAGGAGAATTTATGACATTTAATAATAAAACCATGGTCAAAGCAGTGATTGCGTTGACATTAGTCACCGTGTTAAGTGGTTGCTCTAACTGGTCTAAGAGAAACAGAAATACCGCTATTGGGGCAGGGATTGGTGCCATTGGTGGATCAGTATTAACCCATGGTGACGGCTTGGGGACGCTCGGTGGCGCAGCGTTAGGTGGTGTGATAGGCCATCAGTCAGGCAATTAATATTGAAGCCGGTGCGCGCACCGGCCTCCTCTGATAGGGTCAACCGCCCGCTAATTTGACGCGATAACCTTTACCTTCCAAATAACTTTTTAGAAAATCACGCTTGTCACCCTGTATTTCAATACTTCCTTCAATGACCGTTCCCCCACAGCCACATTTTTTCTTCAGTTCAGCGGCGAGTTGCTGCAGTGCGACATCCTCTAAATCGAGACCTGTAATGACGCAGACCCCCTTACCTTTTCGACCGCTGGTTTGACGACTTAGTCGCACAATACCGTCTCCTTTGGGACGCGCAACGATTTCTTTGGCTGGGGTGATCCGTCCCCCATCGGTGGTATAGACTAACGGCGCATCATCTTTCATACTGTGGGCTCCAGAGAACGTAAAATGTGTTGTAAGGTCTGCTCCGGCGCTGCTGACTGCGTGATAGGGCGACCGATCACCATATAATCTACTCCGGCATTCACCGCATCGATTGGCGTCATGATGCGGCGCTGATCACCTTGCTCACTCCCTACTGGGCGAATCCCCGGTGTGACCAGTAGAAACTCTTTACCAAACTCTTGCTTGAAGTGTACCGCTTCCTGTGCAGAACAGACGACCCCACCTAGACCCGATGATTGCGCGAGATGCGCCAATTTTGCGGCATGCTGTGAGGGCGTATCTTGAATGCCCAAGCCGTTCAGGTCGGATTGATCCATACTGGTTAACACGGTTACCGCGATGAGGTGAGGTGCTGTGCTGCCATAACACTCCAATGCAAGCTTAGCGGCTTCCATCATCCGAGCCCCCCCACCCGCATGAACATTGACCATCCACACACCAAGGTCTGCAGCGGCAGTGACCGCTTTAGCCACAGTGTTGGGAATATCGTGGAACTTCAAATCAAGGAATAGCTCAAAATTACGACGATGTAAGGCGTGAATAACCTCTGGTCCGAAACGTGTGAACATCTCTTTCCCGATTTTTAAACGACAACTTTTCGAGTCGATTTGATCAGCCAAGGCCAAGGCTGAATCCAAATTGTCGAAGTCGAGGGCCACAATGACGGGTGACGTTACAGACATATTATTCCTTACAGTAGATAGGCACCATTTCTTCGTTATTTTACCTGCTTAACTAAACCAGTGACAATGCCAACGTGCGGCGTGACTTAAATCACTATAAGTATGTTGTAACTAAAGTGCGCGTTTTTTTTATGAGTCTAATCCCCTCATGGGTTTTACGGTCGACCAACTTTTACAGGATGGGCAGTGCCAATAAATGGCATGAGCAGTAAATCCACATTTTTGGCAACGATAGCGAGGTTTTAACCGCAGTTGTTCCCCTACCATATCTCGAAGTACGGCTAAGCTTTCTTTAGCACGTCCATCTTGAGTGCCTTCTAAATAATAGTTCACAAGTCGATGGAAACCATTCAGCGTAGGCATAGAATGCAGTTGCGCTTCAAGAAAATGTTGAGCGGGCTCTAATCCTTGTTGAGACTCAATCTCTTCTGCCAGATAAAGTTCGGCCATACTTCCCTGATGCTTCTCTACACATTGTTCTAGGAATAACCGCCATTGGCTCATATCCCCCAAGCGCTGATAGGACTCTTTAATTAACGGTAACACTTCGCTGATCATTTCAGCGTCTTGTTCAGGAACTTTTTGCAACACCTGAATTGCGTTAACCGGTTCACCTTTAGCGGTCCATACCCTGCCAAACATGATCGAAACGCGCGCGCAGTTCTTATCAGCTGATTCGGCTTTGCGTAACAGCGTTAACGCCCTTTCCAAATCGTCACCTGCCATGGCTTGAAGAGCCAATTCACAGTAAAAATGGGCGATATGGTTACCTTGCGGAGATTTTTCGGCCCGGGCCAGTTTCTCTGCAATATCGATTGCTTGCTGCCAATCGCTCGTTAACTGGTAGATAGATAGGAGCTGTTTGAGTGAGCTCACTTTGAAGTCATTTTCATTGATCAGCTGCTTGAACATCGACTCAGCACGATCATAGAATCCTGCTGCCAGATAATCTCGTCCCAATTGTTGCATGGCAAGCAGACGCTGATCATAGTCCAGCGATGTGCTTTCCATAAGGGATTGGTGAATTCTTATTGCGCGGTCGACTTCACCACGAGAACGAAAGAGATTACCTAACGTCAAGTGGGCTTCGACGTCCGTCGCGTCTTCTTTCAACATATCGAGAAAGAGATCAACTGCTTTATCTTGTTGATTTGACAATAGAAAGTTAACACCTGTCACATACTCGCGTGACAGGCGATTGGCCTCTTGTTGCTTACCTTGCTGGGCACTCCTTCTTCCCATATACCACCCATAGGCGGCTGCAACGGGTAATAGTAGGAACAGCAATTCAAGCATCGTCTGATCCTAAATAGAGCGGTTCATCGCACATAACGTTAATGCTACTTACTGAGCTGTTGTTCAAGTTTGATGACTTTATTTTTCGCATGAGCTAAGGCAACACGGGCACGTAACCAGAATAGACCACAAATCGCCCATCCCAATAGGAAGCCGATACCGAACAAAGATGCCAATAAAGTCGATAATCTGAATGTCCCTTCCGCCACTAAAAAGTTGAAGGTCACTAATTGTTCATTTTTTGCTCCAAGCGTGAAGGAAACAATGAAAATGAATAAAACGACAATGAATAGTAGCAAATATTTGAATTTCACTTGGCATCCCTTCAAACCGTTGATTCAACGAACCAACTATTTAATCAAATTGAATTAAAAAAAATTTACCAATTACTGCTTATAGTATGGGGATCATTCACGCTTTTACAATCGAAATTGGTAAAAAAACCAGGTTACGACCGCCGCTGAGATAAGACGTTGTGAACCACCAACACAATGAACGTAAAGCCCCAAGCGATTACCACAGAAGCGATCAGGTCTCTCGGCCAGTGCATGCCCAACAGCATTCTACTCCACATCACCGCCCATGCCCACAGCGTAACGATAATTAACACTGGCCAAGATTTTCGAAAACTCAATAAGCTATAGAAGAGTAATAACCAGCTGGCTACAAAGAAACTGTGTCCAGAAGGAAACGAATACCCTGTTTCATGTTGCCAATGTCGCTGCTGCCAGTTTGGCAATGTCGGCCAAAAGGTTTCGGCCTGGCGGACAAGCTGTTGACGCTCTGACTTCGGATGTTGATAAAAGTCATCGGGTGTTTGATGCATTGCTTCCATTAGCGCAACGACATAGGGCCGTGGTTCGGCAAAATAAGGTTTCAATAGCGATTTAATCCCCTGCCCGCCCCACACCACGACAACGATTAATAAAAGTAAGGCTCCCACATTACGTAAAGAGGATGTTGTATGACGGTAAAGTACCAAAGCGAGAATTAGAGAGGTAAGGATACCCCATGGCCGCGTCACCGTTTGGGTAAACAGATAAAAGGGATAGTCGGTTACTGTATTATACTCTCCCTTCCAATGCCACCCGTAAGCCAGTGCCAACAGCGCCGGCAATAATAACAATATTGCGCCGACAGTTAATTGCTTTAGCTGCTTAATCATATTTCCTCGTAACAATAGTATCTTGATGTGCTTTTTCTTGGACATCTTACAGACTTATGCTGAGACTATGGCAGAATAAGGGTAAGCTTCAAAATATTGAGTATAAATTAAAGTCTGAGGTATGTAATGCAGTTAACACGTGTAGCCGAGGCCAAGCTTCCCACTCAATGGGGCGAGTTTCTCATGGTCGGCTTTGAAGAAATTTCTACGCAAAAAGATCATGTTGCGCTAGTGTTTGGTGACATCACTGGCGAAACCCCCGTTCTCACACGTATTCATTCCGAATGTTTAACGGGAGATGCTCTGTTTAGTTTGCGTTGTGATTGTGGATTTCAACTCGAATCGGCATTAGATGCTATAGCGAAAGAAGGACGTGGGATCTTGCTTTATCATCGTCAGGAAGGTCGAGGCATAGGGTTAATCAACAAAATCAAAGCCTATGCTCTGCAGGATAAGGGCTATGATACCGTCGAAGCTAATGAGGCGTTGGGTTTTGCACCGGACCAACGTAATTTCTCTTTCTGTGCCGACATGCTGACTCTGCTGGGTGTCGATAAAATTCGGTTACTGACCAATAACCCCAAAAAGGTCAGAGTGCTCAGTGAGGCCGGAATAAAAATCACCGAAAGAGTCCCGCTTCAGGTTGGACGCAACCCTAAAAATAGTCATTATCTTGATACTAAAGCAGCCAAGCTAGGCCATTTACTGGGACGTTCATAAACCTTGGGGATTTGTGATAAAAATGCAGAGATGAATGGGGCTGAGTTCTTAAGCAGGAACTCGGTTCTCATTAATTTGACCTTCCCCTCAAGAAGCCATTAGCGTAAAAACACCCAAAGTAGATAGCCAACTAACGCCCAAAAACCCACACAAAACCCAATACTCAGAATCCATATGGACTTAACCGAGAGTCGATGAGTCGGGCCATGTGCTTCGGGTGATTCTGTTTGATGTTCCATAATTCTTACCTATTATGGGTTAACCACTATTAAGCTGTGCAGTATGGCGAGAATTTGAAACTTGCCCATGATGACGATCAAGTTAAGCTTGACTAAGACTCTGAAGGAACATCAAACTCTGTCTACTCTACTTAAAAGGCAGCTTTATATCCTTAAACATCGCTTCAATATCATCGTTCGACCGTAAGGCAATCGCCGTATCAACGACATCTCGAGTCAAATGTGATGCAAAGCGCTGAATAAAGTCATACATATAACTCCGTAGAAAACTACTACTGCGAAAGCCAATCTTCGTCGTACTATGGGTGAAGATATTGGAAGCATCGATTCCGACCAAATCAGGGTCAGAAATTGGGTCGACCGCCATACTCGCAATAACGCCAATGCCCAACCCTAATCGCACATAGGTTTTGATAACATCTGCATCCGTTGCAGTAAAGACAATTTTTGGGGTGAGACCCGCGTGGCTAAACGCAGTGTCCAGTTCTGAGCGACCTGTAAAGCCAAAGGTATAAGTCACCAACGGATACTCGGCCAGCTCTTGGATAGTGACCTCTTTCTTCTGTGCCAAGGGGTGTGAAGGTGGCACCACAATCGAACGGTTCCAGTGGTAGCAAGGCAACATAATCAAGTCATCATAAAGATGCAGCGCTTCTGTCGCGATAGCAAAATCCGCATTCCCTTTTGAAACTGACTCCGCAATTTGCGTCGGCGAGCCCTGATGCATATGCAACGAAACCCGTGGGTATTTCTGCATAAAGCCTTTGATCGTTTCAGGGAGCGCATAACGGGCTTGGGTATGGGTCGTTGCAACGTATAGTGAGCCCTGATCAGGCCACGTGTGTTCCCCTGCTACCGACTTAATCGCGTCGACTTTCGATAAGACTTCACGAGCGATACGAATAATTTCCTGACCTGCCGGTGTGACTTGCGTGAGGTGTTTGCCGCTACGTGAGAAGATTTGAATCCCCAGTTCATCTTCAAGCATTCTAACTTGTTTGCTGATGCCGGGTTGTGAGGTGTATAGCCCCTCAGCCGTCGAACTAACGTTTAAATTATGGTTAACAACTTCGACGATATAACGTAACTGCTGTAATTTCATTAATCTTCCTTAACACGCTACGAGGTAGAGGCTAGGCTGCCCAGAGAGGCGGGGGAAAGTGAATTTCTATAACCATGATAACATTATTTATATTCAGAAAGAATAATTGGTTATAACAGTTTTAAGAGGTGATGCGGGCTAGAGAGGCATGCACGCCCTGAAAAGGCGTGCATGCTAAAGTTACTTTTTGGCTTCTTGCCAACGACCATCAAGGTAAAACAGCGTCCAATTCGTGGCTTTACCCTCTTTTTCAGAGGAAATATATTGCTGCTTCGTTTTACGGCTATATCTGACGAATGTTTTATTACCCTGCGGGTCCGTTGCTGGCGCTTCGGTCAGGTATATAAATTTCTGCGGTAATCGCGCTTTAAAACGCTGTAACTCTTCGATAAGCGGCGCACGGGTTTCCCGTGATTTAGGGAAAGTATTCGCGGCAAGGAAGATACCTGAGGCACCATCGCGTAACACGAAGTATGCGTCTGATTTTTCACAAACCAATTCTGGCAATGGTACAGGATCTTCTTTCGGAGGGGCGACCTCACCATTACGTAAAATTTTACGAGTGTTTTTACACTCTTCATTGGTACAGGCCATATACTTGCCAAAGCGTCCCAATTTTAAGTGCATTTCACTGGCGCACTTATCACATTCCACGATTGGGCCATCATAACCCTTAATACGGAACTCGCCTTCTTCAACTTCATACCCATCACACGATGGATTATTACCGCATACATGCAGTTTACGTTTCTCATCGATGAGATAACTATCCATCGCCGTACCACACTTAACGCAGCGGCGGCGGGCACGTAAGGCATTCGTTTCCGCATCATCCCCTTCGAGAATATTTAATACTTCACTCTCAGGGATAAGATTAATGGTTTGCTTACAACGCTCTTTAGGCGGTAAAGCGTAGCCAGAACAGCCTAAAAAGACACCGGTGGTTGCGGTACGAATCCCCATTGCCCGTTCACAGGTTGGGCAATCGATCGAAGTCAGCACCATCGGGTTGGGCTGCATGCCCCCTTCCGCGGGATCTTTCTCCGCTTGCGTGAGCTGTTGGCTAAAGTCACCGAAGAAAGTGTCAAGCACCCCTTTCCACTCCGCTTGATCATTAGCGACTTGGTCCAGATTATCTTCCATCCGCGCGGTAAAATCATAATTCATCAATTCTTGGAAGTTTTCTTCCAAGCGATCGGTAACGATTTCACCCATTTTCTCAGCGTAGAAGCGGCGGTTCTCTACCTGCACATAACCACGATCTTGGATAGTCGAGATAATGGATGCATAGGTAGACGGGCGGCCAATCCCACGTTTCTCTAATTCACGAACCAAAGAGGCTTCGCTGAAGCGTGCTGGCGGTTTAGTGAATAATTGACGGGGTAGGATCTCCTGTAAATCTAGCTCGTCGCCGACCTTGACGACAGGCAAAGTCATATCTTCATCATTTTTACGTAGGGCTGGCATCACTTTCGTCCAGCCATCAAAGCGTAATGTTCGACCTTTCGCCTTGAGTAAAAATTCTCCCGCTTTAACCGTTAAGGTTGTCGAATCATAACGGGCAGGCGTCATCTGACAAGCAACGAACTGACGCCAGATCAGTTGGTATAGCTTACAAGCGTCAGCTTCCATATCTTTAAGCTGCTCTGCATCGACTGACACATCAGAAGGACGAATAGCTTCGTGCGCTTCTTGGGAATTCTCTTTATTCGAATAGAGGGTTGCTGACTCCGGTAAATACTTATTACCAAACTCTGATTGGATGTAATCACGTGCCATGATAATGGCGTCTTGGCTCAAGTTGGTTGAGTCCGTACGCATATAGGTGATGTGTCCGCCCTCGTACAGACGCTGCGCCAACATCATGGTCTTTTTCACACCGTAACCCAGGCGTGTACTGGCCGCTTGTTGCAGGGTTGAGGTAATAAAAGGCGCGCTTGCTTTGCTGCTCGTCGGCTTATCTTCACGATCGAGCACCTCAAAACGAGCCTTTTGCAGTAATGTAACGGCAGCATCAGTTTCAGCTTTGTGAGTCGGACGGAACGCGCTGTCTTGTTTGTGCGTGACACGCATCAGCAGCTCATCACCTTTTGGGGTGTTGAGTTTCGTGTCCACTTCCCAATACTCTTGCGGGACAAAGGCTTTAATTTCACGCTCGCGTTCCACGACTAAACGAACTGCCACAGACTGCACTCGCCCGGCGGAGAGTCCACGCGCAATTTTTTTCCACAGTAAGGGGGAGACCATATAGCCTACAACGCGGTCCATAAAGCGGCGCGCCTGTTGGGCATTGACTCGGTCAATATTTAATTGCCCTGGCTTTTCGAAAGCTTGCTGAATCGCGTTCTTAGTGATCTCATTGAAGACGACGCGACTAAAGCGTTTATCATCACCGCCAATAATTTCTCGTAAGTGCCACGCAATGGCTTCCCCTTCACGGTCCAAATCCGTTGCGAGGTAAATATGGTCGGCATCTTTTGCAAGGGCTTGCAGCTCGGCAACCACTTTCTCTTTACCCGGTAGGATTTGGTAGTTTGCTTTCCAGCCATGCCAAGGATCGACACCCATACGATTCACTAACGCCTCGGTGGCGTCCTTTTTAACCGCTTTAGTCCCTTTCGCTTTACTGGTAGTCCCACTTTTTTTTGTTGCCGAACCACTTGTTGGTAAGTCACGCACGTGACCCACACTTGATTTGACAACGTAGCCACTGCCCAGATATTTATTAATCGTTTTGGCCTTTGCAGGTGACTCCACTATTACAAGTGCTTTACCCATAAATAATCTACCTAATAGAAACGTTCAATGAACGTGAAAAAACTTTGATGGATAATATTCATTACCCGCTAAATTCTGTTACAGAATATGTTATATAGCACAATTGTGGCATCCCAGCGGGAAATAACCAACTGATTAAAATAATTTAGTTTCTAGTTTTATCATAAAACCAGACCTAATAGTCTGCTACGCTAAATCGCCACACTGTACCTGATAAAATCAGTTTCGCAACATTAATTCTAGCGACTTGCGGGATAACCCCAGAAGAAAATAGGCAGGATAATTATCCTAATAGGGACGAAAAAGCCCCTTCGAAAAGAGGCTTTGACCGAAAAAAAAACCTGTTACAGAAACGGCGTTTGACCCCGTTGCCACACCTTGAGAATCGCCTTTTCCAATGCCGATGCACCACTTTGAGTGAAACGCTCCAGGAGGGTCTTACGACGCGCGTAACTGATGCTTAACAACCGGAATTGTTGCATCTTACTAATGATCAGCGCATCGCTGGTCGAAATCTCATCAATGAGGCCTTTCTCGAGAGCCTGTTTGCCATACCAATGTTCGCCAGTGGCCACGCTATCGATATCTAAGTTTGGCCGCATTTCCGCCACGAATGACTTAAATAGTTGATGGGTTTCGTCCAAGTCTTGGCGGAATTTTTCACGACCCTCTTCACTGTTCTCACCCAGCATCGTCAAAGTACGTTTGTATTGCCCTGCCGTATGCAACTCGACATCGATATCATTTTTCTTAAGTAAACGATGAATATTGGGAATTTGCGCCACAACCCCAATTGAACCAATAATAGAAAAAGGCGCCGCCACAATATGGTTTGCGACACATGCCATCATATAGCCGCCGCTCGCGGCGACCTTATCGACCACTGCAGTGAGGGGAAGACCCTTATCGCGGATCCGCTGGAGTTGTGAGGCAGCCAATCCGTAACCATGGACAACGCCACCAGGACTTTCGAGTTTGAGTAAGACTTCATCCCCCGGTTTCGCGACAGACAGCACCGCTGACACTTCTTTGCGAAGCGTTTCCACTTCATGCGCATCCATACTTCCTTTAAAACTTAATAAAAAGAGCACGGGCTTACTAGGTGCCCCTCCAACTTTAGCATTCGCTTTCTCTTCTTTTATTCGCGCTTTCTCATTCTGTTTTTCTGTCTTACGCCACTGTTTCTGTGCTGAGGGATCAACGAGGGCAAGTTCTAGACGTTTTTGCAGTTGTTCAAACTCTTTACCCGGTTCACGAATCAGTAATTCACCGGGAGACTGTTTAGTTTTTCCGCGCTGATTCACAATAAAGATTACTAGGGCCACGATGACCACAAGCAAGGTCACACTTTTGGCCAAGAACAAGCCATATTCTGCTGTAAAACCCACATTATTCTCCTCTGGGGGTAAGTGACGGTAAAATTAATTATTTGTAATAATCTGTCGTGGTGAGTCATCGCCTATAATTGTAACATAGCCACAGAATCGGCATAACCGCTCATCTCTTCTGCTTAAGGAAAACGCTATGCAATATCAAGCACCCAACGATCTTTTAAAAAATCGAACAATACTTGTCACTGGTGCAACAGAGGGAATTGGACATGAAGCGGCGCTGACTTATGCGCGTCACGGCGCCCGGCTCATCCTTCTTGGCCGCAACCAACAGAAGCTCGACCACGTGGGTGCCGAGATACACCATAAATTCGGCAAGTTTCCTTCTCTTTTCAAAATAGACTTCGCCACCGCTAAACCTGATGATTATCAAGAGTTAGCACAGCATATTGCTTTAGTGGCGCCCACCTTGGACGGTGTGTTACACAATGCTGGGATGCTCGGCAGAATTTCACCTCTGATGGAGACACCAGCCACCTTGTGGAAACAAGTGATGACCGTCAATCTCGATGCCGTTTTTTATCTTACGCAAGCAGTGATGCCCTTGTTACATAATGCAGAACAAGCATCGTTAATCTTTACTACGTCAAGTGTTGGGCGCCAAGGCCGCGAAGGTTGGGGAGCTTATGCGATGTCCAAATTCGCCACCGAGGGGATGATGCAAGTCTTAGCAGAAGAACTCGCTAATACCAAGGTTCGAGTCAACTGCATCAATCCGGGTGGTACACGTACCCAGATGCGGGCAAACGCCTACCCAAGTGAAGACAGTATGAAGTTAAAGACCCCAAGTGACATTATGCCGCTGTATTTATGGTTAATGGGCGACGATAGTCTTACGACTCACGGGCAAAGCCTCGATGCACAACCCGGACGTAAAGCGGGGCCTGCGGAGTAATACAGCAACTCACTGGAAAATATGAATTATCTTTGCCACCCTTGATCCATTAACGATCAAACTTCTAAGGTAAGCAATATGACTGATACACTGTTTCGCCATAGCGAGCAGAGCCTAACCTGGGGCAAAGGGGAGTTAGTTTTAGACGTTTTTCTGGAACCTACCTGCCCTTTTTCTGCACTGGCTTTCAATAAACTTCCTGCGCTCCTTAACGCGGCTGGACCGGAACAGCTACAAATCAAAATCCGACTCCAGTCGCAGCCTTGGCATATGTTTTCAGGAATAATAGTCCGTTATATCCTTGCGGCATCCACGCTCAATGAAGGTCAGTCTGCTGTGAAGACCGTTATGCAAAGTGTGGCCGATCACCGCGAAGAGTTTGAATTTATCGACCACTGTCGCGGGCCCAACTTACATACCACACCCGAACAACTCCTACAGCGTCTAGTCTCATACAGTGGCGTGGATGTCCGAGAAATTTTTGACCAAACCGATTTGCAAGATTTGGTAAAGCGTCAGGCGAAATATGCTCGGCAAAATGGTATTCACGTTTCACCCAGCTTTATGGTCAACGGCTTAGTGCAACCTGATATCAGCAGTCAAGATTCTGTTGAAGAGTGGATGAAAAAGTTAGGACTAGCTCAATCTAATCAGTAAGTTAAACTACTTTTTGAACAAATTGCCGTTTTCTTATTCGTTCAGACCCAAGGGTATCATTTTGGCTTTGACATCGCGGCGATGAATCGTTAGGATTCGCCGCGTTAACCCGATTCCTCTGTAGTTCAGTCGGTAGAACGGCGGACTGTTAATCCGTATGTCACTGGTTCGAGTCCAGTCAGAGGAGCCAAATTAAAGAAACCAGATGTCTACTGACGTCTGGTTTTTTGCTTTCTATCAATTGGTTAACCCTTCAAGCTTGTCTACTCACGTCTATTAAAAAAACACTCGAAGCTACACCCTTTTGTTGGTAAAAAGCTGGTAAAGCTGGTTCGGTTTGACTTTTACCAACAATCGAGGGGGTGTTTTCATGTCACTGACTGATATTAAAGCAAAAAATGCAAAATCCCTTGAGAAGGAATACAAGCTGACTGATGGCTTAGGTAAATTTCTTCGCGGTTGAAACTAGAAGAGATCCTATTACTAGCCGGATCACACCATAACCGCGAAAAGCCTGTTTAAATAATTGATAGGATTGTATTATTTTCCACTCTCATCATATCGTTTAAATCTATCAACAAAAACCAAATGATAGCCTAGAACTATCGCTATCATAATTATCGTTCGCTTAAAACGAATGAATAATCGAGCGATTAAGAATCTTAAATCGTCAAAAGCTATCGATATCTAGTTATCGATCTACTAAATCAATTGATTGGTGGTAGTGGTGAGCGACGGATCGCAACAGTTGGTATGCTTTGGCTGGGTATTCGATGGTTAGGAATCAAGCAGCACAACATGCCTTGTGTGCTGCCCAATCAAATCAGCGTTAAATGTTATTTGACTTTATTTCCTTCAGCATAGGCCTTACGGGCTTCGTTCAAACTCATGACATTAGCCCCACCACCATAAGTTTGATCTTCTTCTTGAACAGGATCATCTTCCCATTTACAAACCGGACAAATTTCATAGTTCCTAATATCCGAAAATTCATATTTGTGGCAACAAGGGCATAAATATACTGAACGATTCATTATTTCATCCAATTGCTTTTTTAATTTTCGATATTAGTTTATTTTTATCCCATCCCACACTATATTTATCCTCGGGAGCCTCCCAACAACTATTAGCTATTCGATTAATAATAAATTCGCCATTCTTTTCAAACGCGGGATACCAACCAACATCAACAATAATCCCAGACTTAAATGATAATTGTAATAAAGCCTCATCTAAGACCATTACTTGTGATTCTATACCCTGCGAAAAATCAATAGTCGATAATTCATCAAATATATTTATAGGTTCAAGATCAAAATCGATTCCTAGAATACTGTATTTTTTCATCATTTCAAAAGTTTCCTTGCTACGTCAGCATTTGAACCAATCACCACCTCCTGATGAGATGCTTTAACTGGCATTAAAAGAGTTCTTCGTAAATGTTTTTTATATAATTAATTTGCCTTGTTGATAGGCTTCTCTAGCTTCATTTAGACTCATTCTATTCCCCCCCCTTTTCGGTCTGGGTTTTTATACTGAAAAGGATCATCTTCCCAATTACAGTTAAGACAAATATCATGTTCACCTAAAGATTCAAACACCAATTTTCCGCAGCACGGGCATGGATATAAATTATTGATCATTCCAGTAGTCCATCTTGTCAGTTGGTTTAAACATCGTTCTTGGTGCACCATCTTTGGATTTTATCCCCAAAGTATTACTTTCAGAATGATATAAAGAATATCACCATTACTTCTTATTTTTGTTATTTTCCCTTCTGGAAGATTATTGACAAAATCATGGGTAGCATCAACATACTCTTTAGAGTTAGCTAACTCAGGAAAGTCTAAGCTATGTTTTTTCCTGTGGTTGTATGCATTTTCAACTTTTGTGATTTTCCCTATTAGAGTCCAAATTGGATCTTCAGGCCTTTTACTTAAATAAACATATATCGGCGGAATATCCGAGAGTGACAAGATAAGAATATAATCCGCAAAATTCTTTTCTTCCGGGTCCGGATTGGTCGTTGCGTCAATACTGCTATCTTCCGGCAGCGGATCCACTACGACCGGGTTCGTTATCCTGACTGGGTACGGGTTACCTGTATTTGTAGGAACATTGACACCTGAACTGTCGGGCGTCCAGATGAGGGTAATACGTGGATCTTCCTCTGTGGTAAACGTATAGGCTTT
>NZ_FOGC01000003.1:0-1515 GCF_900111105.1 Rosenbergiella nectarea | reverse complement strand
CGATGGGAGCACCGGGGCCACTGGCGGCAATCCTTCCGAGCCCGGTTACTATTTCACCCAGTTTTACTGCCCAGGTTCCTGACGTAATGGCACTGCCACCTACCAATCCAAGAATACTGGCACCTTCAACAGCCGTCTGAGCATTTGTAGCACTCGTCGCGGCGGCTATCGCCCGCTGATAGTCGATTTCTTCGTGATCACCGTTCAGCCATTTATACAAGGCACTTCGCTTTTTCGGTTTCGGTATATCGTCTACTGCTTTCTTTTTCTTGGCGGTCTGAGCACGCTGAGGAACATCAGTCTCGGATGGAGGGATAGCCTGATAAAAGGCCATCATCCATCCCGGACAGTTGTTCTGACTTAAATACAGCTTGCCCGGTTGTTGCCAGTAGTTCAGGCGGTGAGTTGATTGGTGTATAGACGATCCTTATTCATTTCCTTGTCATTCAAAGAGCGATTTCGGTTTTATACTAACCGACTGTTAATTTGACTCTAAAACAAAGCGTCAGAAACATTGTGCAAGATTAGTGAAAAATTCTCCTCGTTTAATCTGAATAACTCTTATGTAAATGTCCATAATCCTTTTAATATATTGCTTTACCTTCTAAATATTTAAGAAAAAAATTTACTTCATCAAATGTTGTATACCACTCAGATACCTTTACACCATCTGAATACGCATCATATTCTCCAGCACATTCATTAAGATCATGAATAGAAAAATTTTTTATATCACCAGAAAATATCATTTTATTCTGAATGATGACCTTCGTATTTTGGTAATAAAGAACCCATGAAAATATAAAATTAACTGTTTCTGGATTATACATAGATACAGCCAGAACTGAATGATCTCCTTTTTTTAGACCTTGTTTAAGAGACTCAAACCAGCTCTTTTGATATTGTTCAATTCTCCAATATGTTAATGGTATTTGTATTCCTTCATCAAAATCACCTATGATTATTTTGGCTGGCAAAACTACCTCATCAAATGCAGATTGAATAGCTTTATTTTCTGTAAAAATACCAAACATTTTGCTACCTCTTTATTCTCTTTAAATCTATATCATATGTTCCTAAACGAACGCCTTTTTTACTGAATTTTTTCCAACCATAAGATACATTGTGTCCATCAACGTCAGGAGTTATATAATCTTTTCCATTAAAAAATGCAGGTTGTCCGTGAGAGTTAAATGGCACTTTATCAGCTGAAATACGGCGGTCATAACCAAGCTTTCTAGCTGCTTCCTCCGATTCTTTTCCTTTAAGAACAGAACTAAGATAAACATATATCGGCGGAATATCCGATAGCGGCAAGATAAGAATATAATCCGCAAAATTCTTTTCTTCCGGGGCCGGAGTGGTCGTTGCGTCAATACTGCTATCTTCCGGCAGCGGATCCACTACGACCGGGTTCGTTATCCTGACTGGGTACGGGTTACCTGTATTTGCAGGAACACTGACACCTGCACTGTCGGGCGTCCAGATGAGGGTAATACCTGGCTCTTCCTCTGT
>NZ_FOGC01000002.1 GCF_900111105.1 Rosenbergiella nectarea | reverse complement strand
AATCGTCAGCGACTCGCCTGCTTGGATCAGCCCCCGATCGTTATCCACTCCTTGGCTAGTCAGCTCGAGCTTTTTGCTGGCGCTGATCACCCCTTGTTGATTGTTCAGGCTGGATGAGGCGGTATTGATCGCAATCTGCGCGGCGCTGATCTGCCCCTGCTGATTGTTAAGTTGCGAGCCGGTCAGTGTTAAGCGCTGACTCTGCGTGATGATGCGGCCTTGGCGATTATCAATGCCGTCCTGGAGTGACAGCGTTAAGGCTTGTTCACCGCGGTGCTGTAGGGTGCCCGAACGATTGGAGAGTCGCGTTGCCTTAATGGAGAGTGTTTCGCCACTCAGGTGGCCCCCATCATTATTAAGCTGTTGCGCGCTATCAACCCTAATCTGTTGCGCCACGACCACGGCCTTTCGTGTCTCGACGTTGCCTTTGCTGGCGATAAAGTCGACGCGATTGGCGTGAGTCTGGCTAGTATCGGCGGTGATCTGTGTCGCCTTAACGACTACACTGTCTTTGGCACGCTGATCACCACTGAGCGTAATAGCGTCTTTACTAGATAGCAGTAAGTGACCGGTTTGGCTCGTTTTCCCGTCACGCGTGATCCCGGCAGCGATTGTGCCACGGCTCGACATTTTCCCCGCAGAGGACAGCTGGATATGCTGGCTCGCTTGCAGATGACCACTGTGCGTGAGCGTACCTTGAGTGGTGATCATCACCTCTCCCGCGGCAGCGCCCAGCGTCCCGGCATTATGGACCCCAACGCCGGACTCGGTCCCGCGTAACACAATTTTATTGGCGTACATGCCCCCCAGCAGGGAGACATCTATCGCAAACTGAGGGCGTTCACTGCCTTCCCTTGTTTGCACCGTTACCTCGCCATTGCGGGCATCGATCGTGTTCTGGCCGGTGGTGATCGACAGGGCCTTCGCCTGCAGCGAGGCGTTTATTTTCACGGCACGGGCCAGTAGCTCAGTGCTGTCTTGGCGAGTACTGTCCATCCCCTTACCCTCGACGCGGATCATCCCCTGCTGCACCGCGTAGTGGCTGATTTGGCCATCCGATAACTGCGCCTGCCCGGTGGTTAAGGTGGTTCGATTGGCGTTGATAAAGCCGCAACCATCGCAGGTAATTCCCGCGGGGTTAGCGATAATAATGTCGGCTTGGCGACCGGCGACCTCCAACATGCCATTAAGCAAAGAGGGGTCTTTGCTATTCACCTCATTGAGAATAACTTTTGCTTCGCCTCTGGCGAGCCACGGATTACCAGCAACCTGTCCGGCGAGCTGGGTCTGACTGATGGTCCGGCCGTTATTTAGGATCGCGCCCCGGTTCTCAATATCAAACTGCGTATACTTGTTATGCGACACCCCTGCGGCACTCGGGGCTTGAATATTGATCTGCTCGATACCGTTCGCCGTCTGTAAGACGGTCGGCTGCTGGTGCGCAGAGGCCTGCGAGTCCGCGATAACCTTCGCCTGGGCCGGAAAGCTAATACCGCCTACGGCCAACAACATGCCCAAGCTTAGCCGAGTTAAACGGAACGTCGCCGAAGAAATGCGAGTTGCGGGGGAGCAAGGTGCGGTAAGTGCATAAGCCGATACGGTAATATCGGCGACCACCATCGCCATGCCTCGGGCGTGGTTGAACACAATACGATAGCGATTTTTATTCATCCCTGAATCCTTAATATTGCCAATTTACCGTAAAGCCAACGGTGAAACGGTCCTTCATAAAACCTTGCGGAGCAGATAACGGGATGCCGACAAAGGTATCGTACCCGGTCGATAATGCCTGTCCTCGAACCCCTAGCACGCTTCCCGCGAGAGAGCGTCCCAATTGCTGGTAGGCACTTCTTCCTCTAAGGGCTCCATAATCTATCCCCAAATAGAGCTGTTGCGCGGCAAAGGGGGTAGACCAACTCCATTCATTACGGACTAATGCCCCGCGATCCGCGCTAAGTGAACGCTCGCCATTAAAACCTCGCACCGTCCATCGGCTGCCTATCGAGAATTGTTCGGAGGGCGTTAACTTTGTTGAGGTAAATTGCTGTTGATACAGGAGCTGATAGCGAAAGTGCTGCGTGGCGATCGTAAAAGGGTATGCTAGGTCAGCGGTTAGCTGAACGATACGACTGAGTGCCGTTGCTTCGCCAACGATTTCTTCACTCGCCGGGAGTGCGCCGAACCATCGCGTGCCCTGTTGGTAACTGACGCCAAGATTCAGCACGGCATGATGAATAAACTGTTGATGCTGAAGGGTCGCCTTCCACGACGTGGTTTTTCGATGCTGAGCATCGATAGCCGTATCATCAATAAAATTCTTAGATCCCCGCAGCGCCAGCTCCCCAGTCAGGCGAGTTTTATGATGGGGCCCTCGAAGGATGATACGCCCCAGCTGCAGCGCCATCTGCTGGCTCTGACCACGATAACGGTAGTCAGCATTCAACCCCGCTATGGTCTGAGTGTAATCATTGTGACTGCCGGTCACACTGGCCAGCCAATAGCCATAGGGCACCGAGTACTGCCCGGTATAATTATGGGTGCCCTTACCCCCGCCGGGTAGCAAGGATCTTCCGGCGTAAAGGTATAGACTGTCGCTGAGCGTGAGGGGGTTATCGAGATAAAGTGTCGTCCCGCCTTGATAACGACCTGTACTTCGCGTTCCTGAGTCGTCGAGAGACAGCCCGAGTCGCCACTTGCGCGATTGCTGCCAATTCACGATGATATCGCTCTCCCCAGGCCGTTCTGTCGGGACAATCTCCATACTCGACTGGACTGTCGGCAGGCGCTGTAGATTTTCCAACCCTTGCTCCAAACCGCGAAGATCAAGCAGATCGCCGGTGTGCGTGGGGAAGGCACTGGTAAGGGAGATACCTTGACGAGACGGTGCGGCGGTAGTCAGTTGGCGCAGCTTACCCGGTACTATCGTCAGACGGAGACGCTGAGTGGTCAGATCCTGCTCCGGAGCCAGTACGCGCGTGGTCACATAGCCATGATCCACCAGCCGATTCTGCAGGCGTCGCATCAGTAAGTTTATCCCTTTACTGCCTATGCAGTGCCCTACTGCAGTGTTAGCGACTCGCTGTAGGGAAAGCCGACTCGGTACGGCCTCTACACCGGAGAGTGTGACCTGCTCCAGCAGAAAACAGGGCGTCTCTTGAGGAAAACCTTTCTCTAGAGGGGGAAGCGTTGGTACATCGAGATGAACGGTCGGTTCATTTGGCGCTAAGCGCTGCTCCAACGCCCGCTGCTGCGCTTGCTGATGAATAAGCTGCGGGTCATCACTGAGCGGTACTACCGATGCCAGTTGCATTGAGGGCGATGTATCTCGCCGAAGCGGATCGGAAGATGCCTCACTCTGTACCGAAAAACAGAGCAGACCCAAAGCCGGTAACAAGGGTTGGGGGAAAGTAATATGATATACCACGAGTTTCCCTTTCGTGTTTAGCGCGTAACCGTCCTGTTACACGTTGATGTCGAATGCTATGTTGACTGCAGAGGTAACCTTAACAAGCACTCGCGATATAAATACAGTGTTATTGCTCAGCAATAAGCACTTTCACCATTTTTTTTGTGCTCTATCACAATAAAATGGGGGTTATTTGCTTCGCTAGGCGATTATTTAGATTTTGGATAGACTATTTTAAGTAATAAGCATTAAAAATTAACGCAACGATTAATTCATCTTGGTTTGAATACCCCATACAGTGGTCGATACTAGGGGTTTACCCTAAGTTAATTTCTATAAACATTTAAGTCTTATTAAAAATCCTCTATGCATACTAGTTACTGCATTTATTGCGTTATGATAAATCTTAGGGTGATACCTAAAATTGACGCTGTTATGTAGAGTGATTAACCTAAAAACAATCGTTGATCGGGTCGCAAAAGATCCTGTGCTCCGGGGATACAACCAATCACGATTTATCACCCCTTTTCGAAAAGATAAAAAGAGTGAAGGTTATTTTATTCTTTATTCGCGTTTCAACTTAGGGGACTTCACGTAATACCACTCGCCTTTTCCTCAGCGCCGCCCCAAGTACAGCTTATTATGGGTGTATCATCGATAACGCGACAGAATAGAAAAATATTGATGAAAACTTAGCTCGCGAAGGTAAACGCTGCCATTAATGAGTCCTACAACACCCAATATGCTCAGCGGGCAAAAGCGCAGTGGGATCACACTATTATCAATGATTGCACTGTCGAAGCCTCTATCTGGATAAAAGAGACATTTGCTTATTATGATGGGTTTTATTTATGCCTCATTGAACACTATATAAGGCGTCTAGCGTATCTTAAGAAATTCGATAAGCGATATTAGGAATAATACAACTGCAATGGAAAGATAACCAGTCGATAAGGGCTTAGAAATATCAATGAATAAAAAAGAGGCAAACACCATTGCCCCTGTGTTGTTCATTATATCAGCTCAATTACTGTCGCAAGATATTCGCCATAGCGCGTTTTCGCCAGACGTTGGCTTTGCGCCAATACTTGTTCACGAGTTAGCCACCCTTGACGGTAAGCGATTTCCTCTAAACATGCGACCTTAAAACCTTGGCGTTCTTCAATGGTATGAATAAACTGGGACGCATCGAGTAAGCTCTCGTGTGTGCCGGTATCTAACCACGCAAACCCTCGACCTAACCTTTCGACGTTTAGCTGGCCACTTTCCAAATACATTTGGTTGATCGCCGTGATTTCTAGTTCACCCCGTGAAGAGGGTTTAACCTGTTTAGCCATCTCGGTCACTTGATGGTCATAGAAATACAGACCCGTTACCGCCCAGTTAGATCGTGGATGCGTCGGTTTCTCTTCGAGAGACAACGCTTTAAACTGTTGATCGAACTCCACCACTCCGTAGCGTTCTGGATCACGCACTTGGTAGCCGAAGACCGTTGCACCTGATAGGTTTTCCGCAACCGAGACTAACTTACTGCCGAAACCTTGCCCGAAAAACACATTATCGCCGAGTACCAGCGCACAGTCCTCACCTGCTATAAAGTCTTCACCAATCAGAAAAGCTTGCGCGAGTCCTTCCGGTTTCGGCTGTACCTCATAGGTCAAGCGCAAACCAAACTGTTGCCCATCCCCCAACAACCGTTGGAATGAAGTCAGATCGTCGGGTGTGGTGATGATCAGAATATCGCGGATCCCGGCGATCATTAATACTGAGAGCGGATAGTAGATCATCGGTTTATCGTAAACCGGTAATAACTGTTTAGAAATACCTTGGGTGATCGGATAGAGACGGGTACCGGAGCCTCCCGCTAGGACAATGCCTTTCATGACTTATCGCCTTCTTGTTGATAAGAGATAGGTTCGACAGTGGCATAGCTACCATCCAACACAGCCTGCCACCAGCGCTGATTATCCAGATACCATTCAACCGTTTTGCGTAATCCTGATTCAAAGGTTTCGAGTGGCTGCCAATCGAGTTGCTGCGCAATCTTACTCGCATCGATGGCATAGCGCTTATCATGGCCAGGGCGGTCGGCCACAAATTGAATAAGTTGCGAGTAGCTCGTGATGCCTTGTGGCTTCTCAGAGAAACGTTCATCCAAAATTTGGCAAATAGTGTTGACGACATCGATATTACGTTTTTCGTTATGTCCACCGATGTTATAGGTTTCGCCAATCTCGCCCTCAAGCGCCACGCGAAGCAATGCCCGTGCGTGATCGGCCACATATAGCCAATCGCGGATCTGTTCCCCTTTACCATAAATAGGCAGAGGCTTGCCCTGTAATGCATTGAGGATCACAAGAGGGATCAGTTTCTCAGGGAACTGATAGGGCCCATAGTTATTCGAGCAGTTGGTGACGACTATCGGTAACTGGTAGGTGCGATGCCATGCCCGAACCAGATGATCGCTTGCGGCTTTCGAGGCTGAATAGGGGCTACTCGGCGCATAGGGCGTTTGTTCTGTAAAAAAGTCATTGGTCTCGGCTAAATCACCAAACACTTCATCGGTCGAGATATGGTGGAAACGAAAAAGAGCTTGTTCTGTGGAAGGCAACTGCTGGTAATAATCGCGCGTCGCCTCCAACAGCTGAAAGGTGCCAATAATATTCGCTTCGATAAAATTATCCGGTCCCGATATGGACCGATCGACATGGCTCTCCGCGGCAAGATGCATCACAATTTGCGGCTGGAACTCAGTAAAAAGCTGGCTAATCACCTGCCGATCACACACAGAGGAATGGCTGAAACGATAGCGGGGATGAGAACTGACTGGCTTCAGTGACTGAAGATTTCCTGCATAACTTAAGGCGTCAATCACTAAAACCTGATGCTCTGTCTGTTCAATAATTTGCCTGACAACTTCGGAGCCGATAAAACCCGCACCGCCCGTAACCGCTATTCTCATTTTTCTTCCCTGTGATGGGTCCGATTCATTAACTGAGGCTATTGTACCGTACAAAACAAAAAAGGCTGACAAAAGTCAGCCTTTTTTCGTCTTAAAAGTTAATCATTGCCAAAAAGATCACGGGTATAGACTTTACCCTGGACATCTTGCAACTCTTCGACCAGACGGTTAGCAATGATCACATCGCATTGCTGTTTTAACTGTTGCAGATCATGGGTCACTGGCGAATTAAAGAAGGTTTCTTCGTTTAACACCGGCTCATACACCATGACCTCGATACCCTTGGCTTTTAACCGTTTCATAATGCCTTGAACGGCCGAAGCACGGAAGTTATCAGACCCCGCTTTCATTACTAAGCGATAAATTCCTACGCGTTTCGGCTGTTTTTTTAGAATACTCTCAGCGATAAAATCTTTACGGGTGCGGTTCGCATCAACAATGGCATTGATAATGTTATTCGGCACCTGTTCGTAGTTCGCCCGTAGCTGTTTGGTATCTTTCGGTAAGCAATAACCACCATAACCAAAGGAGGGATTATTGTAGTGATTACCGATACGCGGATCGTGACTCACCCCTTCAATAATCTGGCGTGCATCCAGGCCATGATGTTCCGCATAGCTATCCAGCTCATTAAAGTAGGCAATACGCAGGGCAAGATAGGTATTGGCGAAGAGTTTGATGGCTTCGGCTTCGGTCTCTCTAGTTAACAACATGGGGACCTGTGGTGCTATAGCCCCTTCGAGAAGCAACGCTGCAAATTGTTGAGCAAATTCATAGCAGCCTCCGACAATAATGCGCGAAGGGTAAAGGTTATCCTTTAATGCACGCCCTTCTCTTAGAAATTCAGGCGAAAAGAGTATTCGATCAGTCGCCAACCGCTTTTTTAAGCGATGTGTAAACCCTACTGGCACAGTAGACTTTATAACGATGACCGCTTGCGGGTTTAATAATTGGACCTTGGTAGCAACCCGCTCAACACTCTCTGTATTGAAGCAGTTATCCTGTGAATTGTAGTCGGTAGGCGTTGCAATAATTACCCACTCTGCAGCCTGAAAAGCCGCTGTTTCATCCGAAGTTGCAGACAGTTTTAAGTTTTTATTATTTAAAAAGTCGGTAATTTCAGGATCGACTATAGGAGAGTGCCCACAGTTAAGTTGGGTAACACGCACACTATCAATATCAAAAAAAGTGACAGAATGATGTTGTGCCAGCAAAATTCCGTTTGCTAAACCTACATACCCCATACCTACAACCGTAATTTTCATAACATGCTCATCCTTGGGAAATGTTTAATGGAGACTAACCATCTAAACATGAGGAACTTAAACAATGCCTCATTATGCATAGCCGAAGGATCGTTCTATATCTGGAATACGCCCTAAATTAGCCACTATTGTCCAACAATGATGGTTAAGACCAAGCCTTAAGCGGCGTGCTGCAAGGGGGATGAAAGATAAAGAATGGCATTTTTTACGTTAATGGGGGTATTCAATTTACCTCTTTTTAGTAAACGGTAGTGACCTACAGATACCCAGAAATATCTGTTTTTTATTCGCTGTCGCTCGCAGTAGATAAAGCCTCAACTATAATTAGAAATGATACTTTCCATTTGGAGAATAAGAATGAAAAAATTAGCGATTCTTGCTTCAGCATTGACCCTTTCCTTTGGCGCCTTCGCGGCGACGCAGGCAAGTGAAGAGACACTGGCGACAGCGCATAAAGGCGCAGACACCGCCAAAGAAAAATTACATGAAGCACAAAACACCGGCGCACAACAGAAACTTAAAGCGCAGCATGCCGCTGAAGGAAAAGCGAACTCCACCGGCAGCAAGATTTCCGAAGGCTCGCAAAAGGCTTGGCATAGCACTAAGCAAGGTGCAGAGAAAGGCTGGGATAAAACCAAAGAAAGTGCTGAAGATCTGAAAAATGATATTTCACCCTAGTCATTAGGGTCAGGGTCCTATCCTAGGATAGGACCTTCGTTCACAAATCTAAGACCAACACTTCACTGCGACTACGCGAACAGCACAGGGCAACTTGCTGTTGCGCCCCACTCTTTTCTTGCTCGCTTTGCACCGTATCGCGGTGGTCGACCTCACCTGAGACGACATTCGTCAAGCACGCGCCACACATCCCCATTTCACAGGAAAGTGGTATCGAGACCCCTTGTTCAATTAACACCTGAGCAATAGTCTGCTGTGGGCTGACGGGCCATTGTTGGCCGGTCGAGGCGAGAGTAATAATAAAGGACTCGTCGTCACTAACCTCACTGCTGGCAACGGCGGGTTTAAAGGCTTCGGTATAAATCGCCGCAGCCACCCAGCCCCTTGCCAACGCAGCCTCTCGCTGATGCTGCATAAAGGCCTCGGGTCCACAGAGATAGATCAAAGTGTCTGTATCGGGATGCGTTAATTCAGCGGCCAGATGGTGCCGAGGACTATTACCCTCCTCGCTTAACCACAAATGACATTCACCATATTGCCAAGGCGCAGATAATGCCGATTGGTAAGCCGCCTGCTGAGCATGACGACAATAGTAGTGCAAGGTAAAGGCGATGCCTTGCTGCTCTAACTGCAATGCCATCGCATACAGAGGAGTGATGCCAATCCCGGCGGCAATCAGCAGTACACGCTTAGCGGGCTGCAGTGCAAACAGATTACGTGGCGTAGAGAGGGTGAGGCGATCGCCGGGCCGTAATTGTTGGTGTACATAACGCGTTCCCCCCCGGGAGGCCGCGTCATGGGCGACACAGATCTCGTAGCGCCTGCGATCGCCCGAGGATCCCGTTAATGAATATTGGCGGATCAGTCCGGGCGCAAGGTGCACATCGATATGCGCGCCAGCCTCCCAGGCGGGTAACAAGGTATTCGGTGAGTCCGATACAAAACTGACCGCTAAGTTGCCCGTTCCCTGCAAACACAGGCTCTCTACGATGACCGATAACTGTTCCATTGAACACCTCACACTAAGAAGAAGTCGCCAAAGCCCATCTTTTTTAACCCACGGCGGTAAGCAATGGAGCTACGGTCGGCAGGGATATGGGCTTCTAGACTGAGATCGAGCGGCAAACGCTCTGGCATCTGAGTTTCCACCATTAATCGATCTTCTTCGAAGACGCGTTGGTTAAAGGCATACACATCTTCCACTGGAATATCGAGATCAAAGTTACGCGCAATCGGTGCAAACATTCGTGTTTTACGCGCCGATACCGGCGAAGCAGCATTCATAATCACCAAGCGGGCTTCACCGGGAAAGTGAATGGTCAGAGTGGCGGTGAAAGGCAGATGCATTTCGAAGTGGCGTAACCATTTAAAGCCCTCTGGCGCACGAAATTCGCTACTCGCCGGATAATTGCCGACGGTGCTCCAGTAATCGGCTTCGAAGCCATAATCTCGTTCCACCGCGTGATAATCCGGGACCTGTTGATTATTCGCATCGGCAAAGGTCTCGGTATGGATCCACGCGAAGTGCGCGACGTCGAGGAAGCCTTCGACCTGCCGACCCGCAAAGCCATTCACCTCGAAACCGGGACAGTTAATTTGCTGGAAACCTGCCGTGTGCCAGTGCGGCATCACCGGTAATTGGGCCGGTTTTTCACTATTGGGCGCAAGGCAGACCCAAATCAGACCATAGCGCTCTTCCACAGCAAAGGTTGAGAGATTGAGCTTGGCGGGGATAGGTTGACCGGGACTCGACGGGATACGATTACATTTCCCGCCTTCGCCAAAGCGCAGACCGTGATAAGGACAAACGATACCCGCCTCATCATGAAAGCCGAGGGTCAAGGGGACACCCCGATGCGGGCAGACATCTCGAGCGGCAACCACCTCCCCCGCGATTCGATATAACACCAACTGTTCATCCAGCAGCACCGCTTTAACGGGTGCGCCTTCAATATCCATCGCCCGAGCAACCGGATGCCATTGTGCAGCCAGTTTCAACCAATCATCAGGCTCGAAAGTACAGTGTGCGGGAGGGGTGACCTTGCTCATAATAAATTCCTTAATCGTACGGAAAGCTGTTTTTGTTATAGGTTTAGTGATAAACCTTTTAACTGTTCCAATCCATCATTAAGAATTCAGTAGAGTGTTGCAAAAAAGAGAACAGTGCCCATGAGCCCATTTTCACGCTTCGCCCTGTATTATTTAGCCGTTGTCCGTCACGGCAGCCTGCGTAAGGCGGCTGAGCAATTACATATCTCCGCGTCGGCCATTAACCGGCAGATTTTGCAGGCTGAGGAGTCGTTAGGCACTCCCCTATTTGAACGACTGGCTGAAGGGCTACGGATGACTACCGCCGGCGAGCTACTGTATGCCGACCTGTTACGCTGGCAGCGGGAATTCGAGGTCACTAAGCAACGCTTCGATGAGATCCAAGGCTTGCAGCGGGGTAAGGTCAAAATAGGATTAGTGCAAGCCCTCAATCAAGGTGAGATCGCCGATTGTTTAGCGCGCTTAGTCGAACAATATCCAACGCTGACATTAGAGATTGTCATTGATAGCAGCCAAGCGATTGGCGAGCAACTGCGTGCCGCGAATCTGGACGTCGGGCTGCTACTCGATCCCGGCGAAGTGACCGGTTTAGAGGTGAGAAGCTTTTGCGAGTTAGAGGTGGGGGTTGCCCTCTCGCCTCAGCACCCCTTGGCCAATGAGAAAACCTTGCGGGTCAGTGACCTTCACGCGCAGCGACATATCCTACCGGGCGAGGATTTAGTGGTACACGGCAGGGTTATCGCGCTTTATCAGCGCGCCGCGTTATCAGTGGAAAATGCGATAGTCTGTAACGACATTGCATTGATTCGTCGCTTTCTGACGAAAAGCAGTGGCGTAGCGATGCTTAGCCGAATTGATGTCCAGTATGATGTGGAGCAGAAAAACTTAGCCTTCATCCCGTTGCATAAGAATCCCACTTCGCCACTCACCTTAGCGTTATGTGTTGCCCCTTCTCGCCAACTTTCCCGCGCTGCACAGCGTGTGATACAACAATTGAGCGAGAGTATTGAGGTGATTGCGGGGAAAAATCTTTCTCAGCAAGGGTTACCCTAATAACATAAGCCTAGCCTGACGCAATGCCAAGAGGCCGTCAGGCTGGTCTAGATGAGATTATCAGCCATCAGGCTGCGCGATAATATGCTGATAAAGACGTTGCAGATCGTCAGCATGTTGAACGCTGAGCGTTACCTGCTGCTGCGCCAAATGCAAGATTAATATTCCTTCTGGCGTAAGTTGGTAGCGATGGACCTGTGGCCAGCGAATAAGTCGCCCCTTAATGACTATTCCTTCGGCGTTAATCCGCGCCATGGGTTGACGTATCCAGCCATACCAGAGGCTGAGTAGTATTAATCCCAATAATAACCCGCTGGTGAGATAGCCCTCTGCGCGTAGCAATTGCTGAATAAAAACAATCAGTAGCAGCACAGTGGCTATCCCCAAATCCTTATGTGACACTCGACGCAAAGGAATCGTCCACTGCGTTGGCGGAAACCTTAACGGTCTCAGCCACTCACTGTAGATCGCTAAGGCTAAACAGAGGCTTACGATAATACTTAGGATAAACGTCTGCACGGTCACGATGCCTCCTTAAGCTTCGCCTCAGCATCCCATGCTGAGGCGATAGGTTAAACGCCTAGTAATCCAGACCAATAGCCGAAAATACCGATGATAAAGAACCCCATGATGATCCATAGCGCATTCACTTTATTACGTAATAGCCACATACAGCCGAAAGTGAGCAGCAGAGGAACTAGCCCTGGCATTAACTGATCGAGGATGTTCTGTACCGTAGTAACGGTCTCGCCGCCTGCTGCATCGGGGACTCTTGATACCACAAGGGGAATATTGACATGTGTCCATTTATTGACCAAGGCTCCTAGTACAAACAGGCCGAGGATCGACGCCCCTTCAGTGAGTTTTTGTAGGAAGCCGCCCCCCATATCCTTCACGATATCGATTCCTTTTTGATACCCGTAGGCAATCCCATAATAACGGGTGAGTAATCGCACCGCGTTAAATAGAACAAAAAACAAGATTGGACCAAGAAGGCTACCACTCATGGCAATCCCAGCGCCTAGTGCCGCAAACACGGGACGAACGGTTCCCCAGTAGATTGGGTCACCGACTCCGGCCAAGGGGCCCATCAGCCCAACTTTGATACCATTGATTGCCCCATCATCAATCGGTGCACCGTTGGCTCGCTGTTCTTCCATCGCCAAGGTTACCCCCAAGATCGGCGCGGCGACATAGGGATGGGTATTAAAAAACTCCAGGTGGCGTTTGATCGCTTGACGTCTAGCGTCATTATTTTCGGGGTAGAGCCGTTTTATCGCCGGGATCATTGAGAAACAGAATCCTAGGGCTTGCATACGTTCAAAGTTCCACGAGCCTTGAAATAAATTAGAGCGAATAAAGACGCCGCGGATATCACTTTTCGTCAGTTTTTTTTCAGTTACCTGCGTGTTATCGACCATATCTTTGTCCCTAGTCCAATTCATTATCGATATCCTGCGACGACGCCGCGGGATGAGAAGTGACTGCTGAACGATTGTATTTGGGGCTAAGTTGGATATAGAGTATCGCCATCACAGCGCCTATTACCCCCAAGGCCACTAAGTTAAAGTTAGTGAATGCCGCCGTCACGAAGCCGAGATAGAAGAACGGCATCAGATAACCCGCTCGCATCATATTAATCACCATGGCGTACCCCACCACCACGATCATCCCTCCGGCAATATTCAGTCCGTTGGTCACCACTTCCGGAATTTTACTTAGCAGCAGCTGAACTTCGCTGGTCCCCACTGAGATGGCGACAATCAATGCGGGAATCGCTATCCTCATGGCTTGCAGGAAGAGTGCTGAGATATGGATCCAAGAGAGCGAGGTTAAATGGCCTTTATTCGCCGCACGGTCAGCCGCATGTTGGAAGCCTACGGTAAGGGTGCGGACGATAATGGTAAAGACCTGACCTGCTGCGGCCAGAGGAATGGCAAGGGCAATACCCGCGCCGATACTCTGTTGACCCGCGATAACCAAAATCGTGGAGATAATGGAGGCGAGGGCCGCATCGGGCGCGACCGCTGCCCCGATATTCATCCATCCTAAGGCAATCATCTCCAGCGTCCCGCCAATGATGATGCCTGACTTAATATCCCCCAGCACTAAACCGATAAGGGTACAGGCCACCAGCGGACGATGAAATTGAAACTCATCGAGAATAGACTCCATTCCAGCAATACAAGCAACGATAAATACCAGTACAATCTGAAGCGTGGTAATCTCCATTGACCCTCTCCTATTAATCATTAAACCCTAGGCTGATATGCGAGAACGCTTTTAGGCTGAAAGTTTATTTAGCAAGTCGATCATGCCTACCCGGTTATCGGAAGAGACTTTACGCACTTCAAGTTCAATCCCCTTAGCCGCCAATCGCTTGAATGCATCGATATCCTGTTGATCGACAGAAACGGCGTTGGTCACCATGGTTTTACCTTGACGATACGCAATCCCGCCGATATTAACCGAGTCAATCTTTACCCCTCCTTCGACGACACGTAACACATCCGTAGGATTGGTAAACAACAACATGACACGTTCGCCGGCATATTTGGGATTTGCGTAGACACGAAGCATCTTCGCGACGTCAACCACATGCGCCGTGACGCCCGGGGGAGCGACTTGTTTAAGCAATGTTTTACGGACGTCATCGGCCGCCACCGCATCACTCACGACGATAATTCGCGTGACCCGCGTCTCTTTCGTCCAGCGCGTGGCGACTTGACCATGAATCAGTCGATCGTCAATACGCACTAAGCCGAATTGCATAACACCTTGTTGAGACGTTGAGGTCGAGGGGGCTCCTGGTGCGTGATTGACAGAGGGTGGTTTGACGGCTGGCGACAACTGGTATTGATAGGCTTTAACACCCTCCCTCCCGGCCTCCAACGCCATCTCGATCAATTGATCGAGGCTGGGGTCGTCATCGCGCGCCATAAAGGATTCAATTAGCATGGGAATATTGACGCCAGCTATCACCTTATAATCACTATGTTCGCTCGCTAAGCGCGTGGCGGCGTTAAAGGGACTGCCTCCCCAGGTATCGGTAAGAAATAGCACTCCTTGTGTCGTTGATAAGCGCGATAATAGGTCGTGGTATTTATTAATTAATGTCTCCGTATTTTCACCGGGGATAAAATCGACTGAACCGACATTAATTTGTTCACCCAATAACATTTCCGTTGTCTTAAGCAACTGCTCGGCTGCTTGGCCGTGCGTTGCGATGATAATTGCTATCGTCAAGGAACCCCCTACTCTGTCACCAGTACTTGGGCCAATGGGGAAAGGATTAATAGATCCATTCGTTAGTGAAGCAACAGCAGTTTATGGGTTAACTTAGTGTAAATATGTGATTGAAAGCATCTATCTATTCACTGACTCAATTAAATCGATGCATATATTAGTGATGGATCACATTTTAAAATCAGATACGCCATCACTAATCCTTTCCTTAACCAGTGAAACATTACCGGTCGGGGAGGCAGTTAAGCCGACCGTCGCCAAGGCGACCTGCCCCTGTCCTTCGAGCGTGAAAGCTCCCTGATTAGCCGGAATAAATGCCGATTCACCCAACGATAGCGTCAAACATTGTTCTTCCGATATCAGGTTAAGCGTTCCCTCTAGGCAAAGTAGGATTTGCGGCAAACCGTGGGTTGACACCCTAACCGGGGAGATAAGGGTAATGATCGATAGCCTGAAGTCTGGGTCGGGCACTGGGTAATGGCTGTGATTACCGTTAACTAAAGGGGATAAAGTAAGTTGCTCGACCTTTTTCTCATGAAACTGCACGTTAGCCACTAACTCATCGATATCGATATGTTTCGTCGTTAACCCCGCTCGCAGCACATTATCGGAATTAGCCATTATTTCTACCCCCATGCCTTGTAGATAGGTATGAGGGGTTCCCGCTGCCAGATACAGAGCCTCCCCCGGTCTGAGGTCAATAATATTCAGAAACAGAGGCATCAACAGCCCGCGGTCATCGGGCCATACTTTCGCAATCATCCGAATAGTTTGCTCGATCTCTACCTCTTGCTGATCTGCGCTTTGTATTAGACGCGTTAAGACTCGCTGTTTTTCTTCCCCTTCAAGCCGTAGGCAGGCAATAAACAGTTGTCGCAATCGCACAGTATCAGGACACTGAATAAAAGCCTTTACGGCGGGGTGGTCCCATTCAAACTTCTGGAAGGCTTGGGAAATTTCGTTGAAAGACTTAAAACCATTTAGCGCCCTGAACGGAGTCAACGCATAGATAACTTCAGGCTTATGATTCGCATCGCGGTAGTTTCTGTTGGGATGGTCGAGAGGTATCCGCAAATTATCTTCGCGTGTAAACCCTTGCTGAGCGGCAAGCTTGGTGGGGTGGACCTGAATCGACAACGGCTGATCAGCTGCCAACAGTTTGAGTAAAAAAGGAAGTTGGTGGAAGCGCTCATAGGTCGCGCGTCCAAGCATAGCAACAGGATGAGCGGCAATTTCTGCGGCTAGACTCTTCCACTGCCCCTGTACCAATAAAGTAGAGCTAGCACTGGGGTGCGCCCCCATCCACACCTCTGCCATCGGTAAATGCGCGGGGTTCGCCAAGCCAAAGCGTTGGGCTAATGCCGTGGATGACCCCCACGCATAGTGCTGCACGCAATTTTTTAATTTATACATCGCGAGTAGGCCTATAAGCCGAGGATTTATACTGTTGGACTAACGTCGATTCAAGTTGTTGAGTAAAGAGGCTCTCCCCCTCACCTACAGTATTATTTGGCGTTAAAACAAGTGTATGACGACCTTGATAGTGAACGTGAATGCAATGCCGTGACATTATGTCCCCTCTTGATGACTCTAGTTGTTAGGCTTCTTAGTCAAACGTAACAATTAGCCTCATTACTACCCTAGTTACCCGGAGCAAACTGTGAACTGAGGCTTGATTGAGTGAGGACATAGGGCTTAGTGAAGGGAAATATAACGCTAGTCACAGATTTTGATGGTGAGCTCGATAAAGGATAGTGGTCTGCGCTGTTGGATCACGCGGCAAAGTAAACCGCCCCAGCGCCGAAATGCTCAGTGCGATAATTGAGACATTACTGTTGGCTACGTTTTGAAAATAGTAAATACCACAGAAGACTTGTTAGGGATATTTGTGGAACTATTACTAAATCTACAGAGAAATTCCCGTCTAAAAAAGCGAGGTCGAAAATGATGGGATCAGCCATTGAGCACCCTTGGTCAGAAATCATCGTATTAACAATAAAGCCTTTACTGGCCTGTTCAGGCCGTGAAGAGGTCACTGTGATCAACAGTGTTTGGCTGTAGAGATCGCCGAAATCTTTTGAGGGGGGAAGCCGCTGTAACCTCCAACGATAAACTGTTGAATATGATATAAACGACCCGACGATTGCTGATAAATCCATGGCATAGTTCATCTCCTAAGGAGTGAGGCAATCAGCATAAAAGATCAAGGATCCAAGGAAAATCAGCTAAATTAAGAATTAGAAAGGGATTTTTTGGGGTGTCTGAATGGAATATAAAAGAGAAACAGGACAATAATCGATAAATGACCATAAAAGAGCTTTATTAAGCATAAAAGTGATAATTGTAACAGTCATGTATCTTTGATAACCATACTCATTAGTACGATTTAATACTGAATAAATATCAACAACAAACTGTACTCATAGTATCATCATCCCGCTACAACGCTAGAATACACAACAATTCACCGCATAATAACAGTTAATTATTCTAAAATAATACTTATTTCGAGCTTATGGTACTGAAAATTAAACGGCGTTATTAGTTAATAATCAATATTGAAACTCATAGACTTAAAAGCAAGTAGACGGTAACCAAAAGAAATATTATATAGGGCAGTACTAATACATCATCCTTCAATAGAAACGTCATACATGTCAAAAATTATAATATCCGAAAGCAAAATAGAGACAATTCCATATTGTCTTATGATTAGACAGATTATACTATCAAAACTCAACCAAATTTAGTTATGTTAGGTATTATTAATGAGTGATAAAAGAAAACATCTGTCGTTGGTAGAAATTATTTTTGAGATTAGGATAAACAAAGGACTAAAAGCAAAAATAGTCATAATGCTGTTTAGATTATCAAACTACTATACCTCTAAAAATTTAATATTGAAAACACTTGGCCTTATTTTTGTTATGTTAAACAAAATGATAAACGAACTCTTATTTAGTGTTGAACTACCTTACAAAACGAAAATAAAAAAAGGATTAATCATTTGGCACCCTCACTGCATTGTAATTAACGCAGGGTGTGAAATCGGATATAACTTTGTTATTAGGCAGGGATGTACTTTAGGGGCGAATAAAAAAGGAAGACCTAATAAATTTATTATAGGGGACGGAGTGACCATGGGAGTTAACTCATCTGTATTATCAGATGACATTGAGGTTGGGGATAATGTTATAATAGGAGCAGGTGTAATTTTATTTAAATCCATAGAGAAAGACCACTATGTAATAAATAAGAATCAACTATTGATTAATAGCTTACCCCGAAAGCAATCCGGTTAAAAATAAAACACTAAGACTTTAAATTAAAACAGGGACGTTTTATAAAAATTTCTTTCTAGAAGTTAACCCCGATTATTAACTCAGGGAGTTTGAATTAACAGCCTAGAAGAAAAGTTTTACAAAAAAACAGAGGATGTCCTGTTAATATAATAATTATTCAATAGAAATTATATATTCTATAGTTATAAGGTATATTGCTTATTTATATTTAATCACTTGAAACTTAACAAGCCAGGTGACTACTTGTTACAATCCTCCTATCCTACTTCGATGGTTCTGATGACCAAGGGCAGCGCGTACAAACCTATAAAATGAGGCTCTAAAAAAACTTGATAGTAGTTTCAACACAACAATCCCCAGTCTATTACTCAATCATTGCGGCTGTAAAAAGTTAAAGTTAGATAATGTAATAATTATGTCATGTATCAATGGTATAAAAGAAATAACTTATTGGGGGATTCGACATGATAATCATCATTACATTAGTAACTATAGTTTTATGGACTACGCTATTACTCTTAGGCATTGGGCTTTGTAAGGCTGCTAGGATTTATGATAGTGGTTCATGAATCATTAGCGCCAAACATCATCCCAATCGTTCCACAAGGGGTAAGCCTTAGGGAAATCATCATTCCCTTTGTTTATATATCCCAACAAAAGTAGAAAAAAACTTTCTAAGATTGAATATGTTAATGAATAATTTGATCATGAGATCCGTTTTAAAGAAAAGGTTAAGAAAACTCACTGATATGAGTTCAATAAAGCAAGCACTCATTGATGCGCCTATTAGGCCATAATGGGAAATTAGAAAAATAGCAACACCACCACCGAGTAGTACGACAAAGAAAGATTTCTTGGCTAAATAAGAGTAGCCATTTAAAGATATTATATAACGACTGATAGCCATACCTAGACCTGATAAGCAAGTTGAAGCAATCAGGAAAAATGTGACAATATAAGCAGCTGAATAACTCTTTCCATATAATGATTCTAGAATGAAGTTTCCAAAAAGATAAAAGAACATAAAATAACCGAAACCTATCAACATTAATATCTGACAAGTAAAAGCAGTCGTTTCATTAGTATTACTATTATTAGAACTATAAAGTTTTGGTGTGATTGAAACGACGATTGCATTATTAATGAATCCCCACATCGTACCTAATGTCATCGCTACCGAATATATTCCTACATCAGAAAGTGAATTATAGTAACCAAGTAGTACTCGTGAAATATTCACATAAATCATTACCGAAACACTTGATATTAAAAGGCCAGTACCAGTAACTATTCCATAGCTAACATACTCTTTTCTAAATCTTATACTCTTCACTGTATAAGTATTATGAGTTTTTAAGAAAATTATAGACCTAATAATAAAAGGAACTAATCCAGTGCATACAATTGATATAGATAAAAAGATAGGTGGCAATTCAAAATGCGCGATGACGAAACGGATAACAAGACTAACAAAGATACCGATAACATTAGCTATAACGTTAAAAAATGATTTTAATCTAGCTTCATTGTAACTGTTGAATACGTCAACAACTGAAAACAGAGAAGATGCACAAACAGCCAATGAAAAATAAAAAGTTAGCTTATCAAAAGTAAAATAAAGATAGAGTTCAGTAATGGCTGCAACAATACTAAACACTAAAAATCGATAAGAAGCAAAAGAGAAAAGAAAATTTAGTCCAGAAGATAAATTTTTGCTTATTCTTTTTATTCCTATCGTATCACTGCCCCATAAGGCAATGGTTTGTATAATAGAGTAATAGTATACTGAAATATTCAACTTACCAAAG
Organism: Rosenbergiella nectarea; assembly: GCF_900111105.1. Classification (GTDB taxonomy): domain Bacteria; phylum Pseudomonadota; class Gammaproteobacteria; order Enterobacterales; family Enterobacteriaceae; genus Rosenbergiella; species Rosenbergiella nectarea. Next base: position 334,440 of record NZ_FOGC01000002.1, on the reverse strand, counting down.
TTATCAGGTCCAATATATTTAGCAACATAAGATGTCACAAAAAGCAAGCCAACGATTGAAATTATCTTCTCGCTTAAAAGCCAAACCACATTAGTAAATATTTTGTTTTTAAGTAATTTGTTGACCATGAAAATCCTATTTATCCTCAAGTAGTTTAATAATTTTAGAGGCCATAGAGTGTCGAGTGAAAATTCTATTCTTTAGATATTTATTGAAAAGCTCTCTATCTTTACCAGTCAATTTAATCATGTCTGGCATGATATTAGGATGTTTATTAAGGAAGAAGTTTCTTATAAGATTATACTTCCCCCATCTATTTCTTTTAAACAACCAATTTCGAAAACCACCTGTCATATGATAATTGAATGCATTTTTATCACAATCATACATGATATATGAATTTATCTTTGGCAAGATATTCTGGAATGCTACATAACATACCAAATAATAGGGGTCATAAAGATTAGCTAAAGCTTGTGGTTTTAAAACCCTCGTATTATCTACATAACTTTTAACACCAATTAAGAGGGATCTGTGGAACTCATCTCTCCATAATTTGATTGCTGATGACTGTGGTCGAGCAACTATAAACCAGTTTTCCATTACAGGATTACTGCGGTCGATAAGATTTACTTCTCGGTAAAAGCCTAATAAGTCCACATTTTGATTATCGATAGTTGATTTGAATTTATCAAAAGAATTGAATACTATTACACTCGCATCTAACCAAATCCCACCGTACTTATAAAGAAGCTCTAATCTAATTGCATCTGACTGTTGCTGATGGGTAACCGCTTTTATATCTTCAAAATTAAGATCAACAAATTTGTAAATTGTATCCTTGTTTAGAAAATAAACATTCCACTCTGGATGTAAATTTTTTACCAATTTTAAACAATTCAATACAATTTCAGGTGGTGTATCATTCCAATAAAGCCAAATATTTTTTGGCAGAGGTATATTTTTAGCATTACCATTTTTCACTAAGGGATTATATTCATTTTTACATTCTACTACTTTTTTTTGTAAATTAAGGACTATAGCAATTCGGGTATAGATCCCCCTAAGACAATCTAATAGCCGGACTTTTATTTCTTTTAAAGATAAATTCATTTTCTCTCCAGCTAACTAGTTTCTAAATAACAAAGCATTCAGAGCATAGAAAAAGAAATAGTAAATAGCTTTATGTCTAGGTAATTTTAGTTCTTTACTTAGTAAGTTAAATTGCCAGCATGCAGCAGTAATTTTATTTGATGATAATGAACCTTCAGTAACATAATAATTAACCAATGGTTTATTAGTCACTGAAATATGGCCATGCAGGTCATATAATGAACTAATGTAAATGAAATCTTCATGTCCTATTTTTTTAAACCTTACATTATTTCTTTTATGAACCAAGGAAGACAAACATATTCTGAATTCTTTTTTTAGAAAATCTTTTCTAGATAAAAGGTTTTTATCATAGCCTACCAATTTTCGTTGGTCGCTAATAAAATTATAATGACTGACATTAGGTAAACCGTTGGTAACTGATATTCTTGAAATTTGAGTTTCAAGTTTATCCTTTAACCACTCATCATCACTGTCTATAAAAGCTACAACATCTTCTACAGCTAAATCCAACCCTCTATTTCTGGATTCAGCAACACCAAGATTTTTATCATTAAACATGACTTTGATATTTTTATCATGAATATATTTGTTGATTATTTCACGGCTATTATCTTTTGAAAAGTCATCAATTATATATAATGTGAAATTCGTATAAGACTGAGCAAGTACAGAGGTTATAGCTCTATCTAGTGTCTCGGATGCATTATAAACAGGTAAGATAATTGCGACTGTCATATCATTCATTATTATATCTCTTCAAATTTGACGATAGAGCTTATATAACTCTGTGAGATATCCTTGGCTAATCATTTTCCAAGCATACTTATAATCATCTCGAATCGGTAAATGATCATTATAGTCTGCAAAGATACAATACCCTTGCACTGCCTGATCATCTTCACACCAATTGATAAATCTCAACGATTCATTAATTGCCTTATTAAGAAAATTTTTACATTTCCAGTCTTGAATGCGACTATTCCAATTTATATATGCAAACTCTGAAATAACTACAGGTAATTGGAATTCATCACTGATTCTTGGGATGAAATTTTTACCATAGCCATAAAGATCATCTCTGTATAGATGCAGACCAATAGCATCTATCCTTAATTTCATATCCAAAGCTTTTCTATAAAATTCCCGAGCCCAAGCATGCCCGTGCCCGTCATCAGAACAAGCTGGCCCGACGAGAATGACATCTTCTGGAATAGTTTTCGACAAAAAGGTCCACGCATGAATCGCATCCTTAATACTCATATTGGATTGACTTTTCTTATCTGGCTCATTAAATCCAAGAACAAATTTCGGTTTCTGAATATAATTAACTCCCCTATATTTATATTTATCATCCCATAAAGAAGGACAAAAATTTATATCATGAGAATTCAAAGATTTTTGAATCTCTAGATCAATATGGTCATCCCAATTGTGAGTCCATGATGCATTCGACTCAAGCATATACTGCATCGCTTTAGATTTTAAATCGAACTGGATGGGATACCCTTTCTTATGGCTAAAAGACAAAATTGCCCCTTATCTATATTTATTTATATAGAGTTTTTTAATTAAAGTTAAGGCAACAAACTGCGGAAGAGTTAATATGAGATACTTTATTGCATTGATTTTTTTAAGAGCAAGTAGTTGCTTGAAGGTCAATGAGTTATTAATTTTTTTCTTGATTACTTTTGTATTATCCATACCTTTAACTGCTCTATAGACATAGATACTCATCAAACATGTAGTTTTCTTTAGACCATAATAGAAATTAATATTATTTGTTATATTTCCTCTACCTTCCATACTAATAAGCAATTTAGTATAGGTAGATTTTAATATTTCTAAATAAGTCATTATTTGACTATCAGTCAGCTTTTTTTCAGATAAAGAACCTTCATTTTTAGTATATTGATAACTAGATACTTTAGAGAAAAAGAAACCATCTATAAACTTGATATACTCAAGAACGAATAGTAGATCTTCCGCCATACTTATTTTTTCATTAAATGTGATGTTATTTTCAATAATAATATCGCGAGAGAAAATTTTATTATGTAAATAACCTAATTGATTACTACATTCTAAAACATCATAAGCCTTTTCGAAACATTCCAGATGATAATATCCCTCTAAGTTAATATTTTTAACTCGTTGGTGTTCGTCAATTAAACTGTTACATACTAAGTCATTAGGAGATAAATCCTTTAGAGGGGATATAAGACTCATTACATGTTCGGGAGAAACAGTATCATCAGAATCAATAAATATAATATATTTCCCTGTCGCTGAGGACAAACCCTTATTTCTCGCGCTACTCACGCCACCATTTTCTTTTTCAATAAGCTTTATATTGATCTCATCAGATTTATTTTCTATGAACCTCTCAATTAAATAAGAAGTTCTATCTGCACTTCCATCATTGACAATAATTAATTCAAAATTTTTATATCGTTGATCAACTATACTATTTAGACAATTTACAATGTACATCTCTGCATTATAAACAGGAATTATAATAGATACCTTGTCCATATTAATTATCCATTTCAAAGGATGATTTTTCTGGAAAATTCTTTTCTAAAAAAGAATTTATAATATTTAACACTGTAAACTCATCTTGTGAATCCATATTTTCGTCGTCATTGAGGCAAAAAAAATTAACCTTTCTATTTCCAGTTAAATCTTTAACAGCCTGTTTAGCATCTTCGACTCCACATATATTCTTAATATAATCGTCATTACATTTTTTTGGGTAAAATGCACCTGACATTAAATGCCAATATCTAAAGAGATAATGAGTATAATCATCACTTTTTCTAAATCTATTACTTGAAGATGAGGCCATTTGTGTAGAGAACTTTTCGTGAACCTCTATAAGTGTGCTTTTAAGATATGGTTGAGGATGGTGCCAGTGCCCTATCCAAAAAACCTTTCCTAATATGTTTTTACTTATGAAATTATTAATTTTATCGGTTAAGCTATAAGAGCTATCAGAGAGAAATTCATTTTCAAGTTGCTTAATATCTTTAGAGCTATTAATGAGATTTAAATTATTATTTAAAGAGTCAATCCATATTTTCTTACCCTTAAGAAATTGGAATAACCTACCTCTTTTCACGAGGCTTGTACTAATAAAGTCAACTGGTTTACCATCTTTGAAAAATCTATCCTTTTTTATTGGATTATAGAAAATCATATCATCATTTAGATAGACAAAATTCTCGCTCAATTCCTTTATATTAGGTAAATTCATTTCAATTGATGAGGAATTAAATACAGGAAGGTGTTCGCTATTGAAATATAATTCCTTATGTGTAACGACTTTAACTTTAGGATTATTATCATCCAGCCATTCAGGTTTATGACCTTCTGTAATAAGATATATTTTATTAAACCATGGACAGTTTTTTTCAATTGACCTGAATACAAACCTTAAAGTATCAAAATCTCTAAACCTTGCATCAGAGTTAGCCATTTTATTATAATCGCCACTAAATTGATTCCTTTTATCCTGCCATTCTTTATCATTAGGATCTACCCATGGTAGAACGAAGTCTATTTTCATTATGAACTAAACCTTATAATAATTTAATTTCAGACGAGTAAAAACCCAATGTTTTTAACGTTGAATAGTAACTCATCATAAATGAGAAATAAGAAGCGGAAATAATTAAAACCACTATAATGTGTAATGCATTTATCCTGTACTTTCTCAAAATCAAAATTAATATGATGGGAAAGATAACACCTTCATATCTTTGTATTCTATTTGATGCCTCTGCAAATCCTAAATACAGGATTGATAATGATGCAAGCATCATATAAATTCTTATAAAGATAAATTCAAATCCATGTCCATATTTCCCGTATTTCTTGTAATAAAGAAAATACAAAATTAACCCCAACCCAATTGTGATCACAGTCTTAATATAAAGTGAGGCTGCTGAATTTAATGCCTGAGCATAGATGCTTCCTTCACTGACACCTAAACCGAATGCATCTAAAAGATGTGTGGATATCCCCGTTGCAAACAACAAGAAAGATCCCATTAAAATTAAAAAATGAATTTTTATATTTTTTACTGTCATCGAAACAATTAGTGCCAAGATAACTAATACGAGACTATGATGTGAAAATATAGCTAAAACAGTTAATATTGAGAAGATAATATATTTATTTTCATAAAAATAGGTTATAGCTAATATAAAAATAGCCAAGGCCATTATTTGACGTGTTTGGTTTGCAATCTGCATTAAAAAATCAGAACTACTCATCATCAATATAAAGATGAGAGTAATACAAACTGTTTTTGTCATAATAATATTATTACTTCTATCGCTCTTAAAACTTATTTTTATTATCCTTAACACTGCTAAGGCCAGTGCAGAAGAAGTAATAACTGTAGTAAGTAATACTGATAATTGATAACCTGCTATTTGGTAACCTAATCGAGAAAAGAAGTAGTAGACATAATCCTTTGCCCACAAATAGCTATCTGCACTTACCATCAACTTTGTTAGAGAGTAAAATGTATAAGTATCAGTTCCTACATACTGATCTCTTAATCCGCATACAAAACTTATTAGTAAGATAAATGAAATAGTAATAAATCTTGGTCCAGATAATCTAACCTTAACTGTGAAAATCAAGAAAAGGCAGAGTAATATGTAGGTGAATATATAAAAAACAAGAAATAGAGTTGGATTTAACATTTAAATTCCCTTAATAAGCACCATCTCTTTTCAATACCACTGCAACTGTTTTAAATAGGATTGCAATATCATTCCACATCGACCAGTTTTTAACATACCATGCATCGAAATAAACACGAGTCTCGTAATCAACATCAGAACGACCACTCACTTGCCAAAGGCCAGTCATTCCAGGTTTACTCATTAAATAATAGTCTACTTGTTCTTCATAACGCTCAAGTTCTTCATAAATTATAGGCCTCGGTCCAACTAAACTCATTTCACCCTTAAGAACATTAAAAAGCTGTGGTAATTCATCCATACTCGTTCTACGTAATAGATGCCCTATACTAGTAATTCTGGGATCATTTTTTAGCTTGAAGGTTTCTTCCCATTCTTCACGCGCCTGTGGGTCTTTCTCTAAAAGTTTTTCGAGTAGCTCCTTCGAGTTCACAGCCATAGATCTAAATTTAAGGCACTTAAACTTTGTACCATTTTTACCAATACGCTCATGCCCATAAATTGCAGGCCCACCATCTTTTTTGACTTTCCAACATATGAATAAAAACAATGGCGATACAGCGATAATAATTAACATTGAAAATAGTATATCGAAACTACGCTTAAGTATTCTAGATGACATTTTCTCAAGGTTTTGCTGAACGCGGAATATCATTACTTCGTGACTAAATATAAACGACATATCTGTGCTATCTACAGGCATGCCCCGTAAAGTTGGAATCACGGAGACAAAGCGATATCCATGCAACATTAAATACCTCAACCAATCATTACGCAGGGAACTATTTTCACTCTCAACCGCGATAATTAATTGAACATGTTTATTCAAAATCTTAGTAAGGTCACTTGGAGAGCTATACACCACTGGTATGTTGTCAATCTTATCTAAAGTATTATCTGGATTTTCAGATATAAACTTTGTGACTTTATAACCTAGATTATTCTCGCTCGCGATTGCTTTATAAGCTTCACTGGCATTGTGTCCTGTTCCAATAATGATGGTATCCCGTTGCCAGAGATTTAGTTTGTTTAAAATTTTCTTGGTTAATATTCTCAACATCGGGACTAAAACCCCGATTATTATCCAACACATTACCCAAGGAAAGCGCGGTAGGTCCCACTTTGTAAATGCAATTATAGCCAATTCAAATACAGCAAAGATTACAATAGTACGGATTATTTCTTTCAATTCAAACCAAAATGTCTTTCGGTATATATAGTGATGAAGTCTTATTCCATACCAGGCAATACAAAAAATTGACACTAAAAAATGTAGTTTATTCCAGTGTTCAATATCATAAGTACCCTTTAATTTCTGGTGGAATATAACATTGGTTAAATATAAACTAATCATCAGACCAAATAAATCGGACAAGATGAGTGAACTACTAACAAGCAGATTACGAGATTTTTTAGTCATAATTTCCTCACCACAACGAAGTAGTGGAAGTTAGTTGACCCCACTCAAGTGGGGTTATGATTATTTTTCGTCTTTGTAACTATAATTATAATAATTATAGCCATAACTATAGTAAGAGCTGGATTTTCTAACTACACCATTCAGAATACATCCCTTCACTTCTATACCGCTCTGCTCAAATCTTCTAATACTTACTTGCATTTCTTTTGCCGTATTCTCTTCAAAACGGGCAACAAGTAAAATAGTTCCTACATAACGTCCAATAATTGTTGCATCTGTTACCGCAAGAATAGGTGGGGTATCAACCACTACAATATCGTAATTCTGATTTGCCCAATCTAGTAAAGATTGGAAACGTTGATTCATTAATAATTCTGAAGGATTTGGGGGTAACTCTCCGCGAGATATGAAATCAAATCCAGCTTTGCCGATTTTTTTTACTGTTTGATCGATTTGAATTGTTCCCGAAAGGAACTCAGATAATCCTGGACTTACATCCATATTAAATATCTTATTGGAATATCCCTTTCTCATATCTGCATCGATGAATAATACTCTCTGACCTCCTTGAGCTAACACTGCGGCCAAATTACTGTTTACAAATGTTTTTCCTGCATTTGGGCTCGCACCTGAAATCATTAATATATTATTTTTTGCCTCCATCATGGCAAAGTGTAAACTTGTACGTAGACTTCTTATGGCTTCAATCGCTAGATCTGCTGGATTATCCAGAGCTAAGAAATTTAAATTATCGATCTTCTTTTTCTTTTTATAATTTAATGACTTTGGTAATTTTTTTTCCATCCATTCGGATACTGGAATACTGGCATAAACATTAATCCCTAATTCCTCAAGTTGCTCAGGTGATTCGAGCCCTCTTCGCAAGAATACGTTCATTAATACTATAGCAATTGAAATAAAGGTCCCTAATACTACCCCAATTAGTACAATAATGATTTTCTTTGGCTTCACCGGTTGAGGTACCGTCACCGCATCATCAATAATACGCACATTACCGATAGCACTATTTTTTGCTATTATTAATTCCTGTTGACGATTCAATAGTTGCATATAAACAGCTCTGCCTGATTCAACATCACGACTCAATCTTATAACTTCTTGTTGAGTGGCCGGCATACCAGAGACTTGCTTATTTAATTTTGCCTTTTCTTGCTCAAGGGTTTTTCTTTTTTGAAGTAGTGCAATATAAGTTGGATGATCTTTAGTGAAAAGTTGAGAAACCTCTGCTTCACGGAATGTTAATTGATTCAGTTGATTATCAACATTTACAATTTGCTCTAGTGCTGAACGTGCTTGAAGGTCTAGATCGACTGAGTCACTCTGCTTACGATAGCTACTAAGTTTGTTTTCAGCAGTGTCAAGTTCACTGCGAACCTGCGGTAACTGTTTTTCTAAGAAATCTAAACTTTTACTGTCTTGTGCTGCTTCTCTAGCAATATTTTGTGCAAGGTAATTATCACCTATATTTTCTAACTTCTCTTGTGCGATATCAGGATTAACATCCGTTAGTGTTAGATTAAGCATTCCAGTATCACTGCCTTGGTCAGCTACAGAAAATGCTTTTTGCAACGTTGTAATAGCATCCAAACGAGTGACATAGTTAACCGTAAACACAGTATTTACTGCAGCATCAATTTTATCGATCTGAATGGATAGGCCTTGTACTGATAGAGTCTGACCAACTGTTCCTCTGAGATCATAATTTCCACCCTCCAAATGATAATGTTGTCCATCGATAACCTTGATTTCTAGCTCAGGGACTTTTCCATTTTGAGGAGCAAGATAAATACGGCTCACTATCAAATGTCCTGGATGTTGGCCGGTCAATCTCGCCCAACCTCTACCGAATATAGGGAAGTATTTTTGATTCACTTGTGCTTGTAATGTTAAGTCATCGACTGTTTTTCCTAAAATCATTCTCGACTTAAGTAAAGCGATTTCAGGTGCAGAAACTGGCTGACCTTCTGGTAACATTTGACTTAAATTATTGAGAAGTGAGTTACCTTGTTTTTCTTCTACTTGTATCAATGAGTCAGCTTGGTAGATGGGTGTCGCAAATAATGCATAGCAGATAGCAATACAGGTACAAACCGCCGTCACTGAAATGATTATTTTTTTATGATCAAGAAACTCTCCAATCAAACGAGCGAGATCAATTTCATCTGAATCAGGGGTAGTTGATTTATTCGGTATAACTGATGACATAAATATTCCTATTTTTTTCCCAGTTTGACAGCCCAAGCAGTTGCTGATTGTTCGATTAGTCGGTAGACGTGTTCAAAAGCTTCTCGACTTTGTCTGTAAGGGTCTGGAATTTGTTTGTGATCCATCCAGTGACCAAATAACATCGTTTTACCTCTCGCTTCAGGAGCGATTCGCGTCACAGCTTCTTGATGACATTTTTCCATAACTAAAATAAGGTCATAGTGTTGAGCTAACTCAGATGTGAATTGCTTACCTTTATGTCCATCCAGCGATACCCCTTTTTCTGTAGCGACTAAGTTTGCAGTGTCATCTGCGGTATGGTTCTCCAATGCTCCTGTACCCGCTGAGTCAATGGTTAAGCCCGGTAAGTATTTTTTTAACAGCCGCTCCCCTGTTGGAGAGCGGCAGATATTTCCTGTACAAACAACAAGTATTGAATTGAACATAATTACTTCAGGTCCTTGTAGTAATTAACGGTTTCTGTCATATCATGTACACTTGTAATTGTCGGTAGTATCTGAGTTAACACACGGTTCCAGCGGACGATTGGTGCAGTCGTTACATAAACAATATCGTAAGGTTGTAGTTCAAATTCTGTAGACATCACCATTGTCGATGCATCTTTGGCATTTAATCTGTAGATATTGGCAATATGCCCTCTTTTATCTGTAGGCTTTTGGCGAATAACAAAGATACCTGATGCATCGGCATACTGTTGATTCAAGCCTTTTGCACTACCTAAAGCTTCAGCCAAAGTCATTCCACTACGATCCATTTTAAGGGTAGACTGTTCACCTACTTCCCCAATAACAAAGACTTTTTGGTCATCGTTACGAGGGACAAATAAAATATCTCCCGGATACATCAATCTATTCTGTTGTAAATCACCATGCTGCATCAGTGCTTGCATCGATAACACTGTATCTTTGCCGTTATGGGTTAACACCACATGTCGCCAATCAGCATTTTCAGCAAAACCGCCTGCGGCATTTATTGCATCTACGACGGTCAAAGGTATATTGGTGATTGCTTGTTGCCCAGACTTTGCCACTTCCCCCGTCACATACGCTTTTTGCGAGCGGAATGCGGCGACGGCGACATCGACTTGTGGGCTTTCAACATATTGAGATAAGCGTCTGGCTATTTGTTGGCGCACTTCTGCAAGGGTTTTACCCACAACGTAAACTTTGCCAATGTACGGATAGAAGATAGTACCATCTGCCCCTACCCAGTTACCGGTATCACTAGCGCTACGATAAGTCCCTGCGGGGTTTGTTAGCTCCGGATGATCATAGACAGTAACCATTAACACATCCCCAGGCCCAATTCGGTATTGATAATCGCGCAGCAGCGCATCAAGCTTAGGATTAGATTGTGAGGTCACTGGTGATGGACGAAGTCTTTCGATGAGCTTAGGTGTTACCGGATACACTTCGACTAATTTGCCCCAATCATAATCATTATCTGCATCGGAGGACTGCGCGGAATCTTTTCCTAAGGTCGTTAGTCCCTGTCCAGGAACTATTGTACAACCACTGAGAAACACTGTTAGCACTGCCGCCGCAGAGAATTTAAGTGAGAATTTTTTCATCAAGTTCTATTCGATTAAGTGGATTAATCGCTGCCCTATCACTAGAGTTTGTAAGGCAGCCCTCATTTTCATAAATTGTTGAGCCATAAAAATCGTTATTGAGGCCGAATCTGCACAATGCTGTTTAACTTATCAATACATCGAATGTGTAATTTTATCTAATGCATATAATTATTTTTTTGTATCGTTCTGAATTGGGGATAAAGATAAGTATAAAATTTCATTATGAAATATATAGTCAAGACAAAAAATCAAGTAGCACTAATAATTAATCATTTTTCTTATCGACTAGATATCCCGCCCAATATATTAATTAACATCTTTATTACATATCCACCACTAATTTTGCACGCTACCGCCCCTGGCTTAGAGCTACCAGTCAACCCACAACACATCGATTCCAAAGGATTTATTTTTAAAAAAAAGAGTGATCTCACTATTATATGTAATAAAAATCATCAGCAAGATATTAACTTTTTCAATTTTAAAAGACTTAATACAGGAACATTCCTATTTATAAACATCAGGCATGGATATAAGGATTTTTTATATTCATGATTGTCAATATTTATCTACTTATAAGTAGAGTTTTGTAAAAATCATCAAAGACATTAATATTAGAACAGAATAATTACTACAGATTAATTCCTAATTTCAAAAAATTTACATTTTTTCTATAAATTTTGGTAATCAATAGGCATAAAAAAACCCGCCGGAGCGGGTTCAACAGATTGATGTAGCGTCGAGGCTTATTTGCTGCCAGGTCGCAGTGCTGGGAAGAGGATGACATCGCGGATGGTATGGCTATTTGTGAACAGCATCACCATACGGTCAATACCGATACCTAAACCTGCCGTTGGTGGCAAACCGTGTTCCAGTGCGGTGACATAATCTTCATCATAGAACATCGCTTCGTCATCCCCTGCGTCTTTGGCGTTAACTTGCTGCAAGAAGCGTTCTGCTTGGTCTTGGGCATCGTTAAGCTCGGAGAAGCCGTTACCGATCTCCCGTCCGCCAATAAAGAACTCGAAGCGATCGGTGATCTCTGGGTTCTCGTCGTTACGGCGGGCCAGTGGTGAGACTTCTGCCGGGTATTCGGTGATGAAGGTTGGTTGAATCAGTTGCGCTTCGGCGGTCTCTTCAAAGATTTCCGTGACCACCCGGCCTAGGCCCCAGCTTTTCTCGACTTTTATTCCGATGGATTGCGCGATGGCTACCGCTTTATCGAAATCTTCCAGATCGGTTAATTCGGTCTCTGGACGATATTTCTTGATCGCTTCACGCATCGTTAACTTATCGAATGGCTTACCGAAATCGAAGGTTTGCTCGCCGTACGCCACTTCTGTGGTACCCAATACATCTTGAGCCAAGGTACGGAACAGGCTTTCGGTGAGTTCGATCAGATCGCGGTAATCCGCATAGGCCATATAGAGTTCCATCATGGTGAACTCTGGGTTATGACGCGGAGAGATACCTTCGTTGCGGAAGTTACGGTTGATTTCGAAGACGCGGTCAAAGCCACCTACCACCAAACGCTTCAGGTACAGCTCTGGGGCGATACGCAGATACATGTCGATATCGAGCGCATTGTGATGCGTAATAAAAGGACGCGCGGAGGCACCGCCCGGGATGACTTGCATCATCGGGGTTTCCACTTCCATAAAGTCACGGTCAACCATAAATTGACGCACGCCAGCCATGATTTTAGAGCGAATTTGGAAGGTATGGCGTGATTCTTCGTTGGCAATTAGGTCCAAGTAACGTTGACGATAGCGTGTCTCTTGGTCTGCTAGGCCGTGGAACTTATCAGGCAATGGACGCAGCGCTTTGGTCAGCAGACGTAGTTCGCTGCAGTGGATAGACAGCTCACCGGTTTTAGTTTTGAATAGCTTGCCGCGGGCGCCAAGAATATCGCCAAGGTCCCATTTTTTAAATTGTTCGTTGTAATAGCCTTCAGGCAGATCATCGCGGGAAACGTAAAGCTGAATACGGCCGCCGACATCTTGCAGCGTGGCAAAAGAGGCTTTGCCCATGATACGGCGAGTCATCATCCGGCCTGCTACCATCACGTCGATACCGAGATCTTCTAACTCTTCTTGGCTCTGCTCGTCGTGACGTTGGTGCAGCGCATCAGAGCGATCGGTTGGGCGGAAGTCGTTCGGGAACGGATTTCCTTTCTCACGCAGGGCGTCTAGCTTTTCACGGCGTGCGCTCAGTTCATTATTCAGTTCGAGGGCGAGATCCGCCGGCGCGGGGGTTTGTTCTGACATAAAGGTTCCTTATAGGCCAGCTTTCAAGCTAGCTTCAATAAATCGGTCTAAATCGCCATCGAGGACGGCCTGCGTATTGCGAGTTTCAACACTGGTACGAAGATCTTTAATCCGCGAATCGTCGAGCACATAGGATCGAATCTGACTGCCCCAGCCAATATCGGATTTGTTATCTTCCATCACCTGTTTCTCAGCATTTTTCTTTTGCATTTCCAGCTCATACAGCTTCGCTTTCATCTGCTTCATCGCTTGGTCTTTGTTTTTATGCTGAGAGCGATCATTCTGACACTGGGTGACGGTACCGCTAGGAAGGTGCGTGATCCGTACCGCGGACTCGGTCCGGTTAACGTGCTGTCCCCCCGCCCCAGAGGCACGATAGACATCGATGCGCAGATCGGCTGGATTGATCTCAATATCGATATCATCATCCACTTCAGGATAGATAAAGGCCGAGCTGAAGGAGGTATGACGACGACCTCCCGAATCGAACGGACTTTTACGGACTAGACGGTGAACGCCTGTTTCGGTTCTTAACCAGCCGAAGGCGTAGTCACCGATAATTTTCACCGTCGCGCATTTGATCCCTGCCACATCGCCGTCCGAGACTTCGATGATTTCAGTTTTAAACCCTTTCGCTTCCGCCCAGCGCAGGTACATCCGTAACAACATGTTTGCCCAATCCTGAGCCTCAGTTCCGCCTGAACCTGCTTGAAGGTCAATATAACAATCGGCACTGTCGTATTCGCCAGAGAACATGCGACGGAACTCTAATTCAGCCAGTTTCTTATCGAGCGCATCCAGCTCAACGACCGCCTCATTAAAGGTTTCTTCGTCATCGGCTTCGACCGCTAATTCGACTAACCCGCTGACATCCTCAAGTCCTTGGGCGAGCAGGTCGAAGGTTTCGACAATCGCTTCTAAGGAGGAACGCTCTTTGCCTAGCGCTTGCGCCCGGTCGGGTTCGTTCCAGACATCAGATTGTTCAAGTTCAGCGTTAACTTCTTCTAAACGCTCGTTTTTTGCATCATAGTCAAAGGTACCCCCGAAGAACATCGCTGCGCTCGGTAAGGTCTTGAATACGATTTTTTATCGGATTGATTTCAAACATGGTTTGTTGTCTTAAGTTGAAGATAAAAAAGTAATACAGAGGGGGGAGATTCTACCCGAAACTCCCCCCAGCGTGTAACCTCTTTTTAGGCTTTTGGCCAGAGGTATTCGACTAATAATTGTGCGCTACGTTGCCCGCGATACTCATTCACATCCAATTTGTAGGCTAAGGTCGCCCGCTGAATGCTGGGATCGGGCCATTGACGTAGATCGACGTTAAAGGCAATGCCGTCAATCAGTGGCCCCCCCTCTACTGGTTCGAGCAGTAGCTTTAGATGTTTCTGCCCGACTAACCGTTGTTGCAAAAGTTTAAATTCGCCATCAAACATTGGCTCTGGAAAACTTTGCCCCCAGGGGCCTGCGTTTCTCAGCATCTCCGCCGTCTCAACGTTGAGGTGTTGTGCGCCGAGCTCGCCATCAGACCAGATCACGCCTTGTAGGGCATCGCTATCCAGCCACTCTGTGACCAATTGTGCAAAACAGTCACGAAAGCGCGGGAACTGTTCTTCCGCTAAACTCAATCCTGCCGCCATCGCATGGCCACCAAACTTAAGGATTAATCCGGGATGTTGGCTATCAAGGCGTTCGAGCACATCACGTAAGTGCAGGCCGGTAATCGAGCGGCCCGATCCTTTTAAGGTACCATCGCCAGCTGGGGCGAAGGCAATGACGGGTCGATGAAAACGCTCTTTCAGTCGGGAAGCGACAATACCCACCACCCCCTGATGCCATTCTGGATGGTAGAACGCTAAGCCGCTCGGGAGATGTTGCTGCTTTTCGAGCTGCTCACAGATCAACAACGCCTCTTGTTGCATCCCCTGTTCAATCTCTTTGCGGGTCTGGTTGAGGGCGTCGAGTTCAGTCGCTAACATCCGAGCTTGTGGCTCGCTCTCGGTAATCAGTAATTCGACGCCATGGGACATATCGTCGAGCCGCCCCGCCGCGTTGAGCCGTGGGCCTAAGGCAAAACCAAGATCGCTGGCGTTAAGACGTGAAGCTTGTCGTTGGCTGACCTCAAGCAGAGCCCGGATCCCTGGACGACACTTACCGGCACGAATTCGCTGTAGGCCCTGCCACACCAGTATTCGGTTATTGGCATCGAGCGGCACCACATCCGCGACCGTACCGAGCGCCACCAGATCCAATAAGTCGGCAAGATTGGGGGGCGTCCCGATAAACCAGCCCTGCTCGCGTAAATAAGCTCGCAGTGCGAGCATCACATAAAATGCCACGCCCACCCCAGCCAAATTCTTCGACGGGAAGGTAGCATCCGATAGATTTGGGTTTACCATCGCCGCCGCTGCAGGTAATACCTCGCCGGGAAGATGGTGGTCGGTAATAATAACGGGGATGCCTAACTGCGTGGCGCGCTCCACTCCGCTAACCGAAGAGATACCGTTATCAACGGTAAAAATGAGTTGCGCTTGGCGAGCATGAGCCAGGTCGACGACCTCGGGGCTGAGCCCATAGCCTTGCTCAAACCGATTAGGTACCAGATAGCTGACCCGTTGTGCGCCAAACTGTTGTAATGCCAACACAGATAGCGCGGTACTGGTGGCACCGTCCGCATCAAAGTCACCGACCACCATGATATGACGGTTATCACTCATGGCTTGGTGTAATAACTGCACAGCCCGATCGATGCCGGTCAATCCCTGAGGGGGCAGCAGATAATTCGCGCCCCGCTCCAGTTGCGCAGCGTCAGTAATGCCTCGCTGCCGATACAATTGTTGCAGTAAAGGGTGAATGGCAGCCGAAAGCTCAACGTCAGCCTGTGGCTGACGTCGTTGTAGTTCAGGGTTAGCGCGTGAAGACAAGGGATTATCCTGCGTTGATACGATCCAGATACTGTTTTAGCTCGTTAGGACCTTGATAGCCGGGGATCATGACACCGTTTTTGGTAAGGATCGCCGGTGTCCCCTGAATGCCATATAACAGCCCTAATTGATACTGTTTACCGATATCGATATTGCAGCTGGCGGCTGCAGGCGTTTTACCGCCCATCGCCGCATCAAAGGCCGCTTTACGGTCTTTGGCGCACCACACATTCTTCATCGCTTTTGCGACGTCACCCTGCATGCCTTCCCGCGGGAACGCCAGATAGCGGACAGTGATCCCTAACGCGTTATAGTCTGAGATTTGTTGGTGTAACTTATGGCAGTAGCCACAGGTAATATCGGTGAACACTGTGACAACGTGCTGCTCTTTCGGCGCTTTATAGACAATCATTTCCGGTACCAGTGCTTCCACTTTCTTGTCTAACGTTTGGAAAGTAACGTTAACCGGGGTTTTACCGCTGATGTCGTAAAGTGGGCCTTGGATCATCTGCTTGCCGTCATCAGTAACATAGAGCGCACCATTATCGGTTAAGACTGTGCTGACGCCGGATAACGGTGAAGGCTGGATATCGCTGATACTTACGCCTAATTTAGTTAATGATTGGATGATCGCTGCATTGTTGGCGTAACTGGCGCTGGAAAAGAGTGCGCATAACGCGACCATAGAGAGTAATGATTTCTTCAGCATTTCCTTAT
Organism: Rosenbergiella nectarea; assembly: GCF_900111105.1. Lineage (GTDB taxonomy): Bacteria > Pseudomonadota > Gammaproteobacteria > Enterobacterales > Enterobacteriaceae > Rosenbergiella > Rosenbergiella nectarea. The sequence continues at coordinate 317,464 of NZ_FOGC01000002.1, read as the reverse complement.
CCTTATTGAACACCCCGCTAGGCGCGTGGGTGATGCTGTTGATGCAGTTGACGAAGTCTTTCATTGGCAACATGCGTATAAATTTGTGTCGTCGAGAGGTCGCTGTGACCGAGTAGCATTTGTACGACGCGTAAATCCGCGCCGTGATTGAGCAAGTGTGTCGCAAAGGCGTGGCGCAGCACATGGGGCGAGAGCTTAGCGCTATCAATGCCGGCGATTAGGGCATAATGTTTGATCCGATGCCAAAATGTTTGCCGAGTCATTTGCTGCCCGCGATTACTGGGGAAGACTATATCAATTTTTGCACCATTAATCAGCCAAGGTCGGCCATGTTCGAGATAATTTTCTAGCCAATGGATTGCCTCTTCTCCCAACGGCACCAGTCGCTCCTTATTTCCTTTCCCCAAAATTCTTACCACTCCCTGGCGTAAGCTGAGATCACTTAGGGTTAGTCCAGTCAACTCAGATACTCGTAATCCCGTCGCGTAAAGCAGTTCGATCATCGCTTTATCGCGAAGCTCGAGCGGGATTTCGGTGGAGGGTGCTTCGAGCAGGCGAGCAACCTGTGCTTCACTCAGATCCTTGGGCAGTCGTTGCGGTAATTTCGGGGAAGAGAGTAATGCACTCGGATCATCGAGTCGCAGTTGTTCCCGGTAAAGATATTGAAAAAGCTGACGCATCGCACTGAGCTGCCGGGCGGAACTGGTTGCCCGATAGCCCCCTTCGAGTTTCTCCGCCAAGAAACCTTGTAACTCGGGAGCGCTCACAGTAAGAAGCGCTAATTGGTGCGCCTCGAGCCATTCCAGCAGCTGTTTAAGGTCGCGGCGATAAGCCTCTAAGGTGTTCTCTGCTAAGTTGCGCTCAATCCACAATTGGTCAATAAAGCCTTCTAGAAGGGGATCCATTAACGGGGTTGACGTCGATTTCTTCATTGCTTCGTTTTCCGATTACCTGCGCTAAACGGTCACTATTATGCATCAACTACGCCTCGCTGTATGCTTTCTGATACACTCAACGCAGAATTGGAACCTCAGAGTCAATCAAGTATGAAAATAGGGTTATTTTACGGTTCAAGTACCTGTTATACCGAGATGGCCGCCGAAAAGATCCAAGAGTTTATTGGCCAAGAGATGGTGACCTTACACAATGTTAAGGATGAGCCCCTCTCTGCAATGACCGAGTACGATCTACTGATCTTGGGTATGCCAACCTGGGACTTTGGCGAACTACAGGAAGATTGGGAGGCACAGTGGCAAACACTCGCTGATCTCGATCTGTCTGGAAAGATTATTGCGCTCTACGGGATGGGCGACCAAGCCGGTTACAGTGAATGGTTTTTAGATGCTCTTGGTATGCTGCACGATTTATTGCAACCTAAGGGTGTCTCTTTCATCGGCTATTGGCCAATTACCGGTTATGAGTTTATTAGCCAAAAACCACTGACTGCCGATGGGCAACACTTCGTAGGTCTCGCCTTAGATGATGTGAATCAGTTCGATGAGACAGATGAGCGCATTGCAAACTGGTGCGAACAGATCCTGAGTGAGGTCGCGGAGTTGTTGTAGCGATTATTTCCATTGTCGATGACGGCCTTTCAGCCAATAGAAGCGTAGGTTACGCCACGCTTCTTCAGACATGGTATCCGCCATCAACCAGAAGTGCTGGGTCTGTTGTGCCGACCGCCAGCTGATCATCACCCCCCAAGGTAGCCAACAGAGCGGCGCGCTAAGTCGCCACTGTTGCTGCTGCCAGTACCAGGTCTCTTGATTATCAATACCCAGTAAGCCTATCCGTAATGACAGCCTTGTTAACGTGCGCGACCTTTCAAAAATCACCGCGGCAATTGCTAAGGGCTTAAGAAGATAAAAAACCCCAAACCACGGCGAAGCGACAATAACGACTAAGATGAACAGCACCCAGCCATTGACCGCGATGACGGCATAACGCGAGGGGCGGATCTCAGTTTGCCACAGGTCCGCGTGCACTGTTACGTGTCCGAATAAGTTCGACCATAGCGTTGAGTTCGTCATTCGCTGGCTGTCCATGGCCCATCAACCAATTAAATAAATCAGGATCATCGGCCTTCAGCAGCGCAATAAAGGTACGCTTTTGCGCATCCGTTAAGGTGTGATATTCGTGTTCGAAAAAAGGACGAACGGCAATATCCAGTTCTAACATACCTCGACGGCATGCCCAGTGAATACGAGAAGTGTCTTCAATACTGATTTCTGCTAAGTCCACACGCTATTCCTCTATTATACCCTTAACCAGAGGGAGAGAGTGTACCGCAGCCACAGGTCGAACGGCAGTACAAATCACCACCTCTTCGGCTTGGCTCGCACTTTTGTACTTGCTAATCTCTTTTCAGGCTTTACGCTTTAATGAATAATGAAACCAATTTCGTAAAGCGACCTAAGTCGCTTTCACCTTCACTGTTGGTCGACAGGAGATGTCATGAATTCTCAACCCACAACTACCGCCTATCATTCCGAGCTGGCTCTCTGTACGCTAACAGATTGGGCGCTGGTATCCGCTCAAGGCGCCGATGCCACCGCCTATCTGCAAGGTCAACTTACCGCAGATTTGAGCCAATTAGCCGAGAATGATCATCAACTCGCCGCACATTGTGATGCTAAAGGTAAGATGTGGAGTAACCTGCGTATATTTCACGATGGCGAGGGCTATCGCTATCTATTGCGCCGCGACGTGCGTGAACAACAGCTGACTGAAATAAAAAAATACGCGGTATTTTCTAAGATTACCTTCACCGCCGACGATAATCGTATGCTACTCGGGGTAATGGGCAGCCAAGCCGCTGATTTCCTTAGCCACCACTTCTCACAGCTCCCCGATGCGGCTCAACCACTTGTAAGAGAAGGTGCCACGTCGCTGTTATGGTTAGCCGCTCCTGAACCTCGCTATATCGTCATTACGGATCCCGCTAAAGCAGAGATATTACTTTGTGCTAAGCCAGAGGCGATAAGTGAGCAACAGCGATGGCTGGCCGCGGAGATTGCCGCCGGTATTCCGGTGATCGAGGCCGCCAACACTGCGCAGTTTATTCCCCAAGCCACCAATCTCCAGGCATTGAACGCGATTAGCTTCAAAAAAGGGTGCTACAGCGGCCAGGAGATGGTCGCCCGCGCCAAGTATCGAGGGGCCAATAAACGTGCACTGTATTGGTTGGCCGGTACTGCCGACCAAGCGATTGCCGCCGGAAGCGCAGTCGCGTTACAAATGGGCGAAAATTGGCGTAAAACCGGTACCGTGCTCTGTTCAGTAATGGTTGCCCCTAACACACTGTGGGTACAAGTTGTCCTAAATAACGACTTAGGTAGCGAAGAACGGTTCCGTATCGAGGGGGATGAGAAAAGCGAATTACGGATCCAGCCACTGCCTTATTCGCTAGACGACGCTTAATTTCTTTATGCCTGCCCCCTCAAATCGTTGAGGGGGTTACTGTTAATAATTCTTACGCTGACTAGGCATAAGGTTCACACCCGTGTGAGTCCTTACCGAATATAGAAATAGATTGCGCAAAAATGGCAAATTGCTCCGCCTAATACAAAGGCATGCCATATCGCGTGGTTGAAGGGGATCCGTCGATTTACATAAAAAATCACGCCTAATGAGTAAACGATCCCACCAATTGCCAACAACCATACACTCGCCGCCGAGAGCTTAGTCGCCATTTGGTAGATCACGACCAAGGATAACCAACCCATTAGTAGATATGTCACCACCGATAGCACTTTGAATCGATGGGCAAATACCAATTTAAAGACGATCCCCAACAGTGCCAGTGACCAAATCACCACCATCAGGCCTTCGGCCAAAGGCGAGCGCAACCCGACGAGCAGAAATGGCGTGTAAGTGCCTGCAATAAGTAAATAGATGGCACAGTGGTCGACTTTCTTTAACCAGGGTTTGGCCTGTTGATTGGGGATAGCGTGGTAGAGCGTCGAGGCAAGAAACAGCACAATTATACTGCCGCCGTACAAGCTGTAGCTCACAAAGGTGATGATATCGGCATCACGCTGCAGCGCTTGAACGAGTAACAGGACTAAGCCGACAACACCAAAAAGACAACCTAGGCCATGGCTTACACTGTTTGCTATTTCTTCCGCCAATGAGTATCCGGGAGAATGGATCTGTGTCTTAGCCATAACAGGTGTGTTAACTCCTTTATCATCCAATGAATAACTAGACTAACTGAGAATAAATTCAGAGTACACATGTAAGCTTAAATAAAACTATGAAGAGGTATAACAGCCCCTTTGATAGAGGGCTGTTAAACGCGTTATTGATAATCCGCGATCGGTACACAGGAACATGATAAATTACGGTCGCCGTAGACATCATCCACTCTTTTGACCGTTGGCCAGTATTTATTCTCGGCTCCCGCAGGGAAGACGGCCGTTTCACGGGAATAGGCATGATGCCAGTCACTGACCAGTTCTTGCTGAATATGGGGAGCGTTGACCAGCGGGTTATCGTGCAATGGCCACTCGCCTTCTGCTACTTGCTCGATTTCACGACGGATAGCCAGCATCGCGTTCACAAATCGATCGAGTTCAATCAAGCTTTCGGACTCCGTTGGCTCCACCATCAAGGTTCCCGCTACCGGGAAAGACATGGTCGGTGCGTGAAAACCATAGTCAATCAATCGCTTGGCTATATCCATCTCGCTAATACCCGTTCGTTCTTTGATAGGGCGAATATCAAGAATACATTCGTGCGCCACCCTACCTTCAGGCCCGGTATAAAGAATGTCATAGTCCGACGATAATCGGCTAGCAATATAGTTGGCATTCAGGATGGCAAGGGTGCTGGCTTGCTTTAGCCCCTCGCCTCCCATCATTCTGATATACATCCAGCTAATTGGCAAAATCGACGCACTGCCGAAAGGTGCCGCGGTCACTGCGCCTTGCTCGGTGAGGAGCGTCGACTGGACGATACTGTGCCCGGGAACGAACGACGCGAGATGCGCTTTTACGCCTATCGGCCCCATTCCGGGGCCACCGCCGCCATGTGGAATACAGAATGTTTTATGTAGATTAAGGTGGGAGACATCCGCTCCGATATGTCCTGGCGTAGTGATACCCACTTGCGCATTCATATTGGCCCCATCCAGATAGACTTGCCCACCGTACTGATGGACAATCTCACAGACCTCACGGATGGTCTGTTCGTAAACCCCATGGGTCGAAGGATAGGTGACCATAATGCAGGAGATATGTTCTGCCGCTTGGCTCGCCTTACTACGTAGGTCTTCGAGATCGATATTACCTTGCTTATCACAGGCGACCACCACCACTTCCATTCCAGCCATTTGTGCAGAGGCGGGGTTGGTACCATGGGCAGAGGCTGGGATAAGACAGAGATGACGTTGTGCTTGATGACGGCTTTCATGGTAGCGACGAATCGCCAGCAGCCCGGCATATTCCCCTTGCGCACCCGAATTAGGCTGCATACACAGCGCGTCATAACCGGTCAGAGTGATCAGCCATTCGGAGAGTTGTTCGATCATCTGCAAATAGCCCGCCGCTTGATTCGTCGGGCAGAACGGATGGAGATCGGCAAATTCCGGCCAAGTAATAGGTAACATTTCGGCGACGGCATTAAGCTTCATCGTGCAGGAGCCTAGGGGGATCATCGCCTGATTGAGTGCTAAGTCTTTACGCTCCAGTTTGTGAAGATAGCGCAGCATCTCCGTTTCACTGTGATATTGATTGAAGACCGGATGCGTCAAAATAGCTGTTTCGCGGTGTAAGGCAGGTGGAATAATAGCTTGCTGGCTGACATGATCATCTTCCTGGTCGAGATCAATGGGTATATTCCGTCCTAACAGGACCTCCAACAAAACGATTATATCTTGCCGTTGCGTGGTTTCATCCAGCGTAATGCCCACTGCATGGTGAAGGTCGCTACGCAGATTGATATGCTGCTGTTTTGCCCGCTTAAGCACCTCGGCTTTATCAGACACCTCTACCGTTAAGGTATCGAACCACTGTGAGTAACGCAGGGTTAAGCCATTATCTTGAACGATTTTTGCGAGAATTTTTGTATAACGATGAATACGCTGGGCGATCCGTGCGAGTCCTTTAGGACCATGCCACACCGCGTACATTCCGGCGATATTCGCCAAGAGGACCTGTGAGGTACAGATATTGGAGTTGGCTTTTTCACGACGGATATGCTGCTCACGAGTTTGCATCGCCATACGTAGCGCGATATTGCCTTGCACATCACGGGAAACACCGATGATACGGCCCGGCATTGCTCGCTTAAATGTCTCTTTGGTCGCGAAGAATGCCGCATGGGGTCCACCGTAACCCATTGGTACCCCAAAACGCTGTGAAGAACCAAAAACGATATCAGCCCCTAATTTTCCCGGGGATTCGAGAAGGACTAATGCCATAAATTCAGCGGCGACGGCAACGACAACGCCCTGCTGAGATAACGCTGCAATCAGTTGACGATAGTCATGCAACTGTCCCTGCGACCCGCAATATTGTAGACAGATACCAAAGAGATCTTGGTGGTCTAACGCCCTCTCAGCACGGTCGATAACCAACTCAAAGCCAAAGGTCTCAGCGCGGGTTTTTATAACATCAAGCGTTTGAGGATGAATGTCTTCGGCAACAAAGAATTTGTTAGCATTTTTACGCTTACTCACGCGTTTAGCCATCGCCATCGCTTCTGCCGCTGCCGTAGCTTCGTCAAGTAATGACGCAGAGGCAACATCCATTCCCGTGAGATCTAACGTGACCTGCTGGAAATTAAGTAATGCTTCGAGCCTTCCTTGTGAGACCTCTGGTTGATATGGCGTATAAGCCGTGTACCATCCGGGATTCTCGAGTAAGTTGCGTAGGATCACCGGTGGAGTAAGGACTGCGCTATACCCCATTCCGATCCACGATTTATAACGGAGGTTTTTTGCAGCGATAGCTTTCAGCTCTGCTAACGCCTGATGTTCGCTGGCCGAAGGCAGCTGAAGGGGCGAAGCGGATAATTGGATATTTTCAGGCACGATAGACGCAATCAACGTCGGCAAGTCAGATGCGCCAATTTGCTGCAACATCTGCTTTTGTTGGTCGAGATCCGGACCGATATGGCGGCGAATGAAGGCATCTGGGTGTTCTAACTGGCTGAGTGTTTGCGTCATCGTTTTACTCACTTATTGATCAAGTTTTGGTAGGCATCGGCATCAAGTAATTGATCGAGTTCGTTTTCGTTATTGATCTTGATTTTAAATAACCAGCCAGCCTCGTAAGGTGAGGTGTTGACCAGCTCAGGGCTATCATTGAGTTCGTCGTTAATCGCAACGATTTCCCCGCTCAGGGGCGCATAAATATCGGAGGCTGCCTTCACTGATTCGGCAACCGCACAGTCGTCGCCCACGCTGACTTCGCGACCCACCTCAGGTAAATCAACGAACACCATATCGCCTAATAGACTTTGTGCATGCTCGGTAATCCCCACGGTGACAGAACCATCCTCTTCTCGACGGACCCATTCATGGCTGTCGCGATATTTTAATGATTGTGGAACATTGCTCATTTTTTTCTCCAGTATTAAATCAATGATTTTCCTGCGCGAACAAAGCAGGGTTGTGTCACGGAAACCGGCAGTTCACGCTGGCGAATAAGGACTACCGCCTTATCTCCTATCGTTGCAGGAACCCGTGCAAGCGCGATACTGCAGCCCAAAGTGGGAGAGAAAGAACCGCTGGTGATAACGCCTTGCTGAGGATTGCCGTTGATATCGGTAAAGGAGACCGGTAATTCATTACGGAGGACGCCTTTCTCATGCAGTACCAAGCCAACCAATTTTTCAATCCCCTGCACTTGTTGGCGTTCAAGCGCCGCTCTCCCTAAGAACTCTCGTTCTTCCGGCTGCCAAGCCACCGTCCAAGCCATATTGGCCGCAAGCGGCGTGACGGACTCATCCATCTCTTGCCCATAGAGATTCAATCCAGCCTCTAGGCGCAAGGTATCACGCGCTCCCAAACCAGCCGGTTTAACCCCGACAGCCAACAGTACTTGCCATAACGACGCGGCTTGTGCGGCCGGTACGGCGATTTCATAGCCACGTTCACCGGTGTAGCCGGTGGTCGCGATAAACCAACCGCCACTTTCCACTGAGAAGAAGGGCTTAAGTTCCGCCACCGCGGCACGCTGTTCAGCGCTCATTACCGACTGGGTTTTCTCTATTGCCTCGGGGCCTTGTACCGCGATAAGAGCTAAGTCTCGTCGTTCATCAATTTGAATACCATAGTCCTTAGCCTGTTCTGAGATCCAAGCTAGATCGTTTTCGCGTGTTGCAGAGTTGACCACTAAACGGAAGTGTTGCTCGTCGATAAAATAGACAATTAAGTCATCGATAACGCCCCCTGAAGCATTGAGCATAGCGCTATATAACGCCTTACCAGGAAGCGTTAATTTCGCCACATCATTGGCCAATAGATAACGCAAAAATTCTCGGGTGCGAGCGCCGGTCAGGTCGACAATGGTCATATGGGAGACATCAAACATTCCTGCGGAGCGACGAACGGCATGGTGCTCATCGAGCTGTGAACCATAATGTAGTGGCATCAACCATCCGTGAAAATCGACCATGCGGGCGCCGCTGGCTTGATGTTGTGCAAAGAGGGGGGTTTGTTGACTCATAACACTCCTTCTGCCGCGTAAAATCGCGGTAAGTTAGCTTGCATAGGTCGGGCGTTAGAATTCAGAAACGCAAACGTTATCCTTACTGCACGTTAACACTCATTCGCCCGCTTAGCTATAAGGTGAAATGGGGTCGAGATAGCACCGCACCAAAATAAGGCAATTGAATTTATGAACGCAAAAATACTCGAAAACATCGTATTAGGGGAGTAAATGGCGAAATAACTCGCCATTTTTTTATATTAATAAGTGAGATTGCTCGTTTTACTGAGTCAACTTATTCCGAAATATTGCCTTTCGGATTAGTTTATCTAGGGGTAAAAATGGTCAGTAATTAGAATAAATCAGCTTTCACAACCTTGGTGCAACTGACAAGATGTGAGGAAAATCACACCGGCATCTTGCATCGCAACCTTGGCGCGTTGAAGTGATCCGTCAATATCGATCGCTCGGCAAGCATCCTCTACCACCCAAGTGACTAACCCCGCTTGGGCAGCGTCAATTGCCGTCCACGCGACACAGAAATCTGTGGCAAGACCTGTTATCACAACCTGATCGATCCCCTGCGCTTGTAGCCAAGCGAGAAGCCCGGTTGAGGTACTGCGATCCGCCTCTAGAAAGGCAGAGTAGCTGTCGATGGATTGGTGAACTCCTTTACGCAGAATCAATCTGGCATGAGGAAGGGACAAATCATCGGATAACTCGGCCCCGACACTCCCTTGTATACAGTGATCCGGCCATAAGCATTGAGGGCCATAGGGCATATCAATCACTTGGTAATCTTGATGCTCCGGGTGAGAGGAACTAAAGGAGGAATGGCCAGCGGGATGCCAATCTTGGGTAATCACCACCTGCTCGAATAAGGGAGCAATGCGATTAATCACCGGGATCACCTCATCCCCCCGAGGCACCGCTAGCGCTCCCTGTGGTAGAAAGTCGTTTTGAACATCGACGACAAGCAGTGCCGTATTGTTACCGATTACGATTGTACGGTGCGCCATCTCCCCTCCTTCTATTTTCGCAGCCACTCGGGCAGATCGTGTTCGCCCAAGGCTTGCTTGATCAGCTGTGGTTTAATGCCGGGTAGCTTATCCGCAAGGGTTAAGCCGATATCACGAACCATTTTTTTCAGCGGATGTTGTCCGGCAAAGAGGTCTTGAAAGCTTTGCATACTCGCCAGCATTTTTGCCGCACTCAGCTTACGAAGGCGTTCGTAGCGACGCAGATACAGATGTTGACCAATATCTTTGCCCTCTTGCTGTAGGCGAATGAGCTGACCGATTAGCTCTGCAGCATCCATAAAGCCTAAGTTAACGCCCTGACCCGCCAGCGGATGAATGGTATGTGCCGCATCGCCCACTAACACGAGCCGATGGCTAGCAAATTGTCGTGCGTAACGCGCGGTTAACGGGAACGTTTTACGTTCACTGCTTAGGGTACAAGGTCCTAATTGCATATCGAAGGTGACGGCCAGTTGCTGACAAAATAACGATTCATCCATTAGGCTAAGCTTTTTCGCCATTTGCGGTTCGGTCGACCAGACAATCGAACAACAATGCGGATCTTCAAAAGGAAGAAAGGCTAGGATCCCTTCGCCGTGGAAGACCTGCCGGGCAATACCTTGGTGAGGTTGTTCGGTACGGATGTTGGCGACCAACGCGTGATGCTTATAATCCCAGAACGTCAGCGGAATATCGGCCTTACCTCTGAGCCAAGAATGGGCTCCATCTGCGGCCACCATCAAGCGCGCCGTCATCATGCTGCCGTCTTGTAAGCTGACGAACGTTTCGTTGTCGCCGAAGGCAGTCTGTACCAGTGCGGCATTGGGAATAAGCGTAATATGCGACAGTTTTTCTGCTTTACGCCATAGAGCCGTGTGCAGCACGGAATTTTCGATGATATACCCTAAGCCGTGGCCGCCCAGTTCACCATCATCAAAGGCTATTTGGCCGAAGCTATCTTTTTCCCACACTTTCATACCGTGATAACAGCTGGCACGCATTTGCAGGATATCCTGCCAAACATCCAGTTTCTCCAACAACCGTTGACTTGCGCGGTTTATTGCTGAGACGCGCACCGATAGCGGGTCCTGAGGGGTAAAGCTGGGGGCGGCTCCTTGCTCCAAGATGGCAACGCTGAGCCCTGAATCTTTAAGTCCACACGCGACTGCGAGGCCGACCATTCCCCCACCTGCAATAATAATATCGTAGCTTTGCATGCATATTCTCTTAATTAACGTTTAACCCAGCCTAAGGTTCGGCTAGCGAGGTGGTGCTTCAACCCGGTGACCCGTTCCATCGCGAGTAATCCCAGATTACGGCCAATGATTAAAGGTAAATTATCATTCGCAAAAAGTCGGACTAAGCCATCAGTGATCGAGATGGTCGTCGCGCGGTCTTGTGCTCTTCGCTGCTGGTAGCGATTCAGTACGCTAAAATGGCCTATATCCTGTTGCTGGCGATAAGCCTCCGCTAAGGTTTCAGCCAAACTCATGACATCCCTAAGCCCAAGGTTAAAGCCCTGACCCGCGATAGGATGAAGAGATTGAGCCGCATTACCAATCACTACGCTACGGTGTGTAATCAACGACTGCGCTTGATGCAAGCTCAGCGGATAGGACTCACGCTGACCAACTTCAGTAAACTGGCCAAGTCGCCAGCCAAATTCACGTTGTAACTGCTGTAGAAATAACGCGTTATCTGCCGCCAGGAGTTGTTCACTGGTGGAGGCTGACACGCACCACACTAAGGATAACCGGTTTTCCGACATCGGTAATAGGGCAATGGGGCCATACTGAGTAAAGCGTTCGTAGGCTCGACCATTATGTGGCATTGATGTGCTCACATTAGCGATAATGGCAACTTGATGATAGTCATCACGCTGCCATACAAAGCCTGCTTGGGTTGCGAGGGCTGAACGGCTACCACTGGCAATCACTAAGGTCTGCGCATCAAGCGTTTGACCGCTTTCAAGCGTCACCGATACCTGCTGCGCCGATCGCGTCAAGTTTACCACTTTTTCCGGACAGCGCAGCGTCACACCGGGTGCCTGCTGCAGCCGTTGAAAAAGGACTTTTCCTGCAGCATGCAGCTCAATCACATTGCCTAAGGCAGGTAGATGGTAGTCTTCCCGACAGAGTTCGACCTGACCAAGATGGCCTCGGTCGGAAACATGGATATCGGTGATAGGCGTCGCGAAAGGCTTAAGCGCCGACCAAACACCGATACGCGCAAGTTGCTGACAGGTGCCTGCCGCCAAGGCTATCGCTCGGCTATCAAAACCGGGATGTGCGGGCCCCTGCAGTGAACTCCCTTCAATTAAGGTTACAGGGATTTTACCTTGAGATAAGGTGGAGAGCGCAAGCGCAAGCGTTGCACCCGCCATCCCGCCTCCGACAATAATTACGCTCATAATGGCTTATTTTTACCTAGACGTAGTGCCTGTGCTGATTGCATCAACTGTTCTATCGCGTCAGGATCTTTGACTACCTGCTCCGTTAAGTTTTCATGCCCTGTTTCTGTGATCACAATATCATCTTCGATACGGATACCGATGCCGCGATAACACTCAGGGACTTTTGCATCGGGGGCAATATATAATCCTGGCTCCACCGTTAAGACCATGCCCGGCTCTAGGACGCGAGTACGCTCCACACTACCGTAATGGCCCACATCATGCACATCCAGGCCAAGCCAGTGACTTAATCCATGCATAAAATAGGGACGATACGCTTTTTCTTCGATCAATTGCGTTATATCGCCCTCTAAGATCCCTAGGCGCACTAAGCCCTCAACCTTGATACGGATAACAGCTTCTGTCACCTCAGCAATGGTCACACCAGGACGAAACAGAGATAACGCCGTCGTTAAGGCATGTAAAACAATCTCGTAGAGTTGACGTTGTGGGGCGGTAAATTTACCGTCGATAGGAAATGTTCGGGTGATGTCGCCTGCGTAGCCTTGAAGCTCGCAGCCCGCATCGATCAGGACTAAGTCGCCCTGTTTTAGCTGAGATTCATTTTCAGTGTAATGGAGGATGCAGGCATTATCGCCCCCCCCCACAATGGTGTTGTAGGAAGGAAATCGCGATCCATGGCGTGAGAATTCATGATGGATTTCGCCTTCTAACTGATACTCATACATGCCAGGATGGCACTGCTGCATCGCACGTTGATGGGCCAAAGCACTGATTCGTCCAGCCTCGCGTAAAATCGCCAGCTCTTCATCATCTTTAATCAAACGCATGTCATGAACGATTGGCCGCCAGTCTATCACGGTGGTCGGCGCGCGAAGGTTCTTCCGTTCCCCTTCTCGTAGCGTTTTCAGCGCATGAGCAACCTTTTCATCAGCAAAATCGTATTCACCCTGAGCGTGATAAAGAGTGTTTAGCCCATTAAGGACTTGAGCCAATTGCTGGTCAATCTCATCCCAAGGTAGCGCCCGATCAACACTAAGCTTGTCAATTGCCGCTTCCTGGCCTAGGCGACGGCCAAACCAGACCTCCGCATGGGGATCACGGTAACGGTTAAAGAGAATACTATGGTTATGGTGCTCGTCACTTTTTATCAGAATGAGTAGCGCTTCAGGTTCGTTAAAACCAGTGAAGTACCAGAAATCACTATTTTGGCGAAAGAGATATTCGGTATCTCGGCTTCTTGTTACCTCTGGCGCAGCAAAGAGTAATGCCGCGCTACCCGGTACCATCTGTTTAAGTAACACCTGACGGCGTTGACAGTAATTTTTCTGCGAAATCATACCCTAAGCTCCCTGTAATCCATTTTACCGTGAAAGGATCAATGTAAAGTTGGACCCTGTGTGACGGCTGAGGCATCCGATGGCGGTGTGTTGAAGGTCTCATGACAGAGTAAAGCAGCGACTCTGACATATTCAATGACTTCTTCCAAAGATTGTGCAAGCTCTTCCGGATCTTCATCTTCGTCGTAACCTAACTGAGCGATAGTACGCAGATCGTCGATGGCTTCCCCGGCTTCTCCTTTCACTTTATCTAATTTTGGCTGCGTTACGCCTAAGCCTAGAAGAAAATGGTTTACCCAGCCGGCGAGTGCGTCTGCGCGCTCGAAGACGTTATCGCCTTGGTCATCCGGTAAATAGAGTTGAAAATTGAACCCGTCTTCCTCTAGCGAGTGCAATGTATTATCGTATACCGCTTGCAAGGATTGATGGAGTTGGACAGAGAAGGCTATACCTTCATTAGTTAGGTCATGAACCAGTGCCTTCCAGCTATGATCTTTAGTCCCACCGCAGAGAATTCCGCTGAGTAAACCATGCATCTCAGCGGCAGTCATACCGACACCTTGTGTCGCGAGTTCGCTGTTAAGCGTGTTATAGTTCGGTGAAGTCATAATTATCCATAGTCTTAGGAAAGTGAAGTGAGGTCTATGCTACCATTAGCACCCTCATCGATTCCAGAAAAGGGGTTGTAACTTCTGCCTCAGGTATATATAGTGGCGCCCTTCCAAAGCAAGTGACTTTGGGAGCGGACAACGTAATTATCAGGAAGGTAACATGTCTGCGCAACCGGTAGATATTCATATTTTTGGTCGTTCACTACGAGTGAATTGTCCTCCAGAACAAAAAGAAGCTCTACTTTCTGCCGCTGAAGATCTTGACCAGCGCCTGCAGGATTTAAAACACAGAACACGCGTCACGAATACTGAACAATTAGTGTTTATTGCGGCCTTAAATATTTGTCACGAACTTGCGCAAGAAAAGAACAAGACCCGTGATTATGCGAGCAATATGGAACAGCGTATTCGTGTACTGCAGCAGACTATTGAACAGGCATTAGTCGAACAGGGGCGTATTAGTGATCGCCCCGAAAGTAAATTCGAATAATGGTTTCAGGGATCCTGTGCTATAATCATCCCTGAACAACGTATTCTCTGAGATGTTTGCAAGCGGGCCAGTCCCCTGAGCCGATATTTAGTACTACTAGAACGTGGCGCTTCATATCTTGTGTGCATGCTCGGTTCGTCCGAGAAGCCTAATAGGTATGACGACATGTTCACCTTGAACCAAGGGTTCAAGGGTTACAGCTCGCAGCGGCATCTCGGAGATCCCCCCTCCTCTATAGTTTCTCTTTACTGTCTTGGGTTATCGCCCTATTATCCTTGAGTGCCCTCACAAGGATGTTACGTTATGGACTCACCTCTTCATCAACAGCGCCAAGCTTTACGCCAGCATATGCGTCGCTTAAGACGTTCGCTAAGTGAATCACAACAATTCCAAGCTAGCCAACAACTTGCCGAGCATGCCATCCTCTACTCAGTGATTGAACAATCACAGCGTATTGCGCTCTTTCTCTCGATGGACGGTGAGATCAATACTCGCCCTTTGATTGCGCGATTATGGCATTTAGGGAAAAGTGTTTATCTGCCCCGTATTGATCCCACACAGCCCACTTCCCTATTATTCCAGCGTTTTACTCCACAAACTAATCTAGTAAAGCATCGCTTAGGTATGTTTGAGCCTGAGGAGAATGCCGATGAGATTTGCAGCTTTACTGAATTAGATATGGTAATTGTGCCCTTGGTGGCGTTCGACAGCACAGGCCAGCGTTTAGGGATGGGAGGGGGATTCTATGATCGCCTGTTAGCCGGTTGGCAAAAGACATCGGTTTTTCCGATTGGCGTGGCTCATGATTGTCAGCATCAGGAAAATTTGCCGATTGAATCTTGGGACATCCCGTTACCTGCAGTGATTACTCCCAATAAGTTATGGCAATGGCCAGATAAAGAGGCCTAACGGCCTCTTTCGCATCGTAATTAGTAGAGGAGCCGAGCACGGATTGTGCCTGGAATTTCCTTCATTAGCTGTAAGGCGTTATCGGCCACTTCTTGCTCAGCATCGACATCGATCACAACGTAACCTAAATGTGGCGAGGTTTGTAGGTATTGGCCAACGATATTAATATTTTGGTCGCCAAAGATATTGTTAATCGCGGTTAAGATACCAGGGCGGTTTTCATGAATATGAAGAATACGACTTGCTGAAGCACTGTGCGCCGGCAGTGATACTTCAGGGAAGTTTACTGCAGAAAGGGTTGACCCATTGTCTGAGTATTTCGCTAACTTACCTGCGACCTCAATCCCAATATTCTCTTGCGCTTCTTGCGTAGAACCCCCGATGTGTGGAGTTAGGATGACATTATCGAACTTGCACAGCGGAGAATCGAAGGGGTCACTATTAGAGGCGGGTTCCACAGGGAAAACGTCGATGGCTGCACCACCCAAGTGTTGGCTTTCTAAGGCTTCACACAGAGCAGGAATATCGATAACGGTTCCGCGTGAGGCATTAATTAATAATGCACCAGGTTTCATCGCTGCCAGTTGGTCTTTGCTGATCATATCTTGAGTATTTGCGGTTTCTGGGACGTGTAAACTGACCACATCACTCATCGCTAATAACTTATCCAATGATTCCACTTGTGTCGCATTACCCAACGGTAGTTTACTTTCAATATCGTAGAAATAAACGTACATGCCGAGGCTTTCCGCTAACACACCTAGTTGCATACCAATGTGGCCGTAACCGATGATACCGAGTTTCTTACCGCGTGCTTCAAAGCAGCCTTTCGCATTTTTGTTCCAAATACCACGGTGAGCTTTTGCATTGGCCTCTGGAATACCGCGCATCAGTAATAACAGCTCGCCGATGACCAGTTCAGCGACCGAGCGGGTGTTTGAGAACGGTGCGTTAAAGACCGGAATACCCCGCGACGCCGCAGCCTTAAGATCGACTTGGTTAGTCCCGATACAGAAACACCCTACCGCAATCAGTTTCTCGGCTTCTGCAAAGATTTCTTCGGTTAACTGTGTACGAGAACGTAAACCAACGAAGTGAGCATCGCGAATCGATTCTTTTAGTTGCTCCGGACTGAGCGCAGCTTTATGAAACTCAATATTGGTATACCCTGCTGCTTTTAAATTATCGAGAGCAGATTGGTGAACGCCCTCAACCAACAAAAACTTAATCTTGTCTTTTTCCAGTGAAACCTTAGCCATTAGCCGACCCTATAAAAGTGATTTTCGTAAATACCCTTAGCTAACTGTCAACATAAGAAAAAAATAGGCTAAGAGCAACACCCTAAAAAATATTGAACCGATGGACGCAATCGTTTACCTTCGCGCCATTCAACGCCAAAACACTGTGTAATGCAGGTGATTTAGCGTATTAACGCGAGGTGGGCACTATTTGTGATATAAATCACTATTTGTGGTGGGCGACTCTTTTTTCGTGACCATCACGAATAATTTTCTTTACCCCGTTTTCATCGCCAATTAACGCAATGTCTGCTCCACGTTTCGCAAACAGCCCAACCGTCACAACCCCCGGCAGCGCATTGATGGCGACTTCTAATTTATCCGGATCGTCGATAAGTAAATCGTAGACATCGAGAATAATGTTACCATTATCCGTAACAATATCTTTGCGATACTCTGGACGGCCGCCAAGTTTCACTAACTCGCGTGAGACATAAGCTTGAGCCATGGGGATGACTTCAACGGGTAAAGGAAAATGACCTAAGCAGTCGACCTGCTTAGATTGGTCAGCAATACAGATAAAGGTTTGGGCTACCGCCGCGATGATTTTTTCACGGGTAAGTGCTGCACCACCGCCTTTGATCATCTGCAGAGCAAGATTAATCTCGTCTGCGCCATCGATATACAGAGAGAGTGAGTCGATTTCATTGAGATCGAAAACCGGAATACCATACGATTTTAAACGTTCAGTCGAGGCTTCTGAACTGGACACAGTACCAATAATCTCATCTTTGCGTGTGGCTAATGCATCAATAAAATGGGCGGCTGTTGTACCGGTACCTACACCTACGATCGTATTGGGCTGAACATAGTCGAGTGCCGCCCAGCCTACTGCTTTTTTAAGTTCGTCCTGTGTCATGGTATGTTAAAACCTATACGTGTTTCGGTAGCAGTAGTATAAAACAAGCTTATCTAAAATAGTGATTTTTCATTGGTTGAAGTGTAGTTTTACGCGTTCAATCTCAAAACTAACCGATTTTTTTCTTTCAGTCAGGGACTGAGAAAACATGATTAAAAGACCCGATTACCGCAATCTTCAAGCCCTTGATACCGTTATTCGTGAACGCGGATTCGAACGGGCGGCACAAAAGCTTTGTATCACTCAATCGGCGGTTTCACAGCGTATCAAACAGTTAGAAACACAGTTTGGTCAACCCTTACTGGTACGCACGGTCCCCCCTCGCCCCACCGAACAGGGCCAAAAGTTACTCGCGCTACTGCATCAAGTTGAGCTATTGGAAGAACAGTGGCTGACCGATGAAAAAGGCGGTACGACGCCCCTTCTTCTCTCCATTGCGGTGAATGCTGACAGTCTAGCGACTTGGTTACTGCCGGCATTACGCGATGTCCTCGCCGATTTACCGGTTCGCCTCAATCTACAAGTTGAAGATGAGAGCCGTACACTCGAGCGTCTACGGCGTGGCGAAGTCGTCGGTGCGGTAAGTATACAACCCCGCGCCTTACCGAGCTGCCACGTTGATACCTTGGGGGCCTTGGACTACTTATTTGTTTCCTCTCCAGATTTTGCTAAGCGTTACTTCCCGCAGGGCGTCAATCGTCAAACTCTGCTAAAAGCCCCTGCCGTCTCCTTTGACCACTTAGACGATATGCACCAAGCCTTTTTACAAGAGAACTTCGATCTGCCTCCTGGTAGCTTGCCGTGCCATATTGTTAACTCTTCTGAAGCCTTTGTGCAGTTGGCCAAACAAGGGTCGGTCTGTTGTATGATCCCGCATCTACAAATCGAATCCGAATTAGCGGAAGGGTCTCTGATCGACCTTACACCGGGGTTATATCAACGCCGCATGCTTTACTGGCACAGATTTGCGCCAGAAAGCCGCGTGATGGGACGCGTTACGGACTCTTTGGTTGAGTATGGTCGTCAGGTGTTGCGCCAAGAGAGCGGGTGTTGAGGGTAAAGACCACCTCGACGTTATCGTTGAAATCGAGTTTCTGCTGTTGGTAGGTTTGATCAGGAGTGGTATCGGCCGCCGAAGCTTGTGCGCTCATCATCCTAGCCATCGGCAGGGTGACGTTACGTTGAGTCTGGTAGTTAATGCTCCATACCGAGCCTAGCGAGGCATTGAAGCCTGACGCCAACCCTTTAGCCTTAGTAATAGCATCATTAATTGCCGCTTGCCGCGCTTGTTGCTGATACTGCTCAGGATGGTCAACCCCCATTGATACCGAGCGGATATCATTAAGCCCAGCGGCGAGAGCACCGTCTAATAACGTATTAAGCTTAGCGAGTTGATGCAAGGTGACGTTTACACTGCGTGAGGCTTGATAACCCGTCAGTTTAGGTTTGCCTCGCTGTGAATAGTCATATTCCGCATGAGTGGTAACATTCGCGGCGTTGATATCTTTGTCAGTCACGCCTTGCTGATGCAAAAAATCAAAATACCGAGCTACGCGACTATCCACCTGTTTTTTGGCTTGTGATGCTTGCGCATGGGTGGCATTAACTTCGATAACGATGGTTGCCATATCCGGCTGGGCTTGAACCTGACCCTGTCCGGAAGTGCTGAGATAAGGCGCATTAGGCGTTGTCTCGGCGGACACTGATGTCAGCCATCCAAGGCTCGCACCGAGTAATGCCACTGCAGTAAGTCGTTTTTTCATCGTCACACTCCATTATCCATAGTGTTGCCACATTAGCACGCCTTCACTGGCCAGTCTAAAGGCGAGTGTCAGTAATAAGATAACGACAGTGAATTGACGGCAACGCCTTCGACCTCAGCGCTAATGGGTTGGTAAAGCGTTTTGATTAACCCATAGCTATACCAAAGCAAAAACACCACTCCCATCCATGTCATTGCCAACATTAGCAATGGATAGCGCTGTAAAAATGCTGCGCCGCCCAACACTCCTGTTGTGATGAGTAGCATATCACTGATAACGCAATAGGTTGCTGCGAGGAAAGCATAGCGCCGTAACATTCCTTGACGTAGCACGATAGTGTTCTGAGGCCCGATAGGGAGAATTAACGCCGCGCCCAGTGCAAAGCCTTGTACAAATACAGACATTTTAAGCCCCTTTTTAAAAATAGAGGGCAAGTGTGCGATAAAGAGATATTCGAAAGGAAATTAAAAAAAACGGGGGGCGATTAGCAAAATGAATACTCCACAGCCAGACTCGCTGACTGTGGAAGCAGGGAGTTAGCTCTCACTACTGCGAACGAGATGCACATCCATTTGTGGGAATGGGATCCCGATTTGGTTTTTATCTAAGGCGCGTTTGAAGTCAGCCATGAGGTCCCAATAGACCTGCTGTAAATCGTCGCTTTTGCTCCAGCAACGTACAATAAAGTTAAGTGATGAGGGAGCCATTTCATTCAATGCAACCACAATCCCTTTATCTTTAATCACACGCTTATCTGCTTCGACCACTTCGCGCAGGACTTTCATTGTCAGATCGATATCAGCATCGTACGCCACACCTATGATAAATTCATTACGGCGCTCTGGTTCACGCGAGTAGTTGATGATTTTACCTGTGAAGATTGAGCCGTTAGGAATAACCGCAATCTTACCATCAGAGGTTCTTAGCGTAGTTTGGAAGATTTGTACGTTTAAAACGGTTCCCGAACATCCACCAACATCCACAAACTCCCCCACCCGAATCGGTCTGAAGGTTACCAACAGCACACCGGCTGCAAAGTTAGAGAGAGAATTTTGTAACGCTAAACCGACAGTTACACCAATTGCACCCAGCACGGCAATAAAGGAGGCGGTTTGTACACCCACTCGGCTGACTGCGGCAATCAGGGTGAACGCGATAATCGCATAACGGACAATCATCGAGATAAAGTCGGCGACCGTTTGATCGATATGACGCGAGAGTAAGACTTTATTGATGGCTCTTGAAACGATTTTCGCAATGGTAAACCCGATAAAGAGAATGACCAGCGCTGCGGCGATATTCACTACATAGCTTAATAAAAGTGACTGGTTCTTTTCAATCCAAGTCCCGGCATTATGTAAGCCGTTCACTACGTTAAGATCTTGCATTAAATTATCCTGTCGTTAGTTCCCAATAAATAGCACTGAGCATCTTTGAAAGACGCCCCATAAAAAGGGTAACCAAAAACCCACGAATTGCCAACCTCGTGAGGTAACTTCAAGAAATTTACTACGCTAAATGGAGAAAACGCCAGCGAAGCTGGCGTTTGGGGGAAGGATTACAGACGATCGATGGCATTCAGTTCGCGGAAGGCTTGCTCTAAGCGCACGACCATTGAACTTTGTGCCGCACGTAACCAGACACGTGGGTCATAGTATTTTTTGTTTGGCTTATCGTCACCTTCTGGGTTACCCAGTTGGCTTTGTAAATAACCTTCGTTCTTTTTGTAGAACTGAAGGATACCGTCCCAGTTCGCCCACTGCGTATCGGTATCAATATTCATTTTGATGACGCCGTACTCAATAGACTCTTTGATCTCTTCCGCTGAAGAACCTGAGCCACCGTGGAAGACGAAGTTCAGGCTGTTATGCGGAAGGTTATGCTTCTCACTGACGTAGTCTTGAGAATTTCTCAGAATTTTTGGCGTAAGTTGTACGTTACCTGGCTTGTAGACACCGTGTACGTTACCGAATGATGCGGCGATGGTGAAGTTAGGGCTAATAGCACTCAGTTTTTGGTAAGCGTAGTCAACATCTTCAGGCTGAGTATAGAGCGCCGAGTTATCGAGGTGTGAGTTATCCACGCCATCTTCTTCCCCGCCTGTGCAGCCTAATTCAATCTCAAGCGTCATACCCATCTTCGCCATACGCGCAAGGTATTGACCGCTGATTTCGATGTTCTCTTCTAACGACTCTTCAGAAAGGTCGATCATGTGTGAAGAGAAGAGTGGCTTACCGGTGTTGTTGAAATGTGCTTCACCTGCGTCGAGTAGGCCATCAATCCATGGCAGTAATTTTTTCGCACAATGGTCGGTGTGAAGAATAACCGGTACACCGTATTGCTCTGCCATCAGGTGGACGTGTTGGGCGCCCGTGATGGCACCAAGAATAGCCGCCGCTTGTGGTTTATCAGAGGTAAAACCTTTCCCTGCGAGGAACGCTGCACCGCCGTTAGAAAACTGAACAATCACTGGCGCTTTAGCTTTTGCCGCCGCTTCTAATACAGCGTTGATTGAATCAGTACCGATGCAGTTAACTGCTGGTAACGCAAATTTATTCTCTTTAGCTACTTGGAAAACTTTTTGTACGTCTTCGCCCGTAACGACACCCGGTTTTACGAAATCAAAAATTTTAGACATAAGTGTTGTCCTGTTTCGTTGGTCGTAAGCTGAGATCACCTTTTCAGCGGTAGAAAATAGAGGAGGGTTAGCCCTCCTCAGAATTTTTTATTGTTTCGCACGCTCTTCTAACATTGCTACAGCTGGGAGCTTTTTGCCTTCCACAAATTCAAGGAATGCACCGCCACCCGTGGAGATGTATGAAATTTTATCTTCGATACCAAACAGGTCGATTGCCGCGAGGGTATCGCCGCCGCCTGCGACTGAGAACGCATCGCTATCTGCGATAGCGTTAGCCACGATTTCAGTCCCTTTACGGAAGTTAGGGAACTCAAATACGCCCACTGGCCCGTTCCAAAGGATAGTTTTTGCTTCTCTTAAGATTTTGGCCATTTGCGCCGCAGTCTCGTCACCAAAATCCATAATCTCTTCGTTATCCTGGATTTCGTTAACTTTCTTCACGGTTGCCGGAGCCGTTTCGGAGAATTCAGTCCCCACACGGGAATCAACCGGAACGGGAATGCCATGTTCGTCACGAAGCTTTTTAGCAGCTTCAACGAAATCTGGCTCATACAGAGACTTACCAACGTTATTCTCGATTGCGACGAAGGTATTGGCAATACCGCCCCCCACGATAACGGTGTCGGCAATCCCGACAAGAGATTGCAGTACATCAAATTTAGTCGAGACTTTTGAGCCTCCCACCACGGCAACCATAGGACGCGCTGGATTGCTCATCGCTTTACCTAGCGCTTCAAGTTCTGCTGACAGTAATGGACCTGCACAGGCGATAGGCGCAAACTTACCGACGCCATGAGTTGAAGCCTGGGCGCGGTGAGCGGTCCCGAAAGCATCCATGACAAACACGTCACACAGGGCGGCATACTTTTTCGCGAGGGTTTCTTCGTCCTTCTTTTCGCCTTTATTGAAGCGGACGTTCTCTAGCACCACCAGCTGCCCTGCTTCGACGTTTACACCGTCAAGGTAGTCTTTCGCCAGGCTGACATCTGTGCCAGCAAGCTTGTCTTTTAGGTAGTTAACAACAGGTAGCAGAGAGAATTCTTCGTTATATTCGCCTTCTGTTGGACGACCTAAGTGAGAGGTCACCATTACTTTCGCACCTTGCTTCAGGGCTTGTTCAATGGTCGGTAGTGATGCACGGATCCGCGCATCTGACGTCACTTTCCCATCCTTAACTGGCACATTAAGATCAGCACGAATCAGAACACGTTTTCCAGCAAGATCCAGATCGGTCATTTTGATTACAGACATGGTGAATCCTCTTATTGATTCTTTTAGTTTATCCCGCCGCTTAGGCGACAGGTTTGAAAGTGTTGTCAGACATCGCTAAACAGGTATCGATCATTCGGTTTGCGAAGCCCCATTCGTTATCACACCATACTAGCGTCTTTACGAGGTGTCCTCCACTGACTCGCGTCTGCGAACCGTCCACAATGGCACTGTGGGGATCATGATTAAAGTCCGCCGAAACCAGTGGTAACTCGGTATAGTCGACTATACCATGAAAGCAGCCATTGGCAGCTTCCTGCAATAGGTGATTGACTTGTTGTGCCGTCACTTTTTGTTCTAACGTTACGCTGAGATCAATTGCCGTGACATTAATTGTCGGTACACGTACCGCAATCGCTTCAAATCGATCGAGAAACTTAGGAAATATTCGGGTAATACCTGCCGAGAGCCGGGTGTCGACCGGGATGATCGACTGACTTGCCGCGCGGGTTCTTCGCAGATCATGATGGTAAGCATCAAGGACTTGTTGGTCATGCATCGCCGAATGGATCGTGGTGACCGTACCAGATTCAATACCAAAGGCGTCATCCAACAGTTTGATTATCGGGATAATACAGTTGGTGGTACACGAAGCATTAGAGACAAAGCGATGTTCAGGAAGGAGAGTGTCATGATTAACACCGTAAACAATCGTCGCATCTAAGTCTGGCTCGCCGGGATGAGCGAATAGCACTTTACGCGCTCCAGCTCTATAGTGCGCTTCACCATCGGCCCGACTACCATAAACGCCAGTACAATCTAAGACCACATCAACATCTAAATCTCCCCAGGGCAGTTCGGTGATCGATGAATGATGAAGTAGCGTGATCGCATCTCTGCCAATAAACAGTTGCTCGTCTTCTAACCGGACTTCCCAAGCGAACTGGCCATGAGTCGTATCATATTTTAAAAGATGTGCCATACCACGGCTTTCGGCAACTTCATTTATCGCAACGACGCTAACCTCCAGGTGACGACCTGTTTCATACAGCGCTCGAACAACAGCCCGACCAATTCTACCAAAACCGTTAATCGCTATTCTAAGGCTCATTACTTATCTATCACCTTGATGAACGTAGGGGCTACTCGCCCTAATACTAAGATTATCTTTTGAGGCTACAACGATTTGCTCGAGATTAATACCCTATTCCGTCAAAGCTGAAACGATTCTCGTGAGAATAAATCAACTGCCAAGTTTCGGGAATGATAGAGATCAAGACTAATGAGTAAAATACGATCAAGATCACATTTCAGACCTCTGTCAGCGGTTAACGTTACGCTGTCAGTAAACACTATTTGATAGGGAGAGTGGGATGGACCAAAGAAAGGGATTTATAGTGGGATTACTTGCTTTACTACTCAGTGGCTGCCAACAATCGCCAGAGCGTTTCGTAGTCCCTGTTTCCCCCCTGCAACTCGTGCTCAATGATCTCGGTGATAGCTTCCAAGAGTCGGTGAGTAATTTTTCAATTCAGCAACGTACCTTAGGTGCTTCGTTAGAATCTCCTGATAGCGTCATCTTAGTTGTGGATGAGGATACACCTTTGGACGATTCCATAGCAGCCCAACAGGTAACCTATAAGCTGAGCTATCAACAACAGCAATGGCGAATTATTGATAAACACACGCAACAGCGGTGTGTATCAGGACGTGGATCACAGCAATTCAGTGACGATTTATGTCGCTGAGTTAGGGGGAGATCATTTTAGTCGGAGAAGTGACAAGGAGAGTTTGTAAAAAAACCAGCCAGTGAGCACACCGACTGGTTTTAATTTAGAGAAGAGCGATTACAGAATTGCTTTCGCTTTTGCTACCACGTTATCTACCGTGAAGCCGAACTCTTCGAATAGCTGCTCTGCAGGCGCTGACTCACCGAAGGTAGTCATTCCGACGATCGCACCTTGTAGACCTACATATTTGTACCAGTAATCAGCAATTCCTGCTTCAACGGCGACACGTGCGGTCACTGCGGCGGGAAGGACTGACTCGCGGTAGGCGGCATCTTGCTTGTCGAAGTGGTCGGTAGAAGGCATCGATACAATACGAACTTTACGACCTTCTGCTGTCAATTTTTCTGCCGCGTCAACCGCTAACTGAACTTCAGAACCGGTAGCGATAAAGATAAGCTCTGGCTGGCCTTCGCTATCTTTCAGGATATAGCCACCTTTGCTGATTGCCGCAAGTTGCTCAGCAGTACGCGGTTGTTGCGCGAGGTTTTGACGTGAAAGGATCAGGGCTGAAGGACCATCTTGACGCTCGATCGCTTCTTTCCACGCTACCGCCGTCTCGACTTGGTCAGCTGGACGCCATACGCTCATGTTTGGTGTAGTGCGTAAGCTTGCGACCTGCTCAACCGGTTGGTGAGTAGGACCATCTTCACCTAGACCAATGGAGTCATGGGTGTAAACCAAGATTTGACGTAGTTTCATCAGCGCAGCCATACGGGCAGCATTACGCGCGTATTCCACAAACATCAAGAAGGTTGCAGTGTACGGGATGAAACCAGAGTGCAATGAGATACCGTTGGCAATGGCAGTCATACCGAACTCACGCACACCATAGTGGATGTAGTTACCGGCTGCATCGTCTTTAATCGACTTGGAACCCGACCACATGGTTAGGTTACTCGGCGCTAAGTCAGCAGACCCGCCTAAGTACTCCGGTAACAGTTTGCCATAAGCTTCAATCGCATTTTGCGAAGCTTTACGGCTAGCGATTTTTTGTGGGTTAGCTTGTAAGTCTTCGATGAATTTTTGTGATTCAGCAGCCCAATTTGCAGGAAGTTCATTCGCCGTGCGGCGTTTGAATTCTGCGGCTAATTCAGGGAAGGCTTTCGCATAGGCTTCGAATTTCTCATTCCAAACCTGCTCTTTCTTCTCACCCGCTTCTTTCGCATCCCATGCAGCATAGACGTCTGCAGGAATTTCGAATGGCGCTGCGTCCCACTCCAACGCCTTACGCGTCAGGGTAATTTCGTCGTCGCCTAATGGTGCACCGTGTGAGTCATGAGTACCGGCTTTGTTAGGGGAACCGAATCCGATAACGGTTTTGCACATAATTAGCGTTGGACGTTCTGAAGCACGAGCTTCTTCAACTGCGCGGCGGATTGATTCATTGTTGTGGCCATCAACACCACGGATAACGTGCCAACCGTAGGATTCAAAGCGTAAACCGGTATCATCGCTAAACCAACCATCAGTATGACCATCAATAGAGATACCGTTGTCATCATAGAAAGCGATTAATTTACCAAGCTGTAGTGTCCCGGCTAGTGAACAGGCTTCATGCGAAATCCCTTCCATCATACAACCGTCACCCATAAAGGCATAGGTGTAGTGGTTTACGATGTCATGACCTGGGCGGTTAAATTGTGCGGCCAGCGTACGTTCTGCAATCGCAAAACCCACGGCATTCGCAATACCTTGACCTAGTGGACCCGTAGTTGTCTCAACACCTACGGTGTAGCCGTATTCTGGGTGACCCGGTGTTTTAGAGTGTAATTGACGGAAGTTTTTCAACTCTTCGATCGGTAGATCGTAACCGCTAAGGTGCAACAAGCTATAAATAAGCATCGAACCGTGGCCGTTAGAAAGAATGAAACGGTCACGATCTGCCCATGACGGGTTTTTAGGGTTATGGTTTAAGAATTCACGCCACAGTACTTCAGCGATATCTGCCATACCCATCGGTGCACCAGGGTGGCCAGATTTAGCGCGTTGGACCGCATCCATACTGAGTGCACGAATAGCATTAGCAAGTTTTTTTTCAGAAGGCATCTTTCACTCCAGATCGGATGATTTAGTTGTGTTGATTTTTAAACACTTTCAACACAAATTGGAAACTTAGTTGTTTCAATGTACATGATGTGTCGAACGAAAGTACATTCGATCCGCACAATTTAACGCTTGAAGAGTGAATCTACTAACGAGCCGAGATCATTCTGGGCGTTACCGCTAGCCTCTGGGTGGACTTCACCTTGAGGGGAAATTTTATCAACCAGTTGTGGCAGAACTTCAGATAATGTGCCTGACGCGCCTTGAATATCGGTTCCCAGTTTATCCGCTAATGACTGCAAATCTTGCTGGCTAAAAGCGGATTGGATATCGCTGTGGCTGACTGATTGATTACTCCCGTTACTCAGCCATGAAGAGAGGATTTCCCCTAAGCCACCTTGCTGGAATTTTTGGATAAGCACTTCTACACCGCCCTGCTCTTGTACCCAAGACCAGACCGCTTGAAGTTGACTAAGGGAGTTTTGTTGCCCTTCTCCACCCGTTAATGATCCCACAATGCTATCGAGTAATCCCATCTTACACTCCTCGTAAATAAATTATGTTGAATAATGATTAGCGTTGAGCCTGCTTGTTAGCAGCCTGCACGTGTAGCATGTCTAACGCGACGGTTGCGGCCGCAAGAGCCGTAATATCAGCATGGTCATAGCCAGGTGCAACCTCGACTAAGTCCATTCCTACAATATTTAACCCCTGTAAACCACGGAGTAACTTAGTCGCTTTATCACTGGTCAAGCCGCCCACCACTGGAGTGCCGGTACCGGGTGCATGAGCGGGGTCAAGGCAGTCTATATCGAAGGTCAGATAGACCGGTAAGTCGCCGACTGTTTGACGAATTTTAGTGAGGATATCCTCGACCGCAGTATCGTTAACCCATGCCGCATCCAGGACATTGAAACCTAGGGATGGATCGTACTCAGTCCGAATACCAATCTGCACCGAGTGCTTGGGATCAATAAGGCCTTCTTGCGGCGCGGTATAGAACATCGTGCCATGGTCGAAGGTCGGGCCATTCGAATAGGTATCTGTATGGGCATCGAAATGGACTAAGGCCATTTTACCAAAGTGTTTCGCATGAGCACGCAGCAACGGTAAAGAGATATAATGGTCGCCACCGAAGGTCAGCATACGCTTGCCATTGGCTAAGAGTTTCTCAGCATGTGCCTGTAATTTAGCCGACATGTCTGCAGAATCACCGAAGGCATAAACCAAATCCCCGCCATCGACCACTTTCAGTTGCTGACGCAAGTCGAATTTCCAAGGCCAGCGGCACCCTTCCCAGGCTAAATGCGTGGAGACCTGACGAATCGCATTCGGGCCTAAGCGACTCCCCGGTCGACCCGAGGTCGCCGCATCAAAAGGAACGCCAGTAATGACCCACTCCGCATCGCTTTCATAAGGCTGGAAATTGAGCGGGAAACGCAGAAAACCAAAGGCGTTAGACACCAATGAGTTGTCATATTCGTTACCTAAGGTATTGTACATAATATATTTTTCCCTTGACGAGGGCGCCGACCCTTCAGCGCCTAGACAGTAAAATTATTCATCTTCCAGATAAGTGTAGCCGTATAACCCACTCTCAAACTCTGATAAAAATTGGTCTCTCAGCTCTTCGGCAATATCGCTGGTTTTTACTTGCTGATTAAACAGGCTAAGTAACTCTTGTGGATTTAGCTGAACATATTCCAACATATCCGCGACGGTATCCCCTTCATCGGATAATTCAACATCCACTGCTCCATTTTCGTTAACGTAAACGTTAACGGCTTCGGTATCACCGAACAGATTATGCATATTCCCCAAAATTTCTTGATAAGCACCGACCATAAAAAAGCCGAGCATTGGGGGGTTTTCCGGATCGTATTCCGGCATCGGCATCGTCGTGGCGATCCCATCACCATCAATATAATGATCGATAGTCCCATCTGAATCGCAGGTGATATCTAACAATACCGCGCGGCGTTCGGGTTGTTTGTTCAGCCCTTCAAGGGGCAGAACTGGAAAGAGCTGGTCAATTCCCCATGCATCCGGCATTGACTGGAAAAGCGAGAAGTTGACATAAATCTTGTCGGCCATACGCTCTTGTAACTCATCAATCACGGGACGGTGGGCACGGTTACTTGGGTCCAAGTGCTGTTGAGTGTAATGACAGATATTTAAGTATAACTGCTCCGCCCAGGCGCGTTGTGTCAGAGTATAGATCCCAGAGGAATAGCCGGTATGAATATCGGACAGATCGACTTGGCTATCATGAAGCCATTCGCGTAATGAGCGATGCCCCTGTGTTTCGTGCATTTCCTGCCAAGTTTTCCACATACTTAATAAAGGACGCGGAGAGTCTTCTTCTGGCGGATTCGGCGGAGTAAAACTATTACGCTCAACACCGATAATGTTCGAAACCAACACGGTATGATGAGCAGTTACCGCGCGCCCTGACTCAGTAATAACGGTTGGGTGCTCTAAGCCATGCTCTTCACAGGCTTCCCCAATGGCATAAATGACATTGTTCGCGTATTCATTTAATCCGTAATTCACTGAGCAGTCAGATTGCGAGCGAGTTCCCTCGTAATCGACACCTAAGCCGCCGCCGACATCAAAACATTTGATCTGTACCCCTAAACGAGCCAGTTCCACATAGAAGCGGGCCGACTCACGCACACCGGTATAGATGTCGCGGATATTAGCCATCTGCGATCCAAGATGGAAGTGGAGTAATTGTAAGCTCTCTAAGCGTCCAGCTTGGCGCATAATGTCAACCAGTTCCAAGACTTGTGAGGCTGACAAACCAAATTTCGATTTTTCACCCCCACTTGATTGCCATTTACCGGAACCTTGCGAGGCTAAACGAGCTCGGATCCCTAAGCGCGGCACGACATTCAATCGCTCAGCTTCTTCAAGGACTAAACGTATCTCGGTCATCTTTTCGATAACAAGATACACTTTGTGACCGAGCTTCTCACCGATAAGGGCAAGCCGAATATATTCACGATCCTTATAACCATTACACACAATTACCGAGCTCGTTTGCCCTGCATGGGCTAAAACCGCCATCAACTCTGCTTTAGAACCCGCTTCCAGTCCCAAAGGTTCCCCCGAATTAATCAGGGATTCAATGACTCGTTTATGTTGGTTAACTTTGATCGGATAGACGAGAAAGTAATCACCACGATAACCGAACGATTCACGCGCACGTTTAAAAGCCGCGTTAATTGACCGCAAGCGATGCTGTAAAATCTGCGGAAAGCAAAATAGCGCAGGCAGACGCTGGCCTTGGGCTTCGCGTTCTTTCACCAATTTAGCCAGATCGACACGGGCAGAAGGCATGTCTGGATTTGGACAAACGCTGATATGACCTAATTCATTGACGTCATAATAATTATTTCCCCACCATGCAATATTGTAGGTGCGTAACATCCGGCTTGCTTCTTGATCGTTAACTGCAACCTCTTGCATTGAACGTAGTTCACCTTGTTCGCCTGCGGATGAACCTCGAATATGCTTAATGACGTCGGTCATCTCATGCCTCTATCTTTGATAAAAAACAATTAAGTATTTACCCTAGCGCAACCCGCTAAGCACTGCAAATACTCGTCATAGGTCTACTGCTTCCGCCACGTTCATCACGGATAATTTAGGGTGTACCGAGAAAAAAATGACATTCGCGATAGTCATTTTAGTGCCGATAACTGCAGTGATGGCCGATAACTAAAAGGATAGATCGTCAGGATAAAGTCTCAGCCTATCGACTAGTAATAAGCCTATCTAACCGACTGTTATGGTTAATTTTAATTTCAGTTATCTTAGCGTGAAACGTGTCAATTGTAGATGGCAAGGCGGTTCGCGATTTATACCCCTAAGGGGGTAAAAATGCAAAATGTTTGTCTTGAGTCTAGGCTGTTATCGGTGTCTATGTGGCTATCGATGCGCTAATTCAGAAAAATCGCTGGAATTATTCAGTCATCCTACCCTAGAATAGACGTCCAGATGGAAAACCATCCGATAATGTTTTCCTCCCAATTCACTATTCAAGGTCGTCGTGTGAGAAGACGGCGATGTTGAGGCAGCACTCATTATCAGTGCGCGCGAATTAAATCCCTTAAGCAAGGTAACTATATAATGGCTAAACATCTTTTCACTTCAGAATCCGTCTCAGAAGGGCATCCCGATAAAATCGCTGATCAAATCTCTGATGCCGTTTTAGATGCGATCCTCGAGCAAGATCCCAAAGCACGTGTGGCCTGTGAGACTTATGTAAAAACCGGCATGGTTTTAGTTGGCGGTGAAATCACGACCTCAGCTTGGGTCGACATCGAAGAAATTGCACGTCAGACCGTTCGTGAGATTGGTTACGTGCATTCCGACATGGGTTTCGATGCTAACTCTTGTGCAGTACTGAATGCGATCGGTAAACAATCTCCGGATATTAACCAAGGCGTTGACCGTCAAGACCCACTCGACCAAGGTGCTGGTGACCAAGGGCTGATGTTTGGTTATGCTACCAATGAAACTGATGTGTTGATGCCTGCGCCAGTGACTTATGCTCACCGCTTGGTACAACGCCAATCAGAAGTTCGTAAGGACGGAACTCTGCCATGGCTACGTCCGGATGCTAAAAGCCAGGTGACCTTCCAATACGATGGCGATAAAATTGTCGGTATCGATGCTGTCGTTCTTTCTACCCAACATGCAGAACAAATCGGTCAAAAAGAGCTTCAAGAAGCGGTAATGGAAACCATTATCAAGCCGGTACTGCCGACCGAATGGCTCACTGCGAACACTAAATACTTTATTAACCCAACAGGCCGTTTTGTGATTGGCGGCCCGATGGGTGACTGCGGTCTAACGGGTCGTAAAATTATCGTTGATACCTACGGCGGTATGGCGCGTCACGGCGGCGGTGCGTTCTCAGGTAAAGATCCATCGAAAGTTGACCGTTCAGCAGCCTATGCAGCTCGCTACGTTGCGAAGAACATTGTTGCTGCTGGCTTGGCTGACCGTTGTGAGATTCAGGTTTCTTATGCGATTGGTGTTGCTGAACCAACCTCAATCATGGTCGAGACCTTTGGCACTGAGAAACTCCCTACTGAGCAATTGACCCTGCTGGTACGCGAATTCTTTGACCTTCGCCCTTACGGTTTGATCCAGATGTTAGATCTTCTGCATCCTATTTACCGTGAAACTGCTGCTTATGGCCACTTTGGCCGTGAACATTTCCCATGGGAAAAGACAGACAAAGCTGAAGCACTGCGTGATGCGGCCAATCTGAAATAGTTTCTACTACTCGGGCGGGATTAACCGCCCGAGTTTCTCCCCCTATACATCCTTGTTACTCACCTAATCGCCCCCTTCTTCGCCTAGTGATAACGATTACATTGTCTTAGCTCAGTCGAAATGTGGTCTATTTCATCAATTGGTAAAAAAAATATGATTTATTCAGAGGTTAAGGCTATAACTACCCGATATTTATGTATAGTTCCGTCAAGAACCAGTGAACGAGACCTTTACGAAGCTATTGGATAGCATTTAATTAGCCTTAAATGTAATCGATTACATTGCTGTGATCTGGCTCACTGATAGTTGACATATAATTACGTAGAATCACAAAGATAAGAAATTTAACATCGGAGGCATTCATGCCTGTAAATAACTCAAAGCGTAGAACGTCTAATAAAATGATGACGTTTTTCGTCTGCTTTCTCGCTGCACTCGCAGGTTTATTATTTGGTTTAGACATCGGGGTTATTGCAGGGGCGCTCCCCTTCATTGCCAAAGAATTCAATGTGACACCTCATCAACAAGAGTGGATTGTAAGCTCGATGATGTTCGGTGCTGCAGTGGGTGCGGTCGGTAGTGGCTGGGTGTCCTCGTCACTCGGTCGTAAAAAGAGCTTAATGGCAGGCGCCATCCTGTTCGTGATTGGCTCTTTATGGTCAGCCTTAGCGACTTCACCGGAAATGCTGATTGCAGCGCGGGTACTCTTAGGGCTAGCTGTCGGTATTGCTTCCTACACTGCACCGCTTTATCTTTCTGAAATCGCGCCGGAAAAAATTCGCGGTAGTATGATTTCACTTTACCAACTGATGATCACCATCGGTATTCTTGGTGCGTATCTCTCCGATACCGCCCTGAGCTATAGTGGTGATTGGCGTTGGATGTTAGGGGTGATCACCATCCCCGCTGCGCTGTTATTGATTGGCGTTGTCTTCCTACCGAATAGCCCACGTTGGTTAGCGGCTAAAGGGCAATTTTATGACGCCCAGAAAGTGCTTGATCGTCTGCGTGATACCAGTGAGCAGGCTAAGCGCGAATTAGACGAAATCCGCGAGAGCTTAAAAATCAAGCAAACCGGCTGGGCACTGTTTAAAGACAATAGTAATTTCCGTCGTGCCGTGTACCTGGGTGTGTTACTGCAAGTCGTGCAGCAATTTACCGGTATGAACGTCATTATGTACTATGCACCGAAAATTTTTGAGATTGCAGGTTTCACCAACACCACTGAACAAATGTGGGGAACGGTAATCGTTGGTCTCGTTAACGTCTTAGCGACCTTCATTGCAATCGGTCTGGTTGACCGTTGGGGCCGTAAACCTACACTAGTCCTCGGCTTCATCGTTATGGCGACCGGTATGGGTGTATTAGGAACAATGTTGCACTTAGGCATCCATTCAGCTGGTGCGCAATACTTTGCTATCGCCATGCTATTGATGTTTATTGTTGGTTTCGCAATGAGTGCTGGCCCGTTAATCTGGGTACTGTGCTCTGAAATTCAGCCGCTGAAAGGTCGAGACTTTGGGATTACCGTATCGACAGCGACCAACTGGATTGCGAATATGATCGTTGGTGCGACCTTCTTAACGCTACTGACTAATTTAGGTAATGCGGGAACCTTCTGGTTATATGCAGCCCTGAACGTTGTCTTCATCATTCTGACTCTGTGTCTGATTCCAGAAACCAAAAATGTTTCACTGGAGCACATTGAAAGAAACCTGATGCAAGGTAAAAAACTGAAAGACATCGGCTCACGCGATTAATCAGCTAAGGGGGTGACAGGTTCACCCCCTTTTTTTATGTTACTCTTGCTCCATGAAAAAAAATCTTCGCCTGCCTATCGCTTTACAGCAAGCCATCTACCGCTCGCTTCGCCATCACCTCAGCCTTGCCGCGCCTCTTTTTGATGATCCTCTCCCTGAGCCTTCTATCAGTTGGCAACAACGCGGAACCACTGCAGGTAGCGCTTGGCTAAAGGAGTGGCAAATTCGCCTCAACCCGGTACTGTGCGAAGAGAACCTGTCAGCCTTTGTGGAACAGGTGGTCCCGCATGAGCTCGCCCATCTATTAGTTTGGAAAAAGTTTGGCCGAGTCGCCCCTCATGGCCAAGAGTGGCGCTGGATGATGGAAGAAGTATTGAATGTTAAAGCCGAGCGTACTCATCGCTTTGTCACGACCTCCGTCGCGGGTCAAACCTTCCCCTACCATTGCAATTGCCAGCAGCATGCCCTTACTTTGCGACGTCATAACCGCGTGGTACGTGGGGAAAAGGAATATTGCTGCCGCCGCTGCGCTGCGCCGCTAAAAATAGGTGAATTTCAGGGGTGAATACGGAAATTTCTGGTCAACGATAGCCTAACTTTTACACAGCTGTTCGCGCAAGGATAGGGTATTATGCCGTATTAATGTCACTTTGATAGTTTTCCAGAATATGCGTCTCAAAATCAGTTTTCTTGCTTTCCTTTTTTCAATGTCTCCAGCCTTTGCAAAAGTCTACCAACAGGATAATTTTCAAGCGGCCAAGAAGGCCTCTATTGAGGTCAACCAAGGTGCCAAAGAGTTTTATTGTGGCTGCGATATTCGTTGGCAGGGTAAGAAAGGGATCCCCGATTTAGCCTCCTGTGGTTATGTGCCGCGTAAAAATGCTCAGCGAGCCGCTCGAATAGAGTGGGAACATGTCGTACCGGCCTGGGTATTTGGTCATCAACGTCAATGTTGGCAGCAAGGAGGGAGAAAAAATTGTCGTCAGGACAGCGAGTATCGCAGAATAGAGGCTGACCTACATAATCTCGAACCTGCTGTTGGTGAAGTGAATGGTGACCGCAATAACTTTGCTTACAGCCAGTGGAATGGTACCCCTACTCAGTACGGCGCCTGTGAGATGATTAATGATTTCAAGGCTAAACTGACTCAGCCTGCCGCGCGTGCCCGGGGCCCGATTGCCCGAATTACATTGTATATGCGTGACCAATACCACCTTTCTCTTTCACGTCAACAAACGCAGCTGTTAATGGTATGGAATAAGCTTTATCCCGTCACCCCATGGGAATGTCAGCGCGACCGCCGAATCGCTCGAATTCAGGGTAATGCTAACCCCTGGGTAGCCAAGCAGTGTCAGTAGTCTGGATTGCAATTAGTCGACTCAGCGGTCAAGCTATACGGTATAGTGACAACGGTAATTCATATATTCTACTTAAGAGATAAGACCATGCGCATTCCCCGCATCTTTCATCCAGAAACGCTTCAAAGTCATCAACGTGTTCAGCTTTCTGAAGACGCCGCCAATCATGTTGGCCGAGTATTACGCATGGTCGCCGGACAGCAGGTGCTGTTATTTGATGGCAGTAACCAGGTATTTCTGTCAACGATCGTAGAAGCCAGTAAAAAACATGTCACGGTTGAGACTTCCGATGCAGAACTTGATGACCGCGAGTCCCCCCTCGATATTCATTTGGGACAGGTCCTGTCACGGGGCGAAAAAATGGAATTCACCATTCAAAAATCAATTGAATTGGGGGTTAACACTATTACGCCTTTAATCTCTGAACGTTGTGGTGTAAAACTGGATAAAGAGCGGCTTGAAAAAAAGCTTTCACAATGGCAAAAAATGGCTATTGCCGCGTGTGAACAATGTGGACGCAACCGTATTCCTGATATACGCCCAGTCATGACTTTAGCAGAGTGGCTTTCTGAAGCCAGTGATGCGCTCAAGCTCAATCTCCATCCACGCGCGTCACAAAGCATTAATCGTCTTACCCTTCCCAATAATAAGGTGAGGTTGCTTATCGGGCCGGAAGGTGGCTTATCAGCCGCTGAGATTGAACAAGCCAGCGCTGATAACTTTACCGATATTTTGCTAGGCCCTCGAGTATTACGCACTGAAACCACAGCATTAACCGCTATTACAGCGCTGCAGGTACGATTCGGTGATTTAGGATAATTGATGGTCTGGCATCATCAGTGAAATGGGCGGCTCATCCTTAGGTATACTGAGTCCTTTTTGAGTGAATAAACTAAATTTTGAAGGGGTTGTGAATGATTAAGCTGGGTATAGTGATGGATCCTATTACAACCATCAATATCAAGAAAGATAGCAGTTTTGCGATGTTGTTAGAGGCCCAAAAACGCGGTTATGAAATCCATTATATGGAGATGAACGATTTATCGTTACGCAAAGGTGTTGCGTCAGCGCGTACCCGTGGTCTGACCGTTATGCAAAATGAAGAGAAATGGTTTGAGTTTACGAGTGAGCAGACCCTACCTCTGGCCGAGCTTGATGTCATCCTGATGCGTAAAGATCCCCCTTTTGATACCGAGTTTGTCTACGCGACCTATATTTTAGAAAGAGCCGAAGAGCAAGGCACCCTAATCGTTAATAAGCCTCAAAGTTTACGCGACTGTAATGAAAAACTCTTTACTGCCTGGTTCGCGGAATTAACCCCTGATACCTTGGTTACCCGCAGCCGTGAGACCTTGCGTGATTTCTGGCAAGAACACGGTGACATCATCATGAAACCACTGGATGGCATGGGAGGCGCGTCTATTTTCCGTGTCAAACAAGACGATCCTAATTTCTCCGTCATTTGGGAAACCCTAACCCAGCAAGGCACACAATTTTGTATGGCACAAAATTTCGTCCCGGAAATAAAACAGGGGGATAAGCGTGTTCTGGTGGTCGATGGCGAACCTGTTCCCTATTGCCTGGCCCGTATTCCCAAGTCCGGGGAAACACGGGGTAACTTAGCGGCTGGCGGGCGTGGTGAGCCTCGTCCATTGACCGAAAGTGATTGGGCCATTGCGCGCCAAGTAGCGCCAACACTGAAAGAGAAAGGCCTCATTTTTGTTGGTTTAGACATCATTGGCGATAAATTAACAGAAATAAACGTGACGAGTCCGACCTGTATTCGTGAAATTGAAGCCGAATTCCCGGTATCAATTACTGGTATGCTGATGGACGCGATTGAAAAACGTTTAGCTGAAGCATAATTTCGTTCAACCTTTCTGGTAGCCCAGTGGTTACCAGAAACTCAATCACTCGAGACGTTATGAATTTACAGCACCACTTCCTGATTGCCATGCCCACGTTAGAAGACCCGTTATTTAAGCGCTCCGTGGTTTACATCTGTGAACATAACACTGACGGCGCGATGGGGATTATTATCAATAAACCTTTAGAAAATCTCAATGTCGAAGGGGTATTAGCCAAACTGGACATCGAGCTTTCTGGAGATGGCTCCCAACGTCAGCTTGAGCAACCGGTGTTTACCGGAGGCCCCATGTCTGAAGATCGTGGTTTTATTCTTCACACCGCGCCTCAAAAATATGCCTCCAGTATTGAGGTCTCTCCCGAGACGATGGTCACTACCTCTAAAGATGTGCTTGAAGCCTTAACCACTGACCAGCATCCCGAACACGTCTTGGTGGCACTGGGGTATTGCGCATGGGAACAACAGCAGCTTGAAAATGAGATTTTGGAAAATGCTTGGCTAACCGTTCCTGCCACCAGCGATATTATTTTTCATTTGCCTGCATCAGAGCGTTGGTCGGCCGCAGCGGCAAAACTCGGTATTAATATTCATATGATTGCCAGCGAAGCAGGACATAGTTAATGAGTAATCACACTGTCATTGCCTTCGATTTTGGTACGCGCAGTATCGGTATTGCCGTGGGTCAAACCTTAACGGCGACGGCCTCCCCTCTTACTGCCGTAAAAGCTCAAGATGGCATACCGGATTGGACCCTGATTGAAAAAGTGATCAAGGAGTGGCAACCCGATTATTTGGTTGTCGGTCTACCGCTTAATATGGATGGAAGCGAGCAGGAATTGACTCAGCGAGCTAAGAAATTTGCTAACCGTCTACATGGCAGACTTGGGAAAAAGGTCGAGCTACAAGATGAGCGGCTTAGTACAACTGAAGCTCGCGCTCGACTCTTCGAAAAAGGCGGATTTAAATCCTTATCAAAAGGGCGGGTTGATTCTCAATCTGCGGTGATTATTTTAGAAAGTTGGTTCGAAAATCTTTATCAGTAGTGGTGCGTACCGATTCGCCTTCTTGTTGATGGCATCGTTCAAACGATTGACGAAATGAAGCCACCCCCTCTTGACTGGCTTGTTCCAGTTGCCCCTGTAGCTGATGGAGCTTTGCTTCACGGATCAGATTTCCGACCGCTTTAGTGTTAATTAATAACTCATAAAGGGGGAGCGCTTTTTCTTTCCTATAATGTAGTTGCTGTGCTAATACCGCTCGTAGGCTTTGTGCCAAGTGCTGGCGTGCGGTGTCGCGCTCATGAGGGGGAAAGGCATCCACCAGCCGCTGTAAGGCATGAGTGGTATCTGTACTGTGCAGCGTCGCGAGCACAAGATGGCCGGTTTCTGCCGCGGTCAGCGCTAATTTGATGGTCGTTTTATCGCGTAGTTCGCCAATCACAATAATATCGGGGTCTTGGCGTAACGCCGAAACGATACCGCTGGATAAGTCACTGACGTGTTCACCTATCTCTCGCTGTTGAATCAAACATTGCACAGGACGATGGCAAAATTCGATGGGGTCTTCGAGCATAAGAATGTGTCGCTGGCACTGCTGATTAAGATGATCGATCACTGCCGTGAGTGTCGTCGACTTACCCGACCCGGTGGCCCCGGTAATAAGAAGCAGTCCATCTTCGCCATTAACTAACTTAATGAAGGCACTGGGCAGCTGTAAATGCTCAATATTCCTTACCTGTACGGGGAGTATGCGTAACGACAGCGAGAACCCCTGCTGCTGTTTGAAAAGTGAGGCTCGTACACGTATTCCCTGCTCGCTGGAAAATGCAAAATCGCAATGTCCCTGTTCAGAGAGCTGTTGCAGTAGTCGCTCCGTGATCCGCTGGCGAATAAAAATCTCAAACCAAGCAGGGGTCAATTTCTCTGTGTGAGGAATGATGGCGATCCTATTTTCTCTGCGCCAACGAGGAAATTCTCCGCAGCACAGGTGTAGATCACTCGCGTTATGTTTTACACTACGCGCAATTAATTCTGTTAACTCCATAGTGATTTCCGGTTATGACATCCATTTCTCAAAATTTACACTCAGTGGAACAACGGATCGCCGATACTGCCAAGCAATGTGGGCGTAGTTCTCAAGAAATTACCTTACTTGCTGTAAGTAAAACTAAGCCTGAGAGCGATATTGTCGCGGCTCATACCGCTGGCCAACGCTGCTTCGGTGAGAATTACGTGCAAGAAGGGGTGAGTAAAATTATAGCCTTGGCTCACTTAGCCGATATCGACTGGCACTTTATCGGACCATTGCAGTCGAATAAGAGTCGCCTCGTGGCGGAGCACTTTGCTTGGTGTCATACCGTTGATCGCTTAAAACTGGCGCAACGCCTTTCAGCGCAACGGCCTGAACATCTGCCACCCTTAAATATTTTGATTCAGGTGAATATCAGTGATGAGTCCAGTAAATCGGGTATTCAGGTTGAAGATCTTGACGAGTTAGCTGCGGCGATTCGTCTGCTTCCCCGGTTAACGTTGCGAGGGATTATGGCTATCCCCGCGCCAGAATCTGACTACCCAAAACAGTTAGCGGTTTGTCAGCGTATGGCGAAGCTTTATCACGCTTTAGCAGAGCACTATCCTGAGGTCGATACGCTTTCCTTAGGAATGAGTGATGACCTTGATGCGGCAATCACCGCAGGCAGTACCCTTGTACGAGTGGGTAGCGCGATTTTTGGTGCCCGTCAGTACCCTACTACTTCAGAATAAGCTAAGGAACACTATGTATACCTTGACGTTTTTGGTCAAAACTTTTATCGAACTATACGTTCTCGTACTGTTATTGCGAATCTGGATGCAATGGGCACGTTGTGACTTTTACAACCCACTGGCTCAATTCGTAGTGAAACTGACTCAACCGATTATCGGTCCATTACGTCGCGTTGTGCCGGCTATCGGCCCAATAGATGGCGCGTCGTTACTTCTCGCGTTTATCTTAACGACGCTGAAGTATCCTTTACTGGTTGCGATTAATCACGGCGGCTTCTCGCTATCACTAAGCTTGCTATTGATTGGCGTTTTATCGCTGCTTAAGGCCGCAGGTAATTTAGTCTTTTGGGTTATTTTGATTCGCTCAATTATGAGCTGGGTAAGCCAAGGCCGTAGCTCGGTTGACCACGTGCTTTACCAACTGACCGAACCGTTAATGTCGCCAATCAGACGTTGGTTACCGGCGATGGGTGGAATAGACTTCTCGGCGATGATCGTCATCCTTATCCTCTATGCATTAAATTACCTCGGAATGGACCTTTTCCCTAACCTATGGGTTTGGTTATAAATTATGACGAATCATCTTTCCCCACAAAATGTTGTGTTGGCCACAGGTAATGCAGGTAAAGTCAGCGAGCTGGCTGAGTTATTACGCGATTTTGGCTTAACCATTACTGCTCAAACGGAACTAGGGGTAGGCTCAGTTGAAGAGACCGGGCTAACCTTTATTGAAAATGCCTTGATTAAGGCCCGCCATGCTGCGCGCGTGACCGGTCTGCCCGCCATTGCCGATGACTCAGGTTTAGCCGTCGATGCCTTACAAGGCGCGCCAGGCATTTACTCTGCACGCTATGCGGGCGAAGCGGCTTGTGATAACGATAACCTGAATAAGCTGCTGACGGCCATGCAGGAAGTTCCCGATGCACAACGACAAGCCGCTTTCCATTGCGTCTTGGTCTATTTAACCCATGCTGACGACCCCACACCTATCGTCTGTTATGGACGCTGGCCGGGAATGATTGCTCGTCAACCTAGCGGTCAAGGGGGCTTTGGTTATGACCCAATTTTTTATGTCCCCGAGCAACAGAAATGTGCAGCTGAAATGAGTAAGGCAGAAAAATCTGCACTCTCCCATCGTGGCCAAGCATTACAGCAACTGATGGAAGCGTTACGTAATGGCTAAAGATTTACCCCCACTAAGTTTATATATTCATATCCCATGGTGTGTCCAAAAGTGTCCCTATTGTGATTTCAATTCTCACGCTCTTAAGGGCGAGGTGCCGCATCAGGAATATGTTGAGCATTTACTGAAAGATTTGGATGATAGTCTGCATCTGGTTCAGGGGCGGAAACTCTCAACGATCTTTATCGGTGGGGGCACGCCAAGTTTACTGAGTAGCCAAGCCATGCAACAACTGATGGATGGGGTACGTGAGCGTATCCCGCTCTCCACAGGGTGTGAAGTCACGATGGAGGCTAATCCCGGTACAGTCGAAGCAGAACGTTTCAGTGGCTACCAGCAGGCAGGGATTAATCGTATCTCGATTGGGGTACAAAGCTTCGATGCCGAGAAGTTAACACGGCTGGGAAGGATCCACGGGCCACAGGAAGCCGAGCGTGCGGCACAGCTCGCGACAGGATTAGGGCTGCGGAGTTTTAACCTCGACCTTATGCACGGCCTTCCCGATCAGAGTATTGAGCAGGCTTTGGATGATTTACGCCAAGCGATAGCGCTAAATCCCCCTCATCTCTCGTGGTATCAATTGACGATTGAGCCTAATACGTTGTTCGCCTCACGCCCTCCCAAATTACCCGACGATGACGATTTATGGGATATTTTCGAACAAGGGGATCAGCTACTGCGTGATGCAGGGTATGAGCAGTATGAAACCTCGGCTTATGCTAAGCCCGGTTATCGTTGCGAACATAACCTTAATTACTGGCGGTTCGGAGATTATCTCGGTATTGGCTGCGGTGCTCATGGCAAAATTACGCTTGCCGATGGCAAGATTATGCGTACTGTAAAAACGCGTCATCCAAAAGGCTTTATGCGGGGAGAATACCTCGACCGACAATTTATGGTTGCCGATGAAGATAAAGCCTTTGAGTTTTTTATGAATCGTTTTCGATTGCTGGAACCTTGTC
This sequence comes from Rosenbergiella nectarea, assembly GCF_900111105.1. Lineage (GTDB taxonomy): Bacteria > Pseudomonadota > Gammaproteobacteria > Enterobacterales > Enterobacteriaceae > Rosenbergiella > Rosenbergiella nectarea. The sequence continues at coordinate 275,247 of NZ_FOGC01000002.1, read as the reverse complement.
CGCGTCAGGATTTCGTTGATCTAACGGGACTGGCAGAACAACGGGTACGCCCCGCACTCGATAACGCTATTCAAGCCGGTTATTTACAAGAAACTGCCGAGCACTGGCAAATCACCGCTAAAGGGAAGCTATTCTTAAACTCACTACTCGAAGCCTTTTTACCCGAGACAGAATAAAAAAAGCCTTGCTGAGCAAGGCTTTTTTCTTAATAGCGGAAATAACTGCGCTGGGCTTTATCCACTTTATACAGATAACGTCGTGATTCGGCTGCGGGATGTTTACGTACCAAGATACGGTAGACTTCCGTAGGTGGCATCCCATTGATGATCGCCACCGCTTTATCTTTATTGCTAGAGAAAACCTTCAGCACACTCCCTGCCCCACCATTGTAAGCAGTAATGACTGCATAGCGTCTCGATTGCGGATCGGTAATTCCCCCCAGATAGTTATTCTGTAAAATAGACAGATAAGCAGTTCCCGCATCGATATTATTTTCCGGGTCGAGTAAGTAGCTACGGCTCGGTTTCCCCCATTTCCCCTTCATTCTAAACACATCGACGCCAGCGGTATGTTGGACAACCTGCATCAGCCCTAGCGCATCAGAATTACTGATTGCATAGGGGTTGAAACTGGACTCCGTTTGCATGATGGCCAATATCAGTGAGACATCCACTCCATATTGGTCGGAAGCTCGACGTACCATTGGCAGGTAACGGTGTGCACGTTGGTTTAGGTGGTTTGGTACCATCGGGATGGTAACGGACCAGATAACGTGCATCCCGGAAACGCGACGATGCAATTTATATTTAAGCAGGTAGTCGGCAAAGGTGCCCGCACGGCCTTGCCAGCGAATTGGCTGCCCGGTGTTATCCAGTACCTGGCCGTAAAGTAATGGCTCTCGACTAAGATTGATATCGTTAGCGTCCGAATAGAGGTCAACATTACCCGGGTCTTCACCGATCAACAGTGTCGTAATAATCGCTTCACGTAAGCTGGCCATCGGGTTAGTACCCGAGATAGACTCGATGGTAATTTTACCGCTTTCGAAGTTGATGTGGCTGCGCGTGTAGTAATTATCGCTATACTTTACGTAATCTTTTGGGCCAGCAATCAGAACTTCGTTGATCCCCCATATGTTTTCGATGTTATGCGCGAACTGGCCCATAAGGATATCAAAACCATTGGTGTCCTTTACCCAGTCTTCGTGAAAAACGCTTTTTTTATCACTCGAGCACGAGACAAGCAGTGGCGCGATGAGTAGTAGAGGAATCAATTTTTTCATAAGATGACGTTCTGGCTGCTTAGCGTAAAGTTTTATAATTTGTTAGTTTGACTGCTCAGGGGGCGTGTAGCCATCGATCTGAACGTCCTTTCCTTCAAATAAGAAGCTGACCATCTCTTGCTCAATGATCTTGCGATGTTCTGGATTCATCATATTCAATTTTTGTTCATTGATTAACATGGTTTGCTTAGTCATCCACTGCTGCCAAGCTGACTTTGAAATCTCTTGGTAAATGCGTTTACCGATATCACCTGGATAAAGTTGAAAGTCTTGGCCTTCAGCATCTTGATTTAAGAATGTGCAAAAAATTGTACGACTCATAGGTCAATCCTGTTAATTATTATGCGCTATGGCGAGTTCGTGGCTTAGCTCGTTCAAAATACGTTGTACCGGCGCGGCTAATCCTACCGATTGCGGCTGCGCTAAGTTATACCAGAGAGTAACAGATTCCTCCATTAAAGCCGCAACAGTAGACGGCTCTATCATCACCGGAATTATCTGTAAATGGAAATGGCTAAAGGTATGCTTAAAACTATTTAGCTGTTGCTGCTTACCCTTAATGCCGCGCTGCGATAGCCATTGTTCCATCTCTGTGCGATCTGAAAATTGAGGAAAACTGTACAACCCTCCCCAAATACCTAGGCTGGGTCGTTTTTCCAGTAATACCCGATCGTCTTGCTTCAATAACAATAGCCAAGCTTCGCGAGTAGGGAGATCTTTTTTTGGTTTTTTTCCTGGATAATCTTGCCAATTGTGCTGAGCATACGCGATACAGCCTTCATTTAGCGGACAAAGCTCACATTTAGGGCGAGATCGCGTGCAGACCATCGCGCCTAAATCCATCATTGCCTGGTTAAACGCTGCAACCTCTCGTTGCGGGGTAACCGTCTCGCTTAAGGCCCACAATTTACTCTCGACTTCCCGCTGCCCTGGCCACCCCCCGACAGCATAATACCGGGCGAGCACGCGTTTCACATTTCCGTCTAGAATAGGATGATGTTGACCGAGTGAAAGAGAAAGTATTGCTCCCGCTGTCGAACGCCCTACTCCTGGTAAAGCAACGACCTGCTCAAAAGACTCTGGAAATTGACCTTGGTGCTCACTCATCACTTGGCAGGCGGCTTTATGGAGATTACGCGCCCGCGCATAGTAGCCGAGACCTGTCCATAAATGCAGCACCTGATCAATCGGCGCGGCACTGAGCTCGGCAACCGTTGGAAATTGCACCATAAAACGTTCAAAATAAGGAATGACCGTAGCAACTTGGGTCTGTTGCAGCATCACTTCAGACAACCACACCTTGTAAGGCGTTTTTTCTTGCTGCCAAGGCAGCGTTTTTCGGCCAAACTGGTGATACCATGTCAGGACTTGGCTAGCAAAAGATGACGAATCGGTGGTAGTTAACATCGTTTGTACAGAATTCGTGAAGAGAGATGGATAAATTGCAGCATAGACCTAGCATTAAGTAAACCACTGCTTGGTAAAGGCTTGCTAATCATGCTTAACTTTGCATAATCCCCGTTTAAAATTGAAACATTTGTAGGCTTATTATGATTAATGACGTCATTACACCAGAATTTGATGAAGATGGGCGTCCATTACGCCGGATAAGAAGTTTTGTTCGACGCCAAGGCCGCCTCACAAAAGGCCAACAGCAAGCCATAGATGAACTTTGGCCAATCAATGGGGTTGAATACAATGCTGAGCCTATTGATTTTCAACAGGTGTTTGGCCGAGAAGCCCCGTTAGTTTTAGAAATCGGTTTTGGTATGGGGGCATCCTTAGTTGAGATGGCTAAAGCTAACCCTCATCAGAATTTTTTAGGCATCGAAGTGCATGCGCCAGGGGTTGGCGCATGTTTAGCCAGCGCTGAAGAAGCGGGTGTGACAAATCTACGTGTAATGTGTCACGACGCTGTAGAAGTCTTGGAAAAGATGATCCCTGATAATTCGTTACGCCTGGCCCAGCTCTTTTTCCCAGACCCTTGGCATAAAGCTCGCCATAACAAACGCCGTATTGTGCAGATCCCGTTTGCTGAGTTAATCCTCCGTAAATTAAAACTAGGCGGAGTCTTCCATATGGCGACAGATTGGGAAAACTATGCAGAGCACATGCTCGAAGTTATGCAATCTATCCCTGGCTATATTAACCAATCGCCGGAAGGGCAGTATGTTCCTCGGCCTGATTCACGTCCACTCACCAAGTTTGAACAGCGGGGTCACCGCTTAGGGCACGGTGTGTGGGATTTAATGTTTGAGAGGATTAAATAATGGCTGTTAATCGTAGTCGTCGTTTACGTAAAAAATTACATCTTGATGAGTTTCAAGAGTTTGGCTTTTCTGTCGCTTGGTCATTTCCTGCGGGGACCGATACGGCCACAATCGATAAAACTGTTGATGATTTCATCAGTGAAGTGATTGAGCCACAAGGGCTGGCCTACGATGGCAGTGGCTATCTGCAATGGGAAGGCCTAGTCTGCTTACAAAAAACCGGTAAATGTACCGACGAACACCGAACTGCCGTTAGCCAATGGCTCACGGCAAAAGGCCTAGAAAACGTCCAGGTCACGGAACTGTTTGATGTTTGGTGGGACTAAGTCAGTATAATCTCAAGACGGATAATATTTTCTCTATTATCCGTCAACCTCCTCCCCCTTTCTGGAGAAACTCCATGCTACGCAAAGTTCTACTCGCTACGCTACTTGTTTCAGCAGTACAAGCCCATGCCGCTTACCAGTGTGACTCGATCCCTAAAGATGATATCACCCTGTCATCTCAGAGTGTGGCTGTCGTGGGAAGTGATGGCACCATGGTAATTACCCCTAATGGGGATATCACCTTCAACGGTAAGGCTCTTCAGCCCTCCGCAGCGGTACGCCAACAAGCCATAAATTATCAAGCTGCTGTGCGTAAAGATATGCCATGGATTAATCAAGGAGCCCATCAACGGCTCGATCAAGCTAAAACAGCTTTAGACCGTATCATCACCGAAAAACTCGGAGCAGAAAGTGGGATCCATCAACGCTTGGATAACTTAAACTCCCAATTAAAATTGCAGTTTGCACGAGTTCTGTCGCAGAAAAATGATGTAATGACCTATCATCACAGCGCCATTGATAGCGTGCATCAAGACAGTGAAAAACTGGTGCAAAGTGCGATGGGCGGTGTGCTGCAAGATAGCCTGAACGAAATGGGCAATATGAAGAACCTCAGCAGTAACGGTAACCCATTACAAGCATTAGTCGGTAATCTGGGGGGCTTACAACAAGCGGTCCAACAAGAGTGGAAACAGCACGAAGACGATTTCCAACAGTTTGGCCAACAAGTATGCCAACGTGTAACCCAACTCGAGAAACAGCGTATCGCTCTCTATAAATCTGCAAAATAATAGCGGGGGGCCATTCAGGCCCCCTCTTATTTCAGTATCTGGGAGAAAAAGTTTATGGCGTTCAACGCACTCTGGCTCACCGATCCTAAAACCGATACGGATCCCGCTAATATAGTCCAAGTAGATGAAACCACTCTCCCTCATCTTCCCGTTACGCTCCGTGTCCTGTACTCCTCACTTAATTATAAAGATGCCCTCGCTATCCGCGCTAAAGCCCCGGTTATCCGTCAGTTCCCACTCATTCCCGGTATCGACATGATTGGTGAAGTGATAGCCAGCGAATCGATACAATGGCCAATTGGCAAACTCGCAATCGTCACTGGTTGGGGCATTGGTGAACAGTATCATGGTGGGCTGGCTGAAAAATTTACAGCTAAAGCTGAATGGCTGACCGCGCTACCTGAAGGCATAACCCCCACTGATGCGGCGTTGATTGGCACAGCTGGTCTAACCGCTATGCTTGCCGTTTTACAGCTAGAGCAGCAAGGGATCACCCCCGAAAAAGGCCCAATTGCCGTCAGTGGTGCCAGTGGTGGAGTAGGCAGTTTTAGTACGTGGATTTTAGCGAAACTGGGTTATGAGGTCATCGCAATTAGCGGTGACCGTCACGCCGAGGAATATTTAGTTCAGACCTTGGGCGCGAGTTCAATTCTCCCGAGAAGTGAACTGTCTGAGTCCGGGAGAAAATTACAGCCTGAACGCTGGGTGGGAGCGATTGATTGTGTGGGAAGCCATACCCTTGCCAACCTGCTTGCTGCGACGCAACGAAATGGATGCGTGGTCGCCTGTGGAATGGCTCAAGGACTCGAACTGACTACCAGTGTCGCGCCCTTTATTCTTCGCAGTATACGCTTGGTCGGCGTTGATAGCGTTTACTGCGAAGTCGCGCAGCGTAATGCAGCATGGCAGCGCTTCGCGACATTACTGAGTCATTCGTCTCTGCCAATCCCCTATCAAACCATCGGACTGCAGCAAGCCATTGAGTTTGCCGGCCGGCTCCTTGAAGGAGACATTCGCGGGCGCATCGTAGTACAAACAACCTTTAATTAATCTTTGGCATGCCAATAGGCAACTGCTCTGACTAATTCTGGTGAACAACCCCGCTGCTCAATAAAATGATCGCTGAGCTGTTTCACCGCTTTTCCTTCTCCGGTCAACCATACAAAATGGTCATCCGCCGGAAAATGTAAAGGGTTACTGAGACTGATGCACTGCTCAATGCCTGATGCGTCCATCGCGTTATTTTCTAAACAATGTAAATTGTGATCTGCTAGCAATGCCCCTAAGTACTCTTCAACTACCTGACGCTTAGCAAAAGCGATTAGTAGGACGTTGTCTGCACGGAGAGTATTCAATCGCCGTTTCATGGCAGGCAAGCCCGTCTCATCGAAGATATAAAGTTGTTGGGAATACTCATTAGGAATAATTAACGACCCACGTGGACCGCCAATCGTTAGCGAATCCCCAACACTAACATTTTCCGCCCAGTCACTCGCAATGCCTTGTTCATGTCGATAAAAATCGATGACTAGAGAACTCTGACCGTCAAATTCAAGGGGAGTATAGTCTCGTGACTCAGGACGCTGATTATCTGGCCAAACAATGCCTTCATCGGTTACGGTTGGGATGACTGGTGCCGTTGCGATCTTTTCAGGGAAAAAAAGTTTGATATGATCATCGCTCCCCGGTGAGGAAAACCCTGCCAACGCTTGAGATTGAAAAGATATGCGCCAGAATTGTTCTGCGACTAATTGTTTATCACTAACCGTTAGTGTGCGGAATGTTAACTCATTACGAACACGGTGGGGTGCCTGTCTACCAGAACTTAGGGTTTTAGTCATATGTTCTCCTTAGTAAGAATATGTCGAAGTCTACCTTTGCTCGATTAACTTTAATAGTAATAATTCTTATTATCATGTTACGACTCATATCATCCTTTACAATCCCAACTCGAGTAACCTGTTCACTCTTGTACATTAAGACTTAAAGGAAATCTTCGCTTACACTCACTTAGGTAGTCTCTGTACGGTCTAACTATAGTTCATTGTCTATACTGAATTAATACGCCCGTTGCTTATAACCCTATGTGTTAAGGAGGCAATTCTCCATGTCGCGACAACAGAAAGAGCAGATCCTAGATAACGAAAAGGATAGTTATAAGGATAACGGTCTGTACGAAAACGCTCAGGAATTTGAATTGACTGACAATGATAACGATCATGAGCCAGAGCCTGAACACATCGCAGGGATGCCATCTGCCGATGCGCTGACCCCTTCTGACCGCTATTTAGAATTATTCGAAGATGTCCAAAACCAACACATCTTCGAAGACAGCAAAACCTTTGCGGATTGTGCCCCCAAATACGACCCCGTTGATATTTTGATTCTGTATCGTAAATTGGCGCGTCGTAGCCAAGACTTCTCTCTGCGTCAATTTGTACAAGATAACTTCCACCTACCGGAAGAACCTCATAATTATGCTCATGCCGAAACAGAGAAGAGAACGCTTAGCCAGCATATCGATGCGTTATGGCCAGTGATGATCAGAAATCCAGAAAGTCACCATCCTAATACGTCGCTATTACCTTTGCCTAAGCCTTATATTGTCCCAGGCGGACGCTTTACCGAGGTTTATTATTGGGATTCCTACTTTTCAATGCTGGGATTAGCTGAAAGTGGCAAAATCGATTTACTCAAAAATATGACTGATAACTTCGCTTGGTTGATTGAGAAATACGGCCATATTCCCAATGGCAATAGAACCTATTACCTCAGCCGTTCACAGCCACCTGTTTTCGCGCTAATGGTCGAGCTATGTGAATCGGCTAATATTGGCGGTAGCGAGCAATATTTACCTTACCTGATTTCTGAATATCACTATTGGATGGATGGTTCAGGCTCCCTCAATCCCAATCAGGCATTTCGTCACGTGGTCAAAATGCCGGATGGATCGATGCTCAACCGATATTGGGACGATCGCGATACTCCTCGCGACGAATCGTGGCGCGAAGATATCGAAACAGCTTCATCATCGAGTAGGCCCTCAAGAGAAGTATTCCGCGATTTACGCGCAGGTGCTGCCTCTGGATGGGATTACTCATCTCGTTGGTTACGAGACCCTATGAGGCTAGCCAGTATCCGTACCACGCAATATATCCCGATCGACCTCAATGCATTTTTATATAAATTAGAATGCACGATATCGAGTATTGCCAAGAAAAGTGGTGAAGACCTAATAGCTTTGGCATGGGAGAAAAAGGCTGAAGCGCGTATGAATGCTATTAACCACTGGCTATGGGATGCAAAAAGTGGTGTGTTTCGCGATTACGACTGGCGCAGGGAACAATTCGGACTCTTCAGTGCAGCGGCTTCGGTGGCCCTCTTCACCGAACTCGCCACTCCAGTACAAGCTCAACGTATTGCTAAACAGATTAGGGAACAACTCCTCGCATCCGGTGGCTTAATCTCGACAACAATAGAAAGTGGTGAACAATGGGATAAACCCAATGCTTGGGCACCCTTGCAATGGATGACTATTCAAGGCTTAAAAAAATACGGCGAAGATGAGCTAGCAAAGGAAATAGCCGTTCGTTGGCTTAAAACGGTGAGTAAACTTTTTAAAGAAAAACATAAATTAGTCGAAAAATATAATGTGGTGGATGAGGATAATGTGTCTGGTGGCGGCGGAGAATATCCTCTCCAAGATGGTTTCGGTTGGACCAACGGGGTAACCCAATGTCTACTCAAAGAGTATGGACATCATTTAGAGAAATGAAAAAAAGGCCTCCTATTGGAGGCCTCTAACGATAACCCATTAATTGGTGCTATCGCTGATTGATTTTTTTGCACTCGCGGCAGCGTCCTTAGTCTTCTGCCAAGCGCTGCTAGCACCTTGTTTAGTGCTATCTACGCCTTTAGAGGTGGCCTCTTTGGTTTTGTTCCAACCTTCTTTGGTCCCTTCTTTGGTTTTATTCCAACCCTTAGTGGTACCTTCTTTAGTTTTGTTCCAGCTATGTTGTGCACTTTCTTTAGCTTTAGTGCTATCGCTGTTATCACCTTGTAGACGATGCTTCGCTTTGTCTACGTTTTCATTGAGGCGGTTTTTGGATTCAGTCGTTGTTTCAGATGCGCGGTCTTGAGCTTTTTGTGAAGTCTCAGACGCACGGTTTTGAAGTTGCTGAGTCTTCTCTTGGAGTTGCTGAGAAGCAGTAGGCGTCGTATCAGCAAACGCATGGGAAGCCAAAAGTGTCATTGAAATTGCCGCTGCAGTTAATGTCTTTTTCATTTTGATCAATCCTTGTAAGTTGTAATGCCTGTTAAAAACATAGCAATCAAAATGAAAACTGACAAGCAATGAGGCTTAAAACGGAATTTTCTTACATAGATAATGTGCCACGATCACTTAGCGTCGATGAAGTAATGATTATCTCAACATATAAGGGGAAAGATTGGGCATGAAGATAATCATTCCACAGAAAACTAAGAAAACACTTAAAAAGTGAAATATTAAGACTTTATCCAAATTAAAGTTATAAAAAGTAATATTCCCATTTTAAGCGTTTTTTAAATTTGCATATGGAAGAGAAAGAGAAAGCCTGACATAATCGACCTAATCTACTAAAAATTAATAGGATAAAATTAAGAAGCAGAGATTAACATCCCTAACTAATTACTGAACATACACTTAACTTTAACTGTAATGATTATGGTGTTATATGAATAACAAGGAATACGTTCGTTCTATAGCTATCATTGATACATGCAATTTTACAAAAATTGCAATTGAATCAGTCTACCAAAAAATATCTAGGAATATATTAGTACTACGTTTTAATTCTGTACAAGAACTTATCCAATACCCTCAGCGGTCTCAAATTGATCTTGTCTTCTATGATACCTTAACCACCAATAGCGTGATTATTGATCCAGAGTTAGACATTAAAAAAATTAGAGATAGCATTAGCGGAGTGAAAATTTGTATCTTTTCGATATTACATCAATTCATGTCGATCAAAAGTGCAGATTATGAAATTGATAAAAGGTTATCTTTAGAAGATTTTAACTTCTTTACACGTGTGCTCTGTCAAGACGATGGTGAGCGCTGTAAGAGAAATTACAGTGTTGTATTTTATGATAGGATCAACTTATCTAAAGAACAGGTATCGTTGTTGCGTGGCTATCTATTGAATTTAAACACAAAGAATATCGCTGACATCTTGCAATGTAACCTCAGGAAAGTTTATTTTTATCGTGAGGGCACACTGCGAAAAGGAAAACTCAGAGAAAATTTCTATAAAGATATTGGTAGGTTAATCAATCCTTAATGCGCTAAAGGCTACGTTGTAATAAAGCGGAGCCTTTAGCGTTTTAGGCTAAAAATTCTTAACGTGGTACTTTAATGAACCAACGAAGAGAATTGGAGTATAGTTGAGGGGATTTGATAATTTTCCCCTCTTCGACCAATTGGAGGAGCAAGCTCCTGGTAACATAGATACTTGAATCACATTTATCTGAAATATCACGTGTTTTAGGCCATAACTCTAAATCCGGTAATTGGCCCTGTTTAACCTTTGCGCTGTTATGTATTTCACATAATTCAGATACGACTTTTAGCACTTCGTCCTTTTTACTCATTGAGTAATCTCCGTTATAGAATCATTCATAATCTGAATATATATTTCTTTATTTTTCTCGATAATCCCTCTTCGACATAGAGACAGAAAAAATAACTAATAACCCAAGAAAAAAATAAAGATATAAAAAAAAGATTAAATCTAGCTGAAAAACTCCCAAACACTTCACTTCCGAATAGCTGTGTTGATATTTCTATAATGGTAAAAATGACAGCCATATGTAATAGATAAATCGAATAAGATATTCTAGAAGTAAACACTAAAAACCTTGGAACACTTCTTTTGTTTACATCGAAGATCTTTATACTATAGATAAAGACGAACAATGCAGGTATGAACATAAGCCCCATATGTGGATCAGAGAAAAAATAGAGAACCTTTACTTCTAGATAAATTAATATTAAAAAAATCACTATCATTGAAATAAAAATAGAATCCCTAACACGTCCTATAAATGAAGTCACCTCTTTCAAATAGTAGGAAATGAAATAACCCGTTATAAACTCAAGGATAATAGGATTAGTAGCCATGTTAAACCATGCCATTATACCCTGGCTAATATCCCTACCCGAGTATTGCAATAGAAACTCGACGATAAAGATCACGGATAACAAACAAATAATCGCTACTTGTCTATGTTTAGTGATTAGTATACTAATACATACGATTAGGTAAAAAAAAACTCATAATTCAGGGTCCAACCTACGTCTACAACTGGAGAGCCATAGGAGGGTCCTCCTTCAGACAATTGTGGTAGGAATAACAGACTCTTAATCAAGGCCCAAGCCCCTGTAGAGGTAGAATGTAAGGTGTAATTTGTTCCGACATAAAGTAAAGTCACGATAATATAAGCAGGACAAATGCGTATCAATCTGTTAGTTATATACTTTATTGAGTTGTATGATGATGAATCGTATCTGGCTGTATTATGACACGCTAAAAAGCCACTGATGATAAAGAAAATATCAACACCTATATATCCCCTGCGTAAAAATGTTGATTCTAAGGGATGGATAAACCAGCTGTAGTGGTAGAGCACCACAGTAATCACAGCAATGCCACGCAGCGCCTCTATAGCTGATATTCTATTACGATCATTAATCACCATGCTCACCTCATATCTAATAGAGGGAAGATCCCTCTATTAGAATTAACTCAGAAAGTAAAATTCAATCCTGCAGAATAATAGATATCGGATCTTTCATTCCTAATTTTAGGAAAATCTGCGGTAATAAAAGCTTGAGTACTATTATTAATATTAAATGAAGTACCTAACTTAACATTAATATTAGAACTATCTTTTTCTTTAGTGGGTGTGGTAAAGCTTGTCCCTGTGCTTTTCAAGCTTCCACTGATAGAGCTTTCCTTCTTATAAAGAGGGTGGATATAATTCACTTCGAAAAATGGATTAATGCGACTATTCTTCCAAGAGAAATGCCAACCAGTCGATAGATAACTATCGGAAAAACGGTGACGGCTAAATTTCATTGAACTACTGGTCGACGATTTTTCAACAAACCCATTAACTTTACCCTTTCTGTAAAGGACAGAGACGTGGGGACCATGAGAAATCTGCTCACCGATTGCGAAATCATAACCTGCATTTATCGAACCACTGAGATGATTACCCTTAGAAACGCCACGTTCTTTCCTCAATGCTTTACCTAACGGAATGGTACGCGTAATGTCATCAAATTTTATATCACCGACACTGACTTGCGTTGATAACCAGCTTTTACCTAAGAGTAGTTGGGCAAAGAGGGAAAAGGTTTTTTGGGTATAATCAGTATGTAAATAAGGCCCCAGGCTTAAATTATTAGCTCTGCCGATACTAAAGCCTCCCCCTACAGCGAAATACTCATTAGCATTGATAATGACCCCTAAATTACTCTGCTCCCGTGGTTGCTTTGACGAAGAGTTTTGTGCGACACGTTGTCCCTGATAACCACCGAAGAATTGGTAAGGCCGTGAGTTCAGTCTATTCTGCCGGAAGAGAGATAATTGAGTCATAAGGAAACTATTCTGCCCTAACATCAAACTTTGCACAGGTTCGGCGAGTTGAGAGACCATTAAAGGTGCATTAACTAAAGCCGTTATATACTGCGCGATGATTTTATGAGCTTCAGGACTTGGATGAAACCAATCTGAGAATAGGTAAGTTTGGTCGTCATGCCAAGAGGGTTGCGCTTGGTTACAGAAAGGAGCACCGACACCAATCTGACATATTGGTACCAGAATATTGTCAAAACCGTAACTCAACGGGTCATCAATCATTTCTTGAAACAGACTATAGCTATCAACATAAGCTATGTTCCCTTTCAACCCTGAGAGACTTGACTCAAGGTCATGATTAAACTGTTGGGTTAAACGGTTCTCCATTGAGAGCAGAGTACGATAAACATTCGCTATGAGATCATGAGGTAAACGTAAACCGTAGTTATTCAACACTTTGGATAAGGAAGTAATAATAGCTTCCTGACGCTGCTCTTCACCATAGACATTACCCTGCTGACGTAGGGAGTTATCTTGAATCAGATATAAACTTGGAAGATCCAAAATATTGCCACCTAGCAACATTTGAGAAAAACCAAATAGAGCTGTGGCAGTCCAAGGACTAAGACCAGCATTAGGAAGGTTTGGTACCACCACTAAACCAGCCCCTTTATCCAGTAAGGTTCCAACTTGCCTCGCGACAGCTTGTGGCGCATCAGAGAGTTGATAATTAACACCTTCATTGAAGAGATTACCAAAATTTAAATTTAACAAACTCATTTCTACATCAGTAGTAATATCATTCGCCCCTGCCCAAAATATGTATAAATCATCCTTACTTGCCTTACCATTGTTTCGGGTTAAATACTCATCTACTTGTTTTTCAGTTTTGTAAATGAGTAAAGGCGTATTGCTTGCGGTAGCGCCTGATAAAGAATAATTGTTACCACCTGCCGTACTAACGATTAAATCCTTATTAGTAAAATTTAAAGACAATATTTCATTGTAAAGCAGAGAATTATCACCAGCAATATATCTCGATTTTGAACCGAATAAATCTAGGGCACCGCCATCGCTCAAGCTATCACCGAAACTGATAACGTTTTCAAAAGCGAAGAGAGGTGTGGTGAAGCAAGATGCAAAAATCAGTGAAGCAATTGATTTTTTCATTTAACATCCTTATTAACTAATAAAATTAATTACTGATTAAATCTATTAATAGAATTGAAATCATAAAAATTGAAGTATTTCTGAGTTTCTATTTTAGTTGATGATACTTTTACTCCTTCCAGTAAGGCTTCGTTAATACAAGCCGATAAATAAAATATATTATTTGTAGATCTGGATTTAAAAATTGCTGATGTTGCTAGTCTGAAAAACAGGCTCGCTTTCTTGAAATAGAAGAAGCTCGTTAAGGCCTCATTACTCACTGCTTTTTTTTCTACAACCTCAATTATAGAATTAAAGCTATCTCTTTTAATATAAGACCACTTAGGATGGACCGATGAAAAACTCATCAAACCTACATCTGTATTGTTTTCCCTAAAAAGGCTAACTATTTCTTGGCAGTTAACATCCAAAAACTGATCAGCTGAGGAAATAATTATTTCGTCCTCATCATTCCAATACTCCGCTGCTAATAAACAAGTACAAAGTGCACCGGCTGTTGTATCATTCACATTAATAATCTTAGCGTTTTCACTCGCTACTCTCTGAATGATGTTGTCTATTTCATACAATTTATTGGCAAAACTTGGCCTAACATAAATATTATCAAAACTCTCTTTGAAATTTTTGAGATAAGATTGTGAATACTCAAAGATAGTTTTTCCTCTCACCTCATTCAATATTTTAGGAAAAAAAGCACTAGAGTTTTTATGATAAAGTTCTTCGCCAACCATTGGGATTATGATCTTAAGCATTGTGTCCCTTCCAATGAAGATATCTTATTCATTATGTTTATATAATTAACTTCCTCAATATTGCCGATAGCAAGAACGTGTGCACCACTCGCTTTAGCAGCTTTGATTCCATTCTCATTATCCTCAACAATTAAGCATTCTGGAGGTGACAATCCTAGTTTATCAATAGCTTTTATATATATATCTGGTGAAGGCTTACTTTTCACGACATCTTGGTTAGAGAGATAAAAATCAAAGTAATCGATGATGTTTGCTTTAGAAAGCATAACTTCAATCGTTTTTCTAATAGAATTAGAGGCGACAGCTAATTTATAACCATCGAGAGCAAGACGCGATAGCAAGTATTCATGCTGAAATTGAGGATGACAACTTGTTTCAACAATCTCTAATGTATACTTCTGTTTGAGTTGATCTATAAAATTAAATAATTTTAAAGGGAGATCTTTTTCCTTATGTAGTGTCATGAGCTTCTCTTTAGTCGGTAAACCATCGAATCTGCGAAGATGTTGTTCATACTCGATCTGCATACCGAATAATTTTAAAGCTCGATTTAGCGCGTGGTAATGCCATTCTTTGGCATCAATCAACACGCCGTCCATATCGAAAATAACAGCTTTAATTTTATTTTTCATAAAAATACTCAACCACTTTTTCAATTTTATCAGTACAAAGCAATAATTGGTCGGAGCTATAGTATTCTGATGGAAGAGCCTTGATCTCTTTCCACATCTCACTTTCATCTCTTCGATGAAGCTCCGGTGATACAATACAAACCTTCTTACCTAACTCTAGATATTTCGCGACATTTTCGTTGTCTAACGAATTTGCGTGGAAGCTATCTAACCAGATACCTTTTGCATAAAAAAAAAGTTCATTATCAGCTTCATATTCGCTACGTCTCATAAATACGTTCATATCTTTTTCTAAATAATGAAGCGTATCCGGTATTGACATATCAAAACAAAAATAGTTATCTATCTTATAAAATTTCAAAAATTCATTAATATCCTTAGCTAAACCATCCGCCTTTATATTTAATGCTAAGGGCAATCTATGATCATAACTAATGAATAAATTTAAGAATTTCTCAAAACTAATAGACTCTTTTGATGGGATGTCATGGCTTATGACAAGTTCGCCACAATAATCCCTAATGTCCGTCTCGGTACCAAAACCTTGAGAGAATGACCTTTTGAAAGCAGCTATCGAATTTTTTTCTGAAGGATTAAGCCAATATCCTCGATGCGATATTGATATCATTCATGTAACTCCATTTACGTTTACTCCCTACTTTTCAAATCCATTATAATCCTCCTGATTTTCGCCCATCTTAACGGAAGATAAAAACTAAAATAAACTAGCTTATGAATTAACACCTTGGATTTATAATATTTATTATATATTTCATTTTTTTTAATTTTATTATTATAAAATAGCTTATTAAGCTCCAACCAATCAGTAAATTGATAAATCGATCCCTCACCCTTACTTCTATATTTATCAATATACTTAGGCCATACAAACCCAAGTTGATCACAACTAAAAGGTATAAAATTATTGATGTAGTACTTTTCTGACAATAGTGTTATTTCTTTTGATCTAGTTTTGTTACCGCGATAATTAAAGTTAGGTATTTTACTTTTTATATAATTAACCCAGAGATGTTGCTCCGGTACGAAGTGCATCAAAGAGAATATAGCACCATTAAAAATCACCTCAAATATACTTTCATCTAAAATTGGTGCATCAAAAAATTGTAGAACATCTTCTCTTCTCCCCAGTAACATAATATCGCCTGGATGAAAATCAAAGGGTCGGTAAGAGCGGCTATGCCTAGCAAAAAGATTACAGTTTATTACTCTTTCGGTAAACAAAGAACAGGCTTTTTCTCTATTATAGCGCTTATTGATCACCTCTCTATTCAAGAAAAGACTCTTCAAGTTATGATTTATAAAGTAACTATCCGTTCTTAATTTAACGACATAATCTCGGCTAGTAGCATCAATTCCCTTTTTGGAAGAAATGAGCATTCTATTGATATTAGATACCCACTTATATTTTTCATCTCGATATATTAATGCTCCAGGATCTTCACTAAAGATCACCTTCACATCGAAATTTTTCAATTGTGAGGTAAGATATTTTTCCTTTTCAACATCTACAGACCAAGTAGATAGGATAATCTCTGATAGCGGATAAAGAGTCCTCACTCTTTTAATATTTTTTAACACTTCTCTGCATTCGTTATCAAAAAAAACTTTACCTTGGAAGACAAAAGATAACTGATACATAATTAACTACTTCTTTTTTATTAATGACTGTAGAGAACCACTAATATTAATAATAAAATTAGTAATGGTGAAGCCTATAAACCTCATTGATAAGCATTTAATGATTGAAAGATATTCACCATATCTTTGGTTCTTTTCATAGTGTGTATTTAAGTTGAAAAAATTAGTTAACTCATTTTTATAATCATGATTCTTATCGGACACCATAAATATCGATATCTGATAATTTTTTCTGTTAAGGATCATCATTTTTATTAATGTAATCAGATGTTCTCTATAGATATCGTATGTCTTATCGTTGTGTACCTTAACAAAAATAGCATGATGAGTTTGAGTAAGATCGAGATCAAAGTTCTTTATATCCTCTAAGTAAAAACCTATTTTAGTAACAACATATTTCTCATTATCATTTATTTCTAAATATTTATCATACGCGCCGCCATTACACCACAGTCCATACTCTTC
Source organism: Rosenbergiella nectarea (assembly GCF_900111105.1). Taxonomy (GTDB): domain Bacteria; phylum Pseudomonadota; class Gammaproteobacteria; order Enterobacterales; family Enterobacteriaceae; genus Rosenbergiella; species Rosenbergiella nectarea. The sequence goes on along the minus strand of NZ_FOGC01000002.1, from coordinate 258,275 downwards.
TTCGGTAATACCCTGAATTTTCAATATCATAATTTATGCTTTCCAAAGTGTAGTATCTTTTAAACATTGATATACCTTTTTCAAACTCTGAGGAAAATATACCCCCGGGATGAAATATTTCAAATTTACGGCCGAAATTAAATTACCAAAAGTACTCCAGAAACATTTTTCAATAAACCAGTCATCATTTTTCTTATAAAAGGGTGAGGTTGAAAAAGAGTGGAATAGTTGATTATTTAATATAAAGCTCATCACTAAGATTTTTTTCTTTGCTTTTGGACTGGCTGAAGAAAACATAATTCTTATAATATCTTCGTATTCATTTGGCGCCATCGATTCACATAAGATGTAGTACGAGAAATCAGCCATAAACGAATCAATTAAATCAAGTTTAACCGTGATATCACCTATTACTTTCTTGATAATAAGGTATCGAGTAAGACCGGACATTGTAGAACATGACACTTGTAAAAGCGTCTGTTTGCTTGCACCATATTTTCTCGCAAAGGTATAGATACGCTGTCTTGCCTCTTCCTTAGAAATTCGAAAAAGTGGCTTGCGTCTGATGAAAGGAAGGTGTTCTAACATACAGCGTGACATCGTTACCTTCCCCCTGACATTGTTTGTGGCCACATAGCCATAGTAGTGAATTACGGAACGAGAATTCATGCTTTGAGTAATCGCATGTGGATTTACCCGACAAGGTACGCCATAGCTACTCATCCTTATTCCATATTCGATATCTTCATAATCATCCCAAAACAATCGCTCATTCTGTGGATATTTCATCCATAAATTTTTTTTAGTTAGGTATAAGCTACCCGTTAAGTAGTCGTGACCAAATCGAGAGCGAGCAGGATGCTGATAGCAATAAAAGAATTTGCTAATAAGCTTAGTGTCTTTCTTTTCAACGTTATTGATGTCGATCTCTTGCGTTAAATCTTGTGCTATCGTATTAAAGTCGGAGTATTTCCTAGGTAATAAGTTATATTTATCTTGGAAATAGAATGATTGAAATCCAGTGATCGGATAATCGTCACCAAAAGCTAAAACAGCACTGTAAAAATTAATTGGTAATAATACGCGGTCGTGCAATATACAGATATTAGCGAAATGAGCATTTTCAACTAAAATATTTTTCTTTTTAGTCAAATGGTTTATTTTCCCATCGCTGCCATCATCAATAACTTTAACATCCTGAAAGTATTTAAAATCAGGATGTGGCTTGCCACATAAGATAATTTCTTTCTTAGGAACCTCTATTTCTCGTATTCTCTCTACACAACGGTTTAAGAAGATGGGATCGCCACTGCCTACTGGTATACAAAAACTCCAACAATCAAGGCCCTTATCTTGTTCAATCAGTAACGGCGCTATTTTTTTATATTTATAAATTTTACTGTTGATAGTTTCTACCAGCTCGAAACTTTCCCGATAGTAATCTTTATCTAAGAATTGCTCTACTTCAAGTTCTTCTTCAATAAATAAATAACAGCCTACCCTTAATTGATGTGAGACATCCCAAAGTATTTGGGCATAAAAAGGAGACTCACATTGGATGTTGTGGAGAAAAACATTTCCACTTTCAATTTTTTTTAATCTTTCAACACCATTTATGATAATACTTTTTGTAGGATTCACAGACTGAATTTTCGAGAATGTTACGATAGTTAAATCATCAATATTTAAAGATTTATAATATTCCTCATCCAGGATTCTAAATGTCTTTTTTAGAGCCAACCTTTTGTCGTTCTTACAATGTATTATGTTCATGGTATATTCAAAAGTTAGTAGCTTTAATTAGCAGATCATTTTTCATGAAACACTCAAGGTCTTTAGGCACGCCCAAACCATACATACCCTTGAATTCTTCACCTATGTTATAGTGACCGATTACTGCTGAATTTTCTTTAATCAGATAATTGTAGACAGGAGCAACGTAATACTCGCCCATAGAACGATTATCTTCCTTTATCATTCTTCTCGCTGCGGAGCAGAAATCCTTACCTCTTTTAAAGTTATAGATACCGACTGATGCTTCATTGGAAATAACTTCTTTTTCTCTAACCTCTACTACCCTGTTGCTTTCATCTAGCCGTAAGAATGACCACTTTTCATCGTTCGCTGTCATAGTCATTATCATCCCATCAACATTCTCACCATCGGCTGTGCCTAAGTAATCGTTAATATCTACATCGATCCATTGGTCACAATTTGCTATCATCAACCCAGCCTCATCGCTGATGTATTCTTCAGCTTTCAACACAGTTTCTGCTGCTCCGCCTGTTTTTTTATCAACTGAAAGAATAATACAATCGCTACTGGATCTTCTAAGCACCTGCTCCAATTCGGTATCATTCAAATGTTGTGATTGACAAATAAATATAAACCTATGATCTCGATTTGGCTTGATGTTATTAATTACCAATTCAATCATTCTTTTGTTATTTAATTTAATCATTGGTTTGGGATCGGAATAACCGGCCACTTTGAACCGACTTCCCTCGCCAGCCATGGGGATTACAATATTTAGCATAGTTATTTTTCACTTATGTATTTATCGTTTTTAACACTCGGGTATTTTACAACAACAGTTGTCACCTTTGATAATGCATAAAAATCAGTCTCGTCACCAGGTAAAAGAGTAATAATATCTCCTTTTCTGAAGATGGTATCATTCATTTTAGCTTCGCCCTCTATTATTACAGTGAGTTCTGTAGCAATTTTATGCGTATGGCTTTCTTCATAATCGCCGCAATCATAATATTTGACGGCTATCTCTATATCAGATGTTGAATAAATCGAAGGTATAAAATCTCCCACAAACCAACCTTTATACATCGCTTCCAAATTATTTATTTTCATTTAACCAACCCATTAAATTACTTTATTAATTATTCATCATAACTATCATTTTGAATTATAGTTATAAAGTAAAAATTTATTATATGAGCCTAATAATATTTTCTACAAAACTTATATTTAACTGGTTCTTTGCTTTGCACGACATAGTATATCGATTTTCAAACGCTGTAAAATGCATTTAGTAAAACATGCCTAATTGCAAAAGTGGAATAACGATATTTTACTCTAGATATTTTATCTTGCACTATTCAAATATAATTTTTTAATAATACTGAAAAAAATAAAAGATCGCTATTTCAAAAATAGCGATATTTAAAGTTTATTTGAACAATGAAATTTAAAAACTTACTTTTTACAATGGAGTTTTACATGATCAAGCATAACTAATCATTAGGTAAGTAATAGATAATCAAATAGTTCAAGGGGGATGTGCTGCTGAGGGAGGTAGATTGGAATATTATGGATTGATGATATTTATACAATATCGTCTGGTGTGATACCAACAATGATTTCAAGCGCATTGCGTAGAATAAGCGTTTTATCAAAATCATAAGACAACTCAAGTTGTCTAACTAAACTGATAATGATTGCCTTATTGCTAATTACACCCGTCTCCACTAATAATTTTTTAACAGTTCTTCCTAGAATTCTTTTCTCTTTTTCAAAACGATTGTCAATATTTATAATAAAATCTACCGCCAAGGTTGGACGACTCATCAAACGGTAATCAGCACAGTCTGTGAGCGTGTTTAAGGGCTTAGGAGGTGTTTCTCCTAAAAAAAGATCAATGTTTAGTGTCATAGCGGTGTAAGTTGTTGCCGCTTTCGAAGAGCGAACTTTGATTACGAAGAAATTGACTACGTGCTTGGTAGTTTTTAGAGATACTTTGTTTAACCTCTACTATAGATTGTAAACAAGCCTCTTTCCTTTCCTGATTTGCAGAGACTTTAGCCATATCCGTTAACTGGCTAAGTAATGTTGAAGTCGTTATCGCACCACCCGACTTCAACAAAGTGATTACGGCTTCTCCTATGATGTCATCCATACATTTTCGAGTAAAGCCGCTCTCGTTGACCATTAGTTCAATTCTCTTTCAAGTACCATTAGCATCAAATCTTGATAGCGTTTGATCTGGTCATCATTTTCGGCAAGCTCTATACAGTTCATGAGCTTTGCACAAATGCTTTTACGATTAAGACTTTTGCCTGATTCGAGTAGCTCAACGATAAGCATACCCATCAGTTGATCATCAGATAAGTTTTCAATCATTGAAAAAGAGTTATTTTGCTTGGCAAGAAAAGATTCGTTGCTCTGCTGACGCATTTCTAGCTCCTTGTCTATTCATAGGACCCTAACTATTACCTACAAAATAAACAATTTGGCTGCAATTGTACAGATAAGATTAATTAAATTGGTGTATTAAGTGATTCTTTACAAAAGAAGAGACATTTGAAGGATAAAAGGGCCTGCAATGACTTTGCAAGCCCTAATGGTGACGGTTAATCATCATCGCGAGAAACCACCAATCGTAAATCTGCCGGTGATCTCAGTGATACAGAGTCCAGTTTATCCAACCACCCTGCTCGCTCCGGTGTTAAGCATCCTAAGCCTAAATAACCGAGTAGCCAGCGTCTTACCTCGTGCATTAGTAGCAAACGGACCTCATCAGTTTCATTTTCGGCCATCGACTTCAGTTCACTAACTAAATTGTCCGTGGTGACTTCTTCCCTGTTGAAGATAAGGCGGATGGTGACTTCACCAATCAATTCATTACGCTTTACTTCATCAGAAATATACAAATAAACCTCCTTACATTGGAGTATAACTAAACAACTCACTACGCGTTAAGTATAGTCCAATACTGTACGAATTCTAGAACTGTGGCTTATTGCTGAAGTGTAGTATGCCACCAGTCACGCATTTCTCGCTATTATTCTGTCAAGTATAGGAGTTTATAAGTCCGAATGTAAAGACACTCACAATAACTTAATGATAACTCAGTCAATTTAAGGAAATTACACTTAAATTTTTCCCATAATTTTTCAATTTTTTTATATCGGCGAATTACTCAAGTGAGACACAGCTAGACTAAATCATTGATTTAAAAGGGGCTATAATCTATATCTTGGTACTGTTTTTAGGGTCAATTGAGTGAAATTCAACCTTGCTTTTTATTTTCGAAACCACTAATTGAGATCATTCCTAGCCCCACCATCGCTTACCAAGCAAAATTGCCCCGTCTAAAGCATCCCCTTTGGGTTCGATTAACCGCTCGCGTATCTCATCAGATAGCCAAGGAGTAATAGGCGCAGCAATACCTCCGAATAGCGCGATATCGCTTCGCGAAGTATGAATCAAGGCCTGGATCATTGTTTCTGCTTCTGCCGCACACTGTTTAACTAAGCATAATGCGTTGCAATCATCTCGCTTTGCATAATCGAAAATGACCTTCGCGTAGTGAGCCCAATCTCTGGGCTGCGCTTTTTGGGTCCACAGTAGCATCTGCTCTGGGCTATCCTGAAAGCTGCTCATGATGTGATTCATACATGGACTATTTTCGATAATACCTTCATGCGCCAAAAGTACCCTGCGAAGTGCTTTTTGCCCCAAGCTAGCCCCTGATGCAAGGTCCGATAACATAAATCCCCAGCCCCCCATAAGCTTAAAGCGCTGGCCGTCCCATATTGCCCCTTGGCTTCCCGTTCCGCAGATGAATATTGCCCCCGCCTCTCCTTGATGTGCTCCAAAACACGCTGTCTCGACATCTGAAACAATTTTATGTTGTAAGTTGGGTATACACCATTCTGTGAGCCGCTGTATCACACTCGGTACATTTGCCCCTGCCAGACCGGCTACCAAGACGCTATTACCATACTCATCCACTGTCAAATTTGCGAGGGTATAAAGCTCTGTGATAACCTTTTCGATTTCACTTAATGCTGATTCATAGTGACTATAAACGTTTCCGGTACCGCCGCTACATTCAGCGAGGAGATTACCTTGATTATCCACTAAACGTCCGCGACAATGTGTGCCGCCGCCATCAATCCCTATTCTGTACTTTGTCATCGTACCTTTCCCTCTACATATCCTTTAACGAAAAAACATCCATTATTTAAGTCCATTTCAATTTGTAGAATATTAACTCATGGCTGTTACCACTAAAAATCCTAATGCCGTCATCAACAATGAACCCAATACATGTACCAGTATTGACCCTATTGCCCACAGATAGTTTCCAACTTGTAACTGAGAAAAAACTTCCACAGAAAATGTGGAGAACGTCGTCATGCCGCCACATAGCCCAGTCGTGATGAGCACTTTCCAGTAAGGATCAAGTTGTGGTTGACGAAGAAAATATGCCGTTGCCCCACCAATAATAAACCCGCCTAGTAGATTAACCACTAAGGTTCCTGGTGGTAAATTAGGAAATAAGCTGTTTAATCTTAGTGTTAATAACCAACGAATAATGCAGCCTAATGAGCCACCGACAATAACGGCTAATAGTGATTTGAACATCTTATACTCCAACTCGAAAACGTGAATGCGGTGTGTTAGCGACGCAGGAAGGGGCTATTTCTACATTTAACAATAGCTGGCACACCATGCTGAATTGAGTTTTGAAAGAGGATATAAACCAAGTAGAGGGGGACAACTGCACTGTTTTTTTCATTATTTACCCTGACATATAAGCCACTAGTTTGAATAAAGTTATATATCAGGTGTCATCATCCAAAGGAATCTTGGCAGTTGGGAAAGGTGGAACACCATCACCTTGCTACAGAGCATACTGGATAGGATAATCCTCTGCAAGCTGGAGGGTATGACCTTATTTTACGCGAAATCATTAATCCTCTGCTGACTGCGAGGGGGGAGTGGATGAACTAGATGATGGTCTACGGCTAGACACGACAAAGCCCCGCATTTCTGCGAGGCTTTTGAATAGTGGTGCCCGAACTCGGAATCGAACCAAGGACACGGGGATTTTCAATCCCCTGCTCTACCGACTGAGCTATTCGGGCAACGGGGCGCATTAAACCTTATTCACGCTGTCTCGTCAACACTCTTTCTTAAAATTAAATCCGTTTGCTCAACTTTACGACAACTTGTTGGGTTTGCCCTCATCTTGGCTGGGCTATCGCTGGTTTCGGCGTTGCAGTGGTGACCGGCTCGGTAGGCGTCGCCAAAATTGCGCCCGGATGCGCGCTTTCTACCGGGAGCATCGCGGGGACGCCTTGACCAGGAGTTAAACTCGCGTCCGAGTCATGTGGCAACATGATATGATCCAGTATTTTGCGCATTACCGGCGCCGCGACAACGCCATCACTTCCGCCATTTTCCAAGATCAAGGTCACGGCGACTTTAGGATCATCGAACGGGGCAAATGCCGTATAAAAAATATGGTCACGTAATCGCACGGGGATCATTTTGGCATTATAGACTTGGTTTTGACGCAAGCTAAAGACCTGAGAGGTTCCACTTTTTGCCGCAATACCATATGGAGCGGTATGGAAGTATTTGTAACCTGTCCCGTTCGGGGCATTCGCCATACCGAACATCGCCCGTCGCACAAGTCCCCAGTAAGGAGAATCGGCCGCCCCCACTTGAGTGAATTGTTCCGGGGCCTTGTAAGGCTCGACTTGATTACCCAATTGTTGTTTTTGCAGTAAGTGAGGGAGCATCACTTTACCGTTATTCAATAGCGTGACTAGAGCCTTCTCCATTTGGATCGGTGTGGCAATCCAATACCCTTGTCCGATACCGACCGAGATAGTATCACCTTGGTACCACGCTTTTTTACGTGCTTGTAGTTTCCATTCGCGGCTCGGGAGTAGACCGCGATACTCTTCATTGAGGTCAATACCGGATAACTTGCCGTAACCAAATTGGCTCAACATATGGTGTATTCGATCGATACCCATCATGTAGGCGACTTGATAGAAGAAGGTATCTGCTGACTCCTCAATTGCCCGCGTGACATTCAACATTCCATGACCGGTTTTTTTCCAGTCACGGTAGCGGCGGTCGGTACCGGGCAGCGTCCACGTCGGCGCACCAAAGAAACTGGTCTGTGGCGTGATGACATTATTTAACAGCGCAGACATTGCCATATAGGGTTTTACCGTTGAGGCTGGAGGATAAAGCCCCTGGGTTACACGGTTAATTAGCGGCAAGTCTTTATCTTGCAAGAGTTGTTTGTAAGACTGGTAGCTTATCCCTTTAACAAATGGGTTTGGATCATAACTGGGGCTTGAGACCATCGCTAAAACGGAGCCATCGTGCGGGTCTTCTACTAATACCGCTGCACGCTGCCCGACTAACTGACTTTCAACATATTGTTGTAGATGTAAATCCAGGGTTAGCCAGATATTCTTTCCCGCTGTCGGCGGAACTTCATTCAACACACGGATTATGCGACCGTGGTTATCCACCTCAACCTCTTGATAACCGGTTTTACCGTGTAATGCTGATTCATAATATCCTTCAATGCCCTGCTTACCGATATTATGGTCGGCGGCGTAGTTTTCTCCAACGCCCTCTGCATTCAGTCGTTGAGCATCGCGGTCGTTGATTTTCGACACATAACCCACGACATGCGCCAGTGAGGCACCATAAGGGTAAAATCGATCTTGGAACGAGTTAATACTCACCCCGGGGAAACGGTATTCATTGACAGAAAAGCGAGCAATCTCCTCCTCACTCAACTCTTCTTTTACGACAATCGGCTTGTAGCGACTTGTCGATTTAAGGCGCTTTTTGAAATCTGCAACATCTTCCGCCGTAAGATCAATAATGGGCGCGAGTTGATCCAACGTGTCCTGCATATTGCTGATGTTGTAAGGCGTTAACTGAAGATCGTACTGCGTGACGTTCTGAACCAGTGGGATACCGTTGCGGTCATAAATCATCCCGCGCGTGGGCGCAATGGGGATCATTTTGATATCGTTGGCATTAGAGCGTGTTTGGTAATAAGCGTGTTGCTGAATCTGTAAATGCCAGAGATTGATACCAAGAATGGTAAAGCAAAGGCAGACAAAGCCTAACGCTACCAGCGCTCGACGGGTAAATAATTTTTTTTCAGTTTCAAAATTACGCAGATTCATCGACAACTACTATTGGAGGGCCACAAAATTTCAACGCCTATAATAATGGGATTCAACCTCAGCGCCAGTAACATTCGCTTCGGAGACTAAATAAAGTGTGTCATTTGATAACAAATAAGAGCGCCAGAAGCGCTCTTATGTCTAACGATGATAGGGGTTTGCTAGAGAATTAGTCACCCAGTAACACGGATTCCAGAGCAATCTTAATCATATCGTTGAAGGTGGTTTGACGCTCTTCAGCAGTAGTTTGCTCATGGGTACGGATATGGTCTGAAACCGTGCAAATTGCCAACGCTTTCGCACCAAATTCCGCCGCAACCCCATAGATACCGGCCGCTTCCATTTCCACCCCTAAAATGCCATATTTTTCCATCACGTCAAACATTTCAGGCTGAGGAGAGTAAAACAGATCCGCAGAGAAGATATTCCCCACTTTTGCCTCTATGCCCAAGGCCTTGGCCGCTGTTACGGCATTGTTGACCATATCGAAATCGGCTATGGCCGCAAAGTCGTGATCTTTAAAGCGCATACGGTTCACTTTTGAGTCCGTACTGGCTCCAAGACCAATCACAACATCACGCAGTTTAATCTGTGGTAATACCGCACCGCAGGAGCCGACGCGAATAATTTTCTTCACACCAAACTCGGTGATCAGCTCTTTCGTATAGATTGAACAAGATGGGATACCCATTCCATGTCCCATCACTGAAATTTTGCGTCCTTTATAGGTGCCGGTAAAACCCAGCATGCCGCGAACATTGTTTACTTCTACCGCATTTTCAAGGAAGTTTTCTGCGATAAACTTCGCACGTAACGGGTCGCCTGGCATCAATACGACGTCAGCGAAATCACCCATTTCTGCATTAATATGTGGAGTAGCCATCTTTATCTCTTCCTTTCACGTTATCGGTGGGCTTATAAGCCAGCCGATCAATATTAAAATAATGCTTTACCGTATTGCATCAGTTCTAGCTCAAAAAATTTCGCTAAGGTTTGCCCGATATCGGCAAAGGTCTCACGCTGACCTAAGGATCCGGGTTCCACACCTGGACCATAGGTCAACACTGGGATATGTTCACGGGTATGGTCCGTCCCTGACCAAGTTGGATCACAACCGTGATCCGCCGTAAGGATTAGGATATCCCCCTCCTTCACTTGAGCCATCAGCTCCGGTAGACGACGGTCGAATAACTCTAAGCCCCCGGCATAACCTGGCACATCTCGACGGTGACCCCAACTGGAATCGAAGTCGACAAAGTTGGTAAAGACTATGCTGTTATCGGGTGCCAGTTGCATCTCTTTGATTGTTGCATCAAATAAAGCGTCTAATCCCGTAGCTTTCACTTTCTTAGTAATACCTTGTTCGGCATAAATATCTGCGATTTTACCTACGGAAACCACCTCACCCCCAGCCTGTTTAAGCTTGGCAAGAACCGTAGGTGAAGGTGGCTCCACCGCTAAGTCGTGGCGATTACCGGTACGCTCGAAATGCCCTGCTTTATCGCCGATAAAGGGACGCGCAATGACCCGCCCGATGTTGTAGCCACCATCGGTTAACAATTTACGAGCGATTTCGCATAATTGATACAAGCGCTCTAGGCCGAACGTCTCTTCGTGGCAGGCAATCTGGAATACAGAGTCTGCCGAGGTATAAAAGATCGGTTTACCTGAGCGCATATGTTCTTCACCTAGCGCATCTAAAATCACGGTGCCGGATGAATGACAGTTGCCCAAATAGCCCGGTAATTCCGCCTCTTCCACCAACTGCTTTAACAGCGTTTCTGGAAAGGAGTTCTGTTTTTCAGGGAAGTAGCCCCAATCGAACAGCACCGGCACACCAGCGATTTCCCAGTGCCCGGAAGGGGTATCTTTGCCTGAGGAGAGTTCTTGCGCACTCGCGTAAGCGCCTATTACCTCAGCATCGCCATCCATTCCCGCCGCGATTTTCCCTGTTGAAATCTCTGCGGCCTTTACCAATCCAAGCGAGGTTAAGTTAGGCAAGGTCAGGGGCCCTTTTCGACCCTGATCGGCTAATCCTTGTAAACAGGCTTCAGCAATATGGCCAAAGGTATCTGACCCTTTATCACCAAATTTTTCCGCATCTTGGCTGGCACCAATTCCGAATGAATCGAGAACCATTACAAAGGCACGTTTCATACTCATCTCCTTAATAAGGCCAGTGAGATAAAAAATTATCGATCAGAACAGTATGCACCGATTATCGGTTTGAGTCTCAATATTTCGCTTGCAGGTCTTGTTCACCTTCACCGCAGGTCGCCAGTAAACTACTTAACAGGCCTGATGCGCCAAAACGAAAGTGTCGCTTATCTGCCCAATCCGGGCCTAACACCTCGGCGGCTAGCGCCAAATAAGCTGCGGCCTCTTCGGTGGTGCGTACCCCGCCTGCCGCTTTAAATCCTACGCTATCCGCTTTATTTTTATCGCGGATCACTTCAAGCATAATGCGCGCAGCGTCAAGCGTGGCGTTAACCGGCACTTTACCCGTTGATGTCTTAATAAAGTCGGCACCGGCATCGATTGCAATTTCGCTGGCTTGGCGAATGAGTTCGTCTTGCTTTAACTCACCGCTTTCAATAATGACTTTCAGTAATACGCCACTCAATGCGCAAACAGCTTTACACTCGCTGACTAAGGCGAACCCGATATCCGCATCACCTGCTTGCAGCGCGCGCCAAGGGAAAACAACATCTACCTCATCAGCACCGCTCGCAATCGCCGCACGGGTTTCAGCTACCGCAACGGTGATATCGGCATTACCATGTGGAAAATTGGTGACAGTCGCGATTTTAATGTCAGGAGTTTCTTGCAACTGTAACGTCTGTCGCGCCGTCGCAATAAATTGTGGGTAGATACATACTGCAGCGGTATTCCCCATGGTGCTTTTGGCCTGCTGACACAGAGCTATCACTTTTTGCTCGGTATCATCGTCATTTAGCGTGGTTAAATCCATCAGCCCTAAAGCAAATTTAGCGGTCTGGGTTAAATCAGTCATTATCCGTTACTCAATCTTAATGTTTTGGCAATTATACCAAACTGTTAATAATTTAGTGTGAGCTATTAGCAAGATGTATCATCTCACCTTAATAATTAGGATAATACCGCCGATAATTTGGGGAACAAACACAAACTATTTTGCCAGACACAATCTCGAATCTTCTCGACCGATTCGCCTCTCAATTCCGCCAGTATTTGGCAGACCGTGACGACTCGTTCAGGTCGATTGACTTCGCCTTGATAACCGTTGAGCGGCATATCCGGTGCGTCGGTCTCGAGCACCAACTGCTCTAGCGGAACTCTCGCCAATGCCTCTCGCGTTTTATTCGCACGTGGGTAGCTAATACTACCCCCCACCCCAAGATAAAACCCCAAGTCGATAAAACGTTTTGCTTGTTGGTAGCTTCCTGTGAAGCCATGGATTACGCCAGCGGCGGGAAGCGCAGCGTCCTTGAGTACTTTCGATAATGGATCATGGCTTTTACGGGAGTGGAGAATAACAGGAAGGCTGTACTCTTTAGCTAATCGCAGTTGTACCGATAAGATTTCCCATTGCCGTGGCGCTAATGCCGCCAGTTCGGCGGTATAAAAATCTACACCGATTTCACCTATTGCGACTATGTCGTCATGGTTATCCAATAAGTGCCTCAACCGGTCTAAATCTTCGTCGTGGTGCTGGGCTGTCCACAAAGGATGCAGACCTAGCGCGGGAAAGATTTCGGGCGTTGAACGAGCAAGACTTAGGATAGAATTAAAATCATCAGCCTGTGTCGCAGGCGTGACGATAGCCTGTAGCTGCGCTTGACGAATGGCGCCAAGGCTTCGCGTGAGGTGTTGCGCAAAGATTGGGAAATTAAAATGGCAATGCGTGTCAATATAAGGCATAGGTAATAGAAGAGTATGCCAGCATCCTTGCTAGCGAAATTCATGGTACGGGCACTATAACTTCTTACGTCCTGTAAAGAGGCTGACTAGGAATAAGATAATACCCACTACGAAAACAATTTTCGCGGCCCATGCAGCGGTACCGGCTAAAGAACCAAAACCGAGTGCGGCAGCAATCAATGCGACAACTAGAAAGATAATTCCCCAACGAAACATAAGCTACTCCTTAATAACGTTTATCTGCTCAACAGCACATGATGGATATAATTACTCAGCCTTAGACAGATCAGCGTTCAACCTTCAGCTCGTTTTTTACTTTATGGACACCTGAAATTGCGTTAACCAGCGTTTCTGCTTGCTGCTTTTCAGAGTGGGTAGGCACAGCGCCAGTAAGAAAAACTTCACCGTGTCTCGTCGCCACATGAAGATGACGAGTCGTGATCTGTTTATCTGCAAAAAGGCGCATTATGGCTTCACTCGTTGTCGCAACATCGCTGGCGTAAACTTTGACTGAACTCTCTTTTGAGCGACGTACGCGCAATTGGTTGTCCAACGTTTCGACACCAGGTATTTTCTGAACCAGTAACCGGAGATGATCTTTATCTTCCATAGTCGACACAAAACCACTGACCGTTACCTTTCCTTGTTCAGTATTCACGGATAAAGAAGCGACTTGAATCTCTTTATCGTCTAAAATAGCGGCTTTGACTTTAGCCGTTACCGCGGTATCACTAAAATAATGGCCAACGTGATTAACAGATTGGCTCACTAATGAATGATTCTGTTCTGCGGTAACTCCTACACTGACCAGAGTGCTAAATCCCAACATCGTTAGCACGACTGTTTTAAGCGTTAATTTCACTTTCATAACATTTTTTTCTCAGGGGCGACTCTTTAGCCGTTCGCTGAAAAAGTATTATTTTTTCCTTTAATCGTTATTGTAATAAGAATAGTAGAGTTTAGATTTTTTGTACGGTTTTAAGATTTAACTGACTGGTGAGATAAAAAACCCACCTTGATGGTGGGTTGATGACGGTTAGTGTTCGCGGGTTTTACGGAAAATAACGTCTGGGTAACGTTCTTGGGTAATATTAAGATTTACCATGGTCGGCGCGATGTAGGTAAGGTTATCCCCTCCATCCAAGGCAAGATTGACTTCATTTTTCCGCTGGAATTCGTCGAATTTTTTAACGTCATTACCTTCCACCCAGCGTGCGGTCGACACGTTAATCGATTCGTAAATCGCTTCAACGTTATATTCTGATTTTAGTCGTGCCACGACCACATCAAACTGCAGGACCCCAACCGCACCGACGATTAGATCATTGTTACTGATCGGACGGAAAACCTGTACCGCACCTTCTTCAGATAACTGGACCAGCCCTTTAAGCAATTGTTTTTGCTTTAAGGGATCGCGTAGACGAATACGGCGGAATAATTCCGGGGCAAAGTTAGGAATGCCCGTGAACTTCATTTTCTCGCCTTGCGTAAACGAGTCACCAATCTGAATCGTGCCGTGGTTGTGCAAACCAATGATATCGCCGGGCCACGCCTCTTCAACGTGAGCGCGATCGCCTGCCATAAAGGTTAACGCGTCAGAGATCACGACATCTTTCCCCGTGCGAACTTGGTACATTTTCATGCCTTTCTCGTACTTGCCAGAGACGATACGCATAAAGGCAACACGGTCACGGTGTTTAGGATCCATATTCGCTTGGATTTTAAATACAAAACCAGAGAACTTCTCTTCTTCCGCAATAACTTGTCGTTGGTCTGTAGAACGTGGCATTGGAGAAGGTGCCCAGTCGACTAAACCATCTAGCATATGATCAACGCCAAAGTTACCCAGTGCGGTACCAAAAAATACCGGGCTAAGTTTACCCTTTAAAAACAATTCACGATCAAATTCGTGGGATGCTCCCTGAACCAGCTCCAGCTCATCCCGTAACTGACCTGCCAGTTCTTCACCAATCGCTGCATCGACCTCTGGGTTATTCAACCCTTTAATTTTACGGACTTCTTGAATCGTATGACCTTTACCTGATTGATACAAAATGACTTCGTCATCATAGAGATGGTAAACGCCTTTAAACAGCTTTCCACAACCAATTGGCCAAGTAATCGGTGCACAAGCGATTTTTAATTCGCTTTCAACTTCATCGAGCACTTCCATTGGATCACGGATATCACGGTCCAATTTGTTCATAAAGGTGAGAATTGGCGTATCGCGTAAACGAGTCACTTCCATCAATTTACGGGTACGATCCTCTACCCCTTTTGCCGCGTCGATAACCATTAAGCAGCAGTCGACCGCCGTCAAGGTTCGGTAAGTATCTTCCGAGAAGTCTTCGTGGCCTGGGGTATCGAGAAGATTGACAAGTTTGTCATGGTAAGGAAACTGCATCACAGAGGTCGTAATAGAAATCCCTCTCTGTTTTTCCATTTCCATCCAGTCAGATTTCGCGTGTTGATTTGAACCGCGTCCTTTAACTGTTCCTGCAGTCTGAATAGCTTGCCCAAATAGCAGGACTTTTTCAGTAATAGTGGTTTTACCTGCATCAGGGTGTGAAATGATAGCGAAAGTGCGCCGAAGGGCGACTTCTTGCAGAAGGCGTTCTGTAGACATGCTTTTAACTTTAATTCCTGATGTTCGCGAGTACTTGAGCACTCATTAGAGACAATTGCCGTTAGTTTACACGATTTCCCTATTGTTCGGTATTACCCAATGACCTCGTCTGGGATAAAAATTGCTCCTCTGCCCGAGTTGAAGGCGAAGCGAGTAATGCGGACTAAGAATGATTAACAATTACATTCAATATCTGGAATGATTTTTATTATTAAATAATTGATTTTAATGGATTTATTTTCCCTCTTCGCTTTATTTATTCGAAAGCATAGTGCATAATTATTAACCATAGACAGCCGATTTTACTTTTGGGGATACAACTATGCTGACGCCTGATATGGTTTCTCGCTTAAACGAACAACTCAATCTTGAGTTTTACTCTGCCAACCTTTACCTGCAGATGAGTGCCTGGTGCAGCGATAAAGGTCTTGAAGGCGCTGCCTCTTTTTTACGCTCCCATTCGCGTGAAGAGATGGAGCACATGCAACGCTTATTCAACTACCTAAGCGATGCAGGCGCATTGCCTGTGCTGGGTACGATTGAGGCGCCTCCGGTGACGTTTGATTCGGTCAGTGACCTGTTTACTCTGACCTACCGTCACGAGCAGCTGATCACTCAGAAAATTAATGAGCTAGCACATGCCGCGATGACGTCGCAGGACTATTCAACGTTTAACTTCCTGCAATGGTATGTCGCCGAACAACATGAAGAAGAGAAGTTATTCAAAACGGTTCTGGATAAACTGGGAATGCTTGAGAATAGCTCGAATGGACTGTTCTTAATCGATAAAGACCTAGCGGCCATGAACGCAGAATCACACCCTGGTACTGCGCATAACTCATAAGTGCGGTTGCGGACCTACACGAGGTCCGCAATAACTTCTAGGCCCGCACGGGATACTTATTGGCTACTACGGTGATTTCAGAAGGCGGTACTGGCCGACTGAAATAGTAGCCTTGGTGCACGTCACAGCCTAAATTGACCAAATAGGTTTGTTGCTCTTCGCTTTCTACCCCTTCCGCGACAATATTTAAATTCATATTTTTCGCCAGTTCGATAATCATCGACAATAATTGAGGATCTGTATCCTTATGACCAATACTATTGATAAAGGCGCGATCAATTTTAAGTTCTGTCGCAGGCATATTCTGTAAATAGAGCAAGCTTGAATACCCTGTACCGAAATCATCGATGGCCACCTGCACACCAATCGCTTTCAATTCTTCGAGGATCTTAATGCTCTCTTGCGGATAACGCATTGCCGTCGTTTCAGTGATTTCCAAAATTAATTTCTTAGGGGCCAGACGATACTCTTCAAGCGTTCTGGTCACTAAGTAGATTAAGCTTTTTTGCTCAAACTGTTGAGCAGAGAGATTGACAGATATGGAGAGATGATCTGCCCCTTGTTGATGCCATATCGCCAGCTGATGACACGCCTCATTTAATACCCACTCGCCCAGTAACAAGATCATCCCCGTTTGCTCGGCGATAGGCAGAAACTTATCCGGCGTTTTCAATCCACGTTCTGGATGCTGCCAGCGAACCAAGGCTTCGTAACCAATGATCTCACCAGACGTAACATTTAGTTTAGGTTGATAAAATAACCGTAATTCATTGTTATGAATAGCACGCCACAATTCATTTTTTAGCTGTACTTGACTGCGACCAATCGGACTCATCGATGGTTGGTATATACTGAAACCGTTACGTCCACTGTTCTTAGTGTGATACATCGCCGAGTCTGCATTAAACAGCATCTCTCGTGCTTCAATGCCATGCGCAGGAAACATCGCAATACCGATGCTTAAAGAGACTCTCAGCTCAAAGGCTTCAACGAGGAATTCAGGCTCAATAGCAGCGACCAGTTTTTCAGCTAACAGTGAGGCATCCATCTCTGAGTTTGCATTAGACAATAAAACAAACTCGTCACCCCCGACTCGCGCCAAAATATCACTAGGGTTAACCGCTGCATTAAGCCGCTTAGCCACTTCAACTAATAGCTTATCACCGATATCGTGGCCATACGCGTCGTTCACCATCTTAAACCCATCGAGATCCATATAAAGCAGGCTGAAGCTTGATGAATTGTACTTAGCGCTTTGAATGTAGTCGTTGAGTTTATCTTCAAATAAGGTGCGATTGGCGAGAGTCGTCAGCGGATCGTGCAACGCCATTTGGCGCAGCTCTTCATTGGTCTGCTTAAGTTTAGTGGTCATACGAGATACGCGTAATTGTGACTCAATCATTGACCCGAATAAGTTACTCCCTAAGATAATGAGGGTGAACATAAATACCCAAATGATCAATCGTTGTGAGCCAACCCCCCCTGGTAAAACCTGCATCGTGGATTCAAAATGAGCGGCGTACATCCCGGTGTAGTGCATACCCGCTATCGCTGCACCCATGATCAATGCCGCAAAAAAGCGACGGTTTAATACTCCCGCATAGTTATTACGGAGCCTAAATGCCAGCCATAATGCGACGGCAGAGGCGGTATAAGCAATAATAATTGAGATAATGACTGGTGTCTTATGCCAGACAATCGGCTGGCTAATACGCAGACCAGCCATCCCGGTATAGTGCATCGCAATAACCGAAGACCCTAAGATTATCGAACCAATAAGTAGATTCGTTAACGTAAATTGGTTATGTCGAAATACCGCCCATAACGCAATAATAGAACCGACAACCGCAACAATAATAGAGAAGACCGTTTCACCCGGGTTATAGCGCATGGGCATTTGAAAATGCATCGCCATCATACCGATGAAATGCATCGACCAAATGCCGATCCCCATCGCTGCCCCACCGCCAATCAACCAAAATAGGGCTTTCATTCCACGGCTATCGGCCACTCTGGCGACAGTATCTAAAGCAGAGAAAGAGGCGAGGAACGCAATAAATACAGAGGCGAGCACTAAGCCGCTGTCCCACGTAACATGCATCATATTCATTGTGTCCAACTGGCTCTCCTACTAAGTCCTAATGGGGCAGATTTTTCTTCTAACCGAGCATAGAAAGGATTAATTACCTCAATATTACGTGATTAAGACGCCAGTAAATACATATTTTAAGAATATGATGATTAGATTATTTTATGTATTTGACTTGCAGCAGATAACCGGCTACCCGCTGCTTAAAGGAATTGATAATGCTACCGTACTGAACGGTTATAACGCTTAACCAGCCATCCCAACCAAAGCGATCCAACAAAACCGCAAATTGCCGCAAAGGTTAACCATGCTCCAGGCATTGCTTTGTCACCTGTGCTATGAATTAGATAACTCGATATCGCTGGGGTAAACCCACCGAACAACGCCGTAGCCAAACTGTAGGCGAGAGAAAATCCTGACGCTTTAACGTCGGCGGGCATAACCTCTGCCAGCCAAACCACCATCGCACCGTTATAACTCGCATAGAGAAATGAAAGCCACAACTCGGTTTCAATGAGATGGGTGAAAGTTGGTGTAGCCACCAGCCAGCGCAACACCGGCCACGCGGTGAAAATCATTAATACCGTGAATATAATGAGTAGAGGACGGCGACCTAGCCGATCAGAAAGCGCGCCCATAATAGGTAACCAAAATAGGTTTGAGATGCCGACGAATAAGGTGACTAAAAAGCTTTGCTGATCACTCATGTTCAACACCGCTTTACCGAACGTTGGGGTAAATGCGGTAATCATGTAAAACATGACCGTCGTGGTCACTACCATAAACATCCCTGCAATCACCAATGCCCAGTTACGTAACACTGATCGAGCAATCTCACGCATCCCTGGACGATGTTTCCTCTCTTTAAAGGCCTCCGTCTCTTCGAGTGAACGACGAATATAAAATAAGAAGGGCACCACCATACAGCCAATAAAGAATGGAATACGCCATGCCCAATCGGAGACCACCTGTTTGCCTAATAAATGATTCAGTCCTAATCCCAATAATGCGGCAAAGATAACTGAAATTTGTTGGCTACCTGACTGCCAACTGACAAAAAAACCCCGACGCCCTGGGGGCGCTATTTCGGAAAGATAAACGGAGACTCCGCCTAACTCTACCCCCGCCGAGAAACCTTGTAGTAAGCGGCCCACCAATACTAATATTGGCGCAAAAATACCGAGGGTGTGGTAACCCGGGACGACGGCAATGGTTAAGGTACCTAGAGCCATTAACCCTAAGGTAATCAATAATCCTTTACGTCGCCCGTGTTGATCGATATAGGTGCCAAGGATCACGGCACCGAGAGGACGCATTAAAAACCCTGCACCAAAGGTCATCAGCGTTAGCATCAAGGAGGCATAGGGGTTGCTCCCCGGAAAGAAGGTATTGGCTATGGCGCTGGCGTAATAGCCGAAGACCATGAAATCATACATTTCGAGGAAGTTACCGCTTGTCACGCGGAAGATCGATTTCGCATTTTGCCAAGCCGAAGGCCTGGAGGAAGATTCTGTATAACTCATTCAACATTTCTCACTTTTTTTGTTTTTTTAAGGCTAACCGTCCTCCCTTTTTAACCCCATTAAATCAACTTTTCATTAAAAAAATTATAACAATTAATAAACAAAAGTCATCTTGGCAAAAAAAATCCTCCCGAAGGAGGATGGTTTTATGCCATAGACCGTTATTTGGGTGCGCTTTCTAAGCCCATTAGCCCTATCTTGAGATAACCTGCGCTGCGTAGGTCATCCATGATACTCATCAGTGTGGCGTAATCGATGCTTTTATCTGCTTGGAAAAAGATTGTGGACTCTTTATTGCTTTGAGTCTGTGCAATTATTTTTTGTACCAGATCTTCCTTACTGACTGCATCGTTGCCGACGAAAAGCTGATTCCCTTCTTTCACACTCAGGTAAACCGGTTTTTCTGGTCTGGGTTGTGGCGTGCTGGTGGATGCAGGAAGATTGACACGTACATCGACCGTTGCTAAAGGCGCAGCCACCATGAAGATGATAAGTAAGACTAACATCACGTCGATAAAAGGCGTGACGTTAATCTCATGCATTTCACCGTCGCCCTCTACTTCATCATTGAGTCGCATTGCCATGACAATTACCCTACGCGTAGTTTTTGAGTAGCCGTATTTTGCGTCATTGGCGTGTAACGACTGCTTTGCAGGTCCGCATCACGACTTTGTAACAGGATAATCTGTGCAGCAGTGTCGCCTAAAGACGCTTTATAGCCGGCGATCATCCGTGCAAAGACGTTGTAAATAACGACCGCGGGGATGGCCGCGACTAATCCTACTGCGGTCGCCAATAGCGCTTCAGCAATCCCAGGCGCCACAACCGCGAGGTTAGTTGTTTGCGTTTTAGCGATACCGATAAAGCTATTCATGATCCCCCATACCGTACCGAATAAACCGATGAAGGGCGAGACTGACCCAATGGTGGCCAAGAAACCGTTATTACGGCCAGCGTGGCGACCAATCCGAGCAACTTGGCGCTCTAAACGAAAAACCGTACGCTCTTTAATTCCCGCTTGGTCATCGCTTTGCGCGGACAACACGCGTTCATCAAGCGCTTCTGCGACAAGCATGGCCGCATGACTATTTTTAGCAAATTGCTGCGTAATTTTTCCTGCGCCATCAAGCGTACGAGCTTCTTTTAGGGCAAGCTGATCCGCGTTAAGACGACGTTTTGCAGCACTTAGCTCAGTGTATTTTGCAAAGAAAATTGCCCAGGTTGCAACGGAGGCGAGTAGCAAACCCATCATTACAACTTTAACAACAATATCAGCATGTTGGTACATGCCCAATACAGATAAATCTGTCTGCATCAGATTATTGGTCACCACACTCATCTTCTAGCCTCGGTTTGTTGCGTAAAACAATTGACGCTATGATACCAAAAGCAAACTCTATTGATAGTAGTTATCATTACTATTTACATAATGAAAAAGCTCTCTCGAATAATATTCGCTAAAAACAGCCAGTTATAACCAGAGATCGGGCTAAGTTTTTTAAGAGGTTGTAAGTATACTGTTATGACTGTTTAGCCTAAGAAAACCCTCCCCTTTTCCATCAACTCTGCTTACTCTACTCATAATTGAATTTTACTGATTTGGGGATCGTAATGTCCGATAAGCAACATTTTGAAACGACGCTCATTAGTGCTGGTCGCAAACCACGTTACACGCAAGGCGCAGTAAACGCGGTTATCCAACGCGCCTCCTCCTTAGTCTTCCCTACGGTAGCGGATAAGAAAATCGCCACTGCTGGCCGAGCGAAAGGGGAGCTTTTTTATGGTCGCCGCGGCACCTTGACCCACTTTGCGTTACAAGATGCGATGACTGAATTGGAGAGCGGTGCGGGCTGTGTACTCTATCCCTGCGGTGCGGCCGCGGTGGCAAATGCTATTCTGGCTTTTGTTGAAGCGGGCGATCATATCTTGGTAAGCGGATCCGTCTATGAACCGACACAAGATTTTTGCTCAACGATTTTAAAGAAACTTGCCGTTGAAACGACCTATTTCCCCGCCCTTTCCGGTGCAGAGATAGCCGAATGGCTGCGTCCTACGACCCGGGTCGTCTTTTTAGAATCACCCTCGTCGATCACCATGGAAGTCCAAGATATTCCTGCCCTTATCGCGACAGTACGTCGTATAGCTCCGCAAGCGGTGGTTATCGTCGATAATACTTGGGCTGCCGGAGTCCTGTTCAAGGCCTTAGAAGCGGGAGCAGATATCTCAATTCAAGCCGGGACCAAATACTTAGTTGGCCATTCCGATGCCATGATTGGCACCGCCGTGGCGAATGAACGTTGTTTGGAACAACTGAGAGAAAACTCTTATTTAATGGGGCAGATGGTTGATGCAGATACCGCGTACGTGACGGCTCGTGGATTACGTACACTCGCTGTTCGCTTACGACAGCACGAGACGGCAAGTCTGGAGATTGCCCAATGGCTGAGTCAACGAGATGAAGTATTTCGAGTGAATCATCCCGCCCTGCCTGAATCCCCTGGACACTGCTTCTGGCAACGAGATTTTTCAGGGAGTAGCGGCTTATTCTCTTTTATTCTTAATGAGAAGTTGGAGCCTGCAAGGCTCGCCCACTACCTCGACCATTTCGACCACTTCAGTATGGCGTACTCTTGGGGCGGATTTGAGTCATTGATTCTGGCTAACCAACCCGAGGAGATCGCTGCGATTCGTCCCGTCGGTCAATTGGACTTTACTGGGACACTGATCCGACTTCATATCGGATTAGAACACCCTCAGGATTTGATTGCAGATTTAGAGAGAGGCTTCGCCCGACTGAAAGAACGGGTGTAAACACTCCGAAAAGCGTGTTTTCGCCCCACAAGCTGCCTTTATTGTCTACACTTAGGCTCATTATTTGTGATCATTTGATCGAGAGAAGGAGCCTAAAATGTCTCAGCAACTAGATGTCACGCTGCACGATGGTCGTACCATGCCTCAACTTGGCTTGGGAGTATGGCAAGCTTCGATTGAACAAACCCAAGAAGCTGTCACCCACGCTCTGAATACTGGTTATCGTTCTATCGATACTGCGGCAATCTATAAAAACGAAGAAGGTGTTGGTCAAGCATTGCAAGCGTCTTCACTGGCTCGCGATGACCTGTTTATCACCACTAAATTGTGGAATTCTGATCAGACTGATTGGCAACGCGCAGCAGAGACCAGTTTACGTAAGCTGCAGCTAGATTATGTTGATCTCTATCTTATGCACTGGCCCTGCCCACAACAGGACAACTATGTTAAAGCATGGGAAGGTATGATCGATCTGCAGCGCCAAGGACTCGTTAAAAGCATCGGCGTGTGTAATTTCCAAGAGACTCATCTGGAACGCATTATCCGTGAAACAGGGGTGACGCCTGTCGTCAACCAAATCGAGTTACACCCGTTATTTCAGCAACGCCAGCAACATACTTGGAATGCCCTGCATAAGATCCACACCGAATCGTGGAGTCCTTTAGCACAAGGGGGAGAGGGTGTTTTCGATCAAGAAATCATCCAAACGCTGGCGAAAAAATACCAGAAAACGCCTGCGCAAGTCGTTATCCGTTGGCACTTAGATAGCGGTTTAATCGTCATTCCAAAATCGGTCACGCCCAAGCGTATCGACGAGAACTTCGCGGTATTTGACTTTAAGCTGGAAAAAGAAGAATTGAAGGCAATTGCTTCTTTAGACAGCGGTAAGCGCCTCGGCCCTGAGCCAGAGACCTTCGAGAAGCTCTAAAGTAGAGGCCTCCCAATCGGGAGGCCTAACTAGTAGCCACTATTCAAGGTGGATGAGGGTTGAACCAAGAGTTGGCCCACGGCTCCCTGATCGAACTGCTCTAAGGTTTGACTGCCATAAATGAAGGGGAAATGTGCCGAAGAGGTTTGAGGGAAGGTTACCAACAATTCGACGCTACCATCTACCCAAACCGTGTCTTTCCAACCCCGATCTTCGACCATCGGCGGCGCACCGTTCACACTCTTAATTAAGAACATCGCCCCTTGTACTGAGAAGGATTGTGGAAGATCGGCTTCTACCGTCCAACGTTCGAAACTCCCCTGCTGCACAGTCATATCCACGCGTTTAACGTCCCATGCCCTATCATTTATCCCGGCGGGAGAATCGTTTAAACGAATCTGTCGGCTTTGACTGGTCAGGCCAGTTTCAAGCGCTGAGACTAAAGAGGTCGGCACACTGTCGGTGACTAGAGGCAATAACCCTGTCGGTCTTAACGTTAATACTAAGGTTGAGGTCAACACGGTTGAAGGTTCGAAGATGCCTCGAATTCTCTCCATAATTGTCGCTTCGGTTCCCGCCGTAATGGAAACGTTATGACCGTCAGACAGGTCGATCAATACTTCGCGACGCTCACCGGGGGCCAGAGAGAGTTGTGTAGTGGTTACCGGCGCAGACATAAACCCTTGATCACCGGCAATCACGGTAAAAGGGCGGTTGTCGGAAAGTTGCAATAGGTAACGACGGGCATTTGATGCATTTAATAAGCGAAGGCGGACCCAACCGCGAGAAGCATTAAAATAGGGTTTCTGCGACCCATTGACCAGCAGCGTGTCGCCAAGGAAAGGAGTCGAACTCTCTTCGTAAACGGGTGTGCCAAAATTATCTAACCGCTTGTCTTGTATAATCAATGGAATGTCATCGACACCATAATGCTTAGGCAGTGGTAACTGCTTACTCACTTCATCCTCGACTACCCACAATCCGGCAAGCCCACGATAGACTTGCGAACCGGCATGCTGCGAAGTATTGGAATGATACCATAGCGTCGCGGCCGGTTGGCGTATAGGTAAAATTGGCGACCAATCGACTTCCGATGAGATCAAGCGCGGTGCCCCGCCGGACAAAGGTCCAGGGACATGCAAACCGCTAACCATCATCGAGACAGACTCTGTCAGACGATTGCTATAAATGAGTTTAACGTCGTCGCCGCTCCAGACCTTCACTGTTGGCCCTAGATACATACCATTAAAGCCGATGCAGTCAGCCTGATTACGACCATTGAACGCCCAATGTGCCTCTTGCATCATTAGGAATATGGGCTGTCCGCGGCGTGATTCGATTAACGGCGGAATATAGAGCGGATTACTCCCCTCATCATCTGCAGCAAAGACCGCTTTTGGAAGCAAAGTGGGACCGACAGCCGCCACCGCTGAATACTGGATAAATTTGCGCCGAGTTAAAGACATTAACGAGTAACCTTAAACAAAAGGGTAATGTGTGAGCCTTGGTATAAGCCGTAATTAATTAACGCGGTCTGTTTCACGACGTGCAACTTCAGCGTTTAACTCATCCAATTTTTGCTGCATCACTTCACGACAGTAATTGGTCAACTTTCTTGCTGATTGATCTTGGAAAGGAGTGGTATCAATTGGCGGTAGCATTTCGATAATAACTAACCCATTTCTCAGGCGATTAAGGTTAATTTTGTCATGAGTGTCCGATACCACTATGGGAATGATCGGTACCCCTGCCGCCAATGCTGCGTGAAATGCGCCGGTTTTAAAAGGTAATAATCCACGGCCACGGCTACGTGTCCCTTCTGGGAACATCCAGAATGACACGCGGCCATTTTTCAGTTGTTCCACAACTTGGTTAATACTGCCGTGTGCTTTTGCCTTGTTATCGCGGTCAATCAGTAAATTACCCGTCAGCCAATACAATTGACCGAAAAAAGGGATCCACGCTAGGCTCTTTTTACCGACAGTGACCGTCGGGGCTTGCACCATATTCGCCGCAGTCACCATGTCGTAGTTATTTTGATGGTTAGCGATATAAATCGCGTTACCGACTTCTTCAATTCCGGCAGGCTTACGAATATCAAGCGTAATACCAAATACGTGGCTTAATTTACCAAACATATGGGCGAAGGTCGCCACATGTCGTGGATTGCGTGGCGAAAATAGACACCATATACAGCCGACTAAACAGACCAGAATAGAGTACACGACGACGATGATCGCTCGTAAAATTAACAGCATATTGCCCTCAAATAAGGAGAATGCACTCACTCCCCTCCTTAAATATTCTTCATTCAAGGATAGTATCGCTCAAGCCTAAAGCCCTTTACGCGATACCCCTTCCCTTACCCAAGCTTTGTTCATTCTGCAAAGTGAAGACAATTATTCAATATCGACGCGATCAATACGTTGTAATCCTCGCGGTAATAATGTCCCTTTGCGGCCTCTCTCTGCTTTAAATTTCTGTAACTCTTCACTACGGAGTTTCAGTTTACGTTTACCGACGTAGAGCGTAACGCTACTTTCTTCATTCAGTAAAAGTAGCCATAACAGCTTATCTTTTCCTGCCGCGAAATCGGCGCTTGGAATGGAAATAATTTTATTCCCTTTTCCTTTCGATAATTGCGGCAGATCGCTGACGGAGAACATTAGCATTCGACCCGCTTCGGTAATGACTAACAGCTGATCGTTGGCCGGATCAATAACTTGTGGCGTCATGACCTTCGCTTGATCAGGTAATGTCAGCAAGGCTTTACCGGATTTAGTCCTTGATTGTAAATCTGCAAAAGTACAGATAAAGCCGTAACCGGCATCCGATGCCATGAGCAACTTAGTTTCATCCGGTTCCATCAGCACCTGTTGCACGGTTGCCCCAGGTGGCGGCGTAATTTTACCGGTGATCGGTTCACCCTGCCCTCGCGCTGAAGGGAGCGTACTCGGATCTAAGGTGTAGCTACGACCAGTCGAGTCAATCACGCTAACGGGTTGATTGCTTTTACCTTTGGCCGATGCTAAGTAGTTATCTCCGGCTTTATAGCTCAGTCCCGTTGGGTCAATATCGTGACCCCGCGCAGCGCGTATCCACCCCATTTGTGATAGGACAATGGTGACCGGTTCGGAAGGGACTAAATCTGTTTCGCTGATTGCTTTAGCCTCACTACGTTCTTGCAGAGGTGAGCGACGATCATCGCCATAGAGTTTGGCATCCGCTTGTAACTCTTTCTTCAATAACGTATTCATTTTACGTTCTGACGCTAATAGCGCTTGTAACTCATCGCGCTCTTTTTCTAGATCTTGCTGCTCACCTCGAATCTTCATCTCTTCAAGACGGGCGAGGTGACGTAATTTCAATTCGAGGATAGCTTCTGCTTGTGTCTCACTTAATCCAAACCGAGCGATTAACGCACGCTTAGGCTCATCCTCATTACGGATTATTTCGATTACTTCGTCGATATTCAAGAACGCGACAAGAAGGCCTTCTAAAATATGTAATCGGTTTAACACTTTTTCTAAACGATATGACAATCGACGACGCACGGTATCGCGTCGATACGTTAGCCACTCACTAAGAATTTCTCGAAGATTCTTGACGGCTGGACGATTATCCAAGCCAATCATATTCAGGTTAACACGATAGCTCTTTTCTAGATCGGTCGTGGCAAAGAGGTGATTCATCAATGCTTCACTATCGACACGATTTGAACGCGGCACAATGACGATGCGTGTCGGGCTTTGATGGTCAGATTCATCGCGGAGATCCTCGACCATCGGTAGCTTTTTATTACGCATTTGGGTCGCGATCTGTTCCAACACCTTAGATCCAGAGGCTTGGTGAGGTAACGCAGTGACGACGATCTCACCATCCTCTACTTGCCAGACGGCGCGCTGGCGGATACTGCCGCGTCCGGTTTCATAAATTTTGCGAATCTCTTTACGTGGTGTGATGATTTCCGCTTCCGTCGGAAAATCCGGACCTTGAACAATATCTAATAGTGATTCTAAAGAGGTCTCGGGTTTATCGATGAGAGCAATGGTCGCCTGAGCCACTTCGCGCAGATTATGTGGCGGAATATCCGTGGCCATTCCCACCGCAATACCGGTAGTACCATTTAGCAGGATATTCGGTAAGCGCGCAGGCAGCATTTTCGGCTGTTCCAGCGTACCATCAAAGTTTGGAATGAAATCGACCGTGCCCTGCCCTAGTTCAGCCAATAATGTTTGAGCATATTTAGAGAGTCGCGACTCGGTGTAACGCATGGCAGCGAAGGACTTTGGATCATCTGGCGCCCCCCAGTTACCTTGCCCATCGATCAGTGGATAACGATAGGAAAATGGCTGCGCCATGAGTACCATGGCTTCATAGCAGGCGCTATCGCCATGGGGGTGGTACTTACCGAGCACATCACCGACAGTACGCGCCGATTTTTTAAATTTTGCGCTAGCATTGAGACCCAATTCTGACATCGCATAAATGATGCGACGCTGTACCGGTTTAAGGCCGTCTCCAATATAAGGCAATGCGCGATCCATAATGACATACATCGAATAATTGAGATAAGAATTCTCAGTAAATTCGTGTAGTGCGCGGCGCTCAACGCCGTCCTGCGTGATTACACTCATGAATTATTCCTCACTTCACTCCCGGGATACCTATTTCTGGCGGGATTATTTGCCCGCGATAGTACCTTATTAGACATCGTTAGTCACAATAACTCTGATTTTGCTCTGCGCCGCTACCGCATAGAGCGTTAATTATCTGCGCGTAAATTGTGGATAATTCTTGAGGACAACTCCCCTAATTTGACATGAGAGAAGACTAATGAGCCACATCCACATTATTGATGGCGGGACCACCTTCGGCCACTCGCAAGGTGAACTCAACCATACCTTGGCCACCACCGCGGAAGAGACACTCAACGCTCTGGGTCACAAAGTGACTAAAGTGCGTGTGACCGATGACTATGATATTGAACAAGAGATTGAACAGTTTGTCGCTGCCGATAGCCTTATTCTGCAGATGCCAGGCTGGTGGATGGGCGAGCCATGGACGGTAAAGAAATACATCGACGAAGTGTTTACCTTCGGACACGGACGCCTTTATGCCAATGATGGACGCAGTCGCGACAATAGCGAAAAACATTATGGTTCTGGTGGCCTGTTGCAGGGCAAACACTACCTGCTATCATTGACTTGGAACGCGCCGCTGCAGGCATTTACCGATAAAGAACAGTTCTTCGAAGGTGTCGGCGTCGACGGTGTTT
Organism: Rosenbergiella nectarea; assembly: GCF_900111105.1. Classification (GTDB taxonomy): domain Bacteria; phylum Pseudomonadota; class Gammaproteobacteria; order Enterobacterales; family Enterobacteriaceae; genus Rosenbergiella; species Rosenbergiella nectarea. The sequence continues at coordinate 229,307 of NZ_FOGC01000002.1, read as the reverse complement.
ACCTGCACACACACAAGGCCTTCCAATTCTTAGGGATGACCGCACATCCAACCTTTATCTGTAACGATGTGATTAAACGTCCTGATGTCCCGACCTATATCCGTGACTATCAAAAACACCTGACCGATACCTTCGGCCAGGCGTAATACTTCTGGGGATCAGAGTTCGATCTCGACCTGATCTCCTTGCTCCTGTAGCCAATTCCGGCGATCTTCCGAACGCTTCTTCGCGAGTAGCATATCCATAACCCGTAGGGTTTCCGCCTCATCCTCATCGCTAATCGTCAGTTGCACCAGACGACGAGTATTCGGATCTAAGGTGGTTTCACGCAGTTGTGATGGGTTCATCTCGCCCAAGCCTTTGAAGCGCTGTACGCTAATTTTTCCCCGCTTACGGCTAAGCTTATCAATGATGACCTCCTTTTCATCATCATCCAGCGCATAATGCACCTCTTTACCCAGATCGATGCGGTACAGCGGCGGCATGGCGACATAGACGTGGCCATTACGCACTAAGTTTCTGAAATGTTTAACGAACAGCGCGCATAATAACGTGGCGATGTGTAATCCGTCAGAGTCAGCATCGGCCAAAATGCAGACTTTACCGTAGCGCAGTTGGCTTAAATCTTCACTGTCTGGATCGATACCGATCGCCACCGAAATATCATGCACCTCTTGAGATCCCAACACTTCATCAGAAGAGACTTCCCATGTATTAAGAATTTTTCCCTTAAGAGGCATTATCGCTTGGAATTCGCGCTCGCGGGCTTGTTTTGCGGATCCCCCGGCAGAATCGCCCTCGACCAGAAACAGTTCGGTCCGAGACAAGTCTTGCGCCGTACAGTCGGCTAGTTTTCCGGGTAATGCCGGCCCACTGGTCAGTTTCTTACGCACCACTTTTTTGGCCGCACGCAGACGTCGTTGTGCGCTAGCAATCGCCAGTTCTGCCAGTTGCTCAGCAATCTGTACGTTCTGATTTAACCATAAACTGAACGCATCTTTCACAACGTTAGCCACAAAACCGGCGGATTGACGCGAGGATAGACGCTCTTTGGTCTGCCCTGCAAATTGTGGATCCTGCATTTTTACCGACAACACATAGGCACAACGATCCCAGATATCCTCGGCGGAGAGTTTCACCCCGCGCGGCAGAATATTTCGGTACTCGCAAAAGTTACGCATTGCGTCCAACAGACCTTGGCGTAACCCGTTAACGTGAGTGCCCCCTTGCATAGTCGGGATCAAGTTAACGTAACTTTCGGTTAGCAGTTCCCCACCTTCAGGTAACCACACTAGCGCCCAGTCAACCGCTTCCGTCTCGCCGGAAAACGACCCAACGAAAGGCTCCTCGGGTAACACGGGAAGGCCATTAACCGCTTCACGTAAGTAGTCGGTAAGACCGTCCTGATAGCACCAGCGTTGTTCGCTATCGTTGACCTTGTCTTTAAAAACAATTTCGACACCCGGGCAAAGTACGGCTTTCGCTTTTAGAAGATGACTCAGGCGGCTGACGGAAAATTTTGGCGTATCGAAAAAATGACTATCAGGCCAGAAATGAACGCGCGTCCCTGTATTACGACGACCGACCGTACCGGTGACGACTAAGTCTTGGACCTTATCGCCATTCTCGAAGGCCATATCGTAGACTTCGCCCCCACGCTTGACCGTGACTTCAACGCGGGTAGAGAGGGCGTTAACGACTGAGATACCCACACCGTGTAAGCCACCGGAAAACTGATAGTTTTTATTGGAGAATTTACCCCCCGCATGCAGACGGCAAAGAATCAGTTCTACTGCTGGCACGCCCTCTTCGGGATGGATATCAACCGGCATTCCTCGTCCATCATCGATCACTTCCAGTGATTGATCGGCATGGAGAATGACCTCAACACGCTTAGCATGTCCCGCTAGCGCTTCATCGATACTGTTATCAATCACTTCTTGTGCCAAGTGATTAGGACGAACAGTGTCGGTATACATACCGGGGCGACGTCGTACTGGCTCAAGTCCGGTGAGAACTTCGATATCGGCAGCGTTATAACTTGATTGAGTCATTATCTTCTTTCGTTTATACAGTGTGAGTGGTTAACAACGCGTTAAACCAAGAAATTCGATTATCGATGGAAAGTGACGCTCGACAGAGATAAAAGCATGGTTTCCCCCCTGTTCAATCGTTTGACGGCATGCTGAATAGTAAGCAACGGCTTGAGTATACTCTAACACCTCATCGCCGGTTTGTTGCAGTAACCAGAGCAGTTCAGGCTCGATTAACCGGGTCACTTCAAGCGTCTTTAAATCGTCTATATGGCGAGACTCTAACACATATTTTTGCCCTGTGTATGGATTCTGGTTATCGCCTAAAAAATTCAATAATAACTCAAAGGGCCTCACTGCAGGATTGATCACTACCGCAGGAACACCATAACGTTGTGACAACCATGTTGCATAATATCCTCCCAACGATGATCCGACTATTCCAACTGGGCGCTGTTTACACTGCGCAAGTTGCACCTCTAAAAACGTCGAAATATTCTCTGGCGTCGCAGGGAGTTCTGGGACGTGCAAATGAATGGTTGGGGCATTTTCCGCCAACCAACTGGCTAATAGAGCGGCTTTTTCAGAGCGAGGCGAACTATTGAAGCCATGGAGATACAGCAATGTCGGCATCGTTAATACCCTTCAGAATGAAAATCGGGCTGAAATTGTGGGCCGAAGAGACGTTGCACCTCAGTCACTACCTCTCCGTCTGGGCGCAACTCAAGCCAACGCCATCCTGGCGACTGGTTATCGATAGTAAATCCGGTACATTGCGGACGAAACTGTACGCAGGTTGAGGGCGTGGACAGCACACGCCGGCCCTGCCAAAGGTCATCCATCTCTTGATGAATATGGCCACACACCACCGTTTTGGCGAGCGGATAATCCTGCAACACCTCGGCTAATTGATGCGAATTACGTAGGCTGTGAGTATCTAACCACGTACACCCCGAGGGAATAGGATGATGATGGAGCAAAATAATGGTGTGACGCTGCGGATGCCGAGCCAATGCATCGCCTAACCATTGCAGCTGATAGTCGCTGAGCAAGCCATGGGGAACACCATGCACTTGGCTGTCGAGCAGTAGAAGCTGCCACTGGTCGCCAAGTAGCACGGATTTTTGATCACAGACCCCTTCACTTGCCAAGGTTTTAACCATGGCCGGCTGAAAGTCATGGTTACCGGGTAACCATACACAGGGCTTCTGTAATCGACGAATACCTTTAGCAAAAGCATGGTAGGCCTCAGGGCTATGATCTTGGGCGAGGTCACCCGTGGCAATAATCAAATCGATTTGACGTTGTTCAGCGATAACCGCGTCTATTACCGCTTGGTAGCTTTGCCATGTATTGACCCCTAATAGACTCTCTTGTGGGGTTTTAAAGAGGTGCATATCAGTGAGTTGTAGGAGCCGGATGCTCCGATTATCAGCGATCTCTGGCACTAAAGAATTCACTAAAACTCACCTTTTATCCGCGTTGAAATTACTATTGTCTCACATCTCAGGCAGCGGCGTTGCCATCACACCTTGCACCAGACAATACCGTAGCCATTCAGAGAGAAACTGATTAATTTGATGCTTTTCATCACGTTGATGCAGTTTCCGATTCGGGTAATCATAGCGTGCTTTGAAGCGATAGATCTGTTGTGTCGAACACACTTCTGCAACCATCGCATCATGGTATAACCGTACAGACATCGACGGCAATTGCCAATAACTGACGACTGGCGCGACTTGTTTAATCATCACGCGGGTGGTGTAACGAGTCGATTCCTCGATCACCACTTGATAGTGGATGCCATTCACTTGGTAGGTCAAGGCGGCTCCTTCTACCTCTTCTCTTGGGATCAATCTCCGTAATTGCGCATAGTTTGTTTCATTTAAGCGCATCATTTCTGGAAAATTGGGGGTGTATTGCTGTTTCATGAAGATAACCACTCATTACGTATTTGCTCATGATGTAGGGCGAGCCACTGGAGGGCGATAATAGAGGCTGCATTATCGATAATTCCCGACTCGACCCACTGATAAGCGAGTTCACGACTCACTACTCTGACTAAAATGTCCTCGTTTTCACTCGCTAACCCATGATTCCCTTCTGCTTTGGTCGCGTCGACCTCGCCGATAAATATCGCTAGCCTCTCACTGCTACCGCCTGGACTGGATAAATAACTGAGTAGAGGCTTAGTACGCCCGATGTCTAGACCGGCCTCTTCTTGCGCTTCACGACGGGCCACATCCTCATCCGACTCTCCCGCCTCACAAATACCCGCGACTAATTCAATCAGCCATGGTGTTTTCCCAGACTCTAGAGCAGGAATGCGAATCTGTTCAATTAATACCACTTCATCACGAACGGGATCATAAGGGAGTAAAACGACCGCTTTTCCACGTTGAAATACTTCACGCACGACAGGCTCGCTCATGCCCCCAGCGTAGAGCCGATGTCGAAATCGATATTTAACGATTGAAAAGAATCCCTTATACATGGGTTCTTGGTGCAAAATTTCAACATCATCGCGTGTAAATTGGGTGGGAGATTTTGGCTTTTTGCACATATAATAGACCTCGGATGTAGAGTGGTTCCAATGTCCTAGGACGATTTTTACTAGAAAACTGGGCTATTAAGTCAATATTTTACGCTAACGCGCCAAGTAAGGCACGTTCAGCCAACTTATTTCATTCTGTCTGTCTGGTACAATTCGAAAAATTTTTTGACCTGACAACTTTATTTTTGCAATTTCGCTGCAACACAAAGGAACGCAAATGAAAAAATTGCTCCCCGTACTCGTTGGTCTGAGCTTAGCTGGCTTCAGTCATTTAGGCCACGCTGAAAACTTATTACAAGTTTATCAACAAGCACGTGATACCAATCCTGATTTACGTAGTGCAGCGGCCGATCGTGATGCTGCGTTTGAAAAAATTAATGAATCGCGTAGCCCATTACTTCCGCAGCTGGGACTGGGGGGGGACTACACTTTCAATAGTGGTTATCGCGATAATAGCGGTGTACGTTCCAATGCTTGGGCCGGTTCCTTACAGTTATCACAAACCATTTTTGATATGTCGAAATGGCGCGCGTTGACTCTGCAAGAGAAAACCGCAGGGATCCAAGATGTGACTTACCAAGTCGCGCAACAAGATCTTATTTTAAACACCGCAACCGCCTACTTTAATGTGCTTAATGCGATTGATACGCTCTCGTATGTCGAAGCGCAGAAACAATCGATTTACCGCGAACTCGATCAAACCACTCAACGTTTTAATGTTGGACTGGTGGCTATTACCGATGTGCAAAATGCTCGTGCCCAATACGACAGCGTATTAGCGAGTGAGGTCACTGCACGTAATGATATCGATAATAAGATGGAGGCACTGCGTCAGGTCACTGGAAATAGTTACCTCTCCCTGTCTTCACTTGATATTGGCCGGTTTAAAACGGAAAGACCGCAGCCTATCGATGCCTTACTGACCAAAGCTGAAAACCATAACTTGTCGTTGCTTTCCGCACGTCTGTCAAAAGACTTGGCGCGTGAGCAAATTCGTTATTATGAAACTGGCCACATGCCAACTCTGAGCTTAAATGCCTCGACGGGGCTGACTAATACCAAGTATCAAGGTTATCGCGCTCACACTACCTCTACTACCCAAGATTCTATCGGGGGGAATAATCAAGTCGGTGTCAGCTTATCTATCCCGCTGTATACCGGTGGATCGGTAACCTCTCAGGTGAAACAAGCTGAGTACAGCTTCGTTAGCTCTAGCGAGAAATTAGAAAGCGCGCACCGTTCAGCGGTACAAACCGTTCGTTCATCGTTTAACAATGTTAATGCGTCCATCAGCAGTATCGATGCTTACCGCCAAGCGGTGGTTTCAGCGCAAAGCTCTCTTGATGCGATGGAAGCCGGTTACCAAGTTGGTACCCGTACCATTGTTGATGTGTTAGATGCGACCACCACGTTGTATAACGCCAAGCAACAGCTCTCCGATGCACGCTACGGCTATCTGATTAACCAAATCAATATCAAATACGCGTTAGGCACCCTTAACGAGCAAGATATTATCGCGTTAAACAGTACCTTAGGTAAGGATGTATCAACCTCTCCACAAGCGGTTGCGCCGGATAATCCAGTACAAGATAACCGCGCCGATGGTGTAGCACCGGTACGGACGCAACAAGCATCATTAAACTCAACGGCTCCGGTGACTCATTCGTCTACCTCTGCAACCAGTACGCCTCGTGCAGGGAATCCGTTTCGCGGATAATTAGATGATAACGTTGGCAAAGTCTTCAGAATTTGCCAACGTTAGCTTGGTCTCTCACTGCACTAATACACTTGTCATACTAATACTGCCCATATCCATTCCCGTCACGGGTACTGTTATTTGGTCATCGGCACGTGCCGCGCCCAAAATATACAATAAAGGTAGAAAGTGTTCAGGGGTCGGATTGGCCAGCTGTGCGCCGGGAAACTGCATATAGTCGACTAAAGGATGATGGCTGTCGCCGGTTGCAGATCCTAAAGCCTCTTGCACTCGCTGATCAAAATCTTCCGCCCAAGGATAGATACCGCCCTCTTTTCCCCAGCGCGCCATTGATAAATTATGCACAGTATTGCCACTCGCCAGTAATAGTACGCCTTCGTCGCGAAGCGAAGACAATTGTTGACCCAGCTGATAGTGTTCTTCAGGCGATAACGCGGCATCCAGGCTCAATTGCACCACAGGAATATCAGCTTTAGGATACATTTTTACCAGTACCCCCCAGGTGCCGTGATCCAGCCCCCATTGATGGTCCAGCTTTATATTCGACGCGCCAAGTTGTTGTTTAACCTTTTCCGCTAATGGCGGATCACCCGCCGCAGGGTATTGCATATCGAATAACGCCTGAGGAAATTGGCCAAAATCGTGGATCGTTCTAGGGTGGCTCATCGCCGTCACGGCTGTGCCTCTCGTCACCCAATGTGCCGAAATAACGAGGATTGCTTTAGGTCGAGGCAATTGTTCCCCGAGTTGCCGCCATACGTCGGTATAACGATTTTCTTGAATGGCATGCATGGGATTGCCATGGCCAAGAAACAGTGCTGGCATGCGCGGAGTCATAATAAATATCCTATTTTAAATAATTTGAGCCTAGGATACGCCGCTAAATAAAAAACACACCTAGCGAGTAGTGATGATCATTTTCAAAAAAATTGAATATCGGTTTTTTGGGTGGATTTATTATTTATTAACGAAATTTTGATATTGAACAAATTTCGACCTCCTTTATTGAGACCTGTCTAGTAAAATTGCTCTTTATAAATGGGTATAAAAAGCTGAGCTAATCAAGGAGTGATTATGAACATAACTAAAAAGCCTCTTTTGGATGCAGGTAATCAGGGAATAATAGGATTTGAAATTACAATTTCGAGTTATTTTTTTAATGTAAATAAAGCCAATGATCAACTAAATAAAATAAGGGATAAAAGGTATGACGTAGAATATATCATCGATGAGTGGCAGGAAAGTCAGTCTGAAATTGTAGAAGAAACAGATGAATTACAGATTCTAAAGGGTACTTTACAGGAACTGATTACTGAAGAAGAGAAACTTACAAAAGAGATAGATGATTATTACAATCGTCATGATGAAACTGACCAGAGCAATGGCGAATTCAATCCCTATAACCATTTATATAGCGATAGCCGTTCCCTTAGCTATGCGACGACCTTAGACACTGATGCGTCATTTATTAAACATAAACCTGATGAATTTGGCGATTTCCCCCCCTACCTCAGCGTCAACATAGAGAGCTTTAAAGCCTCCATAGACTTTACCTTTTCAAGTGCGATCGCTGAGGAAAATAGGGATGATATTGTGCTGAGATTTTTTACTGACCACACTCTCTACGGTGAGATGAAAAGTTACGATGTCAGTATTTCCAGTTACAGCACTGATTCCTATTCTAGCTTTGTTAAGTTCTGTGAGTGGGTCAGGATGGACGCTGAAGAAGACTTTGTCGACGATGACTTAGGCTATTGGGGAACGGATCAAACGTTTTCCGATGGGGAATCTCTCTTATCGCTTGATAATTGTACCATCAGTCCAGGCCATACATCGCTCTCTTTACATAGCCTCTCTGTTATCAATATTAAGGCGTTATCCTGCACTATCGACTTTCACGATGAAGGGAAGGTTAGTGCTCTGATAAAGATAATTAATGGCAACGAGTTAGTAGAGCAAAGAGACACACTTGGTTTTATGATCGCCAATAGAGACGCGATACTAAGCGAATTAGTGAATGAGATATTTACGGATAAGTCACCTTCAGAAGCCATAGACTTATTTAGAAAATTGAATGGCCCGGACGATAGCGTCATTAAGGCAGGAAGTATTTTAATACTTGCCGATCCTGAGTACCCTTATGAGGAAGAACTAGCTCAGTTGATCACCGCCCAAAAGACTGCCCAACTCGCCTTAGAGGCGGTTCAAAACGAAGGGATTAACCGCGATTTTTTCCTTGATCATTACGCCACTCTGTCACATTTTTCTTCTATTGCCTCAACAGGTGTTGGTATCACGGGTACGGTTGGTGAAGTCTACTTCACCAAAATTAATAAAATTTTAAATCAAATCGACCAATTATATAAATCGACTTATGTGGGCAACACTGCTCTGGGGGGTGAGGCCTATTATTTACGCCGTGGGGTTCTTTTTTCCGAACTCGATACGTTACTCAAGCATTCATTTTTACGCCAAGTGTTCGACCTACCCCAAGATCAAAAAATCAAGTCCGCTTTACGACTCTCGTCTAAATCAATCGTCCATCACTGGAAAAAATCGGGGACCACCGAAATCCCTGGCTATGCGACACATCTAAACAATGCCAGTAAGCTCGTCAAAATAATGAAAACAACGGGTTACGTAGGTATTGCGTTTAGTGCGATGTATTCGGCGAATGAAATCTATAATGCCTGCTCGGTAGGGAGAGTAAGCGAGTGTAAGCAGACCACGTTTAGAGAGATAGGAAAATTTACGGGGGTTATTGCTGGTGGGGCTTTGGGGATGCGTATCTGTATCGGGCTCTTTCCGAATGTATACGCTACTGCAGGCTGTGTTATTACCTTAGGAACGTTAATAGGAATTGGCGGCGGTTACTTGGGCGAATCAATCGGTAATGATATTTATGAATCTTTTGAAGGATAATATGTTCTGGGTATACTCACTGTATATCTTATTGGTCGCTTCCCCTGCTATCTTAATTTTAATTAATTCAGAGGTATACCGCTCTTTAGATAAACTCTATTTTGAAAGATTTTCGATACCTCAACAACTCCACTGGTTAGACACTTACCGAGGTTCTACTTCTGTAATAATGAAATGGGGGATTTACGGAATGATTTTGACACAGAAAAAATACAATCCTAAACATCGACTTTTCCGTAACGTTTCAGAAGAAGAATATAATTTCATAAAAGAAGCGCCTGCAGAGTTACAAAAGAAAATTTTACGTGAAATGTTAATTCGTCGTTGCCTTCTTTACGCTATCGGCTTGGCCACTATAGCTATTTTTCTCTTTGGGGGGGGACTCGACTACCTGCTCGAACCCGTCACTCATGAAAATATTATGCAGGGAATTTCATTACTTTGACGGTCGGCATGCGGTTTATTATTTAGTTGGCCGTGGACTAATTGCCATGTTAATGCTGCACAAAAGTCGCCGTGTCGGTGATGTAACTAGGACCTCTCTGCTGTGGCCATTCATCTGTAGGTAATGAATTAATTGGTCCAGGTTATCGTAAAAGGAAGATATTAAAATTATCGCGCTCGGGTCGTACCAGCCGCTGGGCTTTTGAAGCTTTCTGCAAAGCGTTGCGTGAGTTGATAGCACCTTGGCAATAATTTTAGCTACCAATGTTCACACTGGATAACAGAGCTGCTGGCAATAAAAATCCGGGTACCAGTACTACGCAGGGCCCCTTCTTCGCTAGCGACCTTCAGAGGGGCTGCAACAAATATAAAAAACATAACCAATTAAAACAAAGGGTTACGTAGGTATTGCGTTTAGTGCGATGTATTCGGCGAATGAAATCTATAATGCCTGCTCGGTAGGGAGAGTAAGCGAGTGTAAGCAGACCACATTTAGAGAGATAGGAAAATTTACGGGGGGTATTGCCGGTGGGGCTTTGGGGGCACCAATATGTATTGCGTTAGGAATTACCGGGCCTTGGAATATTGTAGGCTGCGCTGTTGGCTTAAGTATAATAGGAACCGGAGCAGGCACTTATTTTGGCGAATCGGTGGGTGATATTTTATATAATATAATCGAGAAAAAAGATGAGTATCCATAAATTAATTATTGGCGTAGCCATTATATCGTTATTAATTATAATTCATATATATGATAAAAAAACCTCACCTATTTTTAAAAAGTTAGATAATGACCATTATAAAAGATTTAGAAAATATCCAAACTTCTATTGGCTGGAAAATTACCCACGTAAATATTGGTCCCGTATACGGTTAGGTGTGTATGGGAGATTATTAAAAATAGAAACCTACGATGCTAATGACCGTTGGCTAAAGACAATATCTAAAGAAGAGTTTGATTTTATAAAGAAAATACTGATTGCAACTCAGAAATTCATCATAAAACATTTTTTATTTAAAACGTATTTTCTCTATATCTTTTTTATTTTTATTATTACACTGTTTCTAGTAGATGGTGGACTCGACTACCTGCTCGAACCCGTCACTCATGAAAATATTATGCAGGGGATTTCATTACTTTGACGGTCGGCATGCGGTTTATCTTTTAGATGTCTAATGTAGTGATATTAATAATGATAAAGGCCTAATGCTACCCACCTAAAGCTAATACTAGCCCTAAGTCGATAGCAGTAGGCCCACCGATTATTCTGTAAGCTTAGACCGCTTTTTGTTGATCATGCTGTTGGCGCCATGCCACCAGATCATCAATGGTCACTACAGGCATATTATGCTGCTTAGCAAAAATAATCGCTTCCGGCGCACGCGCCATGGTGCCATCGTCATTGGTTAATTCACACAATACCCCTGCTGGGGCATAACCGGCGAGTCTGACTAAATCGATAGTCGCTTCGGTGTGACCACCACGGGTTAGCACTCCACCTTCACGCGCACGTAAAGGAAATACATGGCCTGGACGGTTAAGGTCACCTGGAACAGCATTATCAGCAATGGCTGCACGTACAGTGGTTAAGCGGTCAGCCGCAGAAACACCCGTGGTCACCCCCTGAGCCGCTTCGATGGTCACCGTAAATCCGGTACCGTAGGCACTCGAATTATGCTCAACCATCATCGGTAGCGCCAGCTGTTTACGCCGTTGCTCAGTGATGCACAGGCAAACAATACCGCTACCGTGGCGAATGGTTAGCGCCATCTGCTCCACGGTCATACTTTGCGCAGCAAAAATCATGTCGGCTTCATTTTCGCGATCTTCGTGGTCTAAAACCATAACGCCTCGGTTTTCACGAAGTGCCTGTAAGGCCAACTCTACACGCTGTTCTGGCGTGCCGAATTCAGATAAAAGTGTGTTCTGATTCATGGTAAAAAATCCTATATATATTAATAAAATTACCAGAATCAGGGCATAGGAGTGACGTCGATAGACGTAGTAATACAGCAGAGATCGTAGTGATCGGAACAGTATCTTTACCCTCTCCCGTCCGGACTATTACCGTCGGCCCCGGATTTGCACCGGATCTGCTGACCTTCACCACAATGGGTAAAGCGCTCGCGGGCTTTCAGAATGACTGATTTACCGCCGGTGGGGAATTGCGCCCCGCCCTGAGAATAAGCCTCTTCACTATATCGGCAAAATTATCAATGCGCAATCAAGCGCTAAGTCCAAAATTGGCTTTTCGTGTGCTGAAAATTAGGTTTCGCCATAACCGATTAGCGATTACACTTAAGTGACCTACAGCCTGCACGCCAGAATTCTCAGAGTGACTCCGGCGTTAACCTCGGGAAATAATTATGATTGACGCAAAAAAAATTGAACAAATCGCTCGCCAAGTTCAAGACTCCTTACCTCAGGGAATTCGTAATCTTGGTGATGACGTTGAAAAGAAAATTCGTCAAGTGCTCCAAGCCCAGCTCAGCCGTATGGAGTTGGTCAATCGCGATGAGTTTGATGTACAAACACAAGTCTTAGTGCGTACCAGAGAGAAGTTGGCTTTATTAGAGAAGCGCCTTGATGCACTTGAAGGCAAACAAGCCGCTGGCACAGAACCGCAAGAAGTCAGCCCAGCAGACGTTTCTAACGAAACACCGATCGTACCGGACGTGAAGCACGACTAATCGCGTTGACGTCGCCTATTCTTGGCGACGTCTTATTATCGACTAATGGCTCGTGATCTTTTTGATGATATTGGTGGTCGATAAGCCTTCTTCAAAATTTAGAATCCGAACTTCACCACCATTGGCGATGACCTCTGCGCCACCTGCTACTTCTTCAGGACGATAATCACCGCCTTTCACCAGCAAATCAGGTAACAATTCTGCGATTAAACGCTGTGGAGTCTCTTCTTCAAAAGGGATCACCCAGTCGACCGCCCCTAAGGCCCCTAGCACAATCATCCGGTTCTCGAGTTTATTGATAGGACGGGTGGGTCCTTTCAGTCGCGCCGTGGAAGCATCGCTATTTACCGCTACAATTAATCGGTCACCCAACTTACGGGCGTGGGTTAAATAGGAGACATGGCCGGCATGCAAAATATCGAAACAGCCATTGGTCATGACGATTTTCTCACCACGCTGACGCGCCGCGTCCAAAGCTTTCTGCAGGGTTGACTGGCTCATAATACCAAACCCGTCTTCGGGGCGAGCATGCAAAACATTTTCCAGCTCAATCGGTGTTACGGTGGAGGTACCGAGTTTTCCCACCACAATCCCGGCTGCCGTATTCGCCAGGAAACTCGCCTCTTCCAAAGTACAGCCATTCGCTAACGAGGCCGCTAATACCCCGATTACCGTATCCCCCGCTCCTGTGACATCGAACACTTCTTGCGCTTGGGTAGGAAGGTGTAGTGGAGCCTTGTTCGGTTGTAATAGCGTCATACCTTGCTCAGAACGCGTGACTAATAGAGCACTCAGTTGGCAGCTTTCCAACAACGCCATCCCTTTTTCGACTAACTGCTGTTCGCTATGACATTTCCCCACCACCGCTTCAAACTCTGACAAATTCGGTGTTAATAAGGTCGCGCCACGGTAGCGTGAAAAATCGTGACCTTTAGGGTCGATAAGCACGGGAATGCCTGCCTCTCTCGCTTGCGTGATCAGCGGTTGAATATCCGCTAGTGCGCCTTTAGCGTAATCCGATAAAACCACCGCACCGACATTATCGAGGGCAAGGGGCATGCGCTCGGCAATTTTCTTGCTCTGTTGCCGATCGAATGGCTCTTCAAAATCCAATCGGATGAGTTGCTGATTACGGGAAAGTACCCTTAACTTGGTGATCGTAGGATGGGTCGCGAGTGCCACAAACTGGCAATCGACGCCCACTTGCGCCAATGCCGTATTAAGCTGTTCAGCCGCCTCGTCTTCACCCGTTAAACCGATGATGCGTGATGCCGCACCCAGTGAAGCAACATTCATTGCAACGTTGGCTGCGCCACCAGGACGCTGTTCCACTTCATCAACTTTGACGACAGGAACTGGGGCTTCCGGGGAAATCCTTTGTGTTGGTCCGTACCAATAGCGATCAAGCATTACATCGCCAATCACTAATACTCCTGCACGATTAAATTCAGGCAGTGAAACCTTCATGCCAGCAACTCCAAGCTCGATTTGTTTAACATTTTCCGCCTATCATACCACAGCCCATTCAGAATGGCGGTGCTCACTGTAACGCCCTACTTTTCCGGCTCTAACCACTGCTGCCAAGTCGTTCGCGTAACCGAACGCTGTGGTAAGAATGCCTGCTCGTCCACCACGCCATCATCGCCCTGCAGCGCTAAATGATGAAGCGTGTCACGCAGAGTGATGTAAGCTTGAGTAAGGGCCTGAGCGCTCTGTTCAGTTAAAATTCCCTGCTGAGCTAACATTTCGACGATCCGCACGTTATCCGACCAGCGCGTTAAGTTGGGGTGCTCCGCGGCAAACCTTAGCACCCAATACTGTGCGAGGAATTCAATATCGATAATCCCGCCTTGATCGGCTTTGATATCCCATTTCGGTAGATGTTTATTGCCTAAATGCTTAAGCATTTTCTCACGCATCTCCGCCACCTCCGTCGTAAGCTGGCCAACCTCTCTGGGACGACAGAGGATGCTTTGTCTGATTTGCGCAAACTTCTGTTGCAGCCCAGGTTCACCGAATACCGTTCGTGCACGAACCAGTGCCTGATGCTCCCATGTCCAGGCTTCTTGACGTTGGTAATCCTCGAACGCTTCGAAGGTGGTGACTAGCATACCCGCGGCGCCCGATGGCCGTAAACGCGCATCGACTTCATATAAAATACCGGAAGCGGTTCGAGTGCTAAAAAGATGGATAATCCTTTGTGCCATCTTCAAATAAAATTGCCGCCCTTCTATACTGCGTTCGCCAGTGGTGACCGTATCGGCGGGGCAATCATGCAAAAAGACTAAGTCTAAATCGGAACGATATCCCAGTTCCCAGCCGCCTAACTTTCCGTATCCCACCACCGCAAAACCTGGCCCCTGCTCTGCAGTAAAATGATTGGGACGGCCATAGCGCTGTACCATCAATTGCCAAGCCTGCCAAACTACCACTTCCAATAAGGCTTCGGCCAGCCAAGTTAAGTGATCGCTTACCTTCATTACCGGCAAGGTTCCGGCAATATCTGCCGCAGCAATACGTAACTGCTGGGTGAGCTTAAATTGCCGCAAGGCTTCTACCTGCTGCTCCTCATCCTCTTGAGGGATCCGCAATAGGTATTCACGGAGCTCTTCTCGATAACTGTTATTCGGTGCGGGTTGATAGAGGGTCTGAGGATCTAACAGCTCGTCGAGCAGTAAGGGGTGGCGAGCAAGCTCCGTCGCCACCATCGGTGACGCGGCACATAATCTCACCAAATGCTTTAGAGCACCGGGGTGTTGAATAAATAATTCAAGGTAAGTGCTGCGACTGGCAACACTGAGTAACACTTCGGCTAACCGAGAAAACGTCGCCGCTGCGTCCACGCGGGGACAGACCTCAGCCAAAATAACGGGCATTAACTGGTCAAGTGCCTGACGTCCTCGCGGTCCCACCGTTCGCCGTTTAATATCGTGTTGGAAGAGTTGTAATGAAGTCAATAATTGCTGTTGCTGCTCGGCGGTTAACTGGGGGGTTGCGCCCTGTAACTCCTCGAGGTCCGGGGCCTCTAACCACCAATGTTGCGTGTAATGCTCTGGGGCCTCTTCGGTACGAGCCTCTTCTTCACCGATAAGCTCCACGAAAATGACATGGATCTCCTGCATCACTCGGTCGAGGGTCGAGACCAATAAGGACCATTGTTCCATCCCCATCGCCCAGGCTAGGCGTTGGCGATTTAAATCGTCTTCCGGCAAAGTTTGCGTTTGTTGGTCACCGATGCTTTGCAGAAGGTTTTCGAGTCGTCGCAAGAAAAGGTAACCGGAATGCAGCGCCTGGGCTTGTTCTCTGGGAAGTAACCCCAAGGTTTCGATTGATTGTAACGCAGTTAAAAATGATCGGGTTTGCAGAGCACGCTCCCTGCCCCCGCGAATAAGTTGGAAGACCTGGACGATAAATTCGCACTCGCGGATCCCACCCGCGCCTAATTTAATATTATTTTTTAAACCACGACGCCTGACTTCCCGGTGGATTTTACCTTTCATCGTCCGTAATGATTGAATTGCGCTGAAATCGATATAGCGGCGATAGATAAAAGGGCGTAGCAGTTGTTGCAGTTCCTCGTTATAGGGGGAGTGTGCTGTGCCCATTAGGCGCGCTTTTACCATCGCATAGCGTTCCCACTCACGTCCTTGCTCTTGGTAATAATCTTCGAGGGCTGCAAAACTCAACACTAAGGGACCGCTATCACCGAAAGGCCGCAAGCGCATATCCACGCGATAAACAAACCCATCAATCGTCGGTTGGTCGAGAAGTTTAATCAGCCGTTGCCCCATACGCATAAAAAATTGCGCATTATCGAGCTCGCGACGTCCGCCTACCGTGCTGCCATTTTCTGGCCATGCGAAGATGAGGTCGATATCCGAAGAGAAATTTAGCTCGCCTCCCCCCAATTTCCCCATCCCAAGGACCAGTAAAGGCTGAGTCTCTCCTTGCGCGTTGGTGGGGGTCCCCATCTCCTGGCAACATTGCTGCCAACACCAATCCCGTGCGGCGGCAATCAGTAATTCGGCTAGGTGGCTCAATTGCTGCAGGGTTTGTTCTGTGGTCGCGATACTGAGCGTTTGCATCCATGCAATTCGCACCAACATCTCACGACGAAATAACCTTAATCGCCGCATGACCTGTGCTTCAGTTCCTGCGGGTACTGACTGCTGATCCAGCCACTGTTGGTAGTGCTGCCACTCATCAGCTAGTGGGGGGTGGTCAACCAAACGCTGTTGCCACTCAGGATGTTGCTGCAGGTTATCCGCGACAAAATCACTCAATGCGAGTACGGCAAATAACGGATCTTGAGGTGAAATCTGACCCTGTACACGATGTTCCGCTTGCTGTGTTAATGCTAACGGGAGTGGCAACATAATTTTCTCTCTTAGTGGTTAAGTGAGTCTTTCGCGGTATTACTCGTCAACCAGAATGGCGATAATGGGCGCGAGGGGAGTGGCAAGCGGAGCACCTCTTGGCCGCCGGAGACCAGATGTTGTCTAGCGAGTAACCAAGGGGCTAACCATTCGTCTACCTGATCTGATGGGTAAGCACTACTTAATAGACTTATCGCTATCGTTAATTTATCGAGCCTTAACAAGGTCGTGCTCAATTGATTTGCGATGAGTGTTTCTGCTGCGAGATCATGTAACTCTGCGGCACAACGGCTCAACATTACATCACAAAAACGTTTGAATGAGCTTTCTAAGCGTTTGAGTTGCCGTGCATTAATGGACTGACGCCATTGCTGTTCAACAACCAGCTCGATCAGTTTAAGCTGACCGAGGACCCAATCCGTGGAGAAACAGAGGTGCGACGCGTCCGGTTTTTTTTGCTGTAATGCTTGATCCAGCGTCAGCAATTGTTGACGAATTTCACTACTTACCGAGCGCGGAATGAGTCCACCAAATAACGAAAATGTTTCACGAATCGCGAGCAGGGTTTGGAGTAACAGCGTTGGTATTTGTTTATCGCCAGCCATCCAGTGTGATTCCAATAATTGCCAGCGGCCAATTAGCCCACTGAGTAAGGTAGATAACCCCTGTTCACAACTTGCTTTTGGCTCAACGCTTGGCTGAACCAGGGGTTCCACTATCGGTAGACCACTCCCTTGCGCTAAGCCATAGCCTCGGGCGGCTTTACTTTGCCAGCCCAATCGGACTCCGCCGTTTTTAACCAACTCGTTGGCTAAGGCAAAAATATCGGCACGTGTCCCCTGTAACAGCTCAAGCTCCAGTTCTAGTAGAGGGGTGCTCTGATCACCGGCGCTGACGGAACCTTGGTCAAGCGCGACTTCAATCTCACTCTTGCCGTAGCTAATCACCCACTTTTCACGGGTAAAATCGGTATTGAAGAGTGGAGTGAGGTGTTGCTGTAGGGCCGAAAGATCGGTGCCGGTAGGCCAAACATGGTCGGGTAATAAGCCGATATTCAGTCGACTATCTTCAAGGGCGACATTGTACTCTGGACGTTGATGTAGCCCACCGATCTCTTGCCCGGCCGTTTTTAATGTCATCTCATAGTGACCATCCTTCCCTCTGACACGCAATCCCATGTCCCAACCCCGCAGTTGATTGTCTGCCGTCTCATAATAATGGTTGGCAAGCAGTGTCGGCGATGTGTAGCGATGAGGATAACTCGTCAGCTGTTGCGTGATCACATCAATTTGTTTAGGGTCGAGAAGAAACTTTAGTTCGATTTCTATGGTCATAATTATCCTGTTACTACTCTTTTGGTACGAGATCTTTCACTGTTATTGTTATGCAGGGTAATCCACTAAAGACGTACTGTCTCTGATTTGTTAGGATCCTACGGTGGGGAGAACAGGAAATTTCTCATTTATAACACAACTTGACGCCTACAGACTGTGGCGACACTTACTATTAGAACTGTCATCCAATGAAAAAAATTATTTTTGCAGGTTGCTTACTGCTTACACTTGGCCAAACGGTCACACTCGCTCACGCTGAAACTACCCGATATATCTCGGATGATCTTTCTACGTGGGTACGTAGCGGTCCAGGGAATCAATACCGCTTAGTCGGACAAGTGAATGCAGGGGAAGCGGTAACACTGCTTAGCACTAACCCTGAGACGCATTATGCGCAAATCCGCGATCAACAAGGCCGCACGACATGGATCCCAGAATCTCAGCTAAACGATAATCCAAGTTTTAAAGTGCGTGTTCCCCAATTGGAACAGCAAGTTAAAACGCTGAGCGATAAACTGGCAAATATCGATACTAGCTGGAATCAGCGCACTGCAGAAATGCAACAAAAAGTGGCGGGTAGTGACGGTGCCATCAATCAATTGAAAGAAGAAAATCAGCGCCTAAAGAATGCGTTAATTGTTGCGCAGAAAAAAGTTGATGCCGCGAATGTGCAGCTCGACGATAAGCAACGCGCGATTATCATGCAGTGGTTCTTATACGGTGGCGGTGTTCTCGGGATCGGTTTACTCTTCGGTCTGTTTTTACCCCACATGATCCCTCGTCGTAAAAATAAAAATCGTTGGATGTAATCAGTGCAAAAATATCTTGTGGGGGGTGCGGTCAGAGACCGATTACTTGGGTTACCTGTGACTGACCGTGATTGGGTGGTGGTTGGCGCTACCCCCGATGCACTGTTAGCGCAAGGCTATCAGCAAGCGGGCCGAGATTTTCCGGTATTTCTCCATCCGACCACTCACGAAGAATATGCCCTTGCACGTACCGAGCGGAAAACCGGCAGTGGTTATACCGGTTTCGATACTCGCTTTACACCGGAAGTCACATTGGAAGAAGATCTGCAGCGCCGCGATCTGACCATTAATGCAATGGCGCAAGACGCTGCAGGGATGATCATCGATCCTTGGCACGGTCAGCAGGATTTAGCCCAACGCTTGCTACGCCATGTATCCGTTGCCTTTATCGAAGATCCGCTACGCGTATTAAGAGTGGCCCGCTTTGCAGCGCGTTTCGCCCCACTGGGATTTTCAATTGCGGAGGAAACCTCGGTGCTTATGCAGCAGATTACCCAGAGTGGTGAACTGGCGTATTTGACCCACGAGCGAGTCTGGAAGGAGACCGAAAAAGCGCTTTCAACCGACTCCCCCTCCACTTATTTTTCGATCTTACGTCAATGTGGGGCGCTCGCGGTACTGTTTCCTGAACTTGATGCGCTGTTCGGCGTCCCTGCACCCGCTAAGTGGCATCCAGAAATCGATACTGGTGTCCATAGCCTACTGTCACTGGATATGGCCACACAGTTAACCGATGACCCTGCCCTACGGTTTTCTGCTTTGTTTCATGATGTCGGTAAGGGGTTAACCCCAGCAGAATTATGGCCATCACATCCCGGCCATGGTGCGGCAGGCGTTCCGCTCATCGAGGCCCTATGTCAGCGGTTAAAGGTCCCCAACCACTATCGCGATATCGCCCGCTTAGTCACTGAGTTGCACGATATTGTCCATAGCGTCGAGAAATATCCTGCAGAGCGTTTAGTTACACTGTTCGATCAGCTCGATGCATGGCGTAAACCTGAACGTGTCGCTCAACTCGCGTTGGTTAGTGAAGCCGATGTTCGAGGTCGTCTCGGCTGGCAAGATAGGGCATATCCTCAGGCGAAGCAATTAAGACAAATTTTTGCTGCGGCCCAAGCGGTCAGTGTCGGGCCAATCGTCGCGGCAGGATTCACCGGTAAAGCGGTGCGGGATGAGTTAACCCGACAACGTACGCTTGCGGTGGCAGGTTTTATGGCCGAGATATTAAAAACCGAGTGAAATGACGATATTTTCTTAACCAAAGGTCATGCAAAAGGAGTGCTTTCTATTTTCTAGGAAGCGCTCCTTTCCCCATTGATAACCAAGCTACACGAGTTAATAAGGCCTGCAATCATTTACATAAACACATACCACACCAGTAATGCCACAAAGAAGCGGTAAATCGCAAAGGCAATAAAAGAGATGCGCTTAATGATGGCAAGGAAGGCTTTTATCGCCAACAAGGCGACTAAGAAGGCTGCGATAAAACCGGTGGCAAACATAGGTAAATCGCTGACGGATAGAAATCAGATACTCTTTACTAAATCAAGACCCGTTGCGCCAATCATCATGGGAACGGCGAGTAAAAAGGAGAACTCAGAGGCAGCAAAACGGCTAACGCCCACCAACAACCCACCGCTAATCGTGGAACCTGAGCGAGAGAACCCCGGCCATAAGGCCAAGCATTGGAAACAACCAATAAGAAAAGCTTGTCGATACGAAATGTCATCAATACCTACCGCTTTCGGTTTAACGGGCTTCAGCCATTCCGCGACGATTAATAAAATCCCGCCAGCGATCAATGAATAGAAGACATTTTGAGGGGTGAATAGGGCTTTGATTTTATCGTGAAGTACCAATCCCAAGACGACTGCAGGGAGCATCCCACAAAGTATATGAATAAGCGATAGCCGGCCTTGTCCGATCCCTTCATGTGGCACTCTGCCAAAATGGATACCGAGTAATCCAAATAAACGGCGCCAGAACATGACCAACACAGCGAGTATCGAGCCGAGTTGGATAACTATCTCAAAGGTTTCAGCCTTAGCTCCCTGAAACCCTAATAGATGCCCGACGATAATTAAATGCCCAGTCGATGAAACCGGGAGAAACTCCGTTAATCCCTCAACGAGGCCAAGCAGCGTCGCCACACCCAATGGGTGAACATCTATCATTACTTATTCCTCTTGTCATGACCAAAAATAAAAATTAAATTTTATAAACAATTTTAATAACTTATAGCGATTTCTAAAAAATATGACCCGCCAAGTGAACAAAAGTTTCTCCCATAATTTATATTTTAATATTGAGGGAAAATGCCACGGGTAATCTTCACACCAACGCTACGAGCCTGCGCAACAGCTCCCGGTTTATTGACGGTAATGCGCACGCCTGGCGTAGCAAATTCACGCATCAATAACTCAGCCACTTCCTCAGCAACGCGTTCAACCAATGCAAAGCGCTGGTTCTCAAGATGCCCCAATACTGCTTGGGCAACATCCGCATAACTCAAGCAGTCATTGACGTCATCGCTTTTCGCCGCGAGACGATTATCCCAAGCTAGCTCAATATCCAAGACTAGCTTTTGCGTGATCTGTTGTTCCCATTCGAACGCACCTATCGTGGTGAATGCGGTTAACTGCTCAATAAAAACAATATCCATCTCTCAACTCTCTTTATTTAATGATGCCTCGGTGATACCACTTAACGATAAATATGCGTATTATCATAGCTATCGCTAACGACTGTACACCTGTTAGGTGGGATTATTATGACAGCTATCGCCGTAGGAATGATTATATTTGCCTACCTTTGTGGATCAATATCGAGCGCTATCGTGATCTGTAAAATTGCACGCCTGCCTGATCCTCGCCTTAGCGGCTCCGGCAATCCTGGTGCGACCAATGTGTTACGGATAGGCGGCCGTATTGCCGCGATTAGCGTACTTCTCTTTGATATTATCAAAGGCATGCTTCCCGTCTGGCTAGCGTACCACCTACAGCTTTCCTCGATGAGCTTGGGCTTAGTCGCGATTGCTGCGTGCTTGGGTCACATCTATCCAGTCTTTTTTAAATTTCAGGGGGGGAAAGGTGTCGCAACGGCGCTAGGTGCCATCGCTCCAATTGGCCTAGACCTCAGCCTACTATTAATGGGGACATGGCTATTAACCGTATTCCTTAGCGGTTATGCCTCTCTGGCGGCAATCCTTAGCGCGCTGGTTGCTCCATTTTATGTTTGGTGGTTTAAGCCGCAATTTACCTTTCCTGTCGCCATGCTTTCCTGTCTTATTTTATTACGCCACCACGAAAACATTCAGCGGTTATGGCGTGGCGATGAAAAGAAATTACTGAAACGTCGCTGGTTTCGTCTGAAAAAAAAATAACCCGGCAAGCCGGGTTATGGGAGTCAAATCGGAGTGAGTTCTGATAAAGGCCATCGTGGACGTACGGTGATACGAGTATCTGTCGTGCAGCCGGCTTTAAGCCGCACCATTCCTGCATAAGCAATCATCGCACCGTTATCGGTACAAAACGCTGGCCGGGCATAAAATACCTCGCCCCCACGTCCAGTCATCATCGCAGATAATTTTTCGCGCAGATTTTGGTTTGCGCTTACTCCCCCCGCGATGACCAAGTTCTTAAAGCCGGTCTGCTGCAGTGCGCGCTTACACTTAATTAATAATGTATCGACGACGGCCTCTTCGAAAGCTCGGGCAATATCAGCGTGAGTCTGCTCATCACTCGCGTTGGCGCGTATCGTATTCGCCGCAAAGGTTTTCAGCCCTGAGAAACTAAAATCGAGACCGGGGCGATCCGTCATCGGGCGTGGGAAAGTAAAACGACCAACCGTTCCTGTCGCCGCCATCTTCGCTAATCGCGGTCCACCGGGGTAATCTAGGCCCAATAGTTTTGCCGTTTTATCGAAGGCTTCACCTGCCGCATCATCGATAGATTCGCCCAGCAATTGATATTCCCCGATCGCCGTAACACTGATGAGCTGAGTATGCCCCCCGGAGACAAGTAGTGCGACGAAAGGGAATGAGGGAGGCGTATCTTCAAGCATCGGCGCAAGCAAATGGCCTTCCATATGATGGACCGTAACTGCGGGAACATTCCAAGCGAACGCGAGCGAACGTCCAACGGTCGCCCCTACCATCAAGGCACCCACTAATCCTGGGCCTGCTGTATAGGCAACCGCATCAATATCGTTGTGGGTCAGATTAGCTTCTTGCAATGCCGCATCGATGAGTGGCAGTAATTTACGAACGTGGTCGCGGGAAGCCAGTTCAGGGACCACGCCGCCATAATCGGCATGCAGCTCCACTTGGCTATAAAGTTGATTCGCAAGTAGTCCCGTTGTTTCATCATAGATGGCAACACCGGTCTCATCGCAAGATGTTTCTATACCTAATACACGCATGATTTTCCCCTCACTCATTGGCCGCAGTGTAACACAGCGAGCCGGTATGCGAAGAATGCAAAGCAGTGCAATTAAATAATTATCGACCTTGCCCGCGAGTTTAGGCTATAATTTGCGCCTTCCTAAAACCGGCATCCACTGCACAGGCATTGTTCCGTTGGTTTGAAATTGTTCATGGTGCTTTACTTTACAGGTCATGCTGAAGTAAAATGCTGCACCATTTTGAAATATGCTGGCGAGACAGCCAGTCGAAATCGAATTTATCGAGGTGAGAGTTACATGCCGGTAATTAAAGTACGTGAAAACGAGCCATTTGACGTAGCACTACGTCGCTTCAAGCGTTCCTGTGAAAAAGCAGGCGTTCTGGCTGAAGTTCGTCGTCGTGAGTTTTATGAAAAACCTACGACTGAGCGTAAGCGCGCTAAAGCGTCTGCAGTTAAGCGTCACGCCAAAAAATTGGCTCGCGAAAACGCACGCCGCACTCGTCTGTACTAAGTAGTTTCGGAGAAGTTCTCTTCTCCATTGCGTAATTTACGCAGTTCGAGTCAAGTATCAGGCCGTGCTTTCCGAAAGGAAGCGCGGCTTATTGTCGTTTTTATGCATAAAAAACAGGTGTCATGGCTGGTAGAATACCAAGTAGTTTTATCAATGACTTGTTAGCGCGAACCGACATTGTCGACATCGTCGATGCGCGAGTACGCCTCAAGAAACAAGGTAAAAACTTTCACGCTTGCTGCCCCTTCCATAATGAAAAAACACCCTCTTTTACTGTCAACGGCGACAAACAGTTTTACCATTGCTTCGGCTGTGGTGCACACGGTAATGCTATCGATTTCTTGATGAACTTTGATCGACTCGACTTTGTCGAAACGATCGAGGAATTAGCCACCTTACATGGCTTAGAGGTTCCTCACGAAACCGGGCAATCCGCGACACCGATGGAACGTCATAAACGGCAGAGCCTTTACCAATTACTAGACGGATTGAGCCAGTTTTATCAACAGGCATTGGCTCAACCAGCCTCCGCCTCGGCGGCAGAGTATCTCGATAAACGAGGCCTCAGCGCGGCAGTCACTTCGCAATTTGCGATTGGTTATGCCCCCGCGGGATGGGATAACGCGTTAAAGCGGTTTGGTAGAAACAATGACGACCGGCAGTCTTTAGTTGAAGCCGGTATGTTGGTTACCAAAGAAAATGGTCAGCATTACGACCGTTTCCGTGACCGCATTATGTTTCCAATACGGGATAAACGTGGTCGAGTGATTGGCTTTGGTGGGCGCGTCCTAAACGATGACGTCCCGAAATATTTAAACTCGCCCGAGACCTCGATTTTCCACAAAAGTCGCCAGCTCTATGGCCTGTATGAAGTCAGCCAGGCTCATAACGCGCCACCCCATATTCTCGTCGTAGAAGGGTATATGGATGTTGTCGCCTTAGCGCAATACGGTGTCGATTACGCCGTTGCCTCGCTAGGGACCTCAACAACTAGCGAACATATTCAGTTACTATACCGGAATACGGAGAATATTGTCTGCTGCTACGACGGTGATCGTGCGGGGCGTGAAGCCGCTTGGCGGGCGCTCGAAACGGCCCTGCCCTATCTAAACGATGGGCGCCAATTGAAATTTATGTTTCTGCCAGACGGTGAAGACCCCGATACGCTAATCCGTAAAGAGGGTAAGGCGGCGTTCGAACAACGGATTAGCAGCGCGACTAGCTTGTCTGATTTCCTGTTCGACACGTTGTTACCGCAGGTCGATCTCAGTAGCCGTGAAGGTAGAGCGCGGTTAAGCCATCTTGCGATACCGTTGATTAACCAAGTTCCCGGCGGCACATTACGAATCTACCTCCGGCAAGTGCTAGGGCAAAAGCTCGGTATCCTGGACGATCAGCAGTTAGAAAAGTTATTACCGCAACAGGGCGCGAGTCAAGGAGCAACGCCCGCGCCAGCACTGAAGCGTACTACCATGCGTGTACTTGTTGCTTTACTGCTCCAGCGGCCGAGTTTGGTCAGCGCCGTACCGGTTTTGGATGCGCTAAAAGAAGTCAATTTACCGGGATTACCGCTGTTCGTTGAACTTGTGACCTTCTGTTCTGCGCATCCGGGGATCACCACCGGACAAGTGTTGGAGCATTATCGTGATAACGAATTGCGTCAGACCCTTGAAACGCTGGCAACTTGGCACCATATGATAGTGGATGAAGAAGTTGAAGCCGTATTTATCGACTCCCTTGCCAGTATTTATAATATTGCTCTTGAACAACGTTTAGAATCACTGATTGCTCGCGAACGTACCGCGGGATTGAACAAAGCAGAACGACAAGAGTTACAAGCGCTTGTCAACGCGTTAGCGAAAAAATAGCCAGAATCTTGGCAAAGATTGCGTCATCACTCTGACATAATCATCAGAGTGGCACTATAATGATTGTTACAGAATTGCGAAAGTACTTATATCCTGCGGCTTAAGTGCCGATTATTGAGGGCTGATGCCCGTTGCTGCGCAAAGGCTGCAGCCCCTTAAACGCCTTTATAGTTTAATTGGTTCTGCCAATTACCTCTTTATACTAACAGAAGTGTGGATACCGTCTTATGGAGCAAAACCCGCAGTCACAGCTTAAGCTACTTGTCACCCGTGGTAAGGAGCAAGGCTATCTGACCTATGCTGAGGTCAATGACCATCTGCCGGAAGATATTGTCGACTCCGATCAGATTGAAGACATCATCCAGATGATCAACGACATGGGTATTCAGGTTGTGGAAGAAGCGCCTGATGCCGATGACTTGATGCTGAATGAAAACAGCACAGATACTGACGAAGATGCTGCAGAAGCGGCTGCTCAGGTGCTGTCGAGTGTCGAATCGGAAATTGGCCGTACCACTGACCCCGTGCGTATGTATATGCGCGAAATGGGGACCGTTGAACTGTTAACCCGTGAAGGTGAAATCGATATCGCGAAGCGTATCGAAGATGGGATTAACCAAGTGCAATGTTCGGTTGCTGAATATCCAGAAGCGATTACTTACTTACTGGAACAGTACGACCGAGTGGAAGCTGAAGAAGCAAGACTCTCCGATATTATTACTGGATTTGTTGATCCTAACGCTGAAGAAAACATCGCCCCTACCGCGACCCATGTCGGCTCTGAGCTGTCTGAAGAAGATCGCGATGATGAAAATGAAGATGAAGATGGCGACGACGATACCAGCGAAGACGATAACTCCATCGACCCAGAATTAGCACGCGAGAAATTCACTGAACTTCGTACTCAATACGAGACGACCCGTGATGTGATCAAAGCTAAAGGTCGCAGCCACAAGGACGCAGTGAAAGAGATCAACAATCTTTCTGAAGTCTTTAAACAGTTCCGTTTGGTGCCAAAGCAGTTCGATTATCTGGTCAACAACATGCGTCAAATGATGGACCGCGTTCGTCTACAAGAACGTACTATCATGAAGATCTGTGTTGAACTCAGCAAAATGCCGAAAAAGAACTTCATTACCCTCTTCACGGGTAACGAAACTAGCCCAACTTGGTTTGAAGCCGCACTGGCCATGAAAAAACCTTGGGGCCAAACGCTGAAACAAAACGAAGAAGAGATCCAACGTTTTGTACAAAAGCTGGTTCAGATTGAATCAGAGACTGGCCTGACTATCGAGCAAGTCAAAGATATCAACCGTCGCATGTCAATCGGTGAAGCGAAAGCACGCCGCGCGAAGAAAGAGATGGTCGAAGCAAACTTACGTCTCGTGATCTCTATTGCTAAAAAATATACTAACCGAGGATTACAATTCTTGGATCTGATTCAAGAAGGTAACATCGGTCTAATGAAGGCGGTTGATAAATTTGAATACCGTCGCGGCTATAAGTTCTCGACTTATGCAACCTGGTGGATTCGACAAGCTATCACTCGTTCGATTGCTGACCAAGCGCGTACCATCCGTATTCCTGTGCATATGATTGAGACCATCAACAAGCTGAACCGTATTTCACGGCAGATGCTGCAAGAGATGGGACGCGAGCCTTCTCCGGAAGAGTTAGCTGAACGCATGCTAATGCCTGAAGATAAGATCCGTAAGGTATTAAAAATTGCCAAAGAGCCAATCTCGATGGAAACACCTATTGGTGATGATGAAGATTCGCACTTAGGTGATTTTATTGAAGATACTACCCTGGAGCTGCCACTCGACTCGGCAACCTCAGAAAGCCTACGCTCAGCGACTCACGATGTTCTGGCCGGTCTGACCGCCCGTGAAGCGAAAGTGCTACGTATGCGTTTCGGTATCGATATGAATACCGACCATACCCTTGAAGAAGTAGGCAAACAGTTTGATGTCACGCGTGAACGTATTCGTCAGATTGAAGCCAAAGCATTACGTAAACTTCGTCACCCAAGCCGCTCAGAAGTCCTGCGCAGCTTCCTTGATGAATAAGCCAGCCTAACGCTGTCAGCCCTTCCTCGTGAAGGGCTTTTTTTTGCCTAGCCCAACGCAGGCGTCATCACCGTAACTTCAATGGCTGTCGGCGTAAAGGCGGGGATCTTTCCCGCTCTGATCATGATTTGCGGCACATCGACCCGTTGCAAGCCCCACTGCGTTAACCATGCTTCGTTGACCCACTGCTCATCAATATCCAGCCGCACGAACTCGCCAGGTAACTGACTCAACGCAGCTTGCAGCAGCCCGGTCAGTATACCGCTCTCTTTAACATAGCAAGGCCCGAGCGAGAGTCCTCGACCAAAGCGGTGACACCCCACGGAACCCACTATCCCCCCCTGCTGATCGGTCAAAACGAAGAGTCGCTGCTCTTTGAGCAAATAGTCATACAGCTGCGGTCGATTCATTCCGGTTGCACAATAGGCCAACTGCTCTAACCCAGGGCGATCCTCAAGAGTTGCTAATCTGACTTGGTAGCCCTTGGGAAAGGTCGGTGGCGAAATCAACGCAAGTTGAGGGGTCTGAAACTGCGACAGCGTGCCGCGAACCGTAAAGCCTAATTTCTCATAAAGCATGGCTCCCTGTGGGGTAGCATGCAGTCGCAGTTGCGGGTTGGGAAAGTCAGCCATTAGGGTCTGCATTAATTGCTTCCCAATCCCCTTCCCTTGCCAAACATTATCCACCACAACAACCCCCACCGAGGCAAAATGCTCACCCCAGCGCCAAGCCATAACGGTCCCGATGACTTGGTCATCATGTTCCATCGCATAGCCTTCGCCGAGTGTTAACAATAATTGCCAATCCACCAGGCGATGCGGCCAGCCACACTGTTGTGTTAGACGAAAGCCATTTGCTGCATCGTTATAGGTCAATCTACGTATCAGCATCGAGAGCGACCTTACTGGTTAATGAAGGCAGCATTGCTTGAATTTTTTTCCACTGCCGCATGGACAAGGCTCGTTACGCCCAACCTTTGTCTCGACGATCTTCGGTTGTGGCGCATTTTGCTGTGCCTGAAATGACCAATACTGATACAGATCGAGCACTGCTGCCGGGAGGGCTTCGATATGTTCTTCAAACTGTTCAGCCGTCAGAGCATTGACCTCCTCCGCCTCGGCTTCGGAACCATGTAAAGCTATTAATTGGAACGCAGACGCTAATTGCTCGGATACAGGCTGCAGCTTCGCGAGGCCGATACCGCGCATATAGCCGTAGCACCAATCGCCAATCACCGTAAAAGTTTGACCTTCCAGCTCTTGCTCACCAAAAAGTGGTTCGAATTGATCGGGAAACTCCACCAGACGCTCTTCGATATCCGCCATATGTTGAAACGTGAGATCCATGAACCGATCGCGTTCGCGGGTCGTTTTCCATTGTGGGATATGCTTTTCGCCGCCCCATAACGCAACCATCCAAAATTCAGGCTCGATAGCGACCGGAGCAGAAAGGATGGCGGTGAGGTAACCATCCAGTTCGGAAACATCAATCACTGAATGTTCACTTGCATACTGCTCTAGCGTGTCATCAAGCCATTGCAATTCGTTTTCTGTGAGTGGACCTTGTTTCATTTTCTCTTCTCCGCAAAAACAACAGGCGCAAGGAGCGCCTGAAAGTTCTATCATAACAGCGAAGCGATAAGCGCGCTAAACTTAGCTGATTTATTCCACGCGGGTGACAGGTAGCACTTTGGCCTTGAAAGTCGCCAAACCGGCTTTAGGCAGTACGATATTGAGGAGTATCGCCACTAGCCCACCACTGGTGACCGCCCCGTGCAGCAGGCTTTGTAAAAAGACCGGCAGTCCATGAATAATCTCCGGTTGCGCCTCAATACCCAGCCCTACCCCAAAAGCAATAGCAATAGCAATAGCAATGATCAGCATACTGCGGTTATCTAAGGCTTCACGGGTCATAATACGAATTCCGGCGGCAATCACGTTACCGAACATCACTAAGGTCGCGCCACCCAGTACCGGTTTAGGAAGTTGTTGTAAGAAATGACTGAACATCGGGAAAAAACTCAGTAGCAGTAAAAGCCCACCAATCCAATACCCGGCATAGCGGCTGGCCACTTGGGTCATCTGAATCACCCCGTTATTCTGTGCAAAGGTCGTATTAGGAAACGAGTTAAAGGTTGCCGCAATTAAGCAACTTACCCCATCGCCAATAATCCCCCCCTTTATGCGCTGAGTAAATTCAGGGCCTTCAAGGGGTTGCTGGGAGATCATACAGTTTGCGGTTAAATCCCCTACCGCTTCAATAATCGCAATCAAAGCCACCAGTGCGATAGGCACGAACATGCTCCAGCTAAAGGCAAACCCGAAACGGAAAGGAATAGGTAACGTTATAGCCGGACCATCCAGTGCCAGTTGAGGATGAAAGCTTCCCTGCCAAGCCGCGATAAGGGTTCCCAACACGATGCCACTGACAATGGATGAAAGACGCAACCAAGGTGATTTACAGCAATTCAGGACAATAATGACCGCTAAGGTAATTCCCCCCAAGATTAAGTGCGATGGCGCGCCGAAATCCGTTGCTGTTGCCCCACCACCCCAGTCGGTAATACTGACTTTTACTAGGCTAATCCCAATTAAGACGATAACAATACCGGTCACCAGCGGGGTCAGGATTTTAGCAAAAAGGTGAATAAAACGGCTAACGATAATCGGGATGAGTGCGGCAACTAAGCTGGAACCGAAGATCATCGCCAAGATATCTTCAGGTAACGCCCCTTGCTGTTTCATCGCCAGCCCTCCGGAGATGATCACCCCTAAAAAGGCAAAGCTGGTACCTTGCAAACAAATCATGCCTGCGCCAACTTTCATAAAGCGCCCCGCCTGCACCATGGTGCCTAAGCCAGAAGCAAACAATGACATGCTGATTAAGTAAGGCAAATAGCTATTTAGCCCTAAGGTTGAACCAATAATTAAGGGTGGCGTGATCACCCCGACAATACTGGCCAGAATATGTTGGATTGCGGTAAACAGCGCCGCCGTTAGAGGCATTTTCTCGTTTAAGCCATAAAGAAGTTGATGTTGGCGAGTAGGCTGTTCCATGGTCTTGGCTCCAATAGTTGCAATGAAACTTTTTTTGCAATTTTCAGGCCATATTCTCGCCAATATCTTCTTCAAAAATTAATTGATTGAAATTTAAGCGTTAATCATGAAACTAAAATATCAACACCAGAGTTACCCCCCCCAGTGGCCGGTGGGATTGCACGATGACTACGCATCGATCGCCCCCTATGCACCAAAGCACGGCAATTTACGGTGGCAATACTTGTTAATCGCGATTCCTAAAAGAGACTTATGCCACGACATGTATCACCTTCGTTACGCAGACATGTACCACGGCATACTCTCTCCTCGACTCGATTACGAGTGATGTAAAGTGAGCTGCAGGCTACATTGATATTGGCTACTCACTGAGTAAATAATTGAGATGTAAATTAGGTAGCGCACATTCTCCGCCTATAGTCGCGGGTCGGCGAGCGTTGACTCTCACACAGCACTCACTAGCCGGTAGTCCAACCTTAACGTCAGAATGATGAGTAGACTCAATTATGCCAGCGATAAGTGGGTCTGCTCTTACCTTGATGATCGTCTCGCTATGGGTGATACCAGGAAATTTCACAAGCATTTAATCCAAAAACGATAGAAAAAAACACAAAAAAAACCCGGCTTTCGCCGGGTTCTCTCACTGAAAAAATTACTTCTTCAGATTGTCTTCGTTGCGTAGACGCTCAACTTCAGCATGTTGCTGACGAACAGTGTCTTTGATCTCTTCGTCGTGGTTAGTGTTAACTTTCTTCACTACCACTTCTTCGACAACGTGAGCGGTTTTGTTAACGACTGGCTTCTCGGCCAATTCGTCGACCACTACGCTTTTCTCGCTCCAGTCGATGTTTTGACCTGTCACTGGACGGTTCACTGAGTTACGAACGACTTCTGCGTGTTGTTCACGAAGGTTAACCTTCTGTGAGACATCTTCAGTGGTTACGTAGCGGCGAATACGGGTGGTACCCTCTTTCACCAAACGCTTACCCACTTCCAGCTCTTCTTTAGCCAGTTGCAGAATTTCGTCTTTCGTTTCGTTACCGGTCAGGTGGGGACGGGTATCACGTGGCGTCGGCGCAACGGGTGCTGCAGCCGTTTCTGTACCGCGTGCTTTAGCAGGCACGTCTACTAATTGGTGACGGTTCAGAATGGCTAATGCTTTGGCGTGCTCATCTTCGCCATGCGCGACTACCGTTAATACTGCACCGTTTTTATGTAGCGCTTCGCTATAGAGCTCTGCATGTTCTTCTTCAACATCGTTTCCAAACAGGCGCTTCCAAATACTCGTATCTTTGAAAACGGTGCTGTCGCTATCGAGGTCGCGACCATGGATCACACTGATATTGCTTTCTTTAAAGTCAGCTTTAATGAGATTACGTTCAGCCGCTTGTGCATGTTCAACTGTGTCGAATAATGTGACGATTTTTTCGCTAGACATATTATACCTCATTTATCGGTGGATATTCTTTTTTGTGAAACGGTCTGATACTTCAGCGTTTCTTCGGATTTAAAATGGTTTACACTCTCATGACTCTCTATTCTAATCTCCTCCTTAAGATATATTTTCTTCACTATTTCTATATGTTCCTCAAAGATTGGAATAATTTTTACCCCATTCTCTTCACGAATTTGCGGAATTTCAGAAATATATTGGCCGATAGGGACATGTTTTATTTCTGCCTGTCGACTTATTAACTTTTCGTTAATGTCGACTTTCTTAGTTTCCGTTTTTCTTTCGATATGAAATTGACTTTTAACAACCTGTTTCTTCTCAATTTCTACTCTTTCTTCCGCCAGAGGAATAATGAATTCCTCTGACTGTTCATTGGGAGTGCTGTTTATTTCTGGTTGCTTATCAGAACTCATCACACTTATTCCCCGATAACTTATTGAGCTGCTTTGACTTGAATCGCTACACGGCGGTTTTGATCACGACCTTGTGCGGTGTCATTGTTCGCCACGGCATGGTCTGCACCTTGGCCATCGATAGTGATTTTCGAACCGTCAACGCCATGTTGAGTTAACCAATTTTTAATAGCGTTAGCACGTTGACCCGAAAGGGGTTGGTTGATTGCTTCATTACCAGTGCTGTCTGTAAAGCCACGCACGACGATGCTGTGATCGGGGTGTTGACTAATCAAGGAAGCCACTTGGTTCAGAGACTGCTCATCAGTGATTGAAGGCGTTGCATTACCGGTCGCAAAGCTCACTTGGTCCAAATCGATCCATTGGCTATCGTCGTTTCCTTCACCGGCATAGTATTGCTGCAGAGCAGTTAGCGCAGTGTCGCTATCGGCAGCCGGTGCTGCAGCTGGCGTTGAGTCATCAGTCGCCGCAGGTTGCTGCGCGGGTTGAGACATTGCCGACGAAGAGGATGAAGGGGCCGGGGCAGCATCATTATTATTTCGTTGGGTACTAAACCAAATAGCAAGAATAATAATGACGATGGCTAAAAGTAACCACCAAATTCCTTTGCCTTTCTTCTGCTTAATAATTTTCTGATCAACGACTGGGTCTACAAATTTCTTGTCAGTTCTTTTGTCCATAAATCACCTCAATTAATGCAACTCATCGTTTAAAATTAAAAATATAAAAGTTTCGTATTCCGTAAACTTAACACTAAGCCTAGAACAAGCTTGAATTAGATCAAGAAACAAATATTTCACTTTCTGGCTATAAATACGATAACTCTATGAAATCAATAATAGGTTTCGGTAAAATATATTTTTAAAAAAAGTTAAGTTAAGAATTTTCTGTAGATAAAAGCATTAGGATAATTAATCAAAAAACCAATGAAATGAGTGAGTTAATCTCTGTTAGTGCTGAGCCTGAAGAACTGTTATAGTCTGCGCCTTTTAGCGTTCTCATTGAGGAGTACAGATGGCCCCTTCCAAGAAGGCCTCACTACCATCCAGTGCTTGGGGAGCAATGATAATCTGTGGCACCGTCGCCGGTGCAGGCATGTTTACACTACCCGTAGTGATGGCTGGCGCGTGGTATAGCTGGTCAGTCGTGATGCTGGTGATCAGTTGGTTCTGTATGCTGTTGTCTGGGCTGCTGTTTATGAAAGTCAGCCTAAACTTTCCACTCGGTGCCGGTTACGATACGCTGACCCAAGCGCTCACTCCCAAATGGTGGGGAAGACTCAATGGCCTAAGTATTACCTTTGTGTTAGGTATCCTGACTTACGCCTATATTTCAGCCAGTGGCCCCGTTTACCAACAATCGTTGAATACGCTTGGCTTTGCGCTAAATGGTGCAGAAGCGAAAGGGTTATTGACCGCAGTGGTGGCGTTAGTCGTTTGGTTAGGCACCAAAGGGGTGAGTCGATTCATTACCTTCTGCCTAGTCGCTAAGCTACTGCTCTTTTTTATGCTATTCGGTGGACTCATTCACCACGTTGACCTCTCCCAACTTCTGACGCCGCGAGAGAGTAGTCAACACCCTACTGCTTATTGGCCATTTTTATTGGCGGTAGTGCCCTTCTGTCTTGCCTCCTTCGGCTTTCACGGCAATATCACTGGCTTAATCAGCTATTACCAGGGCAATGAGCGTAAAGTGAAACAGGCATTAATTGGCGGAACATTGTTTGCGCTAGTAATTTATCTTTTCTGGCTGACCTGCACCATGGGCAATATTCCGCGCCAAGACTTTCCGGAAATTAGCCGCCAAGGTGGCGATATTCATGCGCTGATCCAAGCGATGCATGACCGAATTTCTCAAAAATCTCTAGGACTACTACTGGATATTTTTTCACACTTCGCGGTGATCTGTTCATTCCTAGGCGTCACTGTTGGACTCTTTGATTTTATCGCCGATAAGCTTGGTTTTGAGAACAGTAAAGCGGGTCGCGCAAAAACTGCGCTTATTACCTTCTGTCCACCCTTAATCGCCTCGATCCTATTTCCTCAAGGCTTTCTAATGGCCATTGGTTACGCTGGATTATTCGCGACGTTCTGGGCACTGTTTACCCCAGCGCTACTTGCTTGGAACGCCCATCCTCGTTTCGCACAGGGAAAACCCCGTCGCGTCAGCGATAAGGCCGCGATATTGCTGGTGCTGGTGTTCGGCTTGGTCAATATCGTGGCATGGGCGGGTAGCCAACTGCATCTTATTCCTCTCTTTTAGGGATACGTGCTCCCCTCTAAGCAAAGTGATAGACCCACACTATACTTATTTACTATCTGTATTGGGGGTCTATCATGTCTGAACGGTTAGTGGCTTCACTCATTATTGAACAGCTTGAAAAAGCCGGTGTGCAACACTGTTATGGCGTTGTCGGCGATACGCTCAACTATATTACCGATGAAATGAGTCGCAGTAGCATAAAATGGTTGCACGTGCGCCATGAAGAGGTTGCGGGTTTTGCTGCGGGCGCAGAGGCCTTAATGACCGATAGACTTACCGCCTGTGCAGGGTCATGTGGCCCAGGCGGCCTACACTTTATTAACGGCCTGTTTGAAAGCCATCGCAACCGCGCACCGGTTATCCTCCTTGCCAGTCAGATCAGTAGTGAACTGCTCGGTAATGACTTCCCTCAAGAAGTCGACTTTCTTTCCGTCTACCAGAGCTGCTCTGTTTTCTGCGAACAAATTCTTACCGCTGACCAAGCCCCCGCGGTGATCCGACGCGCTTGCCAAGCGGCACTCAATCAGCGGGGTGTTGCTGTCGTCGTTGTGCCCGTGGATATTAGTAAAGCGAAAACCCGAGCGGTCACCCAAACTATCTGGCAGCCCCAGCCACAATTAACCCCGAATCCTCACGAGCTCCAGACCATTGCCTCGCTGCTTAACAAAGGTAAGCGCGTCACTTTTTATGCTGGAGCGGGCTGTGAGGGAGCACATGATGAGTTGGTGGCATTAGCCGAGAAGTTAAAAGCCCCAATCGTCAATACTTCTCGGGGTAAAGATTTTATCGAATATGACAATCCTTATTCTGTTGGGATGACGGGTATCTTTGGCTGTGAAGCAGGGTTCGAGGCAATCAAACAGTGTGACGTCTTATTACTACTCGGCGCAGACTTTGCTTGGTCACAGTTCTACCCAGACAACGCGACCATCATCCAAATAGATCAGTACGCGACTCACTTGGGTCGTCGCCATCCCATCGCCTTCGGTGCCGTAGGCCGAGTCACCGATACCCTTACTGCACTGCTTCCGCTGATCGATACCCATGACGACGTCCGGTTTTTTCAGCAAATTGCTAAGGTTCGCGATCAGTCAGTCAAGCGTCGTCATAAAGAAGAACAACGCGCCACCGGTCACCCTATTCATCCACAATACCTGGTGAGCCTGCTCAATCAACACGCAGCAAAAGACGCCTTTTTCACCGCCGACGGTGGCTCTGCGATGGTATGGCTGTTACGGCATATCGATAGCTTAGGAACACGCCGGACGCTCGCTAGCCTGCTACACGGCACCATGGCTAATGCAATGCCACAAGCCATCGGCCTACAAGTCGCTTTCCCCGAACGCCAAGTGATCGCCCTGTGTGGAGATGGCGGATTGAGTATGCTACTGGGTGACCTGTTTACCCTAGTACAGGAAGAATTACCGGTTAAGCTGGTGGTGATCAATAATGGTTCATTGAACTTTGTCGAGCTAGAGCAGAAAGTCGAAGGGTTACTTGATCATTATACCAAGCTAAAAAATGATAACTTCGCTAAGGTCGCCGGGGCCGTCGGCCTCTATAGCCAAAAAGTTGTCGAAGCCGAAACCTTAGAAGAGGCAATGGCGCGTTTCCTCGCCCATCCTGGCCCCGCGCTCTTGGACGTTCATACCCACCCTAATGAGCTGGTGATGCCGCCCGAGATCTCGTTGACTCAAGTCGCCGACACGGCACTGTACGCAACCAAAGCACTGTTTCACGGTCGGTTGGCCGATGTGGCCAGCTTCGTTGGCAGTGAGATAAGTCAAAAACTCGGCAAATAGTTATTCGATTAATTGTTCACTCCCTAAAGCGACGCTTTGGGTAGACTAGTCTATGCTTATCACTTTGACTTATTTGGGGTCTTAATTGCGTAAGGAAAGCCTATGTTGAAAATTAAACGAAAAAAAGTAAAACCTATTGGCCTGAATGATGTCACCATCATTGACGACAGTCGACTTAAAAAAGCGATTACAGCCGCCGCCTTAGGTAATGCCATGGAATGGTTTGACTTTGGTGTCTATGGCTATGTCGCCACAGTCTTGGGTAAAGTTTTCTTCCCTCATGCCTCACCGGGTATTCAAATCATTGCGGCCCTCGCCACCTTCTCCGTTCCCTTTATCATTCGTCCGATTGGCGGAATGTTCTTCGGTAGACTAGGTGATAAATATGGTCGACAACAAATTCTTGCCATGACCATCATTTTGATGACGCTCAGTACCTTCTGTATTGGTCTAATTCCCTCGTACAATAGCATAGGGATCTGGGCGCCCATCTTGTTATTGATCGCTAAAATGGTACAAGGATTCTCAGTCGGTGGCGAATATACCGGCGCTTCCATCTTTGTCGCTGAGTACTCTCCGGACCGAAAACGCGGATTTATGGGGAGTTGGCTCGATTTCGGTTCCTTGGTCGGCTTTATCTGTGGTGCCGGCGTCGTCGTCCTATTAAACGCAATCTTGGGACAAGAGACGTTCAACGACTGGGGATGGCGTATCCCGTTCTTCTTGGCGTTACCGTTAGGCTTTATTGGTCTGTATCTTCGCCATGCCTTAGAAGAGACCCCTGCCTTCCAAAAGCATATAGAGTCATTGGAAGAGGGATCTAAGCAGGGCTTAAGCGAAGGGCCTTCTGTTCCATTCAAAGAAGTCGCCCGCAAACATTGGCGTAATCTGATCTCCTGTATCGGTATCGTTATTACCACCAATGTGGCGTACTACATGCTATTGACCTATGTCCCTAGCTACCTCAGCCACGACCTACATTATTCTGAAAATCGCGGTGTCTTGATCATCGTTGTGATCATGGTCGCCATGCTGTTTGTGCAACCGATCATGGGGCTGCTCAGTGATAAGTTTGGACGTCGTCCCTTTATCATTATTGGTAGTGTGGCAATGGTCCTGTTTTCTATTCCGTCGTTTATGCTAATCACTCAGCACAGTCTGGTGGCGCTGTTTTTCGGTCTACTCATCCAAGCGGTAATTCTTAACTGTTTGATCGGTGTAATGGCATCCACCCTCCCGGCGATGTTCCCGACCGAAGTCCGTTATAGCGCCCTAGCCAGTACCTACAATATCTCGATTCTGGTCGCGGGTATCACCCCAACCTTAACGGCTTGGTTGGTTGAGACAACGGGCAATCTTTACATGCCGGGTTGGTATTTAGTCGTGGTCGGTATTATCGGTACAATCACGGGTATCACCATGCGTGAAACGGCGAATAAGCCCTTGTATGGCGGAACGCCTGCGGCCTCTTCTCTGGAAGAAGCGAAAGAGCTGTTGCAAGAACACCACGACGGTATCGAACAGCGTATTGAAGATATCGATCAACAGTTAGAAGAGTTAAAACAAAAACGTAGCAACTTAGTCGATCAACACCCAAAGATTAATCACTAGTTCCTGTAAACGGCTACTGACCAGTAGCCGTTTTTCGCTTGCCCCCCCTCCCCCTCAGCCTCTATAGTTCTCAATTTTTCCAACCCAATACGCGTCTATGATGACGATATAAAGAGTAAGCGTTTCAGGATGCTTTATGTCGGTGATAGCGGCTTCTGTTATTAGCCGATGGAACCCTGCTAGGGAGCAGGTGGTCACGTTGTCGTAAATCATGGGACAGCCATAGGAGGGACGGCTTGAAGGGCTGAGTCTGCGGAGCAGAAACGGCATATCTTACATAGGGTCAGTTTTCTTACCTGGATCATTAATTAAAATATTTATTCGTACAATTAGAGAAGACATTTTTTACCCAGCCTCTAAAGAGAAAAATTGAAGAGAACATTCTTTATTCGGATAGATATTCTACTAAATAGAGATAATAAGCTGGCTAATATTTATTAGATTAATTATTTGGTTCTTATAAAAGGAATCTATGATTATTTTTTGATCTTTTTATAGGCATTTAGTTAGCATACTTATTAATTTATTTTATCGTGCAGTTAATGAGAAGGTAATAATAGGTAAATATTCGAGCGCAAAACCCCTGACCCCAAATTAAATCCTTTATATTCATAATTTTAAAGAAAAAACCTCAACTAACCTGTGTTTTTGACCGACACCAAAACGATTAAAAAACAACGTATAAATCCAAGAAAAAGCCCACATTATCGTTTTTATCTATCAATATTACCAATTCAATAGTCACATCATTAAGACTAATCCGTAACGCTTTTTTATAGTAAACCCATATTCGTTAAACAAATCCCCCTGCATAAATTAACGCTGGACTCCTAAAATGAATAAAAATACATTATCTCTGTTAATGGTTACCAGTTTCGGCTTATTTACCGCTAATAGCTTTGCCGCAGGCAGTGCCACAGGCTCATTGCAGGTCAAGGTGAATGTACAAAGTTCCTGTGTGCTAAATACAGCGACTGTAGGCGGGACAACAGCGACTCAAGCACTTCTTGATTTTGGTACTATTACCTATCTCGCTGCAGATATTAAAGCCAACACCAGTACAAGTGGCCAGGGATTAATCGTTCTTTGCAGTCCTAATACTGCTTGGAGTTTGAATTTCGATGGTGGCGTTAACTTAAGCAGCAGTCAGCGTCGAATGAGCGATGCGTCGAAATCGAATTATATAGCGTATAACCTTTACGCGGATTCAGGGTACGCGAAAAAGGTCCCTGTCAACAGTAGTACTACCGATGCGACAGGAGCCGTCTTTGCTGAAACGGGGACTGGTGCACCGCAAAATGTCATTGTGTATGGAAAGATTCCTGCGACCGGTACAATTCCAGTACCTGGCAGCTATAGCGATACCGTAACGGTATACGTTATTTTTTAACCCTTTATAAAAATTTCGTGGGGATTTCATGAAGAAGCACCTTGTTAAATTAAGTCTTTTAACCCTATTACTGAGTCAAGGTGCTCTAGCCGGTGCGCTACGTTTATCGCCTATTAATTTAGCAATGGATGATGACCAGCAAGCGACTACGCTAACTATTTTCAATCAGTCCGCTGAAGCCGAGAATATTCAAATTCGTGCATTTTCCTGGACGCAAGATACACAAGGGAAAGATCAATTATCGGTCACCAATGATATTGTCGTCAGCCCTTCCGTTGTCGCGATTGCTCCCAATGGATCGTTCAATGTAAGAATTGTTCGTCAAACCTCGGGAAAAGTGAGTAACGAACAGGCTTACCGAATTGTGGTTGATGAGTTACCCAAGCCCAATGATAGCCGCAAAAATAATGGCAACATCAGTATACTTCTGCGTACTTTATTACCACTTTTCGTTGGCAATGATGAATTATTGCAAACTCAAGACCTGAAGATTATCAATAATGCAGGTTCATGCCAGTTACAAGTTAATAACCGCGGTCAACGCCATTTACTCCTTAGCCAGGTATCCATCACTGACACTACGACACAGCGCCACTATCCGATACCAATTAATCCTGTTAATGGATATTTATTACCTACCATCACTAAGTATTACGAGATCAAAGGACTTATGCAATGTGACGTCAACGATAAACTGCGGATTAATTCGACGATTAATGGTAAAACTTTCGCATATTAATGCTTGTGAAAACTTATCACTATTATCTCTTATTAGCGCTAGTTAAAAGTAGTCAGGTTTACGCTGACTCACTTTATGATATTCCCGCTGCGTCTGGCCAATCGCAAAGTAATAATCAACTTTTTTTGATGACTTCAATCAATCAAGGTGGGTTAAACGACCTAGTTGCCTGTAGGCTGAATGCGGCAGGCGATATAGAAGTTAAGAATAAAGATCTCAAGAAATTACGGATCATCCTACCTAATTATCAAGATGAACAGTGGGTTGACCTACGGGGCGTAAAGAATCTGACCTATCGTTATGATGCTCCCAATCAAAACCTCTTTATCAATACAGCCAGTGGAAATTTATCCAGCTACAATTTATCCAGCTACAATTTATCCGCAAATTCGCAAGGCGTAGACACTGCAGGCGAACTCAGCCCCGCGATTAATGCAATGGTGATTAATTATACCGCTTTCAATTCAACCACCAACACTAACGGAATGGTTAGCGGTGGGCTAAACCTACTTTATACGACTGGCTTGGGCAGTCTTTACTCTAATTCACTGTACAATTTTAGCTATAAGGGAAGTAACGATAATAAGCCTATCGTTCGCTTAGACTCTGGTTGGCAGTATATCGATAATGAAAAGGTTCGAAGTTACCTCTTTGGTGACTACGTCTCGAATACGACTGAGTGGTCAAATAGTTTACGTCTCACGGGTATACAAATTTCAAGTGCCTATAGCAAACGCCCAGATGTCATCACGGCCGCCTTACCACAGTTTTCGGGAAGTGCCGCCCTGCCCTCGTCACTGGACCTCTATGTTGATCAACAAAAAGTTTACTCAACTAATGTTCCCTCAGGTCCCTTTGATATCAAGTCACTGCCTTATGTGAATGGCTCCGATGTGAGCCTGGTGACGACTGACACCAATGGCCGTCAGGTGAGGACAGAGGCAAAATATTATTTTTCACCGAATATCCTGCAACGAGGGCTGAGCGAATATTCGTTAGATATCGGTATCCCGCGTTACGATTTTGGCCGCGCTTCAAATCACTACGATAATGACGTCGTTTTTTCAGCCGGTAGCCTACGCTACGGCTTAACTGATCGGTTAACTGCGAGCACACATATTGAAAATAGTAGCGACGGTCTTAATAATGCTGGGCTAGGCATAGCAAAAAGTTTTTGGGGGATGGGCGTTATCAATGCGGATATTGCCGGTAGCCAGTACAAAAACAGTATGGGTGGGTTAACCTTAGTGGGTATCGAAAGTCGTTTATCGCCGAAGCTAACCGCCAATGCAAGTTATCAAAGAACTTATCAAGACTATTATGACCTGGCGCGTGTCTCACAAAAACGTTATCAAGCATCAACGACAATGGAATCGAACATCAATACCGTCAGCCCCTATGCATCAACTATTGCTCGAGGAGGCTTAAATTATCGTCTATTCTCCCAGCTCAATATTTCAACCAATTACAACAGCATTGTCTATCGAAATGATACTTACCGAACGGTATCGTTGAATCTTAGCGGTAATATAACGAGTACAAATAGCTTCTATTTAACCTTGAATAAAAATTTACGTGACAGTCATGATGTTAGTGCCTTCTTGACTTATCAATACCAACCTCGTAATGATATTAACTTAACCTCTAACTACAGCAATAATGCTGGGACAAGTAGTTTACGTCAGCAATTCGATAAGCTATCGACCTCCAGCCAAAACTCACTGAATTATGGCGGCTATTATCAGACAGCCAAACAAGAGGATAGCTTTGGCGGCTATGCGAGTGTTAACACCCGATATAATAGCCTGACCCTCGACTTCGCACGCGCTGCTCAGAATTATCAAGCAAATGGTTCAGCGACTGGCTCAGTCGTTCTGGCAGAGAATTCGCTGTTCTTTGCGCAACGTATCGATAATGCATTTACCATTATAAAAAACGCCGGTCCGGGGAGTCACATTATTAATGGCGGTGTGGACTTGGGTGCAACCAATAGTCAAGGGGCTTTACTCGTTTCGGGGATCACTCCGTACGTTAAAAATAATTTCTATATTGACCCTACTCATCTGCCTCTCGATTGGCAACCCGTGAGCACCTCGAAGAGTGTCACCACTAGCTACAATCAAGGAACTTTAGTGGATTTCAAGGTAAGAAAAGTCATGTCTGCCTTAGTTAAGATTGTTGATGGTCAACATCAACCTATCGCACCGGGTTATCAAGTCCAACTTAATCAGGAGTCACCGACTGTCGTGGGCTACGATAGCGAAGTGTACTTAACCGGAATCCAGTCTCACAACAAAGTCTCTATTGATTTGTTAGACAAAGGACACTGTGAATTCACCTTCGATTACTCTGATAACACTTCGCCCACGCACCCTCTAGGACCTTATCTATGCCATTAATCAAAATCCAGAGCGTACTGAGACGCTTCTTTCGTCTCTCCATTTTACTAAGATTAGTCATATTAAGTGGGCTCTTTTTTTTCTTATCCCAACGTCACAGGCCAGTTGTACCGCGACCACCACAAGTTTCTCTAAAGTCTTTAGCTTTACTGCAGCAAACAACACAGCAAATGCCGATATCACCTTTAGTGGAACCATTACATGTGTACAGCCCTGTGGTTTTATGGATTTAATTTGCATACTACAAGGCGGTAGAACAAAAGTTAGCCCCTACATATGTGCAAAAACTGTATTTAGTGGTATTACCTCAAGTGTCAGTAATCAAGCCCTCGCCTATCAATTGGTTAATCTCAGTGTCGGTGGAGTGACTCGGACGAGTTCACTCAGTACCGACACCTG
Organism: Rosenbergiella nectarea; assembly: GCF_900111105.1. Taxonomy (GTDB): domain Bacteria; phylum Pseudomonadota; class Gammaproteobacteria; order Enterobacterales; family Enterobacteriaceae; genus Rosenbergiella; species Rosenbergiella nectarea. The sequence continues at coordinate 186,052 of NZ_FOGC01000002.1, read as the reverse complement.
GTATGGGCCGGCGAGAACAGTCTCTTCGGGCTATCAAGTCCCTTATTCCATCACCTTTAGGGTGCCCACTAATACAAACATTCTCCGAGCTTACCCTACAGGAAGTTACCAAGGCTCTTTTCACCTGATCATTGATATGCAGGATGGAAGTGGTGCTTGTGAAGGCTCTGCTGGCGGGGGATGGGATTATGCCGATCTGACAATGACCTATACCTTAACCATGCCCAGTTATTGCCAATTAAATACTAGTAAAACCCTAGATTTCGGGACAATCAGTGATATTAATACAGCCTCTCAAAATTACGATGCCACGAGCGCCGTTTTCTCGGTTTGTAATCTGAATACTCCCTACACCCTCTATCTTGGTAGCGGTAATAACTCGCTGACGGGGACAAGACGAATGGCAAATGGCAGTGCCTATATACCCTATCAACTCTACAAAACGACCCCCAGCGCTTCGGCTGCGGTATGGGATGAGACCGGCGGGACTTCTAGCGTAGGAGGAAGTGGCGGTGTTTCGTTAACGGGTACTGGAAATATCCAAACAACCACTATTTATGGCCGCATTGCCAAAGGAACCGCTATACCGGGGAATACAGGGACTTATACTGATACGGTTGTCATAACCTTAACGTATTAATTTCTACGTTAACCACCGTTATGCTTCGTAACGGTGGTCGTCATTCTCATACTGTTGTGTAGATAATCAATGATGAATTTCAGTTTCTATTTGCCCTTGTAACCCGCCATGCCGTTCAGCCTACGATTTTGCTCATTACCTTTTTTGGAACTTACCCTCAACAGGAGCGCTATTTCAGTCTGAATTCATCGAAGTTCTTTTCTAACCTTATAAACTTCATCACTTTTCTTCCGTCAGTTTACTTTTAGTATTGCCCCGTTTTGTTACTCTCCCTCTTGATATACGAAAGTGTTAAAGACAAGGATTATCCCTCCATAAATCACGCTCAACGTAGTAGAAATCCACCCACCTTAATGTTATGTTATAACAAAATATAACTAAGGGTTTACCATGATATTCACACCTCTGAAAAAACGGCTAGTTTTAGCCTTACTTTACAGTGCTCCCATCGGGGTCTGGGCGCATGGCAGTCACGGTCATGTGATGAGCGCGGAAGAAAAAAAGATTTCGCAAGGAGAGTTTAGCGATCAGCAAGTCGCAGACCGGCCGCTCTCTGATTGGGATGGCGTATGGCAGTCAGTTTATCCCTTATTACAAAAAGGGGCACTAGCGCCCGTTTTTAAAGCGAAAGCCGCTGCACAACATAAATCTGAAAACGAGATTGCTGACTATTACCAAACCGGTTATCGGACGGATATCGACAGTATCGAAATAGAGAATGGGAAGGTCGAATTTATTCAAGGTCAGAATAAAACCTCCTGTCACTACCACAGTGCGGGCTATAAGATCCTGACGTATCCTTCGGGCAAACGCGGGGTGAGGTATCTATTCGAATGTCGTGACACGGCTTCGAAAGCGCCGCGCTATCTACAGTTTAGCGATCATCGTATCGCGCCACACCATTCTGATCACTTCCATATTTTCCTTGGTAATGACTCACAACAAGCGTTATTCACCGAACTCCATCATTGGCCGACTTACTTTCCGTACCAAATGATGGAGAAGGACATTATTGACGACATGCTGCACCACTAAGCTTCAAGCCATTTATCTTGAATCGTTTGGCGTTGCTGTGCGGTAACGCCATATTCCTGTTCCAGCCACTGCTCAATCGAAATGTATCGTTGCTTTATCTCAGTAAAGGCTGCCACTAGCCACCCTTTATCGACTGAGAGCAGGTGCCGAAAGTTGGCCTGCGCTTTTTCGCTTACCGCCACTGGCCACTGTGCTAAAGCGTGCTGGCCAATACTCTCCAATCTGCCGTTGGTCGCCAGATAGTCGTCAATAATGACTGACTCTTCACATCCCAATAGTAAGAGCGTGATCGCACAGCCTATACCGGTACGATCTTTACCGACTGCACAGTGCTGGATAACCGTGTTAGTTTCAGGGTGACTAAGCGTGGCGATCAACTGATGCCACGCCGGATTATTGAAAGGTAATTGCTGATAAAGCTGCGTCATAAAACGATCGACGTCTAATGCTTCAATGGCCTGCGGCGAGAACTCTACCACTTTCGCATCGACGGCCAGGTCCGGGGGATTAGCAGGAACATTCAGGTAATCTCCTCCCGCGACTATCCGGTCGGGTCTGGCCTGCGCTTCATGAATATCACGATAATCGAGAATGGTAACGCCTGCGAGTTGGGCCAATTGCTGAGTATCCGGCTCATTAAGCCTGTCCAATGCGCTACAGCGAAAGAGGCAGTTTGCGCGAATCGTTCTTCCATTCGCCCCAATAAGTCCGCCCAATTGACGAAAATTAGCAATGCTTTCTAATGTAATGTGTTGAGACATAAAGATGTTTTTTCCTCTAGGCCGCAGCCCATGCTAAGTAACAGTGTTAACGTGAGAGTGACATCATACGGCGGTTTATCTTAACAAAAGCTGATCAGCATCATAGCTTGAATAGTGGTACTGGACTCTAGAGTGAGTATTTTTACTTCGTTAACACGGCATGGCATACGCCAGCCTTTGAGTCAAAAACGGGATGACTTATTGAATTTACGCGCAAATATTTTTCCCATCATATTCAAATATATTCAATTTCATCACGTAACTATTCCGCTATATGATTGGTTTTTCAACAGGAGAGACTGTGATGACACTACTCACTAGATTTAATCATGCCGTGGATCACCCTAACGCAGGGCGTTTACTTCTCAGAGTATTACTGGGTGGTTTGATGCTATTTCATGGATATTTCAAGTTAACGCACGGTGTATCGTGGATTGCCCCAATCCTTGCGGCCCACCACCTTCCTAGCCTACTCGCTTACGGTGCTTACCTCGGGGAAGTCATCGCGCCACTCTGTATCATTCTCGGCCTCTTCACTCGTGTGGCGGCACTGGTCTATGCCATCAATATGGTCTTTGCCGTCTTATTAATTGCAGGTGCAAACTTCTGGAATACTACCGAGGTGGGAGCCTGGGCATTAGAAACTGAGGCCCTCTATTTAGTTGGTGGCCTAGTGGTGATGCTACTCGGGGCAGGAAAATACAGTATTTCTAAAGAGTAATTCGCTAGGGGGAAGGTGATGCTAGCTTATCCCTCTCATTTCTCGACACACTTCTTACTCTTGCTTGACATCATTAGGCGCCTATAATTAAGCCAATCCCCTAGCCTATTGGAGTCACTCATGTCGACCAAACGTCACGTTCCTGGTATTCATCCCTATAATGGACCGGCTGGTGGCTGGGGGGCGTTGAAAGCCACGGCGATTGCCGTCAAAACGCAGATGGATACCTTGGTCGCCCCCAAGGCGCTCCTTAATACTAACCAGCCTGATGGCTTCGACTGTCCGGGATGTGCTTGGCCGGATAAAAATCATCACTCTACCTTCCAATTTTGTGAGAACGGCGCGAAGGCGGTTACCTGGGAAGCGACCTCTCGACGCGTCACCGCAGAGTTTCTGAGTAAAACCCCGGTCAGTACCCTGCTCACACGCAGCGATTATGAACTAGAAGGTTATGGCCGCTTAACCCAACCGCTTCGCTATAACGCTGCCACAGATACCCTGCAACCTGCCAGTTGGGAACAGGCATTTAGCCTTATCGGCGATACCTTACAGGGAATTCCCCCTGAACAAGCCGAGTTCTACACCTCTGGACGGACCTCTAACGAGGCCGCTTACCTCTATCAGTTAATGGTACGTGAATACGGCTGCAATAACTTTCCTGATTGTTCGAATATGTGTCACGAGGCGACCAGCGTTGGATTACCGCACTCCATTGGCATCGGTAAAGGGACGGTCTCCTTAGAGGACTTCGATAAAACAGAGCTTATTATCTCGATCGGTCATAACCCCGGTACCAACCATCCGCGGATGATGGGGACGCTGCATGAGGCGGCTCGTCGCAACGTGCCGATCATCGTCTTCAATCCGATGAAGGAGCGTGCCTTAGAGCGCTTCGCTGATCCGCAAAATCCATTGGAGATGGCGACGTATCAGTCGACGGATATCGCCTCATCCTATTACCAGGTTAAAGCGGGCGGGGATGCCGCCGCACTCAAAGGGATCGCCAAAGCACTGCTGGAGGCTGAAGCGATCAATCAAGATGTATTGGATCATCCGTTTATCGAAGAACATACTCTGGGCTTTGAGGAATTTGCCGACGATCTCCGCGCGACCTCTTGGCAAGCCATAGAACAAGCGAGTGGCTTGAGCGTCGAACAACTCACCCGTGTCGCTGAACATTACGCTAACTCGAAGGCCACCATCATTACCTACGGTATGGGGATTACTCAGCATGAGCACGGTACCGAAAACGTACAGTTAATTGCGAGCCTGCTGTTGATGCGCGGAAACTTTGGCAAGGCTGGCGCGGGGATCTGCCCATTACGCGGTCACTCAAATGTCCAAGGGAACCGAACGGTGGGTATCTCTGAGAAACCTACCGAGCGATTCTTACAGGATCTGGATCATTTCTTTGGGATACGTTCACCGCGCGAACACGGGCACGATGCGGCGGCGGCGATGGAAGCGATTATCCGGGGGGAATCCAAGGCCCTAATCTGTTTGGGTGGAAACTTTGCCGTCGCCCTGCCCGATCCGCAACACTGTTTCCCGGCACTCAAAGCGTTAGAATTGAGTGTCCATATCGCGACTAAACTTAACCGTAGCCACCTGCTAGTGGCTAAAGAAACCCTGATCCTACCTTGTTTGGGGCGCACCGAAATTGACCGACAAGTCACCGGCCCACAATCTATTACGGTCGAAGACAGTATGTCGATGGTGCATGCCTCTGCGGGTAAACTCAAACCCGCCTCACCCGCGTTATTATCCGAAATCGCGATTGTGGCCGGGATTGCCCAGGCGACATTGCCTCACTCGCGGGTGAATTACGCCTATTACGTTGAAGATTACGCCCGTATTCGCGATGCCATTGAGGCCACTATCCCGGGGTTTACGCAATACAACCATCGGATTGAACAGCCGGGTGGCTTTCGTATGCCCTTGCCACCCACTCAACGCCAATGGCCAACGCCGTCAGGTCGGGCGCATTTTATGGTCTATCCAGGACTTAATGAAGATCATGCTCTCACTGAGCAGCGAGTCTTTCGCTTAATCACCTTACGCAGTCACGATCAATACAACACCACGCTTTATGGCTTAGATGATCGCTACCGTGGCGTCTTTGGCCGTCGAGACGTGCTGTTTATGAATCCAGAAGACATGAGCGAACAAGGACTCGAACATGGCGACATGGTGGATATCGTGACCGCTTTACCTGATTGCCAAGCGAAAATGAAGCAGATCACCGTGATCGAATATGCCATTGCCAAGGGTTCGGTAGGCGCTTATTACCCCGAAGCCAATATCCTTATTCCATTAAGTTATCGCGATCAACAAAGTGGAACTCCTGCCTATAAATCCTTACCGGTTACATTGCTCGCTAGCGCAACCGAAACGGCTTAGCACGGCTAGCGAGGTGCCCGTTGCCTCGCGCACCCTAAGAATGACGGCCAAACGTTGGAAAGGTAGATTAAATAGGCTTCCCCACCCCGCCGCGGCATTATACAGACCGTTGCTGGCCACCGAGGCACAGTTGATCACAAGGAACAGCGCCGCAAAGAGCGTATAGCCGGGGCCGAGCTGATTGAGTAGTTGCGCTAAGTTACCGTCTTTTGCTGCCAGGCTGGCAGCCACAATCCCCCCCAATAGCATGGGGATTGTATTCGCGATAGGAAACGCCGATAACGAGGCAATCACCGCTTGGGTCGGGCTTTTCGACCCGCGGGTAAAATCTGCGGTCAGTGTTCCTGAAATGTTTTGGTCATCTTCTCTTCTCCACCATTCAAGGATAGGGAGAAGAGAATCAATAATCATGCCGTAGTCACGCAGATTAGTCGGCCGCAGACCACGTCAGCGCGGCCAGCAGCATCGCTTCCAATCCAGCCTGCATTGTACCCGGCAGGTGAAGCGTAAAGTGTGAAGAGTGATTCGCCGGGATATTGGCAATACTCTGCGTTTGTTGAGCCTGCGCCCAGACCTGCGGATCCGTTCCCCCCACAAACCAGAAGACGTAAGGCACTCGCCAATGACGACCAAATTGACTGAAGTCTTCGCTCGCGGTTACCGGCTCGGTCTCGAAACATCGATCGGCAAAATGAGCGACAAATTGCTGAGCCAGTTTCTCCGTTGCCTGACTGTCGTTCACCGTGACCGGATAACTATCAATGAAATTAATGTCTGGATCACCGGCACCCGATGCATGACTTTCGCAATGACAGATGCGTTTCACCGAGCTTATCATTTTCTCACGTACTGAATCTTTATAACTGCGCATATTCAGTTTTAGGGTCGCCTCATCAGGAATAATATTTTCTTTTGTCCCTGCCTGAATCGAGCCAATCGTCAGGACGGCACTATCGAGAGGAGAGGTCTCTCGCGAGACAATGGTCTGCAAGCGCACGGCTGAATGGGCCGCCATCATCACCGGGTCAATCGCATTCTGCGGCATCGAACCGTGCGCTCCACGACCATGGAAGGTAACGTGTAGGCTATCGCCTGCCGTCAAGATTGCCCCCGTGCGATAGCCAATAGACCCGGCCTTACCGACCATCACATGCTGTCCCAGAATAATATCCGGCTTAGGGAAATGTTCCATCGCCTCAATCATCGCCAAGGCCCCTTTACCAATCTCCTCACCCGGTTGGAACACCAGCATTGATGTTCCCTTCCATAATTCTCGATGATTAGCGAAAATTTCCGCCGCACCGAGTAACCAGGCAACATGCATATCATGGCCACACATATGGGAAACTGGCGTTGGCGTTCCATCCTCTAGTTTCCCCACTGCTTGACTCGCATAAGGCAGACCGGTCTTTTCAGGCATTGGCAAGGCATCCATATCGGCCCGTAACATGACGACGGGTCCCTCACCATTTTCTAATAGCCCCACGACGCCGGTTACCCCCACTTCTTCCGTCACCTGATAGCCAGCGTGTTGCAGGTTTTTGGCGACAAGCGCGGCGGTTCTAAATTCTTGCATCGACAGTTCGGGATGCTGATGGAGATCTTTATACAGCGCTTCGAGTTTAGGGAGCAGTGCTTGAATGTCAGGTTGTAATGCTAATAGGGTCGGATTCATAGTTACCTCGTCGATGAGAAGCCTTAGGTTTTACTCTCACTGGCCGACCAGGATGTGGCAATTTTTGCGTTAAGGTATTGTTGAAGAATAATAAAGGCTGATTTAGCACCAAAACCTTAAGGGAATAAGGGAGTGAAGTGAGGGTCGCCACCCTAGAGAGGATGACGACCTGCAGAGATTAGAAAATGGATAATGGATACTGGGCGATGACGCGAATTTCACTCCCCCCAGCATTGTAGTCAGAGGCGTCAGACGAGACACGTAACACCGAGTAACGGATCCCTAATTGAAGATCTTTGGCGAAACCGGATGGGATCTTATATTGGATCTGATTGAAGAACTCATGTTCATGACCGTTACTTGAGGCCGACGTTTTGATGTTATCGCCGCGCACATACGCCACGTCATAACGTAGTCCTTCAATACCTAACCCCGCTAGATCCACGGAATAAGCGGCTTGCCAAGAGCGCTCATCCTCACCGTTAAAGTCAGACCAGTAGGAGTTCGCTAACCAAATAGTGTTACCGCCATCACCGATTCCGCCTTTATTACGGTAGCCGCCATACTTATAGCCACTGCTACCGGTATTCTGTTGGTAAGCGACTTTGAAAGTATGGATATCGTAGGTGTAGCTAGCCGCTAGGCTCCAAATAGTATTGCTGCGGCCGCTGTTGATACTTTCAGCATAGGCTTTATCAAGGCGGGAGTTATAGCCATTAAAGTCCCAGACCATCTTCTGCTTTTCGTCGAACGGTTGGGTATAGGTAAAGCCTAAATACTGTTTATTATCGACATCTCGCACATGAGACGCATAGGCCGAAGCGGTGAACTGGTCATTAAAGACATATTTCACGCCACCAAAGGCGATATTATCTAAGCCAGAGTCGTGGCTCTCGGCACTTTTCCGCTGCTCGGCGGTAAAGTAGCCACCGGTAATATCCAGACCGTCGATCTCCTGAGAATCTAGCATAAAACCGGTGTAGGTTTCAGCTAATAGACGAGAACTGTCCGAGGTTAATATTGGAAGAGTCGGCTGCTGGGTGCCGTAACTGAAAACGGTATTGGAAAAGCGCATTTTCGCTGTCGCGCCAAATTTCGCCAAATCTTTCTTCGCGCGGCCATCGCTGTCTTGCGAAAAGTAGTCAATCCCCCCCGCACCGCTGCGGCCACGTCCACCATCCAGACGGACGGCGTATTGTCCGATGGCATCGACACCGAAGCCTACCGCACCTTGGGTAAAGCCGGAGCTATAGGTACCGATGAAGGCCTGACCCCATTCGCGGCGCGTACGTACCCCCTCATCTTTGTAATTACGATTGATCATCGCATTTTTGATTAAAAGATTAAGGTGGCTATCTTCGATGAATCCGTTACTTTCCTGTTGAGACGCTGCAAAAGCGGGTTGGGCGACCAACATCGCTAAAAAAGAAAAAGAAAAAAGCTTGTTCACTGTGTCTGCCTATTATGTAAATTTATATGAATTTTTATAGGTAAGTTTTACTTACTTTGACAATCTAGCATCATTAAGAGCGTTTTAAAAAGTACTAAAATCAATTTTTAAGTCTTTATCTGGAAAATTACCATCCAGGAATCGCACCGCCTTTAAATAAGGTTTCTGCGGCCTTGGCCACTTCAAGTGACTGATAAGCCCTCACAAATTCCTGTACGTTTTTCGCTTGGCGGTTATCGTCACGGCTGACGACAATATTGACATAAGGAGAGTGCTTGTCTTCGATAAATAAGTTATCGCGCAGGGGTGACAGCCCGGTTTGTTGGATATAGGTCGTACTGATAATGGCGATCGCCACCTTAGGATCATCCAGTACGTGCGGTAACTGCGCCCCCTCTAACTGCAGAATAGTCAGATGACGGGGATTTTGAGTAATATCTAATGTTGTTGGCAAAAGTCCTTTGCCTGGCGCTAAGGTAAGTAGCCCCTGCTTTTCTAATAGCAGTAACGCCCGCCCTAAGTTAGTCGGATCGTTGGGAACCGCCACCGTGGCATAATCCTTCAGCTGTGTCACAGAATGAATATGACGAGAATAGGCGGCAATCGGGAAAACGAAGGTATTCCCTACCGCCACCAGATGATAGCCATGCGCGGCATTATCTTGTGCCAAGAAAGGTCGGTGTTGAAAGACGTTGGCATCCAGCTCGCCATGATTCGTTGCATCATTGGGCAGTATCGACCCACTGAAACTGACCAACTCTACTGTTAAACCGTATTTCTGTTTAGCGACCTGCTTGGCCACTTCAGCGACTTGCTCTTCCGCCCCGGTGATTACCCCCACTTTAATTTGAGACATATCTTCTGGTGCTTTGTCGCAGGCAGCGAGTAGGCAGCTCGCAACGACTAATGACAATAATTTTAGGTGACGCATCGGGTTCCTTAAAGGCAGTGGCGGCTATGATTGGAAGTGTAGGCATCTAGACATCCAAATAAATCTAATGAATCTTCGAGGCTGATGCAAGAGAAATACGTGAACCTGTATTCACGATAAGGCCAAGGATGCCGGATACCGTGATGCCTTGGGCTTATATTTATTATGACTAAGCTTTTCGCTTATCGTTTTTTAACAAAAGAAACGATTACTGATAGGCTCAAACTCTTCCATCCCGATTCGTACCCACAATAAGGCTGATTTAATGTCGTTAAACACTGAGGAATTTGCGGCTTACCTAACCGATTTTCGCCACGAACTTCATCGCTTCCCGGAGCTTTCGACACAAGAAGTAGAAACCACCCGCCGTATTCGCCAGCAACTCGACCACCACCAAATACGTATCCTCGATTTACCACTCAACACGGGGTTAGTCGCCGAAGTGGGTCCGGTAGACGGGCCGCTATTCGTTATTCGCTCGGATATTGATGCGCTACCGATAGAGGAGCAAGCTGATGTCAGTTTCCGCTCAGAACACCCGGGGATCATGCATGCCTGTGGTCATGATTTTCATAGTGCCGCCGCGCTGGGCGCGGCGATCCTTTTAAAGCAACAAGAGGCGCAGCTGGTGGGGCGAGTCCGTATTTTATTTCAGGCCGCCGAAGAAGTGGGTGTTGGCGCGCAAGACATTCTCGCGACGGGTGCGCTGGATGATGCCTTTGCGATAGTCGGTATCCATAACGATCCCTCACTCCCGGCAGGAACCATTGGCTGTAAAGCTGGCCCGTTAACCGCGGCGGTAGATCGTTTTGCCATTAGCGTACAAGGTATCGGGAGCCATGCGGCAAAACCCGAGCAGAGTGTCGACCCCATTGTTATCGCCAGTCAATTGGTCTCAAGCCTACAAACCATTATTAGCCGCAATACCTCGTCGGCGGATAACGCCGTCGTGTCTATTACCCAGTTTCATAGCGGCAGCGCGTGGAACATTATTCCCGATAAAGCGTGGTTAGAAGGGACGGTAAGAAGCTTTTCCGCTCAAGCGCGACAGGTGATTGAACAACGTTTTCAACAGATAGTCGTGGGATTTGCTGCCGCGTTTGACGTAGAGATTGATCTCGATTGGCAGGCAGGCCCCCCTTCGGTGGTGAACGATTCACATTGGGCGGCTTTCGCCTTAGCACAAGCGACAAAGAGTGGCTTGATTGCCAAAGAGGTCGATGCCAGTCCGATTGGCGAAGATTTCGCCTATTATCTGCAGCGAACGCCAGGCGCTTTTATGATGGTCGGTACCGGAGAGAAGCATCCCCTGCACCACCCAGCCTTCAGGATAAACGATCAGGTGCTGCTCCCTACCGCACAGTATTTGGCCGATTTCGCCATCGCTGGATTAACCTCACACCGCGCAGGGTAATGCCCCCCAGTGGGGGGCAATGTTCAGGCTAGTGCGAGACATCTGCTCCGAAATATTTCTGAGAGATTTTCTGATAAGTCCCGTCTTTTTTCAGTTCAGCCAAGGCAGTATTAATTGCGGTTTGTAATGACGTATCGTCCTTACGCATTAATACACCCGATGCGCTTGCGTTATCTTCCGAAGCCACCACTTTCACTGGGGCATTGGCGAGGTGCTTTTTGAAGTCGAGGTAAGAGAGGTTATCGTTAACCGTGGCGTCTGCACGGCCTTGTACCACTAAATCAACCGCTTGGTTGAAGCCATCAGTATTCACTAACTGCGCACCATATTGACGAGCAATTTGCGCATAGTTACTGGTCAGTGATTGGGCGGAGTTCTTCCCTTTTAGATCACTAAATTGATGAATCGTGTCGTTATCACTTTTCACAACCAGCACCGCTTTGGAGGCAATATAGGGTGCAGAGAACCCATATTTCTTCTGGCGCTCTGGGCTAATGCCGACTTCATTGATCACCACATCGTAGCGTTTTGCATCCAAGCCAGCGATAAGGCCGTCCCACTTACTTTCGACAAAGACAGGTTTCACTTTGAGTTGTTTAGCAATCGCTTCACCGATCTCGACATCAAAGCCAGTCAGATCGCCCGAAATGGTATGAAAGGTAAAAGGCGCATAAGTGCCTTCTGTACCAATCTTTAACTGGCCGGACGATTTCACGTTGGCAAGGGTATCCGCCATCGCTGAACTGGCAAATCCGAGAGGCACTAACATGGCGGCTACTGCTAGATAATTTTTTTTCATGACGACTCCTGGTAAATTAAGTCGGGCTGCCCGCGGGCAGACCTTCCGTTAAGGTGGCTATATACTCTGCCGTACGTGCTTTATGTGGGGAATGGAAAAGGGTTGCCGAATCCGCAGTCTCGACGATCTCCCCCGCTTCAAGGAAAATCGTTTGATTGGCAACCGAGGCGGCTAACCGCAGGTCGTGTGTCGCCATCAGCATTGTCGTCCCTTCATTGGCTAACTGGCGGAGTACCGCCACCACTTCCGCCGCTAATTCAGGATCTAACGCTGAAGTGGGCTCATCGCATAATAGGACTTGCGGTGAGGGAGCCAGTGCCCGGGCAATGGCTACCCGTTGTTGCTGCCCACCCGATAAGGTTGCAGGCAATACATTACGTTTATGTGAGAGGCCCACTTTATCGAGTAGAGCCTCCGCTCGAGCTATCGCTTCGGCTTTTGGCATGCGATGCACGATAATCAGCCCTTCCGTAATATTTTCAATGACGGTTTTATGGGGGAACAAGGCGAAGTTTTGAAATACCATCCCCGTTTGTCGGCTAATTTTATGAATATCGCGCGAACGCGGGGGCTTCTGAGTAAAGACCAGTTTTTCGTCACCCAGTTGCATCTGGCCAGACTGAGGAATTTCAAGCAGGTTAGCGCACCGTAGTAAGGTACTTTTGCCACTCCCTGAAGGGCCAATTAATGCGGTAACCGACCCTTTCGGAAGAGTCAGGCTAATGTCCTTCAGGACATGGTTATCCTGAAAATATTTATTAATTCCCTGTAGTGAAATCATCTCGCTAACCTCCTGTCACGGTTTCACGTGAGAAATGCTTTTCAAGCTTATTTTGTAATGCCGAGAGAATCGTACTGAAAAATAGATAGATAAGCGCCGCTTCGATATACAGAATCAATGGCTGGTAGGTCACTGCGGCAATACGCTGCGCGGCTAAGAACATCTCAGGTACAGTGATCACCGACGCCAACGAGGTATCTTTCACTAATGAAATAAAGGTATTCGACAGGGGGGGGACCGCAATTCTGGCGGCTTGTGGCAGGATAATCCGTACCAATGCTTGCCGCCAACTCATCCCAATAGAGTGCGCGGCTTCCCACTGGCTGACCGGAACGGATTTAATGGTCGCGCGGATAATCTCAGAGGAGTAAGCACCGATATTCAGGCTAAAGCCGATCACCGCTGCCGGAAAGGCAGAGATCGTGATCCCGACACTGGGTAAGGCATAAAAAATTAAGAAAAGCTGCACTAACAGTGGGGTGCCTCGGAATAACCAGACATAAAAGCGCACGAAATATTGTAGTGGCTTTGGCCCGTACAAGCGGGCGAGTGCCACTAAGAAACCGAGCGATAAGCCCAGCACAAAGGCCAGCAGCGTTAGGGGTATCGTAAAGGTCAATCCGGCATGTAGCATCGGCCAGAATGATTCCGCGGCAAGATTAAGCCAATCTGGCACAGTCCACCTTCCATAGAAATGAGTTAAAAAATTAACGCTATCGTTATCGATAGCCACTCTCTCTATTTTAGGCAGTAAATGAAGGGAGGGAAATATCATTTCGGAATTGATTTAGAACAAGCCTTAACCCTCTATGCTTTTTGGGTTAAAAGTGATGGAAAAATAGCCATAAAGGCGTAGAGCTTCGAGGGATTGATTGGCATGCAGTGAAATATCGAGTTGCCTAGGAGGGTAAGACAAACTTTCTCACTGGGTGGCTTTTAGTGGTCATTATAAGGAGATAAGAGCGATCAGTTTTTATTATCAGGCTATCGATGCGTCGAAAAAATAGACTCCTACGAGGGTTTTCCGCTAAAAGGCTTGAGGTTAAGTGTGCTTTGCATCCCCATGCTAAACAGCTTTCGTAATGACCGTGGCACTTTGCTAAGAGTTAAAGATGAGCGTTTAGCAACAAATGGCTAATTGTCCAATCTTTCTCTCTGACGATCACTTCAAGAGTGTATTTCTTATAGGTATAGGTTTTATTAACCTTATCTTCAATCAGTCTATACATTCCATGTTCGTAACGAAAATACCCAGCTTTTCTCTGCGGATCAGGCATTCTACGACCATAACGAATCGCTTTTTCCTGAAGTTGTAAAGGCACATAGCGTCCAGGATTATACATGTGCTTGGCGGCGGTTTCTGTCATTTTTAGATTACGGCCGGATAATCCCAGCTTTAACCGACCACGCAGTAAGCTGACTGTGCTCTGGCTAAGTCTTACGGTTATTGCCGTTCTCGCCCCGCTTTGTAAAAACGACCTGCCCGCCAACAATACGCGAAAAACACCGGCGGCAAGGAGCGTGATATCGAGTGGATCAATGAAAGGTGATTCTAACGGTGCTTCTTCGAGTGTAATTAAGACGCCTTCGGCATCATAAATACGCCATAAACCGGGAGCCTGTGAAACGGAATAGCCGATACACATTCCGCTTTCATCATCCGTAATAGGGTTTGCATTATCAGGTAAGATCCGAGGGCGGATTTCAAAAAATTCCCCGACAGGCAATTTAGACGAGAAATGATAAAAATAGCCGGGTGCTTCCTTTAAGAGGAGTTCTGTCGTCATACACTAATTCCTTTTAGGTAATCCTAGATACAGGAATAGTATAATATTTTTTTAAGCACTACCTCACTCATTATTAGTAGTTGTTGGGTGATTCTATCGGGTAGTGAAACGCTAACATTAACGCTTAATTTTTAGCGCACTCGTAATTAATCATTATGGATATTATCTGCATATTTTATGAAATATTCTTATAATATTATTCAATCCTGCCGATAAAATCGCTCCGATATATTCTTCGCAGGTTACTCTTCATAAATTGGATTAACTAAGTCCCGTTTGGGTAGAGGCCTATTATTCGGCTTATCCCACGAGGGGCATTAACTCAACTGCTCAAAACGCCTGACGAGGCTATCAATAAAAATACGGGTACGTGACGGCATCAATCGTGTCGCAGGAAACACTACCCATACCGGGCGTTTTTTACTCTGCCACTCAGGCAACACCCGGATTAACTCTCCTGATTCAACATAATGTTGTACAGAATGGGCGGCAATCCGAGTGACTCCCGCGCCGCGTAGTGCAAGATTAACCAGGATATTGGGAGAATTTGCCAAGGTTTTAGTGGCTAATTCCCCCTGCCATTGTTGCTGACCGCTAGATAAGTTCAATGGCGTATTATCACTGTGTAGACGGAGCAAAGGATGGGCGAGCAGATCGCCCGGTTGGCGTATTTTTGCTGCGTGATGCAAATAGCGGGGTGCCGCATAAAGCCCCAATTCGAAATGCCCTAATAATCGCGCGGCGAGCGAGGCATCGTCGGCTAAGGCCCCAATCCTCAAGGCCAGATCAAAGCCTTCAGCGATCATGTCGACCCGCCGCTGCGACACATCAATATCCAGGGTAATCTGCGGATAGTCGTCAATAAAATCCGCCAAAAATTCGCTGATCAGTGCTTGGGTGAAATCCCCAGGCAGAGAGACCCGTAACTTCCCGCTAGGCACGATGCTTCGGTGCTCGATTAACGCATCGATTGCCGTAATCTCTGCAGCGATCTGTTGGGTATGCCTAAGTATCGCTTGCCCGAAAGGGGTAATGGTCATTTTCCGTGTGGTACGAATAAATAACCGCTCACCCAGCTGCTGCTCCAGTGCGGCAATGCGCCGGGACAAGGTAGAGGCTGGAAAATCGAGACGGTCAGCGGCTTTGGTAAAACTGCCGTCCTCCGCAATACGCGTAAAGAGCAGCAAATCGTTAGCATCAACGCGCATCTATTATCCCAAAAATGAAATTATCTTACTCATTTTAGCCATTTATTCCATCCACTGCTAGCGCTAGAGTCTGCGCTATCAATGACCGCGAGATAAATAATGAGGATTTCCATGCAATATTTCACTTTTACTAAACAGCAGCCTAGCGTGCTACTCATCGCCCGAGTCTTACTGATGCTGTTATTTGTCATTTTTGGCTATCAAAAACTGATTCATTTCGGCGGCACCGTCAATTATATGCAGGTATTAGGGACACCCTTGCCGACAGTTGCCGCCCTAATTGCGGTAGTACTCGAATTCTTTGCAGGATTGGCGATTATGCTGGGATTCTTTACTCGGCCCATCGCAATTATTCTGGCGATCTACACCTTGGCAACGGCGATTATCGGCCATCCTTTCTGGTCGATGAGTGGCGCAGAACAGATGGCCGCGGAAATTAATTTCTACAAAAATATCAGTATTATTGGCGGGCTGTTATTGCTATCGGTGACCGGTGCAGGGCCTTACTCTCTCGATAAAAAGTAGTATTGGACACGCCCGTCTCGACAGGAGGGCGTGTCGACACACTACCCTTGCGTTTGATAAAAGGCGCAGAGCTTATTCCCAGTCGGATCACGCAAATAAGCGACACATTTACCGTCTTCACGAACATATGGTGCTGACTCAGCGCTGCTCCCGCCATGAGTGACTCCCGCCTGGTGCCAAGCATACACCGCTTCGCAGCTTCCTAACTCAAAACCAATAGTGCTGCCATTCGCCGCTGTGGCCGGCTGGCCATTGATGGGGTGAGTAATAATAAAACGCTGCTTGCCCTGCCGATAAAAAGGACGCTCGAATTTATCTACCCCCTGCTCGTCGAGTGGCATATGCGAAAAAATCGCGTCATAAAACCGCTTAGCCATCTCTATATCTTTAGCGCCAACCACAACATGACTAACATAAATACCCCTTGGTGATTTGTGCGCCGCCCCGGCGACCCGATGAGATGATAATCACTATTACATCGCACTGCTCGCTATGGGGCACTTTATTGACTATGCTATTTTCTGACGACTGATTTCTGGGTAAGCCTTGGAAATATAACGCCGGGTGGTCAATTGACCCAACAATAATCTGTTAACAAGGATTAACTGAATGCCGTGGTTCATTAACCTACTGATCGTCGTCGTAATGGTGCTGGTGATGGAGGTCGTCGCCACCGCAATGCATAAATATGTGATGCATCGTTGGGGCTGGGGTTGGCACCAATCTCACCATGAGACACGCCACGGGATCTTTGAAGTTAACGATCTTTATGCGCTGGTCTTCGCTGGGATCGCTATCGCCCTGATCTTTGCAGGCAGCCATGGGATCTGGCCACTGCAATGGATCGGCGCAGGGATGACCTTATATGGCGTGATCTACTTTATTTTGCATGATGGATTGGTCCATCAGCGCTGGCCTTTTCGTTATGTCCCGCATAAAGGCTATCTGCGTCGCCTTTACCTTGCCCACCATTTCCATCATGCGGTCAGGGGCAAGGAGGACTGTGTCTCATTTGGCTTTATCTACGCGCCACCGGTGGAAAAGATCCAGGCTCAGCTTAAAGACTATAAAAAACGCCAACGCGCTATGGCCGCTGCCACAAAGCGGCGGAACGCTGAGTCGTCGCCTGTAAACGACTGATCACCACATCTCCGGCGGCGGTGGCTAGCATCAGTATTTTTTCCAGCTTGGATGTCGACAGTCGCTGCTGCCATGCTCCCGCGCCCGCCTGCTTCACTCGACGGCCAACTGCGCGGTAAACACGCCGCGCCGTCGCCACCGCCCAAGCTGAACGTAGAGGTAATGCCGCCAAGCCTTGATAGGCCGAGTGATAATAAGGGTCGGCGTAATCGACGAGTCGTGCGGCGATACGACTCAATGCTTGACGATGCTCAGGATCAGCGAAATTATCGAGGCTTAAGCCTTCCTCGGTCAACCATTGCTCAGGAAGGTAGCAACGCCCCGCCTCGGCGTCTTCCACGATATCTCGGGCAATATTCGTTAGCTGAAAGGCTAAACCCAAATCGCAAGCGCTATCCAGCGCGGCGGGTGATTGCGCCCCCATAATTTGCGCCATCATCAAACCGACGACTCCCGCCACGTGATAACAATAAGCCAAGGTTTGGTCGATGGTGACGTAATGCGTTTGGTCGACATCCATCGCATAGCCTTGCAGATGGTCGAACGCGAATTGTTGCCTTAAACCATGTGCGTTGATCACCTGCTGTAGCGCGGCAAAAGCGGCTATCGATTGTTGTTCCCCCGCGAAAGCGCTCGCGGTTTGGGTGCGTAAATCTGCCAAACGCTCTGTAACCAAAGAGCTGGCTGGCTGTTCAGCGCTAAAGCCTAGCACTTGGTCGTCGATGGTATCGTCGCAGTAGCGACACCACGCATAGAGCATCAGTACGCTACGCCGTGTCAGTGGGTCGAATAGTGTAGAGGCGGCAGCAAAACTCTTCGATCCGACTTCCATCGTCTGTTTTACATGTTGATCAAGGTCGCGATTATCCATGCTTATCCTCAATCATTAGGCCAGCCGTCGCCTTTGCCGATCCGAGCACCCCGGGTACGCCCGCCCCTGGGTGAGTTCCCGCACCGACGAGATAAAGATTCTTTAAGGTTTTATCGCGATTATGTGGGCGGAACCAAGCACTCTGCGTCAATATCGGCTCGATCGAGAACGCTGAACCTTGCCACGCCTGTAACTGATCCCGAAAATCGAACGGCGTAAACATTCTCTGCACCACTAACTGGCTACGTAGACCGGGCATATAATGCTCTTCAAGGTAAGCAAAAATCTTATCGCGTAATTTTGGCCCTTCTACTTTCCAATCCAGCGCCGCGGTACCGAGGTGAGGAACGGGCGCTAAGACGTAATAACTGCCACACCCTTCAGGGGCAAGGGACGGATCGGTAACACAAGGGGCGTGCAAATACAGTGAGAAGTCCTCTGCCAGCCCATCGTGATTAAAGATTTCATCGATCAATTCTCGGTAGCGAGGACCAAAACAGACGGTATGGTGGGCCAATTGGTCATGGTGGTGATTGAGCCCAAAATAGAGCACGAATAATGAGTTACTCATGCGTTTTTTAACCAATTGCTCAGCATACTCCTCCGAGGACTGATGTCCCCGTAACAAATGCCGGTAGGTATTGACGACATCAGCATTGGAGGCAATCGCCGCGACGCTAAATTCGCGACCATCTTCTAACGTGACTTGCGTAATACGTTGATCGACACAATCGATCCGATCCACCTTAGCATTGAGCAGCAACTCCCCGCCTAAATCCTGGAATAATTTCACTAACCCTTGGACTAAGGCACCCGTGCCGCCACGCGGAAACCAGACGCCCCACTCACGTTCTAGGGCATGAATTAAGGTATAGATCGATGACGTCGCAAAGGGGTTTCCCCCCACCAGCAATGAGTGGAAGGAGAAGGCTTGCCGCAGATGCTCATCTTGTATATAGCTCGCCACTTTACTGTAAACGCTACGCCAAGCTTGAAGCCGGCCCAATTGGGGGGCCGCATGCAACATGTCTTTAAAAGAGAGGAAAGGCACCGTACCTAATTTCAAGTAGCCTTCTTTAAAGACGGCCTGCGAATAGGCTAAAAAGCGCTGATAGCCTTGTACGTCGGCGGGATTAAAGGCCAAGATCTGACGGTCGAGTTCAGCTTGGTCATTGTCATAATCGAAGACCTTACCGTTCTCCCAGCAAAGGCGATAAAAGGGCTTCACAGGAAGGAGTTCGACATAGTCCTCAATGCTTTTCCCGGCCAGTTCAAACAGTTCAAACAACGCCGTGGGATCGGTAATCACCGTCGGTCCCGCATCAAAGGTAAATCCCTGTTCTTGATACACGTACGCACGACCACCCGGTTTATCACGCTGCTCCAATAATAGCGTAGCGATACCCGCAGCCTGTAAACGAATGGCTAACGCTAATCCCCCAAATCCTGCACCGATAACGACTGTTTTTTTCATTCTATGACTCATTTTATAAGCGGTGTAATAATGGCTTTTATCGCGGCGATCACCGGTACGGGAGGTTTGCCACTGACAAGACGAAGTTTATCCCAAAGCGTTAGTTGTCCCGCGTAAAAGCGAGTAATCAGTGGGGCCTTGAGACGATAAAACCGCTGCATGACCTCCCAGCGCTGCGTCGCAGGGCCGGCAAGGAAAAGCATACGATTTAATAGGCGAAAGAAACGCTGCTTTCGCCATGATTGGCGTGAAAAGTGGTAAGTGAGTAAACGTAAGCAAGAGCTGGTTACACACGACATATCTGCGATCTCGTCGGCCAATGCCACAGCGTGCGGGAGTGAATAGCCAGTGGTGGCATGATAGAGATTTCCTCGTAAGCCACTGGCGGCAATAGGTTGGCCCGACCAAAAACGCGTAAATTTTCCTGCTAAGGTGATCGGTAAATTACCGCGCTCCTCGCGCAGTAAGGTCGCCAGTTGCCAGCCCTGATCCTCAGCATACTCACTAATATTGTTTCGTCCGCGATCTAAGGACAGATCGGCGTGATCGATATAGTGTGTGTCTTCGATCAATAACTGATCGTCTGTCAGCGGTAAGGTATAAACAAAGCGATACCCTTGCTGCTGATCGACCGTGGCATCCATTAGAATTGGCCGCGTGAGTCCATGGGGCGCAGTAAGCTGCCAAACTTGACCGACAAACGCCTGTACGCCAATCGCCATCGACTTATCTTGTCGGAATCCTCGCCCATCGATAATGGCGTGAGCAAAAATTTCTCGCCCATCCTCTAATTTGACCGAGTGCTCACTGAGCGCTTTAACGGGTGAACCGGTCATGATCTGTCCGGATAGACTCTCGGCAAGCTGCGCGGCGAGCTGCTCGGAGGTCAGGGTAAAATATCCCCCCCCTAGCGTTCGATGTAGTTTGGGGAAGCGGACATCATAACCCGACCAGCGATAACCGATGTAAGGCTGTATCCACGCGAATTGGCTGTCGGTTAAATCATCGCGATGAAATGACCAGGTGTGATTGCCTAACGGCTGTTCGTCGGCTTCTATAAGCAGTAACGAAAGCTGAGGTTGTTTGGCTTTAAGCCTAAGAGCGATCAGCGTATTGGCTAAACCTGCACCGACTAAAATCAGATCGTAATCAGCCATGTTCACCTCTGGCGACGACCGGTTGTCCAGAGCGCAACGCTTGACTGGCTAATGAGGCGGCGTGGCCGCTGCCCCCGGCTTGGCAAATCGCTTGTTGTAGCCGTAGAAGCGTAGACTGTATCTCCGGCTGCTCTCGTAAGTGGCTCAGTTGCTCCCCCCAAGATTTACTGCTCGCAAAACGTGATAACTTCTGCCCCACCCCGTGATGTAATACACGCGCGGCGACGCCAGGTTGGTCAAATGCCAGCGGTATCACTAATAACGGGGTTAAGTGTTGAATGCTGTCCAAAACGGTATTCATTCCCCCATGGGTGATCGTGACATCCGCGGCCGCGATTGCCTGCGGTTGATCGACAAAATCCACCACTTCGACCCCTGCCGTCTTGGCTAACGCTGCGCTTTGTCCAGCGGTTAATCCGCCGCAATGGGCGATCAGTAAATCAGCCTGAGCATGCTTGCAGGCGGCAACTAACTTTTTAAACACCGAATAGCGATGCCCTTGCAAGGTGCCTAGTGACGCATAGACCTTACAGCGCTGAGGATCTGTCGCTGACGCACGGGCGGTTACTTTGGTCTTCGCCCGCAGGGGGCCGACACAATGAAAGTGCTTGGGTAACTGATGGCGTGGAAAATCGAGTTCTGGGACTAATTGGCTCAATTGCGCTAACGGCGAGAAGCAGTGATGTAATTGGGTTATCCCGCTAAGGCCAAAGGCTTGCGCATACTGCGCCACGACGTCGTCATGTTTACGCATCATCCAATCGTAGATACGCTCACTGGTTTCATAGCGCTTATAAGCTTGCGCCGTTTGTTGATAGGTGAACGGCATCACGGCTAACGGTAATCCCGCTTCGCGATTTAAGGGTAGCGCACAGGCTACGGAGATATAGGGGAGATCCAGTTTCTTAGCCACCAGCGCGCCACCTGGCTCCATCTGGTCGACAATTAACCCATCGATCGATAACGCTCGGCAGGCCGCTGGCAACTCACGACAAAATAACGCGGTACTTTTCGCCATATCGTCAATCAGCCGAAACATTGAGGGTCCAAAGGGTTTCGCCGCCAAAGATAACGTTTGACGTAGCGTTCCAGCTGGATGACTCTTCGCACCCAATGCATAGAAGCCAATTGCCGAAGAACGGACCAGGCTACGGACATCGGCCTGTTGAAAAAAAGTAATACGGTGGCCTTGTTCGATTAATGCCAGCGACAACTGTTCAAGGGCATGGAGGTGACTATAAAAGGGCGGAGCGATCACCGCATAATGACTCATCGACGTTTCCTAGCCCACCGCAGCGAGTTTTTGTGCAAACCACTGTTCGACAAATTGCTGAGTTTGACGACTGTGCTGACAAGCTTGCGAAAAGTGTAGGCTGACATACCCTAGATGATCGCGCAGCTGCTTTTCGCTTTTTCTCGCGCCAAACACATTGACCCACGTCGATTTACCAAGATCTTGATGGGGATCTTTACCAGTGAGCAGCGAGTCGTCGGATAAATCATCGAGTAATTGAAAGGCTTGGCCGAGGTTAAAGGAGCAGTGACGGAGTTGGTCACGCGTCGCCTCACTCGCACCCACCGCGATAGCCGCCATCTGTAAGGCTGCACAAAATAGTGTGCTGGTCTTATAGTGATTGGTCAGGGCGATCGCTTCAGGACTACGCGGATTCTCCCCTTCGCTTAAATCTTGATACTGCCCTTCGACCAGTCCCTGCACCCCAATGGCATGTGAAAGTTCGGCAACCGCTAAATTTTTGGCTGAATCGCTAATCCCTTCGGCTTGACTGATAATCTGAAACGCCTTGCTCACCAATGCCACCACCGCCAACAATGCCACCGCCTCACCGAATTTTCGGTGCACAGTGGGCTGGCTACGACGTACTAGGGCATTATCCATGCAAGGCATGTCATCCATGATCAGCGAGGCTGCATGGACAATTTCGATGGCGCAGGCGAAATCGAGTAGCCCCTGTTGGGACGATTGATATCCCAAATCTTGCGCCGTCAAAAGCAGTAACAGTGGCCGAATACGCTTACCCGGCGTCAACGTCCCCTCGCGCATTGCTAAGCTGACTTTTTCGCGCTCAGATGGGTTAGGAAGTAATTGATCTAATCGCTGTTCAATAGCGCTAAGGGTGAGCGTAATCGGATCGGTCACCCTTCCTTCGCTATTTTTACTACCGATCGACATAGCCGCCCCTTATTACAAACAGGTTAAAAAAATAGAGTATTTATCATTACTCTAAGCGTAGCTGACCCAGTGTAAATTGTTAGTGAAAAGATTAATTTAAATCACTTTTCACCGTCTGCTGTAAGCGGTTGAGAAGCTGCTCAATGCTTGCCGCAGAAAAGGGCGCTTGTTGGAAAAAAATAACCTGCCCCTGACCCGTGGTCGCGATTATTGCGGCACTCTTGGGGTGTAGATGCCATTGGTGAGCCACCACGCCACTACTATCCAAAATAAAATGACTGGCCGGGGAGTGCTTTTTGCTAGTAACAATGCTGTGTTCAACGAAAGGCCGGCTGCCCCAAATACTGTCGTCGGTATTTACAATGGTCGTCAGGGTGACCTGTTGATTGACCCACTGCGTGCGAGCAAGTCGTGCGACGACGGGATCCAGCTGTTGTTTGGCCGCCAAACGCCCGGCAACATGAATAATCAATTGTGGTCGTGAGTGGGGCCTCAATGGCTGCCAGGGTTGACGTGTCTCCTCGTCTGCACTGAGAATAATTTCTCCACCCCGTTCCACGGTAACGGCAGGTAATAGGCTTCCGACGCGTGGAAGTTCGGCATTTGCCGTCTGAGCAAGAAAAGACAGCCCGATAATCAAGGCTATCTTACGGCCAACTCTCTTCATTAATGAGTACGCTTTAGCTAGGATCACAGCGTTAAGCATAGCTTACTCTCATAACTGAGGCGAAGTCATGGAATGAGAAACCGCTGACCGTCGGCCGATTAACCGCTTTTCAGGTTGCAGAAACGCCATCGCACAGAGACTGAACAATGCAAAGCTTCCTGTTACCCAAAATATCGCATTGTAGCCATAATACTCCGCCAACGCGCCACTCAGCATGGGCGAAATAATCGCAGAGCTATTGGCAATCGCTAACGTCATCCCACTGTAAGCGCCGACTGAAGATTTCGGTGTCACATCGATCACGACCGAGCAATAGATATTATTAATCAGTGCATTAAAAGCATTCCCCAGGGTCATTAACGCGATAACCGCCGTCGCCGATCCGACTGAAGGGATGGCGGGGAAGCAGCTTGCCGCCCCCGCCAGACTGATTACCGCGAACAGATTGCGTGCAACACGTAAACGTTGGAAGCGTTTTAGGAGATAATCGCTGATCCTGCCACCACACAGTACGGTGGGTGCCGCGCCGCGCCATGGGATCATGGCGACATACCATAACGCGTGTAAATCATAATGGAAGGTATCTTGCAGGGACTTGGGCATCCAAGTGACTGCTCACCGCCCTAAAGGGCGATGCTTCCCACTTCAACGGCTGCAACTGGCGCAGAGCCAGATTTGCGCAAGCCTACGTGGCTTTGACGACAAGTCCTGCCGCCATTAAATCGGTAATGCCCTTCTGTCTGATATTCATCGCCGCATTTGTATCGCGGTCATGGTTATTACGACAGATAGGACATTGCCATTGGCGCACCTTCAACGGCATTTCTGCCATTTTGTGACCGCAACAATGGCATGTTTTCGAGCTTGCAAACCACTGTTCCAGTTTGACTAAGTGAACCCCTGCCGATTCCGCTTTGTATGCGAGTTTTTCGACAAATTTAGACCATGCCGCATCCCCGATATGTCGGGCAAGGCGGCGATTTTTCATCATATTGGCAGACTTCAATGTTTCCACGATTACCGCTTAGTTTTCGTCAATAATTGAGCGTGAAAGTTTATGTTGAAAATCTGCACGGGAGTTAGCAACCCGTTCATGTTGTGCTGCTAGTTTTTTCTTGCTTTCTTGCGGTTACTGCTTCCACGTTTTTTGCGAGACAAGCTTTTACTGTCACGGCGTAGGCGGCGATAGGCTTTGACCAGAAAGCGAGGGTTGGCAGTTGTCTTTCCGTCATCGCGGATAAGATAATCTTTCAGGCCAATATCATAGCCTGTTACTGACGTTAGCTTAATAGACGCTTCAAGACCATCATCGGAAAGAATGAAGGCATAATATTTGCCTGTCGGGGATAGCGTGACAGTTATGCTTGAAACCTTTCCGATGATTTCTCGGTGGATGTTGGCGCGAATAGGCGAGATTTTGGGGAGTTGGATAGCGTAAAAGAGCAACCAAGCAAGCGGCGTGTCAGAGAGTCGGTAGCGATAACTTGATGAGTGACCTGACACCTTAATGGGCGCTATTGAAGCATCGCTAAAAATTACTGCGAGGTGTCTCTCAAACCATGGAAAAATTTATCGCCACGTTATCAACTTATCACTACAAATAGAGCGGAAATCCACTCTTTATCTATGCCAACACTCGTCTTTATGCCATAAATCAATAAAGAGAGGCTGCAACTCCCGTATAGTTTTTTAGCGGTTAATCTTTGCTCGCCTTGTTCAAGGAATTGAAAATGATGACGGATATACTCTCCTTTTTCCTAGCAGTAACCCCCCTTGCCTTATTGATTATTCTTATTTTGATGTTAAGAGTCGCGGTGCATTACGCCGTTCTCATCACCCTCCTGATCACTTGGTGCATTGCCGGTTGGCACTTTGATTTCTCCCTACAAGCCTTAAGTGTCGCCTCGCTCTATGGTGCCGCTAAAGGGCTATGGCCCATTGTGATCGTCATTTTTGCCGCGATTTATGGTTACAACCTTATGCTTGGTAACGGTAGCATGACGGTGATTAAGCAGGCTTTAGCGGCTATCAGTGATGACAAACGGATACAAGTCTTAATTATCGCTTGGGGATTTGGTGGATTCCTAGAGGCGGTCGCTGGCTATGGAACCGCTGTCGCGATCCCCGTCGGTATTCTTATCGCATTAGGCATACCACCGCTTAAAGCCGCTGTCGTTTCTTTAATTGCGAATACTGTTCCGACGGCCTTTGGTGCAGTAGGCATCCCTGTGATTATGCTTGCCGAACAAACGGGCTTAGCCGTACAAACGTTAAGTACGCATGTCATCCTGCAATTAGCCGCGTTTAATATCCTCCTCCCCTTTGTCTTGGTAGCAATCATTGGCGGAGGGATAAAGGCAATCCGTGGCGTATTTTGGATCACACTCTGTTGTGGTGTTGCCTCGTTACTCCCACAATACGTTGTGGCACGTTATTTAGGTGCAGAGCTACCCGCCTTCGCCGGCAGTTTAGGCGGCTTGATCGTTACCATTGTGCTTGCTCGCTACCAAAAAAACGACCGCGCCCCACAAGGTGTCGCACTCCCTACACTTTTTAAGGCAAGTTTGATCTACCTCTTTACCTTTATCTTTATTGTCCTCTGCTCCCCCCTCTTCCCCGCCATTAAGCAGAGTTTAGGGGCTTTTTACAGCCAAATTAATTTCCCATTGAGTTCCACCGATACGCTACTATTAAAAATTGAATGGCTCACCACTCCTGGCGTGCTGATACTATTAGCCTCTCTAATCGGCGGAGCGATTCAAGGTAGCCAGCCGAAAGAGATGCTCAGCCTATTCTTCGCCACACTCTGCCAACTCAAGAAGTCGATTGTCGCTATTTTAGCCATCGTCGCGATGGCCACCGTGATGGATAAAAGCGGAATGATCACCGTGATCGCCACCACATTGGTCGCGACCACGGGGATTGGTTATGTCTTCCTCTCACCCGTGATTGGCGCGCTAGGCACTTTTATCACCGGCAGTGATACCAATGCGAATGTGCTTTTCGGTAAGCTACAGGCTACTGCGGCGCAACAACTCGGGATTGATCCCCACGTGCTCGCCGCCGCAAATACTGCGGGGGCAACAGGCGGTAAGATGATTTCACCGCAGAGTATCGCGATTGCCGTTTCCGCCAGTAAACTAGAGCATCTTAGCGGCCAAATAATGTCTACCACCTTGAAGTATTGTTTACTTTATATTTTCTTATTGGGGTTAGGGATTGGTTTGCTTTATACGCTCTGAGTGTGCTTGGAAATAAATCACTCACATTTATCATCGATATTGATGATATACATTGATAAGCCAGCTTTTGCTGGCTTATCAAATAATAATATCCTTAATATCCCTTTTAATTTCCCTGATAAATGAATACTGCCCCCAGGTCAATCGATAATCTAATTTTATCCTGCTAATAAGGATTGTATCTTCACCTCGTGATCTATATGCTAACGGTTTACATCTCAAGAGTGAAAAAAACTAATGTTTCGTTCACTCTAAGCAAGGTATTCTCTATCAAAATAGCTAAAGCCCTAGATCATTTCTATCAATAAAAAATTCATCTGATTCTTGGGTAAACTATCTCCCAGGCTATTACTGATTATTTTACTGATTAATTTCATAGAGTTAATTTATTTTTTAAATGTCTACTGGCTTACTTTGTCTAGAAAATTTTATTTATTCGCCGCAATATCACAAAAAGTGATGTAACTTTTCTCTATTTGTTGATGCAGCAGCATCCCTTACGGAGTATGATTGACGGGTATTCTCTGAAAGGTGACTTAATGCCAAAAATTATCTCAATATTACCAGACGTTGAAATTGTATTTAGCCTTCCTAGCGGAAAAATAATTGAAAATAAAAGTATTATTTATTTACTCGCTCACTATATTGGCGCAACAGTAAAACTCGATGATATTAATAGGGCTCAACTATTTTCTCTTGAAGGAGAAATGAAGGATTTGGTGCTTATTATTAACCATAGCGATTTTATATTCCTGACTGATCAAGAATTTGAAAAAAAATCTCTTGAGACTAAAACGTTCATGCAACCAGACTAAAGCGAGTCTCCGCACGAAGTTAAGTAGACTCAAGAAATAAGTAACATAATTTCAGAACACCCTATAGGTGATGAGACAAGGCGTCTTCATTTACATCATAAGTGCTTTCTAAACCATTCAGTTTGAACAGCGATCACCCGTTTGAAGTGTTCCCCGGTATAGATATCATAGTGTCGGGCATCACTTTCCTCGTAGAGTCTTTTCTGTTGGCTCCTTACCGCATCAAATAAAGCTCGCCCTTGCGCAGGCGGATTAACCTTGTCTTGGCCTGCAATCACAATCAAGGTCGGACAGGTGACCTGCGCGGCATTCAGTGCAGGTTTGTATAGAAGGGTTTCCCTTACGGTCAGAAACGGTATCTTGATGTCCATTTTGGGGTGCAGGGCTCTGTTTTCTTCGAAAAATAATGTCGATTCGGCATCACTCAGTACGCGGTTAATACCGACGAACATCTCTTTGCCGGTACGCTTTTGCTTGTCGACCATCTTATTCAGAGTTGAAATAAAAGCCTCTTTCTCTGTCGCACTCATTTTTCCTGTAACAATGTCCTCACCGTCCGCAAACGCTAACTGACTAACGATACATTTTATGGCTGGATCGTTAACCGCGGCGCCAAACACGTGACATCCTCCAAAGGAAGTTCCCCATAGGCCAATACGCTGTGCATCGAGCGTAGACTGCTCTTTAGCCCAGTTAACCACAGAATGTATATCATCAATCTGCTGAGTAGGAACCAGACGTCCACGCTCGCCGTCACTGTCTCCGAACCCCCGATAATCAAAGGTAATAGTCGAATAGCCAGTGTGGGTAAAGGCTTCAGCAAAATCAGGGAGTAAAATATCCCTGATTCCACAGAAGCCATGACACAAAATAATCAGCGGATTTTTGGTACCACCGGTGGGAGAGCGAAGCGTTAAAACGATGCCGTTAGAAAGCTTATGTGTAGAAATGTCCATAAAGATAATCGTCCTTTTAGCGTTAACAAGAAGTCTGCCAACCCGACAACGATCGTCGCTCAATCGGCAGAGCTGAATAAGGTAAGTATTAAGGCTTCACTGACACGGAATTAATTCCGCGACCAGGTAGCGTCTGACAGGCTCCTCCTGTCGATGGCGGCGCGACTTGCGGATACTCATCGTCTGGCGTGATATAAACTTGCGATGTTGCCACATATCCATCGTTAAAGGTTGCTTCAATATAGGTGGCTTGCCATCCTTTTTCTGGAGAAAGTAGCGGAATGCTCAGCTGCTCGCTGCCGACCCTATTAACCGGCGTAGAACGGTATCTGATGTCGCAGGCATAGCGAAAATCCCTGGCGACTGGGTTAGTGGCTGTCCACTGTAAAACGGTCAGTGGTTTCTCTGAAAAACTGACTGCCAATGCTTTTTTCCCCTCTTTGCTAACCTGCAAGGCTTCTGTAATAAGCGGAAGTTTTTGCTTATTTTGAAAGCGGTTAACAAAGGTAACCAGTGATTTTTCTGCAACGGAAAGAATACCGTTATGGGTGGAGTTTGGGGCAACTCGCAAGGACTTTACGCCGGGTAACTTGTCATAATAGAAATGACTGTTGTCAGGGACATAAAAATCGTCTCCGCTGGCATTAATAATATATTTCGGAATGTTGAGTCGATTACCCAAATCAGTTTTCAAGTAAGTGAGAGGATCTTCAAGCGTCATCAAGCTTGCAAAGTTATCCGAGCCAATCTGCTGGTCAACGCCCTGTTTATAGTAGGGATAAAAGGCGATTGGCCAGTTTTTTCCATAAGACCGATACATATGTTCGAGCGACTGTTGGGTATCCAACAAGTCCATGACGAAAGGTACTACTGCATCAACATCTGGATCTGACAACGCGGTAAGCCACGCGGCCCAACCCCGTTTAGAGGCGCCGGTTAGGATAAATTTCGTAATAGTAAGGGGAGCAAGCTCTCGCTTTGCCAGCCTAAATGCCTGCGAGACTGACGCTGCCATGGGGATATGGAGGGATGCATTAGAATACTTCTGAGGATCAT
Source organism: Rosenbergiella nectarea (assembly GCF_900111105.1). Lineage (GTDB taxonomy): Bacteria > Pseudomonadota > Gammaproteobacteria > Enterobacterales > Enterobacteriaceae > Rosenbergiella > Rosenbergiella nectarea. The sequence continues at coordinate 156,356 of NZ_FOGC01000002.1, read as the reverse complement.
TGAAAAACAGTTTCCAAGAATAGGCCACGCTGTCATCTTCACCCAGTGCTGTGGGTTCGCCCTGATAAGTCAGTAATTGATTAGGAACATTACTGACTGATATCACAACTGTACGGGTATCGAGCGCAATACGTGAAAGTTCGTCTTCGCTAAAGTTAGTCGGCACGACGGGAGTCCCGGAAGCATTAGCATTGCTACCGTTGTTAACGACCACCAGTGCATTGTTCTTTCTGGCTGAATCAGGAATATAGATATCCACCTCATTCTGCCAACGTTGCGGCGTAACGACGCCTTGCTGCGACCATGTTTGTGAGTTCAAGTTATATCTCTGTAACATCACGCCTGGTAGCGGCTTTTTTTCCAACAAGGAATAATCGAGAGGGTATGCCGCAAGCGCTATACGGTAATCAGATATACTATGCGTCAGTGGGGTATTTTGAGTGGGAACACCGGCAGATAATGCCAAACAGTTAGGCGCGATACCGAACATCGCCAGCGCTAACACTTTTATTTTCATCAAGAAACTCCTTCTTCACGCTAATCTCAATTCATCACTCGCTATTGGCCATCGTGGCCGTCAGCGTTGAGATAGCAGCAGAATTTCTGCCTATCTCAAAGACGAATCACACTGTCTCGTCCTCTCCTCAATAGTAAGCACCCCGCTTATTTTCTGGCATGAACAGATTTTTCGGTACCTAACTAGGCGCCAAAATCGCCGGCCATACATGAGTTGATAGCAAACTCACCGAAACTCAGTCGCTAAACCGTTTCTCGATCCGTTACGGGTACCTGACATATAACGGGTCGCTACCATGTCCTTTTAGCGGGCCTTCACTGTTCTGCCATAAGACGAATACTAGTAGTAAGCAAAAACCTATGATGCGGGATAGCTTTCGTTGCGAAGAGAAGGGAAAGATTATAAAGCGTATCCGTAAGGTATTTCACTGACTTTGCGCCCAGAGTGAGATCCCGCTACAAACTGATTGGGTTTCGAACCACGATGTGAGTTGCCGATAATCGTTCCTGCCGATTCTCTACAGTAGGATCATCGTGGCAGTCGCGTGATGCGGAACGTATAGACTTGTTTAGCTAATGAATTTATCCCAGAACTATGCTGGGATAAATGATGAAATGACTTACATCTTTCCAGCACCTGCTTGCGTCGTTCCCCGCTGGAGCACCTGCGATACAGCGATTAACCTATAGGTATAGGGGATTTTCCATTTAGGAACGCTTAGCCCTGCGCACTTCGTGCCCCCTAGCCAAGCACTATTGCCCGCATAAGACCCTTTATCACTGAAGCTATTTCCATCTTTACCGAAAGCCTTCACGATTTTGCAATTATCAGATAGGCCATTAATCGAAAATTGATTATTTTCAGAAATGATGGAGCCTTTTACACCAACCCCGTAACTGTACTGGTAGCGATAAGCTGGTACGCGTGATCCTGCATCCCCCATGAAAAGATTATTAAAACTATGTACTTGGCCAAACCTCACTCGCGGCGAGCGTTGTTCGATTAGTTCAAACACCGAGTCGTGAATGGTGACATGAAGTTTGCCCGTATCTTGTGCGCCATTGCCGTCGCTATGTCCGATTAACATGGTTTTATCATGGTGGTTAAAGTCACTCCACGAGATAGTCACAAAATCACTACCCCGTTTGATGTCCAACATACCATCGTGCTGAGTCCAAGTTTCACCGTCTTTTTGTTTGTACTGATCGTCGGTAAAGCTACCATCTGTCAAAGTAAGATGATCAACCCAGACATGTTGACTCTCTTCAATCGTTATCCCATCCCATTCTGCGTTCCACCCATCCCCTTGCTCGTAATGCGGGGCGACGTCGACAGGCATCTCAACCGTAAAATTACGCAAAATAACATTCTGAACCTGATTGACGAGTAGGCTGCCATGAATGAATTTTGCCTCTTTACCGATACCGATTAGGGTAGTATTTGCCGGAACCGCCAACTGGCTCCGTTTCTTTTGGTCAGCAAAGTTTTTATAAGGTATACCATTGCTAATATCAATTGTCCCCTTAATCTGGATAATTTTCGGCTGGTCTGCTGCCGCATTAACTACGTCGCGTAATTGTTGTGCTGAGCTGACAGTATATATATTCTTCCATGATGCTAGGCTCCCCCCCGTTGTTCCCCCTGCTTGCCCAGCCCAACCGTCACTTGGAGCGACCTCTTTGCCTTGTTTAACGATAAGTTGTGTAATGGGTAACGTTTCAGCTTGTGCGACTGAGAGACATAATAAGAAAAGACTAGAAGTGCTAATTGCTATGTATTTATTCGGTTTCAATCTATTCTCCAATATTTAATATAAAAACATAGGTACAACATGCCAGTCGCCGTTTTACAAGAAGCGACTGAAGAGGTTTCGTGATATAAAATTTTTGAAAATTAAATTAAGTAATGATCACTGATAGGGAACACTTATTACTTTATATAATAACCATACCATACATAATATTTACCCTTACGCCTTCCCCCTAGGCTTTTAACAATCATCATTTATTTAGAAAAGAATATTTATATTGAGGGTCGAAATAGATCTCTTTTATTTTCCTCTTTTCCATATAGACCACTATATCGAGGGTTGAATAGAGTAAGCGCATAATATCTTGATACTCTAACATCTTGCCAATTTCCGTGGCTTTTATGAGTAAACCAATCCGTTGAAAAGTATCCCGTGCCGAATTGGCATGCGTCGAGGTGAGCCCACCCGGGTGCCCAGTATTCAACATTTGAATATAGTCCCAAGCGGCTTGATCGCGAAGCTCGGTCATAAAAATACGATCGGGAGTCAAACGCATACAGGCCTTTAAACAGTCAGTCGGCGTGATTAATTGAGTATGACTCTCGGTCGAATAGCGCATATAAACCACTTCATGAAGATGTTCGGCGCTCACTTCGTGAACATCCTCAATCAAAATAACTCGTTCTGTAGGATCGACGCACTCAAGTAAGGCGCGCGTCAGTACCGTTTTACCACTTCCCGTTTCCCCCGCCACCACGATCGTTTTCTTATGCTTAACGGCATACTCTAAAAAATCCTGATAGGCCTGCTGGGAGAATAAATCCAACAAGTGGTGGTCGCTGGCTTGTAAACCAAATTCATGATTACCGATTGCTCGGCACTGATTAAAAATCCCCTCTTGGTCAAGTGTCGAAAGGGGTTTATTGAGTGAAATATTTTTTCGGAAAGCAACCGCAGTGGTGCCTTGATGCACTGCAGGCGGTAAGCAAATAATCCCACGCGATCCATCAGGCAGAAGTAAATTATTAATGGCTTGACGCTGTATCCCGTTATAACTGAGCAACGCTTGCGTTAAGCGTTGAATAAAGGTCTCCGATATTGCGGCGTCATGATAAAAGTGTCGTCCATCAAACTTATCGCAAACGACTTCACCAAAGCGATTAATACGAATTTCAAAAACCGTCGGATCAGAAAAATAGCGTTGTAACGGACCTAATTGACGCTCCAGTGCATTCGTAAATGTCGACATTCTGTTTATCGCTCCGCTAAGGCATACACACGGCTGAAATCGAGATCTCGTGCGACATAAACGCCCACCGCCGAGCCCTGATGGGCATATAGGATAGGTGGAATATCGATTGTCGCCGGTAATACTGCCGACACAATTTCATTACTGCCACCGGAGGATGTGCCGTAATTTGCCACATTTCCTCGTTGAGTGGTATTGACTAATGCTGTCATTGCATCATCCAACATCGATATTAAAATAGCGCTTTTAAAGCGCTGCCAAAAGAGAGTGTCTACTTGCCCAGGCACGCCAGCCCCCCCGACTTGATTCGTCGCGGGGCTATTTAAATCAATCGTCACCCCATCATTACTGACGATCCTTTCCCACACGACAAACACGCGCTTCTGACCATCTTTTAACGCTGCATTAACCTGTCCATCAATGATCGCGCCTTTATCGATGAGCTTCACTAAGCCATCCGCCGAGTAAACGTCGCGTGAGACTCGGCAGGCAAGCATGCCATTAACGGTTGTATTAAGCTCATTGGTTAAGCCGCAGGGAATAAAGGTCCCCCTTAAAATTTTTAAACTTCGATTTTTAATGACACCGGCGGTTGCTGCCCCCATTTTCATCGGCGTTAATAGTCGATCTAGCTGGTTACCCAGCGGGGTGGTAGTCGGTACAGAGGTATCTGGAATACCACTGTTGTGTTCTGAATCCTGATTTTGGTCTGATAAGGGACTCGACAAACGACGCTGTACTGCAGCCTCAAGCTCACCATCATTTGAAGGAGGTGGGGCGACAACCACTTCTGGTGCAGGGGCGGGCGGGGAAGGTTCAGCGATTGGCTGCTGATGAAACACCACATTGGGTAAACTTGATACCTGTTGCCGACTGTCCTCTTTTTGACTATCCGTCGCCTGCTGCGCCGAATGGTGTTTCAGGAAGAGTGTTACCAAGAATATCATTGGTAAAATTAGCAGTAACAACATGAAGGCTTTCGCGCCAGGCACCGCGGATTTTTTTTTCCCTTTAAACCCACCGCGTTGACTTTCAAAGGTACGGTTTTCTTCATCGGGTAACTGACTCACTCCTCATCTCCTTTTAAGGTGACACGTTTTACTGCCGGAGAGGCGGTCCCAGAAGCATTCGTTCCGGCTGCCGGTGAATAGAAAATATTCCGGACTCCGACCACTTTCTCTCCCAATCGAATTCGCCACTCTGGCGCGATCCCCTCTGCTTCAATAATATTATGCTGTTCGCCGATGACCCGGGTATTAACCAGCTGCTCGTCACCGGTGGCTGATCGCATATAAATTTGAGGCAGTTCACTCATTGGTGGGAAGATAAAACGCGTGAACTGGTGATTATCGACCACACTTAATGGCTGTATTGGACGCATTTGCGGTTCATCACTCATAATGTAATGGTAATTTTTTAGTCCTGTGAAACGGGTCTGCTGAAGTTTTTTCTCTAAAGCCTGTTGCTGAAGTTGCTGTGGATAAAGATAGGTCAGTTGTAACGTCGCTTGATTACGCGCCCAAGGGCTAGATTTTGCTGCCTTCGCTTGTGTATCGGTATCAATATAATGCAGCACAATATTGTAGTTATGTTTATCCGTGACAATCGTTAAGTTGGTGTCCCCTAAGGCCAGCAACGGTTTAATAAAGAAGTGATTATTAACATGGGTAAAAGCCCAACTTTGGGAGTCACCAAAGACATGAGTGACATAGGTTTCATCGGCTCCCACCACAATATGTGTCGCAACCCCTGCTATCGCATTGATTTTCACTACATCTTGAGGGTTATACAGAACGCTTTTGATCCGATAATCATAAATGGAATGCTGACCATTATCTAAGGCCTTCACCGGAGCCGCCGCGATAAGCATCGCAATAATTAACCCAGAGAGACAACGCATTTACTCTATCTCCGTACTAAGACGATAACTGGTAATACGAAAACCGAGCGGATTGATAAAGCGTTGCTGAGCATTCATGGTTAATGCTTGATACTCGTAGCCCAAAATCACTACCCATGCTTGTCGCTGTACATTATCTGGAGTAGACGTTGAACGAGTCACCGTTTCAAATCGTACCGTGGCCACCCCATGAGGGCGATCTAACATAACTGAGCGGATCTTTACGTCGATCGTTTGCTTTGAGCCGAGGACTTTATCGATACTCTGCGGCCCGGAAAATTTCTTTAAATAATCATCAACCACTTGCGGCGCGGACATTAAGCCAACAGCATCGTAGTCTGCCTGTATAGAGTAATAGTCATAACTTTCGCGGTGCCTAACGTATTGTGTCAGCCAATATTTATCGATCGCTTCACCATAACTGCTTTGATCCCGCGTCATTTTTAATTGTGATACTTCGCCCGTTTGTTTATTAATCGTCAATAGATAGGGGGGTAAGGGCTGGCTGTAGCGGTAAATAGTCAATCCGGTGATCACTATTGCGACAAAAAGTAGCAGCAAACACGCACTGGTAATACGCCAAGCTAAGGTTCTGGATGCCAGCACCTCTTGCATGATATCAATTTCGTAGTGTCGGCGATTTTTTTGATATTCGCCGATTTCCTGTGCGTTCAGCGGTTGTCTAATTTTCTTCACGTAATACCGCCTGATTAATAAGGGTACGCTGAGCACCGAGATCAATGGTATGGCTCCAATCTGGCTCTGGAGGGGGTTTAATGGGCTCAACGCAACTCGTTAGGCAACTTATTACGGCCAGTAGCCAAAAAAGGGAAAAAGTACGCATAGCTATCTCTACAATGTAAATAATATCGGTGTCGAAAAAAAATATCGGGGAGCGCTCATATCTCAACGCCCCCTGCTTCCACGGGCACGACCACTTAACCCACTCGCCGAAGGGGACGCTAGCGGTGAGCCAGCGTGGTTGCCCGCCCCGCCCTCCGTGATAGATGACGTCGCCATCGAATGGCCAGATTGTTGGGCTCCGGTTAACGCAAGCATCAGTTGGGAAACGCCCGGTATTTGCTGCAGACCACTGCTTAAGCTCTGTGCTAATTGGTAAACTTGATAAAAGACGAAAATATTGATGAAGGTAAGGATGAGCGCTGATAGAGCAACGATCAGCACATCTCTGCCAGGAACCAGATTAAGGGTCAACTGGTGAAACAGTGACATGAATAACCCCATCACCATAAGCAGCAACAATGTCAGTAATTCGAAGCGTACCAGTGTTGCTAACCAACTGAAAAATAGCGCTCGGGTCGGCTCCCAAATCAAACAGATTAACGCCAACGGGCCAAAACAGAGGGTAAGACCCAGCATCAATTTGGCCGTAATCAATAAACCTGCACTAATCCCCACGTAAAGGCTACAACTCACAATCATAATGGCCCCAGCCACTTGATTCTGCGCAGCGACATTCGATTTTGTAGTGTTGACCTGACCAAAAGCCTGACTGATGAAATCTAAACAATGACGAGTGTCTTGTTCTAATAACATCACTAAATTGGATGCCGACGTGCGGTCAAAAACAAACACGGCATTCACCAGCGAGTCAGGAAGCGCTAACGCGAGATGGATGAGCGACTGCTGATACCAGCCCGCCGAGGTGGCAAAACTCAGAATAATGACTACACGCAAATACTCTTTAATCAAAAAACTCAGTGGCTCGCCTACCCCTGGGTTATAGAGGGTAAAAAGTCCTAACATCATAAACCGAATGGTAAGTAATAGGCTGAGCACCGGCCCGATATACACCAACACGCCCGAGACGCTAGCATTGACCAGTAGCGCTTGCTTACTTTGAATTAGCTCATAGAGAGTCGAAATTATGGTGAAATCCACGGCCCCTCCCGATCACGATGCTATTCATTACCGATTTTTCCAAAAAGCAGGTAGCCAAGACTGTGGAGCGTCACCATACTGAGCGATAGCCCGTTCAATTCTCTCGGCGTTATCGGGTGTCCCGGAAAGAATACTGAGGATATTCTCCATTCTTTCTCGATTTTCCGGTGAATTAGCGTCTGCTCTTGGACGTAGATCCAACGTGGCGAGTGCCGACTGTAATCCTTGCTTCACTAAAAATTGGCGTGAATTTTCAGGTATGCTGCGTAGCGCACTAAACTCCGCTTCGGTCAATTTCAACCCATGTAAATAGTCGTGCTCGTCAGCATCGGGATTCTCTAAACATAGTTTGGTCACAGTCTGTTGAACGATCGTCTTGCCAATATTGCTATCCAGGGCATCGGTCGGCTCTTGAGTGGCAAAAATATAGACAGCGTCTTTTTTACGATCGGTTTTGATGCCGCGCCTAACCTCTTCTTCCAGAACCTGATCATCTAAGTAAGCATGGAATTCATCAAAACATTGAATCACCCTTCGTGAACCATCGATCGACTGGCGAATGCGGTATAAGAGGTACATCAGCAAGGGGGTTCTCGCTAAACTGACCGCATTATTCTCGCCTTCACTGATGAACTCTTTCAGATCGAAGCCGTACACATCATTAGTATGTAAATCTAATTGATCATTAGGATTGTCGAACAACCAGCCATATTCCCCCTGACGAGTCCACTCTTTAACGAGAGAACAAAGTGAAATGCTCTGTTCCTGAACGTCCTCAACAAAGGTCAATAGCGCACTGATATTGCGTTCTGCATGGGGTATCAACGAATCTTCATCCATCACGGCATCAACCGCAGTATAAATAGCAGTGGCCATCGCCGACGACAGAGCAGACCCTTTCAATGTTTCCACACATACGCGCAGGAGATTTTTAACAAAGCTAATATTGCGCGGAGTCGGTGCTAACTGTAACGGGCAGAAACCAGAAGGCACGCCTGTTTGTAGCGTGGTATAAAGCCCGCCGACACTGCGAATAAATGGCTCCATACCGCGGTCCCGGTCATAGCAAAATAGCCGAGGTGAAAATTTCATCGATTGCGCTAATAAGAAGTTCAATACCGTCGTTTTACCCGCACCAGAGCGTCCTAAAATCAGGGTATGCCCGAGCGGACGTTTACCACGTGAATCTTCCTCTATCGGTGTCGCATGAAAATTAAAATAGAGCGGCGTACCCGAGATCGTTCTTAACAAGGTAACCGCAGGCCCCCACGGATTGTTCTCTGCTTTGCCACGCATGAAATTGTGAAATGGACTTAAATGGAGAAAATTCCAAGAATTAATAGGAACGGGGCGTGGACGGAAGTGTTGATTGCCTGGAAGTTTTGCAAAGTAAGCCGCTTCCGACGCTAAACTAACATTTCCCGCCATAAGCCCACACTGGGTCATTAAAACTTTCGCTTTGCGAGCATTGTGTTGAACTTGCTGCTCATCAGCGTCGAAAACGTGTAGCGTCGCGTGATGATTCCCCATGACAAACTCTTTAGATAACAGCATATCCAGTGCATTGCCCAGTTGTGAAAGCTGGCTCAGGCTGCGATCTTTCGTCTCAAGCATCGATTTTTCTTGATGCTCCAGTAATGTTTTCGCTGTTAATTCCGACATAATGGTGAAGCTTTGTGTCAGAAGATAACTAAAATCTGCCTCTTTTAATAAATTAAGCTGACCAGGTTCTGTCGCCTTATCATAATCACGGATCTCGATAGCAGTAGTATAAAAGTTATGATCGACCGCCCGCAGTTGGATAATATCCCCCCAAAGTGAACTAATCACTCGGTTATCCATGATAAAGCTACCGATTTTTCCTGAGCAAACAGGTACGAGCGACCACTCTAAATTCACGAGAAAATAGAGGAGCTCTAAGGCGCTGGAGTAAGCATGAAGGTGCGGTAGCGGCTCATCATTTGGTAGCGTTTCCGTCGATGCCGGAGGGAAATATTTTTCACCGCGCTTTGTTCGGTAGTAGATCCCTAAAGGTTCAACACCGTAGGCCTGCATTCCTTCAGCAATTTGCCCACAAATCTCCTGCATTCCCGCCAACGCAGCAGCTTGTAAATCCTGTAATTCAGCCGGGCTACTCTTCTCAAAACGTGAGAGAAATTTTTGAGTTTTATCTCCTGGCTGCCGATAAATAACGCTTAAATAAAGGTCATTCACATAGCGGTCTGAAGCGGTATGCAGGTCATGATTATACTGGTCAAGATAGTCAGCAAAAAAATGGTCAAAACGCTGCTGAGGATACTCTTCTACGGGATGGTGATATTCATGGGTCCACAACTCGATATTATCGTTGGCAAAGGATTTTACGAGGTTGTTCAGATCACGATGCCAAGTGATTAATTCCCTATCCGAAGCACACTCGTGAGTACGCCCTTCAATTTTAAAGCAGGCCAGTAAATCACCATTACTTAACGAAATGATATGATCAGTGAGATGCCATGAATAAGGCAGATACCGCTGTTCGGCGGCACGCTCCTTCTTGAAAAGACCGCTGTCAAATATTCGGCTAACAGACACTTAACGCCTTTCCTTACTGGTGTAATCGACTGGGGAGTAGGTTGACCCGCCCCAGTACTTTGAGCTGGGCTCCAACGCGTTAATCCCTTTCGTTTTGAGCCATAAAGATAGGATGTGCAACATACGGTCATCGTAACGTGTCAATGCCGCAGCGAGCGTCCAGAGAACAATTAGGAGAAATATTGCCCACAAGTGGATCACCATAAAGAGTGCGGCGCACAACATAAAAACCATCAGTGCGGCGTTACGGGGAACGCCCATCACGCGAGGCACGCGTGTTGCGCCTTTGAACAATGGCTTAGGCCCTTCGAGCGACATAATTAACTCCGGTTGAGGTCAGCAGAATTACCCTGATACGCCCATTAACGAGACTAAATAACTGGCCGAGCCAATAAAGATCAATCCGATGGCGACGCGCGATGCCCACGCGATAGAAATAAGATGCAACATCCAGGCGAAAGCACAGACCATAATGCAAATGGCACAGGCTACTGGGATCCAGGTATTCAACCAACTCTGGATGGAGGTCATTGCAGCCTCGCCCGTATCAATTCCTACGGCGAATGTCATAGTGGGTAAAACTGCCCCTAGACAGAGCAATGAATAAGTAGATAATTTTTTAACATATTGGATGGTTGACATTTTACTCTCCATATTACAATTTCATTGAGATCAAAGAGAAAGACTCATTTCTCATTAAGGGATGCGAGCAGTGAAAGCATCCTCATTTCCCGCTTGGCTAAAAGCATCTAACTCGCCTTGGGCTGACACGGTAAGGGGCACGGATTTTGACACAACGCTCTGTTCGCTCTGGCGAGTTACGCCAAGTAGTTCAGGAACTTGTTCCGGTTGCCGTGTTGCTAAATTCTGTAATTTCGCCACATAGCCATTCACTAACCCACCCTTAAAATTACCGGTGTTATAACAAGATAAGGCATGAGTCAGCGCAACTTGCCCCGCAGGATAGAGTCGTAATGCTCGGTTGTAACAATGTTTCAGCACCTCCGCGCTTGCCGTGAGGTTAGTACAAGGATCGTAAACATCAGCCACAGACAACCCAAGGCGTTGCATTGTCGTTGAATTAATCTGCCCCAATCCCATATCGATGTTCTCGCCCTGCTTAATCAATTTATTCGCCATTGCTATGGCAGAAAGCGCATCCTTAAAGAGTAAAGATTGCGATTGCACCTTACGATTAATGTTTATGCTAAAAGGCTGAAATCCAGATTCGATATTGATTAAGTAGCGCATCGTCACCGGTGAAATTTCAGGTGCGCAGCGACTCACCAGTTCATCCAGGGTCGTGGCGGTTAAGGGAGGTTGAGCAGACACCGAAGAAAACATAGTTATCGCGAGCACTATTAATCCGCAGGTGCGCCAAGCGTTGTGGCGTAAGCGTCTCGAAGAGAGACTTATTGAACTCATGGATAGCTCAACTTATTCTGTTGTCTTGTTAGCATTAGTTCAGGTTATTGAGTCCGCTTCATCATCATATATAAAGATTAATGGCCTGTACGGCCTCACTCATCATCCGCATTATCACTGTCGCGAATGATGAGCTTGTACTATTACAGTAGGTAATTTAATTGCTGATCGCTGGCACCCGCCCGTGCAGGAACCAAAGTACTGATCTGATTTGCTGTGAATTTTTTATAGGTATAATTAACATTGAACACCTTGTTATTTGGAACATTCACAGCAATAGGCTGACCATCTTGCAAATAAATACTGCCTGAATCGTAGAATCCTCGAGCGCGGTTATCCCAAGTGATTGGATTAGAATAAGGAACAGAGCTAGTATAATAGTTATTTTCGCTGATAAAACTTGCTCTAGCATGCATGGTTATACCATCTTTATAATCACGAATAACGTTGTTATAAATATGGAAAAGTCCGTAGCGGAATAGTCCTGGCGCTCGGACTAAAAGATTTTTATAGTAGTTGAAACAGATAGTCATCTTAGGATAACCCTCATATTTCACATCAGCAGCCCCATCCTGCGGGTAGCCAATAATCACGCCATACTTGTGGTTTTGGAAGAGGCAATAACTCAACGTCACATAATCAGCGTAGGCACCCACATAGAGTAGCTTATCTAAGCTATTATCGTTGGCAGACCACGCATGACCGACGAAAGAGCAGTGATCGATCCAGTAACCTTTACCTTCAGTGAGGTAGAGCTGAATATCATCATTTGCATTGATGTTCTGGTCATGGGCAAACTTTATATTTTGAAAAATAATGTTTGCAGACCCGGCTTGAGTACGCAGATGAATATTGCTTAAAGTATGATAAGAATAAGAGCCGACAATTGTCTTATTACTGCCCAACATCACCTTGGTTAATTGACTCACTTTGATATTATTTGCCAACACGACAACACGTTTAGTATTACCCGCCACTGCATTGACCAATTCATTTAATGACCGTACAAAAACCGTTTCACCGCCCCAACCACCAGTAACATTGGCCTCTTTCGCATAACCAACCATGCCCCCCGTTTGAGAGGTAGGATAGGCTACGGCTGTCGCAGCAAAAAGCGTTGAACTTTTTAGACTAATCGCTGAGGTAGAAGCAGCTAATGCTGAATAGCCAAGAAAACGTCGACGACTTAACATAATAAACCTCTTTTTAAGAGTTACGAGAATTAATAAGCAGTAATGCTGGCGGTGAGATTAATCGTGCCTTGACCCTTAACCACTTCATAACCCGCTTCAATCACATCGATATACATTGAATCATTATACCGTCCTGCGGAAGCTCGATTCGCTTGTAACCAGTTAAAAAAAGGTTTGATATCAATATGTAAACTTCCCTTCGCCGGTAATGTGCGGTTATCACCGATGCCGTTATGTGGGACAAAAGAGTAAGTAAAATATCCCCCTGCCGAATCGCCTTCCCACAGGTCGAAATATTTGCCACCTATATTAATATTACTCGAGGTAATCACTCCGATTGGGTAGGAGTTATTATCTCCCCAGATCATAACTTCAAGTTGCGGTGTTGATTTCTGATTATCTTTGCGTAGGAAAATATCATAGGCGAAATCTCCCTGCATTCCGCTACCAGATTGCGAATATCTGAAATACGTCGGTATCGCTTTAATTGTCGATATTTTTTTCGGGAAGAGGTAATCGTTAGAGGCTGGGTTGAACCCATAATGGTATCCGCGACATATCGCAGGGTAGCCCCATAACTGTTGATAGGTGGTGTTCACATACGCCGTCATGGAGGCACTATTTCCCGTTCCAAATGAAGCGGTTAGTGCATTCTGTTTATCATTAAAATTATTATTCCATGCATAATGATTACCGAAGACCTTATAATCACCGGCCTGTGTAATCGCAGGAAAACACCCGATTGCAATGAAGAATAGTGATTGATAAATACGTTTTTCAAACATCATAGGTTCCTGAAAGTCGGATAGAGAATGTGTCGCTCAACATAACATCGCAGACAGACACTAGGGCCAATATTGAGCAGCTTATCTGCCTAAAGATTTTTCAGATAATCTCAGCGTTCGTAACAAACGACTGACGTGGCAACAAGCTCCAGTGGAGTGCCTCATTCTTTAATTTCGAGTTTGGTACTATTTTTTGACTAGGCTGGTAACTTAACACTCTGTAAATTTTTTTTAAGTATTTTTATCTATTTTAGTCAACTAATGTAAATAACTGTGATCAGTGTAACACTAATGGTACCGATTTCAATAAAAAATTCTTATTTTAATCATGCCACTCTGTTCTGTTTTCTTTTTATACAAAAATATTTTAGGCGTCATCACCCTCAGGGTTTAAGCCATAATCTGGGCATGTTTTATCATTCGGTGAGGAAAAATCGTCTTCTAACAAAAACCTTTCGGATGATACCTATCAATATTATTTATTATAAAATTAAGCTAGTTCATGTCGATTCCCTACTGATTTGCGAAAGTTTCTCATCGATTATTCAGTTATTATTATGACGGAATCGTATTCCTCACTGCCTCAGCTTTTCCCCATCGTGTTACGGTCGTGTTTTTTACCTAAAATAGACCGTTAAGCCCACAATGAGGCCCATAGCGTCTAAATCGGTCTTACCACCAGAATAGTGCGTTGACGAAAGTAAGTTTGGCCTCGTTTAGAGCTCAACCACTTGCCTGCTAGATCAGCCAGCTAATCGCAACATTATTGTTTTTTTGTTGGTGAGGGTTTTCACTTCGGCGTGGCGTAAATCATTAATGAGATAAGATGCTCACTCTCACCCATGCACCGATAACCTTATGGCCAACTCGTGACGCTTGCCCGAACGCGATGATTATCGACGCTGTGTGGAGATTTTCTCATCATGATCGGCACCCTATAGCCCCGCCCTAAAGGACGGAGTTATAAGGTGTACCTGTTAAGTTACGTTCCCGACATTCAACGTAATTAAAATTTATTCCCTATCGAAATGTGAGTGTATGCGTGCTGTTTCCCATCGCAAATATTGAAAAAAAGTATACAAGCAGGGTGAGGAGCGAGATGTTCAGGCGCGTTAACGCTCATCATTTCGAAATGCGCCTGTTGTAATAGATCACTTAATGCCATGTTTAGCTTTTCCTTTAGATCGTTTAACGTTCGCGCAGGGCTTCTCTTGCTCGGTTGAAAGGTTTGATTAAATAATCCATCACCGTTCTCTCACCGGTTTTAATATCGACGGAGGCGATCATTCCAGGGCTAATCGCAAAATGTTTACCGCGTTTATTGACTAGCGAATCATGGTCAGTACGAATATAAACACGGTAATAATAAATTTCCGGTTTTTGCTCGTCTTGAATCGTATCCGGTGAAATCGTTTCAACCACACCGGGTAGACCGCCATAGATGGCGTAATCATAAGCCGTGATTTTTACCATCGCTTTTTGTCCAGGATGGATAAAGGCGATATCCCGTGGTGAGATGCGGGCTTCAATCAATAAGCGATCATCGACCGGTACAATCTCCATTAATTCGCCATTCGGCGCGATTACCCCACCGATCGTGGTGACTTTGATATTTTTTACAATTCCTTGCACGGGTGAGCGAATCGTTAAACGGCTCACGCTGTCACTGCGCCCTCGGACCACCTCCGCTAATGACGCAACGTCAGCATTCGCTTTGGAGAGCTGCTCACGCGCGTCAACATAATAATGTGTTTTCAAATAGGTAATTTTTAGCGCGATATCCGATTGCTGTTGTTGAAGCCTCAGCACTTCCACACTACTGGCTGCACCGGTTTTCGCTAAGCGCTGAGTGATAGTGAGTTCGCGATTAATCAGTGACATAGAGTCTTGTAGCTGTCTCATCGATTGTGTTAGCTGATCACGACGGCTCTGATAGAGGTGGGTCTCCGCGGCTAACAGATCAGGGTAAGCCTGCAAACTAGCAGGGAAAACCAATGGACGATTATTGACTTCCGCATCCAATCGAATGCTCGCGGCTAATGACGCACGGTATTTGGCTTGACTCTCTCCAACGTTAGATTCGCTACGCGTCGGATCTAAACGTGCAACCACTTGCCCTAACTTCACGCGCTGACCTTCTTGAACCGGTAACTCGGTTAGTACACCGCCATCTAGGGACTGTAGCACTTGCTCACGAGAGCTCGGGATCACCTTCCCTGTCCCGTTCGACACTTCATCGACCTGACCAAACCAAGCCCAGATTCCGAAAAAAATTACTAAGATAGCGAGAATCGCAATCAGATAAGCCGACTTTACAATATGCGCTTCGTCCATCTCGCCGCCACTCAATATTTCGGTGGGATCGTAGGGTAGATAGCCTTTATTGGAGGTTGATAATTGGCTCATTGCGAAGCTCCTTGAGGGCTAGCCTCTTTGCCTTTCGTTTTGAATAACTCTTCACGTGAGGTGTCCATGGCGATACGTCCCTCTTTTAAAACAATCACCCGTTCCGTGAGCGATAGGATGGCGGCACGATGCGTCGCAATAATTAAGGTGCGATGACCAATCCATTGTTCTAGCCGCTCAATAAACTGTTTTTCGGACGGTTCATCGAACGATGCGGTTGGCTCGTCGAGTAATACGATATTGGGATCACGTAATAGGGTGCGCGATAACAATAACGATTGACGCTGCCCACCAGAAAGCCCCGTTCCTCCTTCCATAATCGGATGCTCTAAACCTAAGGGGAGTTGTCGAACAAAATCGATGGCACCAGTAAGTGTTAAGACTTCAAAGATTTCTTCGTCATCACTGGTGGGTCGCCCAAGTAATAGATTGTCGCGAATGGTGCCATGGAATAGACGGGCTTCTTGCGTCAGTAAACCGATATTCCT
This sequence comes from Rosenbergiella nectarea, assembly GCF_900111105.1. Lineage (GTDB taxonomy): Bacteria > Pseudomonadota > Gammaproteobacteria > Enterobacterales > Enterobacteriaceae > Rosenbergiella > Rosenbergiella nectarea. The sequence goes on along the minus strand of NZ_FOGC01000002.1, from coordinate 140,167 downwards.
GCGCATGTCTGCCATATCGATATGCTCTAAACTTAAATCGTCGAGTCGCACTTGACCGGAGACCTTCTCCAAGTTACCACTCAACGCTTGTAACAGCGTCGATTTTCCAGCCCCCATCCGACCCAATAACGCAATTTTTTCACCCGCGGCAATCGAGAGTTTATTCACTTGCAGAGGGATCGATTCATGATCTTGACCATAGCTAAAGGTGGCTTGCTGAAGCTCATAGTTACCATGGAGTAGCGCCCGGTGAACCTTCATCTCATCTGGATGATCTTCGACAGGCAGTGCCATGAGTTGGTCGAGGCTATGTTTCGCCACCTTCACTTGCTGCCAACGAGCAAGCACCCCACAGAGGGCTGTCATCGGCGCGATCATTCGTGTCGAGAGCATCGAGGCTGCGACCATGGCACCGGTGGTAATATCTCCGCTAATCACCAGCGGCGCACCCACCACAACGACGGCCGCGTAGACCAAACTTTGGATCGTTGTCCCCCAGGCAACCAAACCATGGGTTAATTGACGCGTTTTTACGCCAGACTCCGCGGTAATGCTGATATAGCTGTTCCATTGCTGAAGGAATCGGCTCTCGGCCTGCATCAACTTAATATCTTGGATCCCTTGCAAACTCTCCACCAGAATAGCGTTACGCAAGGTCACTTCTTGTAGATTCTGCTGCGCTAAGCGCGCCAGTTTTTTCTGATAGAGCAGCCCCGGCACCAACATAATAATTACCGCGATGGGTGCAATCCAACTTAACCACGGTGAAACAATCACTAACACTAGTTGGAAAAGTAAGAAGAAGGGTAAGTCCACCAAGACTGAAACGGTACGCGAGGTGACCATCTCGCGAATTTGCTCGATCTCACGAACTTGGGCGATGAAGCTCCCCGTCGAACGAGGAATGGCGGAATTTTTTAATCGTAGCGCATGACCAAATACCCGATCGGAGACCCGAATATCGGCACGCTTGGCCAACAAATCGGTAATATGTCCTCGCGCCAACTTCAAGATAAACATGAAGATGACAGAGATCATCACACCGCCAAACAGGACATAAAGCGTAGGATAGGATTGCGCGGGAATGACCCGATCATAGACTTGCATCGAGAATAAAATACCCGAAAGCGCCAGTAAGTTGATCACGAACGACGCGACCATTACATGCAAGTAAGGTTTTAAATCCTTGATGATCAGCTTTTTCAACCAATCAGGTGTATAGGTCGAAAAGTATTGAACGGTACGGCTGTCTTTAACCGGCGCGATAGGACGAAAAGCAACGACCGACTCGGTTTGCGCTAGCAGCTCGGTTACGCTTATCTGACTGACCAAGCCGTCCTCTTCCATAAAACGTACGCCGACACAATCTTGTCCATCGAAGCTTTCGAGATGACCACAACCGAACCATTTTGTAAGGTCGCGACCAGCGGTAGACGCAGCCCAGAGATTAACTTTTCCGATTGGTCCAACAGGGTAAATTTCAATCCAGCGAGTCGGGAAAGGTGCTGTAGCTTGGTTTGAAGACTTTGTTCAGATAACCACGGCACGGCGGCATCCAGCGCACCGGGTGAAAAGGATTGTCGATAGTGTCTGGCGATTAACGTGATGGCATCGACCCATTCGTCGCGTTGAGATTGAGGCTTTTTTTTAATCATGGGCGAATATCCACTCCCTGAATTCGACGGTTATCGAGACGGAATACAGAACGCATCATGCCAGTGCTGAATAGGCAATCGAGTTGTAAACTGTTGAGTTGTGCCAGTGTTTGGGCCTGGCTAAATTTAGCTTGGAAAATTTCTTGATCGACGTTTAACAGGTCGAGTAATGGACGTGTGCCTAATTGCAAGTATTGGTCCTGATAAAGCCCCAAAGTTTTCTCGCCAAGCGCTTGTTGCCGCTGTTGAATCACCAAGGTTTGCCCTAAGTTAGTGGCTTCATCTTGTGAGGTGGCCAATTTTTGATAAGCCTCTAACTGTGCCGCTTTGATCGCCGCATTGGCTGCCGATAAAGCTTGCTCTGCCGCATCACGAGAGGCACTCAACCCCCCGCCTTGGTAAAGCGGCATTTGCATACGAATGGAGGCGGTGTATTGGGTCTTATCCAACTCGCTGCTGCCCGAGTAATGGTTATTTACATAATGCGTCACTTCGGGTTCCAAGGAGATCGTCGGCATCATTTGGGCGTTGGCGTTATCGACATTGGCTTGTGCTTGATTCGCACCCGCCCACGCCGCCAATACCGAGGGGATTAACTTATAATCGGGATGCTGTACCGCGCAGCCCCGTGTTAGCGTTTCAGGCACGTCTTGCGTCACGCGGTTTACCCCTTCCACGCCAATATAGGTCGCAAGGGTCGCCTGCCAGCGCTGTAAGGAGGCTTGGTATTGCATCAAGGTTGCTTGGGCCCCCTCAATACGGGTATCGGTTTGTACGACATCTGATAACGGGCTGGCTCCCTCGGTATTACGTTGTCGGATCAAGTCACCAATCTGTTTTAAAGAGTCAAGCTGTTGGGTGGCCATGGTGACCAGCTGCTGATAACCTTGGACTTGAACGACGGCAGAGGCAGTATCGTGGGCAACTTGGTCGATAGTTAACATCACTTCGGCTTGTTGCTGAGCCACCGCGGCATTGGCAGCGCGAACAGAACTGGAGACCTTACCGAAGTCGTATAACATCTGAGAAAGAGAGATATCGATTGAGGGGGAATATCCTTTATTGGTGTAAGTGTTGCTGTAGCCATTATTCACCCCAGCATTCACTTGCGGATAATACTTCGCTTTAGCGACATCCACATTCGCCGATTGCTCAAATAACTTACCGACTGCTTGTGTAATGGTAGGATGCCAATTAACCGCCATCGCAACCGCTGCTGACATATCCAGTGGCTGGCCGTTATGTACCGAACCATTCGGCGTGACGCTGTATAAATCTGGCAGCTTCTCCTCACCGATCATCTGTTGTGCACTGATTATCGCTTCATCCGCCAATGCTGGAACGCTAATGATAATGTTGATCCCCAACACTCCCCGAACCACTAAATTACTTAAGGTGATCAAGCAAAATTTCTTCATAAAATCAATCTCTTGCGCCGATAGTAAATCTTTTAACTTTTTACAGACGTAAAAAAACGGGAGTTGCCTCCCGCTTAATCATTATGATGACGAATTGTGGTCAATCAGTTCATCGAGCGTGACGTTGGCGTTTTCTAGCGTAACTAATGTCGCTGAACTGTAATGGCTACCCGTTCCATCGCGGTCAATCGAGACTACGGTATTATTATCGGTGTGGCTGACCGAAATATAATTTCCTAAACTGCTCGACTTACCATCCCAGCCAACGAGTAGCGCCGAGACATCAATGTGGTCGCCTTGTGCCGCAGAGAAATCGGTCCAGGTATCGTTACCATTACCGCCGGTATTATCATCAGCCAGTAGTTTGTAAACTACGGTATCCGCACCACTTCCTGTCGTGAAGGTATCGTCATACGCCGTACTTGCGATGGTATCGGCATTGGCGCTACCGGTAATCACTGGATGCAGATCGATGGTTAACTTAGCGGTCGATGAGGTGCCATCGCTATCGTTCAATGAATAACTGAATGTCTCCTTAGTGGTAATGGTCGAGGTATCAATACCGGCTTTTAAGGTATAGGTATAAGAACCCTCATTCGATATCACTAAGGTACCGTATTTGCCATACAGTGTGGCCGTATCACCGCTCACTGTACTGCCGCTCGAATCGGTAATCGATTTATCGCCACCACTCACCGTATAAGAGACCGAGGTGCCTGAAGCGTTATTGCCGGTCATGGTAAAGGACTGATATTGAATACCGAAGGTGTCGGCGACGCTATCAGAGTCAGTGCCATCTAGGATATTGCCTGACGTGGTTTCTGATACGGTATAGTGGTGAGTCGTATCGACCGAAGTTCCAGAAAGAGAACTTGTGATGGTTAACGCCGCACCGCCAAGCAGAGCCGACTTATTGGTCGCACTGTAGGCTAAGGTTATAGTGTAATTCCCTTCTGTTAGCTCAGCTAACCCCATATCGGAGAGTGAGATAGTTTGGCTCGTACTAGTCCCTAATAGGAGGGAAGCATTACTCAAGGTTAACGACTCAGATTCGCCTGTCGTCACATTCAGTATCGTTAAAGTGCCTGATACGACCGTGGTTGATAGATTAAGAATACTATTAGCTGCCGTAAATTTTAGTACTAAGCTTGCGTCATCTAATGTTGTTCCAGAAGCTACCGTGATCGATTGTGAAACCGAATTAGTAACCACTGCATTTTTGGCAACGGTTACCCCATTAACCAAGGTATCAGTGGTGTAGGTTAAACTACTACCCGCTGCCAATACGGTGGTATCACTAAGTGATACCACATCCGCTACCGCCGTTGAGTGCGTACCTTCAATAGTCAGCGTTAAGGTCGCTGTTGCAGTCTGTCCTGACGCATTGGTAATGGTATAAGTGAAGACATCCGATTTACCGATATCACTGTTCCCGCTGGTCGGTTGATAGCTATAGCTTCCATCCGCAGCAATGGTAAGGACGCCATACTCTCCAGTAATGGTTGTTGTGCCACTACTTGCCACAGTAACCGCGCTCGATCCGTCGACACTCGTTGCCACTACGCTCGTCACATGAATACTGGTTCCAGTATCCGCAACATCTCCCGCAGTATCAGAACTTAATACATTGCCGCTGGTTTCACCGAACACGTACTGGACTGAATCGGTAATATCGACACTCAGTACCGTACCAACATTTGCGCTCACCAACAGTGATAATAATCTTCCCACCACGGAAGATGAGTTAGCGGATGACACTGCGACGGTATACGTTCCGGAGGTCAACCCCTGAATATAGACCGAACCGCTATAGGTTAGGTTAACCAGTCCAGCGTTAATCGAAATAGCATTGGATAGAGTTTGAACAACCTCACCCGTGCTCGTATTAATCACCGATAAATCAGCACTAAAGTTATTTAACCCTAACAGTGATAGCAGAGAAGTTAATCCCGCAACAGCGCTTAAGGCTACGCTACCGCTCACATCCAATGTGACGTCTTCCGACGTATTATTACTCACTGTAAAATCAAAGGTGTTGGACGAGAACAGCGATATATCGACCACACTGAGCGCGGTCAACCCTACCGCTTGAACAATGTTTCCCGATGTTCCTGTGAGGTTATCTTGAACAGCGGTAACCGTTGCCGTATGCGTATCAGCATTGGCGATAAGCTGATCATCTGTTCCAGAGCCACTGTTATCAGAGTAGGTAACTATGCCCTTATCTGATTCATTGTTTGACGAGTCAGTGAGCGTAACTGATAAGTCCTGATTTATTGACAGCCCTTCAGGTAGTTTGACCTCAAATGTGCCATCGTCATTTACTGTCCCGCTGGCTACAACATTACCGTTACTGTCGTACACTTTAACGGTTGTCCCTTCTTCACCTTTACCTGATAGCATTAAACTGCTGTCATCTATCACAAGATCGGTAGGTTCGTTTGGTGCCGTAGTATCTTTAGCCGTTACCGAAACCGTCTCGGAAGTATTCCCTGTGGTATCAGAAGCGGCAACGCTGAGCGTCTGCCCATTCGTTTGTGCGGCGTCTAAAGTGACAGAGAAGGTCCCATCACTGTCCACTTTACCGGTTCCCAACGCTTTACCATTTATATTGGTAACCGTAATAATCGATCCGATCTCACCTTTACCTGTAACGGTTACGCCATCATCGCTTAGTAGAACATCAGTCGGTGCTGCGGGTGCCGTGGTGTCTTTAGCTGTAACAGACGTTGCAATGGAGGTATTACCCGCCTTATCGGAGGCAGCAACACTCAATACCTGTCCATTAGTTTGGGCTGTCGACAAAGTCACAGAGAAGGTACCGTCAGCGGCTGTCGTTGCACTGCCTAAAGTTGTGCCAGCAGCGTCTTTAATAGCCACCGTTGAGCCCGCTTCAGCCTTACCAGTAACCGTTACACCGTCATCGCTCACAACAACATCAGTCGGTGTTGCGAGCGCGGTCGTATCTTTAGCTGTGACACTGGCGGGATCTGAGGCATTACCCGCCGTATCGGTCGAGACAACGCTTAGGGTTTGGCCGTTGGTTTGTGGTGTGGTTAAGGTTACTGAGAACGTCCCATCCGCACCAACTGTGCCGGTACCTAGCGCTTTACCGCTTGCATCGGTCACGGTGACTGTTGAGCCAACTTCACCTTTACCAGAAATCGTTTTTCCGTCATCGCTTAGCTGAACACCACTTGGTTCAGCCGGAACCGTAGTATCTGGAGCGGAGATTGTCGCCGCCGAAGACGTATTGCCCGCAGCATCAGTAGAGGTGACGCTTAGGGTTTGACCATTAGTTTGCGCAGTAGGAAGGGTAACGCTGAAGGTGCCGTCGCTGCCCACCGTTGCACTGCCAAGCGTATTGCCCTCGGCGTCTTTGACGGTGACCGTTGAGCCTACTTCGCCTTTGCCGGAGATCGTTTTTCCGTCATCGCTCAGCTGAATACCGCTTGGCTCAGTGGGAGCAGTGGTATCTCCCGTTTCACCATTCACGACAGTATTGCCAGTAGTAGTTGTTGTTTTACTACCAGACTCACTGTCAGAATCGTCATTATCCGAATGTCTATGGTCGGACTTGGATGCTCCCAATAGCATGGCACCTATACCAAGCAGAGCAGCCCCAGCTATTGTCCAAGCACCTATGTGCTCATTCGCTGTAGTTTGTGTACCCACTTCGGCTAAAGAATCGATTGATGTATATGCCGCTGCATCGGTACCAGGGTTTTCAAGCCACCACAAAGTCCCATCATGCGGGTCTTCTAACACTAAATCACTGTGCTGCCCATTTGCACCAACAGTGAAAAAGTTTTTAATAGTGATTTTTTCATGGTCATTAAGTTCGACAATCAAATCATTATTAACACGAGAAAAGCTTTTAATATCTTCACGGCTAATGGCTATTTTCAATATCGATGCTGAGTCGAGCGTAACGACGGAAGAATGCTCTGTATAGCTACTTCCCTTTTCTTTCGATAAAGCAACAATATTCATCATAGAATTAGCCTCAATAATATTTTTTGATAATTATATTTTTTAGATGCGCGTGAGCTAGTTCCGCTTAATAAGCAGAATTTTTAGTGAGTAAGATTATTCCTAAGTCTTCAAGCAATAGTGAAAGTAGAGAAAACGACATAGTAATGCAACGAGATATTCAATAAATATTTTTTATTGATAAATCACGGTTACCTTTGCAATTATGTAAGGTGTGTCACAAATTTTGAACTTATAAGAATCAGGTGAATCCTCGAGGGTATACCGTTTGAAGAAACTAAAAAGAATGATAAAAACAACCCACTAAGGATAATTTCCATAGTAAACACATCAAAAATAGCCTTTTTTATCGATATATTGGTTCAGAGCATATACATATCGAGGTATAAATAGTCAATCAATCGACGTTTTTCACAATAGTGAATAGTCAATTAATTTAATGAGTTAGGGACGAAGGGGAAGGGATGTAATTAACGGTGCAGTTCGCAATTTGATCAAACGTTTATTTTCACCACAATTAAAGACCTAGGCTTTCTCTAACATAATCTCTAGCCAATAAAATATCTTATGGATATCCCCCTTTCTCTCCGACCTTAATGCAATAGATTCTGAGAATCATGCAAATAATTTTCTTGAGAAACAAAAAATCCTAAAAATAAAAAACGCCAAATCGATATTTAATATCACAAAATAAGACTTATTTTTCCAGATGGGATTATTTTTTATGAAATTACAGAAAATAAAAAAATTTCATATTTTTATTAGATTTAATAATATGATCAGAAAAGCGAAGAGCTTTCTCCAAGGCTAAGTGCAGATAAAAATTCCCCACGCTATACCCCCTCGAAAAGATCCGCCCCATCACTTCCTGCTCAGGTCAGCATCGTTCGCCCCTAACAAGCTAGGAAGGCTACATCGGAAAAAACCTCAGAAAAGTGCTCTTTATCAAAGTAAAGCGATAAAGTTGGCCGATTAATAATGGTTATATAGTTATATTAAAAAGTTATAGGTAATATTTATATAACAAAATAACAGAGCAGTATGCCAGCGCGGTCAACGAGAAAAGTCGATGTCAGGGAGACTTACTCATTGGCATCGAATTACCATGAAAGCGTTCCCATGCTGTATAAAAGCCCAATCAAAGGAACGTATTTCATGATGAGCAGTGTCAACGTATCACGTCGCCGTTTTTTACGGCACTCTGTGATCGCCGGTATCTCCGTGTACCTCGCCCCGCTACACAGCAAAGCATTCGCCGCGCTATTTGAAAATCAACTCTTGACCCTACCCGCTTGGGATCCTGCTTCCAAACACCTTCGCTTTCGTATCGATGGTAAAGCAAAGGCGATGGGTAAACAACGCCAGCCAGAATCCAGTGAGGAGTCTATAGATTTAGATAACCTGACGAGAAAACAACAACGATAACTTTATTCAAGGCTAAAGCAGGTTGGGCAAATAAAAAGGAGAGTTGCAAAAGGCTATCAGCAGAAAATAACTCATCATCAATATGACCAGTTAGCGGCGGAATTGAAGGCAAGAGGGTTTGCAGGTAGCGGAGGTGAAATTGAACATCTGACCAAGGGCGAGAGTTTTCCATCTGGTGGCGGCTTACGAATTTTCTATGAAAAGTACAGGCTGAAAGAAGACGATAGATGGCAATCTTACCTTCAACTTTATTAATTTTTGCCTAGTGTGAGATTTAGTCCTTTTACTCGCGAGACATCATAACGCAATTCCCGGGCTTTTCTCTTACACTCTTCTAGGGCATCAAGCCATTGCGATGGAGTGGGGAGATCTTCGCTGGCGGCGCTAAGGTCAACAGTGTATAAAAATTTACCATAGCCGAACTCGCCAGCAATCAGTGTGACAACTTTCGCAGGTGCAACCAACTCGATACTCGCCTTTCTCATCGCTATTCGCTCTTCATTACCATTAGCAGAATTTAAGTATTTATACCTCACCAAATTTTAAAAAAAAATCAAAAAATGGACTTTTATCTTTTAGAATTCTTATGCTCTGTACTTATATACAGTTTTTATGAGAGGGGGGAGTAATGGGTAGTGAATTCGAAGAGATTGTCAGATTGGAGCGAGTCGAGTTAATAGCAAGACTCGCATCAATAGGAGCCCTTAAAGAAAAGGACAGAGAAATAGCATTGAATATCATTTCATGGTTATTATGGTGAAATTATGCAATATTATTTTCTCGCATAAACGCCAAAATTTTATGATGCCGGCCATCACTGTTTATTTACGCTAATAATGACTACGAGAGGTTTTTATGTTAATGAGGCTCATACTGATATCAGCTATCGTGCTAGTTACTCTAAATGTACAAGCTTCAATGATAAAAATAATACCTAGTACAGTAACCGTCATGCAAGGAAGTGAGGCAAAATATTACCTGTTAGCCCAAGAGAAAGATGATGTAAGCAAAAATATATCTCTGCATGGATTACCTGAAGGGGCAACATGGAGTTTGGTCTGTACCGGTACTAGAGGAGATAATTGTAAAAACGATTATGGATCCAATGACCTACCGATATTTACATTAAATGTAAGCATTCCACCTACTACTAAAAATGGTAATTATAATATAGAAATACAATCTAACCTTAAAAATAGTATCACTCAATCTTTCAAGTTACAGGTTGTTGAACCTATTAAGTTCTCTCATCCAGGGATATTACTTAATGCAGAAATGCTTGCAAATATCAAAAACACATTGCTAGAAAAAGACTCAATGAGATACAAAGCATTATTGTCTGCTAAGAATAGCACCTATGGGAACCTAAATTATAAACCCCACCCTCATTCATCGATAAACTCTGATGATCAAACAGGGGTAGATTACAGAGAAGATGCTATTGCAGCGTACACTCAAGGACTACTTTGGTACATCACTGATGATAACCGTTATGCCGATAATGCTATAGCTATTATGAATGCATGGTCGCAAACATTAAATAGTAACTTACAAGGCGCTAATAGGTTTAACTTAGCTGCATGGTCAGGGGATGTATGGCCTCGAGCAGCAGAAATTATTCGTTCAACATATTTAAATAGTCAAGGTATATCTGTTTGGTCTTCATCGGACATTAACAATTTCAGTCAGATGTTAAAAAAATACACTATAGAATTCATAGAGAAAAACTATTTTACAAGCGGAAATTACGGTGGAAACTTGCTTAGTTCACAAGCAACAGCATTCATTAATATTGGCATTTTTAACAATGATACTAAAACGTTTCTTGAAGGTGTAGATAAATGGAGAAAAATGCTACCAGCTTATATCTATATGAAGAACGATGGTACATTACCGATGCCGCCTTATTTTTGGAGAAATAGCTATATTTCATCAACATCTTTACTGAGTACAGCTGGATACTGGAGAGGACAGCAATTTAATTCATCATCCATCGGGGAAGGTGGGTTATCTCAAGAGACATGTCGTGACATAGGCCATGTTATATGGGGACTATCAGCTCTAGCAAATGGTTTGGAGTCAGCGAGAATCCAAGGTTATAATTTATCGAAAGAAGAGACATTGGGGACCGTAAATGCAGTAAGACTTAAATATGGTTCCGAATACAATACAAATTTTTATGACGATAAAAGCGCGATACAACCAGATTCAGTAAATAATCCTTGTGGAAAAAAAATTGATTTAGGGTCTTCTGTAGGCAAGGGAGAAGTGTTACTTGATGAGTTGACTAATAGAAACCAGTTAGCACTTCCAAATAGTGAGCTGTTTATAAAAGGCTTTAGACCTACTGGGGCGAGTTATTTTATGATTTGGGAGACTTTGACACACTATCAAAACCCCTAAAGATCATAATAGTTTATTTAAAAGATTAAGCGTATTTGCTTATGATTTTGTTCAGCATTTCCCATAAAACAAGAATCATATGTAATTTATCACCTGATGTTTACTCTGCGCTTAAACTGCATGAAAACGTATGAGTCTCTTGCACTCCAAATCGTCCTAAAGCCCGCGCCGAGCGGTTTTTTTTACGCCTGATAAAAAAAAAGAGAATTCGAGTATCACCATTCGAAAAAACATCAACAAAAAAGCCACTCAATCGAGTGGCTTAATGTCCTGATTTAACAGGTAAAATTTGGTGGCCCCTCCCAGACTTGAACTGGGGACCAAACGATTATGAGATGGTTTACACGGCATTTAAAAACAATAACCTACATTAAAATCATGTAGTTAAAAACTTAATATGGATAAATACACATATATATCAATAAGCTCACGCGACACTTTTGCGACAATTAATAGGATTTAGTTTTAAGGCATCACCGAGATGATCTGGAGCAAAATGAGCATATCTCATAGTCATTTTTATATCGCTATGGCCAAGTATTTTTTGGAGAACTAGAATGTTGCCTCCATTCATCATAAAGTGGCTTGCAAATGTGTGCCTGAGTACGTGAGTAAGTTGCCCTGCGGGAAGCTCTATATTCGCGCGCTCAAGAGCATTGCGAAAAGCATAATAGCAAGGTTTAAAAAGACGGCCTTTAGCCTTAGGAATGGCAGAGATGATTAAAGGATCTAAAGGTATTGTTCGGTTTTTTTTGCCTTTTGTTTTTATGTAAGTGACGCGGTCGAAAGAGAGCTGAGAACTTTTCAATGATTCCGCCTCGCTCCATCTAGCGCCAGTAGATAGGCAGATTTTGACAATTAAAGCTAAGTCAGGAGAGCTGCTATTCAAACATTCAGCTAACAAGGTGTCTATTTGCTCGCTGGTTAGATAAGCCATTTCATGTTCGTCTATCCGAAAATGTCGAACATTTTCCAGCGGGTTTTCCCTTTCCCATTCCCCTAGTCTTTTTAATTCGTTGAACACAGCTAAAAAGTAAGCAAGCTCAAGATTGACTGTACGGGCTGAAACCTTAGAAACTCTGCTGGTTCTAGAAAAAAGACCATCCAATCGCTTTGCTCTGTAAGAAGTGAATACCTGAGCGTTAAATTCGTTAGCCTTAGGATGGCCCATGCATTCGATGGCCCATCTCATGGAACTCATCCTAGCCTTGCCATCACTCAACGTAATTCCATGTCTTTCGTACCAGGTTTCTATAAGATCATTTAGAGTGCGTGACTCTTTTTTTTCTCCTAACCATGGAGAAGAGTCAATTTTTTGAAGGGTATAATTTTCAAAAGCAGTTGCTTCGTGTTTGGTCGAGAACTTTTTTCTGACTCGCTTGCCGCTCTTCCCTTCACTTCGGTCTACAGTATAAAAATCAGCAATCCAATCGCCATTATTTAACTTTCTAACTGCCATATATCGCGCACGCTCACTTGAAAAAAATCAACACTCGATAGTCATTATGACTTTGCCAATAACGGTAATATCTGAAATAGAACAGTCGAATGTGGTATTGCTACCGTTTACTCGAACCATATTAGTAGGTAAGTGAGTTAAGGTTCGAATACTAGATTTTCCTGCTACCTGAACAAGCCACATGCCATCATAGGTTTCTTTAAAATCACATTCGACAACGTAGGCAGTGCCATCGTTAACATACATTCCTTGATTTGGAAGAGATTTGCCAGCAGGAAAAAGCGACTTATCAAGGGAGATAACTCCATCTTCGAAAAGCTGCCCATCTACAAGCTTGTGCTTATTCAGCCTCAAAAATGTAATAGAGACCTCATTAAATTTATCTCCGTATCCTGTGGCCAGCCACTCAAGATTTACTCCTGTTTCAGCCATACAACGCACAACTATGTCAGAAGGAAAATAATCCCTTTTATAACGCATAGCTAAGCTACTGCTAGCGATACCAAGGTGATCAGCTAATGCTAGTTTTGTGTGAAATCCGTAAGCCTCTATTACTCTCGATAGAACTTCAGTGCCACCGGATTCGAAATTAATTTGTAGACTCAAGGTAATTTCTCCTTTACAGAACGCATTAGCGAGAATATGATGCGAACTGTAGACTTTAGTGAATAATACTTATATTTAACCATATCAGCCTATATTGACGTATAGGCGTATACAGGAGTTTGCCTCATGAGGCCTAATATTACAATTACGATCCCTGAACCATACCTACCTTTAGAAGAGTATTGCCGTAGAACAGGCTTAAACCGTAATACGGCTGACAAATTAATCTCTGATGGAAGACTGCCAATCAAGCCAAAAGGTGCCAAAAAGAAAGGACTGGTTGAAGTCAACATGGCTGCATTAACAATCCAAGCCCTTTCAGAATGCGATATTGCCCTTACCGTTTAATCGAATATACACGCTAGATTGAGGCTAAACATGTTTGATTTTAAGGTTTCCATACATAAGCACTTTGATGATGCTTGTTCAGGGTTCGCAAAGAGACACAATCTTGAGCAACTTGCAGAGCAAGCCGGGATGCAACCGCAAACCCTGCGCAATAAGTTAAACCCCGAGCAAGTACACCAGTTAACGGTGAGAGAACTGCTTACGCTTACCGACTTAACCGAGGACTCGGCTTTAGTTGATGGTGCACTTGCCCAATTAAATTGTCTTCCTTGCGTTCCAGTGAATGAAGTGGCTGACGAGAAATTTCCCACTTACGTTCTCAAGGCAACGGCAGAAGTCGGAATCTTAGCCGCCAATGCCGCAAACCAAGGCGCAATATGTAACGCAACTCGCCGCAATGTGATGAACAGCGTAAACATGGGGATTCGTTGCTTAACACTGGCTGCTATTGCTGTGCAATCACGGATTCACTCAAGCCCTACGTTAAGCACGACAGTAGACGCGATCAGCGGCATTGGCGCATCAATCGGAATGAGCTGAGGTAAACATGATTTCATTCGCAGCAAGGCTAAAGAAAAAAAGCCCATCTATGTCTTATGGGCACGGTTGGATTATCGGTGCCGACGGAAAGCTTTTTCACCCTAGCCGATCTCAGTCTGACTTATTACAAGCATTAACAACACGCAAGAAGGTGAACACATGGCAATCGAAGGTGCAAACACTGTGCAACTTAGTGCGGGCCAACGTGTCTCGACACTAAATCACATTGCTGCTATTCGTGGGCAGTTTTGGGGTGATAGCTGGAAAGAGGTTGAACGGTTTATTGATGATATGCGTGACCCGCGTGATTCAAATAACGAGGAGAATATTCGAACCCTGTCAGCAATATTTTATTTAGCAAAGATACCAACAAATAAGCACCACTTATCGCTGAGTGAATTGACGACTGACGAAAGGACAGCGCTAGTTTCAGCGATGAATCAACTAAAAGCAGTCGTGAGTTTATTCCCCAAGCGAATAGCCTTACCAAACTAAATAAAACCGTTAATTAAATGGCGTCAACTCGCCGGGCATTCTTTTGCCTAAATTCAGGAGTTAGAACGATGCGAAATATCCAAAAACATCAAATTAAATCAGATAACGACGCGTTAGTTGCGTTACTGGCAAAGGCCAAAGACGAAGAGCGCAAAGACCGCGCATTAATGGCTTCCGTACGTTTAGATAAGTTAGCCGCCCACATTGCCAGCAATGAGTTAACAGGTATTGAAGCTGCCGAATTGCTACGCCAAGAGGCTGCACGTTATGAGCACGAATCGCAGGAGTTTCACTAATGGCCGACTCAATGGACTTTACGCAAGAGCGCACCGAAGAGATGCGTCAGCGCAATGTAGATAATGTGCTTAACAGGCAAAAACTACCATCGCGTAGTTTCTGCGTTGATTGTGACATGCCTATTCCAGAGCTGCGCCGCCGTACATTGATTGATGTAGAGCGCTGCGTTGATTGCCAGCAAATATCAGAGATTAAAAAAAATAATTTCAGAGGGAAATGAAATGATTAGTTCAGTAGCTACATGCAGGGCGAAAAAATGGGTCGAAAAACAAATGGTAATCATTGACACCGAAACCACGGGGCTTGGTGATGATGCAGAAATCATTGAGGTAGCAGCATTAAGATGTGACGGGAAAATAATGCTTAACACTCTAGTCAAGCCTTTAAAGCCCATCCCTGTCAGCGCAACAGCTATTCATGGAATAACAAATGAAATGATAGCCAATGCTCCTTCATGGCCAGAGGTTATTGGACAGCTAATACTAGCTGCTGGTTCTGATGATTTTTTGGCTTATAACTCGGCATTTGATGCAAGACTGATTAAGCAAACAACTTATGAGCACTATGGTGTTATCTCGGTCTTATTCGAGCGATTTCATGAAAGACACTGTTGCGTCATGGATGCCTACGCAATGTACAGAGGCATTAAAAAAGGAGATGGGTACAAGAAGCATAAGTTGATTGATGCAGCAGAGCATGAAGGTGTAGTTATCGAAGGTTCTGCTCATCGTGCGCTTTCGGATTGCTTACTAACATTAGAGTTAATAAAGGTCATGGCTAAGGGTGATGGCCATGAATAGCACTATCCTAAAATGGGCGGGCAATAAGTCCGCCGTCATACCGGAACTAGCAAAGCACCTTCCTCATGGCTCGCGATTGGTAGAACCTTTCGCGGGTTCTTGTGCTGTGATGATGGCAACGGATTACCCCCAATACCTGATAGCAGACGTCAATCCCGATTTAATTAATCTCTATAAGCAGATCCAGGCGAATACCTCTGCTTTTTTGACGCACGCAAAAGCGATGTTCACTCAAGGGAATAACTCGCAACTTAGATTCAATGCGATTAGACAAGCATTTAATCAAGGCACTCTCGAGGGAGGTGTTTTTCGCGCGGCTTTATTCCTTTTTCTTAATCGCCACGGTTATCGCGGACTTTGTCGCTACAACCAAAAAGGACAATTTAACGTCCCTTACGGTAATTATAAAAAGCCCTACTTTCCTGAGCGTGAGATTCTGGCGTTTGCCGAAAAGGCAAAGCGAGCAACATTTCTTTGCGCTGGGTATCAAGAGACTTTAAAGCAGCTCAAGGCGGGTGATGTCGTGTATTGCGATCCACCGTATGACGATACTTTCGCGGGTTATCACACAAGTGGATTTAATAAGGCCGACCAACAGGAGTTGGCAAATTATCTTCGGGTTGCGGCATTACACGTTCCTGTCATTGCTTCTAATAAAGATACGCCTTATATCCGCGAAATTTACCAAGAGTTTGATGTTAGTGAATTGATAGTAAAACGCAGTATTGGGGTTTCCGCTGGGGAGAGCAAGCAAGCCAATGAAGTGATCCTAACCAAGGCTCCTGCTATTAATTTTTTTTGGGGGTTAGATTATGCGTCACGCCCTGACCGTTCAGCAGTGTTACGGGTGCCTCAATGACTTCACAATACGCTTACCCGTGGAACGCTCCACGGGAAGCAGTAAACCCTTATATTTCCCCTCAAGCGCCAAAGCCTTCGGCGCTTTCAAACCTGATCGCTCTCTATAAAGCTGACGATGCACATAAAATCGCGCAACAAGAAGCTCTGAGCGATGAGGTTTGGAATAAGTTCTTTTTCAATGAAACCCGCGATCCTATCCAGCGCGAGTATGACCAACAGAACAAACTTAGTCATGTTGCGATGGCTAAAGAGCAGCAAGCATTAGACCCTGTTTTACATATTATCGCCGATGTTAAGGCACAACCTCCCCATATCAGTAAACCGCTGCTCGAGCGGATCACTTACTTTCAAGGACTTGATAAGCCTAAATTCTATAACCGCTATCTGTTTGAGACCATTAAGCCCTGTCTCAACCGCCTTGATGTTGTGCGAGATAGCCAAATATCCAGCTCGTTTAGATACATGGCAAGCCTTGAAGGGTTAGATGGATTATTAACGCTGCCTGAAATGAATCAAGAGCAAGTAAAAAAACTCTCTACGCTCGTAGCTTCGCACATGGGGATGTTCCTCAATGAAGCGAGCGATCATCTTTTCCAAGAGGAAAACGTTAAACCAGAAGAAATCCGTAGCGCATGGGAGAGCGTCGCAGCCCAAGCAATGAGGCTAGACGTTATCCCTCCGGCGTTTGAGCAATTACGCAGAAAAAAAAGCAGACGAAAGCCTGTGCCTTACGACCTTATTCCGGGTTCATTGGCGCGGATGCTTTGCGCTGATTGGTGGTATCGGAAACTGTGGAAGATGCGCTGTGAATGGCGTGAAGAGCAATTGCGTGCAGTATGCCTTGTTAATAAAAAAGCCTCGCCTTATGTGAGCTATGAGGCCGTGATCCATAAACGCGAACAGCGTAGAAAGTCGTTAGAGTTTTTCCGTTCACATGAGTTAGTGAATGAGGACGGTAATACGCTAGACATGGAAGATGTCATAAACGGTAGTAACAGTAACCCTGCTAACCGCCGCAATGAAATGATGGCCTGTGTTAAGGGCCTTGAACTAATCGCCGAAATGCGTGGTGATTGTGCGGTATTTTACACCATTACCTGCCCTTCGCGCTTTCATGCAACGTTAAGCAATGGTCGCCCTAACCCAAAATGGACAAGCCAAACCGTCCGGGAAAGTAGCGACTATCTGGTTAATACTTTCGCTGCATTCAGAAAGGCCATGCACAAAGCAGGGTTGCGCTGGTATGGCGTGCGCGTTGCCGAGCCTCACCATGATGGCACTGTCCACTGGCATCTACTTTGCTTCATGCGCAAAAAAGAGCGTAAAGAAATTACAGCCCTATTAAAAAAGTTCGCCATACGAGAAGACCGTGAGGAGCTGGTCAATGGTACTGAGCCTCGTTTCAAGGCTGAACTTGTTGACGAGCGAAAAGGCACGCCGACTAGCTATATCGCTAAATATGTTAGTAAAAATATTGATGGGCGCGGGTTGTCAGATGAAATCAGCAAAGAGACAGGTAAATCACTCAAAGATAGCGCCGAGCATGTCACTGCATGGGCCTCGCTTCACCGCATACAGCAATTT
Source organism: Rosenbergiella nectarea (assembly GCF_900111105.1). Taxonomy (GTDB): domain Bacteria; phylum Pseudomonadota; class Gammaproteobacteria; order Enterobacterales; family Enterobacteriaceae; genus Rosenbergiella; species Rosenbergiella nectarea. The sequence goes on along the minus strand of NZ_FOGC01000002.1, from coordinate 122,283 downwards.
AGATTTTTCGGCATCCCCGGTCGCCAAGCGTATCGCGAGTTGCGTTTACTTGCAGGGCAAACCGCACGAACTCAGCCCCAAGCCAAAGCGGGAGCGCCTGTTTTATCCAATGAGAAAGTTGATGCAGTCTTAGCGGCAGCAGACGTGGGCTGTTTTGCAACCTACATCATGAAGCAAGGCGGCGTATTGGTACCAAGAAAGCATCATATCGTTAGAACCGCTTACGAGCTTAATGACGAGCCTAGCGCTTATGGCGATCACAGTGTGCGCATTTATGGTGTCTGGTCGCCGCTTATCGAAGGTCAAATTTGCACACACGCGGTTAAGTGGAAAATGGTTCGTAAGGCCGTTGACGTTGAGGAGGCGCAAGCCGACAAGGGCGCTAGCGCCCCTTGGACTCGTGGCAATAACTGTCCCCTAGTAGAAAAAACAACCAAAATTGAGAAAGAACAAAGCGAGCCAGAACCCAGTGAGGAGCCTATTGATTTAGATAACCTGACGAAAAAACAACAACGGGAACTCTATTCAAGGTTAAAACAGGTTGGGCAAATAAAAAGGCGTGTTACTAAAGGCTATCAACAGAAAATCACGCAACATCAGTATGACCAGTTAGCGGCAGAATTGAGAGCAAGAGGGTTTGCAGGTAGCGGAGGTGAAATTGAACACCTAACCAAGGGTGGTAGTTTCCCATCTGGTGGCGGCTTACGCATTTTCTATGAAAAGAATAGGCTGAAAGAAGACGACAAATGGCGATCTTACCTTCAAGTTTATTAATTATTGTCTAGTGTGAGGTGTTGTCCTTTTACTCGCGAGACATCATAGCGTAATTCTCGTGCTTTTCTCTTGCACTCTTCAAGGGCATCAAGCCATTGCGATGGCGTAGGGGGATTTTCGCTGGCGGCGCTAAGGTCAACTGTGTATAAAAATTTACCATAGCCGAACTCGCCAGCAATCAGTGTGACAATTCTAGCAGGTGCAACCAACTCGATGCTTGCCTTTCTCATCGCTATTCGCTCTTCATTACCATTAGCAGAATTTATGTATTTATACCTCACCAAATTTTCAAAAAAAATAAAAAAAAGGACTTTTATATTTTGAAATTATTATATACTGTACTTATATACAGTTGTTTTGGAAGGGGGAGTAATGGGGAGTGAGTTCGAAGAAGTTGTTAGATTGGAGCGAGTTGAATTAATAGCAAGACTCGCGTCAATAGGGGCTATTAAAGAGAAGGACAGAGAAATAGCATTGAATATCATTGCTGAAATTGCAGGTGATAGTGTCATCAAAAGCAAAGATTTCTCCATTATCTTTACCCCTTCCAGTGGAAATTAATATTGAGGTTAGATTTTATGCGTATAGAGATCATCTTTAACAAAGATAAAAAAATTAAACAGTCCGTTTTCGATGCGTTAGAGACTGAAATTTATAAAAATCTGCGCCAAAGCTACCCAAAAACAGTCGTGCGCATTCGGACGGGAAGCGCCGATGGATTGAATATTAGTGGGTTGAAGTCTGACGCAGAAAAAGAAAAGGTGATGAACACCTTGCAGCAAGTTTGGGAAGACGACAGCTGGTTAAATTGAAAACCTTATCGCCTCAAATCTGTGGTTTGGGGCGATAAGGTTGAACAACGAACAGAGTGAGGCGTTAGGAGCCGTTAACAAAATTAGCCATTAGGGTAATAGCCGTAGTAAATAAATTTGTAACTGTTCCAATGATAACCGCAGGTGTCCCACTCTTTACGGCTTTGATAATGTTATCGCCTATTGTCTCTTTACCCTCTAGGGACTCTAATTCCATATTGAGTACCAATAAAGATTTTTCGGTTAAACGAACGTCCCTAAAGTGTGTCTGGTGATCAGCCTCGTAGTGAATGTAACCATTCTCACATAAAAATTTAAATGTGCCTTCGACCACACTACGCAATTGCATTAACTCAACCATTTCTGGTGAGTTACATTGTTCAAAATAGTCATCAGGTAATGCAGCATTGAATTTTTCGTACTTGAAAATTTGAGGTACTGGAAAATTTGCCCACAGCACAGCAAAAATTTCCGCTGTTTGAAGGTTAAATAAATCGAGGTTTTTGGTCATGCAAAGTTCCATTCAAAGTAATGATGCGCCATTCATAGATTGGGTCAAAAACCTAATCATAATGGCTGAAAATAACGATCTCAGCTCTCGCGAGATTGAAAGCTATACTGCAAAAATAACCGAACAAGCCACCCAGCAACAAATGGCTGTTATCGTTTCGCAGCTCTTAAACTACATTAGAATCCATCAATAAGTTAACCATTTAGCACGTTAACCTCCATGAATCGGCACTCAGTTGCCGATTTTTTTTGCTCAAAGCGAAGTGCATGTCTATGCTGCATGAAAACGCATGAGTCCCTTGCACTAAAAATCGCCCTAAAGCCCGCGCCATGCGGGTTTTTTAATGGATCGTAAAGTGCATGAAAAACGGGTCGTTAAGTGAAGAGCGAAGGCGGGCGGGCGATTGCGCGCCGACCCCTGCGCTGGGTATAATCAGTCATCACTCAGCAACGCTGTGGGAGCTTAAAATGAATAAACCATACCAAGCACGCAAAAAAAAGAGCGCCTTATCAGGGCGCTCTCATTGCGTTTAAATGGATGGTAGAGTTTAAGGGAGAGATGTTCGTTTTAACGAGACTAGCAGTTTGTGACCTTCCAATGTAAGGCGCTTAGGTGAGATTGATTTGCACAGCCGGGACAGACTGCCCCTGTATTTCGAATAACCCTCACCGCCCTATCATCCCACAGCTCTATCAATCCGCTATCTTTAACGGCGGTGACGGCTAATTCAGGAAGTGAGTTAGCTTTTAACCAAGCCTTAACCTGTTTTATCCCTGTGTTAGATGTCGCTCTAACCGTGAATATTCTTAGCTCAACCCCCTCGGCGTGCCATTTAAGTACCCTTTCAACCATATCAGGGATGGCATCACCAATAACCCCGCCATTTTGTGGGGGATATTCTGCCAGTGTACCATCGAGATCAACGCCTACCCATCCCATGATTATTCCTTACGTTCATCAGCGTTATTATCATCCAGCGAGTAAGGCGCAAACTGTATAATTTCCTCGCCCGCCCACTCGTTCAATTCCTCAAAGCGTTTTTGAAGTGGCAGCAATTCATTGCGCACAAAGACGCGACTCGCTTTCTCAACATCCCCAAAGCCGCCAACGTTATTCGGCATGATCCCCATCATCTGCGGCGGTACCCGATGCGCACCCAGCATATCGTCACGGCTCACGTTTTTGATATTGAGAAACTCATCTTTCGCCGCGACCTCAGACAGCGGGATAACCTGAATACCGTCCTTTTTACCGTTTGGGGCGTACATAAACAGATTACGGAAGTTACCGGGGCCTTTCGCGCTTTTCATTGCCGTGCGGAGATTGTTCACGTCTTCCTGATTTTGCGCCGCATCGGTCATATACATGATAAAGCCCGCGTGCGATCCGTTAATGTAATACTTACGCCGGAACAGGGTCGCCGACTCGTTGAGCAAGGTTGATGGGATAGCTGAGAGATATTCTGGTAAGCCGTAAATCTCCTGATTTAAATCCGGCTCCATCAGGTGGAAAACATTCCCGGGCGTAAACTGGTACGGCTCAGTATTAAAGCCATATTGCACAAACCAGTACGTGTCTAAATCGGTGCCGCGTCGGGTGAATTTTGCCAGCGATGGCTCAAGCGAGATAATACCGCCGAGTCGATTGGTGCGCTTTTCCAGATAGGCATTACCAAAGACCAGATAATCCTGCACAAAGCGGCTAAACGCTTGGCGGCTGAGGAGCTTATGCGGGATAAATGAGCTGATTAAAATATTACGCTTAACCTGAATCGGCGAGCTGTGATGCACCGCCGCACGAAAGGTACGCGCCAAGCCGTCGAAACTCACGGGCGGCTCATACCAACGGTCGAGCTGAATACATTCGACATAATCCAACAGCTCGCGGCGGTCGAGTACCGGGATCGGGTCGCCAAAACTAAACGCCTCGGCGCGGGTCGCCGTGTTGTCTTGGGCAGTCGCGCTCACTACTGGCAATGCTTTTTTGCCTCTGCGTTTGCTCATCTAAAAAATCTCCATAATATTGCCAGTATGGGCGGCTTCGCCCTGTAGGGGTTCGTTGGCTAAGGCGTGCATCGTCGCCCACGCTAAATCGGCGTGACTCGCTTCTTCGCTGCGACTGGCTTCATAAGTGGGGCGATTACCGCTGGCCGTAGTGGTTTTGCGGATCGACATAAAGGATTGCGCAATATCAAGGTGGCTCGCATCAAACTCTAAACGGCCACTGCTAATGGTGTCGTAAGCCTTGAGCACTAAGGCATTTTTAACGGTAGGGTTATAGACAAACTCTTTGACCATCGGAAAGAACATTTTGACGTTCTCATAAACCCCATGACCAACCCCTGTCGAGTCAATACCGATATAGGTGACGTTATACTGCAATGTGAGCTGTCTAATGGATTCGGCTTGGGCTTTAAAGTCCATGCCGCGCCATTGATGGCGCTCAAGGATACGAAACTTACCGCCCGGCACGGCAGGAGGGGCGATCACCACGCACCCAGCACTGTCACCGTTTTGTGTGCCCTTGGCCGGGTCGTAACCGATCCACACTTCGCGCCAGCCGAATGGACGTAGCGCCAATGCTTCAAAGTCTTCCCACACTTCCCAGCTATCGACCATGCATTTTTGCAGCATGGCTAATTGGAACACCGAGGCCAAGTCATCCATAAACATGCACATCAGCAAGTTTTGATAATCTTCCGGGCTGTAGCGCTGGCGAAGTTGTTCAAGGTCAAACAGATTACAGCCGCCCTGCACCGCATCCTCTACGGTGACAATTTGCCGCCATTGACCGTCCTCACACAGCCGACCGCGTGATAGTGCGCTGTGACTAATATCAAGGTCGATTTTGTCTGACTTGGCGCGGCCCTTATTAAATTGCGTGCCTGACCAGAACGGATACGCGCTATGCGTCAGGCTAGACGGGGTTGAGAAATAGGTTTCGCGCCACTGTTTATGCAGCGCCATACCCGAGGCGACTTTTTGCAGCTCTTGGAATTTGGGGATCCAGAAATATTCATCAAGATAGAGATTGCCGTGATAACTCTGCGCGGTGCGGGCATTGGTGCCGAGGAAGTATAAGCACGCACCATTACCCAGCGTCATTGGGTCGCCTTTTAACTCGACGTCAACCTCGCGGGCAAACTCAATGATGTACTGCTTAAAGACATGGGCCTGTGCCTTACTGGCCGATAGGAAAATCTGGTTACGGCCCGTTTTCAGCGCATCGACCAATGCCTCACGGGCAAAAAAGAAGGTGGCACCAATTTGCCGGGATTTAAGCAGATTACGCACCGCAAAATTATTACCCGCCTCCCACCATTGGCGCTGATAGCCAAACATCGACTCGTGAAAAATCGACTCTAACTTCTTAAACTGCTCGTCGCTAAAGGCATTCTTTTCTGGGGGCTTGCGGGTGCCGCTGTTACGGCTGGCAATATTGGGGTTTAAGTCGGTTTCGTTGCCGCCATTGTTGAATTTACCGATGCGTGCATGGCGCTCTGATTGGCGGGCCAGTAAATCAATTTCCTTAAAGTCCTTCCCCTCCTTTTGCGGCTTGAGAATGAGCTGGCAATAGCGCGCGGCCGTGGTGATCTGCATCTGCTCAAGCGGGCCGTATTCGCCCCACTTATCGCGCTTTTTCCAACTGTGCACGGTCGCGGCTTTCTCGCCCAGCATTTGTGCAATGCGGGCAATGCGGTACCCCTGAAAGTAAAGCAACAAGGCTTGTCTGCGGGGATCGAGTTCTTCGGGCGTCGGGGTCATGTTCATGGCACAAGATTACGGCCTGAATCTAAACCTTTCGCTTAGCGCGTTTTGTGTAGTGAACCCCACAAGAGGCGCTGATTGTTCAGCCAATCAGAAACCGCAACCATAAGGCTCCTAACTGCGAATGAGCGCAGCATTTTATTAATCGGAGCACAGCTATGGCAGTGAAAGCAAAGCGTTTTCGTATTGGTGTGGAAGGTGCCACGTCAGACGGTCGCGAAATCTCCCGTGATTGGCTGGTGCAAATGGCCGCCAGTTATAACCCCGAATTCTATACCGCACAGATTAACCTTGAGCACATCAAGGCTTACGATCCGACCAGTACCTTTAATCGCTACGGTACCGTTGCGGCATTGACCGCAGAAGAAATTAAAGATGGCCCATTATCAGGAAAAATGGCCCTCTATGCCGATATTCTGCCAACCGACGCACTGGTTGAGCTGGTCAAAAAAGGTCAAAAGATTTTCACCTCAATGGAAGTGAGTCCGCAATTCGCCGACACCGGAAAAGCCTATCTCTCGGGCCTTGCCGCTACCGACGACCCGGCAAGCCTTGGCACCGAAATGCTGGCCTTTAGTGCTAAAGCCGAGCACAACCCTCTCGCCAATCGTAAGCAGCATAAAGACAACCTGTTTACGGCGGCCGTTGAAACCACAATCGAACTTGAAGAGCTACCGGAAGAAAAGCCGAGCCTGTTTACCCGTGTAACTGCGATGTTTGCCAAAAAACAGCTTAACGACGAAGCGCGTTTTAGCGACGTACATCAAGCCGTGGAACTACTGGCAACCGAGCAGCAAACCTTTAGCCAGCAGTTCACCATAACGATCAACGAGCAAGCCAGCGACTTGCAAGCCCTCACTGAGAAGTTAGCGGCCCAGCAGACTGCGTTTGATGCACTCAAGGCACAGCTTGAGACAGCAGACTCGCGCAATGACTACCGACAACGCGCACCGGGTGGCCAAGTGCCAACCGAAAACCTGACCAATTGCTAACGGAGCGATTACCCCGATGAAAAAGAACACCCGTTTTGCCTTTAATGGCTACCTCACTCAGTTAGCGCGCATCTATAACGTTGAAGAGAACGAGCTACACGGTAAATTCAGCGTTGAGCCAGCAATGGCGCAAACACTGGAAGACCAAATCCAACAAAGTGCCGCATTCCTAACGCTTATCAACGTGATCGGCGTGACTGACCAATCCGGCCAGCTTTTAGGGTTAGGCGTTGGCAGCACGATTGCGGGCACCACTGACACCACGACCAAAGACCGCCAAGCCAGTGACCCGATGGTGATGAGTGGCATTGAGTACAAATGCGAGCAAACCAACTTTGACACCGCGATTACCTATGCCAAGTTGGATTTATGGGCGAAGTTCCAAGACTTCCAGACCCGTATTCGTAACGCCATCATTAAGCGCCAAGCGCTTGACCGTATCATGATTGGCTTTAACGGTACCCAGCGCGCGAAGACCTCCGACCGCGTGAAAAATCCGTTATTGCAAGACGTTAACAAAGGCTGGCTGCAAAAGCTGCGCGAAGATGCACCAGAACGGGTAATGGGTAGCGCAACAAAAGACGGCGTAACAACCGCTGCGTCCATCAAAATTGGTACAGGCGGGACTTATCTAAACCTTGATGCGTTAGTGATGGATGCGGTTAACGAGCTTATCGACCCGATTTTCCAAGATGATGACGAGCTGGTTGTAATTTGTGGTCGTGAGTTACTGGCAGATAAATATTTCCCATTGGTCAACGCCGAGCAAGCGAATAGCGAGAAACTGGCGGCAGATTTGATTATCAGCCAGAAACGCATGGGCGGCTTGCAAGCAGTGCGTGCGCCGTACTTCCCCGCGAATGCATTGCTTATCACCCGTTTAGATAACCTCTCCATTTATTGGCAGGAAGAGAGCCGCCGTCGCACCATTATCGACAACGCCAAGCGTGACCAGATTGAGAACTACGAATCGGTCAACGAAGCCTATGTGGTCGAAGACTACCGCTGCGCAGCTCTAGTGGAGAATATTTCACTGGTCGGTGCGGTAACGGCGAGCAAGGCTGACGATTCGCAAGCTAATGCAGAACAAAACGCCAACCAAAAAGAGGGAAGCTAATCCATGAGCCTGAGTCCTGCCCGGCAACATCGGCTGCGTATTCAGGCAGAATCCGCCTCCCGACAGGGAGGCTCTGCCCGGCACGCGAATGGTTATGAATTGATGCTAATGCAGCTCAATGAAGACCGTCGCCGATTAAAGGGGATTCAGTCTCATGTGCGCAAAGCCGAAATAAAAATCACCTTGCTTCCCAAATATCTTGCATGGATTAACGGCGTGATTGAGGCCAGCAGCGAGCGACAGGATGATGTGTTGCTCTATGTGATGGTGTGGGCGATTGATGCGGGAGATTTTGACTTAGCGCTGCGCATTGCCGAGCACGCCTTAACGCATCGCTGGGTTATGCCGATGCCAACACCGCGCAATGTCGCCACTTGGGTCGTTGAGGAACTTTCTGACAGTGCGCTCAAAGCACTCGCCACCAAGCAAGAATTTGCTGCGGACACCTTGCTACGCGTCTTAAGTGTGACTGAGGGCTGCGACATGCCCGACCCATCACTGGCGCGGCTCCACAAAGCTATTGGCTATGTGCTGCGAGAGGTCAGTCCGATGGCGGCACTTAATCACCTAAATCAAGCCCTTGCCCTGCATGACAGATGCGGAGTGAAAAAGGATATAGAGCAGTTGGTTAAACGCTTACAGCAAGCCAACGGCTAACCCAACGCCAACGCGTAGGGCGGCACGCAGCCGCGATAGGTTTCTAACCTTATCAACGCTGCGTTCACCGCCCACCTATTAAGGAGAAAGGCCATGCAGTTTGTGTCGCCTGAGACAAGTCAGGGCACCCCGGAGGTGATCCCGAATAACAGCTTTTGGCCGGAAGTAAATTTAGCGCAGTACGCCAAAGTGATGCGCAGCGATGGCACCGTAACCCCAGAGCGGTTAAAGCAGGTAGTGCTCAGTGCCATGAGTGAAGTCAATACCGAGCTTTATGCATGGCGCGAGCGTCAAGAGTTGCTGGGTTATAACCATCTTGATGAGGTGCCCGCCTCGAAACTTGGCAACCAAAGCCAGCGGGTCCATCACTATCTTAATGCGATCTGGTGCTGGGTGCGCGCCGTGCTTTATGAGCGTTACGCCGATTATGACGCGACGGCGTCCGGGAGTAAGCGTGGCACCGAGCTAGAGAAAGTCGGTGATGATTTATGGCGCGATGCGCGCTGGGCAATCAGCCGTGTGCAAGACCTGCCGCATTGTGTCGTGGAGCTTATCTGATGAAAGTGCGTGCGCGCCAATATGACACGGTGGACGAGCTTTGCTGGCGTCATTATGGACGCACGCAAGGCGTAACCGAACAGGTACTTGCGGCCAATCCGGGACTCTGCGAGCACACACCTTTTTTACCGCACGGGCTACTCGTCGAGTTACCGGACAGTGTGACAACACCGACGCGCCAGACCGTGCAATTGTGGGATTAACACGATGTGGGAAAAAATTCGCACCTTTATCGTCTGGTTTATCTCTGTGGGGATGGCGTGGATTGGTGATTTATCGCTGAAAGATATTTCAACAATTGTCGGGTTGGCGCTGGGCGTCGTAACGGTATTAATCAATGCGTACTACAAGCGCCAAACCTTAGCCTTACTACGCAGTGGAAAAGTGACACGGGAGGAGTATGACGCCGCAAATCGTTAAGCGCTGTATGGTCGGCGCGGTGCTGGCGATTGTCGCCACCTTGCCACAGATGCAAACGCTGCATACCTCGCCGCAAGGGTTAAGACTCATTGCCGACTTTGAAGGCTGTCGGCTACAGCCTTATCAATGCAGTGCCGGAGTGTGGACCGATGGGATCGGCAACACAAAGGGCGTAATACCCGGCAAAACTATTAGCGAGCGACAAGCGGCGCATAACTTCATTACCAACGTAATGAACACCGAGAGCGCGTTAACGCGCTGTTTGCTGGTCACGCCGCCGCAAAAAGTCTATGACGCGATAGTCTCATTTTCTTTTAACGTCGGCACGAAAAAAGCCTGTGATTCAACCTTAATCAAACTCGCCAATCAAAGACGCTTCACTGATGCCTGTTTGCAGCTCCCGCGCTGGGTATATGTCAAAGGGGTATTCAATCAGGGTGTCGATAATCGGCGGCAACGCGAAATGATCTGGTGCTTACAAGGAGCGCAATAATGCAATTTAAATTTATCAATTGGGCTTTCGCTACAACTTTGCTGGTATTGATGCTTATCCCCCTGCTTGAGCCGCAGAGTGTCTATGCGTCGTGGTTTGTTCCGGTGGTTGGCATAAGTATTTTATATCGATTCAGGATAATAATTATTGCGATAAGAATAATGTTACTTGAGAGCGAGAAAAGGCACTGGCTAAAAGGTCAGCTGCAATATTGCTTCCCTCGCTATCAATCAGAGATGGAAACCTTATTTCGAATATTTTTCATTCTAGTAGTGACTGGGGAGCTAATCGTCTGTGGTTGGTTTATCGTGGCTAATATTTATTTACCGCCATAGCTAAAGCAATGATACAAATTGAATTAACTCAGGTGGCAGACAGATGCTGAAGTTAATTTCACTGCTTTGCACGGCGGCACTCGTTGCCTTACTTTTTATCTCATGGCGACTTCATGAAGCCCATCACATCATCGGCCTACAGCAACAGGACTTGAAGAGCAATAAAGAGAAAATAGCCGATAAGAATAGCCAACTGATCGCGCTCTCAATACTCACTGAAACCAATAGCCAAGCACTTGCCGCACTCACTGCTAACGCCGAGAAAAACGGCGTGTTATTGCGCGAACGGCTACACACCATAGAGGCGCTCACCCGTGAAAATGAAACCCTGCGCAATTGGGCTGCTACTAAGCTGCCTGATGATGTTATCCGCTTGCAGCAACGACCGACCTTCACCCGAGGTGAAGATTACCGTCAATGGCTGTCCGACAATCACCCGCTGCCAGCTCCCTAAATCAGCCCCCAACGATAACGGTCAATTGTGGACGGCACTCAGTGAGAGCGAGGCCGCATGGGCAAGCTGTGCCGATAAGGTCGATATGATTGTTACCTGTCAGGAGAAAATGAGTGAACAAACCAAAACACTTACGCCAAGCGCTCAGCAAAGCCGTACCGTACCTGCAAGCCAATCCCGATAAGCTGCACGTTTTTATTGATAATGGCTCGCTGGTCACCACTGCCGCGCCGTCAATGTCGTGGGAATATCGCTATGTGTTAAACCTTGTGATTGAGGATTTTAGCGGCGACCAAAATCTTTTAATGGCCCCGATTATCGCTTGGCTACAGGTCAATCAATCGGATGCGATTAATAACCCGGAACTGCGCGAAAAATTATTCAGCTTTGAGGTCGATATTCTCAATAACGAGGCGTGCGACATTAGCATTAACTTACACCTCACTGAGCGGGTGATCGTTAATAGCGATGGCAGTATCTCAAGCGTTATGGCCGTTGACGAACCTGAGCCGCCCGAAGAAATGTGGACGGTGAAGCATGGCTGAACTCAGCGAGGTTGATGCGTGGCTGTCAGCACTTGTTGAGAATCTGCAACCCACCGCGCGCAAGAAAATGTTGCGCGAGTTGGCGCAAGAGGTGCGGCGTAATCAGCAAGCCAATATTCGGCTACAACGTGATCCGGATGGACAAGCCTTTTCCCCACGTAAAGTCACCGCCCGCAGCAAGAAAGGTCGCATTAAACGCCAGATGTTTAGCAAGCTGCGTAGGGCGAAATACCTTAAAGCGACGGCTGACACCAGTACCGCAACCGTCGGGTTTATCAGCCAAGTGCAACACACGGCGCGAGTACACCATTACGGATTACGCGACCGGGTGCGACGTAATGGGCCAATGGCGCAATATCCCGCAAGGCGTTTACTCGGGGTTAATGACAGCGTAGAAACCTTAACAAAAGATACGTTAATCCGTTTTCTATCCCGCTAGGCATTGTGCTATCGCTCAGACAATGCCGAGCACTGCCGCTTTCCCTCCACTTTTGGCACCCTCATTCCATGAACGCACAACTCAACGAACTCTTACGCCTTATCACCAATCTGATCCGCACCGGAGTGATTTCCGAGGTCGATCCGGATAGCTGGCTATGCCGCGTCAAAGTAGGTGAACTTGAAACCAATTGGATTAATTGGCTGACCTTTCGCGCCGGAAAAACCCGCTCTTGGTGGTGCCCGTCTGTGGGCGAGCAAGTCGTGCTACTAAGTCTGGGCGGCAATCTCGATACCGCCTTTGCGCTGCCCGCGATTTACTCCAACCAGTTTTCGCCGCCGAGTAACAGTCTTACCGCTGAGGCCATTGAGTATGACGATGGCGCGCTGTTTAGTTATGACCCGGCGACAGGGCAATTACAGGTCACGGGCATTAAATCGCTACTAGTCGAAGCGAGCGTAAGTGCGACCTATAAAACGCCGCAGTTTCATATTGAGGCCGAGCAAACCCGCATTAACAGCGATGTGGTGATTAACGGTGCCGTAACACAGGGCGGCGGTGCGATGTCGTCTAATGGCGTCGTGGTGGATAAACACCAACATAGCGCGGTGAAGTCTGGCGGCGATCTCAGTGGAGGCCCTGTATGAGTCGTTATTTGGGGATGAACAGCGCAGACGGTCGAGCCATTGAGGACATTGCCCATCTGCGCCAATCGGTCAGCGATATTTTATTAACCCCGCAAGGCTCACGCCTCGCGCGCCGCACTTATGGATCGCTACTGTTTGAACTGATTGACCAACCGCAAAACCCCGCATTGCGCTTACAGGTAATGGCGGCAGTGTATACCGCGCTCACTCGCTGGGAGCCGCGTTTAACCTTGAGCAGTGTGACGATAAGCAGTAGCAAAGATGGCTCAATGGTCGTTGAAATCACGGGGCAGCAAGCCTCCGGGCAATCCGTTTCACTCTCTATTAATACAGGGGCATAAGATGGCCGTTATTGATTTATCTCAACTGCCCGCACCGCAAATCGTTGAGGTGCCCGATTTTGAAACGCTACTTACCGAGCGCAAGGCGGCATTGATTGCCCTCTATCCTGCCGACCAACAGGACGCGATTAGCCGTACCTTGGCACTAGAATCGGAACCCATCACCAAGCTATTACAAGAAAGTGTTTATCGCGAATTGCTGTTGCGCCAACGCCTCAACGAAGCCGCGCAAGCCGTGATGGTCGCCTACTCGCTGACCAGTGACCTTGACCAGTTAGCGGCTAACTACAATGTTCAGCGCCTGACCATTACCCCTGCCGATAACACCACAACCCCGCCGACCGCTGCGGTCATGGAAACCGACGATGATTTACGGCTGCGTATTCCGGCAGCCTTTGAGGGCTTATCTGTGGCCGGGCCGACCGCTGCGTATGAGTTCCATGCTAAGAGTACGGACGGGCGGGTCGCCGATGCCAGCGCTATCAGCCCAAACCCTGCCGAAGTGGTGGTAACGATTTTAAGCCGCGAGGGGGATGGCAGCGCAGACAGTGAATTACTCGCACTGGTTGATAAAGCCCTGAATGACGAGAGCGTGCGACCTGTAGCTGACCGTCTAACGGTGAAAAGTGCGCAGATTATTCCTTATCGGATTGATGCCACACTCTATTTTTATCCGGGGCCAGAAGCCGAGCCTATCATGAGTGCGGCAAAGCAGAGCCTACAAACCTATATCAACAGCCAAACCCGACTTGGGCGCGATATTCGCCTCAGTGCTATTTATGCCGCCCTGCATGTGGAAGGTGTGCAGCGTGTCGAACTCGCCGCACCCTTGGCCGATGTAGTGCTGGATAAAACCCAAGCGGCATCCTGTACCGGTTGGACGGTGACAAGCGGGGGCACGGATGAATAGCCTACTGCCTAAAAGTGCCAGCGTCCTAGAGCGTCGACTCGCCGAAGTCTGTAGCGATATGGCGGATTTATCGGTGCCGCTGCGCGACCTGTGGAACCCTGCGAGCTGTCCGGTCAATTTCTTACCTTATCTGGCGTGGGCGTTCTCGGTTGATCGCTGGGACGAAAGCTGGGAGGAGAGCGTTAAACGGCAAATCGTCAAAGATGCCTTTTATATTCACCAACATAAAGGCACGACCAGTGCCATTCGCCGCGTCGTCGAGCCGTTCGGCTTTCTTATCCGCATTATTGAATGGTGGCAAACCGGAGAAGCCCCCGGCACCTTTCGCCTAGATATTGGCGTGCAAGACAAGGGGATTACCGAGGAGACCTACGCCGAGCTTGAGCGACTTATCAGTGATGCAAAACCCTGTAGCCGTCATTTAATTGGTATGTCGATAAACCTGCAAACCAATGGCGCAGTGGTTATCGGTGCCGCGAATTATCTGGGCGATGAAATCACCGTTTATCCCTATATCAATGAAGTCATTCTGTCCGCAGGTACCGATTATCTCGGGAGTGCGATCCACCTTATCGACACGATGAGAGTTAACCCATGAGCACAAAATTTTATACCTTACTGACCGATATTGGTGCCGCTAAACTTGCCAACGCCACAGCGTTAGGGGTGCCACTGAAAATCACCCAAATGGCGGTCGGCGACGGCGGCGGCACATTACCGACACCGAGCGCCCAGCAAACTAAGCTCGTTGGCGAAAAGCGCCGGGCGGCATTAAACCAATTATACATCGACCCGCAGAACGCCAGCCAAATCATCGCCGAGCAAGTTATTCCTGAAAACGAGGGTGGATGGTGGATTAGAGAAGTCGGATTATTTGACGAGTCCGGGGCGTTGATTGCGGTCGGTAACTGTGCCGAAAGTTATAAACCGCTGCTTGCCGAGGGGAGTGGCCGCACGCAAACTGTGAGAATGATTTTAATCACCAGTAGCACCGATAATATTACGCTTAAAATTGACCCTTCTATTGTGCTCGCTACACGTAAATATGCAGATGATAAAGCGGATGAAGCGAAAAATTATACTGATGCTCAGTTAAAAGGACATGTTGAGGCCAGTGATCCCCACGCACAGTATTTACGAAAAAACGCTAACCTCTCTGACATTAGCGATAAAGATAAGGCGCGAGCGAATTTAGCTTTGAAATCGGCAGCTTTGCGTGATGTGGGGAAGAATTCTGGAAATGTCATGGAAGTTGGCGCGTTTGGGGTTGGTAGTACCACGGGCGATAATATAGCAGCTCCTGATAATAACGATTTAAAAACAGGGTTTTACTTTGGCGCGGGCACTGTTGTCGGGCTAGAGGATATGAGCAGCACGCTAAGTATTCTCCAGATGGGGAGTTATAGTGGATGGCGAGGACAGTTGATACTAAGCGATGCGAAAGACAGATTGTACTACCGCACCGAGTCGGGTGGGAAATTTAAAAAAACCGTGGCGGTGTATTCTGAAAACAATAAACCCAAGGCATCGGATGTTGGAGCATTAGACAGAACCGACTTCCCCATCGGTATTCCATTGCCGTGGCCGTCAAGCACTGCACCTTCAGGATGGCTAAAGTGTAATGGTGCGCCCTTCGATAAAACAAAATACCCCGCTCTCGCCTCAGCCTACCCGTCAGGAAATCTCCCCGATTTAAGGGGGGAGTTTATCCGTGGCTGGGACGATGGCCGAGGTGTGGACAGTGGGCGAGGCATGCTCAGCACCCAAGGTTACGGTATGCCAAAACTCGCGGGTAACTTTCAATCTTATGATATTGGCGGCTATGAAGGAGCGTCAGGGATTTTTTCAGCCAATAAATTTAGCGGCTATATCGCCGCAGTCAATGGAGAACAGGGGTATGGCACGGATATTCGCGTTTCGATGGACTCATCAACGGTCACCCCGGAAGCAAATGAAGTCCGCCCCCGTAATATTGCCTTTAACTACATTGTGAGAGCAGCATAATGACAAAATATAATACTGAATTACCCTTAGCGAAGCTGAATGAAAGCGGTATCGCTGTGCAGGCTGGATGGCTTACCGTTTACTGTATTGAACCAAGCCAGAACGAATTTGCCTCTGTAACAATGGAATATCTGCCTGTAGGCGTTGGTTTACCCGCACTAGGGTTCAGTGATAAACCCGAACTTCCTGGCGCGGGTTTTGCGCTTATTCGTAGTCAAGATGGTAAATCATGGGAGTCAAAACCCGACTACCGAGGAGAAACAGCCTACAACACGACAGATCGCCAGCCTGAAATCATTCAATTCATTGGCGAGTTGCCGGGCGGTATGACATTACTAACACCTAAAACAAATTTTGATAACTGGAATGGGCAGGAGTGGGTAACAGATATAAAGGCCATTCAGGCTGCGGCTATTAGCGCAGCAGATAACGATAAAGCCACGCGACTACGTGAAGCACAAAATAGAATATCCGACTGGCAAACAGAACTACAACTCGACGTCATTAGCGAAGGAGATAAAGCAAAACTAGTCGATTGGATGAGCTATATCAAAGCCCTAAATGCCATTGATACCTCAACCGCACCCGACATTAACTGGCCGCAAGCGCCCACTGCCTAAACCTCACCCCGCGTTATGCGGGGTTGTTGTACCATCCATGACACATTCCCCATTAAGTGCAATCTCTGACCAGACACCCGAATATAGGACTACCCTGTAAACCGGAGATTTTCTGATGGCCCAAGACTATCACCACGGCGTGCGCGTCATCGAAGTTAACGACGGCACCCGTACTATTTCAACAGTCAGTACCGCGATTGTCGGCATTGTCTGTACAGCGGATGATGCCGACGCCGCCACCTTCCCCCTTAATACCCCCGTACTGATCACGGACGTGTTAACCGCCAGTGGCAAAGCGGGTAAAACGGGCACACTGGCTCGCACCCTTGATGCGATTGGCGACCAATCCAAGCCCGTCACCGTCGTGGTGCGTGTCGCGCAAGGTGAGAGCGAAGCCGAAACCACATCCAATATTATTGGCGGTGTCACCGCTGACGGAAAGCGTACAGGCATGAAAGCCTTACTCGCCGCCCCGGCACAACTTGGCGTTAAGCCGCGCATCCTTGGGGTGCCCGGTCACGATACCCAAGCCGTCGCCACGGAATTACTCAGTGTGGCGCAAAGTCTGCGGGCCTTTGCCTATCTCTCCGCCTATGGCTGTAAAACGGTGCAAGAGGCTATCGCCTATCGTGCCAACTTCTCACAACGCGAAGGTATGGTGATTTGGCCGGACTTTATCAGTTTTGACACGGTACTCAATGCCGATGCCACGGCCTATGCCACGGCACGCGCGTTAGGGCTACGCGCCAAGATTGACGAGCAGACGGGCTGGCACAAGTCGCTGTCAAACGTTGGCGTTAATGGCGTGACCGGGATTTCTGCGGATGTGTTTTGGGACTTACAAGACCCAGCGACCGACGCGGGATTACTCAACCAAAACGACGTCACCACGTTAATTCGCAAAGACGGCTTTCGCTTTTGGGGATCGCGTTGCTTGAGTGACGACCCGTTATTTGCCTTTGAAAGCTACACCCGCACCGCGCAAGTGCTGGCGGATACGATGGCCGAAGGGCAAATGTGGGCGGTTGATGGCGCGCTAAATCCGTCACTGGCCCGCGACATTATCGAAGGGTTACGCGCGAAACTGCGAAGCCTCGTCACGCAAGGCTATCTCATTGGGGCCGATTGCTGGCTGGATGAGTCAGTCAATGATAAGGACTCGCTCAAAGCGGGGAAACTGACCATTGATTACGATTACACGCCAGTGCCGCCATTAGAGAACCTGATGCTACGCCAGCGCATTACTGACCAGTATCTACTGGATTTCTCAAGCCAAGTAAGCGCCTAGGGGGAAACATGGCACTACCACGCAAGCTCAAGCACTTAAACCTGTTTAACGACGGAAATAACTACGTCGGCATTGTTGAATCAATCACCTTGCCGAAGTTTACCCGCAAGTTTGAAAAGTATCGCGGCGGCGGAATGCCCGGTGCCGTTGATGTCGATTTAGGCTTGGATGATGGCGCACTCGACACGGAATTTTCTATCGGCGGCACCGAGTTATTGCTGTTTAAGCAGATGAGCCAAGCCACAGCCGACGGTATTCAACTGCGCTTTACCGGGTCAATTCAACGGGATGACACCGGAGAGGTGCAAGCGGTCGAGCTGGTGACACGCGGGCGCTATAAAGAGCTGGATTCGGGGGAATGGAAAACAGGTGACAGCAACACCACGAAAGTGACCTGTACCAATAGCTACGCCAAGCTGACCATTAACGGCGAAGTGCTTTACGAGGTTGACCTTATCAACATGATTGAACTGGTCGGCGGTAAAGACATGCTTGACGCCCATCGCAAGGCAATTGGCCTATAAACTCACTCGGCACCCTCGCGGTGCCTTATCGGATGAACTGTTATGAACGATAAAACTCAAGAAAAAATCATTACCCTCGATACACCGATTACGCGTGGCGAGACCACAATCAGCGAAGTGACATTGCGAAAACCCCTTGCGGGCGCACTGCGCGGCACGCGCCTTAATGCGGTGATGGAAATGGACGTCGCAGCGTTGATGACCATTATCCCGCGTATCTCAACGCCCGCCCTGACAGCGCCCGAGCTGGGAGCAATGGACCCGGCAGATTTAACCGCAATAGGGGTTGAGGTAGTCAGTTTTTTGTTACCGAAATCGGTGCTTGCCGATTTGCCGACGACCTAACGGTCACGGACTTAGTGGCAGATATTGCCACTGTTTTTCATTGGCCGCCCTCTGTCACGCAAGATATGCCACTCAGTGAGGTGATGGAGTGGCGCGAGAAAGCCGTCAAGCGCAGCGGGGCATACGATGAGTGATAGAAATTTACGATTACAGGTGGTGCTGGGCGCGGTGGATAAACTCACTCGCCCTTTTAAGCAAGCGCAACAAGGCACTAAATCTCTCGCAAGCGAAATTCAAAAAACGCGTAACCAATTAAAAAAACTGGATGCGGCGGGCAGTGATTTACAGCGGTTTACTAAGCTGTCACAAAGCCTTAAAGAAACGAGTAGCGCACTCGAAAAAGCGAAAATCAGTGCGCAATCTATGTCGCAAGAATATTCCGCGCTCACTACTCCTACCAAGAAGCAAACCGACGCGCTCGAAAAGCAGTGGCGTGCGGTATCAAAATTACAAGACGCCGAGCAAAAAGAAACCCGACAGATGGCATTGGTGCGGGCAGAGCTTTATCGCCTTGGCGTCTCGGCTAATGGCGGCTCGCGGGAAACCGCGCGCATTCGTCAAGAAACGCAACGCTATAATCAACAGCTTTCGGAACAAGAACGCCGATTACAGCAAGTTGGTGAGCGTCAACGTAAGTTGAACGCCATCAAAGCCCGTAGCGAAAAAAGCCTTGAACTGAGAAACAACCTCGCCGGAACCGGAGCGGGAGCAATGGCCGCAGGAGTAACAACGGGATTAAGTTTACTCGCCCCGGTGAGAGCCTATACCGACTCAGAAAATGCCTCAACACAACTTGCCGCCTCCATGATGGGACCGGGCGCAAAAGTCTTGCCCGAATTTAAGCAAATTAATGAGCTGGCGACCCGCCTGGGCGATAAGTTGCCGGGCACGACGGCAGACTTTCAAAACATGATGACCATGCTCCGCCGTCAAGGGATGAGCGCACAAACCATTCTCGGCGGGTTGGGTGAGGCAACGGCTTACCTTGGCGTGCAACTGCGCATGGCCCCAACTGATGCGGCAGAGTTTGCGGCGAAGCTGCAAGACGCCACGCAAACCAGTGAAAAGGACATGATGGCGCTAACCGACATCATCCAAAAGGGATTTTACGCCGGGGTTGATCCTGACAACATGCTGCAAGGCTACGCGAAAATTGGTAGCGCGATGGATATTATTCGCAAAAAGGGAATAGATGCCGCCAAGGTTTTCGCTCCGTTGTTAGTCATGGCCGACCAGTCAAGCATGGCCGGGGAATCAGCCGGTAATGCCTATCGAAAAGTATTCCAATCAATGCTCGACGTAAAAAGCGTTAAAGCCGCGAACGCCCAAACCAAAGGAACCGGAATACATTTTGATTTTACCGACGGTCACGGTGAGTTTGGCGGGATCGACAAGATGTATCAGCAGTTGGCCCAACTCAGTAAGCTGAATACTCAAACAAAGAAATCAATAATAAAAACGCTATTTGGTGATGATGCAGAAACCTTACAAGTGGTGGGAATTTTAACTGATAAAGGAATGGACGGTTATAAAGATGCCGCCAATAAGCTATCACAGCAAGCGAGCTTACGAGAAAGGGTTGATGCTTCACTTAGTACACTGGCGAATAAATGGGAAGCGGCTGGCGGTTCTTTTACTAACGCCCTGTCGAGTATCGGTGCGACCGTTGCACCACAGCTAAAAGTGATTGCTGATTGGTTGGGCGATCTTGCTTCAAGGCTAGACGTATTTGTCAAAGCACACCCGCAATTTGTTCGCGCATTATTTGTAATGGGTGCTGTCTTTACTGTCGCTGCAATTGGAGCCGGAGCACTATCATTAGCTCTCGCCTCAGTGCTGGGGCCGATGGCTTTAGTCAGGATGAGTGCGAGCGTATTGAGCCTAAAATTCACATCTGGATTTGGGCTGATCCGTAACGTATTAAATCTTGTCGGTAACGGTATTTTATGGTTAGGCCGTTTGATGCTCGCCAACCCCATTTTAGCTGTTATCGGCTTAATCGCAGCAGGTGCGTTATTAATTTGGCAGCATTGGGGCACCATTGGCCCTAAATTCCATGCGTTATGGGACAGCATCGCTAATGCGGTATCTTCTCGATGGGAAGCCATTAAGCAAGGCTTTAGCCAATTGTGGTCCGCTATTATTACTGAGATTGCCGCACTCCCTCAACAATTTGCCTCATTCGGTGGCGCACTGATTGATAGCCTACTGGCTGGAATTAACAGCAAGTGGGAAGCCCTGAAAACTAAGCTCTCGTCATTGAGTGATTATCTGCCTGATTGGCTGACAGGCAAAGGCTCCGCACCAACACTCCCTAAAGCCCCAAATATAGCCAGTACCGATAAGACAGGAAAAGCAGTGCTCCCTGCGGGCGGCTTTCCACCGATGGGCTATGCGGGCATGTACGACACGGGCGGGAGGATTGGACGCGGACAATTTGGCATTGTGGGCGAGAATGGCCCCGAGATTGTTAATGGCCCAGCGAATATCACCAGTCGGCGTAAAACCGCCGCACTGGCCTCAGTGGTGGCGGGCTTTATGGGTGTCACACTTCCGCAAGCCGATGCGCAAGCCAAACCATTGATTACGGCCACACCTAATCAGGCAAGTACGGTGGCTCGTACACCTAGCCAGCCGAGCGTCATTACCCATCGTTATGACATTAACGCGCCGATAACCATCTACGCGCAGCCGGGACAGTCAGCGAGTGATATTGCTAGCGAAGTCGCACGGCAATTAGATGCTAGAGAGCGAAAAGCTCAAGCCAAGGCCCGCAGTAATTTTAGTGACCAAGGAGGACTCGACCTATGATGATGGTACTTGGATTATACATTTTTACGCTTCGCACTGTGCCCTATCAGGAGTTGCAATATCAGCGAAACTGGCGACACGCCACCAATGGACGGGTTAATCGCCGTCCCTCAACGCAATACCTTGGCCCGGATAATGACAGTCTCACACTTTCGGGCGTGCTACTGCCTGAAATCACAGGCGGGCGCTTATCGTTACTCGCCCTTGAGGTGATGGCAGAACAGGGCAAAGCGTGGCCGCTGATTGAGGGAAGCGGCACCATTTACGGCATGTATGTGATCGAAGGGCTAAGTCAGACTAAAACAGAGTTTTTTGACAGTGGGATGCCAAAACGTATCGAATTCACCTTAACCTTAAAACGGGTCGATGAGTCGTTATCGGAAATGTTCGGTGATCTCGGTGAGCAACTGAACAGCTTGAAAGACACGGCAAGTTCAGCGCTGGGCAGCGTCGGGGAGCTATGGCAATGACGAATAAATCACCCGATTTTAGCGTCACGATTGAAGGTAAAGACAGGACAATAACACTGGCTAATCGCCTGATGAATTTAACCCTTACCGATAACCGAGGCTTTGAGGCCGATCAGCTTGATATTGAGTTAGACGATGCTGACGGGCTGTTAGAAATGCCTCGCCGTGGGGCGGTAATTAATTTAGCGCTGGGCTGGAAAGGCTCGCCTTTGTTTAATAAAGGCTCGTTCACTGTCGATGAGATAGAACATGGCGGCGCACCGGATAAGCTGACCATTCGTGCACGCAGTGCTGATTTTCGACAAACCTTAAATGTGCGTCGCGACAAGTCATGGCATAACACAACACTGCAAGACGTGGTGAGTGCGATAGCGAGTAAGCATAGTCTCAAACTCGCACTCGGTCAGGATATTGCGATCACAGCGATTGACCATATCGACCAAACGAACGAAAGTGACGGCAGCTTTTTAATGCGTCTTGCTCGTTTGCACGGGGCAATTGCCAGCGTCAAAAACGGTAACTTACTCTTTATCCGCCAAGGTCAAGCCAAAACAGCCAGCGGTAAAGCACTACCGGTTATCACCCTCACGCGACAGTCAGGTGATAGTCACAGATTCTCACTGGCGGACAGGGATGCTTACACCGGAGTAATTGCAAGCTGGCTTGATACCCGCGACCCAAGCGAGAAAAAAACCACAACCGCCAAGCGTAAAACAACTATTAAGAAAAACACTGACAGCAAACAGGGTGATTACCTTGTCGGCACTGACGATAACGTATTGGTGCTAAGTCGTACCTACGCCAGCCGGGATAATGCCGCCAGAGCCGCTAAGGCACAGTGGGAGAAGTTACAACGCGGTGTCGCAACGTTCTCACTGCAATTAGCAGAGGGCCGCGCCGATCTCTACACCGAAATGCCCGTTAAGGTGACAGGATTTAAGCAGCAGATTGATGATGCGGAATGGGTGATCACTACGCTCACGCATACCGTGAGCAGTGACGGGGGATTTACGACAAGTATTGAATTAGAAGTGAAATTAACTAGCTAAAAACTACAAATAAAACTACCCTAGAGGTACATAAAAATAATGTTTATTAATAATTATTTGAGGTGAAAGAATGATGAATTGCCCGTTGTGCCAACAAGCAGCGCACACTCGTAGCAGCGCACAAATAACCAGTGATACAAAAGAGCGCTATAACCAGTGCCAAAACATCAATTGCGGTTGCACTTTTAAATCTCATGAAACAGTGACGGCAATAATTGCGGCACCAAAAGTCGTCAATCCTGTACCCCCTCACCCGTCCAGAAGTGGTCAACAACATTTATTCATGTAAAAAAACCCGCATCTGCGGGTTTTTTTATATCTATGAAAGCGAAACTAAATGACCATAGAAAAAAATAGCGCGACACTTTTGCGACAACGAGTAAAACCAAAACAAAAAAGCCACTCAACTGAGTGGCTTAATGTCCTGATTTAACAGGTAAAATTTGGTGGCCCCTCCCAGACTTGAACTGGGGACCAAACGATTATGAGTCGTCTGCTCTAACCGACTGAGCTAAGGGGCCTTTATGTGGCAGGGAGTATAAAGCATCCGATTAGTCTAATCCAGTGCTGTCGAATTAGTTGCTGTTTTTTAAGGCAGTTGGTAAAAGCATCCGACATAAGGCCTAGAAATAAACAATATTCTTACCCCTGTTCTTGCGGTTGTAACTGATAAATCCAAGCGGTGACCTCACGCCCCTCATCGGTGACCGCCATTACCGTCACACGGTCATAGCCGTCTTCAAATTCGTCTAGGCTGGACCAATGGTTAACCAGATTATCACTGCTAAAAAGAAATCCAGGAACTGAGTCGCCGTGCGGATCAAGCACGATGCCTGGAAAATCTGCCGCAGCGCCCCAGCCGCGAGGGTAATAAATGCCTTGTACTGTCGCGGCCTGCCACTTACCCCCTATCTCATTGAGAATATGTGCATTTTCACGTTCTGGTTGTAACGTACCATAAACAAATAGCGGCAACATCGCACCCTCCTGCTCAGTTCATCAACTCAGCCCTATCTTGCAATGACTCTGTAATCTAATGCAATCGCTTTGACGCTGGTGGCAATAGAGAGTATTACTGACGAGTTAACGTGAAATACCCATTATTCAGCGAGATAACTGTCGTTAAGGGGATGTGTATGAAAGTTGCCGTGGGTCAGTGGCCAGTGAAACGTGAGTGGCAACACAATGCTGCTCAAATCAGTGAATTTATGCGCAGTGCTGAACAACAGGGTGCAGAACTTTTAGTCCTTCCTGAGGCGGTACTTGCGCGGGATAATGATCAAAGCCACTGGGTGATTGAGGCGGCGCAACCGCTTGACGGCCCCTTTGTGACACAACTCTTAGCGGTATCGCAATCACTCAGCATAACGACTATTCTCACCCTGCATGTTCCTGCGGCAGAGGGTAAGGCACGCAACGTGCTGATTGTATTGCAGGGTGGGGAGATCGTCCTAACCTATGACAAGATTCATCTTTATGATGCCTTTACCTTGCGTGAATCAGATAACGTGGTCGCAGGCAAACACCTGCCTCCACTAGTAATGGTCGGCGAGTTTACGCTTGGGGTGATGACCTGCTACGACCTGCGCTTCCCGGAGATGGCTCGTGCCTTGGCGAGGCAAGGGGCTGATTTACTTATCCTACCTGCCGCGTGGTTAAAAGGGGCGAATAAGGAGCTACATTGGGAGCTGTTAACCCGTGCACGGGCCTTAGAAAATACCTGTTATCTTATCGCGGCAGGAGAGTGTGGCCCGAAAAATATAGGCCATAGCATGGTGGTCGACCCGCTAGGCTTGGTCATCGCGCAAGCGGGGGAACGAACACAATTACTGTATAGCGAGATAGCGAAAGACCATATTGATAACGTGCGTCAGCAGTTACCCGTGTTGGCTAACTGCCGGCTGTCCGCTCTGCCCTCTTAAGCAATCAGGTTATTGCTTAGCGGATGGGCTAAAAATACCGGTTTCTACGCTGTGATAGTCGCTACCTAGGGTTAACCGAACATTGGGTGCCCCCTGTTCGACGGCGCACTTATCCTGCCCAGAAGTGATACGAGACCCTTTCACACTCGAGACGGTTTGCTCGCCTTGGCGGATAAATACCGGATTCCACGTCAACAATTTTGCATAAGGGACACAATCGCGTTTGGCAGGATCTTTTGGCCCGGCGTTAAACGGAAACCACTCATCAAAAAAGGTCGCTTTACGCCATAGTTTTCCCCAAGAGGTGGGGGTCATATATTCGCCAATCGTCGTGGTTTTTCCCTGATCGAGGTCGGTGATTGTCCCCCGCCATAAATTGAATCCGGCTTCGCTGTTTGGCTGCTGTGTAATACTCAGTTGATAATTTACACCCGGTACGAACTCATACTGTACCCGACAAGACACACCCGAGCCGCCATCAGCGCCACTATTACAATTCGGCGAGCTAGATTTGGCACCACTGCCAAACACGCTAAATATCGCTAAATTTTGACTGCCTGACTCACGAGGTTGGATCCCCATATAGCCTTGATGATTCCCTTCGTAAAAAATAAAGGTATTTGCCCAATAATAGCCTTTTTGCTTGGTCATCTTCTCGACCTTGACCTTGACTGATAGTCCATCGTAATCATGGCCATTTGGTGCTTCATAATGAATGGTCGGATCAGCGAATGCTAAAGAGGTGACAAATAGCGGTAAAAGTCCAAATGAAAGTCTTTTCATCAGCGTGCGTCCTATAGTAAGTAAAAGTGATTTTCCGTTCACCAACACTAGGCGAATACATCTCAACTGATCTCGTCACCCTATTTATCGGCCAAGTTAGCGGGATCATTATATTGTTTACATTAGATTATTTTCAGCTCGAACATAATAAAATATTATCAATGTGAAAATGTTAAGCATTTACTTCCTGACTGGGACTTTTTATAGTCAAAATAGCCTATCATTAAACCTATCACTGTTTTTCTCTCAGTATTTTTCCTGAGATAAGGCGAGCTTATTCAGGGAATGGGCGTCTTTTAGCATAGCAATTAAAGGGAGAGTCAACGTTGTCGGAAACGAATAATCAGCGACATCACGCAAAGCGCGTTTTGCAGGTCGACAATCTTAATATCACCTTTCCTGGCGAGGCTCAGCCCTATACTGTGGTCGAGGATCTACACTTAACGATAGACCGCGGTGAAACCCTCGCATTAGTCGGTGAATCCGGATCGGGTAAATCGGTGAGTTCACTTGCGCTAATGGGGCTGTTACCTAATCAGGCGCGAGTCAGCGGTCAGCGTTGGTTACAGCGCCGTAATGGACAACAGATTGACTTAAGCGCGCTAAATGAGACGGCTTGGCAGAAGGTACGAGGGGCCGATGTGGCCATGATCTTTCAAGAACCCATGACCTCGTTAAACCCGGTATTCACAGTGGGTAACCAACTGATTGAATCGTTACGCCAGCATCAACCGCTCAGCCAAGCACAGGCCCATCAACAAAGTATTGAATTATTAGAACGCGTGCGGATCCCCGCTGCTAAAGAGATTTTGCAACGTTACCCGCATCAACTTTCTGGCGGTATGCGCCAGCGCGTGATGATCGCTATGGCACTCAGCTGTAAACCCGCTTTACTTATTGCCGATGAGCCAACAACAGCGCTTGATGTCACGCTCCAAGCACAGATACTGACCTTGATCCGTGAGCTTCAACAAGAACTCGATACCGGCGTCTTATTCATCACCCATGACATGGGCGTGGTAGCAGAGATGGCCGACCGCGTGACCGTTCTACGACAAGGTAAAACCGTTGAAACCGCAGCGGTTAACGCGTTGTTCCATGCACCGCAGCATACCTACACTCGCCAGCTGTTAGCAGCCGTCCCGCGCTTAGGGGATATGCAGGGTAAGCACTATCCACAGAAATTTGAGCTGATTAATGCCCCAACCTCTTCACTGTCTCCCCTCCCAGAGAGAGATACCGTGGATCATCAAGGCGCTCCTCTTCTGCAAGTGCGAGATTTAGTTACCCGCTTTCCACTACGTGGTGGCTTCCTTAATCGCGTCGTCAGCGAAGTGCATGCAGTAGAACACCTAAGCTTCGATCTGCGTGCGGGCGAAACCTTGGCGCTAGTGGGTGAATCCGGCTGCGGTAAATCGACGACTGGTCGTGCGCTACTACAATTGGTCAATAGCCAGCAGGGCGCGATCACCTTTAATGGGCAGCGTATCGATCAGTTAACCGGCTCGGCGCTGAATACCTTACGCCAGCAAATTCAGTTTATTTTCCAAGATCCCTATGCGTCACTCGACCCACGTAAAACTGTGGGCTATTCGATTATGGAGCCACTGTTGGTACATAAGCTGGCTTCGCCAGCCCAAGCTCAACAGCGCGTCCATCAGCTATTGGAAAAAGTCGGCCTCTTAGCAGAACATGCGTTGCGTTACCCGCATCAATTTTCCGGTGGGCAGCGCCAACGTATCTGTATTGCCCGCTCGCTAGCCTCTAATCCTAAACTGATCGTTGCTGACGAGTCCGTCTCAGCCTTAGATGTCTCGGTGCAGGCCCAAATTATCAATCTGCTTCTCGACTTACAGCGCGAGCAGGGACTGGCTTTCCTCTTTATTTCCCATGATATGGCGGTTGTCGAGCGTATTAGCCACCGTGTGGCCGTCATGTATCAAGGACAAATCGTGGAGATGGGGCCCCGTGCGGCGATCTTCGCCGCGCCTCAACACCCTTATACTCAAAAGTTACTTAATGCTGTGCCGGTTGCTGACCCAAGAAGTCAGCGCCCCCTGACCTCTTCAGCGGTTGAAGAGATCCCTAGCGCCATCTATCCCTTAGGAAAAGGCCCCGAACGCGTAACCTTCAATGAAGTGGCCCCTGGGCATTATGTTGCGACAAACGCGTCGACCTCACCTTTATCGCCGACCCATGCGGCACCCCCTTCATTGCAGACAGGAGAGACTTTATGATCACCAAACGCCAGCTCCCTTGGCTTATTGCGGTAGGTATGACCGCAAGCCTAGTCAGTGTATCGAGCTTCGCGGCTAAAAATATCGTTGTCGCGGTGGGCTCGAACTTCACGACGCTTGATCCTTACGATGCGAATGACACCCTTTCGCAAAGCGTTGCCAAGTCGTTTTATCAAGGGCTTTACGGCTTTGATGAGAACATGAAGATCAAACCGGTGCTGGCGGAAGGCTATAAAGTCAGCAACGATGGACTGACCTATACACTTACCCTACGGCCTAATGTCACTTTCCAAGATGGAACCCCGTTTGATGCACAAGCCGTTAAGGTCAATCTTGATCGTGCCAGCAATCCGGATAGTCATTTAAAACGCTACAATTTATTTAATGATATCGCTAAGACCGAGGCTGTCGATGCCCATACCGTTAAAATCACGCTGAAAAAGCCATTCT
This sequence comes from Rosenbergiella nectarea, assembly GCF_900111105.1. Classification (GTDB taxonomy): domain Bacteria; phylum Pseudomonadota; class Gammaproteobacteria; order Enterobacterales; family Enterobacteriaceae; genus Rosenbergiella; species Rosenbergiella nectarea. The sequence goes on along the minus strand of NZ_FOGC01000002.1, from coordinate 94,008 downwards.
CGGCCTTTATCAATACCTTGGCTCACCCTTCTGCCGTGATGATTTCGCCTACCGCCCTACAAAAATACGGTAAGCAGATTGGCTTTCATCCGGTCGGGACCGGCCCTTATCAATTTGTAAGCTGGAACCAGACCGACGCCATGACGGTAAAAAAATGGCCTAATTATTGGCAGAAAGGGTTACCTAAATTAGACAGTATCGTCTGGCGTCCCGTCGCCGATAACAATACCCGTGCGGCGATGTTACAAACCGGAGAAGCGGACTTCGCTTATCCGATCCCTTACGAGCAAGCGCCACGCTTAAAGGCAAACAGTAAGCTGGATGTGGTGAGCTGGCCATCGATTATGCAGCGCTACATCAGCCTTAACGTAACCCAAAAGCCTTTCGATAATCCGAAAGTCCGCGAAGCCTTAAACTATGCGATCAACCGTGAAGCCTTAGCTAAGGTGGCGTTTGCAGGCTATGCCACCCCCGCTACTGGGATTGTGCCACCTGCGATTGCCGATGCCCAACACTACCCGGCCATTCCTTATGACCCGGCGAAAGCGCGTCAACTGTTAAAAGAAGCCGGCTACCCACAAGGGTTCCAAACCACCTTATGGTCGTCACATAACCACTCGACCGCGCAGAAAGTGTTACAATTTACCCAGCAACAGCTCGCCATGGTGGGAATTAAAGCTCAGGTGACGGCAATGGATGCAGGGCAACGTGCTGCACAGGTTGAAGATAAGGGACAAAAAGAGAGCGGCGTACGGATGTTCTATACTGGTTGGACCGCCTCGACAGGCGAGGCTAACTGGGCGTTAACGCCACTGTTTGCGACCCGCTCTTGGCCACCCGCCATCTTTAATACCGCTTTCTATAGTAACCCTCAGGTGGATAAAGATTTAGCCGATGCCTTGAATGCGATCGATGCCGCCAAGAAAAATGCTTTCTATAAAGACGCGCAAGATAAGATTTGGCATGACCAACCTTGGATCCCATTGGTGGTTGAAAAGTTAGTTTCGGCCAACAATAAGGCCCTTACTCATTTCAATGTCATGCCAGATACCGGTTTTGATTTTGATAATGCCGACCTGAAGTGATTGTCTCGGGCAGGCCCCCCCTGCCCACAACTCGAGAATACGCATGCTCAATTATTTTCTAAAACGCTTGCTAGGGATGCTGCCGACGTTATTGATTGTCGCCATTCTCGTCTTTCTGTTTGTCCACCTACTCCCTGGCGATCCGGCTCGCCTGTTAGCGGGGCCTAATGCTGACGGCACCGTCGTGGCGATGGTACGCCATCAATTGGGGCTAGATTTACCTCTGCCGCAGCAGTTTTGGCACTATATCGTTCGTTTACTGCATGGCGATTTTGGTCACTCGATGTCGTCACAACGCCCGGTGAGTGAAGAGATCGCCAGCCGCTTTACGCCGACGTTACTGTTAACCCTCTGTAGCATGGCGTGGTCATGCCTCTTTGGCTTATTTATCGGTGTAGCGTCTGCAGTATGGCGTAACCGTTGGCCAGATAAGCTCGGGATGTTGATTGCCGTGTCCGGTATCTCCTTTCCCGCCTTTGCATTAGGGATACTCCTTATGCAAATTTTCTCCGTACAGCTCGGCTGGTTACCAACGGTCGGGGCCGATAGCTGGCGTCACTATATCCTGCCGTCTCTTACTCTCGGCGCTTCAGTTGCCTCGGTGATGGCTCGTTTCACCCGTGCGTCGTTTATCGAGGTATTGGGGGAAGACTATATGCGCACGGCGCGCGCGAAAGGGTTAACTCCCCGTCGCGTTATCTTTAAACATGGCTTACGTAACGCGCTAATCCCAGTCATTACCATGATGGGACTTCAGTTCGGCTTACTCTTAGGTGGCGCGATCGTCGTTGAGGTGGTATTTAACTGGCCAGGGCTTGGACGTCTACTGATCGATTCTGTCGAAAACCGTGATTACCCAGTCATTCAGGCGCTAGTCCTGCTATTTTCCTGTGAGTTTATCGTGATCAATTTAGTCGTCGATATCCTTTATGCTGTGGTTAACCCCACCATCCGCTACCGCTGAGGAGATGTCATGAAAAATTGGCGCCGCGAAGCGGCTTTGAAGTCCTTACCAACCCTTGACCCGGCTACGCCACAGCCGCCTTTGCGCGAATTCTGGCGACGCTTTCGCCAGCAACCCGTCGCGGTGATTGCCGCGTTATTTGTCATAATACTTTTTATCATTGCAATTTTTGCACCTTGGCTGACACCTTTTGATGCCGAGAACTACTTCGATTATGACCGTATAGACCAAGGCCCTAGCCTGATGCACTGGTTCGGCGTGGATGCATTGGGGCGAGATATCTTCAGCCGAGTCATCTTGGGAACGCGTATTTCGCTCTTAGCGGGGGTCTTTTCCGTTGCACTGGGGTCGATTATTGGAACAATATTGGGCTTAATTGCTGGGTATTACGAGGGATGGGCAGATAGGATTATTATGCGTATCTGTGACGTATTATTTGCCTTTCCGGGGATCCTATTAGCGATTGCAGTGGTTGCCTTGATGGGACCCGGCATGTCTAACGTTGTGATAGCGGTCGCCATTTTCAGTATCCCCGCCTTTGCTCGACTGGTTCGTGGCAATACCTTGGTGTTGAAACAACTCACCTGGGTAGAGTCGGCACGCAGCATAGGTGCCTCGACTACTCATATTTTACTCAAGCATATTCTACCGGGCACCTTCTCCTCAGTTGTGGTCTTTTTTACCCTGCGCATCGGCGTCTCGATTATCTCTGCCGCCAGCCTGTCATTTATTGGATTAGGGGCTCAACCGCCGACGCCTGAATGGGGCGCGATGCTCAATGAGGCACGTTCAGATATGGTCATGGCGCCGCATGTCGCACTATTTCCTATTCTGGCCATCTTTCTCACCGTGCTGGCATTTAACTTATTAGGAGATGGCTTACGCGATGCGCTTGACCCCAAGTTACGTAAATAAGTCGCTGACTTGCACGACATCTTCTCTTCAGGGCCGCTTCAGGCCCTTTTTCTTTTATCGACCTTCTTTGGTGTTTACGAGCCATTATCGACAAATCAGATCATCTAAACTGGACACCCGAATGTTTATGGGTATTTTACCTGGAAAATAAAGAAATCCCTTCGCAGTGGTGCGATCGGATGATTCGCGCTGCGAAAACTGGCGATGAAGCTATGGCTTATTTCAAATTAAAAGAGATATGGGAGTCACTGTTAAAGCAATCTGAGCGGTGATAGCAAACCCTAGCGAGGACATGCTCGCTATAGTCTTTACGCGTTACAGGCTCAGTGTGATTCGCCGACCGTCAGGTAAAGATACCTCGAGGTTAAGCTCTCCGCCCAAGCCTGATACGTAGCGCTTAAGAGTGGATAGTTTCGGGTCACTGTCCTCCCTTTCCATCTTAACCACAGAAGGCTGAGTAACGCCCATGCTACGTGCGAGATTAACCTGAGAAACCTCAAGCTCTTTACGTAGCGTACGTAAGGTGATTTCTCGTCTCATCTCAACGACGCGCTGATCGACTTGCTCCTGAGCTTCTTTTGGAAGTCGGGCCCTTAGTTCTGCGAGTTTCGACATAATTTAATCCTCCAAACTTGCCAAGTGATCATCAAACTCACTATCAGCCGTTTTAATCATTTTTTTATAAAACTTTTTCTCGTCCTTACCTTTCTTGTCACCAGCACAACACACGATAGCGCGCCGCGTTGGGTCGAAAGCATAAAAGGCCCTAAAAGGGTGGCCGTTAATCTGAACGATCAGCTCTTTCATATTGGCGTGCTTAGAGCCGTTTATTGTGTCTGCGTAGGGCCTAGATAACTGTGGGCCAAACTTCTCAACAATGGTTAAGGCCGCGACAAATTCAACCTGTACACTCTCTTCTTGAGTAAAGAGCCAGTCATCAAACAACTCTCGGGTTTCTACTTCCCAATCCATAGCCTACATCCATTATATAAACTATAGGCTATATAATATACCCTGCAGGTGATATTTCAATGGGTTTTAACAGAAGGTATTAGCCACCTAGCGGGTGGCTTTTTATTTAGCTTGCCAAGCTTGAGCACTTAGTAGGTGGCGTAAACGTAGGGATGCCAAGCGCGTTGTAAGCGGTGCAAACGTCCGGATCGTCGTCTACAGTAAATAGAATGTTATGGCCACCAGCCATAAATCGTTCAACCAACCCCACTTTGAACTCAGCTGGTGGGCACGAGACATCGTTAGGCCGCGTAAAGAACTGGAGCTTACTTAACTTATGGTCAACGTGGGTATGAATCCACTGCGTAGTTTCCTGTCTAAAAAGGTCCTGACGGCTCGTTATGATAATTGCGTAGTGAACGCTATCGATCGCCCGAAACATCTCAATAGCAGGTGCTAGCGGGACGTCATTACCGCACTGTGCGACGTACTGGTGCCAAGATTCATTGATATGCTGAACATACTTTGGTAGTACTAGGTACGCTCAGTGAGAGTTATCACACATCACACCGTCTAAATCGAAATTACTACGTCCAGAAAACATCCTTGTTATTTAAAATTACGTTCCGCGCTGTTCCAGCTATCGATACCTTGTTGAGCTGTTAAACCGAACGGGCCGCGGCAACCGCACGCCGGGCAGTCTACGAAGTTCCATTTTTTACCGTAAACAGTCTTATTCTCGCTAAACCCTAAAATTGAATTCCCGCAAAACGAACAACGCTTAATGTCGTTGCTGTTCCTCGCTTCCATTTGTGCCGGTGTAATGGGTTTTTTAATATCTGGATCCTGCAATAAAGCGTCACCTAAACTTTTTATAGCCGAGGCGTGATCATCTTTGTGGGTACCCTCTAGCTTATCCACGCTTGCGAATAAAACTAATTTAGCCTCATCGAGTAGACCAAGGAAATGAGAATCAAATTCCGCACTATCGCGAAAAACTAAATTAACCGTCAGTATTTTCCCTGCCAGAGACACAGCCGAAAAAGCCTTATCACCATTAACGACAGTTGATGTGTTATCTATGATATCGGCAAGTTTGATAGCCAGAGCTTGTATGTCGCTAACTTTTACTAAGCGCTTTACTTCATCAACGAATCGCTGGGACCTTGATAGCCCTTTTATTTTTGGTGGCTTGGTTACCGCATGCACCATATCAGCAATACGCTCATTGAAGTTATCCTTGATGTATTCATAGGTAACTGCGGTATCTTCTATCGTGTCATGGAGGTAGGCTGCTGCTATGGTTTCTTCATTCCCACCGAAGTCTTCAATTATGTTAGCGGCAGCGACCGGGTGATGAATATAATCAACTATCCTATCACGTCCAGAGGTTAGCAAGCCGCGCGCAGGCTGCGCTCACACCTAAGCCATTCCCCTTTTACTTCAGAACAGTGACTGAACGTGAGAAAGTTCGTTTGATGAGTGATGTTACCCCCCCTAAGTCGGCGCCTGACGCGAACGACAACTCCCCCCTCATCGAGATAACGTTGAGATTACTTGAATATTTTTAAGTTTTTTCCGCCGAGAACTTCGAGTGACAGAAAGAATCGGCTTCACAAGGATTACTTCAACTTTCATACTATTGCTCCACTCAACGCAAGGAGCGATTATGAATAACCGGAATATCCCACGTTTACATAGTGTCAGACCCTTCTTTTTAGCCTTTACAACACTACTCCTCTTAAGCTTATTTACCCAGATGAGTTATGCCGATTCACGACCACCGGTTGCCGAACGAGTGATTGGTTACATTGGCGACCTCGGGGTTAAGGTCTGGACCTTAAGAATTGGCGATCGCAAAGCGCAAGAAGCCTTAGTACAAATTGAGGATGCCGATCATGATTGGAATCTCGCCATTCAGAAAATGAAGATTACCCGGGTCAATGACGCGCTTCATTATTCAGTAAGCCAAGGGAATAAACGTCACGTCGTGTTAATCTTAAAACAAAATAGCGGGCTGCTATTCCTACCTAACGAGCCTAACGCGATCACCCTACATTACAGCGATGCGCTATCGCAGAGCGGCGATGCGCAGATGTTTCTCAATCACTATCTGGCGAATAGTAAATAGTCCCTATTTACTGCGTGTGAGGTTTTGGCCTCACCGGCTACGATGACTCGGAATGGGTCGCGAGCTGTGCTAAAAAGTGTTGATCGAGACGATGATAATTCACCTCTTCAACGACCTTTGCGCCAAGGGAGGCATAAAAGCCTTGCGCTGTACTGTCTTCACGTACTGATAACCAATCTAATCGGCTACAGGACTTTTCTTGGGCGCGCTGTGCGATAAAGCCCATCATTTGGCGGCCAAGACCTTTTCGCCGATAGTGCTCAGAGACAAACAACTCTTTGATAAACATCTGCCCGCTGTAACGGGGAACAGGATAGAGGATAGTCACGCAGGCGTAGGCGACGATACGTCCGTCACGCATACCTTTATAAATTTCGGTCCCGGAATGAGCAGGAAAAACCCTGTCTTTTAAATATTTAGCCATCTGCTCAGCGGCAATGATGGCTTGCGGGTGGTGATAACGCTCCATCTCGGAGAAAATATCAACCAAATCGGCCCACTCGTCCGGCCCACACTGCGTAATGTCCATGGAAATTCCAGGTTAATTCATGATGGATAAACTATAGACGAGACCAAGGCTCCTAGCATAAAAAAAGCGCCCTGAAGGCGCTCTTTCTGATTAACCGTAGAGGGAAACTTCACCCGGTGGGCGAGTTTTAAACCGACGGTGTAGCCAGAGGTATTGCTCTGGGGCACGGAGTATTTCTGTTTCAATTACCTTATTCATATAGCTTGCCGCGGCTTGCGAGTCTTCATAAGGATAATCTTGGAGTGGCGGTTGTATAATTAACTGATAACCGCTTTTATTAGTGTTACGAATTAGGACAATGGTGAGCATGGACGGCTTAGCCAACCGCGACAACACAAAAGTCCCGTTAGTGGTCGCAACTTTATCTACCGCAAACAGAGGTGCGAACACACTGCCTTTGGGGCCGTAATCTTGGTCTGGTGCGAACCATACGGCTTCGCCTTGTTTCAATGCGTGGACCATCCCGCGTAAATCGCGGCGGTCAATCATCGCTTTATTCGAACGCATCCGACCTTTAGTCTGTGCCCATTCCATTGCTTGATTATTATGCGGCCGATACATCGCCATCATCGGCTGGCAAAGACCGGAAATGCGCCCGCCCAACTCCAGCGACATAAAATGCACGCCAATTACCATTACACCACGCTGCTCTTGCTGCGCTTGTTGCAAATTATTTAGCCCTGACACGGAGTACAGTTTGCGTACCCGCTTGTCCGACCAGAACCATGCGATACCGGTCTCGACCAAAGCCATCCCCAACGATTCGAAGTTTTTAGCAATCAGCGCTTCTAACTCTTGCTCTTGGATATTGGGAAAACAGAGTTGTACGTTACGCCGCGTAATCGACTCGCGTCGTTTCAAGACACGACGTGAAATTTTACCGGCCTTCGCCCCCAATCGGATTAACATTGGATAAGGAAGTTGCACTAACAGCCACAGTACGGCGAGTCCAAACCAAGTAAACCAGTACCGAGGATGTAAAATTTTAAGCTGAAATTGCCCAGTTTTTTTCATAAAGCCTTCAATAAAAGAAGCCTCTACGCCAGAAACTCCACATTTCTTGGCAACGTATGGCCTCAGTAATAAGTTTGACCGCAGAAAGCAGAGAATGTCACCGAAATATTACGTGAAATAATGAAAGCAAATGTATCCAAGATTAAGGTGTCATTGCAACGAGAACAATATCAACTTGGATAGGGTCTGCCACCAGCGCAGGATATTGTCCCATACCAAAGGCTTGGCGCGATAGAGTAATAGTACCAGAAAGACGTAAATATCCGCCGCTGGACTGTAATCGTGAATCGTCGCTGCGCTTACCGTAAAGCATCACAGGCCGAGTCATCTCTTTGATTTTTAAGGATCCTAATACTCGATAATGCCCTTGTCCCATGTCGATAATACGACTACTTGTGAAGGTTACATTAGGGTATTGGGCTTGATCAAAAAATTGATGGCTTTTCAACGCCCAAGTCAGCACGCGGTGGTGGGCATCGAGATTTGCGATCGGCATATCGATGCGCAGTCGGTCTGCAACGTCATGCTGCGGGTCGACAACAATATCCCCCCGCAGGCCGGTGATCCGCGCATGATAGTCGGATTTACCAATCATGTTCCACCGCAGCAAGACATAGCTGCTATCAGCCAACTGAAAAGGAATAGGGGCGGCAAAGGTCGGAATAATTCCCCCCAAGATGCCAAGTAACAACAATCCTATACGTAACATAACTGCCCCCGAAGTAACACGCTGAGACTATAGCTTAGCGTTTAGTATGCCACCGAGAGAAATTATTTATCGATAGGTGATGCCGGGAGGATTACTCTGCGAATACGCGACGCCCTCCTGCGCTTCTCCCCACCGTGACAGAATTTTTTGATAGTGCCCAGAGGCTATCGCATCGTTCAAGGCTTGGTTGAGTGCCTTGACTAAGCCGTTCCCCTTGAGGGTGGTCGTTGCGACCCAAGCCTTATAAGGACTATTCCCGACCACTTTGGTTCGCCCATTTAGTGCCGCCTTCCATGCCGCCGCTGCCTGTGGCCCGAAGTTGACCTCCGCACGGCCTGACTGGAGGAATAAGGTTGTGGTAGCATCGTCAGTAAGATAAATCGGTATCGCCGGTTTCAGGTGCTGTTGGCGTAGTTGCGCATTCCAGTCAAGCAAAATGCGCTCTTGATTCGTGCCTGATCCGACAATCACGCGCTGACCGGCAATATCTTTCGCGGTGGCGATATGCGTGATTGGACTGTCATGCTTCACGCTAAAGGCCAGCGAGTCTGTTCGGTAAGTAGCAAAATCATATTTCTGTTTACGTGGTTCCGTCACGGCAATATTGACTAGCGCAACGTCATAACGCCCACTGCTCAGACCTAAAGGCCACTCTTCCCACGACACCGGCACGATATTCAGGGGTAATCCCAGGCTTTGCGCCAGCAGGCGGGCGATATCGATGTCACTGCCTATGCGGGTACGATTATCACTCGCGACTAAAGATAACGGTGGTGAGTTTTGAGCGGAAACGGCAACGGTCAGTTGCCCGGCATGCGCCAGCCGATAGTGGGCAGGAAGTAACGCTATCGCTTTAGGATCAACCGGCGTATTCAGCGGGGTTTCATTCGCCTTAAGGTCTACCGCGGCTTGCGTGTGTACCGCGAAGAGCAGTAATAGCGAGGCTAAGCTTGTATAACGCATCCGGCCTCCTAGAGCACACTTGCCAAGAAATGGCGTGTTCGACTATGTTGGGGGTTATCCAGTACTTGCTCAACCGGCCCTTGCTCAACAATCTCGCCCTCCACCATAAACACAACCTTATCGGCGACTTTTCGGGCAAAGGCAATTTCGTGGGTAACTATCACTAAGGTTTTGCCGGAGCGAGCGAGCTGTTCAATCACCGTCAGGACTTCTCCCACTAATTCGGGGTCCAAGGCCGATGTCAGCTCATCAAATACCAGCCATCGCACTGATCCCCCATTGGTAATGTTCGGCCGTTGCCTTATCAATCATGTTGCCCCCTCCCTTTTTGGTTAATAACACAAATAATGCTAACCATTTCGGTTAATTTGCTAAAGACTTATTCCCTACGAACAGGGTTTTATGCTGTATTTTTAATATACTGACTGCCTTTAACTAATAAAAGAAGACTATTTTACGTTAATTATCGTCGTTATATCTTTGTGGTATAACGTTTGCGTTTTAATTATTTATTTAATTGAGCACAATTTACTACTGTGGGGGTTATTCGACGCCGAAAGAGCAAGCCTTATGAATTTCCAGCAACTTAAAATTATTCGCGAAGCTGCCCGCTGCCAGTGCAACTTAACTGAGGTAGCAAAAATTCTTTATACCTCCCAATCTGGGATCAGTCGCCATATTCGTGAGTTGGAAGACGAATTAGGCGTCGAATTATTTATTCGTCATGGTAAACGTATGCTCGGGCTGACTGGACCGGGAAAAGAGATGTTAGTGATTGCTCAACGGATCTTAGATGAGTCGGCAAAGGCCAAGCGGTTGGGCCAGTTATTCACCGCCCAAGAGGCCGGAATATTAACCATTGCCACCACCCACACTCAAGCACGCTACTCCTTACCGGCCATCCTAAAGCAGTTTCGTAGCCGCTATCCGCATATTCAAGTCGTGCTGAATCAAGCAACACCAGAAGAGATCCGCGATCAGGTTATTTCCGGTGAAGCTGATATTGGTCTCGCATCCGAAGGGTTGGCTCACAGTGGTAAGTTAACGACGTTTCCGTGGTTTAAATGGAACCACCGTATTTTAGTGCCACGCGAACACCCTCTCGCGCAGGAAGATAAACTCAGTCTTGAGCAGCTGGCAAACTGGCCATTGGTGACTTATCGCGCGGGAATGACTGGGCGTTCGGTGATTGATGAGGCTTTTCAGGCCGTCTCACTACTGCCTAATGTAGTGCTTAGCGCGCAAGATTCCGACGTCGTGAAAACCTATGTTCGCTTGGGAATGGGGATCGGTATTATTGCCGAGACCGCAGCGGATCATGATGATCCTGAGCTGATCTCGTTAGAGGCTCGCCACCTATTTAATAGCAATACCGTCTGGTTAGGGGTGAAGCAAGGACAGCTGCAGCGCGACTATCTATGGCAGTTTATGACGCTCTGTAACCCTAATCTTTCTGAAGACGAGTTAAAGCTGATGGCGCGCGGTATCAGCGAAAATGCAGAACTCGGTTACGATTTCCAGATTTAAGCGCACGGATCCCTCCTCCCCTCTCTCATAGGCGACTAAGCTAAGAGAACACCCCTTTACGCTTAGGAGCTTATGTGATGTCTTTCCCCTGGCAAAAACCTGGCTTAACCGCCGATCAGCAAGCAGCCGCTGTTATCGCCGAAATGACGACAGATGAAAAGTTTGCGTGGCTCTCTGGGCCGATGGCAATCCCGTTAAAAAAAGGCGACACACTGCCACCCGAGGCAATAGGCTCAGCCGCTTACTATCCGGCTATTCCTCGTTTAGGCATCCCAGCTTTGCAACAGAGTGATGCCAGTTTAGGGGTCAGTGCATTGGGAGGGGTGCGTCCGGGGGATCACGCTACCGCACTTGCTAGCAGTCTAGCCTTAGGCGCGTCTTTCGACCCAGACTTGGCGCAAGCCACGGGCGAAATGCTTGGACGCGAAGCGTTTGGTAAAGGATTCAATGTGCAACTTGCCGGCGGTGCCAACCTGATCCGCGAACCTCGCGGTGGCCGTAACTTTGAGTATATCTCCGAAGACCCGTTGCTAACAGGCGTGATGGCGGGTCACAGTGTGCGGGGTATCCAATCTCAACATGTGGTTTCAACCGTGAAACATTTCGCGGTCAATGCTCAAGAAACTGGCAGAGTGCTGGCTGACTCACGGATCAGCGAGTCGGCATTGCGCGAGTCCGATTTGCTCGCGTTTGAACTAGCCATTGATATCGGTAAGCCCGGCGCGGTGATGCCCGGCTATAACTTAGTTAACGGCGATTGGGCCTCTGAAAACCATTTCCTCTTATCGCAGGTATTAAAAGGTGATTGGCAATATCCTGGCTGGGTAATGTCTGATTGGGGAGCGACCCATTCCGCGACAAAAGCGGTACGGGCGGGATTGGATGTTCAATCAGGTGCTAATCTCGATAAATGTGTGTGGTTCGATCAACCACTTCGCGAGGCTATTGCGCAAGGTGAGATCACAACGGTGCAGATTGATAACATGATCCAGCGGATCTTACGTAGCCTTTTTGCCTGCGGCGCTATCCAACATCCCGCCCAACGCGGTAATCATCTCGACTATAGCTGGCATCAATTGATTGCCCAGCGTGAAGCCGAACAAGGCATCGTCTTGCTGAAGAATGACCATCAGACTTTACCCCTACCACCAGAATTAACCCGCATCGTGGTGATAGGGCCTCATGCTGATAAAGGCGTGTTGGCCGGTGGCGGCTCCTCCGCGGTGACGCCGCAAGGGAGCTTACAGCAAGAGGGGGTCGATTTTATGGGGATCCAAACCCCAAAAGTCTACCACCCCAGTTCTCCGCTGGCAGCTATTCGCCGAAACTCGCTCGCAAAACAGGTTGATTTTGTGTCGGGAGAGTCGATCGACGCCGCGCTGGATGCCAGCCAGGGGAGTGATGCCGTGATTATTTTTGCTGAGGAGTGGCGTTCAGAGGCGTTCGATGCGCAAGGGCTAGATCTTAGTGATCACCAAAATCGATTAATTGATCGGCTTTCCGCCGCCCATCCCAAGGTCGTCGTGGTACTGGAAACGGGTGGAGCGGTGACCTTACCGTGGCTCGATAATGTCCCTGCCCTGCTCGAAGCCTGGTATCCCGGTTCGGGTGGCGGTGAAGCTGTTGCCGGGGTGTTATTCGGCCGCGTTAATCCTGCCGGGCGCTTGCCTATTACCTTCCCCGCTAACGCGCAACAGCTCCCCCATCCCGAGCAAGTCGATCCTAGCACGACCACCTCGCTGCCCGGCGTTGAGGTAAAAGGTGAGATCTTCAGGATTGATTATGACGTTGAGGGGGCCGATGTTGGCTATCGATGGTTTGAACGCCAACAGCAAAAACCGTTATTCCCTTTCGGTTTCGGTCTTTCTTATACGCAATTTCGCTACGAGGATTTACAGCTTTGTCAGACCTCTGGCGAAATCACGGCCAGCTTAACCTTGACCAACTGTGGTGAAAGGGGAGGCAGCGATGTTGTACAGATCTATCTGCGCCCAACATCTGGACGTTATCCCTCACGACTCGTGGCCTTTCGTAAAGTCACCCTCGCGCCGGGAGAGTCACAACGCATCAGTCTGTGTATTGAACCACGTGTGGTGGCGCAATGGGATAGCACTCAACAGCACTGGTCGATTACCGAGGAGGAATATGACATCTATCAAGCCACCGATGCGGCCACGCCAGTGCTCAGGGGTAAGCTGACGCTGACAGCACAGACTTTCGGGTATCGCTAAGCGACTCGGTCTGCCTACTTTGAGGGGACGCAGACCGAACTAAACCTGGTTGTGTCATTAATCTGTCATCTGTGTGCGGCAAGCTAGCGATAGTCATCGGCACATTGAAGAGGTTTACCTATGAGCGATTATGATAACGATCTTTATGAAACGCTGTTTGCCACCCGTCAACGCCCTTTTCCCGAAGAATCGAGCGCGCCGATACGCCGGCGCCATACGTCTGATGAAGGGGAGTACCATGAACTCCAGTTCAATGATTAAGCGATCACTTATTCAGTAAAACGATTGGGTGAGAGGATGAAGCAGGCTGAATAACGCTTAATTCAGCCTGATACCACGCCGTAAGCTGCGATTCGGTGAGTACCTGCTGAACCGAACCGTCGGCCACCAATGCACCCTGCCGCATCACCACGATCCTATCTGACCAGGTCGCGGCCAAATTGACATCATGCAACACCGCGCAGACCATCAGCTTTCCGTTTCGTGTTAATCGATGAAGTAAACGTAGCAAATGCTGTTGGTGAAAGAGATCGAGAGCCGATGTCGGCTCATCAAGGAATAGCCACCCCTCCGGCTCGTCATCTTTCCATAATTGTGCCAGCACCCTCGCCAACTGAATTTGCTGCTGCTCGCCACCTGATAGGGTTGCATAATTGCGATCACATAACGCTTGGCAACCGATTAGTGCGACGACTTGTTCCAAGATCGTGCGTTGTCGTCGCGTAGCGTACTGACTGATCCCCAACAAGATCACCTCTTCAGCCGACATGGCAAAGGCTAGCTGATTATGTTGGCGCATAACGGCCCGCTGGCTGGCTAGCTGACTCCTGTCCCACTGTACGTAAGGCTTACCGGCCAACAAACACTCTCCTTCTGTTGCGCTGAGAAAACCGGTCAATAACCTGAGTAAAGTCGACTTTCCTGCACCATTTGGCCCCATAATCGTCACAAACTCGCCCAGTTCAAGCTTGAGATCCAAGGGTGTGATTAAGGTACGCGATCCTATCTGCAGCCCAAGCTGCCTCGCGGTAAGCGTTTTATGCATAACTGGCCTTTAAGCGTTTGAGGATCAACATAAAAAACCACGGCGCGCCTAATAAGCTGGTCAATAGACCCACTGGCATTTCAGCGGGTTGGACTAAGGTTCGCGCTAAGGTATCCGACAGCAGCAGTAATAATCCACCGACAATCATCGATCCAGGCAGTAACCAGCGATGATCGCTACCAAATACCATTCTTACCAGATGCGGGATGACTAATCCGATAAAGCCAATAATACCGGTGAACGAAACGGCGGTACCCACCAGTAGGGCGTTACCGATCAATAAATACTGCTGAGTACGTAACACATCTAAGCCACTATAAAAGGCATCCTCTTCGCCTAACTGTAAGAGGTTTAAGGCTCGCGCAGAACGGAGGAGTAACAGAGAGGTCGGGATAATGATCAGCGCGCAGATCCCCACGACTGGCCATTGGGCTTGGGCTAAGGATCCCATGCCCCAGAGTGACAGCTGCCGCAGCTGTTGATCGTTACTTAGCCACGACAGTATACCGATGAACGATCCAGACAATGCATTGATCGCGATCCCTAAAAGCAGTAATCGGGAGAGCTGCCCTTGACTCACCTTGTTCAATTGGAAGATCAATAACGTGACCAACAGGCTACCAATAAAGGCTGCAATCACCGGCAGCCACAAACTGGCAAATAGCGGTAATTGCAGCGGTAAGAGTAACGCCAACGCGACCATAAGGCCCGCACCACTGCTAATTCCGAGTAACCCAGGGTCCGCTAGGGGGTTACGGAAAAGCCCCTGCATAATGGTGCCCGATACGGCTAGCGCGGCACCAATAAGCAGGGCGAGTAGCACACGGGGGACACGAATGGTTAGCCAGACTTGCCAGACAATACTGTCGAAGGGTTGCTGCCAAATCTCGGTTAACGACAGTTTCATCGCCCCGAGCTGAGTCGCCGCAATAGCACTGATCACCAGTAAGATAACCAAGATCAGCAACGTTGTTTGGCGGTTAAGGCTAAGGCTGACGCGCATAGCTATCTGCCACATCTTGACGAAGTTTAAGGATAGCCTGCGGGGTATCGAGCCCGAAACCTAATAGCGCCATCTGGTCGATCACCACCACCCGATGGGCTTTGCCTGCAGGCGTTAAGGCTAAACCGGGCAACTTCCATAGTTGACTTTCCCCCCCCATCTGCTGCAGCGAGTGCTGGTCTATAATGATGACCTCAGGCGCTGCGGCAATCACACCTTCTTGCGACATCTGCTGATAATGCGCCACCTGCCCCATGGCATTGGTCAATCCAGCGCTACGTAAGGCGATATCTGCGGCGGTCTCTTTGCCGGCAATCAAGCTTTGCATACCGTGATTAGCCATAATATAAAGGGCTTTATGGCGACCCCCTGCCGGTGGCTGGTTCAGCGCGCTTAACTGCTGAGCGAGTCGCTGTAAAATAGGCTGCGCTTGCGCTGTTTTTCCTAGCGCTTGTGCAATCGTGCTGACCTTTACCGCAATCTCTGACAACTCTGGCGTTGCAGGAACCGTGACGACTTTAACGCCGACCTTTTCGATTTGCTGGAAGACTTGAGAGGGCTGCGCCAGCGCATTGGTCAGAACTAACGTCGGCTTGAGCGCCAATATTCCTTCACTGTTTAATTGGCGCATATAGCCAATATCGGGAAGCTTAAGGCTTGCTTCAGGACGCTGACTGGTGGTATCCCGTCCCACCAGTTGGTCACCGCTGCCCAGCGCATAAATAATCTCGGTCACATCACCGCCAATCGAGACTAGCCGTTGCGCCGCCGTGACCGGCAGCGTAACTAAACAGAGTAGCAATATGGCGAATTTCATTAGCAGAGCTCTCCGGCTAATTCCTCAAGCTGTTGACGCCAAATTTCCTGTTCCGGCTGGCCTTCGGTCCTCTGTCCATAAAGTTGGGCGATCTGCGTACCCTCTTCAGCAAAGAGCTCCAGGCTGGTGACATGTCCGTCCTTGGTAGGCTTACGAGTAATCCAGGTTTCAGCAATTTTTTTATCTTGCAGATGCAGAGTAAAGTGGTCGTTAAAAATATTTAGCCAACCTTTCATTTCAACCACTTTGGCTAAGCGTCCAGTGAAGATCTGCGTACAACCGCGATTACCGACAAAAATCATGATCTCGTTTTGCTGCTGTTGAACACGATCTAGCAATAAAGCGAAGCTATCGTTACTGACTTGGCGCGCCAAGTCATCGCTCACGACCTTAAAGGCGTGTTGGCGGGTAAGCTGATGACGACGTAATAATTGGAAGAATTGATGCACATCGGTCATCGCTCGCCACTCTTGTTCCACTGTTTGCGGGTCAATATTGGCCGGTTTAGTCACTGCGGGACGAGATTGTAGGGTAAGCGTCGCAGGGGCCACCTGCTGCCACTGACTAATTAGTGCTTGCCAGGCAACGGTATCGGTTTTCGAGGTCGTATAAATTTTAACCACCGCATCCCCTTGCATATCGAAGATTTGTAGGCTTCGACGCTCACCCGAAGCACTCAGCTCCGTTAAGGCAAAAACACTATGCCATTGTTGGGGGAAGAAACGTTGATCGAGGGCTCGTGGGTTTAATACTAAACCAGCATGCGGGCCAAAGTGCAGATTCTCATAACGCCCAATTTGCTCATGGACGGCGTAATCGTTGCGTACCAAGCTTTTGATTTCGCCAACCGCAGCCAACCCCTTAAGGAGTGCTTCAAATTCGGGTTGCAGGAATTGTGCATCGTGACCGCAACGGGTTAACGTTAATTCAGCCTCACTGATTGCCATCATTGCCGCGAGGTCGCGTGCATATAAGTGTGGGTGCTCCGTTTTTAACGCTAAATAATCAAGATACTGTTTATTCATCGGTTACATCCTCTATAACGCCCCAGCGAACTGGGGCAAAAACATTAGAAATCAACATTAAGCCCAAGTTGGAAAGTGCGTCCCGGCATGGTTGCCAGCGCAATATCCGCTTGGTGTTGTGCTGTGTCGGTCGTTAAATCACGGCTACTCAAATAATCCCAATATTGACGATTGGTGAGGTTATACAACCCGCCGCTAAGTTTGACCGTTGGCGTGATACGCCAGTAGGCGGTCATATCCACCATACCGTAGCCAGGGATACGCAAGTATTTACTGCTATCACTTTCTGTCGCGCTACCTGTCGAGGTGGTATCACGCGTCGTTTGTTTTGCCTGTTTCCCTTTCACAAAGGTAGCAGTAACCGCGGCACCGTAGCGTTGCGTAGGATCATCCCATGCGACACCGACCACCGCTTTCATCGGGGCCACACTGTCTAAATCGACATACTTATCGCCTTGTAACGAGGACTTAGACATACCTTTGGTGTAACCCAAGGCAAAACTCGTGCTTAACCCATTCACCGCAGGGAACCACTCGCCGTAATGGATTTTAGTGGTCAGTTCTCCACCATAGATAAAGGCTTTATCGCGATTTTCTGCTTGATAAACGGTATAGATATTCGACGGAACATTGGTAAATTTGCTCGGTGAGCCGCTACGCGTATAACGGTTATAAGCGATAAAATTATCGTAATCGTTGTAGAACATGGAACCGTGGATATCGATTCCCGGTACGGCTTGTCCCTTTATCCCCCACTCAAGATCATTGCTGGTCTCGGTCTTAAGGGAATTATTACCGATCAAGGCATATTGTTGGGTGCCAGCATAGCTGGAGCCTAGGTTCCAAGATCCGTACAGCTGGCTCGCTTCAGGGAATTGGGCGCCGCGCTGGTAACGGATATAAGTTAACAGTTGTGGCGTCAGTGAGTACTCGAAACTCAGCGACGGTAAGAACTGGGTATCACTTTGACTACTATAAAGGGTCGAGACACTCTCTTCGGTTAATACGCTACTTCCCGCCGCTAAGCGACTAAGATTACGAGGCTTATTTTTCACATAAGCAACACGTATACCCGGCGTGAGTGCCACATGGTGTCCCTGCCAGTCGCCATTAATTTTATCCTCAACAAAGCCGCCCAGTGTGGTGGTTTGACTATCGGCTTGCGGTTGCATGACGCGGTAATAAACCAGAGGGGTCGGAGATTGTGAGAAGGGTCGTTCGGTCCGCGTGAAATCGCCATTTAACCCGGCGCGGAAATCGTGACGTCCAACGGTTTTTGCCAGTTCTGAAGATAAACCGAATTTATTGGTATTGAAATCAGATAGCGTTCGAGTCGGTACCAAGGTGTCGCTCGGACCAAAGGTATTATCATGCGCTTGCGTTTTTTGCCAATAGACTTGGCTAGTCAGCTGATCGACCCATTGATTTAGTGGCGTGTATTCATCTTGTAAGGCGACGCCAAAGCGACGGGTTTGGCTTGACTGTTGACTGGTACCGATGACCGCTTTACCGCCTGAATCCCACGTATCAAAGTGGGTATGGCTACTTTTTTGGTAGTAATTTCCACTGGCCGTCAGTTTATGTTCATCATTCGCCTGCCAAATCGTACTGGCCGCGAAGGCATCAGAATGCCAATTTTCTGGCCATGCTTGATTATTGCCTTGCGTCCGGGTCTCTTGCCCATCACGTCGGCTGTAAACAAAGATCCCTCTTAATTGATCATCGCCAGCGGCGGCAGTGATACCATTATGCCAGGCACGATTTGACGAGTCGTAATCGGTTTGGTAACCGAAATAATGCTGCCGAGAAGGAGATAAGTAGTCATCTGCTGATTTTGTATGAAAAGCGACTAATCCACCAATCGAGGTATTGGGTTGCGATACCCCTGTCGCCCCTGCTTCAATATCCATCTGGCTGAAAAGATAGGGGTCGATATAATCGCGGCCAATACCAAAGCTATTGACGCCGGTACGCCCTGCATAAGGCCGTCCAGTCGCTTGTGGCATAGAGACGCCATCGACATTAATCCCGACACGGTTACTTTCTAAACCACGAATGTTATAGCCGGTATAGCCCCCACGGTCGAAACCACTCTTTCCGCTGCCTGACCCCCCGCTACTCCCGGTCGCGCTAACTAGCGGTTGGTAACGCATCAGTGTACCGAAATCGTTCGAGCCATTTTTTTGCATCTGCTGGGCGCTGACAATAACTTTATTGTTGGCCTCAATTTTTGGCGTCACGCCAGTGACGACTAAGGTATCGCTCTGTTTGCCTTGAGCCGTGAGCGGAAGGTTGTCGGCTGTCGCCGTATAACAGTAAAAGCCACTGAGGCTGAGCGCTAACAGGGATAAGCGGGGTCGAGCCGCAGGCATGTGAGTTTTGAAGTGTTTACGCATAGAGGCTGTGTATTCCTAAAGGTGCGGCAATCCGCAAAAGGTGACAAATGACTGGTATGGGCAGTCTTTATTTTATTGAATGCGAATCTATATCATTACGATAATGATTATCAATAGCAATCTATGTAAAAGTTCTGTTTTTTTTTATTCTTTATACTTTACTTACATTGCCTTGGTGCGATGCTACAGTAAGTGAATCGATACCATTTTTTGGAGGCTATGTGTTTGCCTGGATAACACTTTTACCTGCGCTGTATATTGGTGGGCGATTTATCTTGCCACTCCCTCTTCCTTTCATCCTTCGGTTACTGTGTTTTCTTGCCGTGGTGCTCGTGGCCGAGTGTCACCTCGTTTATAAAGTTGTGTTCGGGAATCGTTTCGCACCGGAGTTCCCGCATGGCGTGATGGTCGCGATTAACTTTTTATTCGGGACGATGATCGCTCTTACGCTATTACTGATCCTCTGCGATATCGTCAGCATCGGGCAGTTTGCGTCACGAGGAACATGGCCGACTCATCAAACCACTCATACTGTTTTGCTCGCTATTTCGCTCGTCACTGCGGCCTATGCCACCCACCAAGCGGTCAAGGTGCCTCGCGTTAAAACGGTCACGTTAACGTTACAAAATCTACCGAAAGCCTTCGATGGCTATCGTGTCGTGCAATTGACCGATTTACATGCCAGTACCCTGTTTACCGGGCGTTGGATGAAGAAAGTCGTCGACCGCACTAATCAGCTGCAAGCAGATGTTGTCTTGTTTACGGGCGATGTCGCCGACGGTAGCATCGAGAAGCGGTATCACGATGTGGCTCCGCTTGCCGAGTTAAAGGCTAAACAAGGCCGTTTTGCTATTCCCGGTAACCACGAGTATTACTCTGGTTATTCGCCGTGGATGCACCGGATGCAGCAGTTAGGCTTTCATGAATTAATCAACAGCTCAGTGGCCGTCGAAAAAGAGGGAAGTAAGCTCTATATTGCAGGAGTAACTGATGAAGCAGCCTTACGTTACGGTCAAGCAGGTCCTGACTTAGCGTTAGCGCTTAGTGGTGTTGATCGCCAAGCGCCGATTATTCTGCTGGATCATCGTCCAGAAAATGCCCGGAAGAATCTCGCCGAAGGCGTTGATTTACAGCTCTCTGGGCACACTCACGGTGGTATGGTTTACGGTCTTGCGACCATCGTTAAGCGTGCCAACCAGGGATTTTCATCCGGGCTTTACCCCGTTGGTCACCGCTATCTTTACGTCAGTAACGGCACAGGACTATGGAATGGATTTGCCTTACGCTTGGGCTACCCTTCTGAGATCACTTTATTTATATTGAAGACCGATAAGACGTAGGCTGAATAATCTCTGTGGGCTAGAGGTAGGAAAGACACTGCCTCTAGTTGATAATAGCGAGTGCGAATTCGCTTACTTACACAACCCTAATTAGGTAATCGAATGTCCAACACGCCCCACATCATTATTGCTGCCGCACTATTGCTTGATAATCGTCAGAACATCCTACTGGTGAGAAAGCGCGGTTCACCTTTCTTTATGCAGCCTGGAGGTAAAATCGATCCCGGTGAAACACCTGAAGAGGCATTAATAAGAGAGCTGAATGAGGAACTGCAGCTAGATATTGGTAAAGATGAGCTTGTCGCTATGGGATGTTTCCATGATGTCGCGGCGAATGAAGCACAGCATCAGCTCACTGCACATCTATTTCGTATACAGAGAGAGTCTTTTACTCCCATTCCTGCCGCCGAGATAGAAGAGGCATGCTGGTTATCGGAGGAAGCATGTCGTGATATCACGTTAGCGCCGCTCACCCAGCGCCAGATCTTACCCCTAGCTTGGCCGAAGCGCTAAGCGAGTAGAACACCCTGGACAAGCGCGAACAATCCAACCGACAGCGGCATAATCGCCAACCCTGAATTGTGCCACGACTTCACCAACCGCCGTGACGCAGCCAACTATTTCATGAAGTTCAGAGTGGCAAATCCCATAATATAAAATATCTATCGCGACCTCGTCGGGCTATCATACTCGATAAGAGCTTCAATGAAGGAGACGCTAATTCAATCCCTAAAGCGTTGATGCTACTTTGCATAAAGTAGTTTTTTAACTATTGGAAGTTTAGTGGATGGGAAAGATAAATAATTTTCCTTGTAGAGCGAGCAAATCGTATTTCTATTTTTATGGAATGGATAGAGATAAAGTATCAACAACTTAACTCGATAATGCTGTCAGTGGCTTCTATCTTTATAGATATCAATCATAAAAGGAGTCACTAATGAAAAAATCACTCAAAAGCCTAGTGTTAGCCTCATTAATCGTTCCTCTACTAGCAAGTGCCGCTCAGGCTGCCGACCCCAAATACCCTGTTGAATCCGGAAAAAAACACGTCCTAGTGCAATCTGATCATTCTTGGAATGGTGGGACTTATAAACCCTATCCGCAAGGAACTCCGCAGCTAACGGTGATTAAGCTTCATATCCAGAAGGGCCATGCTTTGCCTTGGCACAAACACATCGCCCCTAATGCGGGTTATGTTGAGCAGGGACAGTTAACCCTTGAAGACCAGAAGACCGGAGAAAAGAAAGTCTTTAAACAAGGTGAGGCTTTTGCGGAATCTGTCGACCAATATCACAGAGGTATCGCCACGGATCCCAATCAAGATACGGTGTTAATCCTTACCTACGCGGGAACCTCGAAAACGCCTCTTTCCGTACCAGCCCCTGGTGAAAAAAACGAATACTAAGGATTGTCTGCTATAGGCATTCTGTGTCGTCTGCGCTTATCTGAGAGTTCCTACCAATCCCTCATCATGTTAAGCGCAGATCTTCTAATTGAACTATTGTTAAAGTGACTCAATCAATGAACCATTTCATTTTGTATGTCACACACTCGCCACTAGGTAAATAATGATGAAAGATAGTGAAAATAAAGCCCCACAGATTGATCCTGCTGAACGTAATGCTTACTTCCCGTCGCAATACTCTCTCTCTCAATTTACCTCGTCGGTGTCTGATCTCAGCGACGATGAATACAGCGATAAGTACCAAGGTAAAGCAAAAGTATTGGTCATTGCGACCGATGAACGCTACGTAAAAACCGATAACGGTAAATTATTTTCGACGGGTAATCACCCTGTCGAAACGCTATTACCCATGTATCACCTGCATGCGGCGGGCTTTGATTTCGATATCGCCACCCCTTCAGGGCGAATGACGAAATTCGAATACTGGGCGATGCCAAATGATGACAAAAAGGTCATACCATTCTTTGAGAAATACCATGAAAAATTTCTCAATCCCTTATCCCTTCCTGACGTCGTCGCACAGTTAGCCGATAATGACTATGCTGCCGTCTTTATTCCGGGTGGCCATGGGGCATTAATTGGTTTACCGAATGATCCTAACGTGGCTAAAGTTTTACGTTGGGCATTAGAAAAAGATAAATTTATCCTATCAATCTGTCATGGCCCAGCAGCGTTCTTGGCGCTACGTGACGGTGATAACCCGCTGAGTGGCTATTCAATTTGCGCCTTCCCAGATAGTGCAGATAAACAAACCCCGGATATCGGATATATGCCGGGTGGGCTAACGTGGTTCTTCGGAAAAGAGTTAAAAGAGATGGGACTGACCTTAGTCAATGATGAAATTAGCGGCAAGGTTCACTCTGACCGTAAAGTGATCACTGGTGATAGTCCTTTTGCTGCCAATGAACTCGGTAAAGTTGCGGCGAAGACATTAGTCGATTATTTCAACAAAGGATAAGGTATGAAGTTCGTCGAAATCACTCAACCCGGCGGCCCCGAAGTCCTTAACATTGTTGAGGGTGAACGTCCTACCATTGATCGACATGAAGTATTGATCAAGGTGCAGGCTGCCGGGGTTAATCGTCCAGATATTCTACAACGTCAAGGGAAATACCCGATGCCTAAGGGGTTAACCCCTATTCCTGGCTTAGAAGTGTCAGGAATCGTCGAAGAGATAGGGGCAGACGTAACAGAGTTCAAGGTAGGAGATGCCGTCTGTGCATTGACTAACGGTGGCGGTTACGCCGAGTTTTGTGCCGTTCCCGCAGCACAAACACTGCCTATTCCTAAGGGGATAAGCTTCGAAGAAGCGGCGGCGATACCTGAGACCTTCTTTACCGTCTGGGCTAACCTATTTCAGATCGGCAAGGCAAAGCCTAATGAAAGCGTATTAATCCACGGTGGTGCGAGCGGCATCGGTACGACGGCCATTGCTTTAGGTAAAGAGTTTGGCCTGAACGTTTTCGCCACGGTAGGGGATGACAATAAGGTCGAAGAATTGAAACATTCAGCTACCGTCATCAACTACAAAAAAGAGGATTTTGAAGAGAAAATTAACGCGCTGACTGAAGGTGAAGGGGTCGACATCATCTTGGATATCGTGGGTGCATCCTATTTCAATAAGAATATGAACTTACTGAAAAAAGAGGGCAGATTGGTGATCATTGGCTTTATGGGTGGCAACCTAGTCGATAACTTCGATATCACTCATATGATGGTCAAGCGTATTACGGTCACTGGCTCGACAATGCGTGGACGTAATCTTGAAGAAAAAAGAGAGATTGCTGAGCAGTTAAAAGAGAAAGTCTGGCCAGCCTTACAAAAAGGCCGTTGTAAACCCATTATCTATGCCACCTATCCTTTGGAGGAGATCGCTAAAGCCCATGAGTGTTTGGACACCGGATCACATATCGGGAAAGTTGTTATTACGCTGTCATAATCTACAACTAAATACCCATACTTAATGTAGGTTTTTTTAACGAGGAGGATAAACCTTTTTAGGTAAGGGCTTTTCTCCTCACTCCGCCTTTCTATTGTTAAGCCCCCTCACTTTCTGTCGCCTCGCTGCACGCCGATAGAAGGCAACATTAATGACAGTCCCACATTAGTCGCGATTTACTACATAAGCTAATATCGGCCATCTTCGCCGATAATGAGCCAATCTATCCTGAGCTTGCCATTACATTCAATGGTTACTCATTCTGCTGGGTGAGGGTCATGATGAGAAAAGGCGTAGCATAAGGTAATGCCTACGGTCTTGGTCTCCTCTCCGCGTATAAGTCACTCACTCACAAACAGCGGTATAAGCGTAACGAGCTTAGTCGTGGGATCGGGGGCTAACTGCCAATCCAACACGCTCCGGGCTAAGCTGCTCTCGTCTAAGGCGCAAGAACTCACCCAATTGCTATGCAGGATCCTGATGTTTCTCCGCCATAGCCTATTACCTCTTATACTAGGATAACTACAGGTATTGTACCGGTATAATAGGTTGAGTAGCCTACCCTCAACAACCAGGTAAACATTAGGGGTACTCTATGACTCACACCGCACATGCTAAGCGAATTTCCGACCAATTTAGTCCACAAGCTAACGCTTATTTAACCAGCCCTGTGCATGCAGCAGGTGAAGAATTACAACGTCTACAACAGTGGCTAGCCCCTTTTGATAATGGACATATTCTTGATATTGGCTGTGGTGCCGGGCATGCCAGCTTTACGGCTTCACCTCTGGTCACACAGGTCACAGCCTACGATCTGTCTAACGAAATGCTAAGAGTCGTTAAAGAGACGGCCGACAATCGGCAGATGACGAACATCGATTGTCAGCAGGGGGTCAGTAGAATGAAAACGCCTGCCCCGACCGTAGCAGCGATTCGCGGCTTACAACAGGCGGTCTCTGGTCAGGTACAATCTTATTTTCAACTTCAAGAAGATGGATCTTTCTCTACCGATACCGTGATGTTTTGCGCACAACGTCGACGCTAACAGTAGGGTAGTCGTTCGAAGGACGGCTACCCTAGAGTTGCTGTAATTGCTGAGTGATGGTTTCAACTAATGCCTGAATATTAATGTCGTTTCGGCGATAATAGGTCCATTTACCCACCTTTTGGGCCTCAACTACACCCAATTCATGTAACGATTTTAAACAGAGAGAAATGGCTGGTTGCGAAAGCCCCGCTTTATCCTGAATTAAACTTGCACACACACCATACTGATCGTAGGGATACAGCTGGCTATAGGCGGCGAAGGCGACATCCGGCTGCTTTAACCAGGTTAAAATAGCCACCCGCAGTGGATTGGCTAAAAGTTTCATTGCATTTTCAGCAAGCATTGGCTCTCGTCATTTATCCGTCGATGGTCGGATAGTCAGTATACCCTCTCGCCGTCCCACCATACAAAGAACTTAATTCGACGCTATTTAAGGCCAACCCACGCTGTAAGCGCTCCGGAAGATCCGGGTTGGCGATAAACGTTCGTCCAAACCCGACTAAATCTGCCCAACCCTGCGATAAAACATGCTGTGCTTTAGCTTGATCGTAACGGCCCGCCACCATAATCACCGAGGTAAATGTCTTACGCAGTGCGGTACGGAAACTTTCCGGTAACCCCGGGCTGTTATCCCAGTCGGCTTCGGCAATAGAAAGATAGCCGATTTTCATTTCGTCTAACATTTTCGCCGCGGTCAGGTAAGTCTCTGCTGGGTCCGGCTCGACTAAGCCCAAATAAACTCGGTCTTCCTCGGTAGTAGAAAATAATGGCGAGAAGCGTACTCCTACCCGACGGCTATCGAACACTGTCGAGACCGCTGCAACAACCTCTTTAAGAAAACGTAATCGATTCGCCAAACTACCACCATATTGATCAGTGCGCAGATTGGTGTGTGCCGAAAGAAATTGGTTGATGAGATAGCCATTGGCGGCGTGGAGTTCAATCCCCTCAAACCCAGCTTGCTTGGCATTCACTGCCGCTTGTCGGTACAGTTCCACTAGTTGCGAAATTTCTTCTGTCTCCAGTGCTCGCGGTTCACTGGGTGCGACCAGCTCGCCTTCGCCGGGGGCTGTTTCAATAAAGACACGCACGTTGGTTGCCGCGATTGCCGAAGGGGCTATGGGGGCCTGCTGCTGAGGTTGTAACGCCCGATGCGAGACTCGCCCGACATGCCATAACTGACAAAATAGCGTGCCGCCTTGCGCGCTAACTGCTTGAATCACTTTTTGCCAGCCAGCAATCTGTTCGGCGCTGTAGATCCCAGGCGTCCACGCATATCCCTGTCCCCGAGGCTCGATCTGCGTGCCTTCCGTCACCATAAAACCGGCGCTGGAACGCTGAACATAGTACTCACGCATCATATCATTGGGAATGTTGCCTGGCTGAGCACTGCGACAGCGAGTTAATGCGGGGAGTGCGATACGGTTACGTAAAGAGATTTCGCCCAGTACGAGTGGCCTGAAGAGTGAAGATTGCATGATGATCTCAATGAGTAGTAAATTTACGACCATTATATTTATGTATTTAAATATGTAAATACATATTCACTCCGCGATCGATGAGAGAAACCCTTACCTCGTCAGCATCATTTTGGTGCAAAAACCGTAATAACTACGGGGATATTTTTACATAATAGTGGCGGTTGTTAATTAAACTGATGGATCATATGAATAGAATTATTAATGTATTGCCAAGTGTAAAGCATGCTTGCGTCACAACGCAGATTCGCTATGCTAGAGATGTAGTGACTTTTGGGTACTGGAGGGAAATTATGACTAAACGCCATTTCACGCTCGCATTTGAAATCGGTTCCATTGCAATATTTGCTATTGTTCTAGCTTTTTTTGGTTATTGCGCAGTCCATGCTTATCTAGGTTTAGGGGATCAGTTCCCTCATTTAAACGTCTAATATAATGGCATAGCGATCTTTCACCGCTATGCCATTTTTTTATCTTATCGCCAAACAATAATTAGTATTTTTAATCCTTTAACGACTCAAAGACTTTACTCACCGCACAGGCTCCTGGGTCAATATGTCCTTTTAGGCTCTCTGCATTCAAGTAGGACGAACGCCCAGCCTTCGCTTTCTCCATTTTTTTCGTCGACTCCGCGCCTGACGTTGCCGCCTTACTGACCGCTGACCAACTTTTCCCTGCTTCCATGGCTTCAAAAGCCGGTTGCAGGGCATCGATCATCGTGCGATCGCCTTGATCGGCCCCACCGTAATCTTTCATTTTCTGCAGCCCCGCCGATAAACTTGCGCCTAAATTTTTAGCGCCGGGGTACGCGGCAGCTGAAGCACTGAAAAGCAGCGAAAGTAACACCCCCCCGGAGCCTCCCATCGGAGTGGTAATCTTCTCACCCAACCAGTGTAATAGCGCTTGCGTATCGTTTAAGGGGAGTTTTTTCTGTTTCAGGGCCTTCAATACAAAATTTGCGCCAGTCGCCAAGGTTGATCCGGTATCACCGTCGCCCACTTGCCCATCGAGTTTGTTTAACTCATCCTCGTTGTCGATCAGTGCTTGGCAAAGCTGTTTGACCACTTGCGCAGCGTGCGTATTCTGTGAGGGTTTTGCTAATTCGACTTCAGGAAGGGACTCCGCTTCTTGCCACTGCAAGGTTTGGCAAGGCGTTATGGGTAACCATCCTGCAACCGCAACAGGGGCTTCAAGCGCTGTCAGTAATTTATTATCGAGAGGCAGAACGGTAAGCGAAAGTCCTTTCATATCTAGCGCACTGACAAGGGTGCCCGGGCCTTGGATATGACTCACGCGATCGGCGAGAGGCGTTCGTAAAACCTCCTGCGTGGCAAGGGCCATCTCTAGCACTGAAAGGCCGCCGAGATTATTGATCAGCAACAGTAAATTATCATCATCACCAATATGGCTGAGTAAATTTTTAGCCAATTGTTTAGCAATTTTACTGCTGTTTTGGGTATCTAGGGTGGCTACACCATGTTCGCCGTGGATCCCCATCCCAAGTTCACTTTTGCCTTTCGGGATCCCTTCTGACTCGTCGCTACCCGGAAGATGGCAGGAAGAAAGCGCCACCCCAATTGTCGCGACGTTATCGAGCATCTGTTGGGTGTGTTCGACAATGTCTTTGAGCGATTTACCTTTCTCAGCATGATAGCCCGCTACTTTATGTGCCAGTATCGTCCCCGCCAGACCGCGTGGCTGAGGATTTTTTGGCAGCGAAATATCGTCTTTAACCAAAATCATTTCGACCTTATAGCCTAGCGCTCGGGCTTTTTCAGCGGCTAACCCAAAGTTCAGGCGATCTCCCGTATAATTTTTCACGACGAGTAGGCATCCACCTTTACCGCTCACCGTGACGATAGCATGCAAAATCGCGTCAACACCTGGCGAGGCGAAAATATCGCCACACACTGCTGCCGTTAACATTCCCTTCCCCACAAAACCGACGTGCATCGGCTCATGCCCAGAGCCACCACCAGAGATGATGGCCACTTTCGATTTATCCCAATCTCGACGCACAACAATGCGCAGCCCCTCGACCGTGTTAAGTCGCGCTAAATTTTGATGGGGTGAAGTACGGATAAGACCTTCTATTGCTTGATCGACGATTGTTGCTTTCTTGTTGAAGAAAAAGTGGCTCACCGGAAGCTCCTCGAAGTGATTGTCAGCTCATTAAGTGTGGCTAATAATCACAATTTCGTGTCGTTTCTCCCTATCATCAGTGATCAAGATCACAAAATAAATTTTGCTAACTTGGCTACATCCCGCGCAATTGTGTCTACCCTTAACGGAGGTTCTTTTTTTTCACATTTTAGGGAGTTAATGATGTCCACTGAAAAAACACGTTTTCCACGTCCGCCTTTTGACAAACAGCCTCAGCAATTTCCTGGCTTAGCGTCCGCGATGCACCCCCTACCCGATCATGGTGAAAAAAGTTATCAAGGACATAACCGTTTAACCGGTAAAAAAGCACTGATCACTGGTGGGGATTCAGGTATCGGCCGTGCAGTCGCTATCGCCTATGCCCGTGAAGGTGCCGATGTAGCGATTAACTATCTGCCCGCAGAAGAAAGTGATGCAAAAGAAGTCATTGACCTAATCAAGGCTGAAGGTCGCAAAGCCATCGCCATTCCGGGGGATATTACCGACGAAGCATTCTGCAAAACCTTGGTGGATAAGGCCGTTCAGGAGCTTGGCGGGTTAGACATTCTGGTCAATAACGCCGGTCGGCAACAGTTCTGCGAGAGCATCAGCGAACTGAGCACCGAGTCGTTCGATGCTACCTTTAAAACCAACGTTTACGCGCCGTTCTGGATCACCCGTGCAGCGGTCGCCCATTTAGGTGAAGGCGCAGCAATCATTAATACCTCGTCCGTTCAGGCCTTTAAACCTAGCGATATTCTTCTCGATTACGCGCAGACCAAAGCCTGTAATGTTGCCTTCACGAAAGCGTTAGCGAAACAGTTAGGACCAAAAGGTATCCGCGTCAATGCGGTCGCCCCTGGCCCTTATTGGACAGCCTTACAAGTCTGCGGCGGACAACCTCAAGAAAAAGTGGCTCATTTCGGTGAAGAGGCGCCACTGGCTCGCCCTGGCCAGCCTGTCGAAATTGCGCCGCTCTACGTGACCCTCGCGTCGGATGAGAACTCGTTTGCCTCTGGCCAAGTGTGGTGTTCTGATGGCGGAACCGGCACAGCATAATGCGGGTTAGTCGATAAAAAAAGGGTGAATCACCTCCAGGTTGATTCACCCTTTTTTATAGTGCGTTAGGCACTTTTACGCGTTTTAAACCAACCGATAATAAAGATAAGCACTGCACAGACCGCCCCCGCACAGTGTTCATAAAATGCCAGGTCTTTACCTGCCACATAAGGGTGTAATAGTGGGTCGGTCAGTAGCATACTGCCGGCAATCCATCCGATTAACGCCCCGCCCACCAGAATAATGACCGGCCAACGATCTAATAAGTGCAGGACTAATCGACTACCTGCGACAATGATTGGGATACTCAATAACACCCCCACTGCGACAATGATAAGGTGACCCCGACCTGCAGCCGCAACTGCCAGTACATTATCTAAGGACATGATGACATCGGCGATGGTAATGGTGAGTGCGGTTTTCCAAAGACTTGACGACGTTTTCCCCTGCTCGTCACCCTCTTCTTCACCGGAGACCAACTTGTAGCCAATCCATAACAACAACAACCCGCCAACTAATTTCAGCCCCGGTAGCGTTAACAGATAGACGGCGACCCCCAACAAAACAATCCTTGCCACTATTGCGCCTAGTGTGCCAATGATGATGGCTTTACGGCGCAAGTTTTCTGGTAGCCCGCGGCAAGCCATGGCGATAACGACGGCATTATCACCGCCCAACAATAAATCTATTAATAGGATTTGCGCTAAGATCGCGACCCAATCCCAGTGCTGGAAAATTTCACCCATATTACCCTCGAAGCCGGCTGAACCTGTCTATAATTAAGTTAGGCTACTGTTTATCAAACTTTGTTACAAAGTAAAGCCTTAGTTTTACTGCATGCCGTAATTCATCACTTATTTCGGTCTAAAACTTTGCATTTTGACTAATTGTGCTATGGTTACCAGTAACATTCTAACGTAACAATTGTCGATTGCGACTAAGGATGCCCTTTGCAAACTTCATCACACAGTACACCTTCTACCCAGTCAACATGGCTGCATTTAGGCGCCGGTGCTTTTCATCGTGCTCACCAAAGTTGGTATCTTAACCAGCTGCACCAGCTCGGTGATACCCGCTGGTCATTAGCTCTTGGTAATATCCGTAACAGCGCGAGTCAAGCCACTCTCGATCAACTTGGACGTCAGCAAGGTGTCTACACTCTTGAAGTGATCAGCCCTGATGGCGATATCGATTACCACACTATCACCGCGATAAAAAAAGTTATTCCTTGGGATGCTAATCTCTCGCAGCTGATTCAAATCGGTGCAGATCCTGAAACAAAGCTTATCTCTTTTACAGTGACCGAAGGCGGTTATTTCCTGAAAGATGATGGACACCTCGACCTTAACCATCCCGTCATCGTTCAAGAGTTGGCCGAACCCAACACCTTTGCCACGGTCTACGGCGTTCTCGTTGCGATTTTACGCCAACGCTTAGCCACGCAAGCGGGTCCCATTACCTTACTTAATTGCGATAACCTACGTCACAACGGCGACTGCTTACGTACCGGGCTCAATGAGTACATTGCAGCACTAGGCGATAAAGCGTTAGCCGCATGGTGTGATAACGCGATCAGCACGCCAAACAGCATGGTTGACCGTATCACTCCTCAAAGTGATGAGGCGCTACTCGAGCGTTTGGTCGAGCAAGGCATCGATAACGATCAGGTCCCCGTTGCGTGCGAAGCTTTCTCGCAATGGGTGATTGAAGATGATTTTATCGCCGGTCGTCCTGAGTTAGAACGTGTTGGCGTTGAATTTGTAAAGAACGTGATCCCCTTCGAAGAAGCTAAGATCCGTGTCTTGAATGCCAGCCACAGTGGTATTGCTTGGGCCGGTGCGCTATTAGGTGCACAGTCTATTGACGAGAGCCTTACCCCGCAAGTCCGTGAATGGATACGTAATTATGTCGCACAAGATGTCAGTGCAGCACTGCCTAAAGGACCAATCGACCTTGATGAGTACTGTAAGACCACGTTACACCGTTTCAGTAACGCCAAGGTCCGAGACACTAATCAGCGTGTATCCTCCGATAGTATTGCCAAGTTACAGCAATTTATTTTGCCAACGCTGAAAACGCGCTACCAACAAGCTGAAGTTCCTCAGGCAACACTGGTGTTAGTAGCTTTATGGTATCTCTTCATGCAACGCCGTGCGGCCGGAACCCTTCCTTTTGAGTACCAAGATCGAGCGATTGAGAGTGTTCCTTTCGAGACGATTTTTGCTGAACAGGATAGTCTTAAGGCGTTCGCACAATCCTCTGCTTTGATGGGCAGCTTAGCTGAACATCCGACCTTCACCGAGGATCTACGTGATGTCGTGAAGCAGGTTGAAAGCACTTTAGCGGAATCTTCAACATCATGAAAAATATCTTTATTGTCGCTACTACCATCGCCTTAGCTCTGCTGTCGATTGCGGTGCTTACTCCCTGGCCTGTGTGGCTGGGCACGTTGGCGGCATGGGTCACTACTGGCTCGTTTTGCCTTCAGGTGCTACACATCGTTAAGAATAAAGAAACCAAAGCCCTCTCTTTGGCCATGTGGTCGGCACTGTTCTTCGGCGTTGCCTGCTGGACTGGCTATGGTTTCCGCGTTCATGATATTCCCGTGATGATGGCCAACGGCATAACTGCGCTGTTGGCGATTACGGTGATTGGCTTGAAATTATGGTTAGAACGCCCTCGCTTAATTAAACGGGGTCGACGGGTCCGCCGGATGCATCGTGTTGTATTAAAACCACGAATACATAGTCTGCGTCCTCTACAACGAACGCTTAATGCACGCGCGGCTAAGAAAAGTAAGAAAAGTAAGAAAAGTCAGGCTGCTACTGAACTTACTGAATAATTAGGTGACTTATTTATTATGAAGTTGGTTTTTGTAACGCTCCCCACTTTGATAGGGAAGGTAAATTATGCTTATTGATAAAAAGTCTGGCCGTACCGGTAACGAAGACCGCCAGCTTGCTGTTGCGTTAGCGGGGTGCGCAGGGATGCTCAATGTATTGGCATTGGGCGCATTTGGTCTGTTTCCCTCGAATATGACCGGTAACGCGACGCAACTTTCTCAAGAATTGCTGCAGTGGAACAAACTTGAGATGATCCCGCTGATATTACTGCTGACGTGTTTTCTTTCCGGCGCATTTACCTCACGTGTCGCGGTATCCTTTGCTAAAAAAGTCAATTTACGAACCATCTATGCCCATATTCTGTTAGTTGAAGGCGTACTACTGATTGCCCCGGTGGTCGTTGGCTTTTGGTATCCGCAGGACCTGCAACATGGCTACTATTTATTTGGCTTGAGCTTCCTTCTAGGTGTGCATAACGCCACCTCTACCCAACTCTCGCAAGGTAAAGTTCGTACCACACATGTTACGGGAACCTTAACCGACGCGGGGATTGTACTGGCTAACCTACTCTTACACCCGATCATGCGCTATCCTCCCGCGCAAATGAAGCAATTCCGTTATCTGCTGAGTGTCTACTTCACTTCCTTTATTTCCTTCTTTATAGGGGGATTGATCGGCATTTTGGGTTACGAGTGGTTCGGGATGAAGGCCTTTATTTTGGCTGGGTCTATTTTACTTGCCGTCTCCTTACTCACCTTAATCCGCGTGTTGTGTCGTAAACGCACTAAAGCATTCCAAGGCTGTACACTACAACGATAACCAGAAATACCTCTTCCTCTACTGCCCGCTATATATTAATATGTGTTCATATATTAGTTTGTTATCTATAGCGAGGCAGTAATGTCATCCCACTCTCACCATGATGATCATGACCACCATGACCATTCTCACGTTCCAAAAGTGAATCAAGCTAATCAGAAGAAAGTTCTACTCTCTTTTGTGCTGATATTTACCTTTATGATTGTCGAGTTTGTGGGGGGAGTGTACGCCGGGTCACTTGCCTTAATAGCCGATGCTGGCCATATGTTAACCGATGCCTTCGCCCTTGCGCTGGCGTGGGCAGCGTTTCATTTTGGACAGCGCCAACCTAATAACCGTCTCACCTTCGGGTATATTCGCTTTGAAGTCTTGGCGAGCTTATTTAACGCCATGACACTGTTCTTGATTGCGATCTTTATTATCTACGAGGCATGGCAACGTCTCACTGCACCCGCTACTGTCATGCCCTGGCCAATGTTTATCGTCGCGTGCGCCGGATTGATTATTAATCTTACCGTGTTGTGGATTATGACCCGTGGCGAAACGGAAAACGTGAATATTAAAGGCGTTATCTTACATGTGATGGGCGATCTGCTTGGTTCGTTTGCGGCGATTGTTGCGGCAGTCGTGATTGGACTAACAGGCTGGGCCCCCATTGACCCGATACTGTCTGTACTCGTGGCGGTATTAATCCTGCGTGGGGCTTGGAAGCTGATACGAAAAACATCGCACATTCTGCTGGAAGGTGCGCCTGATGAGGCCGCGCCGAGCTTAATCAGCGCTTATCTATTAGAGCAGGTTTCAGGACTGAGTGAGGTCTCGCATATCCACGTCTGGCAGATCAGTACCGGTTATACACTGGCCACTTTACATATTCGGGCAGTGGATGACGCTCAGGCGAAACAGGTCGTACGGGCGGTAGAAGTTGCTTTAGAAGAAAAATTCTCTATTGGCCACAGCACCATTGCGATTGATTGGGCGGACGAGCCATCTTCACCACAGTGTCTATTGAGTGAAGCTAGCAATCATCACGACTGCGACGAAGCGCCCCATCCCCCTACTCACTCGCATTAATCTTGCGTAGGCTCTTCCGTCAGGTGGATAGCCATGTCGCGCAGAACATGGCTAACATGATTGTCGGCGACGCGGTAATAGACATGGCGAGCACTCCGCTCGCCAATCACTAATCGAGCGGCTTTTAATAGCCGTAAGTGATGACTCACCAAGGATTGTGACAGCTGTAAAGCTCCTGCAATATCATTCACTGCAGCCGGTTGAGCCAGGCACTGAAGCAAAATGCGTAAGCGTGAGGGATCACCCAATAATTTAAACGTGTCTGCCAGCAGGGCAATATCTTGGCGACTTAACACCGGTAATGGCGGGTGCTCTGCAGTGTGCGGCGCAATACATGGATCAGTACGCATAGTCTGTTCCCTAACAGGTGCTCTCTTCATACCCAATATTACAGCGTAGATAGTATAGTGCGTCCAGCTTTTCCTCACTTGACCTTTCCCTTGCTGGAAGCTGTAGGCTAGGCTTAATCGAACAAGAGGAGTTGATCATGTCTAGTCAATCATCTGCCACTCGCCACTCCCCACCCACCTTACAACTTACGGTCGAGGGGATGTCTTGTGCAAGTTGTGTCGGACGCGTAGAGCGTGTGCTAGCTGCTCAACCCGGCGTTGAACAAGCTAGCGTTAATTTAGCGACTGAACGCGCAACCATTATCGGCGATGTGGCTGCCGAAAGTGTGGCGCAAGCGGTCACCGCCGCCGGGTATCCCGCGAAGATATTCGTCGATGCAGCAAAGGCCCGTGCCTTACAGCAGCAAAAAAAGCAGCACCATATCCAAGCACTGCAGCGTAACGTCTTGATTGCTGTTGTACTGACACTGCCTATTTTTGTCGTAGAGATGGCGATGCACCTTAGTCAGGCTATACAGAGCTGGGTCGATTATTACCTCCCTGTACCGGGCCGATGGGTGGCAGAGGCAGTGCTCTCAACCTCAGTGCTGCTCGGCCCTGGCCGACAATTCTACCGTTTAGGCTTGCCCGCCCTATGGCATCGTGCGCCTGATATGAACGCCTTAGTCGCGATAGGGACCCTTGCTGCATGGGGCTATTCACTATTTGCCACGTTCGCCCCACAGTGGCTACCGGCGCAAAGCGTTCATGTCTATTATGAAGCGGCAGCGATGATTGTCTGTTTGGTGTTAATTGGGCGCTTACTTGAAGCTCGCGCGAAAGGGAAGACCTCACAAGCCATGCAACGCTTGCTGCAACTGCAGCCGAATATTGCCCACCGCTGGCAGAACGACCAAAGTGAAGAGGTCGCCACCGAGAGCCTCGTTGTGGGCGATATCGTCGAAGTCAGGCCGGGCGAAAAGATCCCTATCGACGGTGAAGTGGTTGCGGGGGAGAGCCATGTGGAAGAATCGATGGTGACCGGCGAACCCCTCGCGGTGCGTAAACGCCCCGGCGATGCGTTGACCGGCGGTACCCTGAATCAACAAGGCTATCTACGCTTCAAAGTCACCGCAACGGGAGAGCAAACCGTACTGGCACAAATCGTTCAGGCGGTAGAACAGGCACAAACAGCGAAACTGCCTATTCAAGGCGTGGTCGATAAAGTTACCCTTTGGTTTGTACCGGTGGTATTCGTGGCAGCGCTGTTAACCTTGATGGGTTGGCTTTATTTTGCGCCACAAGGGGGGATCAGTCTCGCCATCGTGAATGCTGTGGCCGTGCTGATTATTGCTTGCCCCTGTGCGATGGGCTTAGCGACGCCTACCTCAATCATGGTCGCCACGGGACGCGCCGCTGAAAAAGGCATTTTATTCCGCCAAGGCCGAGCCTTACAGCAGTTACGTGAAACGACGCTTATCGCCTTCGATAAAACAGGGACCTTAACCGAAGGGCAGCCTGCCCTAACCGATATACAGCCTGCCGAGGGTTTCAGCACACAACAGCTGTTGACCTATGCCGCCGCGGTTGAGCGTTACTCTGAGCACCCTCTGGCAAGTGCGGTCGTGAATGCCGCGAACGCTCAGCAGCTTGAACGGGTATCTGCGACGGATTTCACCACAAGCAGTGGAATGGGCGTGAGTGCTAAAGTTAATGACCAGCAGGTACATATTGGTACCCAACGTTACCTAGAGAGCCTGTTTATAGCGTCTAGTGGCCTCGAACCTCTCGAGACACACTACGCTGAGCAAGGAAAGAGTCCATTTTACATCGCGATTGGCGAGCAGCTGGCAGGGATAATCGCTGTTACCGACCCGATAAAAGCGTCTAGCCAAGCGGTAGTCAGTCAACTGCAGGCTCAGGGGATCACCGTGGCGATGGTCACTGGGGATAACCGTGTGACTGCGCAATCGGTCGCAAAACAGCTCGGTATCCGCGAGGTCGTTGCCGAAGTAAAACCTCAAGGGAAGGTCGAGGCGATTCAGAATTGGCAGCAGCATTTCGCCAGTGTCAGTTTTGTTGGGGACGGAATAAACGATGCACCGGCTCTAGCAGCGGCAGATGTGGGAATTGCTCTAGGCAGCGGTACGGATATCGCAATAGAATCTGCCGATGTGGTGTTGATGTCCGACTCACTGACTAATGTGCTGAACGCACGACATGTCTCGCAAGTGACCATGACAAATATCCACCAGAATCTTTTTTGGGCCTTTATCTATAACTTAGTTCTCATCCCGGTAGCCGCGGGGGCGCTCTATCCTGCCTTTGGGATACAGCTTTCTCCTATCCTCGCCGCCGGGGCAATGGCGCTTTCCAGCGTATTTGTCTTGGGGAATGCCTTACGCTTGAAACGTACCACTTTTATTCATTAACTAAAAAGGCCTTGAAACGGTTCAGGGCCTAGAGACTTAACGTTGATGATGCCCGTTTTTAATCGACAAACCAATCATCGGCGTTAGGGGTAGGCGAGAAATTTGAGTGAGCTGCCAAGCATGGTATAAGTCAGGTTTTCCTGACCATATTTCAGTGGAAGGATGCTGCTGCTGATCCAACTCTTGCCACCAGCTACCATTTTGGGGATCGATTAGGTAGCAACTGATATAGTCCCAGAGACGCCGATACCACTCTTCGTAGACCTGCTCTCCGGTACGCTTAAGTAGACTTGCCGCGGTACCGCAGCTTTCTGCTAACGTCCAGTGTACACGACTATGGGCGACAGGTTTACCTTCCCAATCGTGGGTGTAGACGATGCCTGGCGTGCCATCGACATGCCAGCCGTGGGCCATACCAGCGTGAAATAACCCCTTAGCATCAATGAGCAACCACTCCGGAACCGGTTCCCCAGCAGCTTGTAATGCGGCCTCAAGATGCAGCAGAAGCCTCGCCCATTCACTAGCATGTCCTGGCGTTACCCCATAAGGATGGAAGCTGTCGGTCGGTTTATCCTTATTGTAATCATGCCACTCTTGCCAATCTTCGTGAAAGTGTTCAACCAAGAAATAGTTATTGGCTGGAGCATGCTGATGGATCACTTTATCGACGATCGCTAACGCACGGGCGCGCCAGATGGGATTTTCGGTAAAGTCCGCCAACTGCAGGAACAATTCGGTACAGTGCATGTTGCTGTTACCACCGCGATAGGCTTCACAATCTTGCCAGTCACGGGTATAACTTTCACATAAGGCCTCTTCGTCAGCCATCCAGAAATAGGTTTCTAAGGTCTCGACCGCTTGCTGATAGAGTTCGTCAGCCCGAGGGATCCCCGCGAGACTGGCACTGCATCCGGCCAGCGTCACGAAGACATGCAGGTAAGAGGCTTTTCGCTCGTCTGCAACCTTTTCAGGTAATGTGCTTAACCAGCCACCGTGCTGAGTATCTTTCAACACGCCGAGTAACGAGTCCACGCCCCACTGCGCCAACTCTGCTGCCCCAGGTTCGCCTTGGAGTGAAGCCAGGGCGAAGCAATGGGTCATCCGTGCGGTCTGCATGGTGTCGGGTTGACTATCTTTTGCTTGATAGCCTTTGTTGTCGAGGGCCGTGAAACCGCCGCGTTCACATCTGGCGCGTTTGTAGAACGCGAGTAGTTGCCGACCTTGATCTTCCAACCAGTGATGATGATATTCCTTGCTTAGCCAACTGTGACTAAATTGCGTAAATAACATAACAACACCTCATAGAGAACGTAAAAATCAGCCACCCACCATGGTGCCGCCGTTAGGGTGGATCACCTGGCCGCTGATATAAGAGGAGTCTAGGCTTGCGAGGAAGACGTAAATCGGGCCAAGTTCAGACGGTTGCCCTGCGCGTCCCATTGGCGTTTCGTGGCCAAAGTTTTCCAGCAGCTCTGGGTTGTAATCGCCCAACGTCGCAGGTTGTAGTGGTGTCCAGACGGGACCGGGTGCCACAGCATTTACGCGGATACCTTTGCCTGCAACTTGGTTAGACAGCGCGCGGGTAAAGCTGACAATTGCTCCTTTCGTCGCGGTGTAGTCAATTAGCATTTGTGGACCAATGTAGGCATTCACTGAGGTGGTATTGATGATGCTGTCGTCTTCTTTTAGGTGCGGAAGGGCCGCCTTGGTCAGGAAGAAGATACTATGGATGTTGGTATCAAAGGTATTGAGCCACTGTTCGTCGCTTAATGTCGTGAGGTCTTCGTTAGGATATTGCGTCCCGGCATTATTGACCAACACATTCAATTTACCGAAAGCTTCAACCACGTCGGCAATTAATTTACGGCAATTTTCGGCTTTACGTAAATCGACTGGGTAGATCGCGCATTGTTGCCCTTCTTGCTCAATCAAGGCTTTGATTGAACGCGCATCCGCGGCTTCATCCTCATTGTTAGGAAGATAGGTGATGGCAACATCGGCACCTTCACGGGCAAAGTGCAGTGCTGCGGAACGACCTATACCACTATCGCCGCCGGTCACTAGGGCCACTTTCCCGGCAAGCTTACCGCTGCCACGATAGTCTTCACGGATCATTTCCGCTTTAGGTGACAATTTTGCTTCAGAACCCGGTAATTTTTGTGATTGCGCGTGTATTTCAACTTTCTTGACCATTTGTTAGCTCCGTTGTCAAATAAAATAGGCTTAGGTTAATAACTATAGTTGACGAAGATCACACTGGTCGGATGAATTGATGAAAACTTTTTATCAATATGTAAACGGCCCCGCAGGGCCGTAACGATTAGTGGTTATCAGGAAGGGTGTAGGCAATGACATAATCGCCAACATGAGTACGCATAAAGTGGTGGCCACCCGCCATAATGACCAGATACTGTTTACCTCCAGCAGAATAGGTCATAGGAGTAGCTTGCCCTCCCGCAGGTAAGGTATCGCTCCAGACTTCTTTACCGGTACGGTTATCGAAGGCACGGATTTTATTATCGGTCGTTGCGGCAACAAAGGTTAGCCCCCCCGCCGTAATGATTGGACCACCATTATTAGGTGTACCGACAGTGATCGGCATATGAGTAGGAAGACCGAATGGACCGTTCTTCTCACCACTCCCTAACGGATGTTGCCATAATACTTTACGGGTGTGCATATCGATCGCCGTAATCATGCCGTAAGGCGGTTCATTACACAGCATCTGCGTGCTCTCTAAATAGAACGGAGAGACTTGGATCGCATACGGTGTATCCGCCATGGCACCATTACCTTCTGCACCGCCGCCGCCAGGCTTATACTTCGGCGAGTCAATCGATTGTAGATCTAACTTGTCGGCTTTTTTACGTGTGATCAACTGGTCATACATTGGCGTATTATTCCAGTTAGCGATCAGCACACCATTTTGTGGGTTGTAGGCCACACTGCCCCAGTCGCTTCCGCCATTGTAGCCCGGGTATTCGATCCACGGCTTATCTAAACTTGGCGGGGTAAATTCACCTTCGTAACGGGCTTGACGGAACTTAATACGGCAGGCAAGCTGATCGAACATCGTTAGGCCCCA
This sequence comes from Rosenbergiella nectarea, assembly GCF_900111105.1. GTDB lineage: Bacteria > Pseudomonadota > Gammaproteobacteria > Enterobacterales > Enterobacteriaceae > Rosenbergiella > Rosenbergiella nectarea. Next base: position 53,650 of record NZ_FOGC01000002.1, on the reverse strand, counting down.
CATTTTCCGCTCGCTCAGATCAGGAAAACCTAGGCGAGGCATACCGACTGACCAAGGCTGTGTTGGCGCACGGGGGTCCTCTTTAACAACCGCCGCTGGCGCCGCTTTTTCTTCAACCGGTGTTAAGGGCTTACCGGTTTCGCGGTTGAGGACGAAAGTTTGGCCACGTTTAGTCGGTACAATTATCGCAGGGATCGTCGATCCATTAGGTCCAGGGAAATCGAATAACGTAGGTTGTGAACCGATGTCGTAATCCCACACATCTTTATGCACGGTTTGGAAGACCCAACGGACGTCACCGGTTTTCACATCGATGGCAACGATGGATGAGGAAACCTTATTCTCATTCGCCGAGCGTAATTGACTGTAGTAATCAGCAGCAGAGTTACCGGTTGGGACGTACACTACTCCCAGACGGTTATCCCCCACCATGGTCGCCCAAGAGTTAGGCGTGCCACGACTATATTCTTTACCTGCTGCCGGTTCTTTGTGATCCGTAGGATTATTCACATCCCACGCCCATTTGAACTGTCCCGTTTCCGCATCATATCCGCGGATAACACCTGAAGGAGCCCAACGACGTTGTCCATCCAGAACTTCGTGATTAACAACGATGGTGCCATTGATAATAGGCACTGGCGCGGTCACGGCAACGAAACCCGGAACGGTATAACCTAAACCTTTTAGTAAGTTTGTTTGGCCTTGATCACCAAAATTTTGGCAAGACTGTCCTGTTTCGCTGTCGACGGCCACAAGACGCTCATCCAAGGTTCCCACGATAAGACGAGTGTGACAGGCTTGACCAGCGGGCGTATGGGTCGATGTATAGTAGCTTAAGCCCTTACACGCAGCGGTATAAGGAATGCTCTCATATTTTACGCCAGTGTTGTGCTCCCAGATTTTTTTACCGGTTTTAGCATCCAGCTTGATGATGTTATTCCGTGCAGAACAGACATAGACGGCATCACCGACCTTGATGGGGGTATTTTCAGCCGCCCATTTATTGACCTGTCCACGTGCAGGTAAGTCACCTGTCCGATAAGTCCAGGCACGTTTAAGCTGTCCTACGTTATCTGGGGTAATTTGGCTTAAGGGGGAGAAGCGTGAGGCATCGGCATCTCGGCCATAATAGGTCCAGTCGCTATCCGGTTGTTCCGCCTGCGAAGGCGTAGGCGTCTTAACCAGAGGCTGTTGTGGCAGGGCATCCCCAGAGTTAAAACTATGCGTTGGTATAAACGCCATGCCAAAGGCGACCGCAAAGATCACGATAAAAATCCCGGCTAAGCCGAAACTGAGTTTATTCGACGGTTGGCGCTGCAGGGCCGGCAAGCTTAATGCCAAGAGGAAACCATAAACGGTGAGTAAAGATAAGCGAGGCACCCATCCCCAATAGTCGGTACCACTCTCATCAATGGTCCAGAGGATAGTGGCAACGTACACGATAAAAAACAGTATCGCGCCGGAAGATTTACGGCGAAAGAGTTGAATCGCGCTGATCAGCAGGAAGATCCCTGCAACCAAGTAATATGAAGATCCTGATAAAGAGAGCAAATAGCCCCCACCCGCTATCATGACGATACTGGTGAGCAGCAGCAAGACAGACACGATCCTTAGTAATAGCAATTTACCTTTCATGGCGATGACCTGTGCGAAATAGTGAGTGGAAAAGTTGTCGTGTGAGCGATAGGTTAAATAAATGTAAAGTCATATAAGTAATTGTGGATAATAGAACTGACACGACAGCTTTTCCGCTCCAAAAATGCCACTTCGAGCGAAATTGATTAATATCCCTGATGTAAATCGATCGCTCCCTCGACCTCACCTTGTGCAAACCAGCGTGTAATTTGCGGCACGACCTGAGCCAAGACGTGGTCGACCTGTGTTTTACCGGCAATATGGGGAGTAATACGAATTTGCGGGACTTGCCAGAGAGGATCCCTATCGCTCAAGGGTTCATTCTGTGTCACGTCTAGCGTTGCGCCACGTATTTTCCCTTCCTTGATCAACTGGATAAGGTCCTCCTCAATCAGATGACCGCCTCGAGCGACATTGATTACGTAGCCATCGTCTTTAAGTAGAGAGAGATGTTGAGTATTAAGGATCCCTCGTGTTTTATCGGTAAGAGGCAGTACACAAATCAGTATTCGTGACGCGCGTAAGAAGGCCTCTAACTGCTGTCCATCGTAGCAAGTCACCCCAGGGATCGCTTTGCGGCTATGACTCCAGCCATTAACCGGGTAATCAAACTGGCGCAGAGATTGCGCTATTTTTTCCCCCAGCACACCCAGTCCCATCACGCCGACTGGGTAATCCTCGCGGTTATTAAGTAAGTTGTTTTGCCACTTATGTTGCTGACGTTGTTGCTCATATTGCGGAAACTCGCGATAAAACCGAATCACTGCTTCACAACAGTACTCCGCTAATTGCACGGCCATCCCGCCATCTTTTACACGTATGACCGCGATATCCTTGGGTAACGTTAGAGATAAAATGGCATCCACCCCGGCCCCCATATTAAAAATCACTTTAAGGTTCGGATGGGCATCAATAAAGGCTTGATCAGGTGCCCAGGTGAGCGCAACCGTCGCCCGTTCGTCGTGAACAGGCCAAACATTTAGGGTGACGTCAGGGAGTGCAGCGTGTAAAGGAGCTAGCCATAAATCAGTTTCAGCATGACGACTATAAAAAGCGATGGGGTGCATGGAGCGTGCCTCCGTCAGAATCAGAAGTAGAATATTTTTTTATGTTATAACCCTTTGCTACTTGTTAAAAATACTAATTGAGTTGATATCAATCAATCTCCACCCCGTATCAGATATTGCTGCGTTATCCTGCTATCTCTATAATTCTGCCCTGAGTCTTTATCGTCGATTAAAAATTATTGTGCAAGAGACCCAAAATTTGCGCTGTCGGGTTTTGGGTCATCAGCCTCACCAGGGCAAGAAGAGCGTTATCTTCTGTTGCAACAGCTAAAGCTGCTGATAACTGATAAGACTCAGGGAAGGTCGCTCCGTTTCCCTTCTATCGTTGCAGAAGCGAGGGGGGAACGGAGCCGGCTTTTTCCAAACTTGTGTAAGGGGAAAAACATAATGAAATTTCCCAATAAAACCACGCCCAACCCAACCACCGCATGGGGATGCCACTGATACCCCTCGAACCGGGTTGAGATGGCTAAAGCGACTAAGGGAAACAGTACCGTAGTATAGGCAGCTTGCCCGGCACCGATTCGCCCTACCAATAAATAGTAAGCGCCAAAGCCAATCACCGAGCCAAATAGCGCGAGATAGAATAACGCACCGAGATAAAGAGGCTGTGCGGGTAAGATAAAAGAGTTACCGAGAAAATAAGAGAGCGCTCCCGCCACTGCCGCGCCATAACACATCGCCCAACTATTGGTCGTCAGTATTGCTAAGCCTTTTCGCTGATGTCTAATGCTCAACATATTCCCTAAAGAGAAACCGTAGGTTCCCAATAAGCTTAGCGCTACGCCTAAGCCAAGCGACGCCGAGAAATGTTTGGTTCCCCACTGATCGCTAAAGAGTATGGCAATGCCAACAATCCCCAGCGCCGCAGCGGGCCAAAAACGTTTTACCGGCGTAATACGGTAAAATAGCGCTTGGTTGATGGCATTAAACAAGATTGCCATCGAAAAGATAACGGACTCTATCCCTGTGGTGATGTGTGCTGCGGCAAGATAAAAACAGTAAAAATTAAGACTAAAGGCACAAAGGCCCTGTATTAGGCAAAAACCATGATCACGCCACGATAATGGGTTTTTGCCTAACCGCCAGCGGCTAATCAATAACAATAGGCCGCCCGCCAGTGCGAAACGCCAAAAAATCGAGACCAGAATAGGCACCTCACCTTGCTGTAACGCAATTGCGAACCACGTTGTGCCCCAAATTGCCACTACACATAAATATAATAATCCGTTCATCGGCATCCCCACTAAGTTTACACCGCCACTGTGCGCTCAGCCCAAGCAAAATGCTGTCATCTTCATGAGGATGATTTATATATTCTTGCGGTTTTTGTTAGGCAAAGACGCTAAAAGCTAGTAATAATCCTTTCCGATTCATACACTGGATTATTCCCTGATTATCTGGAGCGTTGCATGCATTACCAAACGTTCGATACCTTAAGCCAGCAGCGAGCGACCTTGCATCAAAAGGTCGCGCTCAATACAGGTATTCAGTTGGCCTCGTGGTCAAACCAGTGCGATCAAATCAAGGTATTAAGTGATCACCATACCCTCAGCCTCTATACGCACGGCGGCTATCAAAGTTTTCAAAAATGTCGTGGCGGTTGGCAAAACGGCGGGGGGCCAGATAAGCTCTGTATCATGCCTAAAGATGTGGAGAGCCATTGGGATATCCGGGGGCCATTATCCTTCGTACATCTCTATTGTACTCAGCAGCATCTTCGGCACATTGGCGAGCAGATTTGGGATCGTAGCCCAGCCGAATTTAGCTTAGTGGAAACTAGTTTTCAGCGTGATGATAGGGTCACGGCGCTGTATCGTCACTTTTTACTCAGCTACGATTGGCAGGATAACGCAAACCAGCTGGCACTCAGTTCAGCAAGCTCGCTATTATTAACTCACCTCATTCAGCATTACAGCCAAGTAAAATGGCGTCTACCGACGGTGACGGGAGGCTTATCGCCTTATGTTTTACGCAACGTTTGCGACTACATCGACGCCCACCTCGCCGAGCCGCTGACATTAACCGTCTTGGCACAACAGGCGGCGTTAAGTGAATACCATTTTGCGCGGATGTTTACCGCCTCAATGTCTACCCCGCCCCATCACTATGTAATGCAACGCCGTTTGCAGCGTGCCAAGCAGCTCCTTGCGACCAGCCGATGCAGTATGACGGATATTGCCTATCAATGTGGTTTTAGTTCAGCGAGCCATTTAAGCCTAAGGATTAAACGAGATACCGGGATCACGCCGACAGCGTTTCGCCAGCAGCGGTAAAAAATACCTGACGGAGATCAATGCCTGTTGTGATTGAACTCACAAATACTTTACGAGAAATGCTAATTTTATCTCGATTATTACAACAGTTGTTTAATTATAAAGAATCATCTTATCTTGCTTGGCCGGATAACGATGCAATGATGCTAGCCCATGCTTCTCTACCTAGAGGAAGGAAAAAATGAAAATAACACGTTCGATGCTTTTTGCAGGTCTGTTCGGTTTAACCTGCTGTGTTGCTGCACAAGCTGCCCAAAATATTTCAAAAGAAGAAGTCAAACATTTTAAATTAACTAAAGTAGGATCAATCTCAGTGGCCGAAACGGGAGGAAGCATCTCTTCGCCTTCCGATCTACATCAGGAGATCTCTAAACGTGCGGATGAGAAAGGTGCGAAGTATTACGTCGTCATCGCTGCACGTGAACACGGCCCGAACTTCGATGCCGTAGTCGATCTGTACAAATAAGTAAGATTTGGGGGGATAATTCCCCCCATTTTTAGGTGAGAGGGCGTACAATAACCGGCATTAAACTTAGGCTAATTTAATGACCGCCATACCAAGCAGCAGCAGAAAGATCCCTACGCCGCCGATCCAATTAAGTCGTTGACCAAATAAGATCCAGCCAAAGGTAATCGTTGCCAGTAGCCCCAATCCGCCCCACAGTGCATACGCCACCGCTAAATCGATCCCCTTTACCGCTTGCCCTAGCGCACTAAACGCCGCCAGCACCGCAATCAGTGACAATATGCCGTAGCCTTTCTTTTGAAATCCATTGGAGAGTTTAAGTAAAACGTTAGCGATGATTTCGAGGATCACCGCCAGTAACAACCATAAGCTGTGTTGCCACTCAAGTAAGAAAGCGATCATTGCATCACTCCTTGCTCTTTGGGGGCTGTCGCGCGTGTCCCAATCTTGATCAAGGTGATCCCGAGGATCAATAGCACTAGACCAAAGAGTTGCCCAGCCGATAATGTTTCGTCAAATAGCCATAGGCTACATAAAGAGATCAGAATAATGCCTACCCCTTCCCACATCGCGTAGGCGACCCCTAAGGCGATTTTTTTTATCGCAATAGATAACGAGAGGTAAGAACATCCAATCATTAATAACATAATGTAATAACCACTGGCGGCCCCACTGAGGGTTGACCACTTCATCGATAATGTCCCAGTGACTTCAAAAACAATCGCGAGTACTAATAGCATCCAATAAAACATGGTGATTCTTCCAAATCATGGCATAGGTGCTCTGCACCCCAAGTGGGTGAGAGATAATTTTAAAAACGATCAGGAAGAGTGGAGCTAAAGCGCAGAGCGCCAGTGTTGATCACTCGCAGAGTAGGAGAAAGGAGATAAAACAGTCGAACAAAAGAATCCTTCTTTATGGATCGGCATACGCATAAAAATTACAATTTATCCGCGGGGTTGCTTCTCATCGTTGCGGAAAAAATTTGTCCTCGGTAATGGTGTTATTGTAATTCTGGCACAGTAATGGCGATAAATCCCGCAGCTTTGCGAATCTTTACCTGGCATTTTAGCGCCTTAGGGCAGTGATTAGACTGAACCGGCTTTTTCTACCACTAAAACTCGCGCTTCCCCGCGGGGATGGGCGACATGTTCAGTACCGACACTGGCATAAAAGATATCGCCGACCTCTAGCATCACCGATTTTTCTTCCCCCGCCACTCGGTAGAACATCTCAACGCGGCCCTGCATTACTGCGAATACCTCTTGGCCATCGTTGATGTGCCATTTATAGGGTTGATCGGTCCAATGTAATCGGACGGAAGTTCCCTCAAAATCTGCAATATCAAGCGCTTGCCAAGCACGCTCCCCAGTAAAGCGACTACTCGATACTATTTTCATTTTCACTCCGCCACTGCGCTAGACTGCTGAGCGCTGCGAAATCCGCCGCAAGAAGGGCTAACGTCGTATTCCATAATAATTCGGCGTTATACGACGTTCCAGCGAGGGCAAAGCTAAGTACGGCATCGTCAACGAGCGTAACGCTTAACCCCAGATCACTTGCCGCCCGTACCGTAGAATTCACACAGAACCCTGCCACCGCACCGATAACTGTGAGGTGTGAGATCCCTTCAGCGAGTAAATGCTGATAAAGCCCGGTATGACTAAAGGCGGAAGAGCCATGTTTAATAAAAAATTTTTCATTCGGTAGCGGTTGAAAACCCTCGAGCGGCATGGCTGCCAACTGATCGGGATGTAATGTTCCGTTACTATCGTGATCGTGGTGATAGATATGAATGACTGGCCGCTGGCGTTGTCGATAAGCGTTGAGTATCAATAGCCCATTCTCTATCGCTTGGGGGGGGAAAGTGTCGATACCCTGATCGATACGTTGCTGCACAAATTGCTGCATATCAATAATTAAAAGCGCATCTGCCATTATTCTAGCCCTCGCTAATCGTGTAATCCCGAACGATACCAACCGTTTTACGGCCCCATTCTGAGTCAGTGACACGTTGCTGGTGTCAATCAAACGTATGATTGTCCGTGAACGATTCTTCTACTCGCCAGACCAAGGGATCGGAGGTTTGGGTAACAGAAAAAGACAGGCAGCCTGCTTCAGCCCGCGATAGCTGTTGGTGTTTAGGAAGGTAATGACTCACCGTTTGCGACTCTTCGGGTGTGCGACAACGTAAAAAACCACTCAATATAATCATTCGTTTTTCTTTACCTCATGCCATGAAGCTTCTACGTTAAGAGATAACGCGTAAAAAGGCTATAGCTCTGGAGGCTAAATATGTTGCAGGTATGGGGAAGAGAAACCTCTTCAAATGTCCAAGCCGTTATGTGGTGTATTGGGGAATTAGGGCTCGACTTTCAACGTTACGATTACGGCCATCACTTTGGTGGGCTGGACAGTGACGCGTTCTATCAACTGAATCCCAATCGTACCATCCCGGTGTTGCAGGATGATGATCATGCTCCGCTATGGGAAAGTGGGGCAATCCTCCGCTATTTAGCCAGTCGTTATGCCCCAGAGACGTTTTGGCCTGAAGAGATTTTTGCTCGATGTGAAGTGGATCGCTGGGCAGAATGGGCAAAAGTCAGTGTGACGTCACTCTTCACCCAACCCATTTTTTGGCAATTGGTTCGTACCCCGGCCGAAGATCGCGATCTGCCCGCGATTGAGCGAGCGATTAGCCGTTTTGAGCATAAATTAGCCATCGCCGAGCAACAGCTTAACCAATATCCCTATTTAGCCGGTGAGCACTTTAGTCTGGCCGATATTCAATTAGGCCATCTTCTCTACCGCTATTATCAGTTAGGGATTGGCCAACAACACTTCCCCGCGCTAGAAGAATATTACCACCGGCTGATCCAACGGCCTGCATACCAACGTCATGTTATGGTCAGTTATCAATCGCTACAAGTTTAAGTCTTTACGTAAGTAGTGGCGTTGCATGCCGACCTTAGGGAAATCTTGCAACGTCATGACGGTCTGATAGCCAAGCTTTGTGTAGAACAGGGGCGCTTGGAAGCTGAATGTATCGACTAAACTTAATTGGCACCCTAGGTGCTGAGCGTGGCCTTCCGCTTGCTGCAATAACCGTCCCCCCATTCCCTGCCCCCGAACTGACTCATCCACCCACAAATAATCAATGCATAACCACTGACCTTTAATGGAGGCATTCAGTCCACCCAACATTACGCCCTGCGCATCACGGCAATATACCCCGAAATGCCCTACGTCTTGCGGTGGCAGAAAAGTGTGATTGTAGCGTCGTAACCCAAAAAGTAGCTCTTGCTGGTCGGTCGTATTAAGCGTTGGAGTAAGAATATATTGCATCGCTAATCCTCACTTATTGGCTACGGTAATAAAAAATTACAGTTAAAGTCTCTGATATAAGTTATTTACAGCGCTTTTTATCCTATTGACAGTTGTTTGAGCGTTCAAAAACTGGCAATTTTCCTAATCAGCTTTTGGTAATAACGAAATTAGCGTTAAGGGGTTAGGTTGGACGTTACACTTCAAAAACAGAATAAAATCGCTGGAGCAAATATTCTTTGCTTCATACAGATGTTTTCCACCATGGGGTTCGCGGTACTCTATTCTTCGCTAGTACTTTACGCCACCAAAAAATTAGGCTTCAGTGAACACTCGGCCAACGCCATTATGGGGATCTTTGGTGCCTTTAATTATGGGCTGCATTTATTCGGCGGCTACCTTGGCGGGCGGTTCCTCAGTAACCGTAATCTGTTTGTCATCGGTATGGTATTACAGGTCATCGGTTGTTATCTGCTATCGAGTGCCCAGATGGACGGTCTATATTGGGGCCTGGCGCTATTTTTAACCGGTAGTGGCCTGAATGTTACCTGTATAAACATGATGCTGACCCAACGATTTACCCCCAATGATCCCCGTCGCGAATCGGCCTTTCTGTGGAATTATGCTGGGATGAATTTGGGCTTTTTTATGGGCTTTACCGCTGCCGGTTATTTTCAGTTGAGCCTGGATTATCATGCCCTATTTTTATTTGCGACCCTCGGTAACCTTATCGCCATCGTACTTACTGGGATCTTCTGGCGTCATTTGGCCGACCTCAATACACCACTGAGTCACACTTCACGGCCGGTGATGCGCCAACGGCTGGTGATCGGCTGTGTGATCTTATTGCTGTTGCTTCCCGTGGTGAAGGTCATGCTTACTCATTCCGAAGTAAGTAGTTACTTCGTTTTGGGCCTTGGTACTTTAGTCCTTATTGCTCTCTGTATTATTACAGGTCGACATAAGGTCGCCGCAGAACGTTCCCGAATGATTGCCTACCTCATCCTGACCCTCGGGTCATTGGTCTTTTGGTCTCTGTATCAACTTGCTCCGATGGGTCTGATGTTGTTCGCCGAAAATAACCTTAATTTACAACTCTTTGGCTGGCATATCGCCCCACAGTGGATACAAGATATCAATACGCTGGTCATTGTCTTAGGCGGACCGCTACTTGCCCTGCTCTTTAAACGGCTCCGTGCGCGTGGAATAACCATCGATATTCCCAGTCAATTTGCCGCATCCTTACTCTTTATGGGTGGAGGCATGTTAGTACTTCCTATCGGTATAGGTCTTGCCGGTTCTAATGGATTAGTGGATTTTCAATGGATAGTTTGGAGTTACTTACTGCAAAGTATTGGCGAACTGCTGATCTCACCGATAGGCTACGCCATGATTGGTCGTCTGGCTCCGCAACAATACCAAGGCTTGTTGATGGGAACCTGGATGATGATTTCCGGGATTGCCTCTATCCTTGCGGGCTATTTATCGCAAGCGATGCCGACCGCACAAGGCTCGACTCCCCTGTTCACCAACCCAGGATATAGCCATCTGTTTATCTTACTGGCAATCGCTTCTGGAGTAACCGCATTAGTGCTTGCGCTATTAATCCCGTTATTACGCCGCTTGATTGGGCCGGTGCAGGCCGGTTAATAAGGTGGGGAAGTCCCTTGGCGACCCTAGGTCGGCCAAGGGATAATTAGGGTTTAACACCTAAAATAGCAGGCTGTTCGGCACGATACCCGCCCCCCAGTGCTTTGATTAATAGCAGATCACAGCTTAGCTGCTGGGCATCAAGATCAACCAATAATAATTGCTGGGTTAATGTGGCACGTCTCGCTTCTTGAGCCAGATAAAGACTGGTCAATCCCCGTTGATAATGTGCTTGCACGCTGTCGGTCGTCAGCTGCGCGGCAGCCACTTTCTGTTGCTGTAATATGACTTGTTGGTTGAGATCATTCAATTGTTGCGAAGTGATCGCCACATCCCTCACGGCATTTAATACCGCTTGGTTGTACTGTTTAATTAGAATGTTACTGGCGGTTCGGGTTGAACGGAGCGCCGCATTTAACCGTCCCCCATCGAAGAGCGGTAAATAGAGCCCTGGCAAGATAGTAAATTGTTGAAAAGAACTTTTAAACAAATCGCCGATACTCAGCGCGTTGTAGCCCCAAAAGGCTTTGATATCGATATGCGGGTAAAACGCTGCTTTCGCGGCATCCACACGGCTTAACGAAGCCTGGACAGTGTGGCTCATCGCTTGCAGATCTGGCCTGCGGGCCAGTAAATCGAAAGAGAGTGACGCGGGTAGGCTTTGCTGTAGCTGTGGCCAAGGTTGCTGCGCGATGACTAGCGGTTGCTGAGCGATCATTCCCGTTAACGCGCGCAGGTTTTCTCGATCACGCATAATAGTGCTCTGCGCGGCGATACGTTGCTGCTGAGCGCTATACCACTCCGATTGCGCGGAGGCGATGTTAACCTGGTCTTCAAGACCGCGCGCCGCACGCTGTTGATGGGCTTTGAGAGAAAACGCGGCAATCGCTTCCTGCTGTGTTAATAACGCCACACGCCGGTAATTCGCTTGGAGAGAAAAGTAGAGCTGAGCAATACTCGAGGCCAAATCTAATTGTATTCCTGCGGTCTGCGCTAATTGCGCGTTTTGCTCACCCATGGCAGCCGCTACACCCGCTCGATTCGCCCCCCATAGATCGATATTGAGATCGGCCCCCACCCCCACCGTACTGAGGGTGTACCATGGGCCACGTTTATCGGTGGGGAGCGAGATGGAATAAGGCCACGTCGTTTGTCGATTGGTCACTCTCATATAATTTTGTGCGGCAATGCCGGTTGCCTGGATGCCTAATGTCGATTGGGCGACCTCAACCGAAGATTGCGACTGTTGAATACGCAGTTTAGCCGCTTGGAAGGTAGGCGAGTTGGCTAAACCGAGCACAATCAAGCTGGAGAGTTGCGGGTCATGATAAGCCTCCCACCACCGTGCTTGCGGCCACTGACTATTCGCCAGATGGATAACCTGAGAGAGTTGCGCCTGCTGTGCAGGTAACTGTTCGACCTGCACCGGTTCATCATGAATTAGGGCGCAGCCGCTGAGCAGCACGATGCCAAGCGTTAATGAGAACCCTTTTTTAAGCGCCATCACTGACTTCCTGAGTTGTTTGAAAAGCGGTTAGGCGACGTAAAGCGTTACCCAGTTCCGTGGCATAAGGATTATGCTTATCAGGATAGGGAATTGCCCGGACAGGATACTCCCCCTGTTTTGCGAGATGGGTTGCATAATCCTCTAACCAGGTTGCCGCATCAGTCAGAAAATAGTCCTCACTGTCAGCATAATAGCGATACCCCGTGGCCAGTACGGCGAGCTGTTGGGCGAGATCGACACTCTGCTCAATCGGCCACCGTGCAGCATCCTGATAGGGATGGGTGGTACTGCCCAACGGTTCAGCGTGAAGCCGAGTCGCGAGCGCGGTGACCTGCTCCACGGATTGGTAAATCGGTAAAGAAGTGGCCTGTTGCGCGGAGTGAGCAAAATAGCGGGACAATTGTCGATAGAGCGTAGCCATTTTCCCGCGTAGCCGCGGAGCATCACTGTCTGGCCATAAGTAGAGATAGACGAGGGAGGCGACAATGACGCCCAGTACAATACCAATCATTCTGTCTCGTAATTCCGTCAGATTACTCATCGGACCAAACCCGGACAGAAAAAGCAGCGCAAAGGTAAAACCCAGCTGTATCCCTGCATAAGCAATACGTTCACTGCCCGCCGCCAGCCAAGCCGAAAGCGCGAAAATCGGTAAACACATCAACAGCAGCCCGACAATCGTGTCGAGATGGGGCTGAATAAAGACCATACAGCCTACTGCGGCGGCAGCGGCGGCAAACGCACCAATGATGCGTAAGCCCGCTTTTTGATACGTCGCGCCCAATCCAGGCTGTGCGACGATGACACAACTGAGCATAATGGTATGTACGCCTTGCCACGCTGTCGCGGTATAGAAGAGGTAGCAAATAAAGCTGGCCAATAAGGTCTTCAGGGCAAACTGTAAATAAACCGGATTACGCCAAGCATCAGCGGCCATCACGGGTAGCTTTTCGGTCTCGCCGGGCGGTGCGGCGATAGACCGCCCGCGAGTAAATTGATGATATAGCGTACTTATTTCAGTGAGTATTGGGTCTTCAGCTATTATCTCTATGCTGGTGGGTGTTGATAACTGTCGCCGACGAGTTTGCCCGGCTAGTTGACGCAAACAATGTGCGAGCGTGGCGGCGTGACCGGAATCATTTTTATCAGGGTTGAGTCGATAGATTTCCGCTAATTCTGAACATCTCATGGCCATATTTGATAGTGAGCACCAACTTTCTTTATTTTTTTGGAAACCACTGTTGGTTAAGCTCGCCAGCGTAAATAGCGTCTGAATTTGACTGAGATGCTCAGCAATAATGATGCCTGCATGCCCCTTGATAGCCTGAGTGGGTTGTAATCTATCGGCTGCCTGCTCATAAAGATCGGCAACCTGCTGAGCAAACTGATAGTGTGGATAGGCCTGTATGAAGCAAGCATTCACTAACACGGTAACCCCTATGGCAATAACCATCGACATCCATAACCATAGAATAAGCCGAACGATAATTTCACTTTCACCCGTCATGGAGGGGAAGGTTTGTGCGTAGATAAGTACCAAGGCAACGACAAAAAAAGCTAAGCCCAGTTTGCCCAACACCCGCATAAAAAACATCGCCCAGAAAAACAGGAATAGCGAGGCCACTAAGCGAATTAACGGGTAATCGTAAGTGTACTTGATGATCAGTAGCATTCCGCCCAAAGCGAACAGCGCAACCACAATAAAACCCAGCCCAATGCCTGCAGTGAGGACAACGTTTTTTTGGGTAACATAAAAGACGACGATGATCGCGACGGCTAAAAAAGGCAACTGTAGGCTGAGAAAGAGTAAGGTCATAACCAAACATGAAAGGGTGATCCGTAGCGCAGCGTGACAGCGCTCGCTAGAGACCTCACTGGCTTGTACTCGCCATGACCGAGCGCTCATGGCTGAGATGGCCACAGCTGTAAGGTCGCCGTAGCCGAAGCGCCTAAGCGAAACAGGCGAGGATCGGCATCCGTTACCACAATTTTTACCGGGAAGCGTTGTGAAACATGAACCCAATTAATACTTTTTTGGATAACGGGTAAACCTTCAATCACACTATCGCCGCTGGCGAGCACTCCTGCCCCTACTGAGTCGACACGCCCTGAAAAGACATGGTGGTGATCGGTCATCACGCGAATTGTCGCGGCCGTTCCGGGGTGAATATCATTGAGATCAGTTTCTCTGAAGTTCGCCACCACATACCAGTGATCACTATCAATCAGTGTGAAAACAGGTTTTATCGCCGAAGCAAATTGGCCTGTGGTCGTTTTTAGGGCCACCACGGTACCTGAGAAGGGAGCCCTCACTTCGGTGCGCTCAAGATTAATGGTCGCTAAGGCAATCTGTGCAAGCGCACCTTCACGCTGGGCCACCAGTGCATCCACGCCTGATACTGCAGCCGTCGCTTGTTTCGCTTGGAGTAAGGTTGCATTCAGCTCTGCCCGCGCAGCTTTTTCAGCGGTACGGGCTTGGTCCAGCTCCTCTTGTGAGGCAAATCCTTGCGGGACGAGCGGTTCTAGCCGCTGACGAGAAGAGGTTGTTTGCTGTACCAGGGCTTGCGCCCTGGCTACCGCCGCGGTAACGGACTGGGCGTTATACTCTTGAGCTTTGACCGTTCGCCCGGTCAGTCGAATTTGAGCATCTAAAGCGGCTAATCGCGACTGTGCATCCAGTAACATTGCCCGGTATTGCCGATCATCAATTTTGAAGAGTAGATCGCCTTTTTTCACCCGCTGATTATCCTGAATAGGCATCTCAACAATCTGGCCACTCACCTCCGGGACGACATCAATGGTATCCGCATAGACATAGGCATCATTCGTCTGGGGAGAGGTTTGCAAATAGGCGATAACGCCAATCAACGCTACGATTGCCAAACAGACCACGACTAATAGTGGCCATTTTCGTCGAATAAAGGCGGTATTCGATGTTGTCATGATGACTCAACCCATAAAGAAAAGTAGCCATACAATGACGGCATAGATAAACATTAAGGCCAGATAACTGATGACCAGTGGGGAAAATGCACGTAGCCACCCTTGGCGAGCTAACAGAAGATGAGTCGGGATTAACAGAAACGCACCCGCCAGGCTACAAAAGAGCCAAGCGGGAAAAGCCGCCCCCAGTACTGGGATTGCTGGCGAGAGCGTGCAGCCAGTCAGTAACCCAGCCAGCATTAAGAGCAGAGGCTTTTTCCATTGATCACGCTGACGCATAATCGTTACTCCCTTAACTATTAAGATGCTTGATTGTTAACTTTTTTTGGTGAGATTGGAAGTAAAAGCGCGGCAGAATAGGATAAGAATGGGACGTGTAAACAACGGAGTGTTTATCGACAATCGTTATGGAATAGCGGCGAAGGCTGCGGGTAGTAAATTTTTTATTTATCGTCTAGCGTTAAGTTGTTTCGAAAAGGAGGCAGTAATATAAAAAAATAAAATAAAAATAATTTAAATAGAGTATTAAGTAAGAAGACTATTACTCGATACCCTATTTAAATGCCTCATTAACTATCGCTGCAGAATATCAATACTCTGCTGAGAGAATTATTCGACTCACAAATTAATGACTCCCCTAGGTATTATGTAATGCATTTTGAAAACTGACTTGATCCTCGTGATTGGGGGTAAACTGACAACGGAATTCGCCCTGCTCAACACCAAGGTGTAACGATTGATACTGTTGCTCGTCACGGCGTGCAGTCAGTAGCTTCTGACTGATTTGAGGCAATAAGGTGTTAGTAATAATTGCATCGACCATCCGCCCGCCCGATTCCACTTCCGTACAACGTTGGACGATTTGCATGGCCACGCTGTCGTCGATTTCTGTGACGATGTGGTGATTTTCAAGTAAACGCCGCTGAATGCGGGCTAATTGTAGGCGGACAATTTCGCCGAGCATCTGATCACTCAATGGATAATAAGGCACCACCCAGAGTCGCCCTAACAATGCAGGCGGAAAGACCTGCAATAGTGGGCTGCGTAAGGCGGAGGCAAGCGTCTCGGCATCAGGCAGCCGTTCCGGATCAGTACACATTCCGGTAACGAGTTCCGTTCCCACATTGGAGGTCAGGATAATTAGCGTATTACGAAAATCAATGTGTCGCCCTTCCCCATCTTCCATCCAACCTTTATCAAAAACTTGAAAGAAAATTTCGTGGACATCGGGATGCGCTTTTTCGATTTCGTCGAGTAATACCACGCTATAAGGACGACGGCGAACAGCTTCGGTTAAGACGCCTCCCTCTCCGTATCCGACATAACCAGGAGGTGCGCCCTTCAAGGTTGATACAGTGTGGGATTCTTGGAACTCACTCATATTAATGGTGATCACATTTTGCTCACCACCGTATAAAGATTCCGCTAATGCCAAGGCAGTTTCCGTTTTTCCGACACCGGATGGCCCGCACAGCATAAAGACCCCCAGCGGTTTATGCGGATCATCGAGGCGCGCACGTGCGGTACAAACACGCTTGGCAATCAGTTCCAATCCATGGCGTTGCCCGATAACGCGTTGACTTAAGGTGTCCGCGAGAGTTAATACCGCATCGATTTCGTTTTTCACCATGCGTCCCAAGGGAATACCGGTCCACTCTGATACCACGGTAGCCACAACGTTTTCATCGACCACGGCATACAATAGCGGAGCTTCCCCCTGTAGTGCGGTCAATTGCTGCTGTGTCGCCCGTAATTGCTGGCGAAGCCCAGGATTTTCTTGGTGAAGCTGCGCACGTAGCCCAATAAGTTGGCTCACTAATGCTCTCTCTTGCTGCCAACGTGACGTCAACGCCACACACTCGGTTTGGCAGGCGCCTAATGCACTTTCTAACTGCTCGACGCGCAGCTCATCGCCAAACGCGACACGTACTTCCCGTTTTGCAATCTCAATCTCGACCTCAAGGGCCGCAATCTGCTGGTGACAATAGGCGAGTTGCGCGGGAGGGACACTCTGACTGACTGCGACTCGAGCGCAGGCCGTATCCAATAAGGCAATCGCTTTATCAGGGAGCTGTCGTGCAGGAATATAACGGTGAGAGAGCTTAACCGCTGCCGTGACCGCTTCATCCAATAGCAGGACTTGGTGATGTTTTTCTAACGGTGATACCGTACTGCGTAGCATCTGAACGGCTTTGGTCTCATCCGGTTCAAGGACTTGAATCGGTTGAAAACGACGAGTCAGTGCGGGGTCTTTGTCAATATATTTTTTATACTCTGCCCAAGTGGTGGCACCAATCGTTCGCAGCTGGCCTCTCGCCAACGCAGGCTTAAGTAAATTTGCCGCGTCACCCGTACCTTGCTGGCCACCCGCGCCAATGAGGGTATGAATTTCATCAATAAACAGAATGATCGGCGTGGGACTGGATTGCACTTCATTAATCAGCGATTGCAAACGCGCTTCGAACTCACCCTTCATCCCCGCGCCAGCTTGTAATAGACCGATATCGATCAACCACAGCTGAACATTTTGTAAGGCCTCGGGCACATCGCCTGTTGCGATAAGGCGCGCAAAGCCTTCCACCACCGCCGTTTTACCCACTCCTGCCTCACCGGTAAGTAGAGGATTATTTTGCCGACGACGCATCAAGATATCGATCAGTTGCCGGATTTCTTCATCACGCCCGACAACCGGATCAATCTTCCCGTCGCGCGCGCGTTGAGTCATCTCTTGCCCATACTGCGTCAGCGTTGCTGCGGGGAGACTATGCTGTGGTATTGGCCCGACCGGGGCTTGCTGCGCTGCTTTGCTCTGCGACAACAGCGTGTCGAACTGTTCACTCAACCGTTCCACATTGATGCGGGTGAATTGCGGTGAGATCCCCTTTAGAACGGTGGCGAGGTTCCTGGTTTTCAGGATCCCGATAAGTAAATGCCCGGTACGCAGACGATCAACGCCAAAGTTAAGGGATCCAATTACCCAAGCACGTTCCACCGCACTATCGATATGTTCTGATAGATCGGAGACAGCGCTCGCCCCGCGAGGGAGTGCATCCAGCGCGGCAATAATATCGCAGGTTAACGCGGCCTCATCCACAGCAAAGTGCCGGATAATCTGCTGTAGATCGCCTTCCTGCTGCTGCATAAGTTGATGCAACCAATGCACCAGCTCGACGTAAGGATTGCCACGTAATCTACAAAATGCCGTCGCGCGCTCTAACGAGGAAAAGAGTAAGGGTTCCAGTTTGCCGAAAAGAACGGCTCGACTAATTTCTGACATGTTCAGTTCCATTGATAACATTTATCACTTAATAGGACAGCAAGGATATCGTCCTATGAGGGGTCGAAAGGATAGAGCAAAGTGGGGAATTCCGTCGTCTAAATCATTCCCCATCAATGGCGAAAAATCGCCAATACAACACAGCAATCTATTTCGTTATTTATTGATCTGCGCGCAGTATTTCCAACTGAATAACCAATCACTAAGAATAATTCCCCTGACGGGATGATTCCTATCCCTTAATTTTTTACTATTGACCATGGATGTTTTCAGTAATTGAACACGGTGACATGAATACCCCCTCACCTCAATCGGAAATATTTTATAAAAAAATAAAACATGGAAAAACAATCTAAATAGTTCGGCTGGCTGTTTTTAAATAAAATTTATTGACATAGCAATGTTAAATTATCGATTAAACTAGCCTGAATATTCCAATTAAAGATTAAACATACTTTTTATTCTGAACCATTATATGCTTTATAAAGCGTTCGTCCGAATTGGAGAGTGATAAAATAGTAATAATAAAATCCCATAAAAAAACCCTCGTCGTAACGAGGGCTTGTAGGCAAAGCGGTGTAGGATTTTAGAACGGGATATCGTCATCAAAATCCATTGGTGGCTCATTACCGCCCGCAGGAGCTTTTGGTGATTGCGGCGCTTGTCCGCCACCACTAAATTGCGCGCCTGAAGATTGAGGCTGTTGTGGTTGGCCCCAACCATTATTATTATTGGGTGCACCGCCGCCTTGAGGCGCGTTATTACCTTGACGCCCACCCAGCATTTGCATGGTGCCACCAACATTAACGACCACTTCAGTAGTGTAGCGATCTTGGCCACCCTGATCTTGCCATTTGCGCGTACGAAGTTGGCCTTCAATATAAACTTGAGAACCTTTATGCAAATATTCGCCAGCAACTTCCGCTAACTTGCCGAATAACACGACACGGTGCCATTCAGTGATCTCTTTATTTTCACCGGTTTGCTTATCACGCCAGCTTTCAGAGGTTGCCAGTGTAATGTTTGTCACAGCTCCTCCATTTGGCATATACCGGACTTCTGGATCTTGACCCAAATTACCGACAAGAATCACTTTGTTTACGCCGCGACTGGCCATTGCACTCTCTCCTGATGAAAAATTACACAGATACTATCTAACGGATGATAGCACGTCACTGCTTAAGATGGATAGTTTAGAGCAACTGCACAAAGGCAATCATTATAGTAAAAAGTACTGGACATTTATTCAGGTTATTTTTTGTGCCATACTATAGAGTCTGCTTGAAATCGATGCAGAGCGATGTCATCTCAGCGTATAGGCAATCAAATTGGGAAATGTGAATGGATAAGATCGAAGTACGGGGTGCACGAACCCATAATTTAAAAAATATTAACCTCACCATCCCCCGTGACAAGCTAGTGGTCGTCACTGGTCTTTCTGGATCAGGTAAATCCTCGCTGGCCTTTGATACCCTTTACGCCGAAGGGCAGCGACGCTATGTCGAATCATTATCGGCCTATGCGCGGCAGTTTCTCTCGTTGATGGAGAAACCGGATGTCGATCATATCGAGGGGCTATCTCCTGCTATTTCTATTGAGCAGAAATCGACTTCCCATAACCCACGTTCAACTGTGGGAACCATTACCGAAATTCACGACTATTTGCGCTTACTGTTTGCGCGAGTCGGCGAACCGCGCTGTCCGACGCATCACCAACCGCTGGCGGCACAAACCGTCAGCCAGATGGTTGATCAGGTGTTGAAGCAACCCGAAGGGCAACGCTTAATGCTGCTGGCACCGGTTGTCAAAGATCGTAAGGGTGAGCATGTCAAAACCCTAGAAAGCTTAGCCGCCCAGGGCTATATTCGCGCGCGGATCGATGGAGAGGTCTGCGATCTGTCCGATCCACCAAAGCTTGAGCTACAGAAAAAACACACGATTGAAGTCGTGGTGGATCGCTTTAAGGTTCGTGACGATATCGGCACGCGTTTAGCTGAATCTTTCGAAACCACCCTCACCTTATCGGGCGGTACGGCGGTAGTTGCCGATATGGACGATAGTAAAGCAGAAGAACTCCTCTTCTCCGCTAACTTTGCGTGTCCGGTGTGTGGTTATAGTATGCGTGAGCTTGAGCCGCGCCTATTCTCGTTTAATAACCCCGCTGGAGCGTGTCAAACCTGTGACGGGCTTGGCGTACAACAATACTTTGATCCTGAGCGTGTAATTCAAAATCGCGAAATTTCCCTTGCTAACGGTGCCATTCGCGGCTGGGACCGCCGTAACTTCTATTATTATCAGATGCTACGTTCGCTCAGCGAACATTATAAATTTGATATTGAAGCGCCTTTTGAATCGTTAAGTGCTGAAACACAGAAGGTCATCCTTTATGGTTCAGGTAAAACCAATATCGAATTTAACTATGTTAACGACCGCGGCGATACCTCAGTTCGACGCCATGCCTTCGAAGGTGTACTCCATAATATGGAGCGCCGCTATAAAGAGACCGAATCGACTGCAGTTCGCGAAGAATTAGCAAAGTTTATCAGCAACTGTGCTTGTAGCAGCTGCCACGGGACTCGATTGAAGGAAGAAGCACGTAACGTGTTCGTTGCGGAGAACACGCTGCCCGAAATTTCAGAAATGAGCATTGGCCACGCCAGTGACTTCTTTGAACAACTCGCGTTAAACGGTCAAAAAGCACAGATCGCAGAAAAAATTCTTAAAGAGATCCGTGAGCGGCTCGGCTTCTTGGTGAATGTCGGACTGAATTATTTATCCTTATCGCGCTCGGCCGAAACCCTTTCTGGCGGTGAGGCGCAGCGTATTCGTCTAGCCAGCCAAATTGGTGCCGGACTGGTAGGGGTAATGTATGTACTTGATGAACCCTCTATTGGCTTACATCAACGTGATAACGAACGTCTGCTGAGTACGCTGATTCATTTACGTGATCTCGGTAATACCGTCATTGTGGTTGAACATGACGAAGATGCCATTCGTGCCGCGGATCACGTGATCGATATTGGCCCGGGGGCCGGAGTACATGGCGGCTCAGTGGTCGCCGAAGGGAATGTTGATCAGATTATGGCTAACGAAGATTCTCTTACAGGTCAATACCTTAGCGGCAAAAAAGCGATCGAGGTACCAAAAGAACGCGTTAAAGCCGATCCGGAGAAAATGCTACGTATTGCAGGCGCTCGCGGTAACAACTTAAAAAATGTCACGCTTTCGCTGCCGGTAGGACTGTTTACCTGTGTAACGGGCGTATCCGGTTCCGGTAAATCGACCTTAATCAACGATACCCTATTCCCTATCGCCCAACGGCAACTGAATGGCGCGACCATTGCTGAACCGGCACCTTATCATGAGGTCAAGGGTCTCGAACATTTTGATAAAGTCATCGATATTGACCAAAGCCCTATCGGTCGAACCCCTCGCTCGAACCCTGCAACCTATACCGGTATCTTTACGCCAGTACGGGAGCTATTTGCGGGAGTGCCTGAAGCGCGTTCACGTGGCTATACCCCTGGTCGTTTTAGTTTCAACGTCAAAGGGGGTCGCTGTGAAGCTTGTCAGGGCGATGGCGTGATTAAAGTTGAGATGCACTTTCTCCCCGATGTGTATGTACCCTGCGATCAGTGCCAAGGAAAGCGTTACAACCGTGAGACCTTGGAAATCAAATATAAAGGGAAGAATATTCACGAAGTGCTGGAGATGACCATCGAAGAAGCGAAAGACTTTTTCGAGGCGGTTCCTGCACTCGCGCGTAAGTTGCAAACCCTAATCAGTGTCGGCCTTTCTTATATCCGCTTAGGGCAATCGGCAACGACTCTATCGGGCGGGGAGGCACAGCGGGTGAAACTTTCGCGTGAACTGTCTAAACGCGGGACGGGTCAGACGCTGTATATCCTCGATGAGCCGACGACAGGGTTACACTTTGCGGATATTCAACAGCTGCTGGTGGTATTACATCAGTTACGTGACCAAGGTAATACCATCGTGGTTATCGAACATAATCTGGACGTCGTTAAAACGGCAGACTGGATTGTTGACCTCGGTCCAGAAGGGGGAAGCGGCGGTGGAGAGATTCTGATTGCTGGGTCTCCAGAGACTGTTGCGGAATGCGAGAAGTCCCACACAGCTCGCTTCCTGAAACCCCTACTCACTAAGTAAGACGAGATGCCCAGAGATCCTGGGCAATTTTTTATTTCACTATGAGGAGTTATCATGGCAGATATTCATGCTTATGCGGCACAGGATGAAAAATCCCCCCTAACCCCATTTGACTATTCATCAAGGGACGTGCGCGATAACGACGTCAAGATTGAGATTCTCTACTGCGGCGTTTGTCACTCTGATCTGCATATGGCGCGTAATGAGTGGAAAAGCACGCAATACCCTATCGTCCCAGGCCACGAAATTGTTGGCCGTATCGTCGAGGCTGGCGCCTCAGCCAAAAAATTTAAGAAAGGTGATCTCGTTGGGGTCGGTTGTATGGTCGACTCCTGTCGTAGCTGTTCAAGCTGTGATGAAGGCGAGGAAAACTATTGTGAAAATGGCTTCGTGGCTACATACAACAGTAAAGACCGTCATTCAGAAGCGATAACTTACGGTGGCTATGCTACGGATATCGTGGTTGACCAAGATTTTGTGCTGAAAGTGCCTGAAAACTTAGATCCTGCCGGTGTCGCTCCGTTATTGTGTGCGGGTGTCACCACCTATGCGCCACTGCGCCATTGGAAAGTGGGACCGGGTCAAAAAGTCGGTATTGTCGGCTTAGGCGGTCTGGGTCATATGGGTGTTAAGTTAGCCCATGCGATGGGCGCCAAGGTGGTGCTGTTTACCACCTCTGCCTCGAAAATTGAAGATGGAAAGCGCTTAGGGGCTGACGAAGTCGTTATCTCTAAAGATGCTGAGCAGATGGAAGCGCAAGTGAATAGCTTCGATCTGATCCTCAATACGGTGGCGGCTCAACATGACTTAACGCAATTTATCCGATTACTGAAACGTGATGGGCACTTAGCGTTAGTGGGGGTTCCAGAACACGACCATCCAGCACCGAGCGTCGCGGAATTAGTCTTTAAACGTCGGACTGTCGGTGGCTCACTGATTGGCAGCATAGCGGAAACCCAAGAGATGCTCGATTTCTGTGGCGAGCACAACATTACCGCGGATATTGAGTTAATCAATATCGACCAAATCAATGAAGCCTATGAGCGTATGTTGAAAAGCGATGTGAAGTACCGCTTTGTTATCGATAATAACTCATTAAGAAAGTAAGTCATTACTTACCGTTCCCTGATTAGGGAACGGTGTTCTTATCTCGACTCACCTTGTAGTGTGGCGATAATTCTACGGCTCCCACCATGAAATCGGTGCTCTCCAAGCCAGATCCCCTGCCATGTCCCTAACATCACCTTTCCCCGTGAGATCGGTAATAATAGAGAAACCCCTAATAGTGATGATTTGATATGGGCAGGCATATCATCTGCGCCCTCGTAATCATGTTGATACGCGGCATTATCCGGTACGGTGCGTAAGAAATGTTGCTCCATGTCCTCGCGAACGGTCACATCACAATTTTCATTCAGCGTCAGCGATGCCGAGGTATGTTGGAGAAATAGTTGCAGTTGTCCGCTAGACACGCTGGAAATTTCAGGTATTGCTCGCAAAATCTCATCAGTCACCAGATGAAAGCCACGGCGTTTTTCAGTTAAGGTAATAGTTTTCTGGTACCACATGCGATCGCCTCCTAAGTGTACTGAGTAATAGTGTAGCAAATCACGCCTGCACTTAAGATAAATCGGCTGACCCGTCAACGGTTGTTGGGGAAGCCCCCTCCCCAACGATCTGTTAGCCATAGGTTTTTTTGTACATATTTTTAAGATGATCCTCGACTGTAGTCGGTGGATACTTCGCCTCTTCACCAGGCGTCAAGCATTGTGTTAGACATGCCACTTGATGATCAGGATTGCCGCTGAAGAAGAAAGGTACAGAGTAACGCGCAGCCCCGCTGATATTGATCACGCGGTGTAACGTCGATTTATAGTGGTCATTGGTCCAGCGAGCAATCATGTCCCCAAGATTGACGATAAAACTGCCTGGGATCGGTGCGGCCTGTAACCACTCGCCACATTCGTGATCCCAAACTTGTAGTCCACCATTTTTATCCTGTAGCAATAGCGTTAACCCTCCAAAGTCGGTGTGCGCGCCACACCCTTTTTCGCCTGGGCGTGGGTTAGCCGGCTGAGGCGGGTAATGGAGCATCCTCAATACCATCAGGGGATCGCGGCAAAAGTGGGCGAAATAATCATGGTGGAGGTCGAGGGATAATGCGATCAGGCCCATTAGCCTGGTCGCAAGCGTGGCAAGATCATTAATATATTTCAGAGTAACAGATTTAAATTCAGGTAAGCTTTCTGGCCACTGATTTGCGCCAAAATTAAATTTACCTGCTTTCACTAAGGGATGCTCCGCAGGTAACTCAGGCCCGATGTAAAAGCCCTCTTTTAGATCGGGGGCGGCCCCTGCTTCTAGCGTCTGATTCCCCAAGGGTTCATAACCCCGATTAACCGGAGAGAGATATTTACTGACCTTGCGTTTCTCATCGTCGGGTAGAGAGAAAAATCGTTTGGCCTGCTCGAGTAGCGTCTCTTGTACAGAAGTCTCTATACCATGGCCTGTAATATAAAAAAAACCTTTATCTTGGCAGGCTGCCTTAACCTGTAACGCCAGTTCCCTTAAACGATGCATATCGGCATTCTCAAGACCGGTTATATCAATTATCGGTAATTCACGCAGGGCAACAGAACGGGCTAAAAGCGAGTGAGTCATGGCAATACTCCAGCGAATTATCAGGATGTCTGAAGCATCCTATCCCTCCTTTCTGCTGCAGAAAAGCATCAGTATTCGCACAGCGTGATGCCAAAAACGCATCACAACCGACTAGGGGTGACCACCCAGAGCGTAATCAGTTAGGTCTATCCGTATCCCCACGCCGAGTCATCTCATCTATTAATGCGCGGGCAAAATAGTCTACCGCCACGGGTAATAGCCGACCGGCACGGGCATAAATGCCTAATTCAGAGATAATGGGCTGCCGATGCGAGAGGGGAACATGGACAAGTCTTCTACTACTCAGGTCATCTTCAATACCGAGTGTCGTCTGGAAGGCAAGACCGATTCCTCGAACTGCCATTTGCCGAGAAAACTCAACGGATCCGGACTCCATCACTGCCCGTGCAGGAGTAAGATGCCCCAGCATCGGCGCGATTGAATGATAAATCGACAGTTCAGGCTTGGGCATAATGAGCGGATACTGTGCACAGGTGGCGAGGCTGACCTCTTTTCGCCCTGCTAAAGGATGGTCAGGTGTCATAATAGCGCCGAGGCGAAAACGGTGGCGCGATAATTGTTGCAACGCTTGTGTTTCTGGAATACCAAATGCCACCCCCAGGTCGGCTGCCCCGCTGATTACCGCTTCAGGAATATCCCGCGACCCCAGCTTACTTAACCCAACCGTAATAGAGGGGTAACGTTGATGCATGCGCGCCAGTAATTCTGGGATAAGCCCTTGCGCCGGCCCTTCAACACTCACAATCTCAATATGGCCTTTATACATGCCTTGTAGTAGATCGAGCTCTGAGTAGGCACGATCTGCATCTTGTAATACCGTACGCACGTGGCGTGAAAATATCTCACCCGCACTGGTTAATTGTAATTTCCCAGGAAGGCGTTCGAAGAGAGGGACACCTAACTCCTCCTCTAATTTTATAATCTGCCGGCTAACCGCTGAGGAAGCGACATGTAAGCGTCGGGCCGCCTCACGCATAGACATATGTCGACAGACCATATCGAAATAATAGATTGCATTGGAATGTAATCGTTGCCTTTTAACCACGTCGTTTCACCGCTATAGAGTAAAATGAGATCACTGTTGATGTTCTTATGCCGCACACTCTTTATTGATTATCCCAACACCCCTTGTCTGTTATTCACAATGTTAGGCTTGAACACTCTACCCGCCCCATATGCAATCATAACCTATCTTATTGATTTAACAACATATATCATCTATTACATCTCAAAAACTACGCCTCTTTTCCCTCGTTGGCAAAGTGATTAAATAAGATGTCATTGATAAAGTCTGGATATGTGGGGCGAGTTGCCCCATCAAGGCTTAGCGATACGCTATCGGGTAACCCTGACTGTCGTGGGTAACAGTGATTGTTTCAACGGCTAAAGATGTCAGCAAGCACTTACCCACCATTTACATTTTGTAACCTTTTAACTCTCTTAGAAATCAAATCGAACCATTTCTTTATCTTGATAATGAAAATAATTGTCATTAGTATTCGCTCTCACGTGTTGACACGTGATGAAAATAACAACAAAAAAATGCAGCATAAACCTGCCTGCATGAAAATAATAATAAACAGGAATTACGCATGACATCGCAATATTTGACACCAGCTAACCGTCACACTAAGCATTCACTGCTTACTCTTTACATCAGCTTAGCACTCGCCTCTCCGGCAGTGTTTGCGCAGACTAGCGCTTCATCCTCTACGTCGACCCTCGTCGTTACCGGACAGGGCGATGCACAAGGAAATAGCGATACGGCAGCGCAAGAACATAGCTATACCGTCCCCATCACCCGCAGTGGCACGAAGATGAATCTGACCAACCGCGATGTTCCTCAAGCGGTCAGTGTGATCACCGAACAGCGGATGAAAGATCAAGATTTACGGACGCTTAATGATGTTTTGAAACAAAGCCCTGGCATCTCCTCAAATCAGAGTGATAGCGAGCGATATTCCTATTTTGCTCGCGGGTTCTATATCAATAATTATAGCTACGATGATATTCCCGTTACGCAATCAGCTCCATGGAACTTCGGAGAAACCGATGACGATATGGCGAAATATCAACGGGTTGATATTATTCGTGGCGCAAGTGGCTTGATGTCAGGTACGGGCAACCCGTCCGCCACCATCAACTTAATTCGAAAGAAAGCAGAGAGGAAAACCTTTACTGGGGACCTCAGTGCGAGTTACGGTAGCTGGAATAACCAACGTTATGTTGCGGATCTGCAAGGGCCGCTTAATGAAAGTGGCACCTTACGCGGCCGTTTCGTCAGTGGTTACCAAGACCAAGACAGCAATTTAGACCGCTATCATAAATCCTCGAAGTTCTTCTACGCCGATATCGCCGCAGATTTAACCGATAACACGACTTTAGACATTGGGTATGATTATCAAGAAAGGAATACCGGAAATCCAACGTGGGGAGGATTACCAACATGGTACACCAATGGCGATAAAACCCATTACAGTCGTAGCACCAATGCGGCGGCGGATTGGACCCACTACAATACGCTGGCGCGTAGACAATTCGCGAATTTAGTCACTCGCTTCGATAATGGCTGGGAGACCCATATCAACGCGATGCATGGCGAAACGCAGATGGATAGCCGCTTATTTTATTTAAGTGGTTTCCCGGATCAAACCACCGGTGTCTTACAATCTACGGGCTATGGTTATGCCGGCTGGTATAAAGGGATCCGTACGCAAACCGCCGTCGATGCTTTTGCTACCGGGCCGTTTAAGCTATTTGGTCGCCAACATCAGCTCGTTGCCGGCGTCGATTATAGCCGTCAACGCAATCGCTATGATTATTCTACTGCGATGTATACGCCGGAGCAGCTGGGTAACTACAATCAGTGGGACGGTAATATTCCACAACCGGATTGGCCGGCCTGGGCGCTTTCTTCAAATGATACGATTCGTCAACGCTCGGGTTATGTCGCGGCACGTTTCTCATTAGCCGATCCGCTCTCGTTAGTGACGGGTATGCGCTATACGGAATACACCACCAACGGCACCAGTGCCAACATGCAGAAAAATAATATTACCCCCTATGGTGGCTTGGTCTACGATATCACCGACTCGTTGTCTGCCTATGCGAGTTATACCTCGATTTTCCAACCGCAGACCTATCGTGACCGTACGGGCCATTACTTAAAACCCGTAACCGGTAAGAACTACGAAACAGGGTTGAAGGCTGACTGGTTAGATAGCCGCTTAACCTCAACCTTATCGGTATTCCGTATCGAGCAAACCAATCTCGGTCAAGAGATTACCGGGCAATACGTCAACAACAGCAGTGAGACGGCTTACCGAGCCGCGAGTGGGGTGGTCAGCCGTGGCGTAGAATTTGAGGTCAACGGCGCGGTCACCGATAATCTGAATATGACTTTCAGCGCATCACGCTACGTTGCGCAAGATAGTAGCAAAGACCGCGTTAATCCTGAGCTACCACAAACCCAGTTTAAATTATTCTCCAGCTATCTGGTCCCTGCTATACCCGACCTGACCATCGGTGGCGGTATTACCTGGCAAAATGCGACCTATCAAGATGCAACCGGCCCCAATGGCAATACGGTGCGTGTAGTCCGAGGCAGCTATCCGCTGGCAGATCTCTTTGCCCGCTACCAGCTGACTCGCCAGCTTTCGGTACAAGCTAACGTGAAAAACCTGTTCGATCGCGATTACGATAGTAATTTAAGCGATTATGGGTAGTTGAATTTAACAAAATGTTTTTTATAAAAAAATATCATACCCAACCACTTTTGGTACAATCCTTGGTACGAAACTCGTAATTTATCCTTCCCCTCTCGGCAACTCCTTCACCATAAAGGTCACTACTCCTAACACTCTGGCATCATCAAGAGCGTCACCCTCGATAATGCCATCGTTAGTCTTAAAGCCCCCATGCCCCACTTCGGCAAACATCAGCTTACCGTTTACGTCGAGTAGCACAGTTCTGCCCTTCGTCACCTTATAGCCCGGTTCGGCCACAGCATACCCCTCATCTGTCGGAATGATGATTGAGGATTGGGTAACGTGCATAAGTGACTCGGGGGTAAGTCGTGCTTCAACGTAATCTATTGCGGGGGATGGGAAAGCCATGGCTACCTCTTAGGATTTTGTCGAATTATCTTGCGTTGGCTGGATCTGTTTTTTATTCCAGATCGAATCATCGGGCATTTCTAGACGTACATCTATCCAAGTATTATCAGGTATATCTATGAGGTCACCTCGCCCTACTGTCAAGTCGCCGTCATCAGTAAGTGTATATTTCTGCTTGTAGCAATGAACTTCTATACCCGAATCTGTTTCAACTGCTTCGGCTAGAGCAATTATCCTACCCTGACCATTTCCGCAATCCATAACTTGCCACAGGTCCTTTGCCAATGAAGTGGCCCCAGTAACTAAATACTTACCTGTTTCTATTTTTGAGACGTTACATCCTTCCGATTCGTCATTGGTCAGTCCGAAATCTGACTCCCATGTGTATTCGTCGTTTTGAGTACCTAGCAAATCCTGCCTCGTATTTTTTTTATTATTAACTATTCTAACTATAGGTGAGGCTGGAACTAATGCGCCGCTAGAGTTAGTTGAAGTATTCATCGTCCCGTAAAGTTTGTCAGCACCGTATGCGCCATTTATATTCCTGACATGAGCAACAACCCCATCTGTTCCTAATGATAAATAATGTTGCCAAATATTGTCCCCAGCTGCATCACTAGAGTCACTACGATTACTCACTTGGATATTTGTTCCGTATTGAGAAAATCCATATGGCTTATTTGAGAAGTTCCAGACTCCTGCGCCAGCGGTGCTTTTTCCTCGTGTGGCGAATGAATACCTTTGAAGCTCTGTATTTAGCTCTGAATAAGATATTGAACTCTTCGCAGCCAAGCTGCCTAAGTCGGAGGTGTTTGCTTTTTTCGATAGAGCATCAGTTACATCAGATTGATTAGCTTTTTGCCCTAAAGAAGTGTTGATTCCACTTAAGGAGTTCGCCAGCGACAGCCAAGATGGCCCCGTGTACTGGCTGTAATCGTCAATCTTAACAGTGATATCACCGTCTACAGTTAAAATCTGCTGCCAATTAATCTTGTCGTAATTGGCCTTGCGAATTGCTAGTGCTGTTCTTGCTCCAAGCTCTGCATTAACACCGGTGTATGCCCCCCTGTCCAGCAAAGAGAATGATTGCCCTGCTACATTGCTGCCTTGGTATATTGTTGTGAGGTTTAATGCTGTATCGCTTGCAATGGAATCAATCACAAATGTGTAAGGTACATTGCCGATATAGGTTACAAGCGCCCCGCCCACCTGTGCTTCTGTGGTGAATTTAGTCCCTGAACCAGTGACTGAGAGTGAATTTGCGTTAAGCGCTATCGTGCCAGTTGCTGCCATGTGAGGCTCCTGAATTTAGGTAATAAAAAACCCGCCGAAGCGGGTTGTTTGTGTGACGCTTTGGTTAAAGACCTAGCGCCTGTTTGTAATACTGGTCATAAACGCTGGTGTCGATATAGCCAAGATTAGGAATGGTCCAACCACTTGGCGCTGGACCACTTACATTGAAGTTATGAACATATTCCCATCCTGACTTCTGGCAGGTGTATTGGCTATTTAGCGTGCCCGCTGCCGTCGCAAGGAATATTGAGTCATGATTGGACGGCGATGGTGCTGGGTTTAAGTTGGCTCCAATACAACTTATACAAGCTATCGGGTTACTTGAAGTGACTTGTGCTGCCGTGGAGCTAATGATATTTAATGGTAAACAATTACTGTGCCATACCACCTTATTATTCCAGTACATAAAGAAACCGCCGACAGGTTGATTAACAAGCTCATCAGAAAATATATAGAGCCTGATAGGTGTCGTACCATCGGCAAACAGAATATTAAGGCTTACTTTTCCGTTTGACGTTCCTTGTTGCAAAAGAACCTTACTCATTGCGCTGGAAGTGGCCCTATGGAAAGCAATGAATCTCCGACCCTGCGTAACGTTTGTGGTTATTATCTGCCCTTTGGTCGGTGTGACATCAATGACCTGCGCCAAAGATATGGGGGTATAATTGGGTGCAATTTTCACCGTTCCGTCACTGTTATATAGCTGAAAACCAACATAGGGGGCGCTAGATGTCGGGACAGCGTAAACAACAATTTTACACTCAACAGTTGAACTCCAGCTTAATGTGTTACCACTTTGCGAGTAAGAAAAAGAACGGCTACCTGTACCTTGATTGAATACTAGCTGCACCGCAGTGTAATTCATTGAAGGCCCGTCATAAGTCTTGCTGCCATTTCCCGCCGAGGCGTCGATAATATCCATTACAAAATTGAAGCTCATCGAGTTGATCACATCATAGTTAGTTCCTGTTAAGTAACTTGTAAATCCTGCCATTAACGACTCGCTCCCATAGAACAGACTAATTTCCCATTAGCGTCATACCAAGCTGCTCCCCTGTTATCGAGTAAGAACCTGCCTTGACCTGAAACGGACCCATTTAATTCCATCGAACCATCTTTACCGATTCTCCAACCAACGCTATTCGCCACATAGTTATTTGACTGGATATAGTCGCCAATCTTTGCAGAAGTGATCGTGCCGTCAGCAATGAAAGCCTGATTAATAAAGACTTGACCGTTTTGTATTGCGAACGGAGAGTAAGTTTTCCCTCCCGCTTGACTCATCATCGCAAATCTATCCGCAAGGAATAATACTTGCGAACTTACCCCACCGTCACCGGCAACTTGC
The DNA here is from genome assembly GCF_900111105.1 of Rosenbergiella nectarea. Classification (GTDB taxonomy): domain Bacteria; phylum Pseudomonadota; class Gammaproteobacteria; order Enterobacterales; family Enterobacteriaceae; genus Rosenbergiella; species Rosenbergiella nectarea. The sequence goes on along the minus strand of NZ_FOGC01000002.1, from coordinate 21,897 downwards.
ACACCGATAGACATACCGGCAGAGTAATAAGTCCCTTTATAGGTCACGCCAGCATTAACACTAAAGACCGCTGAACCCGTGCCGTCTGTAGAGAATTGCGTCGTGGCTTTCTGAGAGATTGCCGCGGTATTTTCGCCGACACTTGCCTGTATTTGGTCAAACTTCTGAGCATAAGCGTGGTCGTTATCTGCGATAGTGGTTTTTACTGAGATAATGTCAGCGCGATTCTGTCCATTGACGACCATTTGATGATCGACAATCGCATTATTATCGAGCGCATTCTGTAGAATACCTTCAACGTTAGTGTCAGTCTTGGCAACTAGCTGTTTACCCGCTTCGCTTTGCAGCACTTGGTTGGTAATGTCGCCGAGTATTTCAGAGGCATCGATACTCGATTGACCTTCAACGAACGCCGTCCAATCTCCCTTATTGCCAATTTTGTCGATTATCCTTGCGCGATACCAACGGCGTACACCGGCTGGCATGGGGCCATGCTGATAATTACTCCCCGGATAAGGAACGAGTGTGAGAAGCTGAGGGTTTTGCCCGTCAGCAGTCGTAGCAACCTGTAATTCAGTGTACGCGGTGTCGCCAGAGCCATCAGGAAACGCCCATGTTAGGTTGATATTCCACACCACATCATCGGTAGCGAGTAGATTGACGGGTGTTCCGGGCTTGCCAACTTTACCGGATAGCGCGACCCCCTGAGCGTACCCCCATGGCGAGGACACATCAGCGGCGTTGATTGCCCGGACGCGGACATCGTAAACGCCAGCATAGATACCTTGTACAGAGAACCCCTGCGCGCTGGTCAAGCCGACATTCACCCAGTCGCCGTTATCTTTACGCCACTGGGCGGTGTAATTGATTGCCCCGTCGACCTTATCCCACGCCGCTTGTAGCGTTGCTACCGTGACACCTTGGGCGATATGGTCAACTTCAGTGACCACGATATTTTGTGGCGCACTCATCACACTGGTTGGTGTAACCGTCACGGGTGCCGGTTGGATTTTCACCCCGTCATCAATGTAGCGGAATTTGTTCGGGTCATACTGAACAGCGGCAACCGTAAAGGTTCCGTCGTCATTATCCGTAATCGAGGTTACCCGAAATTGTTGAGCCGCTAGGTTGTCACTATCGATAATCCACACCGCCCCGGGAACAGGGTCAGTTTTGTAGGCTGTGTTAACGGTGATGGTCTTCTTATCTGCCGCGATGCTGGCAATGGTGCGAGTCTGCGAGGTACCGTCAGGTAAGTTGAGGATAAGTCGGTCACCTGCCGAGAAATCCACCTCTCTATCAAGTTTGATGTTTAGGCCATTAACTGCTGAGATTCGTCCGCCGTTTTGTTTTCCGGCCCGATATGGGTCAGCTACGCCGATAATTGAAGTCGGTAGCGGAATGTGACCGTCTAAGCCAACACTGAATGACACGGTGGCGTCTTTCGCATTGGAGAGTAGCGCCCAACGACCACGCCGATGCGCCTCACTCTGGGATGTACAGCCGATAGCCGTTAAGCTCATTTGCTGCACGCCGTAACGCTCAACTAAATCGGAGTCGTAGACTGCCTCGATAGTGTCGGAGTAATGGTTGGCTGGGTCAGAATAGCTCACCTGACAGGAAGTATTGCGGTTCTTGTATGAGCCTCCGGCATAGCTAAACATCCCATCGACGACATTTGCTGCGGTGTAAGTCCACTCCAAATCTTCAACCGGAACGTCGGCATTGACGATGACTTGTGAGTTACCCCAGAAGGTAATGCCACGAAAGATAGCTGCAAAGTCTTGCATCACGGTAAAGGCTTCTTCTTGTGATTGCACGTAGGCATTACAGGTAAAGCGAGGCTCTGTACCGCCCGCGCCGTTCGATACCATATCGTCACAGTAGACCGCGATTTGATACAAGCCCCACTTATCAATCATTGAGGCATCGACACGGTTACCCATGCCGTAAATCTTATCGAGAATTAGGTCGTAGAATACCCATGCAGGGTTATTGCTATAAGCCAGCTTGAAATTACCGGACCAACTACCAGAATATGAGCGTGTTACCGGGTCATAGTTATCCGGTACGCGGATTAACTTACCCTTCATCTTCACCGTGACTTTCGGCGCGCCGTTGGTAAATTGCTCTGAATTAACCTCAACAAAAAGTAAGGAGGTATTCGGGTAACGAAGCTTGCTGTCGATGACCTCAGCGAAAGAGAAAACCTTAAAGGCATTGACCAGTTTAGTATCGGTAGAGTCGGCCGTGATACGTCTCACACGAATAGCCGAGGACTTAGCGCCACTTGCTAAATCAATGCGGTGGTCCCGCTGATACTCTGACGTCGTTTTACCGTCAAACTTCCCCTGTACAACCGTTTGATAGCTGTCGCCATCGGTAGATAGGTCAATTGCGTAATCGGTGACGGTACCCACCATATCGCCATTATCTTTATACTGGTATTGCACCGGAACACTGAGTTTAATGCGGATCGCATCCAGTGAGGTATCGGTAAACTGACGCGTCCACGGATTCGTGGTAGTAATTGTTTGCCCGACTGATAACTCGTTATCAATCTCTGGCATACCTTGAATGTATTCTTGGTCTTGTGTGCCGCGTCTAAACTCCCACTTTACCCCTGTGAAATTATACGAACCGTCATCATTGGCCAGCGGCGTATCATTGAGGTAGATTTGCTGCGCGGTGACCGTGCCTTCCACTTCCCCTTCACACACAGCTAGCAACATTTTAAGCTTGGCTTCAGAGAGTAAGTTATCAGCTTGCTCAACAGGAGTATGGGCTTTTGCAGCACCGCCCTTGCGGCCTTGTATCGGGTAATCTTGAATAAATGCCATGTTTCACCCATAAAAAAAGGCCACCGAAGTGACCTGATTGAATTCGTTAAGTTATTGCTGGTCGCTAGAGAATATCCCGGCACTAATCACCGCTCCGCCAACCTCTCGCTCACCGTACAGCACCGGCACCGGATAGCCCATTGCCACCGTATTCACCGGAGCGCCAAAGGCATAATTCGGTTTGTTGTCAGCACTGGAAGATGAGCCAACACTCATTTTAGGTTGCGGAGTGAGCATTTGAACCACGCCGCCAAGTGCCATAGATATTCCAATGCCGGTTAGCGCAGTTGAAGCCGCTGCCGAGGCTGAACCAAATCCGATTGCGGCAAAGCCAGCGGGTCCCGCCCATAGCGCAGCACCTAGTACAGCAGCACCGATAACTACTTGCAGTAACCCGCCACTTTTCGCGCCGCGGGGGATGGGCTGCATGGTGTAGGTATTTTCAGAGCGAGTCAGGTCAAATCCCTCCAGCCCGACATTGCTCTTGCCGGAAAAAAAAGCAAATCGAATACCGTCATGATGAGCAGTAGCTAGATACTTTTTAAAGCCTTTCACCTGTGAGCACATCGCTCGGATCATCTCGTTTAAATCGGCGACGTGAAACTGGTGCGTCTTACCGAAGCGCTTAGCCGCTTGGCCTTTAAGGGTGAGTGTTTTAAGCATCAGGAATATCCTTGTGTCGAACAATGCGCACGGTCCTGTCACGGAAGTATTGACCGTAGGGAACGCGCGTTGAGAGATTACCGAAGTTGTGATGAAGAATCAGGTTATCGCCAAGATAAATGGCTGCATGGTTGGTCACTGGTGCGCCGATTTGCATCATTATCATGTCACCGGGCTGCGGGGTCTGCACCTCGATAAATCCCTCATCGCGCCAGTTATCATCGTAGCGGTTTTCCTTGCCGCCGACCCACCATTCATAGGGTACCGACCAGTTACGCAGCTCTATACCATACTCTCGCTTGTGGTAGTCCATAATCAGCGACCAGCAATCAGCGTGACCGAGCACCCAAGGACGACCAACATAATCTCGGTCAGTGCGTGGCGAGAATGTGCAGAAATCCCCATCAGGCCACGACATGATACCCCACTCAAGGCCAGAGTAATCGCACTGAATTCTGTCCATTTCTGAGGGGATAAGCACCGGCACATCAGGGTGTGAATGGATAATCATAATTACCTCGCCCTCTTGTTCGGCTGACCGGTAATCACTATCACGCATAACAAAGGCATTCAGAGGGTCGTCGGCATCATTGTGACAAGGGATATAGGTTTGCTTATTCCCCTTCTGGATAATCACGCCACAGGCTTCATTCGGGTATTCAGCGATAACATGCTGGCGTATTGCATCAAGCAGCTTTTCACGCATGATTATTTTCCCTGTAAGTTGGCACCGGGGAAGCCACCAAATGGAAGAGGTGAGCTTTCGCCGATTCTACGCTTGCAATCATCCATCAGCCCCCCGCAGACATCCTTTGACGGGTCATCTGTAGGCGTTCCATCCTTAGTAAAATATTTACTCCCCGCATAATCACAACCCGTTCCTGAGCGATACCAGCCGCGCATACACCAGGTACAAACAGGGGTTATTTGGCGAGTCGGAAGTTGCAAGGATTGCAGATTAAACGGTGAGCACAGCTCGAATTCTACTTGGGCACGAGTTTCCGAGGTTTTAGCGTTGATATAGAAAAGCCGCTCTCGCTCTTCATTGGGATTAGCGTCTGGATTACCTTGCTTCCAGTTAGCTGCATCCAGATACTTTTTAAAGGTGTAATGAACTTTGACCTTGGCCTTTACCATGTCATCGTATTGCAGACAGAGTGCCGTCACGTAGTTCATCACATTCCCGACCGACAAGGTGGGTGTGGGCTGTGAGCCTTCACTCGATACATCTACACCTTCTAGCTTATACGGATGCGGGTCGTACTCATTACCCTGCCAGATAATCGACGGCAAGTTTTCCGCTGCGAAGGACTGCCAGCCCTCTTCGGAAATATTGTAGGCATGGAATCGAAGAACTTTATCCATGCCAAACTCGGTGCCGTCCACTTCAATGAGCTGAACAAGCGATCCGGGTTCTAATTGCTGTAAGTCTGCTGTGAATGACATATTTCACCCATAAAAAAACCGCCCGTAGGCGGCACTGATCAAATATCAGGATTATGTAAAGAATAAATCAGGCGTAAGTTACTGGCTCAGCCCATCAGTGATGACGCACTGATGTAACTCAATGATGAGGGATGGCTGATTACCTCTGAACAAGGAAGCGTGATGTTAGATCAAGAAGTAGCTCTGCATTTAGATGCAATAAAGAAACAGATAAAAGCAAATCAGATTGCGGTTCAGTTATTAGTTAGCCAAATGCTAAAAATAATTGAAACAAAGCCGAATTGTGAAAATATCATCAACGAAATAACAGACTCACTTGAAGAGATAAAATCTCAAGCTTGGTTTGGAAAAGAAGGAATTGATGCTGCCATATCGCTTACAAAAATCCCCGTGAAGTACAAATAAAAACTAGACCGCTTCTTTTAATTCATCAGCGATATCGATAATGATTGAAGCGGCTTTCTCAATAGCGGCCTTTTCGTAGGCGCGTAAACAATCTTCAGAATTACGATCGACTGATACGTTAATCCTGAAGCCTGCATACATGGGTAGCTTTGCATCACTAACATCGACAGCCGCCTCAACTTTGTCACCCGTAATTTCTAAGCCACGAAATAGTAATTCATACTTCTTACTCATAATCCATCCTTTCTCTAAATCGATTTCAATAGTTCAGTCGGCATTAAAGCTGCAACAAACATCAACTGAGCATCCACATCATAAGCTTTAAGCTCTTTAATTTTTTCTGATAATTCATGGTCAGATGGACGCTCCATTCTGCATGTCATCTGGCCTTTACCATCCACTATATGGATATCAACTGAAGTTGTTTTTAAACTTCCACTTTCAAGCTGACTTGATTCAATGCTGTCAGATTCGTTATCCACTGATTTTTTGCTTCTGTAGTCTTTGAATTTTAGACAAGTAGGTAATTGAGGTCCTTCTTTGTTGCCCCAGTTGAATGCCATGCTTCCATCAGGTCTATATGATGCAAATTGGCTACCAGCCTTGATTGAATATCCATCATCGCTGACGACTAGTAGCATTTCCGATCTATCATCTTGAAGTGATCGCTTAGGTGTGTCGGAGGCGGTACCTGAGATGATTTGTCCTAGCTTATTCATCTGCTGAGATATTTCATTAAATTGCTCTTGAACCTTCATAGTAAAGTCTTTTTGCTCTTGCTTATTTAAAGCCATAGCGTTATCAATAATGCCTTTAATTTCTTGCTCGATACTCATACCTACTCCTAAGGCGCAAAGGCCTGTTCAAATGTGAATGATAGCTCTACATACTGCCCGGTAACGAAATTAGGCGTAATGGAATCGGCTTTAACTCGATACATTTTTCTTTCGCCCCACGGGTTATTCCAATAGAAGGATGCTGTACAGTGAGAGGTGAGAAAATTCCTAACCTTCTGCATATCTGCCAGCGGCCCCTTACTCGTCAGGCTCCACGTTTCGGCAACTGAATTAATGCCAACACCGCTGACCTGCTTATACCCATCGTCGAACTGTGCCGAATTAACCTTCACCGGCACCGTTCCTGTCGCGCCTATTTGGACGCAATAGCTGAATGTATCCATTACCGCCCCTTAATGGCTCGCCAGAGTGGAGTTCCCTGCCTGTTGGCTTGGTCATTGATGGTGTTAATTACAGCGGCTTGAATCTGTTTAGCGATACCCTGACCGTCACTTACAGAACTGGAGGAGGCGTTGCCATTGCTGTCAATAGTGACGTTAATATCGCCCATGCTGAAACCACCACTATTACTTATTTGCTTACTGGTTGAAGGTGTTCTACCTGTCGGCGCACCAACATATCCGCCACTTGAATAGCCTTTCATTATCTGGGCTAGATTGTCTTTACCTATCCGGCTTGTGGCTTCTTTGGTGAACACAAATTCACCTTTATGAACAATGCCCGCTGGGTCGTATTTTCCGCCTTCACCAGTAAAGCCTCCGCCGTCATATCCGCCTTTCAAGTAACTTGTATAGCTAGTTGATAAACCTAGCGCACCGTTACCACTTAGCGCCGTTCCTGCGTTACCTGCGACTGATGGGCTGAATAAGCTACTAACTGCGCCGATAGCACTGCTGGCAATCCCTGATATAGCCATCCGCGCAGCGATACGAGCAATATCACTGATTACAGAGTTAGCAAAACCCTTGAAAGACAGCTTTCCAGATGTTGAGAAAGAAGCGATAGCGTCCTCCATACTTGAGAAAGCATCACTAAACAATGTTTGAGTCATGCCCGAAGCATTAGAGGCGCTGTCTGCGTATTCTTGCCACGCTTTTTCAGCACCATTTGACCATGAGCCACGCATAGCGGTCATGCGCTGAGTATGAGCATCATAATCTGCTAGCATCTTGTCATTCGCTGATTGCTGCATAGCAATCTCTTGGTCGATGGTCTGACGGTCAATCTCAGTAGTTGCCGAGGTTCTTTGTTGGCGCAACTGGATTATCTTGTCGTTTAGTTGCTGCTCAAGCGTGATCCTTTGCGTTAGGATTCCTTGCTGGTATGCGCTCCTAGCACCTGACGCCGCTGATTCATCGTTTGAGTATTGAGAGTTTCGGCTGCTAATGTCGCGGTTTAGATTGCCTTGATAACCTGATAACGCTGCCGTTTGCTTAACTAACTGTTGCTGCCTTTCTAGTGCTGCATTTTGCTGATATAGCGCTGTAATTTTATCCTGATTAGCCAGTAGCGATTTCTGGTCGGCGGTCAGAGTGGACTTACCCTTAATGTCAGCGAGTTGCTGCTCCCATTTCACTAACGCTTGTTGCGCAGCAGAAAGCTTATCAGTCGTATCAATCTGAGCGGAAAGAGCTGCGTGTTGCTGGTTGAGTTGGTCAATTAACCTTGAGCCTGCATCTTCGGAATACGCCTTAGTTGCGGGCGCTCTATCCTTCTTGGCTGCGGCACTCTCAGCGTCAGCAAGGTTTTGTGAGTATTTCGCCCTCAGAGCTAAATAATCGCTTCGTCCTTGGTCTTGAATGTTCTTTGGTTGCTGCTTAAATTGACTGTCTAACTTCGCTAATGCTTCCCGAGCCTTGGTGGTCGCGTCTGCATTGTTGCTCAGGTCGGTGTTAAGTTGCTTGAGGTAGCTTTGCTCTTGTAGTTTCTTCTGAGCATCACCTAAATTACTTAGCTGACTGACATAGGCTTTAATTATTGGCGTGTCATTGAGCATTTGATAGTGCTGCTCATTATCACTAGTCCATGTGCCGCTACTCATGGCGTTACTGCGCTGCTGTGTTCTCTGCTGGTATTTTCTAATATCAGCATTGTCTAAGTAGTTGCCGCCTGCTATTTCCTTGAATACTTCCCACGAGTTTGAAGCTCCAGAGCCTAGTGAGTGCCAAAAATTATTCCACCCAGTAGCGCCTTGGTTAAGTTTTGTAGTTAGCTCGCCTAACTTATCGGATAGAGCGCTAAAGGCTTGGCGCTGAGCATCGGCAGTGTTTCCACCTTCCAAGGCCGCATCAATCTGTTTTCTTTGCGCTGCGGTTAAGAACCCTAACTTATCGTCCAATTGGTCAATAGATTTACCGCTTGAATCGGAAAGCTGGCTGAACATTCCCACAACTGAATTTAGGTCTTGACCACTGGCGCTTGCGTAATCGCTCGATGCTTTGATGATTTGCGGGTACATATCAGCGTTTGTGCTTAGTGATTGCGTCAAGCTACCAACTGCTGATATTGCGTCACCGTATGAAACGCCTAGTGCTGATGCACTATGCGCTAGTGCGGTTATCTGTGATAGGTTTAATCCACTGACATTGTTTAACGTGTTGGCACTTTTATTAAGTGCGTCCATTTCTTCCTGTGCTTGATAGAATGCCACTCCATAGGCAGCTACTGCTCCCGCCGCAATGGTGAACGGACTAACTAATCCCATCACATATCCACCGACACCTCTAATGGCTGGACCGATACCGCCGAACATGTCCTTTAGCTGGCCACCTTGCTGCATAAGCACCATGAACGGTGATTGGCCTGTTGATAGCCCGACGACAATATCGGTCATCTGCGCGGGTATCATTCTCATAGCCCATGCTGCTTGCTTGGAAGATTGCCCTGTCTTAACTAACTGCTCAGACATTTGCCCCAATCTCAAGCGAGCGTCATCAATCTTTTTGCTGTAAGCATCGAAAGTATCTGTATCGAGAAATCCTTTAGCTTTAAATCCCGCCAATTGTCGCTGCTGCTGGTCTAACTTATTGAGCGCGGCATTAACCGGATCAATACGGTCAAGTAGTTGAGATAAAGCTTGTGATTCGTCCTGCGTGGCTTTCGTAACCTTACCAGCACCATCAGCGGCCTTTTGTCCAGCTTGAGTCAATTTAGCCAAAGAGCTTGCCAGCGAGTCGGTATTCTTCTGTGCGCCGGAGCTATCGATAATGACGGCGAGGCGGGATGTTTGTTCTGCCATTTACTTTTCCTCGGACATAAAAAAACCCGCCGAAGCGGGTTATATTTTTTAATGACGAACTATGGCGATACACCATGTTTTGTTTTGTAATCGTTTTCCATTTTCTCGCAAGCCCCAGCGATAAATCTAGCTTCTCCTGGAGTATTGGATTTTTTCCCTTGGTCATTCCAGCATAAGCTGATCGCGTCTCTCGCCTGTGACTTTTCTTTTTCTTCTGGCGAAGAACCAACGATTGCACTGAAAATAAAAAATACCACGGCCAAAATGATAATAATAAAAATAAACTGCCTCATATCCCAATCCCCATTAGTAAAGTTAAGAGCAATCCTAATGTTAATTAAGTGCAAAGGGAAGCAAGAAACCCGCAGTTAAGCGGGTTGATAGTGATTAAACTTAATGATTAGAACAGAGATTTAAGGTTTATTTCGTTAACAGCCTTCCATGCCTCGGCAGGCCAAGATTTAACAGTTCCGTAGGTTTCGTCTGGCACATCCTTCGGAGTTAACCCATTAGCTGCACACCATTTCTTCATAGGCCAGTGAGAGAATTTCTCTCCAGTCACTCGCTGCACTGCTTTAATGGTAGCGTGCTTCTTACACTCACCAAGTTTGTTGGCTAAAGCATTAGCCTTACGCTTTTCTGCCGAGGCGGTAGCCATTGCCGTTGCTTCACGCTTTTCACCTATCCAAGCCTTAGTTTGAATTGCTGCATCACGCTGCTCCGTGAGGATTCGATTCTCTTTTACCTTGGTAAGCAAGTCTTCCAGCGCTTGCTCATAGCTAAGAGGTAATGCGGCAGATGGTTGAGGTCTGAAATAAGAATCTTCGAGCTTTTCGAAGAAACTCCATGCCTTGTCTGTATCAATTATCTTAGACATTCTAGCTGCACCCTTCTCTGTCCAGAGGGTGATGCTTTTAGCTCTCTTACCAACAGAGTTACCGAAAGTTACTCTGTCCTTAAATTCCTTTAAATCTGAACCAGTTAAGAGGAAGTAGTGCTTTCCTTCTTCAAACCTTTCTTGATTGGAAGATAGGTTTTTCCTGATGTTAACTTCATCAGTCTCATATCCTGTAGCCAGCATTGCAGTTGTAATAACCTTTACACCACTCCATTCAATCACTGGGAATAAATCAGGATCGACAGATAAGTGAGGATTTGCTACATTTACACCAGTTGATATTGATTGTTGCATGTAAGTCTCCAATCTAAGTAAGTGATTAAGCCGCCAGCCCTACTGGCGGTTTTTCTTTTTACGCCATCCAATACGCCTATCAATGTAACTCCGGTATTCTTAAGTTTCTTAGCACTCGCCAATTATCTTCCGTTCTATGATCAGCTTTTATGTGCATTGTTTCTCGTTCCAACATTCTCCTAACTTTGTTTCGGATAAAGATGGTTTCTTTTGGGTATGAGACATAGGCAGGGGCTAGCCGATGCTCTGCCGCTGTCAAAATTGGCTCAACATCCATCATGTAACCAGCCATTCCAGTAGCGTGACGCCACAGCCAGCAAAGTTGGCATAATTCCTCGTCCGTGAACTGTTGAGCGATTGGTGACTGAGTGACTTCACGGTCAAGGATGTCTAATACCCATTTTCGGAATTCTTTAGCGATTGTTGTAGTTGCGAACATCGCTATCAGATGGCAGCCTCTTAACGAGAAAACACGCACTGATTTTTCACGTAAGTTATTGTTTATCCCGTTGGTCTTCATTTTGATGACCATTGACATGGCGTCTGTAAACTCATCTGAGTTACGAGAGTAAATAGTTGATACGCTCTTGCTTGATGCATACCCAAGAGCCTTGGCTATATCAGATGATGTAAGCCAAATATCATTCATCTGTTCTATTGGCTGTAACTGAATTCCGTGGAAGTTTAAGTCTGATTTCGCTACAATATTCATGTCGATATTTCCTAGCCGGTTATTTTCGATAGAGGCCCTGTTAGTGTTCGCGCACTTCAGGGCTTCGCTGTATTTAAGCTTTAATGAAGCCATCTTCTCTCAAGCTCCTTTCTAATCTCTTAATAACCTCACCATTAAAAGACCGACACTCATCCGTAGCAGCTTTTTTTAATGCTGCTTTAAGCCATTCTGGAAATCTAATTCCTGTCGGGGCTATATCTCTTATTTTTGAATCACTCATAACACATCCTCTTCATCGTGTAATCACTACACAAATAATACATCGTGAGTATAGATAGTCAATAAAATTATCATTACATTGTGTAGAAACTTAACTACACGGCAAAAAATATGAAAGTTCGAGATATAGCACCATATGGTGTACGGATGCCTGCTGAGCTAAAAGACAAGCTTCAAGAGATAGCAAAAAGGAACGGAAGATCTTTAAACTCAGAAATCGTGAAAATTCTCGAAGAGTATGTAACGCCACCAAAAATTGAAGATTTGAAGGCTCCAACCGCTGAGCAACTACAATCATTTGAGGAAATGCAAAAGTGGACGTCAGATGTCGCTGAAAAAATAAAACAAATGGACCGCGCTTTCCGCAAAAACTTCCCTGATTACGGTGAAGGTGAATGATTACTCTTCATCTTCCTCGGGCTCTCCGTCTCCTTTCATCACTTCTTCACGATAAACATCGTCGAGTGCAAATATCGCTTGCTCAAACATTTCTCGATTAACTTGAATGGGCCTACTGCGAAGATATGTGTCGATGTCACTCAGCGACAAGGGAAGCGGTGAGGCAGCCATGCCAGCATATTGCCTACCTCGGCTAATTACTGAGTAGGCTGAGAGAATAAGGGCAGTTAGTTCGTCAATCTCTGGCTCTTCGGCTGGCTTAAGCCCCAACCTTTCCTCTCGCCACCGGTTGCGCTCACCTTCTGGGCCAGAGTATCGGCTAAGCCACTTCTGCGCGGCTATGGCTTTCCCACGGCATCGTCTTTCTTCTCTTTGATGCCTTGAGCGATGTCAGAACCGGTCTTGAGGATTGACCAGTACAGATCTGGCTTCTGCTTTAACAGGGCTAACCCACTTTCCGGGGTGTATTCAATGGCTACTTCTTTGCCATCCACAATCTCACCAACTCCCTGCCAATCTAACAGTAAGTATTTTGAGCAGGTATCAAGCAGCAAGTCGTCGAGTGAATCCACATCACCAATAGTCGACAGGTCGAATTCCTTGGTGCCAACATTAAGCGCAGCATCCAATCTGTCGACATGGCGGCGGACGATGGCCTGACGTGACTTGTAATCGTGGGACTCAACGCTACCCACTTTTAATTTTAGGCCTTTGATTGGCTCAATCCAGCGGGTTTCGTCTGCGTCTAAACGTCTACTGATAATTAACATAGTACCTCTGCATAAAAAGGCCCGAGACGCTATGCAGAGCGAAACGGGCAAAGTTTTTTAGGTTATTGTGATGCGTCTTGTGCCGGTGGTGCTGGCTGAGTTGCTGGCTTGCGGGTGATAGTTGGCGGAGTATCGGAACCAGTGATATTCAACTGAACCTGAATGATGTCCGTGTTACCACCGTCAGGCCAGTCGCCGTCCACCTGAACCGATGGGAAGTTAAAGGTATAAGAGCCTTCTGCGTTCTCAAGCGTAAAGCTGAAAGGCATAGCCTCACCGGTCAGTGTTTTCTTCCATGCTTCATACGCACTCTTAGACCAAGACAACGTAACCTGTCCAGATGGCGTGAAGGTAGTCGGGATATTGGCACCCGCGAACCCTGATCCAGAACCGATACAGCGCTGCGTCTGCATGTTGTTATCGAACTGGATATTAAAGGTATCAACACAGAACCCATCACCACCCGTCACGCCATTTAGGCTGATTGCAGTAACGTTTTTGAATGAGTATCGAAGCTTACCGTCAGTATCTGTAGGCGTTCCAAAATAGCTCGTTCCGTCACCCTTATCCTGCCATCCTAGGCCAGCAAAGGTGACCGTGGTTTGCACGTCGCCATCGTTTGGGATTTGGATTTGCAAGGTAGATACCTGACAACCGGTAGCGATTGAGGCTACGCCAATATCAGAGGCGAATGTCGCCAGTGAGAAGGTAATACGGTCGTTACCCATATTTAGGGTATCGTTGACCCAATCAGCACCGAAACAGGAAGCCAAAAAGGAATCATGCTGGCCGTATCGGGTTTTACATACAACGTCACCGCCCACATCGGTTGTTCCAGGGGTTCGCCCCTGAGCCATCCGAGTACCACCGATTTCGTTGTTGTCGTTCATGTTTTGCGTTGGCTTAACACCGAAGGACGTGCGACGAAAAATATCCCATGTCGCGCTTGCAGGTGTCGTGCCGGGGGTTGTCTCACGGGTGTAAGCAACCGTTACTTTAGCGCCAGATGACATTTAATTGTCTCCTTAAATTATAAAGCGCGGTAAGGGATTTGAATATTTAGCTGTGACCAACCATCCGTTTCACCGGCATCGACCGCAGAAACAGCGAAGTAATCCAACGCACCGTCAGTCTTCCACTCGAACAACTCCCGCAACTTGTCGGCTGTTTCGGTGATAAGCAGTGAGCGAGAACCTACTGGAACAAATAGCTGAATGATGATAATTCCGCTGCGGTGAGTTACCGGACCGTCACCAATTTCGACAGCTGAAGCCATACTGGGCAAGTTAGTTAAACGCGCCCAGATAGTTTTTCCGCTTGGCTCGAAAGTCGGGTCGTTTGGGTAGGTCACAGAACTTGCAGGCATAGCAGCCTGCGCCGTCATACGCTTTATGACAGCGTTACGTATCTCTGTGAGTGTCATTTGTAAGCCTGTGATACTCCATGGAAGGAATTGGCGTAAACGCCCGTAGGTGCTTGCTTTGAGTGCCCGTTTTCAAGTGGTTCGGCGTAGGGTAAGTTGTTCTGAATATAAATAACCGAGAATGACTTACCTTTCGCGATAACTGCGCTGCCCTGCTGGATTGTTGCCGCACCAGATGCATCTACCGTTGCTAACTCAGAATAATCTGGAGACCCGATACTCACCTGGTTATTAGCCCTGAATTGACCAGTATCAACTGGTGACCGGGTAACAATTTCAGTAAGTAGCGCCATCGATATGATTCTCAGGTGTTTACCGACATCCTCCTCGACCTTTCCAGCAAAAGATGACGGGTCAAAATCCCAACCTTGCGCCATGCTACGCCCTCCGAAGTTGAACCGAGTAAGTAGCCTCGGCAGGGTCACTGCCAACGTTAATCACTTTGTATGATTGGCTAATATGCGTAACTAGGTCGGTCGTCGTGATGATATGGTCAACTTTGGGCGGCTCGCTTACCTCGTTTTGCAGCGCTGTAATCTTAATGTCACCGGTTAGGATGTTGACGCCATCAATGCGCTTAACATCATACTTCCCCAAGACACCGCGCCCAGTGTAGGTGTGAGTGACCTGATTGGATTGCTCGGTAACCGGGTCGTAATCACCCTCTGTCACATAGCTACCGGTGAAGGGGTAAACCGCATCAGATAGCTTGTTATTGAAAGCCTTAGCTACTTTCGATTGAACCTTGTCACGAATACCCATCAGCGATACACCCTAAATTTGAGTGGATTCGACCTCCAAGGAGCGAGCAGCGCCAAAGCGAGTTGCAAGTCAGGGTCCAGTAATGAATCAGCGTTAATAGTGCCGCCAGTGTAGTAGGTTTCAGTCACCTCTACATCGTCAGCCTTAACCGATTCACTCGCCAGAACACCGCTTGATTCCTTCTGCGTGTAAAGGTTGCCCGCCGCCGCAACCGATGCGACATAAGCGCCAGCCTGTTTCACTTCATCGGGAATATCTTCAAGGTTAATCCCCTGAAGGTTTAGCGCCGACAGCCAAGCATTCGCCATCAGAATTGCTTTAGGCTTTGTGCTGTCGTTTGCCCACTCGCCCCCTAACAACTTGTCTACTTCGGTTACTGTTATGTACTGTGCCATGCTAGCCCCAATAAAGCCCCATTGCTGGGGCTAAAGTAGATTAACCGCCCGTGGCACCATTATCTGAGGAGCCATTTGCAGCACCGCCAGCAGTAACCTTGACGGTGACAGCAGGGTCAGTGATGCCATAATCGGCACCTGATTTTGCAGGGTCATAGATGGTTTCCGCACCGAGAGCTGACGTTGATTCATCAGCGTAGGCTCGCTCACTTGGGTAGGTGTATTTGTAGTCTGGAGTTACCAGATTCTTTGGTGTAGACATTGCATACCTCCTTACAGGTTGCTAATTAGGAAGCGGAATCCGGTATCAAGCGGATCGAGAGTTAATTCCCAGTTCGCCGCTTTTTGCAGGTCACCCCATGAAGCAGACAGCGATTGACGCTCGGTACCACCGGTTAAGGTGTTTTCCGCTGCGATGAAGCTGAACCCTTGCGGATGGATAACCATATTGCGGCGAGTCCATAAAGCGCGGTCACCAGCACCGTTTGAGGTTCCAGCTGTACGGTCTACTTCTAGATCGTCATTACCTGCAATTTGTGCGTAGCTGAATGCACCAGCTCCAGCTAGAAGCGAAACGTATTTAGCGTTTGCACCTGTGCCAATTTTGGTACCCAGCTCAGACTCAACCAGTGTGCGACCGTTGTACACAGTGACTGGGGGAATGTTAGCCTGAGTTTGCAGAAGCTCTGCTTGGTTGTTCTTGCGGATTTTGGCAGCGAGTTGCGGGTGAACGACCATTACGCCATTGCCACGGTTGGCTGGGCGCATAGTTGCCTCGACATCAACGAAAGCGTCGAAAGAGAAGCCTGTTGCCGCTGTGGCGGTCGCCGCACTGATGTCAGTGGTTAGCTTTTTACCGTTGGCTTGGTCGTAGTTACGCAGGCCGACTAGAGTTGCACGAGCGCGGTTCTCCGCAGAGTTAAGCCATAACTGGTTTAACTTCCCACCAATCAACTCAAGGGAGTTCACTTGCGTCAGATAGCGCTGCAAAGATGCTTCGCGGAATGCTTCGTTAAGATAAGCAACACGGCCTTGCATTGAACCACCTTGAATATCACGAGGCATCGCAATATCGGTGTAGATGGTGTTTCCGTAGTTCGGCTCAAGTCCTGCATCAATGCCGCCGATATATGGGACAACGAATGTCGGTGAGCCGCCAGATAGCAGCGCACTCAAGCGAGAGTCTGCTACGAAAGCGCCTGACTGTACAAAAGGTGATGGTACGAGTGGGTCAACGTCCATATAGGACAGTACGACCGGGCGGTTAAAAACTTCTAAAAGTGAAACTGAAGCCATAATATTTTATTCCTTAATATTTGCCAAATTGCCCAGAGTTAAGAGCTTGCTGATAACCTTGGGGGTCGCGTTTTTCGAACTCAAGACGCTGCTCTTGAGTCATGGTTTTATATTCTTTCGTAGGACTCCCACGTAAAGGTGCGGCCCCGCCGCCGTTTGCTTTCGACCCTGTGACCAAAGAGGCCCAACGAGGATCGTTTTTAAACTCTTCTTTGAGCTGATCAACTGAGCTGACTGTCAAGTTACCGCTTGCATCAGTCACCCGAACTTGTCCGTCAACTAGCTTTAATCGGCGTGTAACGAACTCTGAGAGGATTTCAGCATTAGGGCCGTCTGCAATATCAGTAGCTAACTTGATAGCAGTCTGATTGATGCTGCTTTGCTCAATTTGCTGCTGTAGCGCCTGATACTTCTGCTGCCATTCAGCCGTAGCCGACTGGCTAGACTCGAATAGCTGCTTGTAGTTACCTTCTGCTGCCAGTCGCTCCTGCTCTATTTGCTGGGCCTCAGCTTCGGCCTTTCGCCGCTTTTCCTGTTCTGCCTTTTTCTCAGCTAGCAGCTCGTCACGCTGGCGCTTAAGGCCATCTACGTCAGGCTGTGGAATTCCTTCGACTGCCAGTTGATACACTTCGCCATTCTGCGTGTAGAAACCTTGCTGGCTTTCTTCGAGTTGTGCGAATTCCTCAGAGGTAATCTGATATTTGAGCATTACATTCTCCTGAATGAATGATTACTGGCTCTGCCAGTGGTTGGTATGGATTAATTCAGTCCAGCAAGCTCGAAAGCATGTGGCTCTAATTCTTTGAGTTGGCCTAGGGTGTATTGCTTGCCGGTTTCGCCGTCTACGAACCTATCCAGCGTTAAATCACCCTTGCTGAATAACTGGTAGCGCTTTTCGCCTAGCACTTCACGCTGGAAGCTAACAGGCTGTCTAGCAAGCCAGTCACCGTAAGTCGTTTTACTGCTAACTTGCTGCGCGCCATCGGGTCCGACTGCTGGGCGAACGGAGCCAGGTATCTCTCGGCGATATTCTGCTTTGAGTACGGGAACTTGAGTTGTTCGACAGCGCCAGTGATACGGCGGCGATGGACCATCTAGCGGAATTATTCGATGGTCGATTGAGCGACAGAATGCCGTTGTGCGACCGTCGAGTGTGGCGATATCCTGCTTACCTTCCAATATGTCGTCATTCTCGCTGAACGTCTTATTGCGAGCTGATGCCGATACATGGTTGGTTAACGTGCTGACTAGCGATGACGCTTGCTCTTCATGCGATACGCCGAGCGAGGTTAGCCGAGCCACAATCTGCCGTGAATCCTCGCCCATCGCAGCACCCAATCCGATTTCACTGATAATGTCAGCCGTCTTTTTGGTGCCGAACTGAGCAATAGCGCCAGCAATATTGATTGATTGACGGCCTTTGCCGACCAGTAAATCTAGCGGGTCACTTAGTACAGCTGCCGCAATCATTTCAACCGATGGCTCTGCCAGCTTCACCGAGGCTTTAACGACCTGACCGAGCAGCTTAGTGTTGAAAGTGAATTCGTATTGAGCAAAAACACCATAATCAATGCGCTGTCGCTCTGCCATATCGCCGTAGATAGCTCTCAAATCATTGCTGAGCGTTTCTATCTGCCTTTGGTATCTCGCACTCTGGTATTGACTCAACCCGCCCTGTACGGTCTTTTTAGCGCGGTTAATTGCTCTGCGCACAAATTTAACCGCCTTGGTGGTGAGGCCCGACCCGAAGCGCTGCACATAAACCTGATGCCGGACGGCGCTATCAGTAAGATGACCGTCTGCACTCATGGTTATTCATCCTCTTCGATTGTGTCAGTGTTCACGCCTGATACTGGCGGCTCCGCTTCCCGTTCCGTGTCGATATCTTTATCCGTCCGGTCGGCGTCAATAATCGCAGCCTGACGCAAGTTGGTACGAATATCAGACTTGGCAATGATACCTTGCTGCCAGAGTTGGACCTGCGCAAGAATCATCTGCGCATCCATGGCTTCATCAAAGAATTCTTGATTGAGCCAGAATACAATGGCGTCAGGTGTTGGAGTGCCGGACATATACAGCTGCACATCAAGTAAAGCCGACTTAATGGCCTCAGATACGTTGCCCGCAATCGTGCCAAGAACGCTGTTATCGCTGCTATATCGAATCCTCGCCGCTTCTGCCGTTTCGTTCTGGCCTGACTGCTGCACAATACGAGCGCCAATCATCAACATCTGGTTTTCTTTGTCCTGCATCAGTGTGCGGGATAAGTTTCCTTCGCTGGCTTGAAGCATTTGCGCCGTGCCGACTTTACCAAGGCAATAGCCGCTGGTTGAGCCAATCTGAATACCATTGGGGTTCCATTCTGAGAATTCTGATGGTTGGGCGTCAGTCGTGAAGATTAGTGTCGGCTGACTGCTGATGAATCCTGACTCTTCCACCGTGGCACTGTTGCCATAGTGAAGAATGTTCACCTCTGCCAAGTCCTCAAGCGGTGACTTGTCTATGCAGGCATCGTTATTCTCTGAGCCGTAGAAATAAAACGGGATGTGGTCGAATGTCTTGCCGTTGTAATCGGTTGGGCGAGTGTCGAGGATCGGCACATCTTCGCTTTCACGCCAAACACGGTGACGATAAACGCCATTCTCTAACGTCAATCCGCGATACTGCGTCTTCGTTTCGAACTGGAACTCGTCGCCATCATCAACGTGATAAAGCTCAGCAAAGGCGACCATCGTTAACTTTTTAATGCCGTTAATCACATCCTCGCGCCAGTTAATAATCTGGTCGGCAATGTAGTGATGAGCGTGTGCGTTATTACCCGCTGACTGCGCCTTGGTTGGCCTTACACCTGATTCTGTGTCAGTGTTAGGGTAATCAACGAAGAATCCGCCACGCCCCGTATCAAGACACTCACCGATAGCAGCCTTTGATAGCTGCTCGAGGCTGACGCCATCGCCGCTTGCGTTGGTCTGGACGTAATCAATGTCAGTGGGTAGGTTGATTTCTGCTGACTTGCGGAATACTGCGCCGATTAACCCTTGGCGAGTGCGTCCAGTAACGTTGAGGAACATCGCCCGGTTGAGTAAAGCCTGGTAGCGCGCTTTGTTTTCTTCGCTGCTATTTGTCGGGTCGGGCATCGGGAGATAAGCGGTCTGCTTTTTCTTCACTGCCCTGCTTCCAGTCACGCAATCCTTAACTAAATCCCATGACTTTTTTGCCTCGGAATATTCAGGATTGATGTATGCGTAATTTGCCATTGTTTTATCTTCTGAATGAGACAGGGACGGATGTAACGACTTTACGTTTAGCTCTCGTCACTGCGAAATATCGAAAGGCGTCAGCGCCGTGTGATGTATGGTCATGAAGTGGCTTATCTTTCCAGCAGCCTCGCTTGTCGTCCCACTCTTTGCGGTAGCCTTCAAGAGACAGCACTCCATCGGAGCACTTCTGCTCATCGAAAGCGCATTTAGGTAGGATTTCACGGACCTGTTCGATACCGTCAGCGACACCAATTTTCGGAACTACTTTGAATGTAAGGGTGTAATTCTCGCCGTCTATCTCATAACCTTCTTTAGCCAGCTCTCGTCGCGTTTTCGCGTCAGAACCAAACTCGCGATTATCTATATCGTGCGGCCCCCAATGCTCGGAATACTCATAGCCTTTATCCTTGAGCACCTTCATGTAATGACGTAGGCCTTCACCACTGTTTTCGTAATAATCGATGATGTGATACTCCTCACCAACGACACGAACGAACCAGATTGCCGTTGAGTCACTTACGCCAATATCCCAGATAGTCATCACTGGTAGGTGTGAGTTATTCGGTAATTCACCGATACGCTTGTTCTGATAAAGGGATCGAAATTGCTTAGCGTAGTAAGCGCCCTCAACCGACTGCTGGAATGCTTCGGCTGGAATGGTTGGATATTCCCTTTTCATATCATAGCCGAGCGTTTTCTCTTTGGCGTAATACCAAGCCCTCTGGCGCTCGTTTAACGATATGCCATGCTTTGCCTCAATCTCTGCGAAATAATCGCTCAGTCGCTGCGGTAGAGGCTCTACGGGGTCAATTGCGTAGAGCGGGTTCTTCCACCATGAGAAAAAGAAGAATTTCCAGTCGAGGTTAGATAGTCGCTTCCCCTGCATTTGCGCTTTTTCAGCGGTGTTGCAGTAATCGAAGAAGTACCCGGCCCGACCTTCTGCTGTGCTCTCAATTGTCGTGAAACAATCGGTAGATACCGCTTCGAATGCCCCAGTAACAATCTCACGGGCTTTGTCTGGAAACTTGGCGCATATCTTCCCGAACTCGGAAACGTGCAAATAACGAAGCGTACCGCCCCGGAATGATGTGCTGATGTAGAGAGAGCCACCCTTACTGAATACCAACTCACCCGCCGCATCATTACTGGCTGGGTTAGCTGCTTTGATTTCGTCAGGGAGCCTGTCGTAGGCGTACTTAATTTTTTCTCTGAACAGTCGTTTAGCGTCATTCAGCGTGTGAGCAATGAGAGCGCACTTAGCGGCTTCAAATAACGCCGCGTCAAGCTGGATAATACAGACCTCAGTCGTAAATCCTAATTGACGTGCTTTCAGAATCAGGTTGCGAGTATGCATACCTTCGAAGTATTCAAGCTGCTCCGGAGTCATCTTGAACCGAACTGGCTTACCCTCTTTGTCTGTTATCCAGTAGAGGTTATTCAGTCGCCAGAGCTTATCCCTCAGTAATGCGAGATGTTCTGGCTTCATGGTTACCCCTTAGATAATGAGTCCATCAAGTCAGATAAGGTATCGGTAGATGAATGCTTCTCGCCGCTATCGATGTTATAGGCCTCGCGCTCTGCTTTGATGACCTTGATTTGAGCGTCGACACCGGCCGTAATTGAGCGAGACATCGAAGCGTGATTGTCTTCGGTGATTTTAGTATCCTCGAGGAACACTCTTAGCTTATTGGTTATACCTCGCCATGCTGCCAATCCTTCACGATGGGCAAGCACAACAGAAGCAGCTTCATCAGAAGCCTGTTCAATTATTTGCTCATCGGTAACCACTCCTGCTTGGTTACCTTTGCTGGTTACCGATTTGGTTAACTTGGCATTAGTGGCTGTTCTTACCTGTTCGGTTAAGTCTCTTTGCCAGCCTTCTTTTTTTGCTTTCTTGATGATTGTTGCGTGATTTATCCCGTACTTTTCACCAATAGCTCTCAGTGGCAACGAGCCAGCACGGTAAGCCGACTCGATGGCCTCCCAATCTGGTGTCGCCATTATTTATTCCTTGTTGATTGCATTAAACAGCACCCGATAGGATGCTCTGTGATGCAGA
>NZ_FOGC01000021.1 GCF_900111105.1 Rosenbergiella nectarea | reverse complement strand
ATAAATTTTACCTGAGAAGAACTCTTCGGATACTAAATGTTAACATTTATAGATTTTTCACAAAAACCGCATCTTAGCCTCTACAGCTACGCCTAGCTGAGAACATCCTCGGGCCATTGTGCCTTGATTACCTTGCCAATAATCCTACAGTGCTCATTACACTCGATGCTTTGGTAGCGTGGGTTAGGGTTTAATGGCTCAAGCCATGCTGTACAGTCTTCCCATACAAGCTTTTTAAACGTCACCTCTGAGTCGTTGTGAATTCCAGCCACACAGAAATCACCGCTTTCAACTGGAACCTCTGGATCTACCAGTATCAGCATTCCTTCTGGAAAACTTGGCCTGCTTCCCTGTGGAGCTGTCATAGAGTGCCCTGAAACTTCAAGCCAAAATGAGTTCTTTGATGCCTTCTTGGTTGAAGCTATCCAACATCTTGCATCTTTCTCTGTAAACCCATCTACATCGGTGAATTGTCCAGCCTGAGCTGTTGTGAATAAAGGGTACGTATGCTGAGTGATGACGGCGCTCGGATTTTTAATCGTTACATACATGTCGCTAATTTCAAATGCTAAAGATGGGCTAATTTCTTCGGCAGAAACCGTAAGTATCTTCGCAAGTTTCGCAACATGAGTGTGGCTTAACGCATTAGAACCATTCAGTAATTGATTAACCCCACTCTGACTCATACCCAAAGCCTCTCCAAGAGTTTCTTGAGACAAGCTCAACTCTTTCTTTTTATTATCAAATATCGCTTTAAGCCTAGTCGCATCGGCGATTTGTTCTGGTGTTAGTGGTTTCTTTTTCATCTATCTATTTTATAACCGCGTGGAATATTCTCCAATTACCTTTAGTGTTGACTAATTAATTACTATTAGTAATAATGGGTAGGTAATTAAGGAGGCAGTATGGAAAAATTATCCCTTTCAGCATTTGTTTCTAGGAACGGTCAGGAAAAAGCAGCAGAGGCTTTTAACTGTGGACAAAGTGCAATTAGCAAAGCTATTTCTTCTGGTAGAAACATCACTGTAACAATTTTTGAGAATGGAAAAGTTATCGCAGAAGAGCTTAAACCATTCCCTAGTAGTAAACGTGAAGTTCAAGTTATCTAAAAAACCCGATTAACACCATTCAATCGAGCACTGAAAAGTGCAACCCCACCGAATAGCCCAATCTATTTACGGCATTCAGCTATTAGCTGATCGCTCAACTAAACACACAAGGATATTACCAAATGGAGTTCGCAAAAGAACGCAAGAAAGCCTTGCAGATAGAGAGCTACTTACTCTCGAAGATTTCACTAAGGGGTCAGACAAAGCTCGCAAAGATGCTTGGCCTGAATGAAGCCGCAGTAAGCCGATTAAAGGCTGCTACAGGCAAACAGAAGTACAGCACCATGAAGCTAATGAGTTTGATATTGGCTTATGCAGGAATGGAAACACCGGAGTTTGATTTAGTCGGAACAATGAGCCGGTTAGAGAAGAAGCTGGAGAGAATGGAAGAATTACTGGCAAAGAAAAAGCCCGGCGGCAACCGAGCTTCATCACAACTTGCTTTGGAACTGTAGAACAATCAACGAGGTAATTATGACAAAAAAGCGTAGTAATTTCCAGCAAAAAGAGGAGCGTTACCAACCTGAGCGCCCTGTAGGGCTGGTTGATGTAGCCGCTAACAATCGTGCATTTGCCGCGCGGTTAATCGGAGAGTTTAGACTAGCTAAAGCAGGGGTCAAACATGGTAGCCGTTAGACATTTATCATTGGTTCCAAGTGAGCCTATTCAAGAATATTCGGAGCGGAAAGTGGCTGATACTGATGATGGCTTCATCATGTTAGCAATGACGCTTTATGAGGAACTGATAGGGGCTAACCTAACTCGCAATCAGGCCAAGGTGGCGCACGCCGTATGTCGTAAAACGTATGGCTTTAAGAAGAAGATGGACCGCATCGCAGATAGCCAGTTAGCCGAGATTTGTAGAATCAGTAGACCCAAAGCAAACATTGCTAAAAACGAACTGATTTCAATGAATATTTTACTCAAAGAAGGCTCACGAATTGGGCCGAATAAGAACATATCCGAGTGGCGAATTCCAGACTGTAACCAAATAGGGAACATTGTTACCAAAGCGGTAACAAAAAATGTTACCAAACCGGTAACTCAAGGTGTTACCAAAACGGAACACACAAAAGATATTATTCAAAATATAAAAGATATTACCCCTATATCCCCAGAGGGGAATGATTCGGTTGACCAGAAATCAAAACCTGAAAAACCAAAATCCACTCGCAAGAAATCATCGCCAGTCCAATTCGATCACCAACGCTTTATCGACACTTGGAACTGCAAAGCCGACCAATACGGGTTACCCCGCATGAACGTAATCACCAAAACCGCAGAGGATGGCATTAACCGCCTGTACCGGTCGCATGTGAAATACTGCAAACAAACGGGGAAAGAGCCAGCAGACGTGGACACGATGATTAACGGGTATATCGAGTTCGGTTACACACCTACCCAATGGGCTTGCGGTAAAAACTCAGACGGTAAGCGGTTTGGAATAGATACCGCGCTGACCCAAAAGAAAATCGACGAGATTCTGTCTAGCGAGGATTAACCATGGAAAGTTTGGAATTTGAAGAGCTGCTAGTCGCCGCGATGATCGCCAAAGGTGACCACATAGACACCCGTGACATCGTTGGCAAGCTGCCAGTTGAGGCATTCGCTAACCACCACCTTAGAGCGATGTATCGAGTAATTGTTCGTCTGCTAGACCAAGTTGAGACGATTGATATTTTCACTGTGAAACATGGCGTTCCAGCAGAAACATCGGATTTGGTTATGGAAGTAGCCCGGCGAAGTTCATCGGCGTCAAACATCAAAGTTTGGGCCAAGAAGGTCCGTCAATGCTGGATGGTTAGACAGGCAAAGGAGAAGCTTTGCAGCGCGTTAGAATCGCTATCTGGCATCAACACTCATAACATCAACGATGTGCTTACTGAGGTTTCTGGGGAACTTTCCACAATCCAATTTGAAACCAATGACCGGCTCCCTCGCCGCATCGGTGACATGATGACGGATTACATGGACGTTCTTGAGCAACGAACCAAAGGAGAAGAGTCTGGGCTTTACCTGAAAACTGGTATTGAACCGATGGATGATAAATACGGCGGCTTTGACCGTACCGATTTAATCATCTTGGCCGGACGCCCGGGTATGGGTAAAACCGAGCTGGCAATCATGATCGCCAACAGCATCGGACGCAGCAAGGGGCGCGGATTATTTGTCTCGATGGAAATGTCTGAAATGCAGATTGTCGAGAGACACATTGCAGACAGGAGTGGGTTAGCAGTTGGAGCATTGCGTAACCCAAACGATATGCTTGACGAGCAATTCACCCGTTTAACTGTTGCCTCGTCACAACTCCAAGATGAAGATAACTATGTGCTAGATGGTGCATTCACTGTTGATGAAATCATTTCTCACGCAGAACGCATGAATCAAGATGGAGGACTTAGCTTTTTAGCTATCGATTACCTACAACTCATCAAAAAGCCCAAGGCGGAGACAAACGCCTTAGCGCTTTCTTACATCACGGGGAGATTGAAACAGTTTGCCTTGCGTAACAAGGTTCCGGTAATCCTCCTATCTCAGCTTAATCGCGGGGTAGAAAGTCGAATTGATAAGCGACCAACTCTCGGAGACCTGCGCGAGTCAGGGTCAATAGAACAAGATGCGGATGTTGTCATCTTTCCTTACCGTGATGAAGTCTATGACGAGAACAGTAAGTTTAAAGGTATAGCTGAAATAATTGTCGGTAAATACCGATCAGGTGAGCCAAAGACGTTTTACATGGGATGGCGAAACGGACACTTTACCCGGATAGACCAGCAAGAAGTGGCGGCGCGATATGCTCAGAACGAGGATGAGGCTAAGCCTAAATCAAACTGGCGAGGCCAGAAGGCAGGATAACCCCCACACCGCTTAAAGCGGTTTTTTTATGTCAGTAGGAGAGGGATATGAGTGATTTAGGGTTTTATTTATATATGGTTTTCAGTACTCCTTTGATTGTTCTTTTCATCAGTTTTATTACTTGGGAAAACGCAGTCAAAGCTCTGGGTATTAAATACATAATCAGGCTTGAGGCATTACTTGTCAGTTTTGCTCTGATATACGCCTGTATTAAGCATTTTCATGCGTAGGGAGAGGGATGTGACACCAAACATTAACTACAAGTACTCTGTGTCCCGTGAAGACGCCATGGAGTACCTGCTACAGAACGTAGAGCAATTCCCGAAAGAAGTTCCGGGAAAAATATCTATCTCGATATTCCAAGGCTGGCGATGGGTCGAGTCACTGGAAGGCGAGATTATCTTTGCAGATTGTATATCGCCTTGTATCACCGCTAACGATTTGCAGGAACGCCGCGAACAGACAGAAGAGCTATGGGGATGCCTGAAATGATGAATTACCAAGAGATGAGTGACGAGCAGATTGAGCTTGCAGTATCGGATGCAATGAATATTCCTAGAGGCGTTAAGTGGTGCTCAGATTGGAGTTTGGCTGGGCAACTAGCTGAAGAAAACCATATAGGAGTTAAATATTTTCTGGGTGAATGGATGGGGCTTTCAACGCATCCAACTAATTTCGCTACCGGATTCACTTCAAATCCCCGCAGAGCTATCTGCATCGTATTCCTCATGATGAAAGGCGGTGAGTGATGGATGACCGTAGAAACTGGAAGTGCTTTATCGGTATGCACCAATATTCCGAGTACCGGAAACCGCACAGGACTAAAGTTTTCAATGACTCAACATCAACGAGGCCTGTTAAGCAGTATGTTATTTATACGCTTAAGTGCGACTTCTGCGGCAAAATAATCAGCGAGACGGTGTATTTATAATGGCTAAATTTACAAATGTTCATGACCTGTTAGTTTCTTATCAGGGTCAATACCGGAAAATACCGGCGAAAGGTGTTTACGCTTCAAAGGAAAGACGAGATGAGCTACAAGCCTCGCATGCAAGGAAGGTTCACAGGAAGAGAAAGCGCTCAGTGGGAAAGTCAAACAAACTAGGATTTCGTTTTAGTGCTGAAATTAGAACGGCAATGATTTGTGAGTCAAATTTTCTGGCCATGGTATGCAGAGAAAGTAAAAATAACTTTAGAGGTAAGTAATGGTTGAATCACGAAAGCAGTTAAAACATTGCAATTGCGGCGGGGATGCTTTGGTTTTCAAGGAGAAAAAGACCCCGCACAAGGTATTTTTCACGTTACCCGAAATTAGAAGGCACAGTGAAGAAATGAAAAGACCAAGGAGTCGTTGGGCTGAGTGCTTATCATGCGGGAAGAAAGGCAAACAAAGTATCAAGCATGAGGAAGCAGTAGAAAACTGGAATAACCAGAAAGGAGAGTAACCATTGCGGGAGTTTATCCTGCATGAAACCAACAAGTCTCAACTCTGGCAAATCCTCAAAGAAATAATCTCCACTGGCAAACGCTGGCGAATAAAAATCTCAGAGTACCGTGAAAAGCGGTCGCTATCTCAAAACAATCTCATGTGGAAATGGAATGCTGAAATGGCAGGGCAACTTACGGCTGTCAGTAGCGAATCATTTTCTGAAGAATGGGTTCACGAGTGGCTTAAAGAGCAATTCTGCCCAGCAAAGCCAATAACCATCATGGGGAAAACAGTTTGGGTTAAATCGACCAAGTTGCTAGATGTTGGTGAAATGCACAAATACCTAAATGACATAGATGTATGGGCGCACCAGAGAGGGCTGAAGCTAACAATACCTCACGAGTGCGAGTACCGAGAACTACAGAGGAAGCAGGAAGAATGAGTGAACACATCACATCAATACCGGTAATGCTTAATCAGAACAAGCACAACTATTCCGAGGTCGCTAGGCTGCTACACGTTCACCGATACACGGTAAGGCGATTAGAGGATGACAAAGACTGCAAGCATCACATCGTAGTGCGTGGTCGATTGATGACTGAGACGCGCCGCTTGCAAGATGACGAAGTGATTCTGGCTAAAGATCCGAACTATTACGATTTAGGAGGGAGTGATGCGCAAGCCAAGACGCCGATGCAAGAACCCTGATTGCAGAGAATGGTTTCATCCTCGGTTTCAGAATGAATGGTGGTGTAAACCGGAATGCGGGGTAGTAGTTGGGATAGCAGCAAGGGAGAAGAAAAGGCTCAAGGAGCGACAGGAAAGAGAATCAAAGCGCAAAAAAGAAGCACAGCAAGAACGCCGTCACCACCAGATAAGAAAGCTCGAAGTAAAACCCCTCAGTTATTTCCACAGTAAAGCCCAAGCAGCATTCAATACATACATCCGCACAAGGGACGCAGAGCAGCCCTGTATTAGCTGTGGGCGTCATCATGAGGGTAAGTATGACGCAGGGCATTATCGAACGCGTGGAGCCTCTCCAGCGACCCGCTATGACGAAACCAACTGCCATAAGCAATGCGCCCCCTGTAACCAGCACTTATCAGGAAATATCGAAAACTACACGCCGAACCTTATTGAAAAAATAGGGCAGGAGGCATTCGATATTTTGATGGGTCCGCACCCAGTAAAGAAATGGACGCGGGAAGAGTTGAAGCAACTTGCGACGCACTACAGGCAGAAAACCAGAGAGCTAATTAAGCAGAGGGAGGGAGTATGAAAACTACTGAATATTTGTTCTGCAGAAATAACGTTTTCAACAGTCAATTCATAGTCAGGTCAACCTTTCTAAACCGATTAAGAGTTAGATTCGGGTGCAAAGTTATAGCCTCATGTAGCCTCAATATCCCTTCAAGCAGCGAGGCCATGAAAATAGCAAAGGCTGAATTCGCCGAGGCTGGCCTGATAGAGCAATGCATGGGAGTAGAGTTATGACTTGGCTAATTAAGCAGAGGGGGTGGGTATGAAATTAACCCCTAAGCAGCGGACACTTCTTCGTATGAAGTTCGGTGGCTGCTGTGCGTATTGCGGATGTGAGCTGCCAGAAAAAGGATGGCATGCAGATCATGTTGAAGCATTGCTTCGAAAGCCCGGTGGAGGCGCTTTTAATTGTTCTGCTGAATCTCTGGATAACCTTTTCCCGGCTTGTGCTCCATGCAATTTAATGAAATCAGCATATGAACTTGAAGTGTTCAGAAGGCAAGTCTCACTACAAGTTGAAAGAGCTAGGAAATCTAGTGTGAATATAAGAACTGCTGAGCGATTTGGATTAATTGAGGTTATCGATAAGCCGGTCGTATTCTGGTTTGAAACTTACAAGGACGGTATGCGATGTACTGGCTAACCAAACTTCTTAACCACTTCTCACCCATAACCCCAACAGTCCAGTACAAAACCCCACAGAGTTATCCAGCCCAACCCGGCAATAAGCGGAGGAAGAAGAATGCGCATTGAACACGATTACCGGTTAGTGGTGAAAATATCAGGTGTGCGATCGTCGGCTGATATGCGGCGTTTATTCGGTAACGGATGGAAGACTATCAACGAGTCGCAGCGAGCATGGATTCGTCACCTCCTTAAATTATGGGGCCAGCACCTCGGCAACGAAGAATATGACAGGGGAGAAATCAACATCCTTGGTCGTCTAATGATGCGTTGTGAATGGAGTGAGCAGAAGGGGAAGCAAATAGAAAAGGTGGTGTCTCAGCTTTTCTGTGAGGGCTACCGAGGGGAAGAGTTAATGCGCAAGGCACGTGACTTAGTAGTACCGCAATCTTCAGCAGCCAACATCATCGCTCTCGCCAAAGAATCTGATGATGCTGACTTTATGGAACGCGTAATTACTAAAACATTCGGCAGAGATAACCCGATCCGCTCAGTAGCAAGATTAAGATACTGCAAGTGCAAAAGCTCGCAAGATGTTCAGCGGTCTTTAAGTTATATCACTGGCATAACATCGAAAGAGGCGCGAAATAGAATGGAATGGGCTGAATCAATACTGGAAGGAGAATTATTTTATGCAGCTCAGCGTGAATTGAAGAAAGAAATTCTACAAAATGCAGCATAAAGCACGAATAGCTAAAAGGCTTGGGCAATCACTAGAGTATATTTCAGGTACGCTCTGGGAGTAAAAGCGAACTGAGCAAACCAACATTAAACCTCGCCTCGGCGGGGTTTTTTTATGGAGTTTTCGTCATGGTTAGCGATTGTTTTTATCATCTAAAAATAAATGCAAACGATGATTATAAGTTGGCAGCGGCCTAAGAAACCTAGCCACTGGGTATTCCAGTTCCCTGCTACCTAATCTGGCGCACTGGCCCGGTGTGATTAATAACGGGCACACAACAGATGAGCGCATTCACAGCTTCCGACTATCAGTCAGCGGCATTAAATGAGTGCGCTTTTCGTTGTGATAATAAAGCGAATACTGGAAGCTGAACCAGTCTAAAAAAGGTTACGGGTGTCATCGCCATCCAGCCATCACAACCAAACATGCCGTAGGCTTAACTGGCAATCATGCTTTCACCTGTGAGTGTTACCCTGCGGTTTTCTAATAGTCTTCCTCATAACCTCTACATGGCATGGGTCACTCTAGGTCGTGATACGTTTGGAAGTTTCAATACACCCGCCAAGCCTCTTAATAATGCTCAAATAGGCGGGTTTTTTATATGGTGTAATTCCACCATTTTTCGCCATTAGCTCAATTGGATAGAGCATAGAGCTTCTACCTCTACGGTTTGGGGTTCGATTCCTCGATGGCGCGCCAACTTCCCAATAGCATAATAGGTCAATGCGTCCGGCTCATAACCGGGTGAAGGAGCGGTTCGAATCCGCCTTGGGGAACCAAATTTCAAGGCTTCACTTCGGTGAGGCCTTTTTTATTTCACCGCAAGTCAATCCCAATTATCCCACACAGATACTATCAACTGACTGGCGGTGAATCCCTTACTACAAATCCCCACTCGGGGGTGGAAATGAAAATGAATAATGACCCTCATACCGTCTCTGAATGGGGACGACTCCTGCATAGTTGGTGGTCAGGAGATACGCCTGTTGGGGCGGTGCTTATGGCAGTCGTGATGTCTGTTCTAAGAATTGCTTACACAAGCGGCGGATGGAAAAAGATGTTACTTGAAGGGCTGTTGTGTGGTGCCTTAACGCTCACATTCGCCTCTGCTTTTGAATATTTAAACTTACCCAAGACGCTATCTGTAGGTATTGGTGGCGCAGTCGGTTTTATTGGCGTGGACTCAATTAGAGCTTTCGCTATGCGCTTTATCGGAAACAAATTAGGAGTGAGAAATGACCAGCACTAGCGGCGCACGTGGGATTCGAAATAACAACCCGGGGAATATTCGATGGGGAGATGATTGGCAGGGCTTAGTGCCCAAGTCAGAGCGTACTGATAAGTCATTCTGTCAGTTCACAGCTCCTGAATATGGTATACGCGCAATGATTATCATTCTGCGGAACTATGAAAAGAAACACGGGTTAAATACCGTCAGGAAAATCATTAACCGATGGGCCCCTCCTGTTGAAAACGATACCGAGGCTTATATCAACAGCGTGGCTAAACAAGTCGGTGTTGACGCGGACAAGGTTATCGACGTGACGGATAGTCGGGTGATGATCCCTTTACTGGAGGCAATCATTACCCATGAGAACGGAAGTCAGCCTTATGACTTCGCTACCTTCGTCAAGGCAATTGATTTAGCTAACGGGTAATGGTTATGAGCAGAGAGTCTATCTTAGCCACCTTGCTAACAGCTTCGGCTCTACTGCTCTTACTCTCTGGCCTGATATTCGGCTTTAAGTACAAATCTAACGCCGATGCCGCATCTAACGCCAAAGAGCAACTCAATAGTCAGCAGTTAGTTACCTCATCTGTTATTCGCTCAATGTCGGTTTTCAACATGATAGCCAAGGCTGCTTATGAATCTCAGGAAAATAACAATGCCAAGAGTAAGCAGCGAGTTGAGTATATCATTCAGGAGGTTTCGACTGATAAATGCGCTTCTCAGCTTGTGCCTAGCAATGCTGCTAGTGAGTTGCTCAGACACGCCGACCAAATACGTCAAGGTTCCGCCAGTACCGATACCGCAAAGTCTGACTAGGAAATGCCCCATACCCTCCCCAGAGCTTCCGTTTACATGGCAATCAAGCCTCCTGTGGAACGAATCACTTTTAACTGCGCTAGAGAACTGCAATGAAGATAAGGCAGCCATCCAGCAAATCGAATTAGAGAGACAGAAAAATGACTGAATTACTCACTTACGCAAACTCTATCGCCATTCTACTTATCCTGGTTGCGGGCGGATGGGTGAAGGTGCGCGATTACTTCAAAGCTAAAGCCGAAGAGAAATCAAAGCTGATTGAAGCGGAAGTGCAAAAGCGCCTTGCAGAACAGAAAGCCAATACTGTTGCGCCAGTTGTCACGCAGTAGCCAGAACAGAGGTCATATCCGTGACCTCGATTGTGGCTATTACCCTAAAGAGGTGATCCATATCTTCGATGGTCATAACTGACAAGTGATTTAGTCATGCTGTGAAGCATTACGACAATTGCGATTCGTTACTCTCCGTACTCAAGCCCACTTTAACCGGTGGGCTTTTTTTATGCGCCATGCCCGGCGAAACAACACAGAGCCTTTCAGGAATTAGCTTCGGAGAAAACCGCTATAGGTGGCGACCTCTCTGTGGGCGGTATTTCTGGGCAACGAGGCTTATTCACTAAAAGGAAATCGCCATGAACTATCCAGTAAACGACCAAACGTTAACAATGACCAGCCGTGAAATTGCGGAGGTTACTAGCAAGCGGCACCCAGATGTCAAAAGAGACATTGAAGTAATGTTTGAACAACTGCAAGAAGATGTGAGCAAATTTGCGCGTATCTATTCAGACAGTATGAACCGTAGCCAAACAGAGTATGTTCTCGATAAAGAGCATACCGAATGCTTGGTAACTGGTTACAGCGCAATGCTTCGAATGAAAGTCATCAAACGTATGCATGAACTGGAAGAAAAGACCCGAGTACCTCAAACGCTTCCCGAAGCACTCCGGTTAGCTGCCGACCTAGCAGAGCAGAAAGCAGAGCTAGAGAGCAAGTTAGCCATCGCAGAACCAAAGGCTGATTTTGTCGATCACTACGTTAATGCCACGGGTTTGATGGGCTTTCGTGAAGTAGCAAAGCTTCTGAAGGTGAAAGAGAACGACTTCCGTGTGTTCCTGGTGGATAACAACATCATGTACAAGCTAGCAGGAAAGATGACACCTTATTCTCAGCACTTAGACGCTGGAAGATTTCAACTAAAAACGGGTGAAGCCGACAACGGTCATGCCTTTTCTCAAGCGAAGTTCACACCTAAAGGTATTCAGTGGGTAGCAGGACTACTCGCGAGAGAAAGCATCAAGGCAGCTTAAAGAAATGAGCACACTTATACACATCGAATCAAGCCCACTTTAACCAGTGGGTTTTTTATTGCTCCCGCAGAGCACACAACATCGAACCTTCTTTAGGAATGAGCCTTTGAGGACTTCAGTTTAGCTGATGCGCTTCGATGGGCTGACTTCCTACGCGGCAAAGGTTCATTACCTAAGTAAGGAAAGCATCATGCAATTAATCGAAACGAGAGAAATTAACTTTCATCAATTTGTCACAGCAAGCTCAGGTGATGTGCTGACAGATACCTTCCAAATAGCTAAGGCATTTAATAAACGCCATGGGGATGTGTTGAGAGCTGTAGAAAACTGTCACTGCTCAGATGATTTCAGGAAGGCGCACTTTTGCGTTTCCGAGAAAATCAACGACTTAGGTATCTTCGATAAAAAACAGAAGTATTACACCATGGACTTCAGCGGATTTGTAATGGTTGTCATGGGTTTTAATGGCAAGGCTGCGGCAGTCATCAAAGAAGCCTGTATAAATGCCTTCAACTGGATGGCCGAAGAACTTCGCAAGATAAAGAATGGGTACGAAGCAGAGCGCAACGCCGTAATGCTCGAATACATGAAAGAGAAAGACGTGGCCAGCATGTCCGGTCGCCTACTCAATCGATGGGGGCGAGTTAAGAAACCAGTGCTATTAGCCAAGATTGAGCGACTAGAGAAACAGTCTCAAATCTGCTTGCCGGGAGTGACTAATGACTAAAGATGAAAAATCTCAACTGGTAACCACTCAACGATATCTTAAAAGTGCAGTCGATTACTTCTCATGTGGTCGAGTAGCCGAAGGTGTTGCATGCATAGAGAACGTTGATGTGTTGATTGAGGCGTTAATGACACTGAAAGAAAGGAAAGAATCCTTGAGAGCGTCGAAATCAAAAAAATAACCAACCCGAGAGCCACTTTC
>NZ_FOGC01000005.1:34556-219124 GCF_900111105.1 Rosenbergiella nectarea | reverse complement strand
TGCTAGTCTTCTGCCTTCATCCCAGCTATCAGAGGTCCCCCCCAAAATTTTATACGTTCCAGGAGACTGGCCGCACGATACCGCATCACCTTCTCGCGCTCCCGCCACGCCATACCAACTGAGCGTTTGATCCCCGGTCAGTATCTTGCCCCCACAGGTGGTAGGATCGCCTACCCGTAGGTAAAACTCCATCGCTGCCATGAGTCTATTCTCCTATCCTTAGAGAGTGTACCTGCCGAAATTACCGAGGTAACGTCGTCAATGTATTGACGTTTTATTCCCTTATTCGTGTCATGTTTATCGTTGCGCGGGTCGAATACTAACCGATTTATAATTTGACGTAAAAGTTGATGTTTGTATTCAGATCACAACATTCAGCATTAATCGGCCTCTATCCAAAGTGTTAACCCAAAGCAGTCTGTATTGCTGATTATCCAGCGGCAGTAAACTCGCTGGTTGCCAATTAACATCTGAGTGGCCGTATCCTCATTTAGCCAACCGAGATTGACCGGATGGATCTCTCCCACACGGGCAGGAACTTACACTATCCAGCGTGCCTGCCAATCTTTCATCCAATGGGTTCGCTAATTTCGATATTAGTTTATTTTATCCCCGACTATAACTTCATTGCTTATTTCACCCAGTTTTACTGCCCAAGTTCCTGACGTAATGGCACTGCCAACTATCAGGCCAAGAACATTGGCACCTTCAACATCCGTCTGCGCATTCGCAGCGCTCGTCGCAGCGGCTGTCGCCCGCTGATAGTCGGTTTATTCAGGGCGCTCGGTCAGATGTTGGACTGTGAATAGTGGTGAATCAATGGTTATCAGTACTTTCGAGACCTGTGTACTATTATATAAGAATTCCATTTCTAATCCCTTTCCATTCCTATGGTTTAATTGATGTAATATCAACCCACTTAACATTAAACCTAACATAACCATCGTAATAGCGATCCAAAATCGTGACGCCCACAAAAAAAACGTTCTGCTTAAGACACTAGTGTCAAGCTGGTTTCTTAATATCCCCTGCCACGTTCAGAAATTAGTCATCGATTGTGATTCCATTGTTAGGTCTAATTAATCTGCAGTGGTGTATTCTTAATCTTCTACTAGATACACTAATATTTGAGGTAGCGATTATGCCCCGCTCGCTAATTAAAAACGCCTTGATTGCCTGGTGGATCGGGTTATTAAGTTATGTACCGTTGAGCGACGCGTCTTCGCGTTTTGTATTAGATAAAGTTGTGGTAGTTGCTCGCCACGGAGTCCGTTCGCCCACTGACGATCACCACTATGCCGCGCTCACCGGTCAGCGCTGGCCGACTTGGAATGTCCCACCCGGTCATCTAACGGGCCACGGTTACACAGGGATGGTACAGCAAGGTAAGTTTTTCGCTGAACAATGGCAGCATCTGGGATTGGCGCTACCTTTACGCCAAGGTTGCCCCGCTCCTCAGAGTGTAAACGTATGGACTGCTCCTGATCAGCGCACACAAGCGACAGGTAGTGCGCTACTTGATGGATTGTTTCCTGGCTGTGGAATACCGGTTGCTCATACTCAAGCCCCTACAGACCCGCTTTTTGATGCCAGTAAAATGGGGATCGCACCACCCGATACCACGATAATCCTGCAACAAATTCATGCGAAAATGGCAGCTTATACCCCCTTGTCCGCGCATTATCGTGCAGCAGTTGCCTTATTTCGCCAAGCAGTATGCGCCCCCCATACAACAAGCTGTGCATTTTTGAATGAGCCATGGGACATCAACATCGCGGACAACGGACAACCCAAATTAGCGGGGCCGGTGGCTTATGCCGCCTCCATGGCAGAAAGTATCAGGCTTGCCTATAGCGAAAACTTGCCCCTTTCAGAGGTGGCTTTTGGTCATGTTCGCCAGGCCAAAGATGTCGGCCAATTGATGGCTCTCCATGCAGCAAAATATGATCTGGTCAGCGATACCCCTGAATACGCCAGACAGGGCGGCTCTTTACTCATGACGCAAATTCTAGATGCCTTGGCAGGAAAGCCCACCCGCTATGCTTCACACTTAGCCAGTCCAATTGTTATTTTCGTTGGCCACGACACTAACATCGCGCAATTACAGACCATGCTGGGGTTTAACTGGCAGTTAGCAGAATATCCTCGTAATGACATTCCCCCGGGAGGGAGCTTGGTTTTTTTACGCTTTCATGAAGCGAATACTGGTAAGCAGTTTATCCAATTGAGCTTTATGACGCGAAGTCTGGATCAATGGCGCGCGCTTACGCCCTTGTCATTAGACATGCCGATGCTGGAAGCCGATTATTTCGATAAAGGCTGTTTTCGTTATCACGAAAAAACCCTCTGCCCACTCCCGACTTTTATTCGTCAGGCTCGTCAACAGCCTAAGGTTCAAGATAGTGGCTACCTACTCTTTCAGTAATAAAAAAAAAAGGCCCTTGCGGGCCTTAATTACTTAGTTTGTTGACGCTTCGAACTAGGGCGCGGTTTAGCCGTAGGAGAAGCCGGTCTCCCCTTCTGACTGCTCTCGCCCCGTGCAGCTTGACGACGTGTGTTGCCCGATATTTGATTATGGCGTTTCACCGCGCGACGAATTTGGTTCGCTTTAGTACGACGGCGATCTTTCTCAACAGCAAGCTTAGTCACGGTTTCTTCGCTCATGCCCACCAGCTCACGCAGATAGTTGACAGCCGTGAGGTCCATCTCGGTATAGCCCCCTCGCGGAAGCCCTTTAGGAAGTAGAATATCCCCATAACGAACACGCATGAGTCGGCTGACTTGAACCCCGACCGCTTCCCAAAGACGACGAACTTCGCGGTTACGCCCTTCGGTAAGCGTGACGTTGTACCATTGGTTTATCCCTTCACCGCCACCAAATTTCAATGTTTTAAAGGCAGCAGGACCATCTTCAAGTTGTACGCCAAGGCTCAGCTGACGGATCTTATCGTCGTCCACTTGACCAAATACTCGTACCGCGTATTCACGCTCGACTTCACGGCTCGGGTGCATAAGACGGTTAGCCAGTTCACCATCCGTAGTAAAGAGTAATAACCCGCAGGTATTCACATCAAGACGGCCAACGGCTATCCAACGTGCGCCGTGTAATTTAGGTAAACGATCAAAGACTGTCGGACGACCTTCAGGATCATTGCGCGTGCAGAGCTCACCTTCTGGCTTGTAGTAGGCTAGGACACGACACACTTCACTTTCGGTGGCAATGACCGCTACTTGGCGTCCATCAATACGAATCTTTAATGTATTGGAAGGTTCGACCCTGTCACCGAGGGTGGCGATTTTGCCATCAACACTCACGCGACCTGCCGCTATCATGGTTTCAATTTCGCGACGTGAACCGTGTCCCGCTCGCGCTAATACTTTCTGTAACTTCTCACTCATAACTGCCTCGCTGTCGCCTTCCCAGGCATCAGTTTATAAATTCGTTTAAAATCAATAACTTAAGTTATTTTATACTGCCATTATACAGGATGAAACAGGGGATGTAACGCCTTTTTATCGCCCTATCTTAGGGATTTTGTTTGCGGGAAATAGCTGGGCTATACTTATTCGCTGACATAACCTGCTGTCGTCATCAACCCCACTAACAATAAGTATCGCTTACTGAGGGTTGAAGGCGCTCCACAAACCTCTGGATTTTCTTTATAACGGAGTTACCCATGCGTTTACCACGTCGTCCCCTTTCGCTTATCCTGAGCGGCGCTTTGTTGTTTACCAGTGCTTGTTATGCACAGACTTCACAAGAAGTAGACCAACGACTCGACTATCTGATGGGCGAGCATGCCCACACCCAGTACCATCAATTTTTCTCGACCTTCCAACGTGCAGTGGTAAGCCACGATAAGCAGCAAGTTGCCAGCATGTTGAGCTATCCAATTACTGCACAAGTTGCTGGAAAGGATCGCATTCTTCTCAATAAGAAAGCCTTTCTTGCGGTTTACGATAAAATTTTTACCCATAGTCTGCAGGATGTTGTGCGCCGGCAACGTTATTCCGAACTCTTCGCCAACAGCCAAGGGGTGATGATAGGCGAGCAGGGTGAAATCTGGTTTAGCGGCATCTGCCAGCAAGAATCCTGTCGAACCTCTACGGTGAAAATACTCCG
Source organism: Rosenbergiella nectarea (assembly GCF_900111105.1). GTDB lineage: Bacteria > Pseudomonadota > Gammaproteobacteria > Enterobacterales > Enterobacteriaceae > Rosenbergiella > Rosenbergiella nectarea. Next base: position 215,001 of record NZ_FOGC01000005.1, on the reverse strand, counting down.
TATTAACGGTAATTCACGCTAAGAAAGATTGGGCAATAGCGTCATTGCCCAATCTGGCTATTCAAAGGGACGAGTATCTCCTGCACCTTGGCGGACGACGACCGGCGACCCGTCAGACAGATCGATAACCGTGGTCGGATGCTGACCAATAGGGCCGCCATTCAGAATCAAATCGACTTGATTTCCAATAGTATCTTGGATTTCTTCTGGGTCGGATTCTGCAAAATCATTGCCTGGAAGAATCAGCGTAGTGGACATCAACGGCTCGCCCAATGCCTCTAATAACGCTTGCGCGACCGGGTGTGACGTCACACGTAGACCGATAGTTTTACGTTTTTCGTTCATCAGGCGGCGAGGTACCTCTTTTGTCGCTTTCAGTAAGAATGTGTAGCTGCCTGGCGTGTTGTTTTTAAGCAAACGAAAAGCGATATTATCGACCTGAGCATAAGTCGATAGCTCCGAGAGATCACGACACATCAAGGTAAAATGGTGGCGGCCATCTAATTGTCTCAAGCGAATAATCCGCTCCATGGCGGCTTTATCCTCCAGTTTACACCCTATGGCATATCCCGAGTCTGTCGGATAAACAATCACTGAACCTTGATTAATTTGCTCAACCGCTTGTTTGACGATACGTGGCTGAGGATTTTCTGGATGAATATAAAATAATTGACTCATAATAGTCTCCTACCCCCGAGTTGGGGCAGCTAAAGCTGGAAATTTTTCCCAAATGGGAACCACATCTTTCGGTAACCACAGTTTACGACCTAACTCTATCCATGCACAGGGCTGATGAAAATCAGAGCCAAGCGAGGCAGATAAGCCGTAATCCAGAGCATACTTGGCCAGTTGTTGCCGTTCGTTCGGTGCCTGTTGACATTGTGCGACTTCCATCGCATCCCCGCCGACTTCAGCGAAGTAAGCCAATAAGCGCTTTAACCATTTGGTAGAGAGCTGATAGCGTGCAGGATGTGCCACCACGGCTACCCCCCCGGCTTGATGAATCGCTTCCACCGCTGTGGGCAGCGCACACCATTGTGCCGGGACATATCCCGTCTTACCGCGGGCAAGATAATTTTTGAATACCTGAGCCATCGTCTCAGCTTTACCTTGCTGTATAAGGTAACGCGCGAAATGGGCCCGCGTAATCTGCCCGGCTCCCGCCTCTTGCCGGGCACCGTTCAGCGCGTCCGCAATACCGGCCTTCGCAAGTCGTTCAGCAATCATCGCGGCCCGATGTTCCCTTCGCTGGTATTGCTGCTGTAATAGCTCGACCATCGCCGGATGATGAGGATCAAAACCTAAACCAACGATATGGATTTCGTGATTCTCCCACAAGGTCGAGATCTCTACTCCCGTGACGAGTGTCAGATCCAGATTCTCTTCACGAATCGCGGTTTGGGCATCCTCTATTGCTGCCGTGGTGTCGTGGTCAGTAATCGCCAACACCTTAACCCCACGCTCGCAAGCACGGAGAACCAAATCTCGCGCACTCAGAACGCCATCTGAAGCTTGAGTATGGGAATGTAAATCATAGATAATCGCGCGCACAGTTTCGGTCAAAATTTACTCTCTCAGACGTGTTCAACATTTCCCCTACTGATAAATCACTTTTAGTTAACTTAGAGTGTTGACAATTCCGCCATGAACTAGTTAACTAGTACACAGGACTTCAGACAGGACACAATCTCATGATGGTTATAACAGTAAAGCATTCTCAGTGGTGGCGCGTCACTCTCCCATAATCGGGCGACGTTGTCATGCATCCAGCTAAAATAACCGCTATGCAGATTTCTAAGCCCGCCCATTCGGCGGGCTTTTTATTGGAAGAATAATAGAGATAACACTAATGACATCCAGCAAACTCAAACTCATCACTGTTGAAACACCCTATTCTGCCGACCCTACTGCGCTATTTAACCAACTCTGTGGGGCGAGGCCCTCTACCTTGCTGCTCGAATCGGCCGATGTGAGTAGTAAAGACGATTTACAGAGCTTGATGATTGTCGACAGCGCGTTACGTATCAGCGCGCTAGGTAACGTTGTTAAGGTCCAGGCATTGAGTGCTAATGGTCGTAGCCTGTTACCCCTGCTGTCTGACAAACTTCCCGCTGAAGCTGAGACCACGATTTCGGCAGATCAGTTAATGATTACTTTTAACGAGCCGTCATCATTACAAGATGAAGATAGCCGTTTAAAATCCGCCTCTGTTTTCGATGTGCTGCGTCTAGTACCTACCTTAGTCGCCGATAGCGACCAACAGCGCCACGCCCTATTTTTGGGCGGACTATTTGCTTACGACTTAGTGGCGGGATTCGAAGCCCTGCCTCCTCTGCAGCAAGATCAAGCCTGCCCAGACTACTGCTTCTACCTGGCTGAAACGCTACTAGTGCTTGACCACCAAACCCAACAAGCCCGTCTTCAAGCCAGCCTATTCACTGATAGCAGCGATGAATTCCAACGTCTGCAAGCAAGACTCCATCAGCTACACCAGCAAATGCTCACTACGCCTGCCAAAGTGTCTGCTGCCCCAGTACCGGACATGCAGCTGAGCTGTAATCAGGACGATGAGACCTATTGCGATATCGTTAAGGCGCTGCAAGTGGCTATTCGCCAAGGCGAAATTTTCCAAGTCGTTCCTTCTCGACGTTTTTCCTTGCCTTGCCCCTCCTCACTCGCGGCTTATGATGTATTAAAGAAAAGCAATCCGAGTCCTTACATGTTCTTTTTACAAGATCAGGACTTCAGCCTCTTCGGCGCGTCGCCAGAAAGTTCGCTGAAATACGACGCCCAGAGCCGTCAAATAGAGATCTACCCTATTGCAGGGACCCGCCCGCGCGGCAGGCACGCAGACGGCTCGCTGAATCTCGACCTTGATAGCCGTATCGAACTGGATATGCGTAATGATGAGAAAGAGATGTCCGAGCATCTTATGTTGGTCGATTTAGCGCGTAATGATCTGGCTCGTATCTGTACACCGGGCAGCCGTTATGTGGCAGACCTTACTAAAGTGGACCGCTATACCTTCGTTATGCACCTCGTTTCTCGCGTCGTGGGCCGCTTACGTGACGATCTGGACGTGTTACATGCCTATCGCGCCTGTATGAATATGGGAACATTGAGTGGTGCGCCAAAAGTCCGTGCCATGCAGTTGATTGCAGAGCATGAAAAGACTCGCCGCGGCAGTTATGGCGGTGCCGTCGGCTATTTTACCGGAACGGGAGACTTTGATACCTGTATTGTGATCCGTTCAGCGTATGTGGAGAACGGTGTCGCCACCGTACAAGCGGGTGCGGGAGTGGTACTCGATTCAGATCCGCAGTCCGAAGCGGACGAGAGCCGAAATAAAGCGCGAGCGGTGCTAAGAGCTATCGCCACGGCCCACCATTGCCAGGAGATTTTCTAATGGCTGATATTTTATTAGTTGATAATTTTGACTCCTTTACCTACAACCTGGTCGATCAATTGCGAACCTTTGGCCATAACGTCGTTATTTTCCGTAATAACGTCCCGGTGGATCAGTTAGTCGCGAAGGTGGATCACCTTGAGCAACCAATCGTTATGTTATCGCCGGGGCCAGGGGCACCGAGCGAGGCAGGTTGTATGCCTGAGCTGCTAAAACGCTTACGCGGCAAAGTGCCGATTATCGGTATCTGTTTAGGTCATCAAGCCATCGTCGAAAGCTACGGGGGGGCTGTGGGCCAAGCGGGCGAAATCCTGCATGGTAAGGCCTCGGATATCACTCATGATAACCTAGAGATGTTCCAACAGTTGCCTTGTCCGTTACCCGTCGCGCGATATCACTCGCTGGTCGGGAGTAACGTCCCGTCGAGCTTAACGGTGAATGCGACTTTCAATGATATGGTAATGGCCGTCAGACATGATGCCGACCGCGTATGTGGATTCCAATTCCATCCTGAATCCATTCTCACCACCCATGGCGCAAAATTACTGGAACAGACGCTGGCTTGGGCGCTAAAACGATAAGGGACTTGCATGAAATTATTACTTGAGCGCCTCTATCAGGGGCAACACATTAGCCAGCAGCAGAGTGAACAACTGTTCTCTGCCGTAGTGAAAGGTGAAATCGATCCGGTCAGTCTGGCGGGGCTATTGATCGCTATGAAGGTGCGAGGCGAATCACCACAAGAAATCGCCGGTGCAGCCACCGCTTTTCTTAATCATGCACTTCCTTTTCCACGCCCTGAGACCTTATTTGCGGATATTGTCGGTACGGGCGGCGATGGCTCAAACAGTATTAATATTTCTACCGCCAGTGCATTTGTGGCGGCGGCATGTGGTTATAAAGTAGCCAAACATGGAAATCGGAGCGTGTCGAGTAAGTCAGGCTCTTCCGACCTCTTGGCCGCTTTTGGTATCAATTTGGACATGCCGCCTGCACAAGCGCGTGAGGCATTAGATGAGTTAAATCTCTGTTTCCTGTTTGCGCCGCACTATCATACGGGGTTTCGCCATGCCATGCCGGTACGCAAACAGCTTGCCACGCGAACGCTGTTTAACGTGCTCGGCCCGCTGATTAACCCTGCCCGCCCCCCCTTGGCCCTGATTGGCGTCTATAGCCCAGAGCTGGTACAGCCTGTCGCCGAGACATTACGGGTGTTAGGCTATCAGCGTGCGGCGGTGGTCCACGGTGGTGGTATGGATGAAATCGCAATACATGCTACGACGGACGTCGCAGAACTGCGCGATAACGAGATCACGCGCTATCAGATCAGTCCAGAAGACTTTGGCCTCTCCATGCATCCAATTGAGAGCCTACGGGGCGGCACTCCAGAAGAAAACCGTGACATTTTAGCGCAATTACTTCAGGGTAAAGGTCAGGAAGCCCATGAGCACGCCATTGCTATCAATGTTGCGATGTTAATGAAACTTTTTGGCCAAGAAAACCTACGCGAGAATGCCTCAAAAGCCCTCGCCGTGTTGCGTAGTGGTGCTGCCTATCAATGTGTTACAGCGTTAGCCGCAAGAGGATAATATGCAGGGTACTGTGCTTCAGAAAATCGTTGATGATAAAAAAATGTGGATAGCGGCGCGTAAAGCGACGCAACCGCTGTCAGATTTCCAAGCTGAGGTCATTCCCAGCGATCGTTCCTTTGTTCAAGCACTACGCCAACACAATCCGGCCTTCATCCTAGAGTGTAAAAAAGCCTCTCCTTCCAAGGGGCTGATCCGCGATGTGTTTGATCCCTTGGCTATCGCCACTGTCTATCGTGATTATGCCTCGGCCATCTCGGTCCTAACCGACGAGAAATATTTCCAAGGCGACTTCGCTTTCCTGCCGATCGTGCGTCAAGCGGTTCACCAGCCAGTGCTGTGCAAGGACTTTATGGTGGATCCCTATCAAGTCTGGTTAGCGCGTTACTATCAAGCAGATGCTATCCTATTGATGCTGTCTGTATTGGATGACGAGCAATATCGTCTTCTGGCCGAGGTGGCTAAAACCTTACAGATGGGGATCCTGACTGAGGTGAGTAATCAGGAAGAGTTAGCACGGGCTATCGCCTTGCAAGCTGAGGTGGTCGGGATCAATAATCGCGACTTACGCGACCTCTCCGTCGATACCGATAAAACACGTCTGTTAGCGAGCCAACTTCCTGCAGGAAGCTTGGTTATTAGTGAATCAGGCATTCAGCATTACGCGCAAATTAAAGACCTAAACCAGACTGCGCAAGGATTTCTGGTCGGCTCGTCCTTGATGGCAGAAGATGATTTACGCTTTGCCGTCAAGCGTCTTCTTTCCGGCGAAAATAAAGTCTGTGGATTAACACGTGTCCAAGATGCTCAAGACGCCTATAACGCCGGTGCGCTGTATGGCGGGTTAATCTTTGTTGAAAGCTCTCCACGTTACGTGAGTGAAGAACAAGCTCGCACCATCATTAAAAGTACCCCACTTCGTTATGTCGGCGTTTTCCGTGATGTGGAAGTGGGCGATATTGTATTAAAAGTCGAAGCCCTAGGCTTATCGGTGGTGCAACTGCATGGTAGCGAAGATCCTTCTTACGTACGTCGACTTCGCGATCTACTACCCACTCGCTGCCAGATTTGGAAAGCCTTTAAGATCGAAGGACATCTGCCGGATCGTGGTTGGATCGGTATCGATCGCTACGTCTTCGATAATGGACAGGGTGGCAGCGGCCAAAGCTTTGACTGGCAGTTATTAGCCGACCAGCCACTGGATGACGTTATTCTGGCAGGTGGCCTCAACGCAGACAATATTGAACCCGCATTAGCCCTAGGTTGTGCTGGCGTTGATCTTAACTCTGGGGTCGAAACATCGCCAGGGATCAAGGATAACCAAAAACTGACTACCGTTTTTGCAGCAATCAACACTTACGCAACCCACGCTCAATAACAATGATTGGATACTGACAATGACATTATTAAATCCTTATTTTGGTGAGTACGGCGGACAATATGTCCCACAAATTCTGATGCCAGCCTTGGCACAGTTAGAAGAAGCTTTCGTCAGTGCGCAGCGTGATCCTGAATTTCAGCAGCAGTTTACCCAACTGCTGAAAGATTATGCGGGACGCCCAACTGCCCTCACCTTGTGCCAAAATTTAACGGCGGGCACGCAGACACGCCTCTACCTTAAACGAGAAGACCTTCTGCACGGCGGGGCACACAAAACCAATCAGGTACTGGGTCAAGCCCTACTGGCTAAGCGCATGGGTAAGAATGAAATTATTGCGGAGACCGGTGCCGGCCAACATGGGGTAGCTTCTGCGCTGGCTTGCGCATTGTTAGGCATGAAGTGTCGAATCTATATGGGTGCGAAAGACGTCGAGCGCCAGTCCCCCAATGTGTTCCGCATGAGATTAATGGGGGCAGAAGTTATACCGGTTCATAGCGGTTCGGCCACCTTGAAAGATGCCTGTAACGAAGCATTACGCGATTGGTCCGGAAGTTATGAAACGGCCCACTACATGTTAGGAACCGCCGCAGGCCCTCACCCCTTCCCTACCATCGTTCGAGAATTCCAACGCATGATTGGTGAAGAGACTCGCCAGCAGATCATGGAAAAAGAAGGGCGTCTGCCCGATGCCATTATTGCTTGTGTGGGCGGTGGCTCGAATGCGATCGGGATGTTTGCAGACTTTATCGACACTCCTGAAGTCCAATTGATTGGCGTAGAGCCTGCGGGCCATGGTATTGAGAGTGGCGAACACGGTGCTCCCTTAAAACATGGTCGGACGGGTATCTACTTCGGGATGAAAGCGCCGATGATGCAGACTGAAGAAGGTCAGATTGAGGAGTCTTATTCAATCTCTGCGGGTCTTGATTTTCCTTCAGTTGGGCCACAACATGCCTATTTAAACAGTATTGGGCGTGCTGACTACGTATCGATTACTGACGATGAGGCCTTAGACGCTTTTAAAGCGTTATGCAAAGCGGAGGGTATCATCCCAGCATTGGAATCCTCACATGCGCTGGCTCATGCAATAAAAATGGCCAAAACAGCGCCAGAGAAAGACCAACTTTTAGTGGTCAACCTATCCGGACGTGGTGATAAAGATATATTTACTGTTCACGATATCCTACAACAGCGGGGAGAAATCTAATGGACCGTTACGCAACACTTTTTTCCCGTTTAGCTGAGCAACAACAGGGGGCCTTCGTCCCGTTTGTGACCTTAGGAGACCCAACGCCTGAACTCTCATTGCAAATCATTGATGCCTTGGTTGCCGGTGGCGCGGATGCCTTAGAGTTGGGCATCCCCTTCTCTGACCCTTTGGCCGACGGTCCGACGATACAGAGCGCAACACTGCGCGCTTTTGCTGGTGGGATCACCACTCAGAAATGTTTCGATATTTTACAGACTGTTCGTTGCAAATATCCTGATCTTCCCATCGGGTTATTAATGTATGCAAACTTAGTCTTCAGCCAAGGAATTGATGAATTCTATCAACGCTGCGCGCAAGCCGGTGTCGACTCAGTCCTGATTGCCGATGTGCCTATCGAAGAGTCCTTGCCTTTTCGTCAGGCGGCAACGCGCCATGGGATTGCGCCGATCTTTATCTGTCCACCGAATGCCGACGATACATTAATTGAATCCATTGGCCAATGGGGACAGGGTTACACTTACCTTCTCTCTCGTGCGGGTGTCACCGGTGCTGAAAATCGTGCCACCACCTCCCTTAAGCATTTGGTTGAAAAGCTTAGCCAGTACGGTGCGCCGCCTGCAATTCAAGGGTTTGGTATTTCGCAACCGGAGCAAGTACGTGCAGCGATCGATTCAGGCGCGGCTGGCGCGATAGCCGGTTCTGCCACAGTGAAGATTATTGAGCAGTATGCCGAAGATCCCGTACGTTTACTCGAAACGTTAACGCATTTTGTTGCCGAGCTGAAAGCCGCTACCCACAAGTCGCCTAAGCAGTGATTCAGATTAAGATTTCGCATAGAAAAATTAGTAGATTTCTCATTAATAGGCTAAATTTGAGCTGATCGACTGATCACTATCCAATCAAGATTCAACAGGGAGGCAGCGAATGAAGTTTGCAAAAATAGTGACAACTGGTTTATTAGCGACCGTACTAGGATTATCCTTGGCCGGTTGTGCGCCAACGCCAAAACACGAAGGTACCGGTGGCTATATTGACGACACCGTGGTGACCACTAAAGTGAAAGCGAAGCTATTAGGTGAGAAGGATTTACGTTCTACGGAAATTAACGTTGAAACCTTCAAAGGACGTGTACAATTAAGCGGTTTTGTCACTTCTGCTCACGCAGCGCAAAAAGCGGTGGATGTGACCCGTACCGTACCGGGCGTTCGCTCGGTAGTGAATGGTATGCAAATCAAGTAAACCATCGTTTAAAGGCCGTTAACACGGCCTTTTCTTCTAAGTTTAGAAACGATAACCTGCTCCTAAGAAGAAGACCACTGGGTTGATTTTGGTATCGATTGAGTGTGATTCTCCAGCCGCTTTAAAGCGTACTTTCGTTTTGATGTCCATATACCAGACCGAAGCATTCAGCATCCAGTGATCGTTTAACTGGTAGTCCATCCCCGCTTGTGCCGCATAGCCCCATGAATCCTTAAGACGTAAGTCCGACAGACCCGCTTGGCGGCCGGTATTATTGAATTTATTATCGAAGAAAGTCGTATAGTTAATGCCTGCCCCAACGTATGGCTGGAACTTAGCGCTATTATCCATGAAGTAATATTGCGCCATCAGGGTTGGGGGGAGCTGATGCACCGTGGCAATATTACCCGTGGAGCGCAGACCCACTTTATGTCTGAATGGCGTCGCGGCGAGTAGCTCCACACCAATATGATCGGTTGCCATATAGGTAAACGTCAACCCTAACTGAGTATTGTTGCTAACGTTGAAGGATCCTAAACCCAACACATTATCGGAATTCCCTGTTGGACGGACTAACGCTGCCCCACCACGAATGAAAAAATCACCCGCTTGATGCGCAGAAACCATCGCTGGGAAGACGAGAGCCATCGCTAAAACAATTTTACGCGCTTTCATAAAAACTCCTGAACTTATCAATAAAAAGTGACGAAACGTAAACACCTATAATTATTGTGCCTATTCTGTCGCGTTTATCGCTAGAATTCATGTGAATAATGAAGCAATTATTCTATATAAAACAAAGCCTTGATCGAGATCAAATTAGATTAGGTTTTTCGTTTTTGATAGAGATAAGTATCAGTGACGGTGTTACCCAATAACGCTAATAAACCGATATAATAGAAAGTTATGTAAGTCCTGTGCCAGTTGCCAACTTAACCATGTACAATTAGCGCAAGTTTTCCCTATACATCAAGGAGTTTCCATGCCCCTCACGGCCAATCAATCTTACCGTGACGCTGCCCAGCAGTTTAAGCAGCATTTCAAGCCGTTGCTATTGATCTCACTGCTCTCAGCCTTTGTTACAGTATTGTTACTCAAGACATTTCTACCGTCGACAGACCCATTGAGTGACTTTTTACAAAATGGCGAAAGTTCCGACTCACTCTTTGCACTCATTAAAGACATGAGCGACGATCAACGCAGCGTGTTGATGCACATCTCGGCCGTAATGACCTTTTCTGCCTTAATTGGAAATACCTTATTGGTAGGGGGTGTATTAAAATATTTATCCGCGACGGCACAAGGGCAAGCCACTAGCGCAATTCGCGCTATCGGAGCCAGTGCGCCGGTTTGGCCCCGACTGCTCATTCAGACCTTTTTATTAACCACCCTCGTACAACTCGGATTTTATGTGTTGATTGTGCCCGGGGTCGTTTTAATGGTGTTATTCTCCTTATCACCAGTACTCCTGCTCGAAAATGATCGTGGATTACTGAAAACCATGAAGCAAAGTGTGCCATTGGTATGGAAAAATATCCGTCTTATCGCGCCCGCGGTTATCGCATGGTTTGTCGTAAGAATGGCGCTGGCCTTCATCTTTGGTAGCTTCGGATTGATGCCTAACAGCCTTATTTTGCTGATTAGTAACGTAGTCGCTCACTTAGCATCAGCCTTATTATTGGTCTACCTCTATCGCATTACCGCACAGATCCGTTAATCACCTTGCAGCCTTGGATTAGGCTGCTTTAGGACATTAAAATGAAACAGTTGCTCGATTTCTTACCTTTAGTCGCTTTTTATATCTGTTATAAGCTTTACGATATCTTCGTGGCTTCAGGAGCGTTGATTATCGCTTCGGCGCTAGCGCTGATCGCAACCTGGTTTATCTATCGTAAAATCGAGAAAATGACGTGGGTCACATTTATCTTAGTGACGCTTTTCGGTTCACTGACGCTTATTTTCCATAATAACGAGTTTATTAAATGGAAAGTGACGGCTATTTATGGCTTCTTTGCATTAGCCCTACTTTATAGCCAGTTTTTTATGAAGAAACCCATTATCCAGTCGATGTTAGGGAAAGAGGTTCAACTCCCCGATAGCCTTTGGCGTAAACTGACTTATGCTTGGGTTGTGTTTTTCATCTTCTGTGGTTTACTGAATGTCTATGTCGCTTTCTGGCAACCCGAACCGGTATGGGTTAACTTTAAAATGTTTGGATTAACTCTCCTGACGGTTGTTTTCACCTTAGTGAATGGGCTTTTTATTTGGCGTCATATGCCACAGACCGATAAATAACAATAAATTATAAATAACTTTAGTGTGGAGCAATGTCATGAGCGATGTTACACGAAGTCCGCAAGGTGAGATGGTATTACGTACCCTAGCCATGCCAGCCGATACCAACGCCAATGGCGATATTTTTGGCGGTTGGGTCATGTCACAGATGGATATGGGGGGAGCGATACTGGCAAAGGAGATTGCGGAAGGCCGCGTTGTGACCGTGCGTGTCGATGGTATGACCTTCCTTAAGCCGGTCGCTGTAGGGGATGTCGTCAGCTGTTATGCTAGCTGTATTAAAACAGGTAATAGTTCAATCACGATTAATGTAGAAGTATGGATTAAGAAGGTGTCTTCTGAGCCGATTGGACAACGTTATTGTACGACTGAGGCTGTCTTTATCTATGTAGCGGTCGATGAACAAGGTAAGCCACGTTCGCTTCCCGAGCATGCGCAAGGGCTCCCTCGCTAAGCCTGCCCAAACGAAAGCGTGAAGTCACCTTCACGCTTTCTCTCATCACTCGATTGACGAACTACCGTCAATTCTAAAGATAATATTGAACGCTTGGCCTTGTGCGGGATGACCGGGTGCATAACGCCAGCGTTTGATTGCATTTCTGACTTCTCGATCAAACATCCCTCTTGGCTCAGCCGAGACAATCTCAATATTATCGACTGCGCCACTGGCATCAACATCAAACTTAACCCGAACTCGACCTTCTACGTGCAACGCCAAGGCGCGCGCGGGATACGCGGGATTAACCGTCGCTAAACGTTGTGGCTTACCGTCTGACACGCTTTTATGCTGGTCAGTCGATTTTTGTGGGGCGGTTTGTGCACGTGTTTGGGGCTGGGTATTCTGTTGATTAAACGGATTGTCTTGTGCAGGTGGCGCTTTATGTTCGACCGGCTTTTCCACCGGCTTGTGCACCACTGGTTTGGGTTTTTCGTGCTGGACCGGCTTAGGGAGCACTTTCTTCACCGGCTTAGGCTTAGGCTTTTCTACAGGTATTTCAACTTTCTGTTCGACTGGAGGCTGCTCGACTTGTGGCGTCGGTGTTTGTTCCGCAGTCGTCATCGGTTGTGGGGCCGTAGGGGCACTTTTCGCGGCAAGCTCAGGTTGAACTTCAGGCGACACCAAGGAGACGTTAATTGCCTGCTGTGGCGGGGGGAGCTGAAATTCACGGTTCATCGAGGCGTACAGCAATCCTGCAATCACTGCACCATGCAATGCAATAGAGACGATTGTCGCAATCGATCCACGTTTAGGTAACTCTTCGGTTAGACTGCTCATAGTATTCTTTCGCTCAATGTATTACCGCCATTCTAAATGCAAATAGCAATCAGTTTCAATGCTGTTTTCATTACAGCTAAAGAAATTTAATCTCCTCTGCTTTTTAATTGCACCCTGCGTCATATTGCAGTAACTTTCATCTTTTACCCTACCTACAAAGGTATTCCTGTGCTTTACGTCATTTACGCGGAAGATAATAAAGATTCATTAGAAAAGCGTCTTAGTGTGCGAGCAGCCCATCTGGCTCGCTTACAGATTTTAAAAGATGAAGACCGTCTCCTGACCGCAGGTCCCATGCCGATCGCCGATAGTGAAGAGCCTGGTCATGCTGGCTTTTCAGGCTCCGTGATTATTGCCGAATTTTCATCTTTAGACGAGGCACAAACGTGGGCTAATGACGATCCTTACGTTGCGGCAGGTATTTACCAAACCGTTACTGTACGACCGTTTAAACGCGTTTTTTAATGCATTAACGCTCCTTTATAGCGGAGACGAACGACTACCCTCTCCGCTTATCCTTCACACCACAGTATTCCTCATTCGGTCACCTATTGCAGCCTTCATCTCACGGTAAATCCCCCTTTTCATAGCGCTTTCTTTGCATAATTCGGGTTGATTGTAAAAATCCGGAATTGGTTTACATTCCTTATACACCACGTACACTACACTCAACTTCATTTGGGAATTCGATTCAGCCTATGACCTCAGCGACTTTTTATGGCGTAGTAAATGGTGTCATTCTCTTTGGCTACTGGCTATTAATTGCTACTGTTACCATCAGAATCCTGGTAAAGCGCCGAACGGTCTCTTCCTCCATGGTCTGGTTGCTCATCATCTTTTTCCTCCCTCTATTAGGGGTGATTGCCTATATCGCCTTTGGTGAATTATACCTTGGCAGGCGTCGCGCAGAGCGCGCGCGCAGTATGTGGCCAGCCACTGCGCAATGGCTTCAAGACTTGAAAAGTTGCCAGCATATATTTGCGACGCACACCAGCGATGTTGCCAGCAGCCTGTTCAATCTTTGTGAAAACCGCCAAGGTATTCCTGGGGTCAAAGGTAATCAGTTGCAACTTCTCACCAGCGCACAAGATGTCATGACTGCGCTAATTCGTGATATTAACCTTGCTCATCACACCATTGAGATGGTTTTCTATATTTGGCAACCTGGAGGAAAAAGCGATAATGTTGCCAATGCCCTGATCAGTGCTGCCCGTCGCGGTGTCACCTGCCGCGTACTGCTTGACTGTGCCGGTAGCCGTCAGTTTTTCAAGAGTACTTGGCCTGAAAGAATGCGTCATGCAGGAATCGAAGTCGTTCAGGCACTCCCTGTCAATATTTTCCGTTTTTTTCTTCGTCGCTTAGACTTACGCCAGCACAGAAAAATCGTTCTCATCGATAATGCTATTGCCTACACTGGCAGTATGAATATGGTGGACCCACGTTTCTTCAAGCAAGATGCGGGGGTCGGCCAATGGGTCGACTTAATGGCTCGCATGGAAGGACCGGTTGCCACAACGTTGGGGATTGTTTACTCTTGCGACTGGGAGATTGAAACGGGTGAAAGAGTCCTTCCTCCGTTACCAGAACGTGTCAGTATGCCATTCGAACAGTCTTCTGGGCACACGATTCATGTTATTGCTTCCGGCCCAGGGTTTCCTGAGGATCTTATTCATCAAGCGTTGTTGACCGCCATCTATGCCTCCCGCAAAAGCTTGATAATGACCACCCCTTATTTTGTTCCTAGCGATGATCTATTACACGCCATCTGTACTGCCGCTCTGCGTGGCGTTGACGTCAGTTTAATTGTGCCAAGAAAGAATGACTCTTTACTGGTTGGCTGGGCAAGCCGGGCCTTTTTTACGGAGTTACTCGATGCAGGGGTCAATATCTATCTCTTTGAAGAGGATCTCCTGCACACCAAAAGCGTATTGATAGACGGTGAACTCAGCCTTATTGGTACCGTTAACTTGGATATGCGCAGCTTGTGGTTGAATTTTGAAATTACCTTAGTCATCGACGATGCCGACTTCGGTAATGATCTAGATTGTGTCCAGCGTGACTATATCGCCCGTTCGACCCTCTTATCCAGAGAAAAGTGGTTACACCGCGCTTACTGGAAACGAATTGCTGAACGATTGTTTTACTTCTTAAGTCCGTTATTGTAAAACAGCCTAATTCGCATTCCCCATTGAAGATAACTAGGTTACTTATGGACTTAACTAATCGCCTTACCGAAGATGAAACACTTGAACAAGCCTATGATATTTTCTTGGAGCTGGCCGCCGATAATTTAGACCCTGCAGACACGATTCTTTTCAATCTGCAGTTTGAATCGCGAGGCGGTGCAGAACTTCACGACCCCTCGGCAGATTGGGAAGAGCATGTTGATTTTGACTTGAATCCAGACTTCTTCGCTGAAGTGGTGATTGGATTGGGAGAAGATGAAGACGCCCCTGTTACCGATATTTTTGCTCGTATCCTACTGTGCAGAGAAAAAGACCATAAACTCTGCCACATCTTGTGGCGAGAGTAAGTCGCACTTAAACGCCCTCGCTTACACGAGGGTGTTTTGAGTTAAAGTGGGTCGACTTTCAAACACGACACAGCATGACTGAAGTTACCTTCTAGTACCGGTTTAGTCTTAGCACACTCCGCCACCGCTTGCGGACAGCGAGTGCGGAAGACACAGCCAGAGGGCGGATCGATTGGCGAAGGAAGTTCTCCCTCAAGTAACTGCACCTGTTTAGTGAGCTCTTTATCCGGGTCAGGAATTGGGACGGCCGACATCAAGGCTTGCGTGTAAGGATGTAGCGGTTGGTGATAGACTTGATCGTAAGTGCCCAACTCTACCGCATGCCCCAAGTACATCACCAACACCCGGTCAGAAATATGTTTTACCACCGCTAAATCATGCGCGATAAAAATAAGCGACAGCCCCATTTCCCGTTGCAGTTTCTGCAGCAAATTCACCACTTGAGCTTGGATTGAAACGTCCAGTGCAGAGACCGGTTCATCACAAATCACTAATTTCGGCTCCAAGATCAGTGCTCGTGCAATGCCAATACGCTGGCATTGCCCGCCAGAAAACTCATGAGGATAACGGTTAATCAGATTAGGCAGCAGCCCTACCTTCATCATCATCGCTCGAACTTTCTCGCTGACTTCACGCTTCGCCATCTTTGGATAATAGGTTTTTAACGGCTCCGCAATAATATCGCCCACTGTCATGCGCGGATTCAGTGAAGCAAGCGGGTCTTGGAAAATCATTTGGATATCGGTACGAGCGTCCCGCCAAGCTTTATCATCTTGCCCTAACAGATCGCGCCCCAACCACGTGACACGTCCGCCCTTTGCTTTAACCAAACCAATAATCGCGCGGGCGAGTGTCGATTTACCGCAACCGGACTCACCGACCACGCCTAAGGTTTCTCCCTCGTAGAGCCGTAAACTTACGCCATCGACCGCCTTTAAGCTCTTCTTCGGTTGCCAAAACCACTGCTTACCCTCTTTGATATCAAAATGGACACGTAAGTCAGCAATCTCGAGTAAAACTTTTCTATCTTTTAGCGCGATATCGTTCATCGTGCGACCTCCAGAGGGTGGTGGCAAGCGCGTAGACGCCCTGCTGCAAAAGTCTCGAGTTGCGGCGATTGGCTGCAGATCTCGGTAGCATATGCACATCGTGGTTGGAAAGGACAACCACTGGGAAGACGTAATAAATTCGGGGGATTACCTGGTATGGTCAGTAAGCTATCTTCATCACTGTCTAAGCGAGGTACGGCACTGAGTAAACCTTGTGAATACGGATGCACGGGTTGATAAAAGATATCTCGCGCGCTGCCATACTCCATTGTCCGACCAGCATACATGACCAAGACTTTGTCGCAGATCCCGGCGACTACCCCTAAATCATGGGTAATCATGATAATAGCGGTATTAAACTCGTGTTTAAGCTCGTTCAATAACGTCATGATCTGCGCTTGAACGGTCACATCCAGTGCGGTAGTCGGCTCATCAGCAATTAATAACTTTGGCTGGCAAAGCAGCGCCATGGCGATCATCACCCGTTGACGCATACCCCCCGAGAACTCATGCGGATACATGGCCATCCTCTTCTGCGCTTCCGGCATTTTGACTGCGTCTAACATCTGTAGAGAGTGCTTAAATGCCTCTTTCTTACTCATTCCTTTATGAAGCCGAAGCACTTCGATAAGTTGGTCACCCACTTTCATGTAAGGATTCAGAGAGGTCATCGGATCTTGGAAAATCATTGCCACTTCTTCAGCGCGTAGTCGATTTAACTGGGCTTCAGGAAGATTGAGGATCTCTTGGCCATTGAAGCGGGCAGACCCGCCAATACGACCATTCTTTGCCAATAATCCCATCAGTGCAAAAGCAGTTTGTGACTTTCCGGAACCTGATTCGCCGACTATGCCAAGTGTTTCTCCCGGCTTAAGGGAGAAATTCAGATCATTGACGGCAGTGACATCGCCATCATGCGTACTAAAAGTGACGCGTAAATCTTTGACATCAAGCAGTAATGGGTGCTGTGTTAATGAAGTCATCGTCCCTCCTAGCGGTCTTTAGGATCAAGCGCATCGCGTAAGCCATCGCCGATAAAGTTAAAACAAAACAGTGTGACAACTAAGAATCCCGCCGGGAACAGCAGCAACCAAGGAGAAACTTCCATCGAGTTGGCCCCATCACTGAGTAACGCTCCCCAACTACTTAGCGGCTCTTGGGTACCTAGGCCTAGAAAGCTTAGAAAGGATTCGAATAAAATCATACTCGGCACCAATAACGAAGCGTACACCACCACGACACCCAATACGTTTGGCACAATGTGACGGATCACAATCTTTACAGTGGATACCCCACCGACTTGTGCGGCTTCGATAAACTCTTTGCGCTTAAGTCCTAGGGTTTGTCCGCGTACAATCCGCGCCATATCGAGCCACGACACCATCCCTATCGCAACAAAGATCAGGAGAATATTGCGACCAAAAAAGGTGACCAGCAAAATAACAAAGAACATAAAAGGAAAGGAATTAAGGATCTCCAAGATACGCATCATTACGGCATCGACTTTTCCACCGAGATAACCGGCTAACGAACCGTAAAAGGTCCCAACGATTACCGCGATGATTGCCGACGCGACGCCGACCATTAATGAAATCCTGCCACCAATCGCGACGCGGACCAATAAATCACGACCTGATGAGTCGGTACCAAAGTAGTGTTTAGACGCCATATCGGGTGCGGCTGACATCATCGACCAATCGGTATCGTCGTAGGCAAAGGAGGATAACAGTGGCGCGAATATAACGAACATGACGATACACAGCAACACAATCAAACTGATTAGCGCTGCACGGTTATGAATAAAACGTCGACGAGCATCTTGCCATAAACTACGCCCTTCAATATCGAGTTGCTCAGTAAAAGCTTCGACCGCCTGACTCTTTTTTTTACTTGCTAACATGCGGGTCTCCAGCTTAATAACGAATTTTAGGATCGATAACGGCATACAGCACGTCGACAATCGCATTAAAAACTATGGTTAATACACCGACTAAAATCGTCAAGCTCATGACCAATGAGTAGTCGCGATTCAACGCCCCATTAACAAAAAGCTGTCCAATACCGGGAAGACCAAAGATTGACTCAATCACCATTGACCCTGTAATGATGCCAACAAAGGCGGGTCCCATATAGGAGATAACCGGTAATAACGCCGGACGTAAGGCATGACAAATGACGATTCGGTAAACAGGGAGACCTTTCGCCCTCGCGGTACGAATATAGTTAGAGTGCATGACCTCGATCATCGAACCGCGCATAATCCGCGCAATACTGGCGATATAGGCCAGTGAGAGTGCCAGCATGGGTAATAACACATACTGCCACTGACCACCGTTCCAGCCACCGCCCGGAAGCCATTTTAAGGATATGGCAAACAGCATCACCAGTAAGGGCGCGACCACAAAGCTCGGTATCACGACCCCCGTCATGGCGATGCCCATCACGGTATAATCCAGCCAACTATTTTGTTTTAACGCGGCAAAAATCCCGGCACTCACCCCTACCACCAACGCAAAGATAAAGGCGATCAGCCCAAGTTTGGCCGAGACAGGGAAAGCTTGGCCCACTAAATAGTTAACGGAGTAGTCTTTGTATTTAAATGAGGGACCGAAGTCGCCATGGGCGAGTTGGACAAGATAATTGAAGTATTGCTGGCCGATGGGCTCATTCAGATGATATTTGGCTTCAATATTTGCCATCACTTCCGGAGATAGGCTGCGTTCACTGGTAAAGGGACTACCGGGTGCCAAACGCATCATAAAGAAAGAGATCGTAATAAGAATAAACAGGGTCGGAATGGCTTCAACACACCGACGGAAAATAAATGTCAACATTGCTTCACCTATCAGGCTTACGTAAACGAGTTAACCCGGCGCTTTTACGCCGGGAGTGCCTGTAAAATTAGTGCTTAATAATATAGAGGTCTTTATCATAAACATTATCGAGAGGATCTTTGCCGGTGTAGCCCCCGACATAAGGTTTAACTAAACGCGTGTTAGCATAATAGAACACGGGGATATCCGCCGATTGTTGATCCAATATTTTCTCAGCTTGACGATATGCAGCACTTCTGCCGGCCTCATCTGACGCTTTAACGCTCTTGGCAATCTCGTTATCAAAGTTGGCATCTTTAAAGAATGAGGTATTATTTGAACTATTGGATAGCATCGAATTGAGGAATGAACTCGGTTCATTATAGTCCGCACACCAGCCCGCACGCGCAACATCAAAACTCCCTTGGTGACGAGAATCAATGTAAGTTTTCCACTCTTGGTTCACCAGTGTCACGTTGACACCAATATTTTTCTTCCAGATTGCTGCCGCCGCAATGGCGAGTTTTTTATGCAGATCGGAAGTGTTATACAGTAGTGAAAATTGTAGAGGATGGTTAGGACCATATCCCGCCTCTTGTAATAGCTTTTTGGCTTCTTCATTACGTTTCTCTTGGCTCCAAGAGAACCACTCTGGCTTATCGATTTGAATCCCATCGGTAGCCGGATTGGTAAAGCTATAAGCCGGTGTTTGGCCCTGTGCTAACACTTTATTAACGATAATGTCGCGATCTACTCCTAGCTTAAGAGCCGTTCTGACTTTGACATCATTAAAAGGTGCTTTCTTATTATTGACTTCGTAATAGTAAGTGCAGAGGTAGGGATCGACGTGGAGCTCTTTAGGATTGTTTTTCTGTAACTTTTTGAACAGCTCAATCGGTAAGTTGTTATACGTCATATCACTGCCGTTATCAGAGAAATAACGGTTTACGTCCGTGACTTCTGATGAGATCGGTAAGAAGGTCACTTTATTAATCACCGTATGCGCATTATCCCAATAATGTTTATTACGGACGACCACGATACTTTCATTTACCGTATGGCTGGCTAAGCTGTATGCCCCATTACTCACCCAGTGAGCAGGAGATGTCCATTGGTCGCCGTAAGCTTTGATCGCTGGCGCGTAGACTGGGGACATCGCCGCATAAATTGTTAATTTATAGAAATAAGGGATCGCTTCCGAGAGGGTAACCTGCAGCGTGTGCGCGTCTAATGCCTTCACGCCTAGTTTTTCCGGCGATAATTTACCGGCGATGATCGCATCGATATTATCGACATGACCATATTGTAAGAAACTCGCATAAGGCGAAGCGGTTTTCGGCTCGGCTAAACGTTGCCAGCTGTAGACAAAGTCTTGTGCAGTAACGGGTTCACCGTTCGACCACTTAGCATCGTTTCGCAAGTGGAAGGTCCACACTTTATTATCCTTTTGTTCCCAACTCTCTGCCACGCCCGGGATCACTTGTCCTTGGTTATTGGAGATGGCTAACCCTTCGAACAGGTCGTGGCTGACATTACTTTCAGGGACACCTTCGATCTTATGCGGGTCGAGTGACTGTACTTCCCCACCATTGCCCTTGACCAGTGTCTGGTTGTCGGCGAGTTGTACCCCTGCTGGAACTTGTGCGGCGACTGCCGCTTGACCAGTAGATAACGCCAACAACACGGCTGTAGCGATCACGTTTTTAGTCAATTTCATATTATGACTCCACACACTTTCATTATTGTTATAGGGTTTTCCCCGACGGCGAATCCTGTCTGTCCAATTACGGACTTCTTTCATTAGCATTACAGACACTTGACAATTTTTTACGCATTAATGGGTCAAATTGATAGTCTGTTGTGAACGCTATGTGATAAATCTCACTGATAATCACCCGATTGTTCACTATTAATACTTTTTCTTATAAAAGCATCGACTACATGATAGGGTTTTTTCCCTATAAATATCTGAAAGCAATTTTTATGCCAAAGATTAGTATTTTCTTATGATGTCGAGATAGCGGAAAACAGCTCTATAGTTTACTAGAGTGTTTGAATTAACAGGAAAAAATGTATCAGGATCGTGGATATAAACGACCCTATTATTAACAAAATGAATTTACGCACCAGAAAGGTGATTCACTGTAAAGCGATGCACTAAATTGGTGCTAATTAATGATTAAATAACTGTTGAGCACTACTAAAGTGCAGCTAAAGGTCGCGTTGCATCGATCTGGTTAAAGCGGTGTTAACGATCTGAAGAATTTTTTGCACCTTGACCGAAAATGGCGTGTTGACAGTCTTGTTCAATCGCCTGCCAATAATGTTTTCTGCATACTGAGATATATTTATCGTTGCCACCAATAACCACTTGAGCGCCATCATGAAAGGGACGTCCTTCCGCATCCAACCGCAACACCATATTAGCCTTACGTCCGCAATGACACACGGTTTTTAATTCTATAAGCTTATCTGCCCAGGCGAGTAAATATAAACTTCCTTCAAATAACTCGCCCCTAAAGTCAGTGCGCAGGCCATAGCATAATACCGGGATATTCAAATGGTCAGTGACATAAGTTAATTGTTTCACCTGCTCTCGCGTTAAAAACTGCGACTCGTCAAGCAGAATACAATGGAGCTCTTGCGCATCATTAGCGTGTTTGATCTCACGGAAGAGATCAGTGTGTTGACTAAACAGTTCGGCACTGCTGGATAAGCCTATTCTCGACGCGACTCGCCCCTTACCATATCGATCATCAATCTCTGCAGTGAAAATCAGCGTGTGCATCCCTCTCTCATGGTAATTGTAAGAGGACTGCAAAAGAGACGTCGATTTTCCTGCGTTCATCGCAGAATAGTAAAAGTAGAGCTGTGCCACAAAATATTTCTCATCGATAATTGAAAGCGTGATCATACCATCCCCATCTAGACTCACGTTAGCTAAATCGGCAAGGCTAATAAATGCTGTCGCGTCGGGAACAAGTTGCAATCAGGTAACCCTAGGTAATATTATTAAAATTACTTATATAAATAGTGCCATGAGGATCTCTTATGAGTGATCAGCTTCTCGCTTTAAACAATTATCGTTTTTTACGTGCTGAGGCTCGTAATTTTTCTTTAGAAACGCTCTGCGATATAGTGGATAAACTTACGGCAATCGTTGAAGAACGTCGTGAGGAACAGGCATTTAAAGGCGCTCAAGACGCTGAGCACGCTAAAAGAGTTGATAAAATCCGCGAAATGATGCTGTCTGAAGGAATTGATATCAGCGAATTAGTACAGCAGGAAGTGCCGGTAAAATCGACCAAACCTATGCGTGAAAAACGATCGGCGAAATACGAATATACTGATTCATCGGGGACTCATCACACCTGGACCGGACAAGGGCGAACACCTTCCTTTATTCAGAAGGCCCTCGATCAAGGCGATACTTTAGATAAATTCCTGATTAAGAATTAAAAAAAACCGCCACAGAATTGGCGGTTTTTCAATAACTCAGAAAACATTGAACTACTTAACGTTTTCCGCTAACCAAGCCTTGAAGTCTTCACCTAAAACAGGGTGACGCACGCCATACTCGACGAAAGCCTGCATGTAACCTAGTTTATTACCACAGTCGTGGCTGACACCTTTTAGGTGATACGCTTCAACAGTCTCTTTTTCCATCATCATTGCAATGGAGTCAGTCAGCTGAATTTCACCGCCAGCGCCGGCCGGGGTTTTCGCCAGTAAAGGCCAGATATCCGCAGACAGTACGTAACGGCCAACCACCGCTAAATTCGACGGTGATTCTGATGCCTTAGGTTTCTCAACCACACCAACCATCGGCGCGCTATCACCGGGTTGTAAGGTCGCACCTTGGCAGTCTACGACGCCGTAGGCAGTGACATCCTCGACGGGTTCGACCATGATCTGGCTGCGTCCTGTTGCTTCGAAACGCGTTAACATCTCTGCGAGGTTGTCTTTATTAGGGTTGGATTCGTATTCGTCAATAATCACGTCAGGCAAGATTACCGCGAATGGCTCATCGCCCACCACTGGATGTGCGCACATTATCGCGTGACCCAACCCTTTAGCCTCACCCTGACGGACTTGCATGATGGTGACGTGTGGAGGACAAATACTTTGAATTTCATCTAAAAGCTGACGCTTAACACGTTTTTCAAGCATTGCTTCTAATTCAAAGCTGGTATCGAAATGGTTTTCGATGGAGTTTTTGGAAGAGTGCGTCACTAACACTATTTCATTGATGCCCGCAGCAATACACTCGTTAACCACATATTGAATTAAAGGTTTATCAACTAGGGGTAACATCTCTTTCGGGATAGCTTTCGTCGCAGGTAACATTCTAGTACCTAATCCTGCAACAGGAATAACGGCTTTTCTAATTTTAGAAACGTGAGCAGACATCAAACAAACCTCGTTAATTTGGCGAGTTACCAAAATATCCTTTAAAGAGATTAAATAATATCACAACAATTAGTAAGAATTATCTAGAAAAAATGGAAATAGTTTAAATATTCAAACGGTTCATCACTTTATTTAATGAAAACGCAACCATAACTTGCGTGGGCCATTCCATACTTCACACTCTCCGCTGTGTAACAACAAGCGCTGTTCCTGGGTGGAATCGTGGAAATAACGTCCTAGTGCCACATCTTTAATGAGAGAGGTATGGTGTTGACCATGGTGAATGACACACGATAACCCACTATTGACGACTAAAAGATGCCCTCTAAGGCGATTAAAATACCCGACCACTACTGGGTATTCTCCGTTTAACCCTGATTTTTTTAAAAGTGATTGTAAATCATGTAGCACTGAAGTGAGCGCTGGGAGATTATCGGGCTGGGAAGCGATATGTTTTTTTAAAAGATCATTGAAGAAGGCTCTCAATAAAAGCGCTGCGACCGCACCATACTGACCGACCCACTCGGCGTCAAAAATATAAAACCCAAATTCGTGATCCGATAGCTCTGCAATATCGATGATTAACCCATTATTCTCACTTGTATTAAGTTGACGATAGCCAACCTGGCATCCCGCGACGTTCGAATGCGCTGGAGGTTGTAAATTTCTGAGTAAGACGATGGACTCTTCTGGATAGGAGACAAGGTGGTTCCATTCTTCCTGTAACTTATCACTTTGATCGACCGTAGAACTAAACATATCGGGATAAATGGCTTCAACCAGTAAGGTTTTTAATGCAGAGACGTCGGTTAACGGCTTCAAAATAACATCGTAAACGCCTGCCCGCATCACTGCAGCAACGAGATTGACATCGTGCGTATCCGTTAAGGCAATGATTGGTGTTTGAATCGTCGCAGCATGAATCTGTTTGATAAGGGGAACCGCTGGAACATCGAGTAGATTAAGACCGCAAATAACGAGTGTGACATCATGTTGTTCAACAAGGTCTACCCCCTCTTCGCCGCTATCGGTTTGTATCACTTTTGCACCGGCATAGTTTAAGAATTCAGCCAGTACCGCGTCACAGACGGGATCGTTATCGATGATCACCACAATTTTATCGGTTAAAAAATTTTCCACACTCATCTACCTACACTTTCATTTATACTACCGACCGGTCAGGCTTTTAAGACAAAAGGCTTACTCGGCTTTGGATATTAAAAGTGAGTATAGCTGAACTTTCCTGACCCGGTGCTCAATAATAGTGAAATAAGACTTTTAAACATCATCCACCCTTTAATAAGAGAAGATATTGTGCAGCCTGAACCGTGTCCATGTGGAAGCCTATCCCCCTTAGAAAGATGTTGCTACCCATTAATTCAGGGTAACTCTCAGGCGTTGACTGCTGAGCACTTAATGCGCTCACGTTATACCGCCTATGCGCTGCACGCTTTTCCCTACATAGTTAAGACGTGGCATACTTCCAGCCAGCATGCAGAGTTAGCGCAATTATTAGAACAAGATAGTGTAGATACGCAGTGGCAAGGCTTGACGATTTGTGAGACTCATGCTGGACGTGCAGTAGATGAAGCTTACGTCACCTTCTTCGCACGGTACACCAGTGACCAACAGCCCGGTTGGATTTACGAAACCTCGCGTTTTGTTCGCGAAAATAATCACTGGTATTATATTGACGGGGTTCATAAAATACCGGGCCGTAATGAGACTTGTCCATGCGGCTCACAAAAAAAATTTAAAAAATGCTGTGCACGCTAACGTTTGTTCAGCGCCACAGCAATACGATGCAACACAGGATCAGCGTTAATGTCAGCGAAAAATATCGAACGTAAAATTCTCCGTACTATCTGTCCCGATGCAAAGGGATTGATCGCTAAAATTACTAACATTTGTTACAAGCATGAATTGAATATCGTACAGAATAATGAATTCGTTGATCACCGCACGGGGCGTTTCTTCATGCGTACCGAATTAGAGGGGATTTTCAACGATTCGACACTATTAGTGGATCTCGATAGTGCGTTGCCGAGTGGTTCACTCCGTGAGCTTCATGCTGCGGGACGTCGTCGTATCGTCATTATGGTCACCCGAGAAGCGCACTGTTTAGGCGATCTCTTAATGAAAAGCGCCTTTGGCGGATTAGATGTGGAGATTGCTGCCGTAATCGGCAACCATGATACCTTGAAATCGTTGGTTGAACGTTTCGATATCCCTTTTATCCACATTAGTCATGATGACCTAACGCGTGAAGCGCACGATACCCAAATGGCCGACTGTATCGAGCAATACCAGCCTGACTACGTGGTGTTGGCTAAATATATGCGGGTATTGACACCTGAGTTTGTTAAACGCTTCCCTAACCAAATTATTAATATTCACCACTCATTTCTACCCGCTTTCATCGGGGCACGGCCTTATCATCAAGCCTATGAACGTGGCGTTAAACTGATTGGGGCGACCGCGCATTACGTTAATGATAATTTGGATGAAGGTCCAATCATCATGCAAGATGTGATCAATATCGATCACAGCTATACCGCAGAAGAGATGATCCGTGCTGGACGTGACGTCGAGAAGAATGTGCTCAGTCGTGCCGTGGATAAAGTATTAGCTCAACGTGTATTTGTTTATGGAAATCGTACAATAATTTTGTAGAAAACCTCCGTTGAGTAGAATTGATTCAGCTTTCGCACAAAAACAAAGCAACCGATTCAATCCTGTTGATTATTGCTTTACTCGTTAACCCAGTTTGGTATTATGCCGCCACACCCACACAAGGGGTGTGGCTTAGTAATAGGTGGGGTTCCCGAGCGGCCAAAGGGAGCAGACTGTAAATCTGCCGTCACAGACTTCGAAGGTTCGAATCCTTCTCCCACCACCACTTGTTAGTTTTTCTGCCTATCTCATCCATGACATTCCCTTCAAATCTCGTTACCATAACGGAAACTGAATGAATTAGGATGTCGACGTGAAATTTGTCTCGTTCAATATTAATGGCCTTCGTGCCCGCCCACACCAACTTGCTGCATTAGTTGAGCAACATCAGCCTGATGTGATTGGCCTTCAAGAAACTAAAGTTCACGATGATATGTTCCCCCTCGCAGACGTTGAATCGCTAGGGTATCACGTCTTCTATCATGGTCAAAAAGGTCACTACGGTGTGGCACTGATGACGAAGGTTGAACCTCTCGCCGTACAAAAAGGCTTTATGACTGACGACGATGAAGCGCAACGTCGTATTATTATGGCCGAGATCCCTACCCCATCCGGTGAAAGTGTTACGGTAATAAATGGCTACTTTCCACAAGGTGAAAGTCGCGACCATCCCACTAAATTCCCTGCGAAGCAAAAATTTTACGCTGATCTCACACAACATCTGCAAACGCAACTCAGTCCCGAACAGTTCGTATTAGTCATGGGAGATGTCAATATTAGTGTGACGGATGACGATATTGGTATCGGAGAAGTTAACCGTAAGCGCTGGTTAAAAACCGGTAAATGCTCATTTTTGCCTGAAGAACGCGAATGGATGGAGACTCTGTTAGGTTGGGGATTAACGGATACCTGGCGTCGAATCAACCCTGAGGTTAACGACCAATTTTCATGGTTTGACTACCGCTCGAAGGGCTTTGATGATAATCGCGGCTTACGCATCGATTTATTACTTGCGAGTGCTCCGTTAGATGCACGTCTTATTGCCAGTGGGATTGATTACCCACTGCGTTCAATGGAAAAACCCTCTGACCATGCACCGGTATGGTCAGAGTTCGATCTCTAAGCTTTCTTCGCTACCCGCTTTTTATAGGCGGGTTTGGCGGGAGAGTGTTTGGCTAACTCCCGCAATACCCGTGTTGGCGGCGTTTGCCGAGCATGGCCAATCAATTGATGTAAAGTGTCTACCAACGGCTGCATAAAGTCTTGGTAACGATATTGCTTCTCACTGATACGGGTTAGCGTCGATTCCCACTGGGCGGTCATATCCGGCGCCGCAGAGGGTTGAGGTAATGCATGAATGAGTCCTCGGCCAACGACTGTAGAGTGAATGTAACGTCCTTTTTTTTCTAAGAAGCCGCGTTTGAATAATAACTCAATGATCCCTGCTCGCGTCGCTTCAGTCCCCAACCCATCGGTTTCTCTAAGCACTTTTTTCAGTGCTTTATCTTGTACGAAGCGCGCGATTCCCGTCATGGCAGATAGCAATGTCGCATCAGTGAAATGTCTGGGTGGTTGGGTCTTTTTCGCAACAACCTCCCCACCTTCACAATGTAATATGTCCCCTTTCGCGACCACCGGCAAAACTGCCCCATCGTTTTCTTCGTCACGTTCTTTTGCCCCGAGCAGTACACGCCAACCTGCACTGGAGAGAAAGCGCGCTTTAGCCACGAATTTTCCCCCTGCTATCTCAAGCTCAATCACACATTTACGGTATTGCGCATCCTCCGCAAATTGCATCAAATATTGTCGGGCAATCAGTCCATAGACATTCTTTTCATGTTCAGTGAGCTTAACGGCGTTTCGTTTAGCGGTGGGGATTATGGCATGGTGTGCGTCGACCTTTTTGTCATCCCAACAGCGATTACGTCGACTGAGATCGATCTCATCGGGTAGGGATTGATAGTCTGGAAGATGAGTTTGCAGCGCATCAATCACCGATTGACGCCCAACAAAATGCTCTTCGGGGAGATAACGGCAGTCCGAACGAGGATAAGTAATTAACTTATGCGTTTCATAGAGTTTTTGACAAATATCTAACACTTGTTGCGCACCCAGATTAAATCGCCTCGCCGCCTCAATTTGTAAGCTTGACAGCGAGAAAGGCAAAGGCGCGGTCTCACTTTCCGTTTTATTTTGATAGTGTGTCACCTTAGCCGGTTGTTGCGTTATCCGTGCCACCACATGTTCAGCTAGGCTCTGATTAAGTAACCGCCCTTCTTCGTCCTGCCAACCTTCGCAAGCGTCACTAGGCACCCAAGTCGCCGTAAAAGGTTGGTTATCTGCCAAGACAAACGCTTTCACCTCGAAAAAATCTTTGGCAATAAAATGCGCGATTTCTTCATCACGCCGTACCACCAGCCCGAGCACAGGGGTTTGGACTCTTCCGACCGATAGCACACCATCAAATCCTGCTTGTCGTCCAAACAAGGTATAAGCACGCGTCATATTAATCCCATAAAGCCAATCGGCACGCGCTCTCGCCAGTGCGGAGATACAGAGTGGCGCGAATTCACTGTTACTTCTTAACTGCTTTATGGCCCGCTCCACCGCCTGTGGATTAAGGTCGTTAATTAAGCAGCGTTGTACCTGTTGTCGTTTATCTGCGGGTAATCCCAAGTAATCGATGACCTCATCGACCAATAACTGCCCCTCGCGGTCGGGGTCTCCAGCATGCACAACTTGTGTGGCTTCGGCCAAGAGTTTCCCTATGGTAGTGAGTTGTTTTTTAACATCGTTACGGGGCGTCAGCTGCCATTTTTCGGGAATGATCGGCAAATCCGCGAGCGCCCAACGCGCATAGCGAGGATCATAGTGATCGGGTTGTGCCTGTTCGAGGAGGTGCCCAACGCACCAGGTGACAATATCTTGCGAACCACATTGGATATAGCCATCTCCACGGCGGTGAGGCTTTGGAAGAACATCGGCAATGGCGCGGGCAAGACTGGGTTTTTCCGCAATAAACACTCGCATAGAAAAAGATATTCCTTAATCTTGGTAAAAAAGAGTGATCGTTTAGCAGACAATCAACACGCTACTATTACCGATTTGATAACAATTTACTGTCAGAATTCGCTGACATAAGGGCCAAGATCGATAGGTTGTACGGGTGATACCGCGGCAAACTGAGGTGTGCCAAGGTATAGGAAGCCGACTATCTTGTCATGGGACTGGCAATTGAAGGCTTGGCGCACTGTCGGATGATCGGTCCATGCACCTGAACGCCAAATCCCATTAAACCCTTGTGCTTGGGCGGCCATTTGCATTGCCATTACACTACAGCCTGCGCTCACCACCTGTTCCCATTCAGGCACTTTATGATGTGCTTGGCAACGAGCAACCACAGTAATAATCAAGGGTGCACGAAATGGCGCTTGGGTGGCTTTATCGATGGCTTTCTCATCAAGCTGGTCATCAATCGACACTTTACGAAGTAATGCACTGAAACGCTCTAATCCCGAACCGTGGATCAACGTAAAATGCCAAGGTTTTAGCCCACCATGATCCGGCGCGCGCGCTCCGGCTTGTAATATAGCCTCGAGCACTTCACCCTCTGGTGCAGGAGAGGTCAATCGAGAGACCGAACGGCGCTGTAAGAGTAACTCTAATGAATCCATACTATTCCCCTTAACGGTGGTGGTTTATTGAAGTCTGACATATCAGTAGGCTTTCTAACAGTATTTGATGATTAACTGCTGACTTTTCACCCTGGTCTAATTAGGATAGATGACAAGTTTTTTCATTGGACCGTGTAAGTATTAGATTTTATAAATAAATGGAGAATTTATGCGCACTGCGTGGCGGATTATCGTCAGGGTTTTGAGTGGCCTATGGCGTATTATCAATTTCGTAAGAGAGTGTATCCTTAACCTTTTCTTACTTGTCCTGATGTTATGTGGGATTGCGATATGGGGACTGTTTTCTCACGACTCAACACCGACCCGTACAGTGAATACGACGCAAGCCTTAGTGTTAAACCTGGATGGCGTTATAGTGGAACAGCCGTCGCAAGATAAAAAAATCACTAAGCTTCTGGGGCAAGAATTTCTGGGGGCGAATAGTAAACTTCGTCAAGAGAATGCGCTGTTCGAATTGGTCGATAGTATTCGCCAAGCGAAAAACGACAAGTCAATTACGGGGATAGTCCTCGATCTGCACAATTTCGCAGGTGGCGACCAACCGGCATTGAACTATGTGGGGAAAGCCTTAAAGGAATTTAGTGCTTCCGGTAAGCCGATCTACGCTTATGGAGATAATTATACCCAAGCCCAATACTATCTGGCGAGCTATGCCAACCATTTATACCTCTCGCCGCAGGGAGCCGTGGATCTGCATGGTATGGCAACCAATAATCTCTATTTTAAAGCCCTGTTAGACAAGCTTAAGGTCTCCTCACACGTGTTCCGCGTCGGGACATATAAATCTGCCGTCGAACCCTTCCTACGCGATGATATGTCTCCTGCTGCCCGCGATGCCGATACGCGTTGGATTACGCAATTGTGGCAAAGCTATCTCAGTACTGTATCGGCTAATCGCCACCTGACACCTCAGCAACTCTTCCCTGGGGCAGACGCGATCATTGCTGCACTGAAAGCTAACGGTGGCGACATGGCCAAGTATGCGTTGGAAGCGCGTATGGTCGATGGACTAAAAAGCCGTGCAGACGTAGAACAGGAATTGAGTAAAAAGTTCGGTTGGGATACTCAGCAAAAGTCCTTTAAGCAGGTCAGTATTTATGATTATTCAGCGCCAGCGAAAGCGAAAGCGAATAATGACAAACCTAATGTTGCGGTCATTGTGGCGAATGGCGCGATCATGGATGGACCTGCGAGTGATGGAAATGTCGGCGGCGAGACGACCGCGCAACAGATCCGGGAGGCTCGTCTCGATCCCGCGATTAAAGTCATTATTCTGCGAGTCAACAGCCCAGGCGGTAGTGTCACGGCGTCCGAACAAATTCGCGAAGAGTTGATGGCAGCGAAAAAAGCAGGTAAGCCTATCGTGGTCTCAATGGGTGGCCTAGCCGCATCGGGGGGGTATTGGATCTCCACCCCTGCCGACTACATTATCGCCAGCCCGACGACGCTGACCGGCTCTATCGGTATCTTTGGTGTGATCAATACTGTCGAGAATACGCTGAGTTCTGTCGGTGTCCATACCGATGGCGTGTCAACCTCGCCTTTAGCCGATATCTCGATGACCAAGGCCTTACCTGATCAAGTGACACAATTAATGCAATTAACGATTGAGAACGGTTATCGTAACTTCATCGATTTGGTTGCCCAATCACGTCATAAAACCCCAGAGCAGATTAATGAAATCGGCCAAGGCCACGTTTGGACGGGGGAGGATGCTAAACAAAATGGTCTGGTCGACGCTTTAGGCGACTTTGATGATGCGGTCAATAAGGCTCAATCCTTAGCTCATCTGCAAAAGGTTTCCTTAAAGTGGGTACAACAAGACCCTTCTTGGATGGATACCTTATTCTCGCAGATGCAAGCCTCGGCTTCAGCTCGACTTCCTGACCAAGTAAAAGCCTGGTTGCCTACTCCGCTGTCAGAAGTAATGAGTAAAGCACAACAGCAGCCTGGGCTGTTCAATCAGCAAGGTGATCCGCAAAACCGTTACGCCTGGTGCGTAAACTGTGGTGTGGTCAATTGACCCTCTCAGCCCGACATCCGTCGGGCTGTATTTCTTCCGATGAAGTTTCTATACTCCAGCATTATTTTTTACTTTATCCCGCTACTCGGTGTCCGTTATGCAGAAAAAAAATATTTATGTTGCCTATACAGGCGGAACGATTGGTATGCAGCGTTCCGCGCACGGTTATATTCCGGTCTCTGGCCATTTACAACAGCAACTGGAACTGATGCCTGAGTTCCATCGTCATGAAATGCCTGCATTCACTATTCATGAGTACACGCCGTTAATGGACTCTTCCGATATGACGCCGGCAGATTGGCAAGTCATTGCTGAGGATATTTGTGAACATTATGATGAGTACGATGGCTTTGTTATCCTTCATGGCACAGACACCATGGCGTTTACCGCGTCGGCGCTCTCTTTTATGCTTGAGAATCTTAGCAAACCCGTTATTGTGACAGGGTCACAAATTCCCCTTGCAGAATTACGCTCTGATGGGCAGCAAAACTTGCTCAATGCGTTGTATGTCGCCGCAAATTATCCGATAAACGAGGTGGGACTTTTCTTTAATAACACATTATTCCGAGGTAACCGGACGACCAAAGCCCATGCGGATGGCTTTAATGCTTTTGCCTCGCCGAATCTTTCGCCACTCCTCGAGGCCGGTATTCATATCAAAAAACTCAACACTTCCCCGGCACCGGTTAAGCAAGGTGAGCTGATTGTTCACCCCATCACGCCACAACCGATTGGAGTAGTCACTATCTATCCGGGGATTTCTCCCGATGTCGTCAGTAACTTCCTACGCCAACCGGTAAAAGCGTTAATTCTGCGTTCCTATGGTGTGGGCAATGCGCCTCAATCTGCGGCATTCATCGCGGTATTAGCCGAAGCTTACCAGCGGGGGATTGTTGTGGTGAATTTGACACAATGCATGTCCGGGAAAGTGAATATGGGAGGCTACGCCACCGGGAATGCTTTAGAGCAAGCAGGCGTCATCAGCGGTAGCGATTTAACCGTTGAAGCCGCATTGACCAAGTTACACTATTTGCTTTCTCAACAATTGCCTGCCGAAGCGATCCGTCAATTAATGCAACGTAATCTGCGCGGTGAACTGAGCGAGTAAACGAATCAGGGTGCCGCGGAGCACCCTTATTTTTTAATCGAGGCTAATACGGGTGACATCGTCAACAATACCGAAATCTTCTTTAAGTTGCCGCTTACTTTTCATCACCATTTCTCCACCTTTCGCAACCGACATATGCTGGGGATTATCGTTATGGCGCGCCTGCCACAGTAGGACAAGCTGCAAAGTATGCTCTTTTTGATTCGGTGTTAATGCCACACCATCCGGCCATTTCCCCGTCTCGGTGGCAGTCACCAGACGTTGATAAACTTCTGGTGTCATCTCCGCTAACACACGCTGTAAATCAGCACTCATCTCGGCCTCATCCTTTCGTTTGACTCCCCGCTGCATCGGTAAAGTTTAATGATGCGGAGTTTACACAGTAGCGTTCACCACTTGGCTGAGGTCCATCAGGAAAAACATGGCCTAAGTGAGCCTCGCATTGACCACATCGAATTTCGATACGGTGCATGTTATGGCTATTATCCTCCAAGTAACGGATGGCATCATCCGAAACGGGTTGATAAAAACTCGGCCAGCCACAACCGGAATCGTATTTGGTGTCAGAGTAAAATAAAGGCGAGTGACAGACAATACAATGGTAATAACCTTCTTGCTGATTATGCAGTAATGCTCCGCTAAAAGGGGGTTCTGTTCCTCTCTCCTGCGTAACATAGCGCTGCATTTCGTTGAGAGAAGACAAAGATGATGGCTCGTTGCTCATAATACATTCCACTAAACAGTCCAAGATTACATTATAACAAATGCATAACAAATTAGCGTTTTTTTTCGAACATTAGGACCAAGCCTAAGCTGAACGCTTTTTTGTAAAGACTTCATAATTGATTTCCCACAGTAATTGACACGATTAAGCTTGACGTATGAGGCGGTTTTTGTAATTTTACTGCCAACCTTTTATTCACTATCAAATAGCTGGTGGAATATATGACTATCAAAGTAGGTATCAACGGTTTTGGCCGTATCGGTCGCATTGTGTTTCGTGCTGCACAACAACGTTCAGACATCGAAATCGTCGCGATTAACGATCTGTTAGACGCAGAATATATGGCTTACATGCTGAAGTATGACTCAACCCACGGTCGTTTTGACGGTACCGTTGAAGTGCAAGATGGCGCGCTGATTGTAAACGGTAAAAAAATCCGTGTAACCAGCGAAAAAGATCCAGCTAACCTGAAGTGGAACGAAGTAGGGGTAGATGTGGTTGCTGAAGCAACGGGTATCTTCCTGACTGACGAAACAGCGCGTAAACACATCACTGCTGGCGCTAAAAAAGTCGTACTGACTGGCCCATCTAAGGATGAAACGCCAATGTTTGTTCGTGGTGCAAACTTCGACAAATATGCTGGTCAAGATATCGTTTCTAACGCATCGTGCACCACTAACTGTTTAGCACCGTTAGCGAAAGTGATCAACGACAACTTCGGTATCATCGAAGGTCTGATGACCACTGTCCACGCAACCACCGCAACACAAAAAACAGTTGATGGCCCTTCTCACAAAGACTGGCGTGGTGGACGTGGTGCAAGCCAAAATATCATCCCTTCTTCTACCGGTGCGGCGAAAGCAGTAGGTAAAGTGTTACCAGAGTTAAATGGTAAACTGACGGGTATGGCTTTCCGTGTCCCAACCCCTAACGTATCGGTTGTCGATCTGACCGTGCGTTTAGAGAAAAAAGCGTCTTACGCAGAAATCTGCCAGGCGATCAAAGCGGCTTCAGAAGGCGCAATGAAAGGCGTTTTAGGCTTCACTGAAGATGACGTTGTTTCGACTGATTTCAACGGCGAAACCTTAACGTCGGTATTCGACGCGAAAGCGGGTATCGCACTGAACGATAATTTCGTTAAACTGGTTTCATGGTATGACAATGAAACAGGTTACTCTCACAAAGTTCTCGATTTAGTTGCGCTGGTTGCAGGCAAATAATTCGTTCACATTGTGAATAAGGCGACTTCGGTCGCCTTTTTTTTTAGGAGATAATTATGCAGTCATCCCTCTTTACACTTCCTGTTGTTGAGCAACTCTCCCCCTTCTGCTCTCTTCGTCAACAAGGTGAGTTAACACTGCTTATTATTGAGCATCCCGGCTTCCGCGCGGCCTTCTCATTGCAAGGCGGGCAATTGATAGCATGGCAGCCGGTAAACCAGCCTGCTGTTATCTGGTTAAGCGATCGCACAGAATTCTCGCAAGGAAAGGCCATTCGTGGCGGCATTCCTATTTGCTGGCCTTGGTTTGGTCCCGCGGGTAAGCCTTCTCATGGTTTTGCTCGAACCTCAGAGTGGCAGTTGGGCGATTGCCAAGAATCTACACAGCAGGTAGAGGTGTCGATGCAGTTAACTCACTCAGCGCAAACGCATGCACTCTGGCCCCATGATTTTGACCTAACGTTAGCGGCCGTATTAAGCGGCGAATCTTGTCAGATTACCCTAAGGATTGCAGGTAACGTCGAGTCGACCGCCGCCTTGCATAGTTATTTCAATGTCGGTGATAGTGAGACGGTAAGGGTAAGCGGCTTGGGCGATCGCTACATCGATAAAGTGAAGGGTAACGCGCTAGGTTCACAACAGGGTGAACAGACCTATCATGGCGAGGTCGATCGTATCTTTACGCATCCTACCGCCGAATCAATTCTTAAAGATCCTCAGCTAAAACGCGCAATAAAGATTCAGCACCAAGGATATAGTGACGTTGTCACTTGGAATCCCGGAGCAGCCCTCTCTCAATCGATGGCCGACATGAGCGATGAGGGCTATAAGACGATGGTCTGTGTGGAAACTGCACGGATAGGCCAGCCATTTATAACAACTGACACTTCTCCAGCAGAATTGACGGTAACTATTACTCCACAACCATTTTAATAACACTCTCCCAAAGCCAACTTTGGGAGAGTACCGAATTAGAATTGGTAGTTAACACCCGTCCATACGGTAGTTTGTCCTGACTTATCGACCATTGAGCTATGCTTGATTTCGTTGTCGAAATGGGTGTAGCGAGCGCCAGCAACGACTGTCCAATCGCGAGTCAACTGGTAGGTCGCACTGATATCCACATAAGGGGACCAACTGTCGTCAGCTTTGTAACGGTCAATCCCTGTGCGACGCGATTCCTTACCTGAAACTCCATAGTAGTAATCAGTTTGGTTAGCGCTCTGCCACGTTACGCCCGCTCCAGGGATCAGAGACAGTGCGCCAAATTGTAATGGATAATGGTAGTTAGTGTCCCATACCAAACCATTACTTTCGTTAAGTACATCGCCAGTCAACGCCGTTTTCACTACCCCCCACGTGGCAACATGCGTCCACTCTCCGCCCATCATCATCGTTAGATGACGCTTATCAAGACCTCTCATTGCGCTATGGTGCGCACGATGTGGGTTAAAATATTGTCCAGTCGTGTTAGCAATAATCGAGAATTGGTCGGCATTTCCATGATAGAGGTAGTATCCAGCCTCTAGACCATGGAAAAAGACGTTCTCATCTTGATAATTAATTAGCGGTAAGGGGACAGTCCGGTTTTTGGTATTGTAATAAGGCGATTCAGACCACACCGCAGCGACACCGACTGAGAGAGGTTGAGCGAAAAGATTTTGCGAAAATAAAAGGCTCGCGCCAGCCAACGAGGCGGCTAAAACAAACTGTTTTTTTAACATGTTCACATCCTGAATTAACTTACTTCCTAAGATTACGCACTAAGAAAAATGATTTTAGCGAATTATTCTTGTCAAATATTGATAATAAAAGGCTTATTAGTATTAAAACTAGTTATTTATTCTGATGTTATGAAAAAACCCTATAAAATAGGATTTTTCTTATTCTCGGCGCCGCCAATAAGGGGCACACAGATGGCCCAAAATATGTAATACTCTGATAACTTCAGCGGGTGTTAGGAATGGGCCAAAATGGATTCAAATACAATCAATAGTTTGTTTATTATCGGCTCGGTACTCGTCACCGCCAGTATTTTACTGAGTTCCTTTTCGTCTAAGTTAGGCATTCCTATCCTAGTCATCTTTCTCGTTTTAGGAATGCTCGCCGGCGAACAAGGTATCGGTGGGATTGTTTTCAATAATTATCCTGTCGCCTATCTCGTTTCAAACCTCGCCTTAGCCGTCATTTTGCTCGATGGCGGGATGCGTACCAGTATTAGTTCGATTCGTATCGCCATTTGGCCCTCATTATCCCTAGCGACAGTCGGTGTGCTCATCACCGCTGGGTTAACAGGCCTTCTTGCCGCCTACCTCTTTCATCTCGATTTAATGCAAGGGTTTTTAATCGGTGCCATTATTGGTTCAACCGATGCCGCGGCCGTTTTTTCTTTGATCGGTGATAAAGGCTTAAACCAACGGGTAAGTTCGACCCTAGAAATTGAATCTGGCAGCAACGACCCGATGGCGGTCTTCTTAACCGTCACGTTAATCGAAATGATCCCGCAGCACCACCACGGTATTGATTCGAGTTTTATTATCCACTTGGTGCGTGAATTTGGTTTAGGCATTATCATCGGTCTGCTGGGCGGATTCACCTTACAGCGGCTTATCAACCACATATCCCTGCCAGCAGGACTTTATCCCCTGCTAGCCGTTAGCAGCGGTATTCTGGTTTTCGCCCTGACCACTCTACTGGGGGGCAGTGGTATTCTTGCAGTCTATTTAACGGGCTGTTGGCTAGGAAATAGCGGTATTCGTAACCGTACAGGGATCACCCAAATTTTTGATGGCTTAGCCTGGCTTAGCCAAATTGGGATGTTCATTGTATTGGGACTCTTGGTGGTCCCGAGCGACCTCTGGAAAATTGCGCTACCAGCCTTACTGCTCTCGTTATGGCTCATTTTTGTCGCCCGGCCCCTTTCAGTATTCGCCGGTCTACTTCCCTTCAAGAGTTTTAGTTTGCGTGAGCGGTTCTTCATCAGCTGGGTCGGGTTGCGAGGTGCGGTCCCCATCATTCTTGCAGTGTTCCCGATGATGGCGGGTCTGAACAACGCCTCACTCTATTTCAACATTGCTTTCTTTGTGGTGATGGTATCCCTGCTGCTGCAAGGAAGTACGTTATCCTTTGCGGCAAAATTTGCTAAAGTGATCGTGCCGCGTACTGTCTATCCGTTCCAACGCAATAGCTTGGATATTCATCCTGATAGCCCGTGGGAGCAATATGTTTACCAATTAGGCTCTGAAAATTGGTGTATTAATGCGCCGCTGAGAGAACTCAAAATGCCAGAACACACCCGAATTACGGCTCTATTTCGAGATAATGTATTAATGCATCCTCGCGGCTCCACTCGTCTGCGCGAAAATGATATTTTATGTGTTATTGGCCGCGAACGTGATTTATCCGCGCTAGGGAACATGTTCAGTCAAACACCTCCGGTTGATCTCGACCAACGTTTCTTCGGTGACTTTATCCTGGATGGTCAAGCGTCTTTAGAACAGGTTGCTTCGGTTTACGGATTGACATTAACTCGCGCAGACGTTCAGGATAAAAATTTGTCCCAATTAATGGTTGAAAAATTAGGCCGTAATACGGTGGTGGGTGATGCCTTGCAATGGTCTGAGCTACTTCTGACTGTTGCAGAAAAAGATGATGACACTATTTCACGTGTCGGTTTACGTATATTGGAAGAAGAAGAGTCATGATCTCGCCACGCTATTTTATTGCCCTATTATTAGCTTTAGTTTTACTTTCGCCGTTAGGAATAGATCTCTTCCTGCCTACGCTTCCTTACATAGCGTCAGGATTACAGACACCGGTCAGCCACATACAATTAACCATCCCATTATTTTTGTTGGTCATGGGGATTGGGCAATTAGTTTCCGGGCCTTTAGTCGATAATTACGGGCGCAAGCCTATCGCCCTGTTCGGGCTGGGGCTCTATCTACTGGGTAGCGCCCTTGCAGCCTTAGCCATTAACTGGCCGATATTTCTCACCGCGCGTATTATTCAAGGTATGGCAGTGTGTTGCACCGCCGTGGTGGCTTTTAGTGGCGTGCGGGATAGGCTTGAAGGTGACGATGCCGCGCGCGCTTACAGCTTTCTGAATGGTTCGTTAAATATCGTTCCCGCACTGGCACCCCTGCTCGGCGGGGTGCTAGCGCATTATTGGGGGTGGCGTGCGCCATTCGGCTTTCTATTTTTGTATGGCTTATTATTGATGATCATCGTCTATAAGTGGCTGCCCGAGACGCGTCCTGACTCAACCCATCGCAGTGCCATCTTCCCCGCCCGTACCTATGCATCGATTATAAAGCAACCGGCGTTTCTGGCATTTACCTTTTCCATCGCCAGTGCGCTAGGAATGGTATTGACCTACGTCTCGTTAGCCCCTACGGTGTTAATGGCACAGGACGCCTTATCTCCTTTCAGCTTCTCGGTTATTTTCGGGGTAAACGGCTTATGGATAATGGCCGTCAGTGCGTTAGCCAATCGTATTATCCCAAAATGCGGCCGACCATTCTGTTTACTTCTCGGGGCATTATCGATGCTCATTGCAGGAGTCATCCTTTTCTCTGAGCCTTACTTGTTGGCCCCAGCCATTCTTGCGCACTGGTTGAGCTATATGATCCCCGTGGCAATATCCGTGGCCGGTCTAGCGTTTATTATGGGTCCGGCGACCAGTTACGCCCTATCCCCTTTTCAACACAATGCGGGGGTCGCGTCAGCGCTATTAGGCTTTATTCAGATGGCTGGTGGTGCAGGAGGGAGCTTAGTGGTATTACTATTACCGCTATCCCCCTACGTTGCACTCGCCATTATGATGTTATTGGGTGGGATGCTGGCCACTATCGCTTGGTTGACCAGTTTAAAAATCAAAGGATCACTCACCTCACTCAACTAGGCTAAGAGATTACCGTGAAGGGGACGCGCTGAGTGACCGAGGTTAATAACTCATAACCTACCGTTCCAGCCGCTTGTGCAATAGTATCGACAGGCAATTGTGCTCCCCATAACTCTACAACGCTACCAATGGTCGCGTCGGGGCAGTCGGTAAGATCAACCATAAGCATGTCCATCGATACGGTTCCGACAGTTTTGCACCGTTTTCCGGCTACCCAGACGGGTGTGCCGGAAGGCGCATGTCGAGGATAGCCATCCGCATAGCCACAGGCAATGATACCGATACGCTGGGCGGTCGTAGTGGTATAACGGTGACCGTAGCCAATCCCCTCTCCTGCAGCAACCTGTTGAATAGCAATGATTTCGCTACTCAACGTCATGACTGGACGAAGATCGAAAGGCTCAATATCGATGGCGCACCCCGTCGGTGAAGCGCCGTACAGTACCACGCCCGGCCGGATCCATTGATGGTGGGTCTCGGGATACCACAAGCTTGCTGCCGAGTTGGCGTAGCAACGTGGTGCTTGAAGAGTAGCCGTCGCCTGTTCTAAACGCTGTAAGGGTTCTCGAATGAAGGCAGGGCCTTCATCTGCTCGCGCAAAGTGTGACATTAGCGTGATATCTCCCACCGCAGGCAGTGTTTTCAGAGTCTGCCATACAGTCCGAACCTTATCAGGCGAAAAGCCTAACCGGTTCATGCCATTATTGATTTTTAAATAAACGGCTATTGGCTTTTTCGCCGGGTAGTCGGCTAAGGCTCGCAGTTGCCAATCACTGTGTACCGCCACGGTAAGCTGGTAAGCTTCAATCAATGCTAAATCATTAGGTTTGAAGAAACCTTCTAACAACAAGATTGGCTGTGCCACTCCCGCCTCTCTGAGCAGAATAGCTTCTTCGTAGTTGAGCAATGCATACCCATCCGTCGAGGCTAATGCTTGATAGCAGCGCGCAAGGCCATGGCCATAGGCATTCGCTTTGACCACACTCCACACCTTCGCTGCTGGGGCTAGCGCGGTAATCGTGCGTAGATTATGGCTCAATGCGGTAGTATTGATAGTTGCCCTTATCGGCCTAGACATCGTTAGCTTGCTCCTCAACTCAGCCGCTCTGGGACTGTAAATGTAACTTTCGTGCTTCAAAACCAGGTAGATAACGATAAACGGATAAATCATCTGCAGCAATATCCGGGGTACGGCCAGAGATAATATCGGCAATCAATCGGCCAGAACCACATGCCATCGTCCATCCTAACGTGCCATGGCCGGTATTCAGATAGAGATTACTTATCGGAGTCCTGCCCACAATAGGTGTACCGTCTGGGGTCATCGGTCGTAACCCTGTCCAATAATGGGCTTCAGCCAGGGAGGCTGAATTAGGATAGAGATCATTGACCACCATCTCCAGTGTTTCTCGTCGTGCCGCGGGGAGTTCGCTGTTAAAACCAACAATCTCTGCCATTCCCCCCACGCGAATACGCTGATCAAAACGTGTGACGGCCACTTTATAGGTTTCATCGAGTACTGTCGAAACTGGGGCGCGGGTCTCGTCCGTGATCGGTAAGGTAATGGAATAACCTTTCAGTGGATAGACTGGAATATCGACGAGTCCCTTAAGTAATGACGTGGACCAACTACCCGCCGTCACTAACATGGCATCGGCATGTAGCGTGTGACCATTAGCCACCACCGAAGTAATACGGTTGTTGTCCACCCTTAAGCGTTCAACATCTTGATTAAACAGAAACTTAACGTCCGCTTGTTCAGCAAGCTGTGCTAAACGTTGCGTGAACAGCTTACAGTCGCCCGTCTCATCATTCGGTAGCTGTAATCCGCCCGTTAATTTATCAAGACTGTTTGCCAGCCCAGGTTCAACGGACGTAAGAAGGCGCGATTCAAGTAAATTAAAAGGCACGCCCGCCTCTTTAAGAACCGCGATATCTTTGGCAGCATTATCGAATTGTTGTGCAGTTCGGAAAAGCTGGAGTGTTCCACCTTGCCGCCCTTCATAAAGGATGCCTGTCTCTTGACGTAACGCTCGTAAACAGTCGCGGCTGTATTCGGCGATCCTTACCATCCTGGCTTTATTTTCTTGATAATGATCTAAGGTACAGTTTTGTAGCATCGACCACATCCATGAAAGTTGGAAACGACTGCCATCTGGCCGAATCGCTAAGGGGGCATGTTTCTGAAACATCCATTTTATCGCTTTAAGCGGAATGCCAGGGGCCGCCCAAGGCGCTGCGTAACCGGGGGAAATTTGACCAGCATTCCCCGCGCTAGTCTCCATTGCCACCCCAGACTGTTTTTCTAACACTGTAACATCATGGCCCGCTGCGGCGAGATACCAAGCGCTTGTCACGCCTACCACACCACCACCGATAATCAGCACACGCATAAAACCCTCACAGAACATTAAACCTAAAAACACGCCGCCATCTAGTGAAATGGCCTACAGGGCGCAGAGTTATTCATCCCATTATTTGACGTTATTTTTAGAGAAAAATACAATAATTAAAACGCATATTTAAAAACATAGTTTTTTATGCTTACTTTTCGAATGAAAATACTGTGGAAATGTCAAAGTGGTTATTTTGTAGACTGGAAATTATATTAAATTTGGCATTTAACTTAAGAAGAAGAATAGATTTAAGTTCTACATATTTTTAATAAATCAGTATTTATCACTAGTATTTAATGAAAAGGGAGTGCGGATGTATTCAGGCAAGAGGTGTAGCCATAGCGTTAGGTACGACTGCCTAAGGATACGATGCGACAAAGATGACTAATAGGATCCCATCGCTTTCTTTGCTACTATCTTCGGCGGTATTTCCCTTTTCGACTACAGGAACGTTATGTTACGGAAATTAAAACTCTTCTCCCAACACAGAGGCGCATGGTTATTACTGGCTGCTGGGGTATTAGTGTTGGAGCTCACCGCGTTAGGTTTCCAATTCTTCTTAGGGCAGAAACCTTGTGTGCTTTGTGTCTATCAACGGGCAGCGCTGGCAGGGCTGCTCGTAGCCGCATTGATTGGCGCCATTGCGCCGAAGACGCCTTTACGTTTTATCGCTATTCTCGGTTGGTTGATTGCTGCAGCGAAAACCTTTGCCTTAGCCTGGGACCAAACTCAGCTACAACTGCATCCGCCACTCTTTGCGACATGTGATTTTTTACCAAGATTTCCGCAATGGCTACCCTTAAATCATTGGTTCCCTGCCATTTTCACGCCGACGGGAAATTGTACCGATAAAGGTTGGGAATGGTTATCAATGACAATGCCGCAGTGGCTGGTCGGAATAAGCGGCGTATTGTTTGTGATAGGATTGCTGGTCCTCGCAGTACAGCTGCCCTGCCCTAAAAAAAATCGTCCATAAAATAACACGGCCACAGTGAATATTCCGTGGCCAGTGGATTTATTCCGGGTTAGGAATAATATGATCCTCCCAATTCCTAACCTCACTTTCCCTCACAGCGATATGTCTGACCGAAATTCGCTGCGCATGCATGGCTTTCGCGGAGCCTACTTTCAGTGGATGCCAAGCCGGTAAGTCCTGGCCTTCCGCTAATAGACGATAACTACAGGTTCTCGGTAACCACGAGAAGGTAGGCAGATTGTCTCGCGTCAATTTTATACAATCTGGCTCGTAGGCAAAGCGATTATCATAATGACGACATTGGCAGGTTTTAATATTAAGAAGGTTACACGCGACATTGGTGAAGTAGATTTCATCGGTGTCGGCATCCTGTAGCTTATTCAAGCAACATTGACCACAACCGTCACAAACCGACTCCCACTCACTATCACTCATTTGCTCAAGACTTTTTGTTTGCCAAAAAGGAAGCATTGTCATAAATCAATCCAAAATTACAGGTTCACATCACTTATATCAGTCATTACCCATCAAAATGGGTAATACGACATTTACAGACGAATCTTAGCCAGCCTTCGATTCGGTCGCTAAATGTTGGGTG
The DNA here is from genome assembly GCF_900111105.1 of Rosenbergiella nectarea. GTDB lineage: Bacteria > Pseudomonadota > Gammaproteobacteria > Enterobacterales > Enterobacteriaceae > Rosenbergiella > Rosenbergiella nectarea. The sequence goes on along the minus strand of NZ_FOGC01000005.1, from coordinate 171,485 downwards.
AGCAGATTCTCAACCGGTGGCGGGATCTGCAAGTAGTAGCCTTGGTCTGCAAGCTGTTGCTTTACTTTGCGTAAATCCGCTGAAGCTAGGCGGTCTCTGCCTTCTAACGAAATGACCATCGATAACAGTGGTTTTCCAAAACCTTTCATTAACGCGTCAGGGACACAGCTAAAATCATCTTTTTTACCCAGATACAAATAGGTCTGGTCCCGTAAAGAACTACGATATATTGCACAAATCATAAATTTCTCCGAATAATGTAACTCGGTTGCTTGCCTGATGAATACGAGGATTATAACATGCTTAGGGTTAACAAAATATTAGCCTTATGCAGGACTTTACTCTTTCGTAAAGTCAGGTAAGGTGTATAAAAAATCACAGGACTGAATAAGTATAGATGTCACAGACGCCCATTGAACTCAAAGGCAGCAACTTCACACTTTCTGTTGTCCATATAAATCATTCACAGCCTGACGTGGTGTTAAAAGCGCTTCAGGAAAAAATTGCCCAAGCGCCTGCTTTTTTGGCGAATGCGCCTGTGGTGATTAACGTTGCATCGTTAAACAGCACTGTTGATTGGAAAAGTATGCATGAGGCCGTTTCACAATCGGGATTAAAGATTGTCGGGATTAGCGGATGCAAAGACGAACAGCTTAAGGCTCAAATTGCTTCGCTAGGAACACCTTTACTGAATGAAGGTAAAGTGGCTGTTCAGAAAGCCCCACCTGCTAATCCAGAGCCTGTTGAGCCGATCAAAGCTCAAGAAGACGACAAAACCTTGCGCACTCGTGTTGTTGACACCCCTATTCGTTCAGGCCAACAGATTTATGCGCGTAATGCTGACCTCATTGTTACCAGTAGTGTTAGCGCCGGGGCTGAACTGGTCGCGGATGGCAACATCCATATCTATGGCAATATGCGAGGACGTGCGCTGGCTGGCGCGAGTGGCGATACGCAAGCACAAATTTTTTGTACTCATCTCGCGGCGGAACTCGTTTCCATTGCGGGTGAATATTGGATTATGGATCAAATTCCTAGTGAATTTTTTACCAAAGCAGCTCGTTTAGCCTTACGTGACGGTACACTGGCTATTGAATCTCTAAATTAGACCCCTTTTCTTAAGTTAAGGAAATCAAGAAATATGGCACGCATAATTGTAGTTACATCAGGTAAAGGGGGCGTTGGCAAGACCACGTCTAGCGCAGCCATCGCAACGGGCCTCGCCCGTAAAGGAAAAAAAACAGTCGTTATCGATTTTGATATTGGCCTGCGTAATCTTGACCTCATCATGGGCTGTGAACGTCGTGTGGTCTATGATTTCGTTAATGTTATTCAGGGTGACGCCTCCTTGAATCAAGCGTTGATCAAAGATAAGCGTACTGAAACATTGTATATCCTTCCCGCGTCTCAAACGCGCGATAAAGATGCCTTGAACTATGAAGGCGTAGAGAAAGTTCTGAATGAATTAAAGAAAATGAACTTTGATTTTATCGTGTGTGATTCCCCGGCTGGGATTGAAACTGGGGCGTTAATGGCATTGTACTTCGCTGATGAAGCCATTATTACGACCAACCCTGAAGTCTCTTCTGTACGTGACTCAGACCGTATCCTTGGTATTATTGCCTCCAAGTCTCGTCGCGCTGAAAAGGGTGAGACACCAGTTAAAGAACATCTTTTATTAACCCGCTATAACGCGGGCCGAGTTAACCGCGGTGACATGTTAAGCATGGAAGATGTATTAGAGATTTTACATATCCCTCTGGTCGGTGTGATCCCTGAAGACCAATCTGTACTGCGCGCCTCTAACCAAGGTGAGCCGGTCATTCTTGATGAAGAATCTGATGCGGGTCGTGCATACAGTGATACGGTCGAACGCTTGCTCGGCGAAGAACGCCCCTTCCGCTTTATTGAAGAAGAGAAGAAGGGTTTCCTAAAACGCCTGTTTGGGGGATAAACCATGGCGCTGTTAGATTTCTTTTTATCCCGAAAAAAAAATACCGCGAACATCGCGAAAGAACGCTTACAAATCATCGTTGCTGAACGTCGCCGTGGGGATAGCGAACCGCATTATCTCCCTCAGTTGAAGCGCGATATTTTAGAAGTTATTTGTAAGTACGTAAAAATAGATCCTGATATGGTAACGGTACAACTTGATCAGAAAGGAGAAGATATCTCCATTCTCGAGCTTAATGTGACCTTACCTGAAGCGGAAGAAGCTGAAAAGTAACGGCTAAGAATGAGCGGTTTTTTACCGCTCTTCTTAACTTAGTATTGCGCTAATATCTCATTGAGGGAATTCGCCAATAACTCCCCACGCCATCCATAAAGTAACTCAGGTTGAGTTTCCCTAGCCTTCAACTTCCAATGTGCGCTAATCAGTTGGTTAAGCTGACGGCGTGAAGCTAACATCTCTTGGCTATACCCGCTGCTGGCACTGACCTGCTTCACCGCCTCTTTTAACTGTGCAAACAACTGACGATAATTGGGTATATCGATAATATTTTTGACTGGACGAGGTAATGCATCCGCGCTGACTGCTTCGCCTTGTCTGACCAAAGCCAACAGTGTCTCGCCATGGAAACGGATTTCAGGGCCTATCGCCCCTAGCTCCCGTAGCTCGGCTAAGGAGGATGGACTGTAGCGTGCCGTCTTCCACAGTAGCTCTTCTTTAACCACGAAGTTCACCGCCATATTATGCTGCCGCGCATAGTGTAAACGCCATTCAGCTAAACCTTGCAGTATTGCTAGCTGCCGAGGCGTTAATTGCCAAGCTTGTGAAATATCTAAATATGCCAAGCCTGGGTCAATGACTATTTGACGTCTAAAAATTTGTAATGCGCACTCGCTTTCAATATAGGCGAGTTGCTCTTCTACCACAGCTTGTTGATGAAGCTTTTCGGCAATTGGGAGTAAATACTCTACGTCCGCCGCCGCATATTGGCACTGCTTCTCGGTTAATGGACGGGCTAACCAATCCGTTCTTGACTCACTTTTATCCAGTTGGATCCCGGTAAACTGCGCAACCATCGCCGCAAATCCCCATGATGAGGGCCTACCTAGGAAGGCTGCCATTATTTGTGTGTCGAGCATAGGTGTCGGTACTACGTCAAAGCGGTTTAAAAATACCTCGAGATCTTCCCCGCCAGCGTGGAGATATTTGACCACATTTTTATCTGTCAGCATCTCCACAAAGGGTTGCCAATCAGTAATCTTTAACGGATCTATCAGGCTAACATGCTGACCATCGTAAAGCTGAATCAACCCCAATAACGGGAAATAAGTGCGTGTCCGCACAAATTCAGTGTCCAAAGCGACCGCTTCGACTTGCCGTGCCTCTTTGCAACAGTCAATTAATTGTCGATCGGTCTCTATAAAACGATAACTTAGCATAGTTTCTCTCTGTATCAGGGTTCTACAGTCGCTGGCTATGATTGCTCAGGTTGCGTGACTGTAGTCAGTGCATGGCGTAAGACCTTACCTAATGGGTTCTTAGGTAACGCATCGCGAAATTCAATAATTTTAGGGACTTTATAACCCGTTAGCTGCTCACGGCAATACACAATAATTTGCGTTTCAGTCAAGCTTGGCTCTTTACGCACCACAAAAACCTTCACCGCTTCGCCACTTGTATCACTCGCAAGACCCACCGCAACCGCTTCGCTAATATGTGGATGTTCATTGAGTACTGTTTCGATTTCACTCGGGTAAACGTTAAATCCCGACACAATAATAATATCTTTTTTTCGGTCCACCAGTTTCAGTAGTCCTTGCTCGGTAATCATGGCGATATCACCTGTATGAAACCAGCCCTCGGTATCGAAGACCAATGATGTCTCCTCCGAGTGTTGCCAATAGCCTTTCATCACTTGCGGCCCTTTCACACAGAGTTCCCCGGGTTGCCCTACCGGCACGGGGGAAAGCTTTTCATCGAGTAAGACAATTTCTGTCGAAGCAATAGGTAAGCCAATGGTGCCGGTGTGTTGTCTTATCGTTAAGGGATTGACCGCGACGAGAGGCGAGCATTCTGTCAACCCATACCCTTCAATTATCGGGGTACCTGTCAAATCCTCCCACTCTGTCGCCACTTGACGTTGAATCGGCATTCCTCCGGCCACACTGATTTTCAGAGCAGAGAAATCCAACTGACGAAAGCCTGGATGGTTGACTAATCGCGCATAAAGCGTATTGACGCCAGAGATCACCGAAAAGTTGACCTTTTTCAGCGATGCGACCCAACTATCCATATCAAGAGGGTTAGTGATCAACAGATTGCTTGCCCCTTGCTCGACAAATAATAAACAATTAATCATCAACGCAAAGATATGATACAGCGGCAACGCACTGACAATTTTCTCTTGGCCTGGTACCAATAAGTCGCCATATACCGCTTTAATTTGCTCAATATTGGCCAATAAATTTGCGTGGGTAAGCATCGCCCCTTTGGCGACGCCAGTCGTGCCCCCGGTATATTGTAGGAGCGCAACATCGTCGGGTCTAAGCTCCGGGCGTCGATAAGGCAGGTCTTGGCCTTTTTTCATACAGTCACGATAAGGCTGATGAGTGATCTGCCACTTCGGCACCTTCTTCTTGATATAGTGCAGCGTGAAGTGAATCACTTTGCGGCGGAGTGGTGGGTGCTCATCGCCAAGTTCACTGACAATCAAATGATTAACCGGGATGTCTGTAATCACCCGCTGTACCGTGTGCGCAAAATTACTGAGAATAATCAGGGTATCGATCCCGCTATCCTTAAGTTGATGACGCAGTTCACGAGCGGTATAGAGAGGATTAATATTCACCACGATGGCGCCACAACGAATAATGGCGAATAACGCGACAGGATATTGTAAGCAATTAGGTAACATTAGGCCGATTCGCTGACCGTTGGTAATCCCCAACTCATGTTGGAAATAGGCGGCTAGCGCCCTGCTCCGCTTATCCAGCTCGCGATAGCTCAACGAAGCCCCAAGGTTCGAAAATGCGACGTTATCGGGATAACGCGCAACCGATGTTTCGAACATATCCAGTAGTGAGTCGTAACGCTGAGTAAAAGAATTTTCAGCATTAAGTCGAGAAACGCCTCGAGGTGAAGCCATTCCTCGACTTAATGCTGCAGACTGCTGACTATTCATAAAAGGGTAAACTCCTTATTGTTAAGCACGTTGCTAATTAATTCAGGCCTAACCATTCATCCATAAAAAAAACCGGTCACCTTCGGCGACCGGCTGACGCTGTATATTCTATTCTGATAGAAAAGTTTGCACAGGCATTGGCCCCTGCATAGCGTAACCCCACCATGGATCAATAAAACCACGCCGACCATAACGAGGGCCATACCATAGCCAGGGATCCATCGGCATTGGCGGTGACATCACTTGTTGAGTAAGGTGCCAGCGTTGATAACCTGTCACACTTATAATTAAAAACGTATAGTTCTGGTCACCGATTTTACCCGGTGTCACACGCTGAATATTCCCTAGCACGGTGACGTATTGATGAGTGAGTTCTGCCGGATCGACAAAACTTGGGATATCGGCATATAAACGCCCCAAGGACGCGGCACCCAGTATAGGCCGAGCGCCATCGTCAAGCGGTTGCACCATCAACTCGACCCGGGTGACGTTATCATGATTCGTCACCTTGACGACTTTACCGCCGAAGCGTGATTCCTGCCCAACATACAAGCTTGGTGCATTCATCACACGGGTAAAATCTTGTTGTGGTAACGGAGCATTTCCTTGGATCGCTTTCGGAATGGAGACACAACCCGTAAGGAAAACCAAGGGCAGAAGACACGCCAAAACAGCACGGTGATAATATTTCATAACGCACTCCCAATCAGACTGAGACAATAGACAGATTGATGGCTAAATAGTTTCCAGAAGAAATCAACGCCCAGGTAACTTTTTCCACGTCACTTCATTACGTAGGTAGATTGGCTCAATCTCCGCTGGGTGAATAAGGTTACCCGCCTGCAACTCACGATAGGCTAAGGGTAGCATATCTTCAGCCTGAGGTAAGAGACTCTCACCTTGCTGCAACGTCAGCGCATGTCCATTGAGCAGTTCAGGATAAGCCTGCCACCCGGTCCCCGCGGTCATCCATTCACCGGAAAGGGTCTGCATTTTCTCCACCGCTGCTTGAGGCGAAAGTACCTGTTCGCTCTCTTTGCCCTGCCAAATCCCTTGTCCATCCCGCTGGTAGATAGCCCAGTAGACTTCCCCCATTCGCGCATCAATCGCGACCAAGACTTTCTCTGCCTGATGCATACGCCAAGCCCCTTCAGCGAGAGCCTCGAGACTCGAGATACCGATTAGCGACAGTTGTGCACCGTAGGCTAAACCTTGGGCAATTCCGATTCCAATCCGCACGCCTGTGAAGCTGCCCGGACCTAGGCAACAGACCAGAGCATTAAGCTGCTGCAAAGTGAGTTGGTGGTCCCGTAGCGATTGTTCAACCATGGGTAAAATACGCTGCGTATGTTCCCGGGGCGTTAGCGCAAATTGAGCATCGATCTGCCCCTGATCTAATAAGGCGACCGAGCAGGCTTCAGTGGCCGTATCCAAGGCTAAGAGTCGAGTGTCGAGCGAGTAATCAGTCATCAAATTTGTCTTCATCATATACCGTGTTTCTTGGCGGCAAGTGTACACAGAGTTGGCGTAGAGTGAAAGTCAGCTTACTGCTGCTTAATAAAATTGAGCACCACATCGAGATCTCGCGTACGTGGGCAATCCGGCAGACTCTTCACAAAAATTTCACCGTAGGGGCGCGTGACCAAACGACTATCGCAGATCACCAACACCCCTCTATCCTGTTCATCGCGGATCAAGCGACCCACTCCCTGTTTCAAAGCGATGACGGCATCGGGCAGCTGTACCTGATAGAACGGGTCACTGCCTTTAAGCTGTGCATCTTCCATTCTCGCCTTTAATAAGGGATCTTCAGGCGAAGCAAAGGGTAACTTATCGATAATCACCATCGAGAGCGCCTCTCCCCGTACATCCACCCCTTCCCAAAAACTACTGGTCGCAATCAACAAGGCATTACCGGCGGCAAGAAATTGTTCGAGTAACTGGCCTTTACTGGTTTCGCCCTGCAGCAGTACCGGGCGTTTTATGGTTTCGCGGAAAAGAGCTGCCAGCTCACGCATCATTTGGTAAGAAGTACAAAGAAAGAAGCATCGCCCATCATTGGCTTCAATCAGCGGTGTTAAGCGCGATACTAATTGCTGGGCACTGCGTGATTGACGGGTTTCTGCCAAGTAACGAGGTACGCACAATAAAGTTTGTCGCGCGTAATCGAAGGGACTTTCCAACATAAGTTGTTTTGCTTGTTGCACGCCTAGCCGTTCCGCGAAGTGATTCATTTCACCGTTCACGGCAAGTGTCGCCGAAGTAAATACCCAACTGGTCTTACGAGCCTTAATAACCTCTTGGAAACGTTCGGCTACGCTCAAGGGTGTTAAGGCTAACGTAAAGTGGTAACGACTGCACTCATACCAGTAGCTAAAACCCGGCTCCTGCGTGTTATTTAACCGTTTTAGACGATTACGATACTGCCCAGCTCGGTCAAAAGCCGCATCAAGCAACGCACTACGCCCAAGGTTCAGTTTGCTGACGTCATAACATAGCTCTAATGCATCATCGAGTAGCCGCAACATACGCTGTTGCGACGGATCAGACATTAACGCACGAAGATTCCCCCTAAACCCCGGCTCTCCCAAAACGAGTCGAAAGTCTTGAGTGGCTTGCGCCAAACGATCTGCCGCCTTTTGTAGCTGAGTGACCTCACGCACTTCTGTACGGTATGCGATGGTGATATCGCGGGCCAAATCCTGCAATTGTCGGCTAGTAAGCTGCTGTCCGAAGTACTGACTGGCAATATCAGGTAACTGATGGGCTTCATCAAATACCATGACATCAGCCTCTGGGATCAGTTCGCCAAACCCACCTTCTTTGACCACCAGATCCGCTAAAAATAGATGGTGGTTTACCACAACGATATCAGCATCGAGCGCGCGCTTACGTGCCTTTACCACATAGCACTGCTCATATTGCGGGCAATCGCTACCTAAACAATTATCGTTAGTACTGGTGACTAAGGGCCATAATGGACTATCTTCGGGAACCGCCGCACATTGGCTGGTGTCACCTTCTTGCGTCATACTGGCCCATGCACGTACATTGACGAGTTCGGAAAGTTGCTGAACCGGCAGATCGCCCCCTGCGCTATTTTGAGCGTCCAGCCGCTCTAAACAGAGGTAGTTACTGCGCCCTTTAAGGATGGCGGTTTTTCCGCGAAACTTCAGCGCATTAACGATAGTCGGCAGATCGCGATGATAAAGTTGATCCTGAAGCGCCCGTGACCCCGTTGAAATAATGGCCTTTTTACCCGAACGTAAGGCTGGCACCAAATACGCATAGGTTTTCCCTGTACCGGTACCGGCTTCGACTAATAACGTCGAGGTATCGTTAACGGCCTCACTGATCGCCTTAGCCATAATTTGCTGCGCACGGCGAGCACGAAAACCGGGGATAGCCTGCGCTAAATTACCCTCTTGTGAAAAATCGTCGGTCAAACTAGCTCCTTCGACGAGGTTGTCCTGATGGGATTGAGGATTAGAGATGACATTTTTTCTCGCTTATGTCAGGCTGACCCCAAAAAAGGAGACTCTCATGACTATTCAACGCCTAGATCCTGAACATCGTATGTCCGAAGCCGTGATCTATAACCAAACTGTATATTACACCAGTGTACCGGAAAATCTTGACGCTGATGCGTTTGCTCAAACTGAAAATGCATTAGCGGTTATCGACCGAATCTTGGCGCGCGTTGGCAGTGATAAATCAAAAGTCCTCGACGCGACAATTTTTCTCACTGACCATGCTGATTTTGCAGTGATGAACCAAGCGTGGGATGCGTGGGTCTCGCCCGGCAATGCCCCAGTACGTTGTACTGTATTGGCTGGACTGGTGGATCCCCGTTATAAAGTTGAAATAAAAATTATCGCAGCCCTATAGCGTAAGCCTTATTCATCATCATCTTCTTCAAAGCGAGCAAGTTGTGGCTCGCCTTGATAATTTTCACGAATTTCTTGTGCAACTTGAGAAATCGCTTGACCACTCGATAAGCCTTCAGACATTAATTGCTGAATTCGCTCGACCGCTTGTTGCTGTTGTTGATGCGATAATGCCGGTAATCCGTTGAACATTAAGAACCTCTTGAGTCATGACGCTTAAATCACCTGAATGTATCTCGCTATCTTATCATCAAGCCGCCGCGGAGACATGGTTTTCCAACCTCGCGCAGTTACCTTGGGCCATGCTACTCAGCTCAGCCCAATCGCCTCACGCCGGTGCTCAGTTTGATATCCTCACCGCCGATCCTTTAGTCACGCTCTCTACGTGGGGGCAAGAGACACTCATTGAAGAAGACGGAAACGCGCGCAGTTCTCTGGCAGATCCTTTGTCCCTGGTTGAGCAAGCGTTAACTCGCTTACCTGAGGTCCCTCGTCAAAGCCTGCCTTTCTGCGGCGGTGCCCTTGGTCTGTGGGGCTACGATCTCGGCCGGCGCTTTGAAACCCTGCCTTCGCAAGCCCATTCCGACCTGAATTGCCCTGATATGGCTGTGGGTATTTATGATTGGGCGCTAATCGCCGATCACCATGCGCAAAGCTTAACCTTGGTGAGCCTTACTGACGCACAACAACGGCTCGCTTGGCTCACTGCACAAGTGCCCAGCCCGACCGTGCCTTTTACATTGACCAGTGACTGGCAAAGCAATATGGATGCGTCACTTTACCGGCAGAAATTTGAACAGGTTCAAGCCTATATCCTGGCGGGAGATTGCTATCAGGTAAATTTAGCGCAACGCTTTAGGGCTTGCTATCAAGGCTGCGAATGGCAGGCTTATCAGGCGCTCAGCAAAGCTAACCGTGCACCTTTCAGTGCTTTCGTCCGTTTACCCAAATCGACCCTTATTTCTCTATCGCCCGAGCGGTTTATCAACGTTGTGGGCAGCCGGATTGAGACTAAACCGATTAAAGGGACTGTTCCTCGTGACCCCGATCCTCAGCGCGATCGCGCCCAACAACAGTGGTTGGCTCAATCAACCAAGAATCGTGCCGAGAATCTTATGATTGTCGATCTATTACGCAACGATATAGGACGTATTGCGTTACCGGGAAGCGTTGAGGTTCCTTCACTCTTCGCAATTGAATTTTTTCCCGCCGTGCATCACTTAGTCAGTACGGTAACGGGGATCCTGCCCGACACCGTCCCTGCCACAGAATTATTACGAGCCTGCTTTCCCGGCGGATCCATTACCGGAGCACCCAAGATTAGGGCAATGGCGATCATAGACGAACTCGAGCCTCATCGGCGTAATGCATGGTGTGGTAGCATTGGCTATATCAGCCGCTGCGGAAACATGGACACCAGTATTACGATCCGGACCTTAGTGGCAGAAAACCAACAGCTCTACTGTTCAGCAGGAGGGGGGATTGTGGCTGACAGTCATTGGCAGGAGGAATATCAGGAAACCTTCCACAAGGTCAGCAAAATACTGCCCCTTCTCTCAGCGTTGGGTAATGAAAATGAATGATCGATTGTCTCGCTTCTTAAGCCAATACTTACTGACCCCGCTGGTAAATGAATATGTTAATATTACTTCACATTCAGCGGCAGTATTAGTGCCTATCATTAACCATCCACACACTCCAACCTTGCTGTTTACTCAACGCAGTCACCAACTGCGTCATCATCCAGGACAAGTCGCTTTTCCTGGGGGGAAACGTGACCAGACTGATAGTTCTTTGTATGAGACCGCGCTGCGTGAAACGTACGAGGAGGTGGGTATTCCTCCACAATTTATCCAAAAAATTGGTGAGTTACCGACGGTTAATAGCCGTAGCGGACACAGCGTGAAGCCTTTCCTCGCCCTAGTACAGCCAGGTTTTCCCCTCAATCCTAATAGCGATGAAGTGGCCGAAGTCTTTGAAGTCCCCCTTGAGTACCTCGTTGAAACAAATAACTATGCCTCCTTGCCGGTCGGTCAGCCCCACGCACAACGGCAGGTGCATTTTCTTCCTTACGGGTCACACCTAATCTGGGGAATGACGGCAACGATTCTTCTTCATCTTCCTTCTTAGCTTGCCCCTTTACTGCTTCGCCTAAAAAAAGATAAATATTAATGATATTTTTGCGAGTGCGAGGCGTTTCACTCTCTTTTTACTCTGGCAATGGTATAATTATTGCTGTTTAGCCCTGATTGCAGGGTATTTAGCTTTCGTCGACGCAAGGTAACGCCACGTGATTAGTGTTTTTGATATGTTTAAAATCGGTATTGGCCCGTCTAGCTCTCATACAGTCGGTCCAATGAAAGCCGGAAAGCTTTTTGTCGACATGTTAAGTGCCCAACAGCTATTAACCGATATAACACGGGTGACCGTTGATATTTACGGTTCTCTCTCTTTAACGGGACGAGGTCACCATACCGATATCGCGATTATTATGGGATTAGCGGGCGAATCGCCGGACACGGTCAATATCGACACTATTCCGACCTTTCTCGCCGATGCGCGCGCTCGCCGACGGTTACTTTTGGCACTCGGTGAGCATGAGATAGTGTTCGATGAACAGACAGATCTGTTATTTCATTCAACAGCGCTCTCGTTACATGAAAATGGCCTAACTTTCACGGCTTGGCAAGAAGATAAGGCGTTGGTTTCTCAGACCTTCTATTCAATCGGAGGTGGCTTTATCGTGGAAGAGTCACAGTTTGGCCAGCCAGTATTGAACACGGTCACTGTCCCCTATCCTTTCCATTCCGCCTTAGAGATGTTAGATGCTTGTCATCAAACCGGCCTTTCTTTATCCGGTTTAGTCATGAAAAACGAGTTAGCGTTACATACGCATCAAGAAATTAGCGACTATTTTTCGTCTATCTGGGGCGCGATGCAAGCCTGTATAGATCGAGGCTTGAATACGGAAGGCGTATTACCCGGACCATTAAGAGTGCCGCGCAGAGCCGCGCCACTTCGTCGCCTATTGGTTGCTAACCATCGCCATAATAACGACCCGATGAATGTCATTGACTGGGTCAATATGTTCGCCTTGGCCGTCAATGAAGAGAATGCAGCGGGTGGACGCGTGGTGACTGCGCCCACTAATGGCGCGTGTGGTATCGTCCCAGCTGTGCTGGCTTATTACGATCAATTTGTTGAGCCTGTGACGCCAGATATTGCCCGGCATTACTTCTTAGCTTCTGGTGCCATCGGGATCCTCTATAAAATGAATGCCTCGATTTCCGGTGCGGAGGTCGGTTGTCAGGGTGAAGTTGGCGTGGCTTGTTCAATGGCGGCGGCAGGACTAGCCGAACTATTAGGCGCAAGCCCAGAGCAGGTCTGTGTGGCCGCTGAAATTGGTATGGAACATAATTTGGGCTTAACCTGTGACCCGGTCGCAGGGCAAGTTCAGGTACCCTGTATCGAGCGCAATGCCATTGCGGCGGTTAAAGCGATTAATGCCGCCAGGATGGCGCTGCGTCGTACCAGCCAGGCTCGGGTCTCGCTGGATAAAGTGATTGAGACGATGTATGAAACAGGCAAAGATATGAATGCTAAATACCGAGAAACCTCTCGGGGTGGATTAGCGATAAAAGTACAATGTGACTAGAAATAAGAGGCCGAACCCATCGGCCTCTTTGTCATCACCCTTTTAGAAAGTCTCTTCGCTCTCAGTCTCAGAGTCCCGCTTGCTGACTCTCACTAGCTCAACGCGGTAGTCTTTTACCTTCAATATCGTGAAGTCCAGCTCACCGATGCTGATCACCTCACCCTCTACCGGTAATTGCCCAGCTTGGCCAATTAATAATCCGGCAAGCGAGGCATGTGAATGCGACGCGTCAACGAGATCATAAACGTTGAGATGTTGTTCTAAGGAGTGGAGGTCGGTACCGCCCTTCACCAACCAATCATTACCTTCGGCAACGATGTCTGGGGTTTCATCTTCGTCCGGAAACTCTCCTGCAATGGCTTCGAGAACGTCGAGTGGCGTGATCAAGCCTTGAACGACTCCGAATTCATTGGTCACCATCACGATACTGCCTTTAGCGCGACGTAGCACCGCTAACAGGTTGATTGGGTCCAACGTTTCTGGAACGATCATCGCTGGCGTGCGTGAGGCGAAGGTCGCAACATCGAGCTCATGGTCAAGCGCAATCAATAGCTCTTTCGCTCGAACGACACCGACAATTTCATCTAGCTCACCGCGCGCCACAGGGAAAAGACTATGGGGCGTGTCTAATAACTGTACGCGAATATCATCGACCGAAGCCTCGGCATCCACCCATGAAATCTGATTACGCGGTGTCATGAGACTACGAATAGAACGGGATGCCAGGGTAAGCACCCCATTGATCATAAAGCGCTCTTCATCTTTAAACGTACGTGAGGCATGCGCATTCTCTTCCGTCGCTTGTCCTGCCACTTCCTGGCTAGCCGTACGATAGCGGCTTCCCATTAATCGTAAAATGGCATCCGCAGTCCGCTCACGCATAGGACGCCTTGCTTCGGATTTAAGAAAATTGCGGCGTGCAACTTGATTGAAAAATTCGATAATAATCGAGAAGCCAATGGCTGCGTACAGATAGCCTTTAGGAATATGGAAACCAAATCCTTCTGCCACTAAGCTTAAGCCAATCATCAATAAAAAGCTAAGGCAGAGTACCACCACTGTTGGATGGGCATTAACGAATCGTGTCAGGGGTTTTGAGGCGATTAACATCAAGATCATCGCAATAATGACCGCTGTCATCATTACCCATAGATGACTCACCATCCCCACCGCTGTCACCACGGCATCTAAGGAGAAGACCGCATCAAGGATCACTATTTGGATAACTACCGTCCAGAACCCTGCATAACCTTTGCTTTCTTGCTCTACTTCACCGGAACTTTCTAACCGTTCATGCAGTTCTGTGGTGGCTTTAAAGAGTAAGAATATCCCTCCCACTAGCATGATTAAATCCCGCGCAGAGAACGCAAATTGCGCGATGTGGAAGAGTGGTTTAGTTAATGTAACTAACCAAGACATCACTGAGAGCAGCAGTAAGCGCATGATCAAGGCTAAGCTCAGCCCGATGATACGCGCCTTGTCACGCTGTGCAGGCGGCAACTTGTCCGATAAAATTGCCACAAAGACTAAGTTATCAATGCCTAAGACAATCTCTAATACGATTAAGGCTAGCAAACCAACCAGTATCGATGGATCCAGCAAAAATTCCATTAGGCGTTCCTCTCGCTTGTCGTAACCAGAAGAGTATTAGGCTCTTGATAAGATAAAATGTGAATGCAGAGTGATGACTGCGGTGTGGGAAATAGAAAAAGACCTCGGTGACGATCCATAATGTGGGATTAACCCTATACTCCTAGTTGTAGTAATAAACTGTACTTTATCAGGTGCAATCTATTCGTCAAAATGTTTGCTTACATTTACATATTAACGAATTTCATTACTCATCAGTTCTCCGCCACACCGTAATTTTAAAATCTGTTTCACACGAAAAACTCTCGCATTGAGCCAGTGTTTGCCAAACCTCCTCGCGAGTTCGCCAAGCAAAAGGGGTCATCTGCAGTAATTGTGTTGCGCTGGAAGCCGAAAGCGTTAAAGGGTAGTGCAACCTTTTCTCGAGTAAATATTCAAACCCTTCAAGGGCCTCTTCTTTCTCTTCGTGCAGTTGTACGTCTTGGTAGATTAATGATTTAAATTGGTATAGATGGCGTGCTGCAGGGGTAACCGTAACTAAAATACCGCCAGGACATAAGGCCCTTCTTAGTTCATCACCTTTGCTCGGCGCATAAATCCGGATGATCGCAGACAGCGATGCAGAAGCAAACGGGAGCCGGTAGCCGGAGGCTACACTAAACTGAATCTGTGGGTAACGCTTAGCGGCTGATTTTATCGCAAATTTCGAGACATCAACACCATACACCTCGCGATCACTCTTCATCCATGCAGAAGTGTAATAACCTTCACCACAGCCGAGGTCAACGATGGTGGGTGGCGAGGAGACAGGTAAGTATTCATCCAACACATCAGCAACATGGTCACGCAATGGTTGATAGTGCCCTTCATCTAGAAATTGCCGGCGCGCTTGTATCATTTCGGGGCTATCGCCTGGATCTTTGGATCCTTTATGTTGGACTGGCAATAAGTTGACATATCCCTCTTTTGCCCGGTCAAACCGATGACTATTCTCACAAACATAACCCTGTAACTCTGCGGTTAAGGGGGAGTGGCATAATGGACAAATATACAAAATTGGCTCCAAGCGTAATCTGAGCCGCGCAGTTTACCGGTTTCAAGCAATAAACCAAAGAAAAATCCCCGCAAGTGCGGGGATTAATGATTGCTTCGGTAAACCGAGAATTAGATAGCAGTGACGTTTACTGCTGCTGGACCTTTTTGTCCATCTTGAATTTCAAACTCAACGTTTTGGCCTTCAGCCAGAGTTTTGAAACCATTACCTTGGATTGCAGAGAAGTGTACGAATACGTCTTTGCTACCGTCTGCAGGAGTGATGAAACCAAAACCTTTAGATTCGTTAAACCACTTAACCTGACCTTTAATCTTTGCCATTTTACCAATTCCTTTAAAATAATAGTTGCCCAGAGGCAGTTAACACAGAAAATCGAGAAATAGTGTATGAAGTGGTGTTCTTAAATGGCAACAGACAAGACCAAATAACCTTAACTGACTCGTAACTGGTTTACCAAAAACTTTACAACATCGGGCTGTTCTCGTTTATCCTAATAATTGTTATCACATATAACTTTATTAATGGCAAGGGCTTTTTTCCTAAAATTTAATGATAAGCATTTTAAATATTTATCGTTAATTTTACGATTCATCAGTGATGATAAAAAGTGCACAGTCCTTCGCTTCTATCGACTCAGCAAACGCTTGCTTAATACCTAGCGTTCGGCTCTAAACGTTAAATGTGAAGGCTCTTCAGTCGGTTGCTCGTTAACGCTTTCGACTCTAGGTTCAACAACCTCAGGTTCGCAGCTTAATTCAACTAACTGCTGTAAAATTTTGGTTTGTTTACGCTGTTCACGCAGTGAAGCTTCCAATAATAAGATCTGATCATTAGCTCTTACTGCTCTGCGCATTGAAATAAATACCACTACACAGAAAAATACCACAGCAATACCGAATAATGCAGGTAACATATAGCTCCCGCCGCCAGCGACCAATTCATTCATTTTTCGACCTAATACCAATACTCATTAAGATTGTCTTCATTCTACTCGCTCTGCTCTGCTTGGTCATCAGGATTATTGGGACTGATTCTTTCGGTTATCTCTTATCGATTATTAGCACGCACAAGGGCATGCTACTTCCCTAGCTCAATATTACCTACAGGAAATCGACAAAAATGTTAACGCGACTGTTAATCGTTGTAATCGGGAGTTGGGCGATAATGATGGTGTCGGATTATGGGATTTTGACTTACCGGGAAGCAGATAAGACGGGATTTAATCTACGCTGTGAATACTTAACCGGCAGAGGATTAATCAATGCGGACTATCTTTACGCTTCGGAGACAGCGCCTGAACGCTGCCCCCTGCTAAGAAAAACGAATGATAGTAGGGAAATATGAGACCTGATTATTTGATATATTGGCCTTGGCGCAGCGCCTCAATACGTTTATCGAGCGGTGGATGCGACATAAAGAGATCGCTCAAGCTTTTTTGCTTACCGTTAATACAAAACGCTGCCATTGTGCCAGGCTCCTGAGGCTCGTAACTGGTTTTTAATCGTTCCAGTGCCGCAATCATCTTTTCACGCCCCACCAACTTGGCTGACCCCGCATCGGCATGAAATTCACGATGACGTGAAAACCACATAGTAATGATGCTAGCGAGGATACCGAACACGAGTTCTAAGACGGTGGCCACAGCAAAATAGACCAGAGGATTACCGTTACTCCCCTCCTCTTCGCGATCTGAACTTAAAAAGCCGGAGGCGACCTGCGCAATGATCCGAGAGATAAAGATAACAAAGGTGTTTACCACCCCTTGAATAAGGGTCATGGTCACCATGTCACCATTGGCAACGTGGCTGATCTCGTGGGCGATTACGGCCTCAGCTTCATCGCGGTTCATATTTTGTAGGAGCCCCGTTGACACGGCCACCAAGGAGGCATTTTTTCTTGCTCCCGTCGCAAAAGCATTGATATCGGGTGCATGATAAATAGCAACCTGCGGCGTTGTAATCCCAACTTGTTGAGATTGTTGAGTCACCACCTGCATTAACCATCTTTCGGTTTCATTACGTGGCTGCTCAATCACTTCGCCGCCCACCGAACGTAATGCCATCCATTTAGACATCAATAACGAAATAAAAGAGCCGCCAAAGCCAAATAAAGCCGCCATAATCAGTAAGCCTGGAATACTGGCCGAGCGAATGCCGGTTAAGCTTAGAATGATACCGAACACCGCCATAACGGCGAGGTTAGTACAGAGGAACAACACGATACGCATCATAGACGTTTATATTTCCTTGAAAACAGAACCTGAACTTATTTGGCACTATCCTAGGCTGTTGCCAAGAGTTTTCAAGAGGTGAGGAGTTATATCCCACTGAAAAGACATAACTTTACATTTTGTCATACACTTCTCACAGTTTGTCTGATTTAACTGACATGTAAAGTCATAAGTATAAAAAAACCCGCCGGGGCGGGTTTATCTTAATAGCATGAATTACTTCTTCGTAGCCGTTGATGCAGGCGGATTTTTACTTTCCACACTGGCGAGATCGTTAGCGATCGCCACACTCTCATCAAGATAAGGATCTGGCTCCTTATAGTCTTTTGGTAGAGCATCTAACGAAGCAAGAGGTTTTTTTCCTTCCGCTTGAAAACGTGCGTTAATACGTTCTAAGCGAAGTTTGTCCTCTTCATTGTTCTCTTTTTGACGTTCCGCCAGGTTGAGCGACACAATATCCATTTTATCTTTCATCGCATCAAAGCGTTGAATATCTTTAATGATATATTGGAACTCACGATCGTTGGCAATACGCGTTTCATGCTCTTGACGTAGCTTGGCCAAATAGGGCTGTAAGTCAGCCATTGGTGAATAATTGGCCGCTTTTATGCTATCCCAAGGCAGTGCGTTATCTTCGTATTTCTCGCCAGTTTTGATAGCCTCTACGCCCGTCGGCATCAAGATATCCGGCGTGACACCTTTACGCTGTGTACTACCACCGTTGATGCGATAAAATTTCTGGATGGTATATTGTACTGATCCTAATGCAGGCCAGTCTGGACGGAGCATTTGATCGTAAATACGATTTAAAGAACGGTATTGTTGAACCGTCCCTTTACCAAAAGTAGGCTCACCGACAATCAAGGCTCTGCCATAATCTTGCATTGCAGCCGAGAAAATTTCAGAGGCAGAAGCACTGAATCTATCCACTAGCACGACTAATGGGCCATTGTAATAAACCACCCCATCATCATCGCTGTCCTGATGAATATTACCGGTGTTATCGCGAACTTGTACCACGGGACCTGACGGGATAAAGAGACCTGAGAGCGATACCGCTTCAGTTAATGCTCCACCACCGTTAGTCCGCAAGTCAATGACAATACTATCGACATGCTGTTTTTGGAGTTTTTGTAACTGTACTTTGACATCATCAGTCAGGCCGACGTAGAAACCAGGAATATCCAGTACGCCAACTTTATTTTTACCGACTTGATGAACAGAACCCTGCACGGCACGATCCTCTAAACGGATCCGCGCTCGAGTCAGTGTGATGATGCGTGTTTTACTGCCCTTAGCCGCAGGCTGGATCTCTAAACGAACTTTACTTCCCTTAGGCCCTTTAATTTTTTCAACCACATCATCAAGACGCCAACCGACGACATCTTCGATGGGTTGCCCCACTTGCCCGACACCGATGATTTTATCACCGATGCTCAATGCCTTACTGCGCGCCGCAGGGCCGCCTGCAACCATCGAGTTAATCATCGCGTAATCGTCATCCATCTGTAATACCGCCCCGATCCCTTCTAAGGATAAGCTCATTTCGGTATTAAATTGTTCAGTATTACGGGGTGAAAGATAATTTGTATGGGGATCGATCTCATGCGCAAACGCATTCATGACCGTTTGAAACACATCTTCGCTGGTGGTTTGTGATACGCGACGTAACGCTGCATTATAGCGTCGTGTTAACGTATCACGGACCTCTTGTTCATTTTTCCCAGCGAGCTTCAACGTAAGCTCGTCATAGGTAACTTTAGCGTCCCACAATTTATTGAGCTCGTCTGTCGACGTTGGCCACGGTGCTTTGCTCCGGTCCAAATTAATAGAATCATGAGAGGTGAAATTCATCGGTTTAGCTAATGCGCTCAGCGCATACTGTAAACGTTCGAAGCGGCGACGCTGGGACACGTTAAATAACTGATAAAACGTGTCGAGATTCCCAGACTCCAGTTCTTGGCCGACTTGCGACTTTTTGCCAGCAAATTGAGCAATATCGCTACTCAGTAAAATATTATGGCTGTAGTCAATCATATTCAGATAACGGTCAAATATTTTACTTGAGAACGCGGTATCTAAAGTGATTTGCCGATAATGCGACTGAGTAAAGCGTGCCGTGACACGCTGACTTACCGTAACTTGTTGCGGTTGCTCTTGTAATTGTGGGATCTGATCTTGACGAGTAATAGGATCAGCAGCAAACGCTTGCCCCATAAACAGAGTGGCGACAAGTAAACTTACTTTAAAACTGGTGTTCATGCCTGGGTCACTCTCCGTTTCAGAACTGCAAATGTTCTGGGCGTACAATCATTGCCAGTCCTGACGCTAATTGAACTCGAACTCCCTCTTTAGAGATTTCAAGCACAGTAGCGTCGACGGCACTCATACCTGCTTTAACGCGAATGGGTTGACCGACTTTCAGCACTGAAATATCAGTCACTGGTTTGCCCTCAGCAGGGGGTGATTGACGCGAGTCTTTCTTAGGCTTGCGAGGTTTATTTTCCGTCGCGGACGTATTCTGTGCAACAGGTTTACGGGCTGTTGGTTTACGTGGGCGGCGTTCCGCCTTACCTGCGTCATCAGCTTTAGCTTCACTACGTTGTTTCGCACGGTGCGCCGCAACACGAGCTTTGGCTTCTTCAAGCTGCTGACGAGCGTGTTCAACATGTTGCTCTTCGAGCGTTCCACATGCATTACCGTCAAGATCAACACGGGTCGCACCAGCTTTAATCCCGTAGAGATAACGCCAGCTCGAAGTGTAGACACGCAGCGCTGAACGAAGCTGAGTTTTACTCAGGTTCATCTCAGCAGGAATACGCTCGACTAAATCCTGAAAAATACCGATTTTTAACGGCTTAGCTTCACCTTCTGCAATAAAACAGCTTGGAAATTGCTGCGAAAGGTATGCAATGACTTCTTTACTACTACTCAACTTAGGTTGATTTTCCATGAAATTTCCTGATTACAACGGTTTTGCCGACCAACGCAGGCATGAACAAGCGACATTATAATGACTACAGCGCTAATTGCTATGCCTCATCGAAATTACCTTTTAATTGTTGTAAAAAAAGAGAAATTTCAGTGGCTGAAAGTAAGGTCTCAAGAGTATTCACTACAGATTCAAGACCCGCTTCATCTTCATGATCAAAATGCGAAAAATGTGGGCTATCGATATCCAATACACCGATAATTTTCCCTTCACAGCGCAGCGGTAAGACTATTTCACTGTTACTGGCTGAATCGCAAGCGATATGACCACTAAATTGATGAACATCGGCTACCCGTTGAACGTCCCCCGTTGCGACTGCCGTGCCACATACCCCTTTTCCAACCGGGATACGAACGCAGGCCAATTTACCTTGAAAGGGTCCGAGCACTAACGTGTCTCTCTCACTGAGCAGGTAAAACCCCACCCAATTTAGCCCCGCCATTCTTTCGAAAAGTAACGCACTACAATTCGCGAGAATCGGCAAAAATGCTCGCTCACCGCTGTTGAGGGCGCTGAGGTCTCGGGACATATCTTGATAAAATTCTGGCTTACTCATTTTCCAACCATAAAGTGACAGTGAATAATCGCGAATAGACCTTGAATGAGTGAAAGAAATAGACATCGCATGACGCTCAACTATGCTTATATTCTTATTCAGGGAACTTCTGATACATTACGCTTTCAACGACTATAGCAGACCTAATTACCTAACAATGAAAATTTTATGCTTCGTAACGATAATTACTGATAACGCGCGATGAAAATAACCGCTATCAGTCCACCTGAAACCTACACTGACCTCAAGCGCTGTGTAGAATGTGACCATGTTTATCACCGACCCATTTTGAAGATAGGTGAAGTCGCTTACTGTCCTCGGTGCCGAGTGAAAGTGGCGACAGGCAGAGACTGGTCCTTCTCCAGATTATGCTGTCTGGCCTGTTTAATGCTTTGCCTAATGCCCCTTGCTTGGACACTACCTCTAATCGAAATCCGTCTACTCGGCATGACCATCAGCGCCAGTATGCTGGCGGGAGTGATGCAGATGGTTGATCAAGGTGACATCATTACTGCCGCGATGGTCTGTTTTTGCGTTATTGGTACCCCACTGGCACTGGCCCTTTGTCTGGTTTATCTCGCAGTAGGTAAACCGTTGGGGATGAACTTGCGCCCAGTACTATTAGTGTTGGATAAGCTTAAAGAGTGGATTATGTTCGATATCTACTTGATTGGGGTAGTCGTTGCCGCCATTAAAGTGAAGGATTACGCAGACCTGTTTGCAGGCTACGGCCTACTCGCTTTTATCAGCCTTACCCTATTCTATCTCTTGTTAATTATTCATCTTGATGTACAAAGTCTGTGGCAGAAATATTATCCGCAACCCCGGCAAGCGCTAAAGCCAGAAGAGGTAAAATGCTGTATCCATTGTCATTACAGTGGTCAGAGTGATGAGCGTGGGCGTTGTCCTCGTTGTTATGTCACATTGACGCCACGCATTCCTTATAGCTTACAGAAAGCCTGGGCCGCATTGATCAGTTCAATCATTTTTCTCTTTCCGGCCAATCTATTACCGATTTCAATAATTTATCTGAACGGTGCCCGCCAGGATGACACTATTTTCTCCGGAATCGTTTCACTTGCCAGCGGGAATATCCCTGTGGCGATGGTGGTCTTCACAGCAAGTATCTTGGTCCCGATCAGTAAAGTGATTATTTTGTTAGCGCTCCTGATTAGTATTCATATGCGTTGTGCACAAGGCCTAAAAACACGGGTACGATTACTGAGGGCTGTGAGATGGATTGGGAGATGGTCTATGCTCGATCTCTTTGTGATTTCGCTAACGATGTCATTGGTCGATCGTGACCAACTTCTCGCTTTTACAATGGGACCGGCCGCGCTTTATTTTGGTTCCGCTGTTTTTCTTACCATTCTATCCGTAGAATGGCTCGATAGCCGCTTACTCTGGGATGCCCATGCAACAGGAAATGCCGAATACACCGATTAGCGCTACGGTTAAAAAAAAGCGCCGTCTTTCCCCTTTTTGGTTTCTCCCCATCGTGGCACTGCTGATTACCGGGTGGCTCCTATGGAAGAACTATCAAGAAAGTGGAACAACAATCACCATAAATTTCCACACTGCAGATGGTATTGTGCCTGGCCGTACCCCTATCCGCTATCAGGGCGTTGAGATCGGTACGGTTCAAGATATTGTCCTGACAGATAACTATCGCGTGATCAAAATCAAAGCGAGCATCAAAAGTAGTATGAAAGATGCCTTGCGGGCCAATACGAAATTTTGGTTAGTCACCCCACAGGCTTCGCTGGCTGGCGTCTCAGGATTGGATGCTCTCGTCGGCGGTAATTATATCGGTATGATGCCAGGTGATGGCGCTGCAACAGACAGTTTCACTGCATCTGATAGTCAGCCCAAAAATATCGTCAATAACGGTGGACTGATTATTCAACTTCACGCGAATGATTTAGGCTCGCTTAACACAGGATCTCAGGTTTATTATCAAAAAGTCCCCGTAGGTCGCGTGTATGATTACAGTTTTTCCCCTCAAGGCAAAGGCGTGCTAATTGATGTGTTGATCGAAAGACGTTACACGCAGCTCGTTAAGAAAAATAGCCGATTTTGGAACGTTTCAGGGCTACAAGCGACGTTAGGCGCGTCGGGAGTGAATGTTAACCTGACCAGCGTTCCAGCGTTAATCAATGGGGCAATTGCCTTTGATTCTCCTCAAGACTCAGAATCTGCACAGAATCAGGCGCGTTATGAACTCTTTCCTAATCTTGCGGAAAGCAAGCGTGGCGTTAATTTTACGTTAAAGTTACCCAGTGCTGATACCCTTACGGCAGGTTCAACCGCGTTAATGTACCAAGGCTTACAAGTCGGTACGCTTACCCACATCAGTCTGACCGATCAACACCATATTACGGGAGAACTGACGGTCGATCCGAGTGTTGTCGGGTTGATGCGTACAGGGACACGTATCGAGATGCGCCAACCTAGCTTACAAGGCGGTAACCTCTCGGTCGGCTCGTTACTGACGGGTACTGTGTTGCAATTGATCCCGGGGGAAGGCGAAGCGGCGACAGAGTTCACCGTACTGCCTGCGAGTCAATCACTGCTACAAGTTCCTAATAGCCTCACCATTGAATTGACTGCGCCTGAAAGTTATGGCATCGACGCAGGTCAACCCCTAATCCTCAATGGAGTGCCAATCGGCAAAGTTGCGCAACGCACCCTGACCGACCGAGGGGTCGTATTCCAAGTTTCGGTCGAACCACAATATCGCCATTTTATTCATGCCGATAGCCAGTTCATCGCCGATAGCCAGATCCGCATTCGCATGGGACTCGATGGCCTAAAGTTGGTGGGCGCGCCACCACAACAATGGATACAAGGCGGTATTCGAGTGAATACCGGTGAGAAAGGCCAACCGAGCGCACATTATCCCCTTTACGCTGACGACGATGCGGCTAAAGATAAAACGCAAGGGGATAAACCCTCGGTCACGTTAAAACTTAAAGCCTCAAGCCTACCGGATATTCAAGCAGGCAGCGTCGTGCTTTATCGTCGTTACCAAGTGGGGGAGATCGTCGATATCACCCCGAACGCTGACAATTTTATCGTATCGGTGCATATTGCGCCGAAATACCGAAAGTTGATCACTGACTCAAGCGTGTTCTGGGCGGAGGGCGGCGCTCGAGTTCAGTTTAATTCCAACGGTATCACGGTCCAGGCCACTCCGTTGAATCGGGCATTAAAAGGCGCAATCAGCTTCGATAGCCTTTCTGGGGTCACTAAACATCAAGGTAAATATCGCGAGCTGTTTGTAAGTCGTAATGCTGCCAATGCGGTGGGTAGTCAAATTGTCTTCCATACCTTTGATGGCAGTAAATTGGCTACAGGGATGCCCATCAAATATTTGGGTATTAATGTCGGCCAAGTCGAGAGCCTGTCACTCAGCCAGAACTTACATCAGGTTGAGGCCAAAGCGGTACTTTACCCTGAGTATGATCAACATTTTGCCCGCAGCGGTAGCCAATTCTCTGTGGTATCACCGGAAATCTCTTCGAATGGTGTCAACCACTTAGAGTCACTGTTACAGCCTTATGTCAACGTCGATCCCGGGACAGGGAGCGTACGGCGCAGCTTTGAGCTGCAAGAGGATACCATTACCGATTCACGCTACTTAGATGGTCTGAACGTCTATGTCGATGCGCCAGATGCTGGCACCCTTACTGTGGGAACACCGGTCCTCTATCGCGGGGTAGAAGTCGGCACCGTTACCGGTACCTCTCTAGGAAACTTAGCTGACCGAGTACAGATCGCGATGCGTATTAGTACACGTTATCAACATCTGGTCCGTAATAACTCGGTGTTTTGGTTGGCATCAGGTTACTCTCTTGATTTTGGCCTGACAGGCGGTGTCGTCAAAACCGGAACCTTCCAGCAATTTATTCGCGGAGGTATTCAATTTGCGACGCCACCCACGGTGCCACTAGCGCCTGAAGCTGAATCGAATAAACACTTCCTATTGCGCGATGAGGCGCCAGACGGTTGGCAGAAGTGGGGAACGGCTATCCCTCGCCAAGAATAATCCCTCCTACACGGGCAGAATTCCTGCCCGTGTTCATGCTACACTAGGCTTTTGACCGCTATGGATCCCATTGTGAGTACTGAAGCTATCGATTTTCCCGCCCAATTTCTTGAACTCATGCGTCAGGCTCTTCCCAACGATGACGATTTCGCAGCATTTCTCGCGATCAGTCAACGCCCTCTTCGGCGTGCCATACGGGTGAATACTTTAAAAATCAGTGTCACGGATTTTCTAGCCTTAACTACCGACTATCCATGGCAGCTCACCCCTGTCCCTTGGTGCGAAGAAGGTTATTGGGTTCAGCTTAACGATGAGCAGATCCCCTTAGGGAGCTACGCAGAGCATCTCAGCGGCTTATTCTATATTCAAGAGCCTAGCTCGATGTTACCCGTGCAAGCCCTCTTTGCGGCGGAGGAAACCCCTCTCTGCTTGATGGACATGGCCTCAGCACCGGGCTCTAAAACGACTCAAATTGCCGCTAAAATGGCTAACCAAGGGCTTATTGTCGCGAATGAATATGCTGCCAGTCGCGTCAAAGTGTTGCATGCTAACATTAGTCGCTGTGGCGTGGTCAACACCGCGCTTACCCATTTTGATGCGCGCGTCTTTGGTGCAGCCCTACCAGAACAGTTCGATGCAATATTGTTAGATGCGCCCTGCTCAGGGGAAGGCGTGATCCGTAAAGACCCGCAAGCCTTTACTCATTGGAGCCTTGAGAGTACCGAAGAGATTGCCCAGACTCAGCGTGAACTCTTAGTCAGTGCTTTTCATGCCCTGAAACCGGGGGGCCGACTGATCTACTCAACCTGCACCCTTAACACCATTGAAAACCAACAGGTGATTGCGTCACTGTCGACTGCTTTTCCTGACGCAATCGAGGTCGAATCTTTAGCCTCTCTTTTCCCTGGCGCAGAACACGTAGTAACGCCAGAAGGTTATCTTCATGTCTTTCCGCAACGCTTTGATAGCGAGGGATTCTTCGTGGCAAGCCTGCGTAAAACACGCGGCGTAGATCCTCTTCCTCACCCCGGTTTTAAAGTGGGTAAACTTCCCTTCCAACCGGTTTTAGCTAAAACGCAGCAAACGGTTATTGAGCAAGCAGCGTCTATCGGTATCCAATGGGAGAGTTCACTCAGCCTCTGGCAACGGGATAAAGAACTCTGGCTATTCCCTAAGCCTGTTGAATCGCTAATGGGTAAGGTTAAATTCTCACGTCTCGGCTTTCGATTAGCGGAAATTCATAACAAGGGGTATCGCTGGCACCATGAAGCGATAACCGCTCTCGCCACCCCCATGGCAACGACTGTCGAACTCACAGCCGAGCAAGCCGCTGAATGGTATCGAGGCCGAGATATCTATCCGGATACGCCGTTACCTAAAGGCGAATGTTTGGTGAGTTATCAGCAACAAGTGTTAGGACTGGTAAAAATTATTAACCAGCGTATTAAAAATAGCTTACCCAGAGAACTGGTCCGTAACGGTCCACTCTTTAATTAAATGCGGCCCCCTCTGACGGCTAAGTCATGAGAGGGGATAAGGTATGTCAATACAATTAAAGTTTTGTCAGCTTATCCACTTAGCCTTGAGGATACTTTTGATTCTTTACACTGGCACACCCGATCGCTCACCACTATCTTGTTATAATCCCCCAGCCCTTACCCTTTAGGGCCTCTTACCGGCCTTGTTGATTATTTTATTTACCCTCTGGGAACTATAATGAAAAAAATTGCCCGACCTTTTCTGATTTTACTGCCTGCTCTATTAATGACCGTTTCCACCTTTAGCGAGGCGCGTTCGTTCTCGTCAAGGGGCTTTGGTTCGTCGAAGATGTTTAAACGTCCCGTGCAGCAAAAGCCCACTCCAACCGCGACTCCAGCTCCGACGGCACAACAGAACGCTGCCGCCTCGGGTAAACAAGGGATCCCGGGTGCAGAACAATACCGATCCTTAAGCCAACAGGCCCCGTCGCAACGACTTAAAAACGCTATTAATACACGTGGCAATAGCGGTGTGCGACTGACACAACTGGCTATGCTCTACTGGTTACTAAGTAGTAGTAATACTCATGCTTCAGAACTCACTGACGACGATCGGGCTTGGGTGAATAAAGAGATTAAAGAGAAAGAAAAGAACGGTGAAAAACTCGAAGAGAGCGCCCCGCCAGCGGCCAACGCACCGGCCAAGCCATAGGTTTATTTCCGACACCGAACCGCGTAATGATTCGGTGTCGCGTACCCTTATCGACGCCAAGTGCCCTTGATTGGCTTAGCGAAGAGCGCTAATACGGCAATCAGGCTAAACTCAATACTCACTGACCAGCAAATATGGCCAATGATTTCACTCCACAGCTCATAACCATTGAGATCCCATAACCACCCCGTTTGGCCCTCATCATAAACAGGATTACGAAATCCTAGTGCTGGGATCAGAAAACCGTGCATCACAACGGTAATGACTACGCCATAAACGACACCATAACCCATACGGATCTTTGGCCAGTAATAGGCGCCAGCGACATAGACAAAGGCGAATATAAAGCTAAATAGCCAATGGTAGAGGGTAACCGCCCCCAATACTGAATTTCCTTGATAAAGATAATCCAGCGAATGTTGATTGATACCTGCCCACCCCAGCCAGGCATCAATATGGGCACCCGGAGGAGAAATTTCGCCCGCCATGCGGGGAGGCATATTCACCTCGGAGCCCCATTTCACTAAAGAACTCATAAATCCTGCTAACAGCGTGGCCCAGATAATAATTTTACCATTAATTTTAGAATGCATACCAATCCCCTTGTGTCACGCAAGCATAAGAAAAGTTTGCTTGCAGCGGCTAATTCTACGGGGTTGGACGTTGAGGCGAGAGATTTAACTAACGATATATTGCGCAAGATCAACGTAATAGGAGAGATAAGGAGACCCTAATCGGTCTCCCTTAAATTTTAGACTGTATTGCTATGCTTGCTTATTAAGTCGGATAATAATCACTGCCCACACAAGGCTTGCGCACGAGACGTCAAGGGGGAGAGATCCATTTTCTTACCCGGCTGTTGTGGGTCATCGGCTTGAATTAAGGTAATAGGTTGACCTTGGCTTTTCTTCTCATCGACATTCTGTTGCGCGATAGCATTCAGCGGATATTGCATTAGCGTACTGTCATTGATTGCAAACAGGCCGCCATCCTTATCACAACGTAGCATAATCTCTTCTCGAGTAAGCGGCCACTGTTGCTTACCAATTTCACGCCGACTCACCGTAATGACTTCAGAAGCAAAAGATTGTCCACTCACGAGAGTAAGTAATAGTACGGATAAGAGTTTTTTCATTGGAATAGTGCCTTAAATTCGTGATAATAAAACAGCCATGTGACTTAACGCACAGTGTAGCAAATGACGTATTTAAGTGGCAGAAGAAAGCGATATTTTGAACGCTTACCTGCCTAGAAGGAGCACATTATCATGACATACAATCTCGCTGAGCTCAGTGCGGAAGCTAAAGATCAACTTAATACCGAGTTAGCGGCAGCTGGAGTCGCCTTTAAAGAACGTTACAATATGCCCGTTATTCCGATTCATATTGAAAACGAACAACCCGAGTCATTACGCGCGCACTTTCAAGAAAAGCTGACGACCTATCGCCAGCTTTCTGTGACGTTGTCACGCTTACCCTATGAGCCTAAGCTCAAGACTTAGGCCAAGACCCATTGGCTAAGCCTATCAAGAAAGCGCACTCCCGAGCGATATCGACATAGGCTTGATAGCGCCCGGATTTCCCCCCATGTCCTGCATCAAGATCGGTATAGAGCAGGAGTTGATGATCATCGGTTTTCAATTCTCTGAGCTTAGCCACCCATTTTGCGGGCTCCCAATACTGGACTTGTGAATCATGTAAGCCTGTCGTCACAAACAGGTGGGGATAGTCCTGTTCACGTACATTATCGTAAGGGCTATAAGCCATAATAGTTTGGTAATCCGCCTGAGAATTAGGATTGCCCCACTCCTCATACTCACCCGTTGTGAGTGGGATCGATTCATCTAACATTGTGCTCACCACGTCGACGAAAGGCACCTGTGCAAGAATGCCGTGAAACAAGGTGGGAGCGATATTACTGACCGCAGCCACCAGTAAGCCACCGGCACTCCCTCCCATGGCATAGCAACGTTGCGGATCGCCCATCCCCTGCGCCAACAAATGTTGTGTGGCATCGATAAAATCGTAGAAGCTATTCATTTTGTGACCAAGCCGTCCGGCGTCGTACCATGCTCGGCCCAACTCCCCCCCACCTCGCACATGCACCATGGCGTAGATAAATCCTCGATCGAGTAAACTTTGTCGGGTGAAGCCAAAGTCAGCCTCTAGCGCGGCCCCGTATGCGCCATAGCCATAAACCAGCAGTGGATTTTTGCCAGGTTGTAAGCAGTCCTTACGCCAAACGAGGGAGACGGGGACCTGAACGCCATCACGCATGGTCAACCACCGCCAGTCGCTCTCGTAATCACTCTCTTCATAGAGCGGGATATGGACTTGCTTTAAGCATGTCAACTGGTGTGTAGTCAAATCCCATTCATAGGTAGTGGTCGGTGTGGTAAAGCTGCTGTAACCAAAACGTAAGCGAGAACTATTGGCGTCGGGGTTATGTCCAATCCACACCACGCCATTTTCCGCCTGCTTAGGCAATTCTAACCGCTGCCCATCAGCGAGAGAATATTGGCAGAGAATCATTTTACCCTGTTGGCGTTCTTCGGTGACGAGCCACTCGTTGAATAGCTGAAAATCTTCCAGTATACGTTCTTCTGATACCGCGATAAATTGCTGCCAGCTGTGCTCCGATGTCTCAGTTTCGCCACAACGGTAGAGCCCGAAATTGATCCCCTCTCGGTTGGAGCGAATAAAATAATGGTCTTGAAAGTGATCGATACTATATTCGTGATTTTCGCGTCTAGGCACAATACAACGCGGAGGTAAGTGCGGCTTGTCGGCATCGATTGACCACACTTCACTTGTCGTCGAACTCTCTAGCAGAATAAAAAGCCGTTGCTCGGAACTACTGCCCGTTAAGCTGACGTAATAGCTATCGTCTTGTTCCTCATAGACTAAACAATCGTCTAGCGGATCCGTTCCTAATTTATGTCGCCACACCTGCCAAGGTAACAACGTCTGGGGATCTTGCTTGATATAAAACAGTGTCTGTCCATCATTGGCCCACACAATTGAGGGTGAGATCCCTTCGATTACCGTATCAAGCCAGGTTTGATCGGTTAACCGTTGAATACGTAACACATATTCCCGCCGAGACAGATAATCTTCAGTCACTGCCATATACCGGTGATCTGCCGTGATCTCTAATGCACCCAGTTCGTAATACTCCGCGTTATGCGCACGCTGGTTACAATCAAGCAAGGTTTGCCACGGCGCCTCGTCGACATCCTTGCGCCACACCCAATGGGGATAGTCATCCCCCTGCTGGTAACGCTGTTGATACCAATGCCCCGCCTTCAAAAAAGGTACCGAATGATCATTTCCGGGAATTCTCGCCGTCATTTCCTGATATAGCGTTGCCTCAATGCTGGCTAGTGGAGCCAATTGTTGTTCACACCACTGATTTTCAGCCGTCAAATAATTAATGACATCTGGATCCGCGCGCTCATCATCTCGCAACCATGCAAAGTTATCTTCTCGTGTTTCACCGTGCATCTGATGAATGGAAGGGATTCGACGGGCTTGTGGAGGAGTCATCATGGCGTTAGATACCGATTAATAGAGTGATACCCTCAGTATCGCATGTTTCACTTGTCCTTACCTACTTTCCAGCATTCCTCGTTGAACGTGCCAACGCAAACGTTTTCGTTTAGACTAATCAGCAATTATTTTTTTAGTTTAGGAAAGTGTTATGCGAAAGTTCGGTACCGCGTTACGAGAGAATGCAACCAAAGTGATGTTGTTGGGTTGTGGTGAGTTGGGGAAAGAAGTGGCCATCGAATGTCAGCGGTTAGGCATTGAAGTTATTGGCGTAGATCGGTATGAAAACGCGCCAGCAATGCACGTTGCTCATCGTGCGTATGTCATCGATATGTTGAATGGTGATGCCTTGAAGTCGGTGATCGCTCTAGAACAGCCGGATTTTATCGTACCGGAAATCGAGGCTATTGCGACTGGGACACTCATAGAGTTAGAGGCGACAGGCTTAACCGTGGTGCCGTGCGCTCGGGCAACACAACTCACGATGAATCGTGAAGGTATTCGTCAATTAGCCGCTGAGCAGTTGGCCCTTCCGACCTCTCGCTACCGTTTTGCTAGCCAGCAACAGGAATTTTTAGAAGCTGTCGAGGCCATAGGCTTCCCATGCTTCGTCAAACCCGTGATGAGTTCTTCGGGTAAAGGGCAAAGTCTGCTTCGTCACCGCGATGAGTGTGACGCAGCGTGGGATTATGCCCAACAGGGTGGACGTGCTGGCGCAGGTCGGGTAATCGTAGAAGGATTAGTCGACTTCGACTTCGAAATTACCCTACTCACTATTAGTGCCGTCGATGGGATTCATTTCTGCACGCCCATTGGCCATCGTCAGGAAGCGGGTGATTACCGTGAGTCATGGCAGCCGCAACAGATGAGCGAGATTGCATTGGTCCGTGCTCAAGATATCGCCCGGCAAGTCGTTACCGCCCTCTCAGGATTTGGTCTATTTGGTGTCGAACTCTTCGTGCGGGGTGATGACGTTGTCTTTAGTGAGGTTTCTCCTCGTCCGCATGATACGGGGCTGGTCACCCTTATCTCCCAAGATCTCTCTGAATTTGCCCTACACGTTCGCGCTTTCTTAGGATTACCCATCGGTCATATTCGTCAATATGGACCTGCTGCCTCCGCGGTTATTTTGCCAACGCTACACAGTGAGGCGATTAGTTTTGTGGGGCTTGAAAAGGCTTTAGCGGCGGGTAAACAAGTCAGACTGTTTGCTAAACCCAGTATTGCGGGACGCAGACGGTTAGGCGTGGCATTAGCGATAGGCGAAACCGTAGAGCAAGCAGTCTCAGCGGCGTTAGCAAGCGTTGAATCGATTGATGTCTCAGACAGCAAATAAAAAAACCGCCAGTCTAGCTGGCAGTTATTCGTTACTCTAATGGGGTTTCAGACTCGTTCCACGACCGTCCATCACGGGTGATCATCGCGACGGAGGCAACTGGGCCCCAAGTACCTGCTTGATAAGGCTTGGCCGATTCACCATCCTTCTCCCATGCTTCAATGATCGAGTCAACCCATGTCCATGCCGCTTCAACTTCATCACGGTGAACAAACAAGGCCTGGATCCCACGCATTGATTCCAACAACAAGCGTTCATAGGCATCGGCTAAATGACTTTCGTTGAAAGTTTCGGAGAAACTTAAGTCTAATTTAGTCGTTTGTAACTTATGCTTATGGTCTAAACCCGGAACCTTGTTCAGGATCTCAATATCGACGCCTTCATCGGGCTGTAAGCGAATCGTCAACTTGTTCTGCGGGAGTTGAGTGTAAGACTCTTTAAACAGATTCATTTCTGGGTTTTTGAAATAGACAACAACCTCAGAGCATTTCGCGGGTAAACGTTTACCGGTACGTAGGTAGAAAGGTACCCCCGCCCAACGCCAGTTATCGATATCTACGCGGATAGCAACAAAGGTTTCTGTCGAACTAGTTTTGTTCGCCCCTTCTTCATCAAGATAACCCGGTACCTTTTTGCCTTGCACAAAGCCAGCCGTATATTGGCCACGGACGGTTTTCTCCCGCACATTAGTGTGATCAATTTTACGTAATGAGCGCAACACTTTGATTTTTTCATCACGAATGCTGGCTGCGGTTAAATCGGATGGCGGCGACATCGCAATCATCGTCAACACCTGCAGCAGGTGGTTTTGAACCATATCGCGCATCTGACCAGCCTGATCAAAATAACCCCAACGCCCTTCTATCCCGACTTCTTCGGCAACAGTGATTTGCACATGATCAATGGTTTTGTTATCCCAGTTGTTCACGAAGATAGAGTTCGCGAAACGCAGGGCCAATAGATTAAGTACCGTTTCTTTACCCAGATAGTGGTCAATACGGAACACTTGGCTTTCATCAAAGAACTCACCAACGCTATCATTGATCTCTTGAGACGTTTCGAGAGACGTCCCTAAGGGTTTTTCCATCACCACCCGGGCAGGCTTAGCATTTAATTTCGCTTGGCCCAATCCCTTACAGATCGCCCCAAATGTGCTCGGTGGCATCGCAAAGTAGTTAACGGTCACGCGATTTTTCTGATCCAGCAGCTTGCCTAACTTTGTGAAATGCGCCGATTCATTGACATCTAGATTGCAAAAGTCTAAGCGTGCGCTGAGTTTTGCCCAGATCGCTTGATCGATCTCCTCTTTCATAAAGGTTTTAAGCGCTTTATCGACCTCTTGGGTATAGGTCGCCTTGTCCCAGTCTGCACGACCTACACCAATAATTTTCGTTTCATCATTGATTTGGCCGGCTTTTTCCAATTGGTATAACGAAGGTAATAGCTTACGGCGTGCCAGATCACCCTTGGCTCCAAAAATTACCAGATCGCAAGCCTGGACTGTTTGCGTTGACGCCATTTTATTCTCCTCGTTCTAACGTAAATTAGCGAAAACCCGCTAAGGAGTTCATTAGATTCATATTGTTGCCCACTTTACTGCGATTACAGTAGTGAGGTAAATAGTTTGCTGTGTGAAATCATTGTCGACTACCGCCGAGACGTTAATCGGTTGTTAAACGGGTAGCTAAAGTTGTACCCTAAAACCATTGCGAGCATTTATCGTTTTCTGCGATATTGAGTGTAATACCCATCCTCAACCACTGGGTTTTCTCTTCACTGATGATCTTACTGGAGTTGTCCATGTCCCCACGCCTTAGACGAACGAAAATTGTTACTACTTTAGGCCCTGCCACTGACCGCGATAATAATCTCGAAAAAGTGATTGCCGCGGGGGCCAATGTTGTACGACTTAACTTTTCTCACGGTTCTGCTGATGATCACCTCGCCCGCGCGAACAATGTTAGAGCGATTGCGAATAAACTGGGCCGTCATGTAGCAATTCTAGGGGATTTGCAAGGGCCTAAAATTCGCATCTCCACTTTCCGAGAAGGTAAGATCTTTCTGAATGTCGGTGACCCCTTCACCTTAAATGCCACCTTACCCAAAGGTGAAGGAACCCACCAACAGGTGGGGATCGATTATAAGGCACTTCCTCAGGATGTTAGCGCTGGCGATATTCTGTTACTCGACGATGGCCGCGTGCAACTCCGCGTCACTGCAGTTGAAGGGGATAATATCTTAACCGAGGTCACAGTAGGCGGTCCTCTATCGAACAACAAGGGGATTAACAAACAGGGGGGTGGTCTCTCTGCTCAAGCCCTTACCGATAAAGATAAAGCGGATATCATTACGGCTGCAAAAATAGGGGTCGACTACCTTGCCGTCTCCTTCCCGCGCTGTGGTGATGACTTACGCTATGCACGGCGTTTAGCCGAAGAAGCCGGGTGCCAGGCGAAAATTGTGGCAAAAGTGGAGCGCGCTGAAGCCGTCGCCACACAAGCCGCTATGGACGATATTATCCTAGCCAGCGATGTCGTCATGGTCGCTCGAGGCGATCTCGGCGTTGAAATTGGCGATCCTGAACTAGTGGGTATACAAAAAAACTTAATCAGCCGCGCTCGTCAGTTGAATCGTGCCAGTATCACCGCAACACAAATGATGGAGTCGATGATCACTAACCCCATGCCAACTCGGGCTGAGGTGATGGACGTTGCCAATGCTGTATTAGATGGTACGGATGCGGTCATGCTTTCTGCTGAAACGGCTGCGGGTCAATATCCTGCAGAAACTGTGCTCGCCATGGCGAATGTCTGTCTTGGAGCAGAAAAAATTCCTAAGGTGAATGTCTCTCGTCACCGTTTAGACATTCAATTCGACAATATCGAAGAGGCTATCGCAATGTCTGCCATGTACGCAGCCAACCACCTTAAGGGGGTAACTGCCATCATCACCATGACAGAATCTGGTCGCACCGCATTAATGACTTCGCGGATCACTTCCGGCCTGCCTATCTTTGCGCTCTCGCGACATGAGGCAACCCTCAATAGTACGGCGCTCTATCGTGGCGTCACCCCAGTCGCGATTTCCGGTTATACCGATGGCTTATTGGCGGTGCACGACGCGGTGAGACTTCTTAAAACCAAAGGATATCTGCACGGGGGGGATTTAGTCATTGTCACCCAAGGCGATGTAATGGGCGCTACGGGTACCACCAACACGCAGCGCGTCATTACCGTTGAATAACCGATACAGCCGCTTACTCGGCTGTTTTTTTATTTGTAGGGAAAGAGGTCTTTACGGCGATAAGGCTTTTCTTCACCTGCTTGGCGCGTTTTAAGTAACTCAAGGATCCATGTATATTGTTCTGGGTTCGGCCCGACAAAAAACTCAACCTCTTCGTTCATCCGCCGCGCAAGGGTTTTGTCATCAGCATTGTCG
Organism: Rosenbergiella nectarea; assembly: GCF_900111105.1. GTDB lineage: Bacteria > Pseudomonadota > Gammaproteobacteria > Enterobacterales > Enterobacteriaceae > Rosenbergiella > Rosenbergiella nectarea. The sequence continues at coordinate 135,829 of NZ_FOGC01000005.1, read as the reverse complement.
AGGTCATCCATTGCCGGACGTACAAAAATTTCGAGCTGATGCCGACGACTGTCATAGACAGGAAACAATGGTACGACCTTCGCACGGCACACTTTCATTAGCCGCCCAATCGCCGGTAATGTCGCCTTATAGGTGGCAAAGAAATCCACAAATTCGCTGTGTTCAGGCCCATGGTCTTGGTCAGGTAAATAATAGCCCCAATAACCTTGTCTGACGGAGGCAATGAAAGGTTTAATACCATCGTTGCGAGCATGCATGCGGCCACCAAAACGACGACGTAGTCGGTTCCAAATGTAATCCATCAGCGGATCTTTTTGATTATGGAACATTGCCGCCATTTTTTGACCTTCCGACGCCAGCAGCATCGCCGGAATATCGACCGCCCAACCATGAGGCACTAGAAAAATAACATTTTGTCCTGATTGTTGATAGCACTCGATAATATCTTTACCGTGCCAAACAATCTTTTGCCGAACTCGTTGCGGATCACGTAGCGCTAACTCGGCCATTAACACCATCGATTGCGGTGCGGTAGCAAACATTTCATCAATAATGTTTTCACGTTCCGCTACGGAAAGATCAGGAAAACAGTAGTGAAGATTAATTTGCGCGCGACGTCTGGCTCCCTTCGCTCGCTGACCGACCCATTTTCCAAGTTTTCCTAATAGCGGATCACGCAGGCTGGCTGGTACATACGCCAACCCTCCTGCCACGCCAATGGCTAACCATTTCCCCCAAAACTGCGGTTTAAGGAAGGAACGCTTGAAGACAGGAATAAACTCTGAAGGGTTACGTTTCTCGTTAGTCATGCACTCGCCTCTTATAAGAAGTGGCTAATGATAGTGATGGAGAAGAGTTTTGCAATAGACTTTTGCGCGGAACCACGGATACAGGCACAACCGTGTTCCCGAAAAAAAGGCCATGCATGATGCACGGCCCTGTAGGCGTTGACTCACCTTAAAAGGTCAGTTGGCTCTGCCACGCTTTAACCTGCGCAAGATAGGTCTTGCGTTCTTTACCCGTGAGACCTTCCATCCGCGGCAGTTTTGCCGTGAGCGGATTAACCGCTTGATTGTTAATCCAGATTTCAAAATGCAAATGTGGACCGGTTGAGCGACCAGTATTACCTGATAATGCGATACGGTCCCCTCTTTTGACTTTCTGTCCCGGTTTAACCAGCAGACGGCTGAGGTGCATATAGCGCGTCATGTATTGTCGACCATGGCGAATGGCAACATATTTTCCCGCTGCGCCGCCTTTTGCGTTAGCCACGACGACCTCGCCGTCTCCTGTCGCTAAAACCGGCGTACCGATTGGCACAGCAAAGTCAACGCCACGGTGCGGAGTAATTCGCCCAGTAACAGGATTCTGACGCCGTGGGTTAAAATTCGATGATACTCGATACGTTTTAGCCGTAGGGAAACGTAAAAATCCTTTTGCGAGGCCAGAGGCATTCTGGTCATAAAACTTGCCATCTTCCGCACGAAAAGCATAGTAATCCTTGCCAGCTGAGCGAACGCGCACGGCTTGAAGCTGGCTTTGCATACGCTTACCTGCCAGTACTTCGCGCGAGAAAATAGTACTAAATTGATCACCACTACGCAGTTTACGAAAATCCATCTGCCATTGCAGAGCTTTGATGACCGAGGCAATCTCACTAGCAGACAGTCCAGCCTGCTGTGCACTGCTCGCAAAACTTCCTTTTACGGTTCCAGCCAATCTATTATCTTGCCACTCGCCCTGCTGTAATTGACGCTCCATACTGTAAGTACCATTTGGTCTACGAGTATAGTGGCGTGTTTCACGACGTGAGATTTCCCAATCTAAAGTATCTAATTCCCCGTCAGCAGTGACTTGCCAATTAAGGCTTTGCCCAACATTAAGATTACGCAGCGCGCCATCACTTCCCACCAGGGCATTGATATTAGAAAGATCGATGCCATACTGATTTAGCACACTGCTAAGCGTATCGCCCGATGAAACTGTATATTCTTTTGCGTATTGCGTACTTTCTGTCTCTTTTTGATCGGCAGGCAGATCGTCATCAGGTAAAGGTGTGGTTTGGTCATCAGGTTCGGAAGCGTCTGTTCCGGTTAGGTGTTGGCTAGCTTCTAGTTCAATCTTACGAACTAAGGTCTCTTTATTCTGGTCGTGGTGAGTAATGAGCGGCTGCCAAATGGCAACCGCAAGAGTCATAGCGGTCAATGACCCCAACATAACACGATGGGGTTTGGGTAATGTGTTAAGCGCGAGAGCGACAGAACGAGCAATCTGTTGCACTGTATAATTTCCTCATTAGTTCATTGGTTTCAGACAGCTCACATACTGGCTCGACAATTGTGAGAGGAATTTCACATAACTGTCCTGCGATAAGCTGATATTGCTTCCCAGGGGATCTAAAGTGCCCTTCTGCACTTTTGTTCCTCGAGAAACCGCATCGATGACGGCTGGTCTGAATTGTGGCTCAGCAAAAACGCATTGCGCTTTATGCTCAGTCAACTGTGTTCTTATTTCGTTTAACTTCTGTGCACCCGGCTGAATTTCAGGATTCACCGTGAAATACCCTAGTGGCGATAGGCCGTAGTGCTGCTCAAAATAGGTGTAAGCGTCATGAAAAACATAATACCGCTTATCCTTCACTGCATTCAGCTGCTGACGAATATGTTCATCGGCATCTTTTAAACTGACTTTAAATTTTGACAGATTGCTGTCTAATTTTGTTTTTTGTGCGGGCATCGATTGGACCAATCGATCATGGATAGCCGTGGCACTCATCAAAGCGATTTCTGGAGACAACCAGATATGCAAATTATAAGTTCCTCGATGAGAATGACTATCAGACATTTCCCCATCAGAAGATTTTACAGATTGTAGTGTATTCGTAGGCGACGAAGAATGATCGTGATCATCTTCTACTTCACCGACCAAATGAGATTGAATCACGGGTAAAGCTGATAGTTCAAGGTTTTTATTCGCCGCTAGCTGTGAAGCACTACGTGTAATAAAGGATTCCATTTCAGGGCCTACCCATACCAATAGGTCTGCGTTTTTTATCCGACGAACGTCGGAAGGCCGTAACGCGTAATCGTGTTCCGAAGCACCATCGGGGAGTACCACCGTAACAGGCGTTACGCCATCAGCAATCGCAGCAGCAATAAAACCCAGTGGTTTAATGGATGTCACCACATCGGCTTGCGCTAAGCCATTCATTCCCAACATGATAGATAAACCCAAGGCGAGTTTAGGTAAATGTTTTTTTCTTTTCATGATTACTGGTGTCTCAGCTATTAACCTTAAATGGAGTTGTGATAATATAACATCTCGTTTTGAAATGAAAACTGATTAACCATGTCATCGAACTTAGTTACTTTAGAAAATATCGATGTTGCGTTCGGGCAAAAACAGGTCCTGCAAAATATCGCCTTAAGTTTGCAACCGGGCAGGATATTAACGTTGCTTGGCCCTAACGGTGCAGGGAAATCGACCCTAGTGCGACTGATTCTTGGGCTTATTACGCCGACCCGCGGCACCGTAGATAAAAAATCGGGGTTGCGTATTGGCTATGTTCCGCAAAAATTACACTTAGATATCACTCTCCCCCTAACGGTTGATCGCTTTTTACGGCTAGCCCGTCAGTCTAAAAATGCAGATATTCACGCCGCGTTACAACGTGTGAACGCCGGGCACCTTCGCCTGTCGACGATGCAAAAACTCTCTGGCGGAGAGATGCAACGTGTACTATTGGCCCGAGCATTGCTGGGTAAGCCCGAATTATTAGTGCTCGACGAACCTACCCAGGGTGTCGACGTCAATGGTCAGGTGGCGTTATACGATCTCATTAACCAGCTACGCCATGAACTGCATTGCGCTGTCCTCATGGTGTCCCATGATCTCCATTTAGTGATGGCCAAAACCGATGACGTGCTCTGCCTCAATCATCATGTTTGCTGTTCAGGCCCACCCGAAGTCGTCTCGCAACACCCTGAATTTACCGCAATGTTTGGTCCACGCGCGTCCCAACAATTGGCTATTTATCGGCATCATCACAATCACCGTCATGATCTCAAGGGACGGATAGTATTACGTAAGGAGAATGAGATCTCATGATTGAATTGTTACTGCCAGGCTGGTTGGGAGGGATATTACTCACCCTCACCGCTGGCCCGCTGGGATCTTTTGTTGTCTGGCGTAAAATGTCCTATTTCGGCGATACTCTCGCCCATGCGTCTTTATTAGGCGTCGCCATTGGGCTATTATTAAATGTTAATCCATGGTATGCAGTGATTGCCGTAACGCTGATCCTCGCTATTCTCTTGGTCGTGCTAGAGCATCGCCCTCACTTAGCGATCGATACGTTATTGGGAATCATGGCACACAGTGCCCTCTCTCTTGGATTAGTCGTCGTGAGTTTGATGCATAATGTCCGCGTGGATTTAATGGCCTATCTGTTCGGTGACCTTCTATCAGTGATGCCCGCAGACCTAGCCCTAATGGCAGGTGGCGTGGTGATTGTACTGGCCGTTATCATCTCGCAATGGCGCGCACTGCTATCAATGACCGTCAGTCCCGAGCTGGCCCAAGTGGATGGCGTCAATTTAGCGCGTACCAGAATGTTATTGATGCTGGTTACCGCCCTAACCATTGGTGTATCCATGAAATTCGTCGGTGCGCTGATTATTACCTCGTTACTGATCATCCCTGCAGCCACCGCTCGCCGCTTTGCGCGCTCCCCCGAGCAGATGGCGATTTTCGCGACCCTAATCGGCATGGTGGCGGTCACCGGCGGACTGACCTTCTCCGCTTATTACGATACCCCTGCCGGCCCGTCGGTTGTCCTTACGGCCAGCGCCCTGTTTATACTCAGTGGTTTAAAGAAGATGTCACATTAGCCCTTATGCCTCGGTGTGACCGAGGCATCATCGCTATTCAGCAGACGCTGCTATTTCTTCAAGAGTACCGGAAGCTGTTGCTCAAATTGTTGCAGACACTGGTCCATTAGATGCTGGGTTTCCACTTTCACTTTGGCATAGTTATTGTTTCGCCAGTCGTCTAAATTGGCCTCCACTGGGGCGGGTGAACAGGCTTGCTTAGTCCAACCACTAAAGATCGATCCCTTCTCTGGTTTTTTATAAAAGGAGACCTTATATTTCAACTCATATAGGGAGTCAGTGCTATTGAGATTTTTATAAATCAGTGTCCACGTCGAATAACCAATATTTAAAGGTTGTTGGTAGGCATAGCCTGCACCATTATTGTCTAACCACGCCTTGAGTACCTGATTCGCTTTAGGCTTAAAATAATCAAGCGTTGGATTTTTTAACGTCTTAATGAGGTTTCCCTTATAAACCTCTTTATCAAAACTCGAACTATTAAAGCTCCCCAGTGCAGCAGATAATACCGCCAGCCCAATGCCTGTGGCACTATGAACAGGCGTCACTTCTCGCAAATAAGGGTCAGAATACACCTCCGCGTCATTAAACTCTTTTGGCGCAGCCTGATACAAAACCCCTATCGAACTATTATTCGTGGCCTTAATCACTGAAGGTTTTACTGATGCGCATCCTGAGAGGAGCGCTACTGTAGTCAGGCAACTCAATACATAGTAATTCTTCATAATATCCCTATCTTTATACGATTTCCTATGGGTGACTCGCGAGTATAAGTGAAGGATGAAGGGAAGAATAAGCAGAGAAATGCCAAAAGTTGGCATTCCTCGAACTATTGAGCTGTGGGAGTGTAAGTTTCAGACGTATTTGTATTGGTCGAGCAGATTAAAATGTTGATAGGCGTGCTGGGTCGCCAATCTTCCCCTTGGCGTGCGCTGGATAAAGCCCTGTTGAATCAAATAAGGTTCGATGACGTCTTCAATAGTCTCTCGCTCTTCACCGATCGCGGCCGCAAGGTTATCTAATCCAACCGGTCCACCACTGAACTTATCAATAATCGCCAGCAGTAGTTTACGATCCATATAGTCAAAGCCTTCGCTGTCGACGTTGAGGAGGTCAAGTGCACTCGCGGTCACCTCACCGCTCATGTCGCCTGCTGCCTTTACTTCAGCAAAGTCACGTACACGTCGCAATAATCGGTTAGCAATCCTCGGTGTCCCGCGGGAACGGCGCGCAATTTCCAGCGCGCCTTCTTGGCTAAGTGTCAGCCCTAAGCACTCCGCTGCGCGTTTAACGATGGACTGTAGATCAGCCACTTGGTAGAACTCTAAGCGTTGGACGATACCGAAACGGTCACGCAGTGGCGAAGTCAATGATCCCGCACGAGTGGTCGCACCAATCAGTGTAAAGGGGGGTAAATCAATTTTAATGGAACGTGCTGCCGGGCCTTCTCCGATCATGATATCCAACTGATAATCTTCCATCGCAGGATAAAGCACTTCTTCCACAACCGGAGAGAGACGGTGGATCTCATCGATAAACAGCACATCGTGCGGCTCGAGGTTGGTCAACATTGCCGCAAGATCGCCCGCTTTCTCCAGTACCGGGCCGGAGGTGGTGCGTAAATTTACGCCCATCTCGTTTGCCACAATATTGGCTAACGTCGTCTTACCTAAACCGGGGGGACCAAAAATCAACAAGTGATCCAGAGCATCGCCACGCATTTTCGCCGCACGAATAAAGATTTCCATCTGCTCTCGAACATGCGGTTGCCCGACATATTCATCCAGTAAACGGGGGCGTAAGGCTCGGTCAAAGCGCTCTTCATCTACAGTCACTTCCGCAGAGACTAGGCGGTCCGCATCAATCATACTGTTCCTTATAGCGACGCACGTAAGGCGTCTCTGATCAAGGTTTCACTGTCGGCCCCAGTCTTGGCAATTTTACTCACCATTTTGGAGGCTTCTTGCGGTTTATAGCCTAAAGCAACTAACGCAGCGACCGCTTCGGCTTCCGCATCATTGGTCGCTGACGGATCGGTCGCCGGTGCAGTGAGAGTAAACTCGCTTTCTGTATTAAACAGATCCCCGTGCATCCCTTTAAACCGATCCTTCATCTCGACCACCAGCCGCTCGGCGGTTTTCTTACCCACCCCAGGCAGTTTCACCAATGCCGCAATTTCTTGATGTTCAACCGCATTCACAAACTGCTGCGCTGACATACCGGAAAGGATGGCGAGAGCGAGTTTCGGCCCGACACCGTTCACCTTAATCAATTCACGAAAAAGCGTGCGTTCTTGTTTATGATTAAAGCCGAATAACAGTTGTGCATCTTCCCGTACCACAAAATGGGTAAAAATGATGGCGGAGTGATCTTTCTCAGGCAGCTCGTAGAAACAGGTCATCGGCATATGGACTTCATACCCCACGCCCCCGACCTCAAGCAATACCAATGGCGGTTGCTTCTCTATGATGACTCCATTCAGACGTCCGATCATACAATTACCTTTTTTCTATGTGTTCGCGAGGATTAATGATGCGTTTATACCATAAAAAAGGCTGGATGAATATCCAGCCTACAATCCGGAAGCTAACGCAATCGCCCTCGGGTCAGGACGAGTGGTTTATCAGAAATACTCAGCGCGTTTTGGCTGATGTGACAATGGGTGATCGCAATGGCTAAGGCATCGGCGGCATCGGCTTGGGGATTGGCGGGGAGTTTTAGTAACGTCCGCACCATATGTTGCACTTGCGCTTTGTCTGCCGCGCCAGTACCCGTGACGGTTTGCTTGACTTGCCGAGCAGCATATTCGAAAACCGGTAGTGTTTGATTCACCGCCGCCACGATAGCCGCCCCACGCGCTTGGCCGAGCTTCAAAGCAGAATCGGCGTTTTTTGCCATAAACACTTGCTCGATGGCAAAGTAGTCAGGCGAAAATTGCGTGATAATCTCAGTGACTCCGGCGTAAATCAGCCGCAAACGTTCAGGTAAGGCAGGCGTGTTGGTACGGATACAGCCACTCCCCAAGTAGGTCAATTGACGACCTACTTGACGTATGACCCCATATCCGGTTACCCGCGATCCAGGGTCGATACCAAGGATTATGGCCATAATTGGCCAAGTAGTCGCGTGAACAGCACTTACAGGCTCTCAGCCACTTCGTCGGAAATCTCACCGTTATGGTAAACTTCCTGAACATCGTCACAATCTTCGAGCATATCGATCAAGCGTAATAATTTTGGTGCCGTCTCGCTATCCATCTCAGCTTTGGTCGAAGGGATCATCGTCACTTCAGCTTCGTCTGGCGTTAGACCCGCCGCGATCAAGGCATCTTTTACCGCGCCTAACTCTTCCCATGCGGTAAACACATCGATTGCGCCATCATCATAGCTCACCACATCCTCAGCACCCGCTTCTAAAGCAGCTTCCATCAAAGCGTCTTCGTCTTGACCTGGCGCATAAGCGATGACCCCTTTACGGCTGAACAGGTACGCAACAGAACCGTCAGTGCCCAAGTTACCACCGGTTTTAGTAAAGGCATGACGCACTTCTGAAACGGTACGGTTGCGGTTGTCGCTCAGACATTCGATCATAATGGCACTCCCGCCTGGGCCATAGCCCTCATAGACGATGGTTTCCATATTGGAGTTATCATCACCGCCAACACCGCGAGCGATCGCGCGGTCCATCGTGTCACGCGTCATATTGTTGGATAGGGCTTTATCCATTGCGGCACGTAAGCGAGGGTTAGAGCTTGGATCGCCACCGCCGAGTTTTGCCGCGGTAACCAACTCACGAATGATTTTGGTAAAAATTTTGCCGCGCTTCGCGTCTTGTGCCGCTTTACGGTGCTTGGTATTCGCCCATTTACTGTGTCCAGCCATAATCTTATTCTCTCAAACAAATAACGGTAAACGGAACGCGTCATAAGACGTATTCCAATCGAATTATTACTCGGCAAAGAGGCGTTCAATCGCTTGGCGATTACTCCAAGATTTGGTTAACGCCGCGGCCTGTTGCCAAGGGAGCCACTGCGCCGCCGTATGCTCGGTCAAACTAGGAACCCTCTCGGACTCAACACCCAACGTAAACCAATGTTCTTGGTTATGGGTCACCCCCGGAGCATAACGGTGACGATATTGTTCAAAAATTTCAAAACTAATTTGTGTAAGACAATCAGTTAGCACGTCTCGCGGAGGAGTATAAACAAATCCTGTCTCCTCCTGCACTTCACGCAAGGCCGCCTGTTTTGGCAGCTCGCCGCTTTCCAGACTGCCCGTAACGGATTGCCAAAACTGTTCATCGTCCTGTCGCTGTAACATCAGCACCCGCTTCGTATTTCTTGCGTAGATCACGACCAAAACCGAAACGGGATGCTTATAGATCATTATGCTGACTCAGTCTTAACTTTCTTCACGACCTGTAATGCCAGTTCGTGCAGGGCATTCGGATTTGCCTCGCTGGGTGCATCCGTCATCAAACAGGCTGCCGCGGTAGTTTTCGGGAAGGCAATCACATCGCGAATATTGTCAGTACCCGTTAATAACATCGTCAGACGGTCTAAACCAAAGGCTAATCCCGCGTGTGGTGGCGCACCGTATTTTAGTGCATCCAGTAAGAAGCCAAACTTCTCTTGTTGCTCATCAGCACTGATCCCAAGAATACTAAACACGGCCTGTTGCATGGCGCTAGTATGGATACGCACTGATCCACCACCCACTTCATAGCCGTTAATCACCATATCGTAGGCATTGGCAATCGCGTCACTTGGCGCTTGGCTCAGTTCTGTCGGCGTTAAATCACGTGGCGCGGTGAACGGGTGGTGCATGGCGGCTAAACGCCCTTCACCGTCTTGTTCAAACATTGGGAAATCAACGACCCAGAGTGGCGCCCAGCAGTTTTCATCGGTCAAGGCTAAATCGCGACCAATTTTAAGTCGTAATGCCCCCATGGCGTCAGCCACCACATTAGCCTGGTCAGCACCAAATAACAGAATATCACCTGACTCTGCCGCCGTTCTCTCAAGCAATTGCTCAATAATCTCAGCAGTTAAGAATTTAGCTACGGGGCTTTGGATCCCTTCAAGACCGGCATTGCGTTGGTTGACTTTCATCCATGCCATGCCCTTGGCACCGTATAACCCAACAAATTTGGTGTAATCATCAATCTGTTTACGAGTGAGTTGCGCACCACCTGGAACGCGTAACACCGCGACTCGTCCTTTGGCATCGTTTGCTGGGCCGGAGAAGACTTGGAACTCAACCTTCGCCAATAAATCTGCAACGTCAACCAGTTCCATCGGGTTACGTAAATCAGGCTTGTCAGAACCAAAACGACGCATCGCCTCTGCCCACGTCATTTGCGGGAACTCGCCCAGATCGACACCTTTGATAGCGATCCATAGTTCACGAATAAGACGTTCCATCACCTCACGGACTTGCGGCGCGGTCATAAAAGAGGTTTCAACATCAATCTGCGTGAATTCTGGCTGACGATCTGCCCGTAAATCTTCGTCACGGAAACATTTTACAATTTGATAATAGCGATCAAAGCCAGATACCATCAGCAGCTGTTTAAACAACTGTGGCGATTGAGGTAAGGCGTAAAATTCGCCTTTATGCACGCGGCTGGGCACTAGATAATCGCGCGCACCTTCTGGGGTCGCTTTAGTGAGCATTGGCGTTTCGATATCCAGAAACTCATTCTCTTCCATAAAGCGACGAACGAAAGCCGTGATTTTGGCGCGAGTTTTAAAGCGTGAGGCCACTTCCGGGCGACGCAAGTCTAAATAGCGATATTTCAGCCGTGCCTCTTCACTGTTAACATGATTGCTGTCCAGCGGAAGAGGCTCTGAACGGTTAATAATGGTCAACTCAGTGGCGTAAACTTCAACTTCACCTGTTGCCATTTCAGCATTTTTATTGCGCTCATCACGCGCGCGCACTTTACCTACTACTTGAATACAGAATTCATTACGTAATTCTGAGGCGCGTTCAAACACCTTCTGCTCATCCGGATCAAAAAAGACCTGTACAATCCCTTCGCGATCACGCATATCGATGAAAATTAAGCTCCCGAGGTCGCGACGACGATTCACCCAACCGCTGAGAGTCACTTGTTGACCGATGTGGGACACATTAAGTTGTCCGCAATAAAGTGTACGCATTGATTATCCTTTTGGGCCCGGAAGGCATTTAACGTAAGCTGCCGCCACCTGGCGATATTGCTGCAAAATGGCTCTCATTATACTGAAAAATAATGTCAAGGATAAGCCTATGAGTGTAATAGCGCTCGATATCTGCGCAATTAACATTTTTGCTTGTCGAAAATCGCTAAAAATTAGTCTTATAGATGCGCCGATGAGTGGTTTCTGCGACAATACTTTTTTTTGCAAGGTTAGCGAACGCCGTTATGTCTCACCGCGATAGTTTATTTTCCGCGCCAATTGATAAATTAGGCGATTGGACTTTTGATGAACGAGTAGCTGAAGTCTTCCCCGATATGATCCAGCGCTCAGTACCCGGGTACTCGAATATTATCTCTATGATTGGGATGTTAGCGGGTCGTTATGTCACGGAAAATAGCCGCGTCTACGATCTTGGCTGCTCGCTCGGTGCAGCAACCCTATCGGTACGTCGTAATATCACGGCCGGCGGTTGTGAAATACTCGCGGTGGATAACTCCCCTGCCATGGTCGAGCGCTGTCGTCGCCACATTGACGCCTTTCGTGCGCAAACGCCAGTACAGGTTATCGAGGCTGATATTCAGAATATCGAGATTACTAACGCTTCACTGGTGGTCTTGAACTTTACTCTGCAATTTATTCCCCCTGAAGACCGCGAAGCCTTGCTCGCGAAAATTTGGCAGGGTCTACGTCCAGGCGGTGCATTAGTCCTTTCTGAGAAGTTCAGCTTTGCCGACCAAGCAATGGGCGAGTTACTGTTCGATATGCATTTGGATTTCAAACGCGCCAATGGTTATAGCGAACTTGAAATTAGCCAAAAACGCAGCATGCTCGAAAACGTCATGCTGACGGATAGCGTGAGCACCCATCAACAACGATTACAGGCTGTCGGCTTCAAACATGCTGAACTGTGGTTTCAATGTTTTAATTTTGGATCGTTAGTGGCCATCAAATGATAGATTTTGGAAATTTTTACCAGCAGATCGCAACAGGTCCGCTCTCTTCATGGTTAGAGGTTATCCCTGGGCAGCTTGCACAATGGCAGCGGGAAAACTTACATGGACACTTCCGCCAGTGGCATAAAGCCATCCAATACCTACCGGCCCTAACGCCCCGCTCACTCGACCTCGCCGATCAGGTTTACGCCGAACATCCCGATCTGACGCCGCGTCAGCGTCAAGGGATCGAGTCACTGCTCCGCCAACTCATGCCGTGGCGGAAAGGGCCTTATCATCTTTATGGCACTCATATTGATACCGAGTGGCGGTCTGATTGGAAATGGGATCGCGTTTTGCCTCATATCAGCCCCCTTCAAGGTCGCTTAGTCCTCGATGTCGGCTGCGGCAGCGGCTATCATATGTGGCGAATGATTGGCCAAGGCGCAAAAATGGTCGTCGGCATCGACCCCATGCAACTGTTTTTATGCCAGTTTGAGGCGGTACGTAAATTATTGGGTAACTCACAGCAAGCCCATCTGTTACCGCTGGGAATTGAGCAGCTACCGACCTCCGAAGCCTTCGATACCGTCTTTTCGATGGGCGTGCTCTACCATCGTCGATCGCCCTTAGATCATTTACTTCAGTTGAAAAATCAGTTGGTTAATGGTGGAGAGCTTATCCTTGAAACTCTGGTCACTGAGGGGGATGAACACCAAGTCTTGGTACCCGGTGAGCGTTATGCCCAGATGCGTAATGTTTATTTCCTTCCTTCCGCCCTCGCGCTCAAAAGTTGGTTAGAGAAAACGGGCTTTGTCGATGTACGGATCGTTGATCAAGCCGTGACGCCGGTGACTGAGCAGCGACGTACATCGTGGATGACCAGTGAATCGTTAGCCGAGTTTTTAGACCCTAACGATCCGCATAAAACGGTTGAAGGTTACCATGCGCCATTACGTGCAGTCTTAATTGCCCGTAAGCCTGGTGAGGTAGTTTAAGCGGCTAGAGTGATGTTCTGCTGCCGTAAGTGGCGGCACATCACCTTGCAAGCGAATCAGCGTTTGCATCGCCTCCACCACGGCGGGATCGACCTCGGTGCGTAAATATTCGTCCGTTGTTTTATCTGAACACATCGAGACTCCCGCCTTACAATAACGCATCGCAGAAGGTACCAATCGACTGGCGGAGCTATGAACTTCTTGAATTCCCGCTTCGAGAAACTTTGGTAAATTGGCTAAGCGAACACCGGCGCCAACCATAATGATCGGGCCAGATCCTAGCGCGTTAAGCTCTTGTAATAGACTAAGACCCGCCTCAGCTGACTGTTGCTGTCCGGAGGTTAATATTCGCGCCACATTCAGTTCGGCCAATTCGTGATAGGTTCGATAAGGATTGCTGCAGAGATCGAATGCACGGTGGAAAGTCACCGCCATCCCTTTTGCAACAGCCATTATCTTTACCATTCTCGTTTTATCGAGCAGGCCTTCTGGAGAGAGGATCCCCGTGACGACACCGGGGAAGCCCATATCACGGATCTGCGCGATATCTGACAACATGATCTTGAACTCCTGCTCGCTATAGCAAAAGTCACCGCTTCGAGGCCGTACAATAGGATGGACGGGGATATGAATTTGTGAGCGGGCTTCACGCAATACGCCAAGCGAAGTAGTGAGCCCACCTTCTTGTGGCGCGGCACAGAGTTCAATGCGATCAGCCCCTGCCTGCGAAGCGGCAAGTGCGCAATCTAAGCCATAACAGCATATTTCTAAAGTCGGCATAGTCGATTCCTTTGTCAGACCTAATGGATATGCTACTGTGCATAGCGCCTCTTCCTTCATACCCGCCTGGAGTACAGATGTCATTTAATTTTGATGAAAGAGTCGAGCGATATCACACTGACAGTGAAAAATGGCTCAAATATCGAGATCAAGATATCATTCCGATGTGGATAGCGGATACTGACTTTCGCGCGGCACCCGCCATTCAACAAGCATTATCTGAGCGGGTTGAACAGGGGGTATTTGGTTATGCCGATGATCAAGGTGCACTGGCAAAGGCCGCGGCACAGTGGGTTGAAAAGCAGTACCATTGGACAATCGACCCGGACTGGGTTCTTCCCCTTTCCGGAATAAAACCCGTTTTTAGTTTATTACAAGAGTGCCTCCTCTCGGCCGACCAAAGCTCCCTTTGCCACACGCCGATCTATCCTCCTTTTACGCAAAGTGCCCACAATGCCCAGCGAGCGCAACGGTTGATCCCTTATCCGTTATTTGATCAGCCCGATTTCCTGTATGCCCCCCTTCCGGCTCTAACACCGCAAGAGCGCTTGCTGTTTATCTGTAATCCCCACAACCCAGGTGGGAAAAGTTATTCCCGCGAGGCCTTACACCATCTCGCAGAGTATGCCGAACATTATGACCTCTGGGTCTGTAGCGATGAGATCCATGCGGATTTATTGCTTGATCCGGAACGTAGACATATTCCCTTCGCCTCGCTGTCGGCGGATAGTGCACAACGTTCGATCACCTTACTCTCCGCCGCTAAGGCGTTTAATCTTGCGGGGTTGGGCTGTGCCGTCGCCATTATCCCCAATAACCCGCTCCGTGAACGCGTTCGCCGTGCAGTGGCGCAGCGTATGGCCGTTCCAAATAGTCTCGGGCTTGTGGCGACCTGTGCTGCGTGGCAACAGAGCGAGGCGTGGTTAGTCGCCCAGCGTCACTACTTACGGGGAAATCGTGATCATTTGGCTGAGTCATTACTCCAGTTGCCGGCCTTACGAATGGTCGTTCCCGATGCCGGGTTCTTGGCGTGGATTGATGCCTCAGGATTACAGCAAGCCGATCCCCACCACTGGATGGAACAGCATGGCTTAGGACTGACTGCGGGCGCGGCATACGGCGATCCCCAAGCAGTACGGCTCAATTTTGGATGTTGTCGCTCGCGGCTTGATGAAGCCTTGACCCGCCTGTGCAACGCCGTTGAACAGGCCTAAGTCATCTTTTACTGTTCGCTGGCGACCACTTCATCGATGGGATAAGTATGAAATTTCAGCGTAATCTCGCCATTAGTGACTGCCAAGGTCGTGTTATCCAGTGCCCCGGCTTTCGCCTCCGGGCGGCGTGTTTTAACACTGATACCGGGCATGACTAAGCCGCGGTCATCGATTAACGCCATGGCTCGTTGGCCAATCTGTTCCGGCGCTCCCGGCAATACCACTTCAACATGCTCCCATCCTTCATGACGGTAACGTTTTTCGCCTGGCCAAGGCAGCTCGACAATCGCAATAGGGTGATTCAGCAGCACTAAAGGTTCTACCAGTCGATAGAGGTGGATAGGTCGCCCGCCAATGACCGCCTCCGAAAAACAATGGCCGTGTTGTGATAAGGCCATCGCCCAGCGTTCTGCCGTCCGGTCTTGGTGACAACGTAACGAAATATGGTCAAGGGTTAACTCACTCAAGTTAAGCCCCAGTTGCTGCGTAAAAGAAGATAATTTCTGTTCAAACTGGGAGAGGTCGTCGGCTAACTCAGGAAGAGAGATAAAGAGTGGATGCATAATGCCCTGCTGTGATTAATATCGGTTCTGTTATTTTCGCGCCCCGCACACTGGCTGTAAAGTCGCAAAGGGATTAATTTCAACCCCTCTGCACGACAAATGAAGATGGTGGCTGACGCCCTAGGCTTTTTTACGTATACTGCTCGACCATTAAACTTATTACGTTTCGATGTTTCGACATCCTGTGCTGTATGGCTTGCCATGCACTCAATTGATAAAGGTATACCGGTGAATATTCAGGCTCTTCTCTGCGACAAAGTTAGTCAGGCTATGGTGGCTGCCGGCGCTCCCGCCGATAGCGAACCCCTCATCCGTCAATCCGCGAAGCCACAATTTGGTGATTACCAAGTCAATGGTATTATGGGTGCCGCGAAACGACTGGGTATGCCTCCCCGACAACTCGCCGAAAAGGTCGTTGAACACCTTTCACTGAGCGGCATTGCTCACAAAATCGACATCGCCGGCCCAGGTTTTATCAACATCTTCCTTGACCCACAGTGGCTCGCCACCGAGGTTGAACAAGCGCTAAGCTCTGAGCACCTCAATCTTGCTCCTGTTACGCCGCAGACCATTGTCGTCGATTACTCCGCGCCGAATGTCGCGAAAGAGATGCATGTCGGACACTTACGCTCAACCATTATCGGTGATGCAACCGTCCGGACTCTCGAGAAACTTGGCCATAACGTTATTCGCGCCAACCACCTCGGCGACTGGGGCACCCAATTTGGTATGTTGATTGCCTATCTTGAACAGCAGCAAGCGGATCACTCCGCCGAAATTGCGCTACAAGATTTCGAGGCATTCTATCGTGCAGCGAAAATTGCCTACGACGAAGATGAAGACTTTGCGGTGCGCGCGCGCAGTTATGTCGTCAAACTACAAAGTGGTGATGAGTACTGCCTAAAAATGTGGCGCAAGTTGGTCGATATCACCATGGAACAGAACCAACGTAATTACGACCGCCTAAACGTAAGCTTATCCGCTGAAAACGTAATGGGTGAGAGCCTATATAACAGCATGTTGCCCAGCATTGTCGCCGATCTCAAACAGAAAGGCTTAGCGGTTGAAAGCGAAGGCGCGACCGTAGTGTTCCTTGATGAGTTCACCAATAAAGAAGGTGAACCAATGGGCGTTATTATCCAGAAGAAAGATGGCGGTTACCTCTATACGACGACGGATATTGCTTGCGCGAAGTACCGTTATGAAACCTTAAAAGCGGAACGGGTCATTTACTATATCGATTCTCGCCAGCATCAGCATCTCATGCAAGCCTGGACCATTGTCCGTAAAGCAGGCTATGTGCCTGAGTCGGTACCCTTAGAGCACCATATGTTCGGTATGATGTTAGGGAAAGACGGTCGTCCATTCAAAACTCGCGCAGGCGGGACAATTCGTCTGGTAGACCTGCTGGATGAGGCGCACGAGCGTGCATTAACCTTGGTGAAAGAGAAAAATCCTGAGATGGACGCGCAGACGTTAAATCGTCTCGCAGAAGTTATTGGTATTGGTGCAGTAAAATATGCTGACCTCTCTAAAAACCGTACCACGGATTATGTGTTCGATTGGGACAATATGCTCTCTTTTGAAGGCAACACCGCACCCTATCTGCAATATGCTTACACGCGTGTATTGTCTATCTTCCGCAAGGCAGGTATCGATGAGCAATCGCTACAAGGACCGCTTGTCCTGACAGAATCACGTGAAGCCGCTTTAGCGACCCGTTTACTGCAATTCGAAGAGACCTTACAGCAAGTGGCCCGTGAAGGGACACCCCATGTGCTCTGTGCTTACTTATACGACGTTGCCGTGCTGTTCTCAAGTTTCTATGAGCACTGCCCAGTGTTAACCGCACAGGATGAGAGTAGCCGTCAATCGCGCCTAAAACTCGCCGCGCTAACCGCTAGAACGATTAAGAGTGGCTTAGATCTTCTCGGTATTGGGACCGTCGAGCGGATGTAAGAAAGTAAACAGGATCTTGTCGGACGTCCCACGATAGTGTTGTGCTAACGCTATGATGTAGACTTACTCCCGCCCTACAGGGCGGGGTTTTAGGGGGCACTCAATAAAGTAAACGCTACCTCTCCGTTACGCATAACCAGACATTTACAATGATAGCGAGACCTTTCTTTGTAAGAATGGAATATTTCAGCAATTCTTTTCTGTTCTTCCCCTCAGCACTTTTTACGACAACGTAATTACCATGCTAGGAGTACCCACTACGAGGTATCACTGCGAAAAATCCACTATTCCCGGGTCGAGGCTTGAAGCTTTTTTTACTGCGCGTATCGCCTAAAGCCCCTCTTCAGCGTTTGTGACTACATGGCATGGAGTACTGGGAACATCCTTGACTATTTTATCCCTTCGTTACATCCTCGCTTACTGGCAGTATAGGCGGCTACAATCAACATTCCGCTGCATTGCGGCAAGAATAGCTGTGCTACGGCATCCAAAAAACAGCCTAAATTCAGATGAATATTTTGCCTAGCCATCGAGATATAACCCTGCTTATTGTCGGTTAATAAACTTCGGGGGTCACTGCTTTGGATGAATTCTCAGCCTGGGTGCTGACTTCGCTATCTATCCTAATAAGCAAGCTGTATAGGCACAACGCTGCGAACACACAGAATATCGCTTTTGGGTATATCATCAACACATCCCCGATACCAAAGACAACTATTGGCAAAGTAAACGTAAAAGCCGCCAAGTCCGTTCTACCCTGCTTTCTAAAGGCCATGATCGTGAGCGCATAAAACGTCAGCATAAAGGCAGCCGGAATGATACCTTGTAGCGAAGCGATATCTATCAGTTCATTATGCAGGTGATAAGGAATGTTACGCAGCGCTTCAGCATTGCCCTTTTCGTTAGCGTTAATATACTGCGTTATGTCGTTAAATCGGGATTCGGCACTCTGCCCCAACAGGTGCTTACTGGACGTCGACAGACCAGAATTCCACATGCTAAACCGTGATCCAATAGAGGTACTATTATTCGTGCTTTCATGGCTAATCTCATGATATGCCTCAACGAATCTATCTCTTATTTGATGCGAAGCGATTACAGGAACAGTTAGCAGCGCGATGAAGGCTGGGACGATCTTGATAACGTCCTTTAACGCCATGCTTTTTAAGATCATAAATAGCAAGATTATTGGGAATAATAGCGTTGCGCTGCGCGTACCTGTCATAACGATAATGGTGAAGGTTACTATACTCACCAGAGCCATTAAACATCGCTTATAGCGTACCGCGATTGTATTGATTGCATAGATACACAGCAGCCCTTGAATCGTGGCGAGATAGGCCGCCGTCGTCGATATACCGCCAATATTAGCCCGTGCGCTGCTTTCACTAAAGTAGGTATAGATCCCCTCACCCGCCCCGACGCCAAAAGCTAGGCAGATCATCCCTAACAGCGCGAAACGGAAACGATAAATAACTTTGTTAGGGATGGCACTAGTGAGGAAAACTAACAAAGAAAAAGGCATCAAGAATTTGTAAGTTTTAGCGTATTGGGTATTGGCCAACAACCCTGTTACGCTCTTATCCCCGAAGTGGACGACCCACCCTAGCTGGCAAAGTGAGATGCAGCCGACCGTCGCCGCAATCAGTACCCATGTCTTGTTAAGCGGGTAGCCACTTTCCCGACACACGACAAACTGTATAGTGAGTATGAATAATGCGAGAAACATTGCATTTCGTCCCATTATCCATTCTGTAGGCGCCAGAAAAGCGATAATAGGCAATAGCAGCATGCTAATACCATAAAAAAATTCACGCTTACTCATCTTATCCACTCAGCGTTTTATACTTCATGTAATTACACAATGCCCTAAAATATCGACCATTGAACTTGTAATGTTTCGCAGCATATTTATAGTTATGTTTTGTGCAAGGAGACATTAACGGTTCATCACACCAAGGAGAGGATAATTTCGCCACCCTAAAAGGCTTGCATTCATCATAGAATTCTGACCATTCGTGCCAGGGTTTAGTTAGCCCGACAAAATGAAATAACGATGCTTGCTTATGGGCTAAATTTTCATCACATTTATATTTGTAATTAAGGTCAATGATATAATTGAAAGTATTATCTATAAATAATACACTTCCGCAAGTCGCTACGTTGATAGCATCTTGGTCATAATAGGTAAGAGCATTAAGCGCGCAATCATTTATAAGAATTTTCATTGATTTCTCTGTGATGCTGCACTTATTCCACTCATCGATATTTATAAGCATCACGCCCGAATTGAAATAGCCCTTTTCCGCAAACGTAGTACAGAATAATTCGTCTGTTTTGATAATGTGTTTGGTGCTCGGATCGTTTACTGCGGCAACCGTATGGCCACTGATGTCCAAGTCGATTAGGTCACCGATATCCCCGCTACAGAACACATCTGAGTCAAGATATAGCACTCTATTGGCCTTGCGGTGGAAGTAGTCGGCAATCATCAAGCGAAAGTAGATTGCGTGATTCCACGCTTTGTTTGATGGCAGCGTTTTGATCGATTCAGCGTTGACATTGTAGATGTATATCGCGGTTTTATGATTTTTACAAATCAGTGACAAGCGCTCTGCGTTTTCGGCGGAAATATCATCAGTAAATATATGAAATTTTAGTTTTCTATTTTTGTTATTGATAATTACTGATTCGATTGATACGCCAGCACCAAACATAAACTTATCATCTGCGCCATAAGCGATATTCAACTCCTCGTTGTCATCGAGTGATGAAAATTCGACCTTGCTTTTCACTAAATCCTGACCAAAAAACATTGACTCCCCCTGAGTAGTCAGCAAAAAAAGAGTAATCTTATATTATTTTTTCGTAAGGGGCTATAAGGATTTCGTTAAGCGCAATATTTATACAAAACTTGCCATTTATATACATCGGTACGAATAATTATCAGCCTAATATTAATTTTGAATATTATGATCACACCCTACTGAATTGCCTTTACCTATCCAGAATTAATTAACCCTTTCTTACCAAAGTGAGGGGGTAATACTTCGGCGATAGCAAAGAAGGCTTATGGGGGATGTCCATTAAATAATACATCCAGTGAAAGATGCCCTTTATCGGTTCATCTAATTATTAATGCTGCTAATAATATAAAAGCCGCTAGTCTAGCGGTGTTAGCCCTTGGAGAGTCTGTAATTCCCGAAGCGCTTAGTGCGGCTAAAGTTGGACTCTGTGAATTGGCAATCCTCGCCCTTTAGGGCGGGGAGCAGTCACATCTTTGACGATTTCCCTAAGGCCGCACCCATCCCTCAGATTTTTGCCAGCACATCCCTTACCTCTGTCCCCTTACTCATTTTCAATATGACTGTTTACGGTCAAATTAATATTGAGCACCGGAATAGGGGGTTGCTGCGCTCCGTAGCCAGGAAGTTGAATTTTGAACTGCCACTCGCCTCGACTCGCTAGGCCTGCGAAACGCATACTGCGTCCAGCAACGGTATCAAGTCGTTGACAGTATTGGTTGAGGCAGAGAAAAATTGTCGGTGGTTTGGGCCATGCTACCGCACTGTTAATCTGCCAGCTTAGCGAACGAATTGTTCCGATATAATCCTTCGGCAGCTGTCCTAAGTGAAAGCTATACCACTGCCCTTTTTGCATCAGCCGTTGTCCGGGTTGACTTAGCGAGGCACTGGCCATGGTGGCTCTGCCCTCCCCGCTAGTCAACGCAAAGAGTAGACACAGTGTTAACCACCGCCACATCTCAATCCCCCAGCGTAGCCGTTTGGCGTATTGGTCTCTCACTGACCAATTCCACCGTCGACATTACCACTAATTGCCGATAATGGCGGCGGAGATACCGTGCCAATAGGAGTCGTAACGCGCTATCGACCAACAAGACAGGTGTAACCCCCAGCGACTCTTGATGGGCGATCGCTTCACCGGCTTGGCTCACCAATTGCTCAGCCAGTCCCGGCTCTAGCCCCCCCCCATTACGCATTACTTGCTGTAATAATCCTTCCAGTGCAGGGGATAGGCCGATCACTTGAATCATCTCATCGTCTTGGAACCATTGCTGGGTGATCGCTCGGCCAAGGGCGACCCGCACCACGCTGGTTAACTCCAGACTATTTTGAGTGGTGCTGGCATGCTCAGTCAGGGTTTCCAGAATAGTCCGCATATCACGAATCGAGACCTGTTCTCGTAACAAATTCTGCAGCACCTTATGTACCGTCGTTAACGATAAGAGGTCAGGAATAATGCCATCGGTTAGTGCGGGTAAAGTCTTCGCGACATGGTCGATTAATTGTTGCGCCTCTAGGCGTCCAAATAATTCGCTAGCATGCTGACTCAATAGATGATTAAGATGCGTGGCGATCACGGTACTCGCCTCCACAACGGTAAAACCTAGCGTTTGCGCCTGTTCTTTTAGCGCACCGTCAATCCATACCGCCGGTAAACCGAAGGCCGGATCTCGGGTGGATTCACCCGGTAAATCGGCACGCGCGCTACCTGGGTTAATGGCTAACCAACGCCCTGGCCAGACATCCCCCATCCCAATGGTGACTCCCTTTAATAAAATACGATAATGGGCAGGTGCTAGCGATAAGTTATCTGATATAAAAATACCCGGGGGCAAAAATCCCATGCTGGTCGCAAATTTTTTGCGAATGCCCCGGATCCTACCCGGTAACTCCCCTTGTTGCGCTTCATCCACCAGCGGTATCAGTCGGTAGCCCACTTCCATGGCAAGCGCGTCTTCGATTACCACATCCTGCCAGCTCGCCTCGATAGGCTGCGCTTGCTGCGGATCGGTTGGCGATAGCGTAGCGGTTTCAACGCTGGCTTCATTACCTTTTAACCACCATGCTAGCCCGAGTAACAACGCCGCAAACACCAGAAAAATGCCATTAGGCATCCCAGGGACCAACCCGAGCAGACCAATTACGCCGGCACTCAGTACCATGACTTGCGGTCGACTGAATAACTGACTGACCATCTGCTCGCTGACGTTACTATCATTACTGACGCGCGTCACAATGACCCCTGCGGCAGTCGAGATCACTAGCGCAGGTATTTGTGCCACTAGCCCGTCACCGATGGTCAATAAGGTATAAGTTTCGGCTGCTTGACTGACGGATAGGCCATGCTGCACCACGCCCACCAACAGGCCACCCACGACGTTTATCACCATAATGATGATGCCAGCGATGGCATCGCCACGCACAAATTTACTGGCACCGTCCATCGAACCATAAAAATCAGCCTCTTGAGTCACCTCTTGGCGACGTTGCTTTGCCTGGTCTTCACCAATGATCCCCGCGTTAAGATCTGCATCGATAGCCATCTGTTTACCCGGCATTCCATCCAGAACGAAGCGTGCACCGACTTCAGCAATACGTCCGGCCCCCTTGGTAATCACCATAAAGTTGATCACGATGAGAATGATGAAGACCACGATACCGATCGCAAAGTTGCCGCCTACCAAGAAATGGCCAAACGCCTCAATCACCTGGCCGGCCGCCGCGCCGCCGGTGTGACCTTCTAATAGAATGATCCGTGTTGAGGCAATATTGAGGGCTAATCGCAGTAGCGTGGCAAAGAGCAAAATAGTGGGAAAGGCGGCAAACTCTAACGTCCGACGCGTGAACATCGCGACCAGTAAGACCATAATCGATAAGGCGATATTGAAAGTGAAAAACAGATCCAACAGTATCGCGGGCAGCGGCAGAACCATCATCGCCAAAATCAGTAAAATTAAGATAGGGCCGGCTAAGATCTGCCAATCCACCTCGTTCCAACGGGTCGGTAAACGTAATCGCGCATACAACTTATTCATCATCATCATCATTCTCTAAGTCAAAAGTCATCTCAGCCGGTACCACTAATTGCTGGGGCTTCTCAGGTTTTTGTCCCCCCACTTTCCGCCAACGGCGGACCTGCCATACCCATGCCAGTACCTCAGCCACAGCGGTATAGAGTGCTCCAGGAATGGGTTCACCCACTTCGGTATGTCGCCATAAAGCCCGAGCCAAAGGCGGGGCTTCAAGGGTAGGAATGTGGTGTTCGCTCGCCAACGCGCGTATTTTTGCCGCCACCTGTCCGCGCCCTTTGGCCACGACTTGCGGCGCGTGCATCTTGCCTTCTTGATAGAGCAGTGCGATGGCAAAGTGAGTGGGGTTGGTTAAGATCACATCGGCGCGTGGCACATTCGCCATCATTCGTTGGCGAGCGGCGGCACGCATTTGTTGACGAATACGTCCCTTGAGGTGTGGATCGCCTTCCTGCTGTTTATGCTCATCGCGGATCTCTTGACGCGTCATCCGTAGTTTCTTGTGGTAGCTGTAGATCTGCCAAAACACATCGAACGCTACCATCGGGATCATCCCCATCACCACCCATAGCCAAAGTTTGACTAAGCCGTAAGTTCCTTCTGTTAAGGCTGGCCCTAGCGGTTGGTGAATAAGACCGAGGATTTCGCGTTGCTTGGCCCACAATACCGCGAGTAGGATTGCAATCACGATGCAGGCTTTTAGACATGATTTCAGTAATTCAGCGCCTGTCTGCGCACTGTAAAATTTTTTCATTCCCGACAGCGGATTAAGGCGAGAGAATTTGACTTGTAAGGCTTTAGGACTGAGGTTGATTCCACCAATAATCAGGTTAGCGACGATCGCGACTCCCCATAGGCTCAGACCAAAAGGGAGAAACAATCGCAGGCTCAGGGGAATAATATCAAGACTATAGGGGCCCCACTCATGGGCATTAAGATGGCTAAGATCAAACTGCCAACTGTACCGCACGATATGCACCATGCCTTGCCAGCTCATAGGTAAGCAAAGGGTGAGTGCTAACAGGCCGCTCAGTAATAACAGCATCGAGGTCAACTCCCGCGAACGGGGAATATCACCCTCCTCCCGCGCCTTCTCGATGCGACGACTACTGGGCTCTTCGGTTTTATCGTCTTTATCTTCTTCAGACACCGCTGCTTCCTCATTGGATAATTACCCGTAGAGTGCCAGAGCCCGAACAAGGCTATTGACGAAGCAGAGAAGAGAAGAGGTGCTTATTACGCTAATAATAAGCACCTCTTAAACGCTACTCGCCAGACAGTTCCCTGCCTTGGCTTAAAATCCGAGGCTGTCTAATAAGTCATCCACTTGTGACTGGTCGGCAATCACCCCACTGGCGGTGGTATCAATCTGCGGACCATTTAATAGACTATTTTTCTGGGTTGGACTGACTCGTGCGTTATCAGGGATATTATCGAGCAATACCATTAACAGCTGGGTTTCGATTTGCTCAACGACGTGCATCATTTTTTTGATCACTTGCCCGGTGAGATCCTGGAAATCCTGCGCCATCATGATTTCCAGTAATAGCTGGTTAGTTTTCCCTGTAATGACTGGAATGCTGGCGAGGTGTTCCCGTGTCGCCATGACCAACGCCTTGGCTTCGTCAAAGCTTTTCGGTTCTTCAAACCACTGATCCCAACGCGTTTGTAATGCCTCGGCCTGTTGTTTTAGCTGATCTTGTTCGGGTTGCGCTTGCTCAACGCAGGTCAGCACTCGATTCGCTGCCTGCGTAGTCATCTCGACCACATAGGTTAATCGACCTCGCGCATCAGGAATGGCGTCCGCAGCGTCGGCGATGGCCTGCTCAAGACCTAACTCCTGCAAACTGTCCCGTAACATCCGTGTCAGCGCCCCTAAACGAACGATAATATCTGACATGGGATCGTTATCGCTAGGGGGTAAGGAATGGCTCATAGGAACTCCTTACATTCCGTATTTTTCGAATATTTTATTCAGTTTTTCTTCTAATATCGCAGCAGTAAAAGGCTTGACTACGTAACCACTTGCCCCTGCTTGTGCCGCCGCAATGATATTTTCTTTTTTTGCCTCTGCCGTGACCATCAAAATCGGTAAATTGGCAAAACGCTCCTCTGCCCGTAACGTCTTCAACAGGGCCAAACCGTCCATATTTGGCATATTCCAATCCGAAATGACAAAGTCAAACTTGCCAGCTTGCAGCTTATTTAACGCATCTTGCCCATCTTCGGCTTCGTCGACATTAGTAAAACCAAGCTCTTTTAATAAATTTCGCACAATGCGACGCATTGTCGTGAAGTCGTCTACGACTAAAAAATTAAGAGACTTATCTGCCATGATCCTTTCCTTATTTCCGTTAATGTGTCCCGATGACTCGACTGACCTTAAATACGTATGGCTTGCCCGGAAGCGAGTCGGCTAACCATATGCTGACTAATATCATCAAGGTGGGTAACTTCAGATGCCGCATTAAGTAAGATAGCCTCGCGGGGCATGCCGTAAACCACACAGCTGGCTTCATTTTGGGCAATGGTCCAACTGCCAGCCTTTTTCATTTCTAATAAACCCACCGCCCCGTCGTTGCCCATCCCGGTCAATAAGACGCCGACCGCATTACGTCCTGCACACTGTGCAACAGAGTTAAACAGCACATCTACCGCAGGTCGGTGGCGATTGACGGGTGGGGTTTCAAGTAAGCGAATTTGGTAATTGGCTCCTGACCGCGCTAACTCCATATGCTTATCGCCTGGCGCGATATAGGCATGGCCAGGAAGGACACGTTCGCCCTGTTCAGCCTCTTTCACCGTGATCTGGCAGAGTCGGTTCAGCCGCTCAGCAAAAGAGTGGGTAAAACCGGCGGGCATATGTTGGGTGATCAGAACGGCTGGACAGGCTGGAGGAAGCGGCTCGAGTACTTGCCGAATCGCCTCGGTCCCCCCGGTGGAGGCACCGATCGCAATCACTTTTTCACTGCCGATCAGCGTCTTGAGCGACACAGGTTTTACCGCGGTGCGTTGCGCAGGATTAGGCAGACGCGCCTGCGCGGCAGATCTGATTTTTTCACAGATTTTTTCGCCATATTGCATAATGCCATCACGAATACCGATTTGAGGTTTGGTGACAAAATCGACAGCCCCCAGCTCGAGCGCACGCAACGTGACTTCAGACCCCCGATCCGTTAAGGATGAAATCATTACCACTGGCATAGGTCTTAAGCGCATCAACTTTTCCAGGAAATCTAGACCATCCATTTTGGGCATTTCTACATCCAACGTTAACACCGTCGGGTTATGGTGTTTGATTAACTCGCGGGCAACTAACGGGTCGGGTGCCGTGGCGACCATAAACATATCTTTTTGACTGTTAACAATTTCCGTCATCAGCTGCCGTATCAATGCAGAGTCATCAACACACAGCACGCTTATCTTGCTCATTTTTTCCTCTCCGCAAGTCGGTAAACAGTTTGACCCTGCAGTAAAAAGTCAGTACTTATTTGACTTAAATTTTCTGAATGGCCAGCGAACAGTAACCCATCAGGCTGAAGGACATTCGCCATCCGGCTTAAAATGGTCTGTTGTGTTTTTTTATCGAAATAAATCATCACATTACGGCAGAATATTGCATCGACTTTCTCTTTCAGCTTCCACTCGGGCGATAATAAATTGAGCGGATAAAATTGTACGGTCGCGGCCAGTTCGGGTCTTACCCTAACCAGTCCACTATGTTCGCCGGTGCCTTTCAAAAAGTAGCGTTGCAACTGCTCGGGGGTTAACATCGACAGATTCTCTTGTCGATAGATCCCCTGCTTCCCTTTCGCCAATACCTGCGTATCAATATCGCTGGCATAGATTTGAAAGCGACCAGGTCCTAACCCTAACGATTCCGCTAAAGTGATCGCCAGTGACCAAGGCTCTTCGCCGGTAGATGCCGCACAGCACCACAGCGTAAAGCAGCCTTTATGTTGCCGAGCATGCTGAGCTAAAATCGGAAAATGGTGTGCCTCACGAAAAAACGCCGTAAGATTAGTGGTTAAGGCATTGGTAAATTCTTGCCATTCACTGCTCTGCGGATTTTTCTCTAAATATTGAATATATTGACTAAAATTGGCCAGATTAAGCGCCCTGACGCGTCTTAACAGGCGGTTATAGACCATTTCCTGTTTATGGGCAGCCAGTACAATCCCTGCCCGTTGATAAATTAACGCCGATATTTTCTGAAAATCTTGTGCCGATAATTCATAACGCCCACTTTGCGCCACAGTGGAAGTAGACGGGGTATTGGGGAGTTGTTTATGCATGATCCCTTCGCTTATTGACTCAAGGGGGGGAGGATCCCCGAAGGTGCCCTCCCCCTTGAGTGTATGAATTAAAATGTTTCCCAATCGTTATTATTTGACATTTGCCCCGAGCCGCTGGCGTTAGGCGTCGGCGAGGAGTGTTTCGGTGTGGCGTGACTGAGCGGTGAAGAGGAAGATGCATGGCCGACACGGAAAACCGCTACCGCTTGTTTGAGTAGTCCTGCTTGCTCTTCTAAGGTTGCCGCCGCCGTTGCAGACTCTTCCACTAATGTGGCATTTTGCTGAGTCACTTGGTCCATCTCCGTGACCGCGGTACTCACCAGATCGATACCGCGACTTTGCTCTTCAGATGCTGAAGCAATCTCACCCATAATATCGGTGACTCGCGTAACGGCATTGACGATTTCGCCCATGGTGACCCCAGCGTTTTCTACCAATTGTGAGCCTGAATCGATGCGGTTAACCGAGTCCTCAATCAAAATTTTGATCTCTTTTGCCGCTTGGGCACTGCGTTGTGCGAGGTTACGCACCTCTCCTGCTACCACGGCAAATCCGCGTCCCTGCTCACCCGCGCGGGCAGCTTCGACAGCCGCATTAAGGGCCAGAATATTGGTTTGGAAAGCAATTCCATCGATCACGCTAGTGATATCAGAAATTTTCTTAGAACTGTCGGCAATATCTTTCATGGTGGTCACCACGTTATCGACAACATTGCCACCATGACGCGCTGTTTCTGAAGCATTAAGGGCGAGTTGCGAAGCTTGACGCGCGTTCTCAGCATTCTGTTTTACGGTCGCAGTCAGCTGCTCCATACTGGAGGCGGTCTCTTCTAGAGAAGCCGCTTGTTGCTCGGTCCGGGCTGACAAGTCGTTACTGCCATTTGCTATTTCGCTGGCACCACTGAAAATCGACTCTGAACTATCCCTCACCAACCCGACGGTGTGTTTTAACTCATCCTGCATATGCCTTACCGTCGTGAGTAAGTCCCCCATCTCATTTTTACTGATGACCTCTATCGATTGAGTGAGATCGCCGCGTGCGACATTTTGAATATGGTGGATACATGCGTGTAACGGTTTTAGTAATATGCGATGAATTCCCACCCAAGCAAGGAAGATCACAAATAAGGTAATCGCAATAAATACACCGGTTAAAATCAATGCATGATCATATTGCTGACGACTGTGGTCGATACCAATCTCAACCTGTTTCTCGTTTTTGCTATACCATTGGTTCATTTTACTATCGAACGTTTTTTGCTTATCCATGACTGGGGTCGTCATAAATTCTTTGACTTTCCCTTCACGCAGTAACGCTAATAACGTATTCAGTCCGTTACGATAATCAATAAATGCCCGCCCCATTGCATCGAGCTTAGCATCTTCTCTTTCTTTATCGCTGAAGGTATTCCAGAATATTTTATACTCATCGTCTGCTTGCTGAATATTCTCCTCCGCACTAATTAAAAACTTTTTAATCTTTTCATCGAAGCCATCTTCTTTAGCACTTTGCAACGAATAGATCATACCAAAGTTAATGTTTGATCTTGCCTCTAACAAGAAGGAGGTCGCATCAGAAATACTCTGCTGTTGTACTCTCAATTTTTGGTTCTGAGCAAAGATAGTTTGATTGCCTTTCGACATTTCTAAAAACAGGGCACTACTGACAATCTGTAGCACACCCATAATACAAAGAATTAATAATAAACTCGTGACAACTTTAAGCTTGCGTAACATAGGGTCCCCTATTGTCCTTGTATAGAATTACCTTATCGGTAATTTCATCCTTTTCTTTATAATCGCGACGAATACTCTTTAACCCGCGTGCAGTCGATCGACTAAGGCCATCTCTTCACTATTCAGTAATTTTTGAATATCAACCAAAATCAACATTCTTTCACCCTGCGCGCCAAGCCCAGTGAGATACTCCGTTGACAGCGTGACACTGAATTCCGGTGCAGCCCGGATATCTTCAGGCGTCAACGCCAGAACATCGGATACCCCATCAACCACAATACCGACAATTCGTTCAGCTAAGTTCAGAACGATTACTACAGTGTTATCGTTATAGGCGATATTTTCTTGGGCGAACTTAATTCTTAGATCAATAATCGGGACAATTACGCCACGTAAATTGGTGACCCCTTTAATAAATTTAGGCGTGTTAGCTATTCGCGTAACGTGGTCATAGCCACAAATTTCTTGAACCTTTAATATATCAATTCCATACTCTTCCTTACCCAAGGTAAAAATAAGATACTCTTGGCTCTGGATCTCTTCATTTTTACTTTCCATAGCTATCCCTGAGAATTAATTTTCGCTCTGTGATGAAATCTTTTCACGATTGACCGCTTGCAACACTGGGACGTCAACAATAAAGGCAACACTGCCATCACCCATAATCGTCGCGGCAGAAATACCCTGTACCCGGCGATAATTACTTTCTAAGTTTTTCACGACAACTTGATGCTGTCCCATTAAATAATCGACCAATAATGCAAAGCGTTTACCTGCATTTTGTAAAATAATGACAATGCCCTCCGTCGGATCTTCACGGGCATCATTAATATCGAATATTTTCGCGAGTGAAATAAGAGGAAGATATTCCCCCCGTACTTCCAATACACGCTCACCGCCTGCCAAATATTTTAATTCGGTCTTACGAGGCTGTAATGATTCCATCACGGCATTGACCGGCACAATGAAGACTTCATTACCACTTTTCACT
Organism: Rosenbergiella nectarea; assembly: GCF_900111105.1. Classification (GTDB taxonomy): domain Bacteria; phylum Pseudomonadota; class Gammaproteobacteria; order Enterobacterales; family Enterobacteriaceae; genus Rosenbergiella; species Rosenbergiella nectarea. The sequence goes on along the minus strand of NZ_FOGC01000005.1, from coordinate 105,455 downwards.
GACATACCGTCTAAAATGGCCAACGTCAGGGGCAATAAAATACGGATAGTGGTCCCTTTACCTGGTTGGGTCGCGATTTCAACATGTCCCCCCATGTCTTGGATATTACGTTTGACCACATCCATCCCGACACCACGACCTGAGACATCAGTGACTTGTTCTGCAGTCGAAAAACCCGGAGCAAAAATAAGTTGCGCAATTTCTTCTGGGCTCATCGAGTCGTGTACGGCAATACCTGAACTTAGCGCTTTTTGATAAATTCTTTCTAGATCCAACCCGGCACCGTCATCGGTCACCTCGATACAGATACTGCCACCGCGATGTTCTGCCGACAGGACAAGATTCCCTTCCGCCGATTTTCCCGCTGCACAGCGTTTTTCTGCCGATTCCACGCCATGATCCAGGCTATTGCGTACCAGATGGGTCAATGGATCGATAATTCGCTCAATCAAGCTCTTATCTAATTCCGTCGAGCCTCCTTGTAACGTCAGCTCCACTTTCTTACCGAGCTTTGCCGCCAAGTCTCTAACCAGCCGAGGAAAACGGCTGAAGACATATTCCATCGGCATCATCCGTATCGACATTACCGACTCTTGTAAATCACGGGCGTTACGCTCAAGTTGGTTAACCGTATTGAATAACGCACCATGTAGCGTCGGTTCTAATTGTGAAACGTGCTGCAGCAACATTGATTGGGTAATCACTAACTCTCCGACCAAGTTGATCAGCTGATCCACCTTCTCCACCGCGACTCGAATACTGCCGCTGTCGGGTGCTTTCGTCGCCGCCACGGCAGGTTTATTGGCTGGCAGAGGCGCTTGCGGTGGCGGTGGCGACACCGTTTTGGTACTCGTCTCCTCACTTGGCAGCGATTGCGAGGTTTCTATTTCGGGAAAGCTAATCTGATCTTCATTGATAATAAAGCAGAGCACGGCGATCAACGCCTCACGACTGACGCCATTCACCTGTAGATCCAAGCTCTGCGCATCCTGCTCGAGTAACGTTACCGTTCCAAGATGATTAATTTCTTGGAGTAGCAGCTCAATTTCTGTGCTCTTCAGACGCGACAGTTTTATCCGTACTGTCTGCTCGGCCTGTGGGGAATATTCGGCTTCTCCCCCCTCGCTGACTGCGGTTTCTTCCTCGGCTTTGGGTGGCTGATTTAACGCAATCTTGCGTAACATTTCACAAATATGCTGAAAGGTTTCTTCATCAGGTTGTGCAGAGCTTTTATAAGCATTGAGTTGGTCTTGCATGATATCTTTGGTTTCCAGAAAGAGATCAATAAGCTGACTGGTTAGTGACAATTCGCCTCGTCGCGCATTATCAAGAATGTTTTCCAAAATATGTGTGGTTTCTTGCAGAATGCTAAAGCCAAAGGTTCCCGCGCCTCCCTTGATGGAATGCGCAGCCCGAAATATTGCGTTCAGTTGTTCTGAATCAGGATTGGATGGATCGAGTGCCAGCAAGTGCTGCTCCATATCAGCCAATAATTCATCTGCTTCATCAAAAAATGTTTGAGAAAAATCAGAGATATCCATTCTTTACTCTTTCCTCTCCGTCGGCTGTGGGTCTTTTTTATCCTGTTCCGTACTCTGCGGCGCCACCGCGCGCTGCAGTTCACCCGCGGCAGTGATCACCAATGCTTGACCTTCATGGTTCTCCTTTTCCACTTCGTTTTCGGCTTCATGGGTTAAGACCAACAAACTAATACGGCGGTTTTCCGGGGCATCGGAGGCGACACCTTTCATATTCATGGTGTCTGACATCCCGATAATTCTCAGCACTTTTCCTTCAACTAATCCGGCTTTCACTAGTTCACGTCGCGACGAGTTGGCCCGCTGTGTCGACAATTCCCAGTTACTAAAACCATGATCTCCAGTCGCATACGGCGAGTTATCGGTATGACCCGCAATACTCATCTTATTCGGAACATCGTTGAGGATAGGCGCCAAGGCATGCAGGATTTCTGCCATGTAGGGCTGGATACTGGCACTGCCTTTCAGGAACATTGGCCGTTGCTGACTATCCACGATTTGTATCCGCAATCCTCGATTAATCATGGTGAGAAACAGATGAGGACGTAAGGACTTCAGTCGCGGATCAGTAATCAGCAATTGTTCAATTTTATTTTTAATCCCTTGTAATGCTTTACGGTCGGGGTCTTTATCCTTATGACTGATCGACGGGTTGGGTAAACTTTCGATAGAGTCGGTTTTTTGTCCTGCTTCACCACCCGGAATAATTGTCGTCGCATCACTTTGATGTTTTCCCGGTGAGAGCGCGACCCGCAAGGGCATGCGAAAATAGTCGGCTAACGATTCTAATTTCTGTGGGTCGGCAATGGAGATCAACCACATCACCATAAAGAAAGCCATCATGGCGGTCATAAAGTCAGCGTAGGCAATCTTCCACGCGCCATGACTTTCATGCCGTGCATGCTTTTTCTTCTTTTTGATGACGATAATCGGAGGCCTAGAATCCTTCATTCTTCGCTGGCCTCCGCGCTACGGGTACCAGGTTTGTTGTTACGCACAAAATCTTCTAGCTCGGTGAAAGCCGGACGTTCAGTGGTGTAAAGGACTTTACGGCCAAATTCCACCGCCACTTGCGGTGCATAACCATGCAGATTGGCCAATAATGTCACTTTGATACACTGCAACATTTTGATTTTTTCTGCTGATTTCTGTCGTAACACGGTCGCGAGTGGAGAAACAAAGCCGTAAGAAAGTAATATCCCCAAAAAGGTCCCCACCATCGCATGGGCGATAAGTTCGCCCAGCTCTGCTGGCGGTCTATCGGCTGAAGCGAGAGCATGCACGACCCCCATGACTGCGGCAACAATACCAAAAGCGGGTAAGGCATCGCCGACTGCCGCAATACTTTGTGCGGGGATATCGCTCTCATGCTCACAGGTTTCAATTTCCTCATCCATCAGCGATTCAATTTCTAAGGCGCTCATATTGCCGCTAATCATTAGCCGCAGATAGTCGGTTAAAAAATGCATCAGTAAAGGATCGGCTGTCAGCTTCGGATATTGATTAAACAGTTCACTCGCACTAGGATCTTCAATATCTTTTTCAATTGATAACAGCCCCTGCTGCCTCGATTTAGACATTATATTGAATAACAGACTCATCAATGAAAGATAATGCTGCTTAGTGTAGTTAGAGCCACGAAATAAGATAGGTATTGAGGTAAGTGTCTTTTTTAAGGCTTTACCGTTGTTACCAACAAATAAAGCCCCAACTCCCGCACCGCCAATTATCACTAATTCTGAGGGTTGATATAATGCTCCCATATGGCCACCTACCATCGCGTAGCCACCGAGAATCGATGCAGTCACTATAATATAGCCAATAATTATAAACACAGTCGCTCCCTAACAAGGTAAATCCCTGGTATTTTTAAATAAAGGAGTTACTGATAGATATATTCTTGAAATGTAAATTTAATTATTCATAATATTCCATAGCGTAACCCTTTATTCTCTTCATACCCTTTATCGGCCTCTGAATAATAAAGTTTACGTTTTTTTATTGCCCTTGAAGGCGGTTGGCATAGACTGCACACAAAGCTTCCTTTTGGCTGATGTGCGTGATTAATAAACTGCCCCTGACACTGTCGACAGGCCGAGAGTTCAATCATGCCACTCTCAGCAAAACGGATGAGTGTCCATGCGCGTGTTAGCCCCAGTAGCGGTTCGTTACCTTCCTTCTCGGCAGGGCATTGCTCTAGATAGAGGCGGTAGGCAAGGATGAGGCAATCAACATCAGTCTTCTCTGTCGTCTTTCTTAGAAATTGCCATGCATGATAAAAGACTGTCGCGTGAATATTATGCTCCCACGTCATAAACCAGTCTGTTGAGAAGGGTAGCATCCCTTTAGGCGGTGGAGATCCCTTAATCTCCTTGTATAGCCGAATTAAACGGCCTCGACTTAACACGGTTTCATTTTCTAGAAGCTGTAATCTCGCTCCCAACCTAATCAGGTCCATGGCGACACGGATATCGTGACCCTCTCTTAACACGCTTTTCTCTTTCATGACTGCCCCACTATTGTCTTAGTCGTTTACTGTCGAGACGAGCTTGTAATAAATTACTGGCTAACATGATGCCCGTATGAATTTGCTGCAGGTCATCCACCCGTGAATCTTGCGTTAATTTTTCAATCACCTCTGTTTTTTCAAATCGTAATTTACAAATAAGTTGATTCGTTTCTGCGAGCTTCACTAATTCATGAAGACTTAATTCCATTATTTTTTCAGCTAAACTCTCTTCCATACCTAGTCGATAAAATGCTGCATATTTATCTTCCTTTAGCATCCTTTGTGCCAGAAGAAGATATGATAAATTAATTCCATAGATTTGTTTAACGACATCTGAATTATCCACAAACACCTCAATTAATCATTTGGTTATAAATCGAGCACGGACTATGTAGTATAAAGAACTTTGTTATTAGTCTTCATAATATTATTAGAAGTTACCTTGTTATTAATAATTTCACAATACACATTATTAAACATTTAAGTTTCATATTGATTTAGATCATATAGGTAATGAGTGACATTAAAGTTTTTGAACAAACCTCAACGTTAAAACGTATTTGGAAAATAAATGATAAGTAAAAAATAACTGATCATTTATAGAGGGGTAACATTAAATTAGCTTGCATATATATAATTCTACGTTTTATGTGGAATTGATTTAAATTCGGTAAGAAACCAAGATTAATCATCCAATCGCATGAACTGAATAACTTTTGCATTTCTAGTTTATTCATTAAGTATTGAATTATTGAAATTCTATTTTTTTTTAAAAAAAGCAGGGGAGACCATCACGCTTAAAACTATAAAGTAAAAGTTATAATAGTTATCCCTTTATATAAAAATTATTAAGATTTTTTCAACTTACTGATTCTTGTCCCTCTCCCCCCGGCATAATGGAGGAAGAGGAAGATGCCTGATTTTTTATTGTGATATTTTGTATAGATCGTCTAAAAATGTCTCACGCCAACGCGTAATAGTCTGATGACTGAGTGTATCCATCATGATGGCATGCCGCCGAATCCGTTCTTCTTTGCTCATCGTCGTCGCATTTAAGATCGCCTTCGCGACTTCATCGCGATCATAAGGGTTCACTAACAACGCTTCGGTCAGCTCACAGGCTGCTCCAGCGAATTTCGATAAAATCAGTACTCCGGGATCCGTCGGGTCTTGTGCAGCCAAGTACTCTTTGGCCACCAGGTTCATTCCATCACGTAGCGGCGTAATCAGCGCAATATCCGTCAGGCGGAAGATCTTCATTAATAAACGACGGTCGAAGTGCTGATTCAAATAATAGAGAGGCGTCCAGCTCATGGTGCCGTATTTACCATTTATCCTTCCCGTTTCCGTTTCAAGCTGATGACGTATCGCTTGGTAGGCTTGGACCTCTCCACGCGAGGTCGGCGCGATTTGCGTATAGCGAATATTCCCGCGATGCTCGGGGTATTTTTCAAGGAAGCTTTCATAAGCGAGAAATCGCTCCGGGATCCCTTTTGAATAATCCAAGCGCTCGCAAGCGATGATATTTTTGGCATCACCCAGCTCTTGTCGAATCGCCTGCATTTTCGGCGGGAGTGGGCCTTCTGCCAATTTACGGATACTGTCGGGGTCAATACCAATGGGGTAATCGTGGACGTGGAAGGTATTGCCATAGGCTTGGTACCCCCCCTTTTCTACCGTCACTAATTCGGTTTCATGCGCAATCGCGGCTAAAAAGGCCTTCGCATCGCGCTCGGTTTGGAAGCCTAATAAATTATAGGCGGTCATCAGGCGTAATATTTCCTGATAGTCAGGCAGCGCCATCAAGACTTCTGGTGCAGGGAAAGGAATATGCAGGAAAAATCCCAGTGGATGCTGGCTACCCTGCTCACGCAGTGCCGCAGCAAAAGGCAGTAGGTGATAGTCATGTACCCACACCACATCATTTTGTTGGAGTAATGGGGAGAGCTTGGCAGCTAGCAGCTGGTTGACATGCAAGTAGCCTTCCCATGCCTCCCGCTGATATTCCACAAGATCGAGACGGTAATGGAAAGCGGGCCAAATAACGGTATTTGAGAACTGGCTATAATAAAGGTCGTAATCGTTTTGGGTCAGTGAGCAGGCCGCATAGGTGATATTTTTATCTTGCTCGATCTGCAGAGGCTCCTCCTCTCCCGTGATCTTGCTAATTTCTCCGTTCCATCCAAACCATAGGCCCCCCTGCTCTTGGAGTGCATCAAGCAATCCGACGGCTAATCCACCGGCCCCATTTTTACTGTTGTCAGGGAGTGCTATACGGTTGGAGACAACAACTAATCTACCCATACTATACACTCCTCATTTCATCTAGGTTTACGTTATTGTTTGCTAGGTCGTGTAGCCACTGATACAGCGCTGTCACATTACTCATTCGGTGGGTTGCTGCGCTCTCGCCGCGACCAATCTTGATGGAAATACCTTGTTGTCGATTCACATACTGAAAGCCAGCTTCATCTGTTACATCGTCGCCAACAAAAACCGGAATTCGGTTCGTAAAGGGAGGGGTCTGCATTAGGAAGTGTATGGCCTTGCCCTTATCGCAGGCGCGCGGCTTGATCTCCCACACGCATTTCCCTGCTTGAACTTTAAAATCGGGATAGCGCTCTACTATAGCGTCCGCCAGTCGTTGCAATACCTGCTGTGCGGTAGGCGCTTGTCGGTAATGTAGAGCAAACGCGATACCTTTCTTTTCCAAACGGACACCCGACAACGAGGCGATTTCGCGTGATAATTGTTGTTCTATCTCACCCAGCTGCTGCGCGTCGACGTGGGTGGTCGTAAGTTCAGCGTTAAATGTACGGATCTCGGCACCGTGGATACCCGCCGCCGCCCCTTGCAGCGGATGCGTCAGCGTATCAATTTGGCTCAACGGTCGACCCGAAACAAAGGCGACGGCTCCCCCTACCTCTTGGGTTAATTGCTTAAGGTCAGTCATTACCGAAGCCGGTATAGATACGGCTTCTGGCGTGGCTTGAAGGGTGGCTAGCGTACCATCGATGTCGAAAAAAAAGGCGTAGTCGTGTTGTCGGCATAGTTGCCGCGGTTCATTCATAAATACTCGCTTTCTTTGGTTGCGCGTAGCGGTGAGGGTCATACTTGGCGCATCATGTGGGCGCCCCTCATTAGGTTATAAAAATGTAACAATTAGGAATGGTATGTGATTCATTAATGTTACTAAGTATAGACTCAATCTCGACGATTGCGCGGCGAATCAGAAAGTTACCTAATTTGAGCGGCACAGCTGGCCCTACTGCACAATCTGTTCATAGTCACCGCGAAGACATTCCGCTACTCTAGAGCAGTGAAAAATGACGTTAACAATGAGGTCTATATGGCAACTGAATACGCAATAATTGCAGGCGGCTGTTTTTGGTGTACCGAAGCCGTCTTTCAAAGCTTGAAAGGGGTATCGTCTGTAGAAAGTGGTTATACCGGTGGTGCGTCAGCGGATCCAACTTATGAACAAGTCTGTAGTGGGTCAACTGGCCATGCAGAGGCCATTCGTATTGGTTTTGACCCAGAGCAGATTAGCTATGCCGATCTCCTCGCGGTCAGTTTTGCTACGCACGATCCTACCCAGCTTAATCGTCAGGGTAACGATATCGGCACACAGTACCGTTCCGCTATTTTTCCCCTCAATGCTGCACAACGACAAACGGCTGAACAAGCGATTGAACTTGCCCAGCAGGATCACTCGCAACCCATCGTAACCTCGATTGAAACCTTTACAGAGTGGTACCCCGCTGAAGATTATCATCAAGATTATTGGGATCGCGTGGGGGCAAACAATGGTTTCTGTATGGCCGTGATCCCGCCTAAGCTACAGAAGTTACGTAAGAAATTTGCAGATCGGGTTAAGGATTAAGCTGAAAAAGCACGACATCCCGCCGAGTCGCTCAGCTCTTGAGCGGATAAGCAAAAAGCGTGAAATAGTACTTGACCGTTGCGGGGCGACTCCCTATAGTACCGCCCCGTTAGCGCTGCAAAGCATAACAAACAATTTGGTGAGGTGTCCGAGTGGCTGAAGGAGCACGCCTGGAAAGTGTGTATACGGCAACGTATCGAGGGTTCGAATCCCTCCCTCACCGCCATATTCTGTAAAAGAGTTACTATGACTCTTTTCCCCATTAGCTCATCCAGGCTAATGACGAAACCCAGTGCTCTGTGCACTGGGTTTTTTTTGCCTTAATTTCTTCCCTTTACGATCCCTATTTCCTAAATCTTTCTATCAATCATAGCGTTACTAAAATACACTATTTTGCTACTTGCACCTTTCAGTAAAATATCGATACTGTATATATTTACAGTATTAATCTGAGAGACGACAATGTTATGTTATCAACCTGCACGTATTCGTGCGCTCCTTGAGCTACCTTTGTTTAGTAGCCGCATTCCTTGCGGCTTTCCCTCCCCTGCTCTGGACTACGTTGAGCAACGTATCGATCTCAACCAACTTCTCATCAGCCACCCTAGCGCAACCTATTTTGTTAAAGTGAGCGGTGACTCGATGATTGACGGCGGTATCAGTGAGGGGGATATGTTGGTGGTCGATAGCGCCTTAACCGCCAAGCAGGGAGATATTATTGTTGCGTCCTTAGCAGGAGAGTTTACCGTCAAGCAACTGATGCTAAAACCCACCCTCCATCTTCTGCCGTTAAATAGTGCCTACGCCGCCATTCCTATCGATGATGTCGACCAATTTGAAATTTTTGGCGTCGTAAAGCATGTTATTAAAACGCTGAATCCCTAATGTTTGCGTTAGTCGATGTCAACTCGTTCTATGCCTCATGTGAAACGATCTTTCGACCCGACTTGCGCGGTAAACCGGTGGTCGTGTTAAGCAACAATGATGGCTGTGTTATCGCTCGCTCCGCGGAAGCCAAAGCGCTGAATATCCGGATGGGAGAGCCCTATTTCAAGCTGACGCAGCAAACTTTTCCACAAAAAATAGCGGTCTTTAGCTCTAATTACGCCCTCTATGCGGACATGAGCCATCGCGTCATGACCCTGTTGGAAGAGATGGCCCCGCATGTCGAAATCTATTCAATCGATGAGGCCTTCCTCAACCTTACCGGTATGGCGGCATATTGTTCGCTGGAGCAGTATGGCCAACAGGTACGACAGCGCATTAAAAATGAAGCACACCTGATGGTAGGTGTCGGGATTGCACCCACTAAGACGCTGGCGAAGCTCGCCAATTATGCAGCGAAAAAATGGGTAAAAACCGCAGGTGTGGTTGATCTCTCCTCGCCATTGCGACAAAACAAACTGCTGCCGCTGATACCGGTAGAGGAAGTTTGGGGAATTGGCCGTCGGCTTAGCAAAAAACTCCAACAGCTCGGCGTTTATACTGCCGCAGATCTTGCCAAACAAGATACCCAGTTTATCCGTAAATCTTTTTCGGTAATTGTTGAACGGACAGTACGCGAATTGCGCGGCGAGCCCTGTCTGGCCCTAGAGGAGTTTGCGCCAGTGAAGCAGCAGATACTCTGTTCCCGCTCATTTTCTCAGCGTATCACTGACTACGTTCAGATGCGTGAAGCGGTCTGTAATTATGCGGTACGCGCTGCAGAAAAATTACGCGGTGAAAAACAGTATTGCCGCCAAGTAGGAGTCTTTATCCGTACCAGCCCGCATGCTGTAGGCGAAATTTATTATGCGAATCAACTTACCGGTCAACTTCTTACCCCTTCCCAAGATACGCGCGATATCGTGCAACTCGCTCTCTCTTTACTTGATCAGATTTGGCGCGAGGGGCCGCGCTATATGAAAGCAGGAATTATCTTAGGTGATTTTTTTCAGCAAGGCGTGGCGCAGCTTAATCTTTTTGATCCGCTAGCCCCCCACGCTAACAGCGACGCATTAATGCACGTTGTCGATGGGATCAATCAAAGTGGGAAAGGAACGATTTGGTTTGCAGGGCAAGGGATTCAAAAAACCTGGGCGATGAAGCGGGAAAAATTATCCCCCGCCTATACCACGCGTTACCAAGACCTCCCCTGGGCAAAATAAGGGGGCTATTGAAGCTCAGCGATCAGGGTCTGCATCAAGAGAATCGCATCTAAAGGTCGTAATGCCGTGACCCCCGTTCCTGCCCAACAGACCTGATAATCTGTCACGCCTTGCGCGCAAGCGATTTTATCCAGTTGCTTAGCCAGTGCGTAACTATAGGGGTAGCCGGCATGTGGGGGGCGTATCGGGCTATCAATTTCTTGCTGCCAACGCCCCATAACACCGCGAGCGGGCCGCCCAGAAATCACATCGGTAATTTGCGTGCTCTTCGCCTTGGATAAACGTTGTCTTAGCTGATCACTGGCGGCAGACTCTCGGCAAGCCATAAACGCCGTCCCCAACTGTGCAGCACTCGCCCCTTGGGTTAACAGTTGATTAATTTGCCCCCCGGTCATCACGCCCCCTGCACTGATAATAGGTAACGAGATCTGTGGGGCTAACTGCTGCAATAATTCTCGGGTACTCAACCCCGCGTCACAAAGTGGGTCGAAAGTCGCGCGGTGCCCCCCTGCTTCAATCCCTTGCGCAATGATGGCTGAACACCCCTGTTGTTGAGCATAGAGCGCCTCACTCAGTCGCGTTACGCTCACCCAGTAAGGGATTTTCGCACGCTGTAAGATTTGCAAGATGGATTTAGGCGGCAAACCAAAGTGAAAACTGACTACCGCTGGGCGGGTGGCAAGGATGACGTCAAGTAACTCAGGCGAGTCAGTAAAGGAAGCATAAGGGGCGAGAAGTTGCGCAGGAACAGCCTGCTCAAATTGCGCAAAATGCGCTGAAAGATACTCACACCACGCTCGGCTTTTAGCCGGATCCAACGGCGCGGAACGGTGACAGAAGAAATTTACCTGAAAGGGTTGGCTTGTTAGCTGCTGTGTCGCCCTGATCGCGGCCGCGGCCTGAAAAGGATCACCGGCGCCTAGCCCTAGGGCCCCAAGCCCCCCGCTTCAGAAACCCGACTGGCCAATGCTGGGGTGGTGATGCCAGCCATTGGCGCTAAAAAAATCGGATCACGAATTCCCAATTGGGTGAGCAACGGCATACTGATTCCTTGCATAGCTTAGTTACTCTAACGGGTAAACCATCTCGACGCAGTCGAAAGCATAATCGGCGGCAGGTGAATAGTGGGTAGCATTACGCACCCGTTGAACCCCCTGCTTAATATAAAACCCTTGAGCGTTAAGGGTAGAAGAGCGCACAATAGCGCTTAAGCCTCACGCTAGCGCCTCTTGCTTAATGCAGGTCATGATACGCGCGGCTGACCCCTTTCGCATCGCTGCCGGTAAGGTAAACATCGCTTCAACGCGCTGCGTCGCACCATCCAGATACCCAGTCGCTAAAAGCTGACCTTGTGAATTTTCTGCAACATAAAAGGGGTTTTCCAATATTGCCAGTCGATAATGTTTGGGCATTATCTCTGGCGTCCACGCCGTAATAGCGGATAAGGGGTAGCAGGCCTGGCATTGCTCTACTATCGCTAAGTTTCGGATACGCCAACACACCTCAGCTTCGCCCCCGCGCGCTTTTCTGATCCTTATTGTCATCTGTCTCCCTCGATGACTACACATAAAAAAACCGCCCGACTGGGCGGTTTACTCGACAGGCTATTGATAAGCGAGTAGTGTGCGTTGACAGAGTTCTGAACGAACACAGTCTTCTGCGCCAAAACGTACCACGCCAACCACCTCATCGTCAGAAAAACGCTGCATAGCATCGGCAAGCCCAGAGGTAACACCTGCGGGAAGATCACATTGGGTAATATCGCCGTTAACAATCACTGTCACGTTTTCCCCTAACCGAGTTAAAAACATTTTCATTTGCGAGGCGGTAACGTTCTGTGCCTCATCAAGAATAACGAAAGCATTCTCAAACGTTCTCCCCCGCATATAAGCGAAAGGGGCAATTTCAACTTTCGCAATTTCAGGGCGTAAACAATAGTGCATAAAGGAGGAACCCAAGCGTTTGACCAATACGTCATAGACCGGGCGGAAGTAAGGAGCAAATTTTTCAGAAATATCGCCAGGGAGGAAACCCAAGTCTTCATCAGCTTGTAAAACAGGGCGAGTCACAATGATCCGCTCAATATCTTTGTTAATTAAGGCTTCTGCGGCTTTCGCTGCACTGACCCAGGTTTTGCCGCATCCCGCTTCACCTGTAGCGAAAATCAATGACTTAGCGGTTATCGCCTGCAAATAATGAGCTTGTGACGCATTACGTGCAACGATAGGTTGGCGGTCACGAACATCACGCGCCATACCAATTGCATCAAGACCACTCATATGAACCAAAGAGGAAACCGATTCTTCTTCGCGTGAACGATGACTACGCGCATCACTACGAAGAACCCGTTTTGCTTCACGACGTGCTTTGACTACTGCTTTTTGTCTTCCCATGATGGCACCTTACTGTTGGTTTCAGTTACCGTCTGCCCAATGGCGACGTATAGTTGAACGCTTTAGAGGTTAGCTTCCTTATGAGCCTTACTGCCTGAGATTAGAAGTCGTTGACGTACATTGTCGCAAGAGAGCTGCACAGACCTATCAATTGCGGTGAGAGGAAAAAATCGGGAGAAAAGCATAGTACAAGAGAAAAGCGGAGCGCAGTGTGAAAGAAGTCGTTTATCCACTGACCCAGGTCGTCTCATTTGCGATCCCCTAACAGTTATTGTGATAGAACGATGTTGCCTAGACACTATGTCTAATTACTATAGAAGAAATCAACACTTATTACATTTATCACAAAAAAAAGACATTTTTGTGATATCCCGATAATCCTTTACAGCACAACACATCCAACGGGAAGAGCGATGCTAGCGTCGATATCGTAATGAAGACTGGGTTGACTATTCGCACGCTTTCAGCCATTTCCATCACGTCGAAATAGCTCTTTGCAACAAATTATTAACGTAAATAACGTTAGAATCTTCTCTCTGTTAAATCAGTTGGAGAGTCTGATGATAACCCTGTGCAAAGCTTGTGGTACGTCTTACCGCGTCGACTCCGTACCGCTAGACAACTGTAAAATCTGTCTGGATGAACGCCAATATATCCCGGTGAAGGGCCAAGAATGGGTCGAACAGAATCATTTTGTGGCGACCCACCGCAACCAATGGACGCTGCACCAGCCCTAGCTGTTAGTCTACAAACCGTTCCACATTTTGCTATCGGCCAACGCGCTTTTATTATCCAGACCCCTGAGGGGAATATCTTATGGGATTGTATTGCCTGTCTGGACGATGCAAGCAAAGCCCTGGTCCACGCCCTAGGTGGCTTAACCGCTATCGCCTTATCACACCCCCACTACACCACCACTATGCAAGATTGGGCCGCTGAATTTAATGCCCCGATTTATCTACACAGCGATGATCAACAGTGGATTATGCGTAAATCCCCTGCGGTCAGGCTGTGGGAGGGAGAAAGCTTCTCACTGACCTCACAGATACGCCTAATACGTTTAGGTGGGCACTTTGCGGGAGGCAGCGTTTTACATTGGTCGATGGCAGAGGGCGTGCTATTAGCAGGAGATATTATTCAAGTAACTCCCGGTGCCGATGCGGTCTCTTTTATGTGGAGCTATCCCAACCTGTTGCCACTGCCCGCCCATAGTGTCCGCTCGATTAGGGATCGGTTAAATCCCTTACGTTTTGCCAAAATTTATGGTGCCTTTAGCGGACAAGATATCCTGCAGCGGGGTGACGATATTGTGAGACAGTCGAGTGCAAAATACCTTGCCTGCTTACAGTCCATCGGCTCATCACAAGACGATGGACGTGTGACGCGATCTTAGGCTCCGCGCTTACAAGACTGGGTGACGTCTCACCTTCCAATATTCGAGACTCCAACGACATATTCTGATACGAAAAATCGGATGTCTGGCTCGGCTAACCTGTGAGAATACTTTTACAGACCTTAATAGAAATGATATTACTAACCATTCCTATTTACATTACTTTACTTAGAGACAGTGAGCGTGTTAGCCACCTTGGTCATCGCGTTACGTGAAGGGTTAGAAGCCGTTCTAATCGTCAGTATTATCGCGACCTTTTTACGAAAAAATCATCAGCCGTTATCCCCGATGTGGTGGGGTGTATTGGGTGCCGTATCACTTTCTTTATTAGTAGGGATTGGACTCAGTCTTACAGAACGCGCCTTGCCGCAAGCTGGGCAAGAAGCGATGGAGGCAATAATTGGTAGCATTGCCGTCATCTTTGTCAGCAGTATGATTATCTGGATGCAGCAACACGCGCCACAACTGCGGCATCAGCTCGAGAGTGAGGCCAACGTGGCCTTACGCCAATCGAGCCGCTGGGCATTACCCACTATGGCTTTTTTAGCCGTACTCAAAGAGGGATTCGAGACCAGCGTCTTTATGTTGGCAACTTTTTCCGCTGCGCAATCATCGGTCTGGGCCACCGTTGGCGCAGTGGTTGGCCTACTACTGGCACTGATTATCGGTTGGGGGATCTTCCGTGGGGGGATTCGCCTTAACCTTGGGCGTTTCTTTAAGATTACCGGTATTTTCCTGATTGTCGTTGCTGCAGGGTTAGTGGTCTCTGCCCTGCGCAGTGCTCACGAAGCCGGTTGGCTACTCATCGGCCAACACAAGGTAATGGATCTTTACTGGCTACTACCAGCGGGGTCTATTCGCGCCGCGCTAGTCACCGGTGTATTAGGGATCCCTGCCGACCCACGTACTGCAGAGGTGCTAGGCTGGATAAGCTATCTGGCACTCTTCGTTTTACTCTTAGCTTGGCCCCATCGTTATAAGCCAAGCCCGAAGGTGACTTACCGCCTGTTACAAGGCTTAAGCTTAGTCACGCTTATCGGCGCAGTGATTTGCGCCAAGCTGTTATCGCCGCCCCTGTTTCACCTGTCGCCGTCTCTGCCACTGGTCAATCAACATGATGCAACAGAACTTCCTGTGGGTACCTTGGCACGCAAAGCCGATGGGCTTGAGTTGACCCTTAGCGGGCAATCTACGCGCTTTATCCCCTTCAGCGACCCGCCCGTGGCGGCTACGCCAGAGGAGAAAACAATCACGATGAAGCGGGGATGGCCTGATGCTCCCACTCAACTCTCTCTGGACCAAGTGATTGCGCTCTATCACCAACGGGTTCCACCAGGGCTGCATCCTCAACAGCACCCTGGCCCCTATCAAAGCCAATGGCAATTAAGCTGTCAGGTTACACTGACAGTACAGCAGGGGCAGATTATCGCGGCACACAGTACCGCTAATAGCCTGTTAACCCTAAGCGGCAGTGGCTTACAATCGCCAAGATTAATGAGTGTGACCCTATCGCCAACTATCGTAGGCTGCCCATGGCAGACCAGTGCTGCATGGCAACGCTATACAAACCAAGCGTTGACCCGCTATCAGGAGACAGAAACCCTCTACGACTTCCTGCAGCATAAGTTACCTATCCTATTAGGGGTAATTAGCCTCGGTGCGCTGGCACTGAGTGTCGGCAGCAAAAAAAAATTAATCCATAACGCTAAAAACATAATGAGATAACAACTATGATGAAACAGCAACCATTACGTCACCCCGCTCTAAAAATGAGCGCCCTTGCGTTACTTTTACTGACCGCAGGTGCATCTCATGCGGCCCCTACCCCCGCAGTCACTCAGGTTAATATTACGTTAACCGGCGATAACGGGGGTCAATGTCTGCTCGATAACAATAAGGTAAATGCCGGTCCCATCACCTTCAATATTGTGAACAAAACCGCCACCGCGATCACTGAGATCGAACTGCTCAATAACAACCGTATTTTAGGCGAGAAAGAGAACTTAGCGCCCGGCTTACCGGCGGTGAAATTTACATTGAACTTAGAGGGGGGTAATTATCAAATTTACTGCCCGGGTGCGTCACAAGAATTGGTTAACTTTACGGTAAGTGGCCAGCGCAACGCACAATCATCCGACAGCATCAGCGCCCTATTAAAACAAGGGACAGATAACTATGGACGCTATGTGGAGAGTACCGTGGCTGGCATGGTTAACGCCGTGGCGAAACTCCAAACGGCAATCAATGCCGGACAGCTTGAACAAGCGAAAGTCGCCTACGCACAGGCTCGTCCTTTGTATGAGCGTATTGAATCTGATGTGGACGGTTTCTTATTACCCGGCTTTAAAGCGACGGATAATGCCGGTAACTTAGATTATCTGATTGATATGCGCGCCTCAAACCTCGACCCGGCGGTCGGCTGGCATGGCTTCCATGCGATTGAGCGTGATCTCTTTGAGAAAGGAAAAATTGATAAGAATACACAGCAAACCGCCAAAGGCTTAGTGATTCACGTTGCGGAATTAAACAAACAGGTGAAAGGCCTAACTTACAAACCTGAAGATTTAGCCAACGGTGCGGCGGACCTCCTTGAAGAAGTCCAAAATACCAAAATCAATGGTGAGGAAGAAGCTTACAGCCATATCGACTTGGTCGACTTTGCAGGAAATGTTGAAGGGGCAATGCAAGCCTTTGCTTATTTACAGCCTGGATTAGCAAAAATTGACCCGGCACTGACCAAACAGGTCAGTGAACAATTTAGTGCGGTGCGTAAATTGCTTGATCAATACCGTGATAGTAAAAGTTTAGGAGGCTATCGCCCTTACACTCGCACGCTGAAAGCAGAAAATGCGGCAAAATTAAGCCGTGCAATACAAGCCTTACAAGAGCCACTTTCACACATTGCTGAGAAAGTCGCTACCCACGCTGGAGCCTAAGTCATGAGTCGTCACGATAAGCCAGGTTTTTCTCATGGCCTCGTCTCACGTCGTAATATGTTAAAAGGATCGTTAGCCAGCGCGCTAACGCTCCCCGCCCTCTCACCAACACTGGCCTCTGCCGCAGGGGCTGGTGAGAAAGATAATATAGACCTCTCCCATCAATGGCCATTTTATGGTGACCGTGGGCAAGCAGGCGTTACGACACCCCCCCAGCGCCATATTATGTTGATGACGTTTGATATGACAACGCCTACCGCGCAAGCGCTGCAAATTTTGCTCGCTCGCTGGTCGGCTGCCATTGCTCAACTGGTCCAAGGCGCGGCAGTCGGTACCGTCGAACCCTCGAGAACGGGTAGTGTGGGTACGGATACCGGCGAGGCAGTAGGCTTAGACCCTGCTTCATTAACGGTAACGATAGGGATGGGCCCCTCGATCTTCACCGATACCTACGGCCTTGCCGCAAAATGTCCCCCACATTTACGGCCGCTTGCCGCCTTGCCGAGTGATAATCTGCAACCTGAACTGAGTGGAGGCGATCTCTCACTGCAAGCCTGTGCCGATGACCCGCAAGTGGCCTACCATGCCATTCGTGTATTGGCCCGTATCGCGAAAAGTACGGGTTCGGCCCAAACCCGCTGGACAGTGATGGGCTTTGGACGTGCCTCAGCAGGAAAAGGCCAAGAGACACCTCGTAATTTGTTTGGCTTTAAAGACGGTACCCGCAATTTAGTTGAGCCAGCAGACTTTACTCGACATGTTTGGATTAAGGATGGCCCCGCTTGGCAACAAGAAGGAAGTTACCAAGTGGTACGCAAAATTAAGATGAACATTGAAAACTGGGATACCGACCGCGTCAGCGATCAAAACCAAGTATTCGGTCGCCATAAACTTTCCGGCGCGCCATTATCGGGCACCCACGAATTCGATACGCCTGACTTCCATAAAAAGGACAGCGAGGGAGAATTAGTGATACCGGCTACCGCTCATATTCGGCTAGCGGCTCATGAAAATAATCAAGGTGTGAGAATTTTACGGCGTTCTTACAACTACACCGATGGCTTGAATCAGTATGGGCAACTCGATGCTGGCTTACTGTTTATCAGTTACCAGAATGATCCGGCTCATTTCGAAACACTGCAGCGTAAGTTGGGGGCAGCCGATGCCCTGAATGAGTATATCTCGCATATCGGTAGCGGACTGTTCTTTATTCCCCCTGCGGCAAAAGAAGGGAGTTACATCGGAGCGGCGCTATTTAGCTAGATAACAACCCGGCAGATAAGCATTTTCTCGCTTAGCTGCCGGATGATTTTTTAAGGAAACCCGCTCAAAAAATAGCAATCTGACGCTATTTTGAATACTCTTGATTGGCATGATGGAAGCGGTCACGCACCTGTTGTGAAGGCCCTTTACCACACAGACTCACCAATACAATCGCCGCTGTCGCGAACAGGAAGCCTGGAATAATTTCATACAGACCCAACCACGCAAACTGTTTCCAGATGATGACAGTGAGCGTTCCAACAACCATGCCAACCAACGCGCCGTTACGACTCATTCCTGACCAGCAAACACTGAGCAGAATGACTGGCCCAAACGCTGCACCAAAACCAGCCCAAGCATAACTTACCAGTCCAAGTACTTTATTATCAGGATTGCTGGCTAAGGCTATCGCGACAAGGGCAACAATCAGCACCATTAAGCGACCAACCCAGACTTTCTCGCGTTGGCCCGCATTCTTGCGGATAAAACCTTTATAGAAGTCTTCGGTTAATGCACTTGAACACACCAAGAGTTGGCAACTCAAGGTTGACATCACTGCCGCTAAAATAGCGGAAAGCAAGATACCCGCGATCCAAGGGTTGAACAGAATACGCGTTAGCTCGATAAAAATACGCTCACTGTTACCCGTTACTTCCGCTGCCTGTGAGGGATTATCCGCAAAGTAGGCAATACCGAAGAAACCGACCGCCACCGCGCCTGCTAAGCAGAGGATCATCCACGTCATCCCGATACGGCGAGCCCTGCGCATAGAATGATGAGAATCTGCGGCCATAAAGCGCGCTAGGATATGGGGCTGACCAAAGTAACCTAGCCCCCATCCCAGTAAGGAGATAATCGCTACGAAGCTAAGATTGTTAAAGATATTCAATCGCTGTGGATCGATGTGACGAATGACCTCTAACGAGGTATCGACACCACCCACCGCGATGATAACCATCACCGGCGTTAGGATCAGCGCAAAAATCATCAAGCTGGCTTGAACAGTATCCGTCCAGCTGACCGCTAAAAATCCCCCTAGAAAGGTATACGCAATCGTCGCGGCAGCCCCTGCCCACAAGGCCGTGGTGTAGTCCATACCAAAGGTACTTTCGAAGAGTCGCGCCCCCGCAACAATGCCTGAGGCACAATAGATGGTGAAAAAGACCAGAATAATCAGGGCTGAAATTACCCTTAAAATCTTACCACGATCTTCAAAACGATGAGTGAAGTAATCAGGAAGGGTTAACGCATTACCATGATGCTCGGTTTGTACCCGTAGACGACCCGCCACAATCTTCCAGTTAATCCAAGCACCCAGTATTAAACCAATCGCTATCCAACTTTCTGAAATCCCCGAAAGAAAAATTGCCCCGGGTAATCCCATTAGTAACCAACCACTCATGTCCGAGGCTCCCGCAGACAATGCGGTGACAAAACTGCCTAAACTCCGGCCACCCAAAATAAAATCGTCGAAATCTTTCGTCGATCGCCATGCCATAAAACCGATAAGTAACATTCCTGCAATATAGATACAGAATGTCACTAACAAGGGAGTACTTACCATGATCAATCCTCTATTTTATTAGTATTATCAATGAGTTTTCCTAATTAAGATATTCTTTTTTTATCGCTGTCGCCTACATTTCGAATTGTGAGAGTTGCACCGTCGGTTGCAATGTATACAAACTTTTAACATAAAAGCGATAGGCTTCACTTCCCGATTTATAAAACAGGGATCTTGGTCAAGTTTTTTTATTCTGCAAAGCTTTTTATTTGAACTAAATCCCACTTATCACGGCTTTTATTTTGAATTAATCCACTAATAAATATCCTTTAATTAAATTTGTTCACTTTTTTACTACAAATGGGTTGCGCCAAAGGTGCAACTCAAGCGATAGTCAAGGTGCAACCTTTTATTGAATTCTATGATGAGGAACTGGCATGGCACACACCACAATGGGCGTGAAACTTGATGATGAAACCCGCGAACGACTTAAGCGTGCTGCGGTAAAAATAGATCGCACACCGCACTGGCTAATCAAACAGGCCATTTTTAATCTACTTGCACAGGTCGAAGCAGGTGAAACCATTTTCCCTACCGCTTCCGTCTCATCCATCGAGTCTTCTGCCCATGAAACGGCAGAGATTGCCACGCCTTACCAGCCTTTCCTTGAGTTCGCCGAGCACGTACTGCCACAGAGCGTGAAACGTTCTGCTGTGACCGCCGCATGGCGTCGTCCAGAAGTGGATATGGTACCGATGGTGCTGGAACAAGCAAAAGTGAGCCCAGAGGTTGCAGAGAAAGTTCATGCCCTTGCCCTACACTTAAGCGAAAAACTACGTAATCAAAAGAACCAAGGTGGCCGTTCAGGATTAGTGCAGAGTCTTCTGCAAGAGTTCTCCCTATCCTCTCAGGAGGGAGTCGCTTTGATGTGCTTAGCCGAAGCGCTGCTACGGATCCCCGATAAACCCACTCGTGATGCGCTCATTCGCGATAAAATTAGCCACGGTGATTGGTACTCTCATCTTGGGCAAAGCAACTCTATGTTTGTTAATGCGGCAACCTGGGGATTGTTAGTCACCGGAAAACTGGTCTCGACCCATAATGAAGTCAATATGTCGCGCTCCCTTAACCGCATTATCGGTAAAAGTGGTGAGCCCCTAATTCGTAAAGGTATCGACATGGCGATGCGCCTAATGGGCGAGCAGTTTGTGACCGGCGAATCAATTGCCGAAGCGTTAGCGAACGCCCGTAAGCTAGAAGACAAAGGTTTCCGCTACTCGTACGACATGCTGGGTGAAGCGGCGCTGACCGCCGAGGATGCCAAAGCCTATCTACACTCTTACCAGCAGGCCATTCACGCGATTGGTAAAGCGTCTAATGGTCGGGGGATTTATGAAGGCCCAGGCATCTCCATTAAACTCTCTGCCTTACACCCGCGCTATCAACGTGCGCAGTACGATCGCGTGATGGAAGAGCTTTACCCTATTCTCAAATCACTGACGCTATTAGCACGCGAGTATGATATTGGTATCAATATTGATGCGGAAGAAGCCGACCGTCTCGAACTCTCTCTGGATTTATTAGAGAAACTTTGCTTTGAACCTGCACTGGCTGGCTGGAACGGTATTGGCTTCGTTATTCAAGCTTATCAAAAACGCTGTCCTTTCGTGATTGATGAACTTATTGATTTGGCCGCGCGTAGCCAACGTCGCCTAATGATCCGCTTAGTGAAAGGGGCTTATTGGGATAGCGAGATCAAACGTGCACAAGCCGAAGGTCTTGAAGATTATCCCGTTTATACCCGTAAGGTGTATACCGATGCCGCCTATATTGCTTGTGCGAGAAAGCTATTAGCGGCCCCCAATCTCATTTATCCGCAATTCGCCACGCACAATGCACACAGCTTAGCGACAATCTATCAATTGGCCGGTAATAACTACTACCCAGGCCAATACGAATTCCAATGCCTACATGGCATGGGTGAACCGCTTTATGATCAGGTAGTAGGAAAAACTACCGATGGAAAACTCAACCGCCCATGCCGGATCTATGCTCCGGTCGGCACTCACGAAACGCTGCTCGCTTATTTAGTCCGTCGACTATTAGAGAATGGCGCGAATACCTCCTTTGTTAATCGCGTCGCGGATAAATCGTTAAGCGTTGAAGAGCTGATTGTCGATCCCGTCGCGACAATTAATACGTTTACACGAGAAGAAGGGCAAGTGGGTCTTCCTCATCCGCGCATCCCCCTTCCACGCCAGCTGTATGGCAGCCGTGACAACTCATCAGGCTTGGATATGGCGAATGAGCATCGGTTAGCCTCGCTATCCAGCGCCCTACTCACTACCGCATCGCAATCTTGGGTCGCCAAGCCGGTGCTGGGGGTTGAAAGCGAAAACGAGGCCGGACAACCGGTACGCAACCCATCCTACTTAACCGATATCGTCGGTGAAGTCATTAACGCCAGTGAAGCACAAGTCGATTTAGCGTTGGATGCTAGCCATGAAGCCAGTGCTATCTGGTTTGCGACGCCGTCTGAAGAGCGTGCGGCCATCCTGAAACGCGCCGCGATGTTAATGGAAGGTCAGTTACAAACGTTGATGGGCTTACTGGTCAGAGAAGCCGGTAAAACTTATGCAAACGCCATCGCTGAAGTGCGCGAAGCGGTAGACTTCCTCACCTATTACGCTGACCAAGTGACGCAAGATTTCGATAACGAAACCCATCGTCCCCTTGGCCCGATCGTCTGTATTAGCCCGTGGAACTTCCCGCTGGCAATCTTTACTGGGCAAGTCGCTGCGGCGCTCGCCGCTGGCAATACCGTAGTGGCTAAACCGGCCGAACAGACGCCATTAATCGCCTATCAGGCCGTTTCGATATTATTAGAAGCGGGCATTCCACAAGGTGTGCTGCAATTCCTGCCAGGTGATGGTGAACGTGTTGGCGCGCGCTTAGTTGCCGATAAACGCACACGCGGCGTGATGTTTACGGGTTCGACTGCTGTCGCCACCTTGCTACAACGCGAACTGGCTAAGCGCCTCGATCCGCAAGGCCGTCCAATTCCCTTAATTGCAGAAACCGGCGGAATCAATGCAATGGTAGTCGATTCATCCGCCCTTACTGAACAAGTTGTGGTCGATATTGTTGCCTCGGCATTTGATAGCGCGGGCCAACGTTGCTCAGCGTTACGCCTACTCTGTGTACAGGAAGATATTGCTGACCACACCCTAAAAATGTTGCGAGGGGCAATGGCAGAATATCGTGTCGGAAACCCAGAATTACTGACCACCGATATTGGCCCAGTTATCGATGAAGAGGCCCGCGATAATATCGTCAATCATATTGACGCTATGCAGCAACGAGGCTTTAAGGTCACACAGTTCAGCTGGCATGGAGAGCGCGACAGTCAAAGCCTTTCACAAGGCACCTTCGTTCGCCCGACACTCATTGAACTCAACTCTGCGGCAGACTTAACCCGTGAAATCTTTGGCCCAGTATTGCACGTGGTACGCTACAACAGTAAAAATCTACCTCGCTTACTGTCTGAAATTAATCAATTAGGTTACGGACTGACCTTCGGTGTGCACAGTCGTATTGATGAAACCATTAGCCTGGCGACTGAGCGTATGCAGGCAGGAAACCTCTACGTCAACCGTAATATGGTGGGTGCGGTCGTCGGCGTACAACCTTTTGGCGGGGAAGGATTATCCGGTACCGGACCGAAAGCCGGTGGCCCGCTCTACCTCACCCGCTTATTGTCCAGCTCACCGAACAATGCCTCAAAAGTGACACTGTCACGCCTGCCTTTGCATTCGACGGCGGATCAACCTTCTGATGTCGCTCCAGTGAGCGCTTTACAGCTATGGGCGGAACAGAATCAGCATAATGTTCTTGCACAAGCT
Organism: Rosenbergiella nectarea; assembly: GCF_900111105.1. Taxonomy (GTDB): domain Bacteria; phylum Pseudomonadota; class Gammaproteobacteria; order Enterobacterales; family Enterobacteriaceae; genus Rosenbergiella; species Rosenbergiella nectarea. The sequence continues at coordinate 81,987 of NZ_FOGC01000005.1, read as the reverse complement.
TGTGAGATATACCGTGATACCACGGTATCGAATCGTATTGCGCTGTTGCCGGGTCCCACAGGTGAGCGTAACACCTATCAATTACTGCCTCGCGCCCGAGTACTCTGTATCGCTAAACAGGCTTCAGATCGATTAATACAATTAGCCGCCGTGACTGCCTGTGGCAGTCGTGCATTATGGCCTGACGATTCTGAACACCAGCAGCTACTGGCCACCTTACCGGATGCGGTGCGCAACTGCATTGACCTCTCCGCAGAGGCTGTCAATGATCGCTATGATGCCGTGATCTACCATGGAGATACCGACCAACTTACCGCATTGTGTCAACAAGTGGCCGAACGATCTGGGCCAATTGCTATCGTGCAAGGTTATGATCAAGGTGAAACGAATATCGCGCTGGAACGCTTCTTATTCGAACGTTCACTAAGCGTCAATACCGCTGCTGCCGGGGGAAATGCTAGCCTAATGACGATTGGTTAATCAAAACTAAATAAGCAAGGCATGTCCCCATGCCTTGCTTATTCGCGTAATCGGCTGCTCAGCCTTTTGATTGCTTGACTATGGATCTGACTGACCCGCGACTCCCCCACTCCCAACACTGCGCCAATCTCTTTTAAATTCAATTCATCCTGATAATAAAGACTGAGAACCTGCTGCTCTCGTTCTGGAAGGAGAGCGATCGCCGCAATAATTTGTTGACGCAGATCTTGATCAATAAGTGAATCAAGTGGATTCTGATCGTCCATCGCGGCAAAAAATTGATCAGCGGCATCGCTATGGTCTTCATAGAGATTATCTAGCGAAAAAAGCTGGCTATTATTCGTCTCCCTCAAAATAGTGCGATACTCTTCTCGGCTGACATTCAACGCTGAAATAATCTCTTTTTCCGTGGCATTACAGCCAGTTTGCTGCTCAATTTTTGCGATTGCCGCAGCAACATTTCGAGCATCACGCCTGACCCGTCGTGGTGCCCAGTCAAGGTTACGTAATTCATCAAGCATTGCGCCACGAATACGCTGTGCCGCGTAGGTGGTAAAAGCAGTCCCTTGCTGCGCATCAAATCGCGAAATCGCATTCATCAAGCCCATTGCGCCAGCTTGGATTAAATCGTCTACATCAACACTGGCTGGCAGACGAACCTGCAACCTTAATGCCTCATGGCGTACTAATTGTAAGTAACGCGGCCAATCGATCGCTTCATCCTGTAGCCCTTCTTGATTATATAGACACTCCACTGTGCAGTTCCTATCTCCATTTATTCATACTGAATATTATCGAGGCTAGTAACCGTTTCTTATCGCAGGAAAAAAACACGGTTTTACGGTGAGCTTGTGTAGAAGATTTTCGTACTCTAGGGTGTTCAGTTTCATGGATTAATACGAAAAAAAGGCCCGGATCCTCTCAGGGATCCAGGCCGTCATCACGGTGACTATTAGGGCAGATTAACACCCCAAACAGTCATTATTAGCCTTGTAACAGAGATAATACGGTTTGTGGCACTTGGTTCGCTTTGGCTAGGACAGAGGTACCTGCTTGTTGCAGGATCTGTGCACGCGACATACTTGAAACTTCCGTCGCATAGTCCGCATCTTGGATACGGGATTGTGAAGCACTTAAGTTGTTAACCGTGGTATTCAAGTTATTAATGGTTGATTCGAAACGGTTTTGTATCGCACCTAAGCTGCTGCGTGCGGAGTCGACTGAAGCAATACGCTTATCGATTTCTGCCAGCGAAGCATCGGCACTGCCGGCGTCCCCGCCACTGACAGAGAACGCTGCACCCAGTGCACTAGCTTTAAAACCATCGTCGGTCAGTGAAATGGTGATAACGTTGGCCGCCGCATCATCATTCGCACCCACTTGGATATTGATACTTTGGTCGCTATCAAACAGTTGGATGTTGTTAAAGGTGGTTGCCGTACCGATACGCGTAATTTCCGATAAACGCGCATCCACCTCTGCTTGGATTGATTTAACGTCTTCAGCGCTGTTAGTCCCATTTTTCGCTTGAACAGTCAGCTCACGAATACGTTGTAAGTTGGTGTTCATTTCGTTTAATGCGCCTTCCGCGGTTTGCGCCAGTGAAATACCATCTGTCGCATTACGAGAAGCCTGAGTTAATCCGCGAATATTAGACGACATACGGTTGGCAATCGCTGAACCTGCAGCATCGTCTTTAGCACTATTAATACGCAGCCCAGAAGAGAGGCGCTCAATCGCCGTCCCCAACGCCGATTGTGATTTATTCAGGTTATTTTGAGTGGTTAGAGACATGATATTGGTATTAATAACAGCCATATTCAATTCCTTTGCTCGGAGTTAATGTTACGTACTGCCTCTCAGTACGTGGTCAAAGGGATTATCGGCAGGTGCTGAATGAACTTTACCGACAGCGTAAAATTAACGTCCCCTATTAACCCTTTTCTCTATTTTGCCGATAAAGACTCTACAATTTATTAGAAAGAGAGGACGCCATGGCGGTTATTAGTAATTTGAATATTGGCAACAGTGCTTTTGACTTAGACACACTGTACACGCAATTAGAAACATATGAGACGCAAAGTTTAACGCCGATCACTCAACAGGCGACGACCGTTAAAAGTCAACTATCAGCCTTTGGCCAGCTTCGTAGTGCATTAGAGTCTTTACAAAAAGCGACGACAACGCTCAGTTCGGCCTCTGCGCTGAATGCAACCAGTATCGTTAGTACCAATCAATCATTCACTGCAACCAGTAATAGCGATGCAAGTGTTGGTAATTATCAAATCAATGTGAAACAACTTGCCACCGCTCAGACGCTGCTCTCGAGTGTAATCAGCAGTAATAACCAGCCTCTAGGGACTACTGGCGCGCAGGGCCGCACGTTAACGTTACAGACTGGCGATAGCGAACCGGTGACAATTGCCTTGGACGACAATGACACCAGTCTAAATGGACTTGTTAATGCCATTAATAAAAGTGGCGCAGGAGTCGTTGCGACCAGCATCAAGTCGAATGACGGGGAGTATTATCTCTCTCTCTCCTCAAAAGAGACTGGCGCAGAAAATACTCTTAGCGTCACGGTCTCCGGCGATGATCAGCTTCAAGCACTGATAGGTTACCAAGGGGGTGATTCTGCAACCGGCATGCATCAATCTGTCGCTGGGCAAGATGCCGTATTGAGCGTCAATGGTATAGAGGTGCAAAGTGCCTCAAATACCGTATCCGATGCGCCTTATGGCGTGACGTTAAACCTCAAGGCGGTTTCTAATGGCGAAGAACGTTTAGAAGTTGCTAATAACACCGCAGATGCCGTAAAAAATATTAAAGCATGGGTGACCGCCTACAATAATGTGCAATCTGTAGTCACCAGTATCACTAAGTACGCTGGCGGCAGCACATTATCGAGCGATACCAGTTCAAATGGTCCATTAATGGGTAATGGCACGGTGCGTGATATTCAGAACCAGTTGCGCTCAGTGTTGAACACAACGCAGGCGGGTGCCGTAACGATTATGGCTGAACTTGGCATTACGCAAAACACCACTAAAGGGGCAGACGGCAGCATTGGTAGCTTAAATATTGATGAAAAAAAGCTTACGTCAGCATTAACCTCGACTCCTCAGGCGGTCTATCAATTCTTTTTGGGCGATAGCAAGACCACTGGCTTTAGTACACTTGCCAACAACACCCTCGATACGATTCTGAGCGATAACTATTCATCAAAAGGCACGCTGACGACGGCGGTGAAGGCGTTAAATGATTCTTACGATAAATTAGAGGTCCGCTACGATCAGCAGCAATCACGGATTGATGCCACCATGGCGCGTTACAAGTCGCAATTCGTCCAGTTGAAAAAGACCCTATCGCAGATGGACACCACTAAAAATTATCTCACGGCACAATTCGCCAATTCGGACGATTAAGGTTACCGCTATGAATAAACGTCAGCTCGCGAATGTGTATGCTCAAGTGGGGCTAGAAAGTTCGGTGTTAAGTGCCAGTCAACATCAATTGACGACCCTACTATTTGACGGTGCACTGAATGCTTTAGGGCGTGCCGCCATCTCAATGGAGAATCAGGACATCATCGATAAAGGCAACATGATCGCGAAAGCCGTCGCGATCATCGATACTGGCCTAATACAGGCCATTGAACCGCTCGCTAAAGACCCACTCGCAGGACAACTTTTGTCATTATTTCACTATGTCGCACAACAATTGATGTTAGCCAATCTCCATAATGATCGCGATAAACTCGGACACTGCCGTGAGTTACTGCAGACGATTGCTGGGGCATGGCAGACATCACTAAGCCAAGAGGGATAACTATCATGGTGGCATTACCCGAGGTACAACGAAGCCTCGATCTGCTTGATAAGATGCGGCAGGCGCTTGAGGTAAAAGATTTTACGGCATTGCTGCCAATGGCAGAGGCTTATTCAGAATCTGTGAGGCATTTAGGCCAAATTGATAATGCAGCGGTAGTTAAGCAGTTATTGCTCGCCCAGGAGGGTGTGGAGACATCTCTCTATCAATTACAGAGAGATGTAAACTCGCGGATAGACCAAGGGACACAAGATAAAATCAATCATGCGTATCAAGCGGTCTAACCCCGCCTGACACGACGATTATTGACCGTTAATCTCGATATTTTGAATGGTTTCTGCTTGAGGTTGAGCCTTTGCTTCGGCAAGGGCTTTTTGACACTCCTCACTCGCCGAGGAAACCTTAATCAAGGTCAGGCGATCATAGTGCAACATACCATCTTTACGCTTTAGCGGCATAATTCTCACTTGATGGTTAACGTTTACCCATTGATCGTTTATCCGGCTTAATTTCCCAGGTTTAGCAATCACCCGTTGCCATTGGCGGCAGTCTAGGGTGTTACCGGCTTGATCGATGATCAAATAGCCAACGGCATCCTTACTGACCAACCCCGATTGCGGTCCTGATGTCCGCCACACACCTTCCAGTGATTGCGGTGCAGGGGTTTTAACGATAGTTTGATAATTAGTGATCGGACTACAACCCGCAAGCACAAAAAGAGACAGTAATAATCGAGTTTTCATATGGCATCCCTACAGATTTTTTCTGGCGCTAAGGTATAATGTTTCGCTAGCACAATGCAAGCTAGGGAATGACTTCCGCTGACATCTTTGCTTGAAACCGGTATAATCGAGTAAGATTCTTTCAAAAGCTAGGCCCCTCGATGAAAACCCCTGAACAATACTACGCCCAAGCCCGCGATATCTTTTTCTCAGCACACCCTGATTTTCAAGTTGCACTCGACGAAGTGACTGAAAAAGATGCTCGTGACAATGGAATGACGGTTGAACAACTGCGAAATCTTCATGCTGAACGTATCTACGCCGCGTTTATTCGTCAAAAACAGTTAGACGGCATTATCTTCTCTATTCAGTTAGTCGAAACGGATAATGCAGTCGCCGCCCAAGCGATAGAGAGTTACCTGCGTAGCCACGCCGAGGCGCTGGGGATGACGTGGGAAGAGTTCTGCGAGAAGAACCATTTATAGTCAGTCAAAGCTCACGTTAAGGTGAGCTTTTTTTTGTTACTTACTGGAGAGTCGCGAGACGGGCGGCAAACCCAAGGAAGAGTAAACCAATCATTGAATTTCCTACCTTGGCTAAACGCTGGCGTGAGCCAATTGCGCGGGTGAGCGATGAACCACTGAAAATCAGCAAGCTTAGATAACAAAAACTCGCCATTTCTAGCACCGTAGCCAAAATGAAGAAAGCAACGCCCGGATGAGCACTCTGCACATCGATGAACTGCACAAAGAACGACACATAAAATAATATCGCTTTAGGATTGGTCAGGCTTAATATTAATGCACGTTTAAAGACGGCTCCACGGACTTTCTTGCCTGGCGTCACAGCGGCCTGTTCACGCTGGCTAAACGTGGTATAGAGCATCTTAATCCCCAGCCATAGCAAATAGCCCGCACCAAGATAACGCACCACATTAAATAACACCGGCGTGGTATTAATCAGGGTGGCAACCCCTGTATAAGCGAGGAACATTAATACTGCATCACCGATAAAAACCGCCGCTGCGGCTTGGTAACCGCTCTTAACCCCGCCACTCATACTATTCTTCAACACAAAGAGCGTATTGGGCCCCGGGATTAACACTAAAAAAATAGCTCCTGCGACATAAGTCCAAAAATTTAGCACACCATACTCTGCAAACACGATAAACCTCGCTCAATACACTCTTAGCATGTCAAAAATTAGCGAATAAAAGGGATTTAATGATAAAGATTGCCGCGCCACAACTCCAGTATTGATGATGATTATTTGTGCGCTATCACAGATATTGTTTTTACTTATGATAGCTTATTGAATTACTGGAGTTTTTTTCTGGTCAGGTTATGGTAGAAGGAAATCATCAAAGAGGTACTTATTAATGTTAAGGAAACACACGCTCTCCGCCCTCGCCCTATTTGTTTTATCGTCCCCCCACTTCGCACAAGCCGCCTCTGCTCCCGCAGTCGAAGCCAAAAACGGTATGGTCGTCACGTCTCAAGATCTCGCCACACAGGTTGGGGTCAATATTCTTAAACAGGGCGGCAATGCCATTGATGCCGCCGTCGCGGTTGGCTATGCCCAAGCGGTCGTCAATCCTTGCTGTGGCAACATTGGTGGCGGCGGGTTTATGACCATCCATTTGGCAAACGGTAAAGACACCTTTATTAATTTCCGTGAGATGGCACCGGCAGCAGCCAGTGCGGCAATGTACCAAGATGCCCAAGGTGATCTGATTGCTGGAAGCAGTCTCTATGGGTGGAAAGCCACAGGAGTCCCAGGGACAGTAATGGGCATGGAAATGGCACGCCGGCAATATGGCAAATTAAGCCGACAAGCAGTGATGGCACCCGCCATAAAATTAGCGCAAGACGGTTTTATTCTAACCCGCGCAGATACCGATATTCTCGACACTACGGTGGCGCATTTTAAACAAGACCCAGCAGTCGCAAGAATCTTCCTGCGCCCTGATGGTACGCCGTTACAACCGGGAGACCGTTTACGGCAAACAGACCTCGCACGCACGCTGTCACGTATCGCTAAAGAGGGTCCTGATGCCTTCTATCAGGGTCAATTCCCTAAAGCCGTCGAGCAGGCCTCAAAAGCCGGTGGCGGGATCATTACCGCACAAGACTTTGCAGAGTACCACGCCACCGAACTCACCCCCCTCACCTGTACTTACCGTGGTTACACTTTTGTCTCCGCCCCACCACCAAGTTCTGGCGGCGTAACACTCTGCGAAACCCTGAATATATTGGAGGGTTATGATCTTAAATCGATGGGCTTTAATTCTGCCGCAATGGTGCATACCTTAACTGAAGCACTTCGCTTCAGCTATGCCGATAGGAATACCTATTTAGGTGATCCCGCCTTCGTTCAAAACCCGGTAGCCAAATTAATGGATAAGCAGTACGCGGCATCGTTGCGTGAGAAGATTCAGAAAGATAAAGCGACCCCTTCCACACAAATTAAGCCATTGGTCGCCACCGGTGAAAAACCTGAAACGACTCATTACTCCATTGTTGACCATTATGGTAACGCTGTTTCGACCACCTATACCGTCAACGGACGCTTCGGGGCTGTGGTGATGGCTCCCGGCACAGGGGTATTGATGAATAACGAGATGGATGATTTTACGACGAAAATTGGCGCAAAAAATCTTTACGGATTAGTACAGGGCACCGCAAACAGTATCGCGCCGGGTAAACGTCCGCTCTCTTCCATGAGCCCGAGTTTGGTCACGAAGGAGGGTAAAATCTTCTTAGTGCTGGGTTCACCTGGGGGATCGCGAATTATCACTATCACCTTAGAGACCGCGCTCAATATTATCGACTTTGGGATGAAGCCCCAAGAAGCGGTAGATGCCCCAAGGATCCATCATCAATGGTATCCAGATGAGGTGTACTACGAAAAGAACGGCCTTTCTGCCGATACGTTAAATATCCTGAGTAAAATGGGATATCGCATGGTAGAGCAAACGCCTTGGGGAGCTGCCGAGTTGATTATGGTCGGTCTACCGGGGGCTGCGGGGGTAGGAACCACGAGTTCAGGTAACGACAGCGCCGTCTCGGGTAATGTTAGACCAGGCTATTTGTATGGGGCGAATGATGTGAGACGCCCAGCAGGATCAGCCCGTGGCTATTAACGCTACGCACCAGCCCATTATCTTATCGATGGGGATTGCCTGGCATCGAAACCGTGGGATAATGGGCGTTTTACCAACCAGAGAATGATTCATTATGAAATTGGGCTATCTTTTTCCCGTAGCGATCATTGTTGCAGGCGTTGCATTACTGATTTGGTTTATTGCCAGTGGCGCTTATTTGCCAGGATCGTAATTTTTTCGCAAACTTTGTGAACTTAATAAAAAAGCACCAGTCAGAGTAGGTATAGCACCTCAATGCTGTTACATCCTGAAAACTGCAATAAAATTTTTTCCCGCCTTTTGGCGGGTTTTTTTTTGAAAAACTGCTCCAATTATCATTAAAGCGTTATAGCACTAATAATCATAAAGTTAACTATTAAAAAATTGATTATCACGCAAGTCGGTACTAGGCTTAATCATTGAAGACATACTCTTTTCGTCCGGAAAGTCGCAGTCATTCCCCGGTGACTGTCAGTATGTTCATTCGAAATCCTGTTATGTTCCTACTTCCCGCTTCGTGCGGGTTTTTTTTGTCTAAAGATCACATCGTGGATAATATTCTTAAGACTTTACGGCGACCCAGGCGTCATCCCGACCGAGGATTGGGCAATGCTTTGCTCCGGCTCCGCGTAACCGCCTCCTCATCGTAGGCTTAGCAGTAAACAACATGAACTAAGCAACTATCACAAAAATATCCTTCCCGTGTTAACTTTTCATTTAGCTGACCGATAATACACTATGCTTTATTCATCTCTGCCCTAGAGGGAGAGGTTCCCACCGTTCCTACTGTATAGGTTAAGGTGCTAATAACTCAGCCCCTGTTGGAAGGAGATTGCTCATGACAAAAATAGCGTTCCTTACCCCCTTTTTTGAGGTGGATATCGTCGACGTTCAAATTGTCGAGCTCTATTCCTACCGCCTCTACAATGAGCAGGAGGAAGAACGACTTTTAGCCCTCTCGACACTAATCGTGAATAACGCACTCATTAAGCTCTACGATCCTCCTCAGTCGTCCTGATAGGCCTTAAGCATCTCTTCGATCAGGTCAAAAGATCATATCAGGCCGCCTTCCCCACCTTACCGATCGGCTGAGTAAAAATAGCTCGCGACCCAATGCTTTCTGGCGTCTCCGTTAAGCGCCGGAGCAGTTTGTCGAAAAAAAATCCTTCCTTCTTCCTTGAGTACTGCAATTTTACTAAACAATGCTAGGCTTGAAGTACCACGCTATTTTCTGAGTAGGGCCGATGAATCAAAATAAACAATATGATACGCATTCTCCACAGGTAGAGAGTGAAGAAAACAAACGGGGTGAAAACATCGAAGTGGATGAGGAGAATCTCCCCTCGCAGGCCATGGCCACCCACGAGCATATTCGCCAAGAGGGTGAAAAAGAGCTCGAACGTGACGTCTGGGCATTGTTATGGTCAGCGATTGCTGCGGGGTTATCGATGAGCGCCTCGCTAATGGCTAAAGGGATCTTCCATGCAGAATTAGGGCATTTTTCCGGTAGCATGCTCATCGAGAGTATTGGCTATACCTTCGGCTTTATTATTGTAATCATGGCCCATCAACAACTGTTCACCGAAAATACCATCACTCCGGTGCTATCTGTCATGCAGAAACCCACTGCAAATAATCTCTACTTACTATTGAGGTTATGGGCCGTCGTCCTATTAGGCAACTTGATTGGTACCGCTATCGCGGCGTGGGCATTTGGCTACATGCCGGTGTTCGACCCTTCCATTAAACATGCCTTCCACGATATTGGAATGAAGGTAATGGAAAATACCCCTACACAAATGTTTGCTAAAGCCGTGGTATCTGGCTGGATTGTCGCCACCATGGTATGGATGCTGCCGTCGGCCGGGAATGCCAAAATTTTGGTAATCTTGTTGATGACTTGGCTTATCGCCGTGGCCGATACGACGCATATTGTGGTAGGTACCATCGAAGTCCTCTATCTGGTGTTCACTGGCGCGCTACCTTGGCAATCCTTTATTTGGCCATTTGCGATTCCGACCTTATTAGGCAATATTTGCGGCGGCACCTTTATTTTTGCCCTGCTCAGTCATGCGCAAATTCGTATGGATATGCAAAAGGATCATAGCGCTTCAGTGGAACATCGCGACGGCAAATACTAAAAGGGATCAGGCCCATTCTGGGCCTGACTTCGCTGCTTCAGACGATATCACTCCCCATTCTGGCAGGGGAATGCATGGCGCGTCACGTTACGCTATTCCTTGCTCTGTGATCGTCATATCAAGGGCTGAGACCCGCAGTGGATCCGTTATTCCCACTAAGTCAGTGGGGATATTACTCAATAATTTGACGAAAAGGTTTCGCCGTAATTTACCGCTAGCCTCATTGTGACCGAGTAAAGCCCCGATAGTCACTAGGCGAACATTGATAAAAGTTTTTAAATGCACCAGAAAAGTATGACATATCGTTGAAGCCATTCTGCCAAGCTATTTGGCTAATGGTGACCGAACAACTCATAGTGATTTGCCGTAATCATATCGACTCATCGCATACTAAGAGGGTAGTATTCGCTGAGCAAACCGCATCAAGTCGTCAAATAATTTACCTTTTTGAAGTCTTTAACGTCAGGACGTAATCCATGCAGGGAATGTTAAACAAGCTCATTACGGGTAAATTAAGTTTACCCAAGACCTTCTGGGGCTGGGGATTTTGTGGCGGATTTTTGCTTAATCTCATCGGTTCGTTAGGCATTTATACCGACTCACCGTATTGGCTGCCTATTAGTTATTGCTTGAGAGAAATTCTTCTTTTGGCCGTATGTTCAGGACTCATTTTTCAACTTAAGTATAAGATTAGATTTTGGGGAGTGCTGGCTCTTGTTGTGATCGTGCTTGAATTGATCGCTGGAATTATTATGATGGCTGGGCTCTTCTCATTATTTTTCCAGTAGAATTCATTAATCGTGTTGTCTACCCTATCCTAGGGTAGATTCAAGCAAACAAATAGAGAAGCCTGATATTATCTTAGCGATAAGAATATTAGGATTCTCATATCAAAAATAATAAATAATTATTTAACGAAAACTCTATTAATTTTTCCTAAGCGATTAAATACAGTTAAGTACCTCGCAGGCGGTAAATCACTACCCTACACCGACATATTCATGACTTCGTTATAGGCCGCAATCATTTTATTACGCACTTGCACACCCAGTTGTAGTGAAACCGTGGCTTTTTGTATCGAGACCATTAAATCATTGATCCCCACCTCGCTTTGGCCTAGCTCCACCTCTCGGACTTGTTGAGCCGCGTGATCTTGGTACTGACTGATCCCGTTGAGCATGGATGAAAATACCGACGAAAAGGGTTGTTCGGCACGGTCGCCAGTGGATGAAGTGGAAGAGAGTGGTGTCGGCTGGGTTAAGTTAATTGATGATACCGTGGTCACGATAAATCTCCTAAAGTATTAATGTATCATCACACTCTACCAGCCTGCTAATGATTCAAATCTAAAAATTAGCCACGAAAAGATCCCCTCATTCGACCATTACTTCCTCTCATAACTCAAATAATAAGCCTGATAAAGAGTCATTATTAATTTGTGTCAATGAGGAGAATCATGTGCTGTCACATCACATCCACCGCTGGGCTATGTTAGGAGTGTCTGCATGAGCATAAACACTGCCACCCTACCCACGTCACTTTGGAGTAGAGTCCAGCAATCTATTGCAACCTTACGCGACCAACAGAAGGTGGTATTTATCGTGGCTGCCGCGATGTCTATTGCGGTGATTGCGGCCCTAGCATTATGGGCTCGTAGCCCAGACTATCGTACGCTCTATGGTTCACTGTCGGAAGTCGAGGGTGGCAACATCGTCAGCGCCTTAACCAAAATGAACGTCCCCTACCAACTTGATCCGCATACCGGCGCGATCCTTGTTCCCAGTCAACAAGTACGAGAACTCCGTTTACGTCTCGCCAGTCAAGGATTACCGAAAAGCAGCACTACCGGCTTCGAGTTATTGGATGATGAAAAGTTTGGGTTAAGCCAATTTAACGAACAAGTGAATTTTCAACGTGCCTTGGCAGGGGAGCTTTCGCGAACCATTGAAACGCTCGACCCAGTGGTCACCGCACGGGTGCATCTCGCCATCCCCCGCCCCAGCGTCTTCGTTCGCGAAAAACAACCGCCAACGGCTGCCGTGACGCTAAAACTGCAACCTGGCCGCGTGCTTGATGCCTCACAAATCAATGCTGTCGTTCATTTAGTGGCTAGCAGTGTGGCGGGCATGAGTGCCGATAACGTTACTGTCGTCGATCAAGCTGGCGAACTGCTCTCAGGTGCCGGATTGGCTGCACAAACGCAAAATACCACCCAACTAAAATACACCGAGCGTGTTGAAAAAACGGTCCAGCAACGTATCGAACAGTTACTCCGACCGATGCTCGGCCAACACAATGTGCGCGCGCAAGTGACCGCTGAGATCAATTTTGACCGCCAAGAACAGACAGATGAACGCTACCAACCTAATAGCGATGCCGCTAAACAAGCCATTCGCTCCGCTCAGCGTAGCCAAAGTGAAGTAAACTCACAGCAAGCTGAAGGGGTTCCCGGGGCATTATCGAATCAACCGACGCCCCCGGCACAAGCCAATATTGAAGGGGATAAAAAAACGGCTTCTCAGACTGACACCGCCTCTGGTATCAAGAAAACGCCGTTACAAATGAATAACGAAAGCACCGTCAACTACGAACTCGATAAAACTACTCGCCATACCCAATTGAGTACCGGGGGCATCAAGCGTTTATCCGTGGCAGTCGTGGTGAATTATCAGCAGGATAAGGAAGGTAAAGAAGCGGCCCTCTCCGCTGAGCAAATCAGCCAAATTACCAGTTTAGTGAAGCAAGCGATGGGCTATTCAGAGGCTCGCGGCGATAGCGTCAATGTGGTCAATACACCTTTTACCACGCATGAATTTGCTGACGACGCACTCCCTTGGTGGCAGCAGTCCCAGTGGACCTCCCTGGCTACCCAAGCATTACGCTGGCTGGTGGTCATGATTATCGCTTTAGTGCTCTACCGCAAAATTGTGTCACCCGCTTTCAGGCAATTCCAGAAGACACTCAATCCACCGGTTACCGAGACGCCTCCACAAGCCAGTGAGGTTGATCCCAGCCTTAACGAAGTGGCGCGTAAAGCACAGTTACGGATAAATGCTGAACACATGAGTCAACGTATTCGAACGATGTCAGAAAATGAGCCCCAAGTGGTGGCCTTAGTGATCCGCGATTGGATGGGAAGCGAGCTATGAAAATGACCGGCACGGATCGTAGTGCAATTTTAATGATGACCCTCGGCGAAGAACGGGCGGCAGAGGTCTTCAAACACCTTAATCAGCGTGAGGTCCAGCACCTGAGTAGTGCGATGGCGACCATGCGCCAAGTGTCCCATCAACAATTGACCCATGTGCTGCAACAATTTGAACAAGACGCAGAACAGTATGCTGCGCTGTCGATTAACTCGAATGATTACCTGCGGACGGTTTTGGTGAAAGCGTTGGGCGAGGAACGCGCCAGCAGTTTGCTGGAAGATCTATTGGAAACGCGCGATACCACCTCGGGCATGGATACGCTGAACCTGATGGATCCGCCTTCTGCTGCTGACTTGATCCGTGAGGAGCACCCGCAGATTATCGCCACAATCTTGGTCCATTTAAAACGCTCGCAAGCTGCCGACATCTTGGCTCATTTCGATGAGCGTTTACGTCAGGATGTCATGTTACGTATTGCGACCTTCGGTGGTGTTCAACCGGCAGCCTTAGCGGAGCTTACCGAAGTGCTGAATAACCTACTTGATGGTCAAAATATTAAGCGTGCCAAGATGGGTGGGATCCGCACCGCGGCTGAAATTCTCAATTTGATGAAATCTCAGCAAGAAGAAACCATTATCGACGCGGTTCGCGCTTTTGACGGCGATCTGGCTCAGAAAATTATTGACGAAATGTTCCTCTTTGAAAATCTGGTGGACGTCGATGACCGCAGCCTACAACGCTTACTTCAAGAGATCGATGCAGAACAATTGTTGATTGCACTGAAAGGGGCAGATAACGCACTTCGTGACAAATTCTTGAATAACATGTCAACGCGTGCTGCCGATATTTTACGTGACGACCTCGTCAACCGTGGCCCTGTTCGTCTATCCGATGTGGAAACAGCACAAAAAGCGATCCTACTGGTTGTGAGACGACTTGCCGAAAGTGGCGATATGGTAATTGGAGGTGCCGATGAAGCCTATGTCTAAACAAGATCCCTCAATAGCCTGGCAGAAATGGCAGCCACAACAGTTTGCCGAGCCAGGACACACAGCGGTCACCGTGCCTGCCGAGCCGCTTCCGGCCAGTGCGCCAGTGATCTCGGCCCCTCTTGAAGCGCAACAAGAGATAGAGGCTTTTCGTGCCTCGGTACGCGACAAGGCTTGGGAGGAAGGCTATGCCGCAGGTTTAGCTAAAGGCGAGCGAGAAGGCTTACAACAAGGCGCACAACAGGCTATTGAGCAGGCCAGCGAACAACAGCAACAAGCACTGGCCAGTGTGGAAAAACTGGTGCAACAAGTGACGCTATCATTCGATCTGCTCGAGGTGACCGTCAGCTATCGATTGGTGCAATTAGCGCTGGAAATCGCCCACCAACTGACAGGGGAAGAGGTCAGCCACGATGCGCGAATGGTGATGACACAAGTGAAGCAGTTGTTGGCGCAAGAGGCCTTGCTCAGTGGCAAGCTTACGCTAAAAATCAATCCACAGGATCACCAATTTTTACAAGGCCACCTGACCACACTCACTGAGCATCCGCGTTGGGAAGTGGTGGTGGATAATACCTTACCACGCGGTGACTGCCGTCTGGTCAGTGAAGAAGGTGAGCTAGAAAGTGCCCTCTCAACGCGTTGGCAAAGCTTATGCGAGCTCGCGCAGCAGGGAGATTACTAATGCTTGCGCTACATCGCTGGATGGAACGGTTAGATCGCTTTGAACAACGGCTAAGTACCCCCTTCGCCCCACGCCATTATGGCTACCTTACCCGCGCGACAGGTTTAGTACTGGAAGTTAGTGGCTTGCAATTGCCTTTAGGCAGCCACTGTTGGATTGAACGCGAACATGGCGCAGCAGAAAAAAAATGCGAAGCGCAGGTGGTCGGTTTTAAAGGCAACCAGCTGTACTTAATGCCGCTTGAGGCAATGG
Source organism: Rosenbergiella nectarea (assembly GCF_900111105.1). GTDB lineage: Bacteria > Pseudomonadota > Gammaproteobacteria > Enterobacterales > Enterobacteriaceae > Rosenbergiella > Rosenbergiella nectarea. Next base: position 66,599 of record NZ_FOGC01000005.1, on the reverse strand, counting down.
AGGGGATCCGTCCGGGATGCAGGGTCTATGCCTCGCAAGGTAAAGCGGGGATGGAAGGGAGCCTCCCCTTAGGCCCCGCCCTACTAGGACGGGTCGTCGATAGCTGTGGCCGACCGCTGGATAACAGTCCGCTTACCCCCTTAGAGACGGGAAAGCTGACTACCCCACCGCTTAATCCCTTACTGCGCAAGCCAATTGATCAGGTATTGGATACCGGTGTTAGGGCGATCAATGGCTTACTCTCGGTCGGCAGAGGGCAGAGGATGGGGTTATTTGCCGGGTCAGGCGTCGGGAAAAGCGTGCTACTGGGCATGATGGCTCGCTATACCAGTGCCGATGTGATTGTGGTTGGCCTTATCGGTGAACGCGGTCGCGAAGTGAAAGATTTTATCCAGCACATCCTCGGTGAAGAGGGATTATCACGCGCGGTGGTCGTGGCTGCCCCGGCAGATGTCTCGCCCTTATTGCGGTTACAAGGCGCAAGTTACGCCACGCGGATTGCCGAGGACTTTCGCGATCGAGGCTATAACGTGCTGCTCATCATGGACTCGTTAACCCGTTATGCCATGGCGCAACGGGAAATAGCGTTAGCGATTGGCGAACCCCCCGCCACCAAAGGCTATCCCCCATCGGTTTTCGCCAAACTTCCTGCACTCGTCGAGCGGGCGGGTAACAGCGAGAGTCTTAACGGGTCGATTACCGCTTTTTATACCGTTTTAACAGAAGGCGATGATCAACAAGATCCCATCGCCGATGCGGCGCGCGCCATCCTCGATGGCCATATCGTGCTGTCACGGGAGCTGGCCGAGTCGGGTCACTACCCTGCTATCGATATTGAAGCGTCGATCAGCCGGGTGATGCATGAAATTGTCTCGCCGGAACAACTGCAGTGTGCCCGCGAATGCAAACGATTATTAGCATTGTATCAACGTAACCAAGACTTAATCAGTGTCGGGGCCTATACCGCCGGGTCCGACCCACGAGTGGATCGGGCGATTGAGCGTTACCCCGATATTTGCCGTTATCTTCAACAAGAGATCAATGAGCGCTGCGATTACACGCAAGCCTGTACCGAGCTGGCGGCGCTGGTCTCGGTCAATGAGGAGCAATAATGAGTCATAAAAGCGTGTTAGAGGTCTTAAAAGAGCGAGCAACGGTTCAACTCGATAACGTCAGCCAACAGCTCGCGACGTTGCAACACGAACGTCAACAAGCTAATGCACAGCAACAATTACTGCATCACTATCAGCATGATTACCAACAGCTGTTACGTCATGAGTCGGAAGGCGGAATATATGGTTATCGACGCGATAATTATCATGCCTTTTTACAAACCGTTGAGCACGCCCTGACCGCGCAAAACGCGGCGGTCGAGGTCCTCGACCAACAGCAGCAGCATCTGCTTAGTGATTGGCAAGCGTCGCGACAGAAAGTTAACGCTTTACAGGTATTAATTGAACGGCGTCATCAACGCACTATGCGGTGTCAGGCTCGCGCCCAGCAGAAATCCAATGATGAATTTGCCACCCGTCGTTTTCAAGGAAAAGAATAATGACTATTAGCGTATTACCGCTGCTCACTTCACCCGGGAAAGTCGCGAGTCTATCGCATTCGTTGATGCCCAAAACTGAAACACTCCTCGCCGAAAACTCCCTGACGCCCTCTTTCGGTGAGCTGCTGGCCCCTCAACAACGCGCAATAAAAACTGTCCCACTCACCCACCCCGAACCCAAAGGTGAAACGACTGACAATAAGGACCTCTCTGAGCCGCCGCAGGCCACGACTTTACTGAATCTAGTGACCTTAATGTTACCTGCCGAGCCGCCGAGCCTGGGTTCTACCCCCTCGGCCACCCTAGCGCGGGCCGAGCCAGAAGCGCAGCAACCCACCGTGAGCCTAATGAATACAGCGCCGCACTCAGCCCCTTCCCTAACGGCGAAAAAGAGTGTGCTCAACGATACGCTGAGCCAAGGATCCGCGCAGCAGGCCATCGATTCTCGACAACCCTCAGCGAACACTGTCTCCATCCCAATTACCTCAGCCACGGCACAGCTCATATCATCCTCCGCGGGGACCGTACAGAGCCCGTTAAGGGATAGCCGCGTGCCTCAAGCACCCACGGCACCACATTCGCTGACCCAGCCTCCCGCATTTCCTGAACTCGCCCTTCACGCGGCTAGCGCTCAAGAAGTAAAAGCCCCCCTAGGCTCGATACAGTGGCAACGCGACCTGTCGCAACAGATTATTTTTCATAAGCAGGGACAACACACTATCCATCTGAAGCTGCATCCAGAAGAGTTGGGGGATGTGAAGATCTCAATGACGGTAAATAAGGACCATGCTGAGTTAATCATGCTTTCCAATCATGGTCAGGTTAGATCAGCCTTAGAAGCGGCCCTTCCGCAACTGCGCCAGGCGCTGGCCGATAACGGTATTCAATTAGGCAACAGTCAAGTCGGGCACGATTCAGCCTCTGGGCAACAATCTACCTCGTCATCAAATCAGCCCCCGGCACACCCGAGGGTCACGCTGACGCAAGGCGACGGCAACGAACTCTCTCCTACGGGGGATAACTCGCCCGCCCTCCTGCGTGACGGTAGTCAAATATCGCTGCTGGTCTAGGCGTTCGCTCAGTCGATTACAGACTGAGCGAACGATGTAATATCCCCAAATAAATCCCCGCTATTCCGCTAATTACGTCCAATTCAACCTTGGATAATAAGCCCCACACCAATTTAATTGCTAATGAAAGGATATCGGGACTCATGTCGACCAAATCCGAATCACCTAAGAAGTCCGCTAGAAAATGGATCATTATCTTAATCGTTATCGTGCTCATCGCCTGCGGTGCTGCAGGGTATGCGGTATGGAAATTGCGGGCGTTAACGACCTCACCCCCAACTCAGACCCTAACCCAGGTCCCTGAGGAGATTACCGTCCCTCAGCCCCTTTTCTATCCACTCGATCCTTTTACCGTTAACTTAGTGGAATCAGCCTCCCAAGACGAACGCGTTCTCTATGTTGGCTTCACTTTACGGCTCAAGGATATGCACACCGAAGAGCGTTTAGTGAAGTATTTACCCGAGGTCAGAAGCCGGATTCTGTTGCTATTAAGTCATCAAGCACAATCGGCGCTGCAAACCGAGGAAGGTAAAACGGCGTTATCAGCTGAAATCAAAAAGGTATTAAAGCCCCCTTTCGCGCCTGGATTACCTGAGCAAGATATCGCTGACATTCTCTATACCACCTTTATCTTGAGGTAGCAGTAATGGCTGATACGAGTTTATCTCAAGCTGAGATCGACCAATTACTTAACGGTGATTCCGGTAAAACGGAAACCATCACCGAAAACAGTGACCCGAACAGCGTTCGAGACTATGACCCGACGACACAGCGTCGGGTAGTACGGGAACGGCTGCAAGCCCTAGAAATTATTAATGAACGTTTTGCACGCCAGTTTCGCATGGGAGTCTTCAATCTCCTGCGTCGAAGCCCCGACATTACGGTGGAATCGATCGATATTCAGCCTTATCAAGAATTCGCGCGCAATATGCCGGTGCCCACTAACCTGAATCTGCTGCATATGAAACCGTTACGCGGGACGGCACTGATTGTCTTTTCACCCAGCTTGGTGTTTATCGTGGTGGATAACTTATTTGGCGGGGATGGTCGTTTTCCGACCAAAGTAGAAGGCCGCGAATTCACCTATACCGAACAGCGGGTTATCCGTCGCTTATTAAGTTTGGCATTAGATAATTATCAAGAAGCGTGGCAAGCCATCTACCCATTGACCATGGAATATGTGCGCTCGGAGATGCAGGTTAAGTTTACCAATATTACTACCTCGCCTAATGACATCGTGATTAATACCACTTTCCAAGTCGAGATCAGTAATTTAGTGGGACATTTTAATATTTGCATCCCTTTCTCGATGATTGAACCACTCCGTGAACTGTTGGTGAATCCGCCGTTGGAGAATAGTCAGCAAGAGGATTGTCTGTGGCGTGAAAACTTGGTTAATGAAGTCCAACAATCACCCTTAGAAGTCACCGCACGGCTCACCGAGCTTTCCATTACCTTACGCCAAATTATGAGCCTACAGGTAGGCGATGTGCTAGCGATTGATTCTCCAGAAAATATTATCGCGACCGTCGACAATGTGCCGGTATTTACCGCCTCTCACGGTATTCATCGCGACCAATATGCCCTGAGTGTGAATCAACTGATTAAGCCATTGCTCTCAACTTTACAAGAAGGAACTTCCCATGAGTGATACCCCTGCAACCCCAGAAAATAATGATTTAGCCGCGGACCCTTGGGCCGAAGCCTTAGCAGAACAACAGGTGAATGACGAGCAGGCCGATCAGGACACTCAGCGTGCGATCACCCCGCCCGAGCCTGTCGATCCGCTGCAGGATATTAATTTAATTATGGATATCCCTATTCAACTGACCGTTGAACTAGGCCGAACCCGTATGACCATTAAGGAATTATTGCGGTTGACGCAAGGGTCAATCGTTCCATTGGAAGGGTTGGCAGGTGAACCGCTCGATATTCTTATCAATCATTATCTTATTGCTCAGGGCGAAGTGGTGGTGGTCAATGACAAATACGGCGTTCGTATTACTGACATTATTACCCCTTCCGAGCGCATGCGCCGCTTAAGTCGATAGTGAATCGGTCATGACTACAACTACTACTGCCCCCCTCGTAGAAGTCTCGACGAGTCAAATGCTGCTGCATTCAGGCGGGGCATTAATCGTGATTATCCTGCTGCTGCTCGGGGTCAAAAAGTTACTGAAGCATCTTCCTCACGCCGGACGATACAGAGGCGCACGCTGTCTCGCCGTCAAGGAAACATTGGTCATTGGGCCGCGCGAACGCCTAATGATTGCTCAAGTGGGGGATCAACAGATTGTTATCGGGGTCACTCCACAGACGATTCAGTTTCTCTGTACGCTCAATGAACCAACCGGGGAGACAAGGGCACAGCCCCCTACGCCCCCCTCACGCTTTGCTGAGAAGTTTGCACAGTTTCGCGCAAGGAAGACACTATGAGTTATTCAACGCGTTATCGCGTCTTTGCCGTGGTGGCGATAAGCCTCCTCCCGCACTGCGCGTGGGCTACCCCCCTATTTGGCAGTGACCCAGAATGGGCTTTGCCCGTGCAAACCCTTGTTTTGATTGGCGCGCTCAGTTTTATTCCTGCAGCCTTATTACTGATGACCAGTTTCACCCGACTGATCATCGTGTTTGGCTTACTGCGTAATGCGTTAGGAACGACCGCTGCGCCGCCAAATCAGGTGGTAATAGGTTTATCGCTGTTTTTAACCTGGTTCATTATGGGGCCGACTTTCGATCGCATCTGGCAAGAGGCTTATCTTCCCTACCAACAGCAAAAGGTCACGTTAGTTGAGGCGGTGGATATCGGAAAAAAACCGTTAATGGAATTTATGCTACATCAAACACGGGAAACCGATTTGGCACTCTTTACCCGCTTAGCCCATCTGCCTGCACCAGAGAGCCCCGCTGCGGTGCCTTTTCGCGTTCTGGTTCCCGCCTACGTGACCAGCGAGCTAAAGACCGCTTTCCAGATTGGCTTTACGCTTTTTATCCCCTTTTTGATTATTGATTTGGTGGTCGCGAGCGTCTTAATGGCATTAGGGATGATGATGGTTCCACCCGCAACCTTAGCGCTACCCTTCAAGCTGATGCTGTTCGTGATGGCCGATGGGTGGCAACTGTTAATCGGCTCGTTGGCACAGAGCTTTATAAGCTAAGGGGGGAGAGCCTATGATGACACCAGAAATGATCACCACCTTGGGTCAAGCCGCGATGAAGGTCGCTTTATTTCTCGCCGCGCCACCACTGCTTGCGGCACTGATCACGGGGTTAATCATCAGCCTATTGCAGGCCGCTACCCAAGTAAACGAACAAACGCTGTCGTTTATCCCCAAAATAATCGCCGTAGTGGTCACGCTGATGGTTGCTGGCCCTTGGATGCTGACCATAATGACCGAGTATATTAAGAGCCTACTCACGACCTTTCCGCATTGGGTTGGCTAACCGATGGAATGGCTCAGTCTGCTCGGTTTGCTTGACCGCTTACCCTCGGTATTTTACCCTTTTTGTCGGATGATCGCGTTCTGTAGCTTTGCCCCATTGCTGTCAGAAAAATCGATCACTCTTCGCCTACGCGTGGCGCTAGCCTTGGTCATCAGCCTGCTGATTGCCCCTGCCCAGTGCCTCTCACCCAGTGACACTTTTTTCCTCTCGGGGTGTCCTGCTCATTATCAATCAATGCGTGATCGGCGCGGCGCTCGGACTCAGCATGCAGTTTGTGTTTGCCGCCATCCGCTTAGCCGGCGAGGTCATTGCCCTACAAATGGGGCTCTCTTTTGCCTCGTTTTTCGATAGCGGCAGCCATAGCTCACTTTCCGTGGTCTCTCGACTACTGACCTATATGAGCTTGCTACTGTTTGTCAATGTCGATGGCATTGTCTGGATGATCGAGCACCTTGCCGACAGTTTTGAGCAGTTACCCTACGATACGCTTACCCCGTTAACGGGGTCCTTTATCGATCTCGCCCAACTCGGCGGAGCTATTTTTTCTCAAGCGTTACAGCTCTCATTACCGCTTATTTTTATGTTGTTAGCAGTGAATTTAGCGCTGGGTCTGTTGAATCGTATGACGCCCCAATTTTCAGCGTTTGTGATTGGCTTTCCGTTAACATTATTGATAGGGATTTTTTCCCTCTACCAAAGTATGCCGATGCTATTGGACGCCATCCAGGCTATGCTGCTGAACCAAAGCCAACAGCTATTGCTCATTTTCAGTGCAAGGTAGCAAGAAACGAAAGGCTGTCAGGGTCAGAATATGCCCAGGTACCAAAAAAATCCTTTCGATAATTCACGGACGCTTTACACCTCGATTCATTGATACAATAAGTATTTTACTCAGCAAAGTCGTCAGCGCTTAAATAAGCCTTTTTCTACTCTTAGCTATTTTAGATTTTCTTGTATGTATTAATTTAACGGGAAACAATAGCGCTTGGATCCAAACTGAGCTTTTTATTCTGTACAGGATAAGTTGATCGAAGATAGGTGGAAGGAGGAAATTAGGCTAATGAGGTTGAGGGGTATTTGTTAACGGGCATCCAGTATATTGCTCTTTCTTCGACGCCTCGCGTCGAAGAAAGAGACGATACCGTTCACGCGAAGCTAACCCCTTATTTGGGCTGCTCTTCTGATTTTTTGGTACCAAACAGCTTGCTCACCACTTTCACCACGATTAACACCACTCCGCCCAGTAATGCCCCGACGACTAAGCTTGAGAGGTTTGAAATCACGCTCTCGCCAAGGCTACTGATCGCCGAGGGCAGAGCCTGCGTTAGGCTATGCGTAAGCTGTTCAATCCAGTGATGGAGTAACGGCCAACCATGGATGACGATGCCACCACCCACTAAAAACATCGCTAAGGTGCCGACCACGGAAAGGAATTTCATCAACTTAGGGGCTAACAGCAGTAAAAACTTCCCAAGGCCTCGGGCTAATCCATTTTTATGCTCTTCGAGCCAATAGCCTGCATCATCGATTTTAACTATAACGCCCACCAGCCCATAGACCCCTACTGTCACCAGTAACGCAATCCCCGCCATAATGACGATTTGATTGAGTAATGGCGCGTCGGAAACAATCCCCAACGTCAACGTGACGATTTCAGCCGATAAGATAAAATCAGTTCGCACTGCCCCTTTTATTTTATCTTTTTCGTAGTTCGCCGCATCTTCCTGGCTTAGCTTAGCTAAGCGCGCTTGTCGGGCTTCCGGGCTTTTTTTATCTTTTTCCGGGAAAATCCAATCGAGAACTTTTTCAATCCCTTCAAAGCAAAGATAAGCGCCACCTAACATTAATAATGGCGTAATTAACCACGGCGCAAAGGCGGAAATCAACAGCGCTAGAGGGACTAAAATAACTTTATTGAGTAATGAGCCTTTCGCCACGCCCCAAACCACGGGCAGTTCTCGATTCGCTTTTACGCCGCTGACTTGTTGTGCATTCAATGATAGGTCATCGCCAAGCACGCCCGCCGTCTTCTTCGCCGCGACCTTCCCCATTATCGAGACATCGTCAAGTAGGGTCGAGATATCATCCAACAGCGCAAATAAACTTGTTCCAGCCAAAATAGGTATCCTTATCAGTAGCGTTAAATGATATGACTGTCTTGACAGCACGGGCAGTCATTTTCTTCAACTGCCGTCATATCGGCAAAGCCCGGGGTGTCCCATTCCACACGAATCGGTCTTCCTACCGGAAAAGCGTGGTGGATATATTTATAGACAGGGGTTTCCGTTAACCCGGAGATCGCTTCCGTCGCGATGCACTCGTCACCCACATAGATTTTGGCAGTAGCTTTACTTGCTACCATCCGCTCATCGTTCAAGGCGTAGAGGCGGGTAACAGTGAGACGTATTCTCGGCATAACTTTCCTCGTTAATGTCGGGATGATCATTCAATTAGCTTTACACAATTCCCAGGATCCTGCCAATTTTCAAGCGAAAACACTGCGTAAAGCTGGTAACGGGCGATTGTTTTTCAATGAGAACTCAGTATTATTTGTCCGCCAATAAAAAACGCTTCGTCGTGGATAATAGAAATAATTATGCAAGCAAACAGCAACCTTTCAACACCCGCCCAGTCACCTTCATCTTCTCAAGCTAAACGTGCGGCTTGGGGAAGCTTCGCCGGAGCAGTCGTCGATTGGTATGATTTCTTATTATATGGCATTACCGCAGCCTTAGTCTTCAACCATCAATTTTTCCCGGCGATCAGTCCGGCAATGGGAACCTTAGTGGCCTTTGCCACTTTTGGGGTAGGGTTTCTCTTCAGGCCGTTAGGCGGTATTGTCTTCGGTCACTTTGGTGATCGATTAGGCCACAAAAAAATGTTGATCATCACCGTCTGGTTGATGGGAATTTCTACCGCTGGAATTGGTCTACTCCCCTCTTTTGATACATTAGGTTGGTGGGCGCCAGTATTACTGGTGACCCTTAGAGCCATACAGGGTTTCGCGGTCGGTGGTGAATGGGGCGGCGCAGCCTTATTGGCGGTCGAACATGCTCCTCAACACCGCAAGGCGTTCTACAGTAGCGGGGTACAAATGGGCTATGGTGTAGGCCTTCTATTGGCCACAGGCTCCGTCAGCCTAATTAGCGCCTTAACCAATGAAAGCCAGTTCGCCAGCTGGGGTTGGCGTCTACCTTTCCTACTGAGTATTGTCCTCGTCGCCGTCACGCTGTGGTTGCGTAATGGGATCGACGAGTCGCCAGTTGTCGCCTCGACGGAGAAAAAACCACGATTACCGGTTATTGAAGCGCTAACACGACACCCTTCCGCGTTTTTCTTAATTATTGGTTTACGCTTATGTGAATTACTGACGATGTATATCGTCACCACCTTCGCGCTAAATTATTCTACGCAAAATCTCGGCTTACCCCGCGAGTTATTCCTATCGATAGGTTTGATAGTCGGTGCGGTCAGTTGCTTGACTATTCCCTGTTTCGCCTGGCTTGCGGACCGATTTGGTCGCCGGCGCATCTACGTCACTGGCGCAATCATAGGTGCTGTCAGTGCGTGGCCTTTTTTCTTGGCACTTGAACAGGGCGCCACCCTGCCCATTATCCTCTTTTCGCTGTTGTTAGCGAATCTTGCCCACGATATGGTGGTTTGTGTACAGCAGCCGATGTTTACCGAGATGTTCGGGCCGAGCTATCGTTATAGCGGTGCAGGGGTCGGCTACCAGGTTGCCAGCGTGATAGGCGGCGGTTTTACGCCCTTTGTCGCTGCCGGATTGGTCACCTTAACCCACGGCAGCTGGCACGGCGTCGCACTCTATTTAACTTTGGGATGCCTGCTTTCGGTGTTTACCGTCTGCTTCGTTAAAAAAGCACCCCGCAGTGCGGCCTAATGATCTGTAAAAGGGAGCAGCAAGTTCTGCTCTCTTTGAAAGGACTACATTACCCTACACTTAGCCACTGCGCTAACGTGTTACACTGGCCAGATTCAGTTCACACCTTATGACAGGTATTCACACTATGACGATCAACCCCGAGTCAATTGCTACGCCGAATATTGAAACGCTTATCGTTTCCCACTCCTGCTTAGATGAGCAGAGTTCGCGGCACCTCAACACTCTGCTCACAACGGCGCGTCAGCAGCAGCGCCACGAGGAAGCCTTGGCGGATAAGCGTACCCGCGCCTTTATGGTGCTCTTTATGTTCCTCTATTTGATGCTTGGGGCCTCTCTCACCCTACCGACCTCGCCGATAGACTTCAGCCATACCGCTTTACGCTATGCCATTGAGTCAATTCCGGTACTCATCTCGTTCTCAGGCTTTTTTATCTCGGTACTGTTTTTCTTCTCAACCCGTCGAGCGTATCGTCGTAACCTTAGCTGGCACACCACTATTAGTTCCTTAGAAACTCGCGCTGGCCAACAACTCAGCCAGTATATTGAGGGCTTAAACTGTGGCCCGCAAAATTACTCCAATACCGGATTACAAAGCGCCTTGGCGCTGTTTGTCTGTGTGACGTGGGTCGTGCTGTATAACTTTTTCACCTTTACCACCAGCGGTGTGATTGGCAGTGTTATTTCACTGTTTATCAGTACCATGGTGTATGTGATGTTAGATATTCAGTTACTTAAGGCTTCGCAAACCTCGGTACCAGACGAGCACATCGAGGCTCCCTAATCTCGCGTTGCCTTTCATCTCTAGCGGGTTAGATCAGTGTTCATTTCGTAAAGGTTAATTATTGTGTGGTATATGTTAGCAGTCACCCTCCTCTGGGGGTCATCATTCAGCCTCACCGGCCATATTCTTGCCGGCCACGTTGATGGTTTTTTTTCGGTATTTGTCCGTACGCTGATCGCGGCAATCGTCTTTGTGCCAATGATGACGTGGCGTGGACTTCCCGCAAAATTAATCGTCGGCCTGTGGCTGTGCGGGGCGTTACAATTTGGGATCACCTATGCATTGGCGTATCAAAGCTTTCGCTTATTAACGGTACCTGAAATGTTACTGTTTACCACGCTGACGCCGCTCTATATAGGCTTAATCAATAACGCGCTGGATCGTCAATTCAATCCTTGGACCTTACTGGCTGCCGCCTTCGCAGTATCAGGAGGAATGGTCATTCACTATCATGGTTTGACCGGTGATTTTTGGCGTGGATTCTGGATTTTACAGTTAGCCAATGCCACCTTCGCCGCAGGACAAGTGATTTGCCGCCGCTTGTTGCTCGCGCGCCATCCACAACTGGGCATGACCAAAATATTCGGCCACTTCTTCTTGGGCGCGGTAGTCATTTCTGCACTGCTGTTTGGATTCTTTGGTCACACCGACCAATTGCCGCAAACGCCGTTGCAGTGGGGATTACTGGTCTACCTTGGACTGATTGCTACAGCATTAGGTAGCCTATGGTTAGCGAAAGGCAGCACGCTGGTCAGTGTGACCGCTTTGGCGATTTTTAACGAGCTTCACGTGCCCATCGGCCTAGTGATCAACTTACTGTTCTGGGGCAGTGACGTCCCCTTAATCCGCTTAGTGGCAGGCTGTGCGTTAATCGCGGTAGCCGTCGGGATTAACTACCTCGGAGCAGCGCACATTCGAGCTCGTCAAGCTTAATGTTGCAGGGCATCTTACCTTGCTAAGGTGCCCTATTATCCCGAATGGCATGGATTTTCTCTACTCACCCACCTGATTGCTTGTTTTATCAGCAGTCAGCCACCTCTAGCTAAAAACCACTTTGACAAGCTCAGGACGAGACGCTATTATCTGCCCCGTCTTCACGACAATTCCTCTGTAGTTCAGTTGGTAGAACGGCGGACTGTTAATCCGTATGTCACTGGTTCGAGTCCAGTCTGAGGAGCCATATTTAAGAAGCCCGCTTAACGCAAGTTTAGCGGGTTTTTTGCTTTTTTATGCCTCTCAGCACCAGCCCCCCTCAATCGTTAATTCATGGCGTTAGCTTACAAACCTTTGTCACTAAATCTCTTTTTGCGTTATGCACCTGGCGAAAGAAGTTAAGTCATTTGAGTTCGATAATGGAGTGATCCGCGCCCTCCTTCCAGTGAGAAGATTCGCAGCAATATGCCTGCTGAAATACCTCTTAAACTGACCGATTCTTAGGGCCTATACCGACTTAACAATCCTTACGGCTGTCGCCTCTGCTATTTCAGGTTACATAAGACACATCAGCTCAGAATGGCTTCCAGTCGCGCTAGCACTTCATTCATAATGGCATCGGGTATACATTCAAGCCGCTTACCGCTCCGGGCCTGCATATCAATCGTTCTGGGCTGATCGCAGCGAATAAACCCTGTTGTGTTAGTTTCCGCACCACTCAGTGAAACGGTAAAACCGGCTACGCGGGCAAAATTGCCGCCGCGGGTGATGGGAACAACAACGGGTAGCCGGGTCAGCGTATTGAAGGACCCTTTGGAGACGATCAGCACCGGACGTTTTCCACTTTGTTCGTGGCCAGCAATCAGATCCAGTGAAACTAGCCAGATTTCCCCTCTGTCCATTACGGGATCTCCTTACCCACCGTAGGCGCATCGATCCATTCCCGATCCTCTTCACTCATTTCAGCGTGCGGATCGCACTGCACCAGCAACTCCTCAAGTGAATAACGGGGCCTATGCTGGGGTTCGATAATCAGACAACCATTATCAATGGTCAACCCCACTTCGCTGTCTGTCGTCAGCGCTAGCGTTTTTAATACGGCGGGAGGAACCGCTAGCATGATGGATCCTCCTACTTTTTTGAGACGAGTTGTATACATTGAACACCTCAAGTATTATATTTTAATATAACACTTGAGGTGGGTGATGCACAATTATTCAGCAGATCCATTGTGATTTCCTTAACGCAAAAACTGTGAGTAAGATGAGTTCATCGCAGAACAGATCCGGCAGTTCTTTTAGATGATCAACACCATTTTGTGCAGGCGCGTGTCGGGTTCATGGTAATAAGGTCAATAATAGAAAAAACTTCTTGCGGTTCAAGGAATTATGACGATCGGTAAAAAGAAATGCGGCGTAGGTTCCGCAGCTAAATAGCCTCGTGACTTATATTGTTATCGTTTCTTCCATCGGATTACCTATCAACTTCTGTATCGCTGCATTGCAGTGGTAATCTACTACCAGCACCTCCTGTTCAATCCAGCGCTGTTCCTGATTTAATTGCCTGAGTTGAGGGCAATCTGGCGCGGTATCCCAAGAATTTTTTCCGGCCCCAATAATGTTATTAACCTGGTGTGCTAACGGCCAAAAGTCCGGTAACCAGATACGACAAGGTCGAGCCAATGAGAGAGATAGTTGCCGGGCAATAATCAAACCATTCGGATCAAGATCGGCAAAATGTACCCAGGGTATATCCTGTCCGTATTGAGAAATCCACTGGCAGGCGAGAAGATAATTTAGACCAGGGGCGAAGATCAGTATCAAACCATCGAAAAGCGGCATATCAACATAAGCACCTAAATTTTCAACGGTCATGACCAGTTTCACCGAAAACATATCCACTGAGAATAAGTCAAGTAGCATTCGTTCTGGCAAACAACACTCTGACCGCCATCGACTCTCATCATCTGCGAACAAAACGTTTCCCCTATTATTGCAGGTAAACGTTAGTCGCAGATCCGTTCCCTGGCTACGAAGTCGTAGTACATCATCATATGTAACAGTCTGCCCTTTGACTAAGGGTTGGCTCAGACCAGCTTTGCTGTTACCTCGCCATGCTGACGCTGATTTATGATGGATCCTCTGCATTCGGCGAGGAATAGCCGGACGAAGTTCTTTTCTACCAATGGTCTGTTGTTGTATCTGTTGCTGTACCTGTGCGAGCAGAATTTCCAGGCGTTCACTTTCCACCAGCCGCCAGCGATTGCGCGTAGAAGGGATGATAATACCCAGTTCAGCCAGATAATTTCGTAGCGACTTTTCCTTAGCATTTTCGAACATCATTTGCCGTTCTTTTAGTTGCTGAAGAATATCGCCAAGTTCACTGACCGGGAAACCTAACTGAAATAGTTCCTGATGCATTAAATTGCTTTCGCCTCGTCACTTTCGGCATTCTCTGCTGTAGCCAGGTAGCTATCAATGTCAAAGGGTAACTGCTGGGCGTCGCGAACACCGGTGATTTTCACCTGATGGTGTGTAACGCTTTGTCCGTTGACCCCCGAGTTATCTGTCCTAACTATCCGTACCAACTGGTAGCCGGTTCCAGTAATTCTCCCTAACGTTTCCGGGGCCGCAACCAACATCTGGCACCCGGTTCTTACCGCCAGTTCGTGGACAGTCGCCTGAGAAGCGGCATCTAGACGGGAAACCTCGTCCATTACCAGCGGCAAAGTGAAAGGCTCTTTATTGCCATGAGAGCTGCGTCCCCAGTGCCTGAGTACAGCAACCAGCACTGCCAGCCCAGAACCGATTCGTTCTCCGGTTGACAGGCTGGAAGCGTTCAGTAGTTCAAACTGCTCTGCACCACGACGCTGTATTAGCGTTTTCACATCCAGGTAGTTACGATGATCCAGCAAATGTGAACCATCAATTTCATGTTGATTGATTTTTTTATACAGGCCTGCCAGCGCTTCGGTAACGGTTCCTGCCGTGGAAAAGAGATCGTCCATGCCATAACCGCCTGATTTCAGGGCGTTCAGAGTATCCTGGAAATGTTTAACCGTTCTGGCTTCCAGACGCACGCTGGCAACCTGCCCAAAACCTATTCCGGTGAGTTCAGCACTTAATCGACTTATCGCTCTTTTTTCATCGTTAATCCGGCGCGATAGCGCGTCGGCCAGTTCATCCCGGCGCATTCGAAACTCGGCTTCGGTTTCAGCCAACATCATCTGTGCATCTTTCGCCGCCTGGGACAATGCCAGCAGCATTTCCCGGGGTTGCGTGGTGCGCTGGATATCCTGACGGGCTCGGCGGCGAAACAGCGCCACTGCGTGGCTATAAAGCGTGGCACAGACTTCAGCGATGTCAGATGTGCTCTGACCGCAGGACGCTAATTGCTGCATAAAAGGGTCGTCTGAAGAAATCGAATATTCAATAGTTAGCCGGGTCAGTTGAGCCAGCAAGAATTGATCGACCAGCAATGGTGCCCCTGGTGATAGTGCTTTGCTATTTATCAGCAACTCGCGCATTGCAGGTTCCAGCTCACCATAAGAGCCATCGGTTTTTAATGTGCTTATAATTGCGTTGCGCTGCTGAGTTATCTGTTCACTTTTTTCTATCAGGACACTGAGTTTATCATTCTGGTTTTTCAGGTTTAATTCTTTGTTTGAGCGTTGCTGATGAGTCTCAGACGTTGTTGTATTGCACTCTCCTAAATTATTATTCAGTTTTTTTAGTTGGCTCTGTAAATGCGCGAGTTGTGAGGCAAGGTTAGTTTCCAGGCCGAATGTGTACGGAAATGACAAATTATCCAGATTACTTCTAGCCTCATCACGATTCTCGCGGTGGTGAGTAATCGCGGATATCAGATCCGAGTAAAACTTATCTTTTGCAGCTAACTCATTTTTTGCAGTGATGAGTTCTTTTTTGATCCGTTCGCCATCCTGTTACAGCCGTTTTTGATCGCCAGATAAGAGGATTTGTGCTTGAGCTTTATCCTCCAGTATTTTCTGAGCATTAACATATTCCGGATTAAGGTGCGCACGCACTCTGTCTAACTCTTTCACTAACCGAACTTGCATTGCAGAGGTTTGCCAGGTTTTCTCGCTCTGCTCAACCTGTTGCCGTACTTGCGCTATATTCTCCGGGTATTCTTCCCGTAGTAATGGATACTCTTTTTCTATCTAATTAATTAACGGCTGATAGCGTTTAGTACCACGCCCGGCATCTTCAGCCCGCTTTATTTGAGCTGCAATCTCGACCAACTCCTGAGGAAAACCCCGAAACAGGATTTTACTGTCTGCTTGACATTCCTGTAGCGCCAGCAAGAGACTCCGACTTTTTTTCCACTGACTGGATACGCTTCTGTGTTTTTCTTCAATATCGGTCTGAGCGGTATGACGAAAGAACTTGAGAAGAAAAAAAGGGTCAGTAGCAAAAATAGTTTTTGGGATTGATATTAACGGAAGTGCTGTTGTTTCATCGTAGTCAGAACGAAAGCGTAGTATTGAGTCTGCGCAAAAAATCAGTTGACCTTATAGCATTGTTCTGGCTCCTGATGCTATGCATCAATTCTTGATTTAGAGAGGACTGCTGGCGGCAGCGATGCTTCTGAGTCCCATCGTCATCTCGCAAAATTTTCCCGCCAAGGTTCCTGATATAAGAGGTTTACCACCTACCCATCCAAGAATACTGGCACCTTTATCCGCCCTCTGCTTACTGGCTGCACTGTTGCCGAGTGGTATTCGACGTCCTCATGGTGAGCAAACTACCCTCTATTCAAGGCGCTTCGCATCTTCAGCTTAATACTATTTTCTACAGCTTTTCTTCTTGGCGGCCTGGACGTGTTGAACCAAGTCTCTCAGAGTTAGGGGTGGCAGAAGATATAGCCTAAAAAAATGCCATTGCCGTAAAATGGTATCAAGTTCCGCCTCCTCTCTGGCATCATTAAAGCCCTGACCCTGCAGACAGAATTTGGCAAAGATACAATCAATTGCACGTTATACAGCCCCTAATCCTACTGGTGCAATAATCCAGTTAGACCCGGCAGGATAACTCAGCATGATTGGGTATTGGGGTAATACATTCAGTACCCTGGTGGTTTTTATAACTCTCTAGTGCTGTTCCACGTCCATTGCAGTTCAAACGTTCCCCATTACGCCCCCCTGCATCCTTTCCTCTCTCCGCCCCACCTCTTCACCTTCCAGCGCGAACCTTGCCCCTTCCAAGAAAGACTCCCCTTATGGCAATGCGGTATAGAACGTTAACTGGAAGCTGGTTGCAATGCACCTGCTGCCCGTGGACGAGCACACATGCATCGTCATACCTCCAGGACGATTGTTCTACCATAAACGGTTATGGATCCAAGGTTGCCAGCTCCTTGGGAGTTAGTGCATTGGTTTATTAATGTTCTATTATTTGTCCATATCATTAAAAAGTCTTTGCAACATAAGTATACCCGGCCATTAATTTGTTTTAAAAAATGAAGCGCCGTTAATCTTGCGCGGGATCAAAGAAATAATTTTCTATCATAAATCTGAATAAATATTTTTTTTGAAAACAGCTGTTTGTAGAGCCGACACTTATGTACTCTCGCACGGCTTCGCTCTGATAGAGTCAGCGAGCCCAGATAGCGGCACCTTAACTTAATATGAACAACGTATCTCGCAGCGCATCATGAAGTTGATTGTATATAAACAACCATTCGCGACTACCCGATTTAAGGGAGATTATTTAGATGACTATGAATAAATCAATCGTTGTGGTGGATTGTGATGATCCCCTGTTAGCAGAAGAAATCTGTGCTGCACTGGATTATTACCCTGAGGTCGAAGCCGTATTACCTACTCATCCCTCGGCTCACGCCGCACACTATGCCAGTTGTTGGTTTCCTGATCCGCAACTGTTAACTCACTGTCCCAACCTCAAACTGGTACAAGCCGCCTCCGCCGGTGTCGATCACTTACCGGAGGCACTCTTCATGAGCGATATTCCTCTCTGCTGTGTGGTGGATGATAATTTTCGCCATGGAATGTTTGAATATGCGCTGTGGGGGGTATTACATTTCCAACGCTATTTTGATCGCGCGATCCGTAACCAGCAACGCAAGCATTGGCAACTTTATCCCCAACGCGCGAGTAATGTATTTCAGGTAGGGGTAATGGGGCTAGGTGAAATAGGGAGTTACCTCGCCAGCCAGTTGGCTTTACTCGGTTATCCTGTATCAGGTTGGGCACGTAGTGAAAAATCGTTGGCTGGCGTGACATGCTTTGCCGGGGAACACCAACTCGATGCCTTTTGCCGTAATCTGGATGTGGTCATCAATGTCCTACCATTAACTGAACAGACACGCGGGATTATTGCCTCTCCCTTATTCAATAAATTACCGCAGGGCGCGGCCTTGATTAACTGTGGACGGGGCGCACATATGATCAATCATGAGGTGATGGCTGCCTTAGACAGTGGCCAGCTCGGCGGCGCATTGATTGACGTATTTCCAGTCGAACCGCTGCCCGATAACGATCCGATATGGACGCATCCTAAAGTCATCGTCACGCCGCACATGGCCTCTTCCGCTCAGGTTTCAGTAATTGTGGCGCAGCTTATCGATAATATCGCGCGGGTCGAGCAACATCGTCCACTGCGCAATCAGGTCGATAAGCATCACGGCTATTAACCCTGAGTGGGGAAGTCCAGGCTACGCGACAACGTCTGTGGCTTCCCCCTTCCTCTACTCTACCGTATAAATTCGCCCACTCATCGTTTACATCGCCCCCTTGCCAAAAAAATTTGGTAAGATCGTCTAGAACAGTGATCTATTTCATGTTTTTAATAAAAATCGACTACGCTTAAACGATAACCCTTTTTTATGCCAATGAGCGAGTGGAGCGAAAGTGATACAGAACCCAATACTTTACCCCCAGCGTTCAACGGATGAACCTTCTGCAGAGCAGATCTTGAACTGGGCACGGAATGCGCAAATAGGCACCAAGCAGCAGCTGTATACGCCAAAAGATGAGGCGACCCTACAAGCACTGCTTCAAGACAGTTCAGGCCCCATCCGGATTATCGGTAGCCGGCTATCCCCTGGACGAATGGTGTCGCCTCAAAGCGAAGGCATCCTGTTGGATTTAAAACATTTTCGCGGGGTGTTAGCGCTTGATGAAAACAGCGTGACCGTCGCCGCGGGTACACCACTACTAGAGCTGTTTCAAACCCTGCAACAAAATGGTCGAATGCTGAAATGCTCTCCTGGCGTTATTGCAGTACAGACGGTCGGCGGAGCGCTCGCGACCGGTACTCATGGCCAGGGTCTTCGGCAAAGTGCAATTACTGATGAAGTACTAAGCTTTACCCTGATCTTAGCGAATGGGGAGAAACGGACCTTCCAACGCGGTGATGCCGAATTCTCTGCGGTGATGGTCAACCTAGGCTGCTTGGGGATTATCACCGAAGTGACGCTCGCCACAGCCCCTGAAGGCTTCTTTACTTGCGAAAAAACCGCCGTTAGCGCTGATACCCTTGAGACCGATATTATCGATTGGAATAACCAGCATCTTTTTAGTAAGGCCTGGTGGTTTGTCGATGATAACTTACTGCATGTCTGGAATATCGACCCGGCAGATGAGTCAGCGTTGCAACGTTACCATGAGAATGCACAGCAAGTCGTCCGCCATTCCTCTGATCAAAACGAAAGTTTAAACGCCACCATTGATCAGACGCTTGCCCTGATGCATGCGGATACCCAAGTGCATGGACACGGGGGTAAGCAATTTCGGACTGTTGCCCGCTTTAAAGATTTTACCGATCTGACCGGCGATATCTATCAACTGTTGTGTCGCGGTATTGCTGTACCTCAAATCAACGTTGAGATCGGTGTGCCGTTAGCCCAAACCCCGGCCATTATCCGCCATATTAAACAGTGGTATGCCGAGCAACAGCCTCATATGCATTACCCTATTATTTTACGCTGCACCGGTGCTTCAGAAGCTTGGTTAAGTCCCGCTTATCAGCAGGAGACGTGTTACTTTGGCTTTGTGGTGTATTACGCCGATGACGGTTCTTTATCGCAAGATGGCCTGCACTTTCTCACCGAAGTGGAGAAAATTCTGGCGACTTATGGTGGACGACCACATTGGGGAAAATACTATGACCCCCAACACTACGATTGGTCGAGCCTCTATCCAAAGTGGCAGGATTTTTCAGCTGTGAAGCAGCAACTCGATCCACAGCAGCGCTTTAGCAACCCCTATATCCAGCAACTGTTTCCCTCATTGATAGGAGATCACGCATGAACGCTTGGGCAACCCTTCTCACTCAAGACAACTATTTAGTTGGAGTGATTGCGCTTCAACGCTCACTTAAGCAGCAACAGAGCAAGTGGCCTTTAGTGGTAATGGTGACACCCAGCATCAGTCAGGCAACGCGCGAACAACTGGTGACGGAAGGCTGTCGTTGGGTAGACATTACCCCGCTGTATCCTAAAGCTGAACTGAGTCAACATTATGCCTCCGCCCAATTCGGCGAAGTATGGTCGAAATTACGTGTTTGGGGCTTGACCGACTACCGTCGTATCGTTTTCCTCGATGCGGACATGTTAGCCGTGAAGAACATGGACGAGCTTTTCGACTTACCTTTACCAGAAGGCCATATCGCTGCTTGCCATGCGTGCCGCTGTAATCCTAATCAAATCTCCAGTTACCCTGCTAGCTGGCAACCGAATGCCTGCCATTACACTTGGCAAGAGAAACATCAGCAACCTCCAGAGGCATTGGATCTTTACTTGAATGGTGGCTTTTTGGTATTGACGCCTAGCGCAGAAATGGCTCAACACTTAGTGGAGAAAGTTGAGGGAATTGACGACTTAAGTCGTTATCCCTTCTCAGAACAGGACTTGCTCAATGAAGTCTATGACAATCGCTGGAAACCGCTTTCTTATGGCTACAACGCGCTAAAAACCTTACCGTTTCAGCATAAGGGTTTATGGAAATTCGATGAGGTTAAGAATATTCACTATATTCTTAAGAAGCCATGGCAGAAACCTCGTCATCCTAATGCGGATGAGCAAGACCGTGATACGCCACTGGATGCACTGTGGTGGCAGGTCTATCAATCAGAAGAACGTTAAGCTACTCATCAACTGGCTTGGACTTATCCCAAGCCAGTTGATTATTCAGAGGTCATCTCTGACTCTAGCAATTTTTCAATTTGTGTCATACTCACTGCTGGGCTGAATAAAAAACCTTGTCCAATTACGTAGCCTTCATCGATCAGCGTATCGCACTGCTCTTGCTCCTCTACCCCTTCAGCGACGACATCCATCCCGAGGCAATTCGCCAGTAATAATAACGCCTTGATAATTGCCTTACCTTCGCGTCCTTGATGTAAGCTACTGACAAAGCTACGATCGACTTTAATGACGTCGACAGAATAATCTTTAATATTGCTTAGCGTAGAGTAACCGGTCCCAAAATCATCCAGAGCAATACTAATACCCTGTGCTCTAAGCTCTTTAATGGCTCTGATGACGAACTCCGCACCATGGCCGACAATCATATGTTCGGTAATTTCAATTTCAATTAGGCGTGGGTCAATCCCATAATGCTTTATCTGTGCGAGACATTTTTCGGCATAGTCGTCCCACATAAACTCTCCCGGTGAAGCATTAAGAGACACAGGCACCAACTTAAGACCTTTCTCTGTCCAGGCTTGAATATCTTTAAACACCCGGGTACGCATTTGCTCACCAATTTTTTCGACTAACGCTCGATTTTC
Organism: Rosenbergiella nectarea; assembly: GCF_900111105.1. Classification (GTDB taxonomy): domain Bacteria; phylum Pseudomonadota; class Gammaproteobacteria; order Enterobacterales; family Enterobacteriaceae; genus Rosenbergiella; species Rosenbergiella nectarea. Next base: position 45,145 of record NZ_FOGC01000005.1, on the reverse strand, counting down.
GAACGCCGCGCAGATTGCTCCGGGAAAGGCTAGCTCTCCTGTCGAAGTGGTAAACCGTAATAAAGCTTCTAGGCCCACGAGTTGTCCATCACCCAGTCTGACCTTAGGTTGATAGTAAGGCTCTATTTTATGGTGATCGATAGCGTACTGGGCTAATTCTAATTGTTCAGCAATACGCGTTACGCTCTTCATCAGCTGACTATGATACTGTAATACCCCGCCGCAACCATTCTGCTTAATGTCGCTAAGTGCAACGTTAGCCGCTTTGGTTAACATATCGCTGTTATCAACCGAGTAAGGCCAAGTTGCCGTACCGATACTCATTGAAAGGCGTACTGACTGGCCATTATGGTTAATGGGCTTGGCAACCGTACTGATAATATTTTGAGCGACCTGAGTAATTTCTTCAGTACTGATAGTCTGAGGAATTATAATGGCAAATTCATCGCTTGAAAGGCGCGCGACATAACCCAGACCGGATAATTTTTTGATCAGCCTTTTGGCAACCACTTTTAAAACATGGTCGCCGAAATAACTGCCACGCGTATCATTGAGCAGCTTAAAATGATCGAGGTCAGCGTGGAGGAGCGTGACGGACTGATCAGTTGCTTTAGCAATACGCAACGCCTTTTTTAAATAGGACTGGAAGTGACGGCGATTAGGAATATTTGTGAGCTCGTCGAACTCGCTCAAGTGACGTAATTTAGTCTCTGCGGAGCACTGTTGTGTCACATTTCGTGAGACACACAATATGCTTTCTACGGTCCCTTGCTCATCGAGTACTGGAGTCAGTAGGTTGTCCCAGAATGTGGTTTCACCCCATTCACTAATACTTTTGCCAAGAAACTGGGCATTTTCCCCAGAACGGGCTTTCTGTAGGGCTTTTTTACCTGCTTTGCGAATTTCTTCTGGCAGTAAGAGTAGCCACTCCATCCCAAAGCCAGAATGAGGGTCAACCCCTAACGCAGAACATCCAGATTGATTCATATTGACCACTCGCCCATCAGGGGTCAATATGTTAATGCAGTCGATACTCGCATCCAACATCGCTTTGTAAGCATGTAAAGTCTCTAAATGACCTTTATCGTGTTTGCTATCATCGAAGGGAGGCGATGAGACAGCCGTAGGTAAAGTGTTTGTCATTATGTCCTCAGAAGATTAGAACTTTTGCTTACCGGATGAGTTAAGTTGAAAGCTTAATACAATATTTTATCGCCAACTCTACACATTAGACTTAATAAAGCGGATTGCAATAAGAATTTTCTGGCGAAATAATTTACTTCGCTTTAGTCGCCCGCTGGATCATTTTTTGATAATTATTTAACCAAGTCCCACTGTGTAATCGCCACCAGAAACAGATGCCCCGGACCGCCCAATCCATCACCATCCCTAACCAGACCCCGACCACGCCCCAGCCTAACCAGATGCCAAGCACATAGCCCATTACCACGCGTGCTCCCCACATACTGAACATCGAGACATACATCGCGAACCGGGCATCACGAGCCCCTTTCAAGCTTGCAGGTAACACCCAAGAGCAGGCCCAAATCGGCATAAACGCTGCATTTAGCCACAAGAGATGCTGAGTGACCTTGATAACTTCAGGGTCGGCAGTATAAAAACGAGCTAAAAGTCCCGCGAAGGGGATAGTTGACCAAGCGATAAGTGTGAGTCCAACCGTTGCCAGCCAAAATACATGGCGGATCTGCTTTTCTGCTTGGTAGACCTGATCCAGTCCTAAGCGTTTACCCGTAATAATCGTCGATGATGACGCCAATGCATTGCCCGGTAAATTGATTAACGAGGCGATCGAAAACGCAATAAAGTTCCCGGCAATATCGCTGGTCCCCATCCCCGCGACATACATTTGCGTTAATAGCTTTCCGCCATTAAACAGAACCGACTCGACGCTTGCCGGCACTCCGATGCTTAGCACTTCTTTGAGGATGAGTGTATTCCAGCGTGAGAAATAACTCTTAACCGGGATCAACAATGCGCCACTCAAGCGATTCGCTAACACAATAATAATGACTACCGCACCGATATAACGGGAAAGGGTTAATCCTAACCCCGCCCCGCTGAAACCGAGACCATTCCAGCCTAAACATCCATAGATGAGTATAGAGCTGATAATGATATTAAGAATATTCATTCCAGCATTCACCAGCATCGGCACTTTAGTGTTGCCAGCCCCTCTTAACGCCCCGCTCCCTATTAACGCGATCGCCGCGGCGGGATAGCTCCACGCTGAGATATGCAGGTAATTAAGCGCCATCGCCTTGACTTCAGGTTCGGCACTGCCCGCAATCACCTGAATAATATCTTTCCCAAAACATTCAATAATGATGGCAAGTACAAAGCCCATGACCGTCATTAGCCCTAAAGATTGCCGTGCCGCTGCGCAGGCACGTTCGCCATCTCCTCGCGCTAAGCTAAAGGCAACCACAACGGTGGTCCCGAGATCGACCGCCGCAAAAAAGGCAATGACGACCATATTAAAGCTATCGGCGAGCCCCACCCCAGCCATTGCCGCTTTACCAAGCCAACTCACCAAGAAAGTACTTAGCACCCCCATTAACAGGACGCAGAGATTTTCAATAAGGATGGGGACCGCGAAGGGGGTTATTTCACGCCAAAATAGCGTTCGGTAGCGACGTCGTTGGCGGTACCAGGGCGTTCGTTGAATCACTTGAGCAAGGGGACGAATAACACGCTGCACAATGCACATCCTTTTTCCGTACGGAGAAGACAGAGGTAATCAACGATTTCACTTACGATGGGTATAGATTAACTGTAGTGTTTAAAAATTAATAACTCAATAATATTTAACAAATTTACTACAACTCTGGCTTAGGCTGCGTTCTGTTTGTAGTGTATAAAAACACGGGGTAGAGTAAATCTACGTTTTTATGCCCGCCGGATGAAGAGAGGTTCACCATCATGTCACACCCCCAGTTAGCCATCGAGCAAGCGTTAGACCAGTTAGAATCCTACTATGAGAGTGCCGTGACAGCATTACGAGCGGCGTTAGAATGCTATGTAACCTCAGGCGAATTACCCAGCAGTGATGCACGACAAGCCGGTGCCTTCTCGTATCCTGAGCTGGTGCTACATTGGCAAGGCGAGCAAACACCGGTACAGCGCGTGCGCGCGTGGGGACGCTTCACCCATGCTGGCACCTATAGCGCGACCATTACGCAACCCGCGCTATTCCGCCGCTATCTGAGCGAACAATTGGAGATGCTGAGCAAGGAATATCAATTCACCCTCGAGGTTCGACGCTCTGCGGTTGAGATCCCTTATCCCTATGTATTGGATGGTTTGGCATTAACGATCGAACGCCAGCAAATGGCCACCATTACCCGTTTCTTTCCCACCACCGATTTGGCCAATATTGGCGATGATATCTCCGATGGCTTGGTCACCCATGATCAAGAGCTGCCTCTTGGCCAGTTTGATGCCTTACGGGTCGACTTTTCTTTAGCACGTCTCAAACATTATACCGGCACGCCTCCCGAAAGCGTTCAGCCCTACATCCTGTTTACCAATTACACCCGCTATGTCGATGAATTTATTCGTTGGGGGAAAGAACAAGTCGCCGACCCGAGTTCCCCTTATATCGCCTTAGTTTGCGCGGGCGGTGATGTGTTAAACGTAGATAATATTGAGCAAGAATTAAGCCAAGATGCGTGGAAGAAACATCAAATGCCCGCTTGGCATCTGGTGACGGCGGATAATCAAGGGATCTCACTGATTAACATCGGGGTTGGACCGTCAAATGCAAAAACCATCTGTGACCACCTCGCGGTATTACGGCCACACGCGTGGTTAATGATTGGTCACTGCGGTGGGTTGCGGGAGAGTCAGCGGATTGGCGATTATGTGTTAGCCCACGCCTATCTGCGCGACGACCATGTATTAGAGAGTGTGTTGCCCGCGGATATTCCGGTACCGAGTATCGCTGAAGTGCAACGTGCACTCTACGACGCCACACGCCATCTGTCGGGTGAGAGCGACAGCACCACCATCAAGCAGCGCCTACGCACCGGTACCGTTGTCACGACCGACGACCGCAATTGGGAACTTCGTTATGCCGCGTCGGCTCTGCGGTTTAACTTAAGCCGTGCGATAGCCGTAGACATGGAGAGCGCCACCATTGCTGCCCAGGGTTATCGTTTCCGCGTCCCTTATGGCACGCTGCTCTGTGTCTCGGATAAACCTTTACATGGCGAAATTAAGTTACCCGGCCAAGCCAACCGTTTCTATGATGGGGCGATTTCTGAGCATCTACAGATTGGGATTTGTGCAGTAGACCTGCTGCGGGCGGAAGGCGATAAACTACATTCCCGTAAGTTACGAACTTTCGTCGAACCTCCATTCCGTTAAAAAAAAGCGTTAGGTCATCGACCTAACGCTATTCACCCTTTAGGTGGTTAACCAACCCAGTTTAATCACGAACAATACGGTTAACACGATTAAGGCTGGGTTCAGCTCTTTGTATTTACCGGTACAGAGCTTGATCACCGTCCAGCTGATAAACCCGAACGCTATACCGTTTGCAATAGAATAGGTCAATGGCATGGCCAATGCCGTAATGGTGACCGGTGCAGCGGTAGAAATATCCTTCCAGTCGATTTCTGCCAACCCTGACGCCATCAGAACGGCCACAAACAGTAGTGCAGGTGCTGTCGCATAGACTGGCACACTACCGGCTAACGGAGAGAAGAATAGCGACAGCAGGAAGAGGATGCCTACGACTATTGCAGTTAATCCGGTCCGGCCACCGACAGCCGCGCCAGCACTGGACTCGACAAAGCTGGTAGTAGTTGACGTCCCCAATAGCGAACCAAACAGCGCAGCGATGCTATCAGAAAGCAGCGCGCGTCCCATCGAAGGAATATTCCCGTGCTCATCGGTCAGCCCTGCTTTACGCGTGACGCCAATCAGCGTGCCCGAGTTATCGAAAACATCGACAAATAAGAAGGCAAAAATAACGCTCACCAGCCCAACATTAAAGGCCCCTGCAATATCCAACTGTAAGAAAGTCGGTGCAAGCGAAGGTGGAGAGGAGATGACTCCCCCGAAAGGTGATAGACCCGTCAGAATGGAAATCGCGGTAATCACTAAGATTCCAATTAAGATTGCGCCGGTAACGCGACGTGCTTCGAGGATGACGATCAGGAAGAATCCGGCAATCGCTAAGAGAGGACCCGGTTTAGTTAAGTCACCCATGCCCACTAGGGTCGCCGGGTTATCGACGACAATACCAGCACCTTCAAGCGCAACGATGGCGAGAAACAGACCGATTCCGGCGGCAATCGCTGAGCGTAGCGCGAGGGGGATGCTGCGGATAATCCATTCTCTAATTTTAAAAATAGAAAGACAGAAAAACAGCACGGCAGAGATAAAGACGGCTCCCAAGGCGACTTGCCAGTGATAGCCCATATGTAACACAACGGTGTAGGTAAAGAAGGCGTTCAACCCCATTCCCGGTGCCAGAGCAATAGGCAAATTAGCGATCATGCCCATCAATACTGAGCCAATGGCCGCGGCTAAACACGTTGCCACGAAGACCGCGCCCTTGTCCATACCGGTCTGGCCCAAGATAGAGGGGTTAACGAAAAGAATATAGGCCATTGCCAAAAAGGTCGTAATACCGGCAATGATTTCTGTTTTAACGTTGGTGTTGTTTGCCTTCAATTTAAAGAGCTTTTCGAGCATGTTGTTTTCTCAAATTATCGTCATTTATACACGATACAATGCCAGCTTTAGGATTGATCGCGTGCTCATGGTGTTGGAACGTACCCAATACGTAAACGTTTTCGTTCCGGCGAAGGATCCTAAAGGGGGGAAGCCGCCTGAGCAATAGTTTTTTATCACTTTGTTCAAGAAAGTTGCAGGCGGCTAGCGTAATCAGCAGAGAATTAAGCGGTTTGTGTCATCAAGGGTGTGGAAGAGACTGCCACTCGAGCAAATTCGCACTGTTTTAAAATCGATTTCGCATGGTGGTATAGCACCTGTCCCGCATCCGTCGGAATTACCCCACGTTTGGTGCGGATTAACAGTTGTTGGTTAAACTCGCCCTCTAAGGTGGCTAACTGCTGACTGAGTGCCGGTTGGGCAATATGCAGGACTTCACTTGCACGCGTTAGGCTACCGGTGTCGACAATTTTCACAAAATATTTTAAGCGTCTTAGATTCATGATTAACTCCTACCAAGAATGAGTGGCGTGAGACTCGCCGCAAGTGAAACTACTAAGCAATTATCAGGCCAATGTTACTAAGCCCCCATTTCTAGGCCTTTTTCTTACACGCCTACCCATCTTGCCCTAGCTTGCACCCTTATAAAGCAAAGACTGATCTTATAGTGCAGCATCGATTGTATAGAGTCTGCCCAGCTTGGCTATTTCGCCAGCAAACGCACAGAGTAATGGAAAAAGAGCTTTGACAAGCGCCGAGCACAACACTATTATCTGCCCCGTCTTCACGACAATTCCTCTGTAGTTCAGTTGGTAGAACGGCGGACTGTTAATCCGTATGTCACTGGTTCGAGTCCAGTCAGAGGAGCCAAATTTAAAAAAACCAGATGTCTACTGACGTCTGGTTTTTTGGTTTCTATAGATTGCCTAACTCGGTAAGCCTTAGTTTCCCACAGACAAAAACTCCCCCCTGAGTATTTACCCGCTACGCACGTGGCGGGTAGTCATTGATAGCACCTAAGGTTAAGTATAAGAAAATTTTAACTTCTCACCGAACCAAACCCCCTCTACACTTATCTTTTGCCCTGCTCAATCCCAATAAGGACGCTAAAATGAAATCACGTGCTGCGGTCGCCTTTGCCCCTAATCAACCCTTAAAAATTGTTGAAATCGATGTCGAAGCGCCTAAGAAAGGCGAAGTGTTGATCAAAAATACCCATACCGGTGTGTGCCATACTGATGCGTTCACTTTATCGGGAGAAGATCCTGAGGGCCTATTCCCGGTTGTCCTCGGCCACGAAGGTGCGGGGATCGTTATTGAAGTCGGTGAAGGGGTTACCAGCGTTAAACCTGGCGATCATGTTATTCCCCTGTACACCGCAGAGTGTGGCGAGTGTGAGTTCTGCCAATCCGGAAAAACCAATCTGTGTGTCGCCGTGCGAGAGACGCAAGGCAAAGGTGTCATGCCAGACGGCACCACCCGTTTCTCTTATCAAGGTCAACCTCTCTACCATTACATGGGCTGTTCGACCTTCAGTGAATATTCCGTGGTCGCAGAAGTCTCCTTAGCCAAAATCACCCCTGAAGCGAATCATGAGCATGTCTGTTTACTCGGCTGCGGCGTGACTACCGGTATCGGTGCGGTGCATAACACTGCAAAAGTGCAACCGGGCGACTCTGTCGCAGTTTTCGGATTAGGCGCCATCGGTCTGGCGGTGATACAAGGTGCTCGCCAAGCCCAGGCGGGAAAAATTATCGCCATTGACACCAACCCTGGGAAATTTGCCTTAGCCACCCAATTCGGTGCCACCGAATGTATTAACCCTAAAGACCATGATAAGTCGATTAAAGATGTCCTATTAGAGAAGAATAAATGGGGCATCGACCATACTTTCGAATGTATCGGTAATGTCGACGTAATGCGTCAAGCCTTAGAAAGCGCACACCGCGGCTGGGGACAATCCATTATTATCGGTGTGGCCGGTGCAGGGAAAGAGATCTCTACCCGTCCCTTCCAATTGGTGACCGGACGCAGCTGGAAAGGATCGGCCTTTGGCGGCGTGAAAGGGCGTAGTCAGTTACCCGATATGGTGAAGCAAGCGATGACCGGCAAGATCGATCTCGCCCCCTTTGTGACCCATACCCTGACCTTGGATGAGATTAACCAAGCCTTCGACCTAATGCACGAAGGTAAATCTATCCGTACCGTCATTCGTTTTTAAGGGGAAAAGATGGCTACCGATTCACTTACCCGCATAGAGCGGCACGCAAGCTTTGGCGGGTGGCAAGAGGTGTGGCAACACACCTCCGAGACCCTACACTGTGACATGAAGTTTGCGGTGTACTTGCCGCCGCAGGCCGCTCATCAGTCGGTTCCGGTCCTCTACTGGCTATCGGGCCTAACCTGTTCAGAGCAAAACCTGATCACCAAAGCCGGTTTTCAGCGTTATGCCGCCGAGCTCGGTCTGATGGTTGTGGCGATCGACACGAGTCCACGCGGCGAGCATATCGCAGATGATGACGCCTGGGACCTCGGTCAAGGGGCTGGGTTCTATCTCAATGCGACACAGCAGCCTTGGGCCAGCCATTACGCGATGTACGATTACCTGACCAAAGAGATCCCCGCGCTGATTAGCGCGCATTTTCCCAGCAATGGTCGGCAATCGATCGCCGGTCACTCGATGGGCGGACACGGTGCATTGATGGTCGCGCTCAATAATCCGGGCCGTTTTGAGAGCGTGTCGGCGTTTGCTCCAATCGTTGCGCCCAGTCAGGTTCCCTGGGGGCAGAAGGCATTTACCGCCTATCTAGGCAGCGATACTACTCAGTGGCAACAGTGGGACAGTCTAAGGTTAGTGGAACAGGGTCACTCGCTACCGGTGACCTTGATCGACCAAGGGCTTGCAGACCCCTTCTATCCTCAACAACTCACTACAGAACTGCTGGAAACCCGCTGTAAAGAGAAAGCGCTACCGGTTACCTTCCGTTATCAGCCGGATTATGATCATAGCTACTATTTCGTCAGCACTTTTATCGAGGAACATTTACGCTTTCATGCCAAAGCGTTAATGACTTAGTCGTTACGCCTTGAGCAGAGTGTTGAGTTATTCATCACTCTGCTGATAAAAGCGGCAATCAGACTGTTATCGTTAATTTTTATTTTGACAAGCCTGCTGACAAGCCGTACATTACGCACCAAGCAATTCCTCTGTAGTTCAGTCGGTAGAACGGCGGACTGTTAATCCGTATGTCACTGGTTCGAGTCCAGTCAGAGGAGCCATATTTAAGAAGCCCGCATAACGCAAGTTAAGCGGGCTTTTTGCTTTTCTAGCAATTGATTACCCCCTCAAGCTTGTCTACTCACGTCTAGTAAAAAATGCAAAGCCCCTCGTAAGGGATATACGCTAAACGGATAAGCTTTTCGGCTGCTGTCCCACGCCATTTTACGCACACGCACCCTATCTTTACCCGGTGGCGTATGCCAGCCACGGGGAACCAGATTGCCTTTATCGTCCTGCTCCCAGCTATAGCGTACCCGCGTTGGCGCTTCACGCAGTTGCGCCAACCTTATCCGGTCTAAATAATCCTGTTCACCGTCATTGAGTCTTCCGGGCATCATACCCATCACCACTGCGGCGATCGGAGCACCGGGGCCACTGGCGGCAATCCTTCCGAGCCCGGTTACTATTTCACCCAGTTTTACTGCCCAGGTTCCTGACGTAATGGCACTGCCACCTACCAATCCAAGAACACTGGCACCTTCAACAGCCGTCTGAGCATTCGCAGCACTTGTCGCGGCGGCTATCGCCCGCTGAGTTTGAAAGGATAAGAAATAAAGCAGCACAACAAATCTTGTGTGCTGCGTTTATGAGAAGAACGAAAGCTACCAGCGAAGATCGGAAGCAGGAAGAAATGTTACAGACCTGACTTGAACTGATGTGTCATAGCTTATCTGCATCATTGTAGGTATTAATCGGTTTTGGGCTTCATAAAGATCTGTCCAGCCAAAAGCCCGCCGCATAACCACCTTCGGAGGATTGCTTCTTAATGGCACACCTATATTTTCATGAACCCATTTCCTCGACATGTTTCTCTGCAATGGCTGTGGTAATTCATTTGGAAACATCCAGTTTTTAGCCTTATCATTCTGGATTTTTACGACGATAGCCTGCAATATCCGGCCATCCCTCTTAAAGGACAAGAAAAGGCCTTCTTTTGCCATATCAAGACATAGGTCAGGGTCTCCAGATGAGCCTGTAGGAGGGCTTTTATAAGGGATCAATTCATTATCAATAAGTTCCTGATATGTTTTCCCTAAACAGCTTATTAAAGCGTCAATATTCACTGTCATTTATATAACTCCATTTCACTGTTTAGTTTATGCATTTTCGGCCTTGCTGATTGTATTTGATTTTCTGTTGCCCCTTGCTCTTTTAGAGCTGGTTTAATGACATCAAGATTACGATCAAGAGCGGCCCTGAGATTTTTTGAGTCCAGTTCAATTTGTACAGATGTGTTACGCCCACCGTAGGTTTCGCTGATTTGCTGGTGTACCTTTTTAGGTATCACTATTGCAGCAACATCTTGAGAAGCAAGCTCAATATCTTCAGGCGTCATGTCAGGATAATGTGCTTTCAGATATGCCTTAACTGCTGCTTTCGATGGCATATGATCAGCCTCATACTTGCCTTGACGAGATCTGCGCAAAAAATCGCTATAACGCTCAACATCCAAAAACTCAACAGGCGGCTTGCTAAGGTATACATAAATCGGCGGAATATCCGATAGCGGCAGAATAAGAATATAATCCGCAAAATTCTTCTCTTCCGGTGCAGGGCTAGTTGTGGCCTCAATACTGCTATCTTCCGGCAGCGGATCCACTACGACCGG